>NZ_CP107970.1:1495833-2989166 GCF_036090055.1 Nocardioides sp. NBC_00368
TCGCGCAGGTGTGCCAGGAACCCCGACACCGTCGCCTCCGAGACACCGGAGAGTGTTTCCACGTCGTGCTGCGCCAGGAACTCGGCGTACCTTCGCAGGTCGCGCCGGTAGGACGAGAGCGTGTTCGCCGCGAGGCCTCGCTCGACCGTGAGATGGTCGAGGTAGGTGCGCATCGCATGCTCCACTGCCGTGGAGGCCGAGGCGTTCGGGGCGGCAGTCACGGGTCCATCCAACCAGGGGTGGTGGATGCCGACGGGTAGGAATACCCGGTTAACCGGGTATTCCTGCACTTCTCGGGCATTGCACCACCCGAGAAGTGCAGGAAACACCTGAGCGCTGTGACTCCTGTGGCCCCTGAGGCGATCAGCCGAGAACCGTCTCCAGCGCGACCGAGTCGATCCCGACGGCCTCGCCGACGGGAGCGTTGGTCAGCTGACCGGCGTGGGTGTTGAGGCCCTTGGCGAGCGCGGCGTCGTCACGCAGCGCCTGCTGCCAGCCCTTGTTGGCCACCGCGACGGCGTAGGGCATCGTCGCGTTGGTGAGGGCGTAGGTCGAGGTGTTGGGGACCGCGCCGGGCATGTTGGCCACGCAGTAGAACGTCGAGTTGTGGACCTGGTAGGTCGGGTCGGCGTGGGTGGTGGCGTGGGAGTCCTCGAAGCAGCCGCCCTGGTCGATGGCGATGTCGACGAGCACCGAACCGGGCTTCATCCGCGAGACCAGGTCGTTGCTGACCAGCTTCGGCGCGGCCGCCCCGGGGATCAGCACGGCGCCGATGACGAGGTCGGCCTGGAGCACCTGCTCCTCGAGCACGAGCTTGTTGGAGGCCAGGCCGTGGACCTGGTTGGAGTAGCGCCAGAACGACATCCGCAGCTTCTCCAGGTCGGTGTCGAGCAGGGTGACGTCGGCACCCATCCCCAGCGCGATGTTGGCGGCGTTCTGCCCGGAGACACCGGCGCCGATGATGACGACCTTGGCGTTGGCGACACCGCCGACACCGCCCATCAGCACGCCGCGGCCGCCCTGGGCCTTCATCAGGTTGTAGGCGCCGACCTGGGGCGCCAGGCAGCCGGCGACCTCGGACATCGGGTAGAGCAGCGGCAGCGCTCGGTTCGGCAGCTCGACGGTCTCGTACGCGATCGCGGTGACCTTCTTCGCCAGCAGCTCCTCGGTCAGCGGCTTGTCGGCGGCCAGGTGGAGGTAGGTGAACAGGGTCAGGCCCTCGCGCAGGCGGTGGTACTCCTCCGCGATCGGCTCCTTGACCTTCAGGACCATGTCGGCGTTGCCCCAGGTCTCGTCGGCGTCGCCGAGGATCTTGGCGCCGACCGCGGCGTACTCGCCGTCGGGGATGGAGGAGCCGACGCCGGCGCCGGCCTCGACGAAGACCTCGTGGCCGTTGGCCACCAGCTCGTGGACGCCCGAGGGGGTGATCGCCACCCGGTACTCGTGGTTCTTGACTTCCTTGGGTACGCCGATTCTCATTGTCCTGCCTTCATCTCGTGGCCCTGAATGTGGTGGTCCGTGGGTTGTGGGTCAGCCGGATGTTCGCCGCCTGATGCGGCATGTCTAACCCCGTGTGGCGCAAGTCACCAAAACCACGTCGTTCGGTCATCGACCAGGCGCCTGATCAGACTCTGCCACGCGACTTGAGGGCGGCGTACGCAAGCACCGCCTGGACGACCGGCGCGTCGGTCGCCCGGCCGCCGAGAACGGCCTCCAGGAGCTCCTCGAAGGGCACCCAGTGGATGCTCATCTCGGCCTCCTCGTGCTCGAGCTCGAAGCCGTCGCGACCGGTCTCGGTCAGGCCGCGGGCGAGGAAGAAGTGGTGGATCTCCTCGGAGATCCCGGGCGAGCTGTAGGTCGAGAGCAGCGGCGTCCACTCGGCCGCCTCGTGGGCCACCTCCTCGCGCAGCTCGCGCACGGCGACGTCGAGCGGATCCTCCCCGGGATAGTCGATCAGGCCGGCCGGGAGCTCGACGAAGCGGCGCTTTGCGGGGTGGCGGTACTGGGTGATGACCAGGGCACGCTCGTCCTCGTCGAGCGCCAGCACGACCGCCGCCCCGGGGTGCTCCACGACGAGGCGCCGGAACGGCTCCTCGCCCTCGTGACCGGGCCGGTTGATCCGGTCCGCGCGCAGCGCGACCACCCAGCCGTCGCGGTGGAGGTCCTCGCTCGAGGCGACCGGCCAGCTCTCCGGTACGTCCCACTCCGTGAGGGGCCCCGGGTCCAGCGGCATGGCCGAGTCGGAAATTCGTGCGTCCGATGTCATGGCCCGAGGCTACCCTCGGCGCATGTCTGCGATCTCCCCCGCCGCCCCTGCCTCACTCACCCAGGAGGAGGCCGCTGCACGTGCCGCCTCGATCACCGTGGAGCGCTACGACATCTCGCTCGACATGACCGGTCTGCTGGAGGGCGAGACGCTCTCCAGCGTCTCCACGATCACGTTTTCCGCCACCCCCGGCTCGAGCACGTTCGTCGACTGCGTGGCCGAGGTGTCGGCCGCCACGCTCAACGGCACCGACCTCGACCTCGCCACGGTCAGCGCCGGACGGATCCCGCTCGAGGACCTCGCCGAGACCAACACCCTCGTCGTCAGCGCCTCCCAGTCCAACACCGCCTCCTCCGAGGGCGTGCTGCGCACCGTGGACCCCTCCGACGGCAACGTCTACGTGTGGACCTCCTTCGAGCCCGACGACGCCCGCCGGCTCTGGGCCTGCTTCGACCAGCCCGACCTCAAGGCGGTGCACGCGTTCACCGTGACCGCGCCCGAGCAGTGGACCGTGCTGTCCAACTCGGCGCCGCGCGACGTCTCGGACGCGTCGGCCGCCGCCAGGACGTGGGTCTTCGAGGACACTCCCCCGCTGTCGACGTACGTCGTGGTGGTCAACGCCGGTCCGTTCGTCGAGGTCCGTGCCGAGCGTGGCGGCTACGACCTGGGGCTCTACGCCCGTCAGTCGCTGGCGAGCCAGCTGGAGCGGGACCGCGAGGAGATCCTCGACGTCACCGAGCACGGCCTGGCCTGGTTCGGGACCAAGTTCGCGATGCCCTTCCCGCAGACCAGATACGACCAGATCTTCGTGCCCGACATGGGCGGCGCGATGGAGAACTGGGGCGCGGTCACCCACAGCGACATCTTCCTCTTCCGTACGACGCCGACGCATGCCGACCGCACCGAGCGCACCAACGTGATCCTGCACGAGATGGCGCACATGTGGTTCGGCGATCTGGTCACGATGCGCTGGTGGGACGACCTGTGGCTCAACGAGGCCTTCGCCTCGTGGGCGGCCGTGTGGGCATCGGCTGCGCTGCCCGACTACACCGACGTGTGGGCCGCGATCGCGCTGACCGAGAAGAAGATGGCCTACGACACCGACCTGACCGCCGCCACCCACCCGATCCGCGGGGTGGTGCCCAGCGTGGACGTCGCGATGGCCAACTTCGACGCGATCACCTACATGAAGGGTCAGGCGGTGCTGCAGCAGCTGCACGCCTACATCGGCGAGGAGGCCTACCTGGCCGGGCTGCAGGCCTACTTCGCCGAGCATGCCTACGGCAACACCGTCCTCGACGACCTGATGGGCGCCTTCGGGGCCGCCGCGGGCAAGGACCTCTCCGCCTGGACCACCGCCTGGCTCGACCACGCCGGCACCGACGTGATCACCCTCGCCGACGGCAAGGTGTCGGTGGCCAGCGCCGACGGGACCGTGCGTCCGCACCGGCTCGACATCGCCTCCTATGACGACGCCGGCGACCTGCTCGCGACCACCCCGGTCACCGTGGAGAGCGAGCCCGTCGCGGTCTCGCTCCCGGACGCGGCCGCGCATCTGGTGAACGCGACCGACGTGACCTTCGCGGCGGTGCGCTCCGACGAGGCCAGCGAGGCCTGGCTCGGCCGCAACGCCGGCATCCTGCCCGACGCGGTCGCGCGAGCGGTCGCGGTCAACAGCGCGTGGTCGGCGCTGTTCCGTGGCGAGATCGGCGGCCCCGAGGTCGTCTCCCGGGTCGTCTCGGTCCTCGAGCGCGAGCGGAACCCGCAGGTCACCGGCGAGTTCCTGGGCATGGCCGTGACCGCTGCCGAGCTCTGGACCGCTCCGGAGCGGGTGGCCGAGCAGCGCGCGCTGGTCGCCGGCGCCGCGGCAACCCTCGCCGAGGACCCGGCCAACCGTGACACCGCGCTGCGCGTCGTCGCCTCGCACGCCTCCACGCCCGAGCAGGTCGCCCTGGCCGAGGCCGGGGCGGCCGAGGACGTACAGGTCGCCTGGCGGCTGCTCGGCCGGCGCGCCGAGCTGGGCGACTACGACGCCGAGGCGGTCGCGGCCCTGGAGGCACGCGACCCGGATCCCGAGTCCTGGGTCAGCGCCCTGGCCGTACGCACCGCCCAGCCGCTCGCGGAGGCCAAGGAGGAGGCCTGGCAGGTGACCATGGTCGAGCGCCGGCTGCCGCGCACCGACAGCGCCTACACCCTGAGCTCCGCGTTCTGGCGGCCTGGCCAGGACGAGGTCCTGGCGCCGTACGCCCCGCGCTATCTCGAGGCCGTCGCCGCCATCAGGGGCGGCGGGCTGCTCTCCTACGGGCTCCAGCTCAGGTTCTACCCCGCTCAGGCGGGTGAGGACGTCGCCGAGGCCGCACGGGCCGCCTGCGAGGGAGACACGCTCGTGCCGTTCGTACGGCAGACGGTCATCCGCCTCGCCGACGTGCACTCGCGGCAGGTCACGGCTCGCGCTCTGTGAGATCGCTCCGGGTCGAGAAGGTATGGCCCGGGAAGCCGCCGGGTACCCCCAGTGTCGTACGCAATCGAGAGGAGACGCGAGGACATGAGCACCATCGAGAAGAGCGTCCAGGTCGGGGTTCCGATCAGCACCGCGTATGACCAGTGGACCCAGTTCGAGTCGTTCCCCCAGTTCATGGAGGGTGTCGAGTCGGTCCGTCAGCTCGACGACAAGCACCTGCACTGGAAGGCCGAGATCGGCGGCGTCACCCGTGAGTGGGACGCCGAGATCGTCGACCAGGTTCCGGACGATCGGATCACCTGGCGTGCCATCGAGGGCGCCACGAACAAGGGCACCGTCTCGTTCACCGAGGACCCGATGAACAAGTCGACCAAGGTGACGCTGCACCTCGAGTACGAGCCCGAGGGCGCGGTCGAGAAGACCGGTGACGTCCTCAAGATCGTCGACATGAGGGCGAAGGGCGACCTCGAGCGGTTCAAGGACTTCATCGAGCACCGCGGCACCGAGACCGGTGCCTGGCGCGGCGAGGTGAAGCCGACCGGCGAGGTACGCGAGTAGCGCACACAGACGCGAGCCCCCTGGGCCCGGCACCAGCCGGCCCCAGGGGGCTCGTCACGTCAGCTGCTCAGGCCTCGGCGGGCTCAGGCAGCTCGACCTCGCTGACCTCGCGGCGCAGGTTGGTCTCGTCGATCGGGAACCGCTGCTCCTTCTGCCGGTCGAGGGCCGCCTTCACCAGCCCGGCGAACAGCGGGTGCGGGCGGGTCGGCCGCGAGCGGAGCTCGGGGTGGGCCTGGGTGGAGACGTAGTAGGGGTGTACGTCGCGGGGCAGCTCGACGAACTCGACGAGCTGGTTGTCGGGCGAGAGCCCGGAGAAGACCAGGCCGGCGTCCTCGAGCTGGTCACGGTAGGCGTTGTTGACCTCGTAACGGTGGCGGTGGCGCTCCTCGATGGAGGTCGCGCCGTAGACCTCGGCCGCGATCGAGCCCTTCTTGAGCTCGGCGGGGTAGAGCCCCAGGCGCATGGTGCCGCCCAGGTCACCGGCGCCCTCGACGTACGCCTTCTGCTCCTCCATCGTCGCGATGACGGGCTCGGGGGTCTCCGCGTCGAACTCCGTGGAGTCGGCCTTCTCCAGGCCGAGCACGTTGCGGGCGTACTCGATGACCATGCACTGCAGGCCCAGGCACAGGCCCAGCGTGGGGATCTGATGGGTTCGGGTGTAGGTCAGCGCGCCGAGCTTGCCCTCCAGGCCCCGGATGCCGAAGCCACCGGGGACGCAGACGGCATCGACATCGTGGAGGTTCTTGGCGGCACCCTCGGGGGTCTCGCACTCGTCGGACGGGATCCAGCGGATGTGGACCTTGGCCTCGTTGGCGAAGCCGCCGGCGCGCAGCGCCTCGCCGACGCTCAGGTAGGCGTCGGGAAGATCGATGTACTTCCCGACCAGGCCGATGGTGAGCTCCTCCTTGGGGTGGTGCACCCGGCGGAGCAAGTCCTCCCACAGCGCCCAGTCGACGTCACGGAAGGGCAGGTCGAGCTTGCGCACGACATAGGCGTCGAGGCCCTCGCGGTGGAGCACCTTCGGGATGTCGTAGATGCTCGGGGCGTCGGCGGCGGTCACCACCGCGTCCTCGTCCACGTCGCACATCAGCGCGATCTTCCGCTTGATGCCCTCGGGCAGCTCGCGGTCGGCGCGGCACACGATGGCGTCGGGCTGGATGCCGATCTGGCGCAGCGCCATCACCGAGTGCTGCGTCGGCTTGGTCTTGAGCTCCTTGGACGGGCCGATGTAGGGCACCAGAGAGACGTGGACGAAGAAGACGTTGTCGCGGCCGAGGCGCTGGCGCACCTGGCGGGCGGCCTCGAGGAACGGCAGCGACTCGATGTCGCCGACGGTGCCGCCGATCTCGGTGATCACCACGTCGACCTCGGGGCCGTGCATGGCCAGGACCCGCTCGGAGATCTCGTCGGTGATGTGCGGGATTACCTGGACGGTCTCGCCGAGGTAGTCGCCGCGGCGCTCCTTGGCGATCACGTTGGAGTAGACCTGCCCGGTGGTCACGTTGGCGTGGCCGACCAGGTCGGTGTCGAGGAACCGCTCGTAGTGGCCGATGTCGAGGTCCGTCTCGGCACCGTCGTTGGTCACGAAGACCTCACCGTGCTGGAACGGGTTCATCGTGCCGGGGTCCACGTTGAGGTACGGGTCCAGCTTCTGCATGGTCACGCTCAGACCACGCGAACGGAGAAGACGGCCGAGGGACGATGCCGTCAGGCCCTTTCCCAATGAGGAGGCGACGCCCCCAGTGACAAAAATGTGCTTGGTCAAGCTCGCCGACTTCATGGACCTCGATCCTATCAACGCTTCAGCAGGCCACCGAAACCTGACGCACCGAAATCGCCACCTTGTTGACTCCGCTGTCGCGCCAGCACGAGCGGCGCGGCGATCTGACCGGTGACCGTCTCGACACCGTCGACCGACGCGAACCAGCCCGGCCAGTCGTTGGCGCGGAGCGTCTTCAGGTCCTCGGAGTCGGTGGTTCCGCCCACGACCAGGCCTTTCGTGGTGGCGCCGAGCCCCTCGACGAGACCTTCGACGGCGGTCGTGTCCCGGCTGTCCTCGCCGAGGACGACCAGGACGAGATCGGCCGGCCCGGTCGGTCGTCCGCGGGCCGTGACCAGGTCACCGGTGAGCAACGCCACAGCCGCGGTCTTGGCGGGCTGGTCGAACTCCGAGGGCGGCTTCGTGCCGGCGTAGGTCTCTCCGACGACCTGCCCCATCCGCTGGTAGGTCGCCTGGCCCGCGTCGCCCCGGCCGAGCTGCTTGACCAGCTGCGTGGCCAGGCTGTCGACATACTGCTTGCGGTCCGGGTCCAGCAGATTCGGTCGTACGTCGAGCACCCCCGTCGTCTGGCCGCCGGCCGTCTTGATGCTGCCGGTGAGCGCGTCGACCGTCTTCGGGTCCGCTCCGGGGAGGGCGAGGACCGCGACCCTCTGCCCGGTGAGCTTGCCGGGCAAGAGCTCGTCACCCGCCTCGGCGACGAACCGCTCCTCGGCGGTCTGCGGGTCGTCTCCGGTCTTCGCCTCGCTCCGGCCGGAGGTGGTGCTCGCGGCGGCGCCCTCCCCCGCGCTGCTCCCGAAACCGGCCCCGAGGCCGGTGCCGATCTCGGTCAGGTCGTGGTCGGCGGCCCAGATGCCGGCGGGTACGCCGATCGCCAGCGCCGTCACCGCCGCGAGAACCGGCAGGACCAGCCGCCGGCTTCGGGGCTCCCTGCGCCGCACCGCCGGAACGACGGAGGCGTCGATCAGCGTCGGGCCGAGCGCGAGCCGGGTCAGGTAGGTGCCGGCCAGGCCCGGGCGCTGGTCCTCGAGGAAGTCGGTCAGCGTGGTGCTCAGCCCGGCGCCGACCACCAGCGAGGGATGCTGCGTGTAGGCGACCAGCAGGGCCGCGTCCTCGGGAGCGAGGGACGACTCGAACCGCTTCGGCTGCACCCCGACCCGGTCGAGGAGCTCGGCCGCGCTCTCGCTCGCGGAGCCACCCGGCGCGAGCACGACCTCCGCGGCGCTGGTGAGCACCTTCGGTTCGGGGTAGGTGTCGGTGTCCGGGCCCAGGACGAGCACGGCGTGGCGTACCTGCTTCTTGGTCAGCCTCTTCGCCGCGGGACCCACCGCGATGATCGCCGGCCGCTGCTCGCGCAGGAAGCCCTTGAGGTCGCCCAGGAGACGGTCCAGGTCGGGGTGGTCGGCGACCACGACGACGGGTCGGCCGGCCAGCGGCGTGTCGAGAGGAGGCACGCCGTTGCCGTGCAGCAGCACCTCCTCCTCGCGCTTGAGCAGCTCGCTGCTGTTGTGGGTGAAGAGCTCCAGATGGGAGCTCAGGCCCCGCTTCGCGTCCTCGAGGTCGTTGTTCAGCGCCTCCTGGTCGAGCGCCCGTCCGGCGGTCAGCAGCTGCTCGCCGTCGAAGATCTCGCCGTCGAGGATCCGGGCCTTGCGCCCGTCGAGGAGCTTCTCCAGGCCCGCCTCGCCGATCTTGTCGATCAGCTCGATCCCGGCATCAGCCAGCGTCTGCGGGCCCCGGTTGGGGTAGCGCCCCGACACCATCGGCTGGGCGTTGACGACGGCGATCACGCCCTTGGCGGCGATCGCCAGGGCGGTGCTCCGATCGAGATCGACATGGTCGATGACCGCGATGTCACCCTCTTTGAGCCGCGGGATCAGTGCCCTGGTCGGCCGTCCCGAGCGGAGGGTGCCGCGGATGCCCGGAAGTACGGAAGGAATCTGGCGAGTAGGCAGTCTCATGTCCCGCCAATCCTCCCCCGGCACCGAGGCAGGGCCCCGGATCTCTCATCCGGCGAGTCGGTCGTTGTGGCGGCCGAATGCGTACGTTTGATGGCCGAATCTGCAGTTGTGGCGTGTGTCGTTCGCCACAACTGCAGACTCGGCCGCCAGAACTGAGGTCTCGGCGGGTCAGGCCTTCGCGGAGCGGGCCACCTCGAGGAGCTCGCGAGCGTGCGCGATGGCGGTGTCGGAGGCGGTCAGCCCGGCCAGCATCCGGGAGAGCTCGCGCTCGCGGGACTCGTCGTCGAGGACGGTGAGGCCGGAGCTGGTGACCACCCCGTCGCTGGTCTTCTCGACGGCCACGTGGTGATCGGCGAAGGCGGCGACCTGCGGCAGGTGGGTGACCACCAGGACCTGCGCGGTGCGGGCCAGGTGGGCGAGGCGACGGCCGATCTCGACCGCCGCGGTGCCACCGACACCGGCGTCGACCTCGTCGAAGACGAAGGTCGGGACCGGGCTGGTGGCGGCCAGCACCACCTCGATCGCCAGCATCACCCGGGAGAGCTCACCGCCGGAGGCGCCCTTGTGGAGCGGGCGGGGCTCGGAGCCGGTGTTGGCCGCCAGCAGCAGCTCGACCTCGTCGAGGCCGTTGGAGCCGTAGCGCAGCCACCGCTGTGCCTTCCCGGATCCGACCTTCAGCGGCGCGTGCGGCTCGTCCTCGGAGGCGGGGGCGTCGCTCTCCTTCTGCCGTACGTCGACCACCAGTCGCGCGTGTGGCATGGCCAGTCCGGTGAGCTCGTCGCTGACCGCCTTGGCGAGGGCGCCGGCGGCGTCGGCGCGGGCGGCCGACAGCGCGAGGCCGGCCTCGGCGAGGGCGGCTCGCAGCCGCGTACGCTCGCCGCGGAGCTCCTCGATGCGGTCGTCGTCGGAGTCGAGCTCGAGCAGGCGCTTGGCGCCGGTCTCGGCCCAGGCGAGCACCTCGTCGATGGTCTCGCCGTACTTCCGGGTCAGCGCGGTCAGGGCGGCGCGACGCTCGGAGACCACCGACAGCCGGGCCGGGTCGGTCTCGATCGCGGTCGCGTAGGAGGCGACGTCGGCGGCCAGGTCGGAGAGCAGGTAGGAGACCTCGGCGAGGCGGTCGGCCAGCGACGCGGCCTCGGGGTCGTGGTCGCGCACGCCGTCGAGCGCCTGGCGCGCGGCCGAGATCGCGCCCAGCGCATCGGGGGCGTCGACCTCGGAGGAGAGCGCCTCCCGGGCCTGCTCCGCGGCGGTGCGCAGCGTGTCGGCGTAGCCGAGCCGCTCCTCCTCCTGGGCGAGGGTCACGTCCTCGCCGGGCTCGGGCGTGACCGCTTCGACCTCACCGAGGCCGAAGCGGAGCAGGTCGGCCTCCTGCGCCCGCTCGCGGGCGTGGGTGGTGACCTCGTCGAGCTCGCGCTCGACCTTGTGGAGCTGGCTGTGGAGGTCGGCGTAGGCGGCGAGGAGCTTGGCGACGGGCTCGCCGCCGAAGCGGTCGAGCGAGTCGCGCTGGGCGCGTGGCTGCAGCAGCCGGTGCTGGTCGGACTGGCCGTGGACGGCGACGAGCGGGGAGGTCACCGAGCCCAGGGTGGCGACCGGGACGGTCGCTCCCCCGACGTAGGCCCGCGCGCGCCCTTCGGCGGCCACGGTGCGGGCGACGAGGACGCGGCCCTCCTCCACCTCTCCTCCGGCCTCCTCGGTCGCGTCGACGACGGCCGGAAGCGACCGGGCGTCGATGACGCCTTCGACCCGGGCCGCCTTCTTGCCCTTGCGGACGGAGCCGGCGTCGCCGCGACCACCGAGCAGCAGCCCCAGCGCGGTCACGATCATCGTCTTGCCCGCGCCGGTCTCACCGGTCACCACGGTCAGTCCTGGTCCGAGCTCCAGGGTCGAGGACTCGATGATCCCGAGTCCGGAGATCCTGATCTCCTCAAGCATGCTCGCCTCCGTTCATCCTGAACGGACGCCGTTCCGCGGCGCCTCGCCATCCCTCCACAGACAGTCCGAACTTCCGCACCAGACGATCCGTGAACGGGGCCTGGTGCAGGCGGACGAGTCTGACAGGCTCCACCCCCCGGGTGACCTCGATCCGGGCGCCCGGGCCCAGGTCATAGGAGCGCCGGCCGTCGCACCACAGCACCCCGGCACCGTCGGCCCGGGTGATCACCTCGACGGCCAGGACCGAGGTCGGCGCGACCACCATCGGCCGGGCGAACAGCGCGTGGGCGCTGATCGGAGTCAGCAGCAGAGCCTCGACCCCGGGCCACACGACCGGGCCCCCGGCGGAGAAGTTGTAGGCCGTCGAGCCGGTCGGGGTCGCGCAGACGACGCCGTCACAGCCCCACCTCGACAGCGGCCGGCCGTCGATCTCGACGACGACCTCGAGCATCCGCTCGCGGGAGGCCTTCTCGACGCTGGCCTCGTTGACCGCGAACGTACGGAAAACCTTCTGACCGTCCTCGAAGACGCTGACCTCGAGCGCAAGCCGGTCCTCGGAGGTGTAGCGGCGCTGCACGATCGCCTCGATCGTCGACTCGACGTCGTCGTACTCCGCCTCCGCGAGGAACCCGACGTGTCCCAGGTTGACCCCGAGCACCGGGGTGCGGTGGGGCTGGACGATCTCGGCGGCGCGCAGGATCGTGCCGTCACCACCGATGACCAGCGCCAGCTCGCAGTCTCTGCTGGCGTCGTCCTCGTCGGCGGCCAGCTCCAGCTTCGGCTCGTAGGCGGCCGGGTCGATGCCGAGGTCGGTGGCCTCGGTGGCCAGCATCCTCACCACGATGCCGTGGACCGCGAGCGACTTGGCACAGGCGAGACCGACCTCGCGGGCCTCCTCGCGCCCGGTGTGGATGAGCATGAGGACGCGCCGAACCTCGGCTGAGTCCTCAGATGCTGGGCCCACAGCAGGGGTATCGGCGTCAGTCACGGATCAACCTTCTCAGACGGCACCGACACTTCCCGGACGGCCTGGTTCTCCAGGCCGCGCTGCTCGCGCACGGCTTCCTCGATCTCGGCCTCGCTGACCGTGGCCTCACCGCGGCGCAGCCACAGGAAGAACTCCACGTTGCCCGACGGGCCCGGCAGCGGGCTGGTCGTGACCGCGCGCGCACCCCAGCCGCGCTTGGCAGCTGCTGCCGCCACGGCGTTGACGGCTTCGGCCCGCAGCGCCGGGTCACGGACCACGCCGCCCTTCCCGACCCTGTCCTTGCCGACCTCGAACTGCGGCTTGACCATCAGCGCCAGGTCACCGTCGGGGCCGGTGACCCGGATCAGCGCGTCGAGGACGAGCTCGAGGGAGATGAAGGAGAGGTCGCCGACGACGACGTCGACCGGTTCGCCGACGATGTCGAGGGAGAGGTCGCGGATGTTGGTGCGGTCGTGGACGACGACCCGCTCGTCCTGCTGGAGCCGCCAGGCGAGCTGGCCGTAGCCGACGTCGACGGCGACGACCTGGCTGGCGTCGTTGCGCAGCAGTACGTCGGTGAACCCGCCCGTCGAGGCGCCGGCGTCGAGACAGCGACGGCCCTCGACCGAGAGCCCCAGCGGTTTGAACGCGGCGAGTGCTCCCGCGAGCTTGTGGCCGCCGCGGGAGACGAAGTCGGGGCGGTCGGGGTCCTCGGTCACGACGATGGCAACGTCGGTGGTGACGCCCGTGGCCGGTTTGGTGGCGCGGTTCCCGGAGACCGTGACGCGGCCGGCGGCGATCAGCTCGCTGGCGTGCTCGCGGGATCGGGCCAGCTTGCGCCGGACCAGCTCGGCGTCGAGACGCAGGCGGCGAGGGGGCATGCGCTGGCCTCTCAGGGCTGGTCGGTCGGCTGCGGGTCGCCGGACGCGGCGGCGATCCGGGCCATCGCGTCGTGGGCTCCGGTGTCGGGGTCCAGGGCGCGGCGCAGCTCGGTGTGGGCGGCCTCGAAGACGCTGACGTGCTCGGTCAGCGGCAGCTCGTCGAGCCGGTCGAGCGACTCGAGGACCGCGTCGACGCGCGCGACACCGGTGTGCGGCGCCGTGCCGGCGCCACCCAGCCCGGCCGAGGCCGGAGTCTCGTCGAAGTGCTGCTCGCTCATGAGGCCGAGACTACCGTCCCGCCGTCGGCATCCGGGCGAGGCGGCACGGCCTGTGCGCCGATCGTGACCACCGCCCCGTTGGCGTCCAGGTGCGCCCAGGCGCTGGTCGCGGCAACCCGCCACCAGTCGTCGGTGCTCCCCTGGCCGGTGACGCTCAGCTCGCCGTCGCGTACCTCCGCCGTCCAGCCGCCCAGCCGCGCCACCGTGCCGTCGCTGTCCGGAGCCGAGTGGGTCTCCAGCAGCCCGCGCAGGTCGGAGGAGATGTAGGCCGGCCGTCGGTGCGGCTCCGCGGCGACCAGCTCCTCGAGGCCGGTCACGCCGGTGAGCACCAGCAGCGTGTCGATGCCGGCGTTGTGGCCGCCCTCGATGTCGGTGTCGAGGCGGTCGCCGACCATCAGTGGGCGCTCGGCCTCGGTGCGCCGGATGGTCTCCTCGAGCAGCGGCCGCGACGGCTTGCCCGCCACGACGGGTTCGACACCCGAGAAGCGGCGCAGGGTGTCGACCAGGACGCCGTGGCCCGGAGCGATGCCATAGGCGGCCGGGAAGGTCATGTCGGTGTTGCTGGCGACCCAGAAGAGTCCGTCCTTGATCCGGACCGCCGCGCGCAGGATGTCCTTCCACAGCAGCTCGGGGTTGTAGCCGGTCACGATCGCCTCGGCGTCCTCGTCGACGGCCACCGGCACCAGGCCGACCGCCTCGAGAGGCTCGCGCAGCCCGGCCGCGCCCAGGTTGACCACCTTCGCCCCCGGGGCGAGCCGCTCGGCGAGGACATGCGCGGCGGCCTGCGCCGAGGTGACCACGTCCTCGGCGGTCGCCTCGATCTCCAGGTTGCGGATGTTCGCGGCGACCTTGGCCGGAGTCCTGGCGGCGTTGTTCGTGATGAACGCCAGATGCAGCCCGGCCTCCCGCGCCGCGGCGAGCGCCTCGGGGGCGCGCGGGACGGCGGCGCCACCGATGTAGACCACTCCGTCGAGGTCGAGCATCGCCACGTCGTAGACGGAGGCGAGCGTCCGTTCTGAGCCCTTCAACTGATGGCCGGTCAGCACACGGAGTTCCTTACTCTGAGTCGGGGGTTCGGCGAATGGCACCAGTGTGACCCTACGATGTGCGGATGGACGATACGGGTGTGGTCAGGGCGCCGTACCTGGGGCGTCCGCTGCGCCTGGAGCCTTTTCGAGCGCTCTCGCTGGCGCCGTCCCGGATCGGTGACCCGACCTCGGCGCGGCTCTACTCACGCCCCTATCGCGGCGTCGCCTCACGGATCAGCTCGTGGCTGGCACGTGGCGACCTGCGCGAGCATCGCGACCTCGCGCTCTACCTGCACGAGTACACCGCGGCCGGGATCACCGTGCGTGGCGTCGTCGGGATCCTCGACGTGTCGCACCGCACCGACGAGCCCGGTGAGGCCGCTGTGCTCCCCCACGAGGGCGTACGCACCGCGCAGGCTGAGCAACTGGCATCCCGGATGCGGCAGATGCGAGTGCACCCGGCCCCGATCCTGCTCACCTACCACGCGCCCGAGGGCGTCGCTGCGCTGCTGGACCGGGTGCAGGCCAGCCCTCCCGAGGAGCAGTACGACGACCACGGCGGTCAGCACCATCGGGTCTGGGCGATCACCGACGAGGCGCTGATCGGGCAGCTGCGCGCGGCCTGGGCGAGCCAGCAGGCGCTGATCGCCGACGGGCACCACCGCTACGCGGCCTACGCTGAGCTCCAGGGGGTCGCAGAGCCGGGCGACTCTGCCGCGACGGACTTCGGTCTGGCGATGCTCATCGACCAGGACGACACGCCGTTGCAGCTCGGAGCGATCCACCGGGTGCTCGCCGGCGTGAACCTGCGCGACCTACGGGCCGCGGCCGAGGCCGTCGGCGCAGCGTGGACCGCGGGTGGCCGCGACGCAACGCTGGGCAGGCTGGGGCCTGGGGTGATCGTGGTCAGCGACGGCCGGGGCTGGGCCACGATCGACGTGGACACCTCCCGGAGTCCGATCACCGGCGATGTCGGCTATCTGCACGACCGAGTCCTCCCGGAGCTGCGCCGACAGCCGTCGCGGGTGCTGCACGCGCACCAGGTGGATGCCGTGCTGAAGCGGGCCCGCCCGGGCCGCGACGTCGCGGTGCTGCTGGCGGCGCCCACCTTCGACACCATCCTCTCCTCCGCGTCGATCGGTCAGCTGCTCCCGGAGAAGGCGACCTCCTTCCAGCCCAAGCCGCACCCCGGCGTGCTGATCCGGCTTCTCGATGCGGCACGGCTGGAGAAGTCGCGGCACTAGCTCGCCTGTCTGGTCGCCGCGGCGGCACGACTCACCCGCCTGGCGGTCAGCACCTCGACCTCGGTCATCGACTGCAGGCGTCCACCGGTCTTGAAGAACCGGCGGCGCAGGGAGCCGTTGACCTCGATCACGTCGCCGACCTGCCAGGTCACCGCCGCTCGCCGGACCCGGGCGACCCAGGTGTGACACTCGAGCGCGTCGATCTGCACCCGGCTCCCCCGGCGTTTGTCGCGTGGCCTGTTGACCACCACCCTGAAGGCGGTGAGCTGGTCGCCGCTCGGCAGCTCCCTCTCCTCGGCGGCCAGCGACAGTCGGCCGATCAGCCGCACCTCGTTGACCGTCGCCAGCCCGCCGGCCGGCCCCATCCGCTCACCATCGTCCGGTGATGGCTCCTTCTCTACCCTTGCGACCGTCATCTCGATCACCTCCGAGCACCAGCCTGGTCGGGAGCACCGACAGTTCCGCCCGGGTCTGCGTGGCCTGTGGAGAACCTCGGCCCGAACCGGGCCTGTGGACGGTCATCGGCCCGTCGGTCGGCCTCTCAGAGTGCCTTCGCCGGCCGGTAGCGCGAGACCGTCGGGTCACCGGCGACCCAGAAGCGCCACGGACGCTCCGGCGCGAGACGCAGTCCGACCCGCGGTCCGGCGGCCACCTCGATCCCCGCCCACGCCTCGCCCGGTGCCAGGTCCAGCTCGAAGTCGGACGTCCCGTTCATGGTGAGGTCGATCCCGAGCGCCGAGGCGAGCCGGGCCGGGCCCCGGGCGAGATCGACGTCGCGTACCGCTCCGCGTCGTTCCCGGGCCACCTCGATCCCGTCGATCACCTCTCCCGCGCGAAGCAGGATCCCGCCGGGCTCGCCGTCCGGGTGGCAGACCAGGTTGGCGCAGTAGTGCATCCCGTAGGTGAAGTAGACGTAGAGCCGTCCCGGCGGGCCGAACATCACCCGGTTGCGGTTCGTCTCGCCGCGAAAGGCGTGCGACCCGGGGTCGTCGGCCGCGTACGCCTCCACCTCGGTGAGACGCACCTTCACCCCGTCGAACGACAGCGTCGCCCCGAGGAGCCGCGGAGCGGTCACCTCGGGGCGCTGGTGCAGCAGGTCGGTGAGGTGCACTAGGACGGACGGAACCCGGCTGCCTTGGACCGGAGCTCGGCGAGCTGCTCGGCGACCCGGTCAGGGGCCGTGCCACCCCGGCCGTCGCGGGATGCGACCGATCCCTCGATGGTCAGCACCAGGCGTACGTCGGGGGTGAGCGCCGGCGAGATCGTGGCGAACTCCTCGTCGGTGAGCGCGTCCAGCTCCACGCCCCGCTTCTCCGCCGCCTGGACGCAGGCGCCGGCGAGCTCGTGGGCGATCCGGAACGGGGTGCCCTGCCGCACCAGCCACTCGGCGATGTCGGTGGCCAGCGAGAAACCCTGGGGAGCGAGCTCGGCCATCCGGTCGGTGTTGTAGACCAGCGTCGCGACCTGGCCGGTGAAGGCCGGGAGCAGCACCTCCAGGGTGTCGAGGGAGTCGAAGACCGGCTCCTTGTCCTCCTGCAGGTCACGGTTGTACGCCAGCGGCAGCGCCTTCAGCGTCGTCAGCAGCCCGGTCAGGTTGCCGACGAGGCGTCCGGCCTTGCCCCGGGCGAGCTCGGAGATGTCGGGGTTCTTCTTCTGCGGCATGATGCTCGAACCCGTCGACCAGGAGTCGTGCAGCGTGACGAAGTCGAACTCCTTGGTCGCCCACAGGATGATCTCCTCGGCGATCCGGCTGATGTCGACGCCGATCTGGGCGCACACGTAGGCGAACTCGGCGACAAAGTCGCGTGAGGCGGTGCCGTCGATCGAGTTGGCGCTCGACCCGGTGAAGCCGAGCTCGCTGGCCACCAGCTCGGGGTCGAGCCCGAGCGACTGTCCGGCGAGCGCCCCGGACCCGTAGGGCGAGTCGCACACGACCCGCGCCTGCCAGTCGTTGAGCCGGTCGACGTCGCGCAGCAGCGACCAGGCGTGGGCCATCAGGTGATGGGAGAGCAGCACCGGCTGGGCATGCTGGAGATGCGTACGTCCCGGCATGATCGCACCCATGTTCTCATCGGCCTGCGCGGCGAGCGCGTCGATGAGATCGAGGACGAGCCCACGCAGCACCCGCTCGTGGTCGAGCAGATAGCTGCGGAAGAGGGTCGCGATCTGGTCGTTGCGCGAGCGCCCGGCGCGCAGCTTGCCACCGACGTCGGGACCGATCTCCTCGATGAGCAGCCGCTCCAGCGCACCGTGCACGTCCTCGTCGGACGAGGCCGGGAGCAGCCGTCCGGCGGTGAACCGGTCGGCGAGCACGTCCAGACCCCGGTGGATCTCGTTCTCCTCGTCCCCGGTGAGCAGCCCCGCCGCCCCGAGCGCCTTGGCATGGGCGTGCGAGCCGGCGATGTCGTAGAGCGCCAGCCGCCAGTCGAACTGGGTCGAGCGCGACAGCGCCTCCAGCTCCGGCGACGGACCCCCGGCGAACCGGCCTCCCCAGAGCTTGCCCTCGTTGGTGGTGTTGGCAGGTGTGTTCGACATCAGTCGTTGCCCGCCTCCAGCGCGGCCTCGTCGAGGATGGTGTCGTCGAGGACGGTCCCCTCGACCGGAAGTGCGGCCGGGATGGGCTTGCCGTCGGTGGCGGCGATGCGGTCGAAGCCGCCGGCGGGCAGCTCGCCGAAGAGGGTGCCGTTCTCCACCAGGACCGTGCCTTGGTCCAGAGGATGCCCGGCGTAGATCTCCAGCTTGGAGCGCGAGTCGGCGATGTCGAGGTTGCGCATGGTCAGCTGGCCGATGCGGTCGACGGGGCCGAAGGCGGCGTTCTCGACGCGCTCCATGGAGAGCTTCTCGGGGTGGTAGGAGAAGTGCGAGCCCTCGGTGTTGAGGATCGTGTAGTCCTCGCCCCGGCGCAGTCGCAGGGTGACCGTGCCGGAGACCAGGGAGGCGATCCAGCGCTGGATCGACTCGCGCAGCATCAGGGCCTGCGGGTCGAGCCAGCGGCCCTCGTAGAGCAGCCGGCCGAGCTTGCGACCCTCGTTGTAGTAGTTGGACATGGTGTCCTCGTTGTGCACCGCGTTGAGCAGCCGCTCGTAGGCCGCCCACAGCAGCGCCATGCCCGGTGCCTCGTAGATGCCGCGGGACTTGGCCTCGATGATTCGGTTCTCGATCTGGTCCGACATGCCCAGGCCGTGGCGACCGCCGATCGCGTTGGCCTCGTAGACCAGCGCGACAGGGTCGGAGTAGGTCTTGCCGTTGATCGCGACCGGGCGGCCCTCGACGAAGCTGATCGAGACGTCCTCGGTCTCGATGGCGACCGAGGGATCCCAGAACTTCACGCCCATGATCGGCTCGACGGTCTCCAGGGAGACGTCCAGGTGCTCGAGCGTCTTGGCCTCGTGGGTGGCGCCCCAGATGTTGGCGTCGGTGGAGTAGGCCTTCTCGGTGGAGTCGCGGTAGGGCAGGTCGTGGGCGGCCAGCCACTCCGACATCTCGTGGCGGCCACCGAGCTCGTGGACGAAGTCGGCGTCGAGCCATGGCTTGTAGATGCGCAGCTCGGGGTTGGCCATCAGGCCATAGCGGTAGAACCGCTCGATGTCGTTGCCCTTGAAGGTCGACCCGTCGCCCCAGATGTTGACGTTGTCGGCGTGCATGGCCCGCACCAGCATGGTGCCGGTCACCGCGCGCCCCAGAGGCGTGGTGTTGAAGTAGGCACGGCCACCCGAGCGGATGTGGAAGGCACCGCAGGCGAGCGCGGCCAGGCCCTCCTCGACGAGCTGCGGCTTGATGTCGATGGCGCGGGCGATCTCGGCGCCGTAGGCCATCGCGCGGTCCGGGACGCCGGAGATGTCGGGCTCGTCGTACTGCCCGATGTCGGCGGTGTAGGTGCACGGGACCGCGCCCTTGTCGCGCATCCAGGCGACCGCCACGGAGGTGTCGAGACCTCCGGAGAAGGCGATGCCGACGCGCTCACCCTTGGGAAGGGAGGTCAGGACCTTGCTCACGAGATGTTGCTCCTTGCTCTGAAACTTACGGAATGTCTGTGGTCTTGCCGGCGAGGCTGAGGAACCGCTCGACGAGCGCCGCTCCGCCCTTGGGCTCGCGGCCGATGACGAGCACGGTGTCGTCGCCGGCGATGGTGCCGAGGATGTCGGGATACTCGGCCCGGTCGATCGCGGAGGCGAAGTACTGGGCTCCGCCCGCAGGAGTACGCAGCACCACCAGGTTCGCACTCCCGTCGGCGCTCACCAACAGCTCTCGGGCGAGTCGGCCGAGCTTGCTGCGTCCGCTGGCCGACTCCCCCGGGGCCACCGCGGTGCGGTCACCGCCCTCCCCGGGGACGGCGTAGAC
Source organism: Nocardioides sp. NBC_00368 (assembly GCF_036090055.1). Lineage (NCBI taxonomy): Bacteria > Bacillati > Actinomycetota > Actinomycetes > Propionibacteriales > Nocardioidaceae > Nocardioides > Nocardioides sp. NBC_00368. Next base: position 1,515,525 of record NZ_CP107970.1, read on the forward strand.
CAGCGCACCGGATGGCGCCCGCACCTTCACCGCGTCGAGCTCGTCCAGGTCACGCGAGAGCGTCGCCTGGGTGACGTTGACCCCGTGGGCCAGCAGCGCCTCGGAGAGCTCGGTCTGCGACCGGATCTCCCGGCTCCAGATGATGTCGACGATCAAGGACTGCCGGGCGCCCTTGGTCGCCGGCCGGTGGGTCTCGTTGGTGGTCATCGTCGCTCCCACAAGAAGGCCAGGATCGCCTTCTGCGCGTGGCGGCGGTTCTCGGCCTCGTCCCACACCAGGCTCCGCGGGCCGTCGAGCACCTCGGCCTCGATCTCCTTGCCGCGGTAGGCCGGCAGGCAGTGGAGCACGACCGCGTCGGGGGCGGCGTGGCCGAGCAGCTCGGTGGTGAGTGCGTAGGGCGAGAACACCGCGACCCGGGCGGCCGCCTCGCTCTCCTTGCCCATCGAGACCCAGGTGTCGGTGATGAGTACGTCGGCCCCGGCCGCCGCCGCGACGGGATCCGAGGTCACCGTGACCGAGCCGCCGGTCTCCTCGGCGATCTCCTTGGCCCGGACCAGCACGTCCGCGTCGGGGGCGTAGCCCTCGGGCGCACCGAACCGGACGTGCATCCCGGCGGTGGCGCCGGCCAGCGCCCAGGAGTTGCCCATGTTGCAGGCGGCATCGCCGAGGAAGGCCGCGGTCACGCCGGCGAGGGATCCCTTGTGCTCCTGCAGGGTCTGCAGGTCGGCGAGCAGCTGGCAGGGGTGGAACTCGTCGGTGAGCGCGTTGACGACCGGGACGCCGGAGTGGGCGGCCATCTGCTCGAGGTCGGTCTGCGCGAACGTACGCCACACGATCTCGCCCGCCTGCCGGCCGAGCACCCGGGCGACGTCGGCGACCGACTCCCGCTCGCCGATCCCGGCCAGGCGGCCGTCGACGAGCATCGAGTGGCCGCCGAGCTCGGCGATGCCGGAGGAGAACGACGCCTGGGTTCGCAGCGTCGGCTTGTCGTAGATCGTGGCCACGGTCACCGGACCCGCGAGCGGCTTGGCGGCGTACGGCTCCTGCTTCATCGACGCCGCGAGCGCGAGCACCTCGGCCTGCTCGGCCGGGGTGAGGTCGTCGTCGCGGAGGAAGTGTCTGGTCACTTCGTGCCCTCCGCCTGGTCCAGGATGGCGGGCCACGCGGCCAGCAGCGCCTCGGCGTCGTCCTCGGTGAGGACGAGCGGCGGGACGATCCGGATCCGCTCGGGCGTGGCGTTGTTGAGGATGAAGCCGGCCTCGAGCGCGGCCGCCGCGACGGCGGCCGAGTCGATGCCGGCGAGAACCACGCCGATGAACAGGCCCTCACCGTCGGCCCTGGTGACCCGCGGGTCCGCGGCGAGACCGTCGCGCAGCTTCTGGCCGAGCACGGTCACGTGCTCGAGGAGGCCCTCGGACTCGATCGTCTCGATCACGGCGAGACCGGCGGCACAGGCGACCGGGTTGCCACCGAAGGTGGTGCCGTGGTTGCCGGGCTCGAAGAGCGTGGCGGCCCGGCCCAGGCCGATGCAGGCGCCGATCGGGAAGCCGCCGCCGAGGCCCTTGGCCAGCGTCACGATGTCGGCGGTGACGCCCGAGGTCTCGTGGGCGAACCAGCGGCCGGTGCGACCGAGACCCGACTGCACCTCGTCGAGCCACAGCAGCGCGCCGTGCTCGTCAGCCACGGCCCGGGCTGCCGCCAGGTAGTCGGCGGGCGGCACGATGACGCCGGCCTCGCCCTGGATCGGCTCGAGGATGATCGCCGCGGTCTCGTCGGTCACCGCCGCGGCCAACGCGGAGGCGTCGCCGTAGGGGACGAAGGTGACCTCGCCCGGGAGCGGCTCGAACGGCGCCCGGTAGGCCTCCTTGGCGGTCAGCGCCAGCGCACCCATCGAGCGGCCGTGAAAAGCGCCCTGGGCGGCCACGATGTGCGTGCGGCCGGTGCGCCGGGTCAGCTTGAAGCCGGCCTCGTTGGCCTCGGTGCCCGAGTTGGTGAAGAACACCCGACCGGTCTCTCCGCCGGGAACTCGCGCGAGCAGGGCCTCGGCCAGCTCGACCTGCGGGTGGGAGGTGAAGAAGTTGGACACGTGGCCGAGCGACTGCATCTGGGCGGTCACCGCGGAGACCAGCGCCGGGTGGGCATGGCCCAGGGCGTTGACCGCGATGCCGGCCAGCAGGTCGACGTACTCCTTGCCGTTCTCGTCCCACACGTGGGCGCCCTCGCCTCGGGTGAGGACCAGCTTGGGGGCGCCGAAGGTGTTCATCAGGGAGGCGGCGTAGCGCTTCTCCCAAGAATCGGGCACAGTCGTGCTCATCGGTCCAGCTCCCTTGCCTTGCGGGTCTTGGTGGTGACGCCGGGGAGCACCTGGGTGCCGACTCCCTCGGCAGTGAACAGCTCCAGCAGCACCGCGTGCTGCTCGCGGCCGTCGACGACGGTGGCGCGCTTGACGCCGCCCTTGACCGCCTCGAGGCAGGCGCTCATCTTCGGGATCATCCCGCTGGCGAGATCGGGAAGGATGCCTTCGAGGGCCTCGGGGCTGATCTCGCCGATGACCTCCTCGGGGTCGGGCCAGTCGAGGTAGAGGCCCTCGACGTCGGTCAGGACGAGCAGCTTCTCGGCCTGCAGCGCGATCGCCAGGGCCGAGGCGGCGCGGTCGGCGTTGACGTTGTAGATCACGCCGTCGGCGTCCGGGGCGACGCTGGAGACGACCGGGATCCGGCCGGCCTCGATGATGTCGAGGACAGCTGCGGGCAGTACGTCGACGACCTCGCCGACCTGGCCGAGGTCGATCTCCTCGCCGTCGACGACGGTGCTGGCCGGTTCGGCGGTGAAGAGCCCGGCGTCCTCGCCGGAGAGGCCGACGGCCAGGGGGCCGTGCTCGTTGATCAGCCCGACGAGCTCACGCTGCACCTGGCCGACCAGGACCATCCGGACGACGTCCATGGCCTCGGGGGTGGTCACCCGCAGCCCGCCGCGGAACTCCGACTCGATGCCGAGCCGGTCGAGCATGCTCGAGATCTGCGGGCCGCCGCCGTGCACGACGACCGGCTTGAAGCCGGCGAAGCGCATGAAGGCGACGTCCTCGGCGAAGGCGCGCTTGAGCTTGTCGTCGGTCATGGCGTTGCCGCCGTACTTCACCACGACGATCTTGCCGTGGTACTCCTTCAGCCACGGCAGCGCGCCGGCCAGGGTGCGGGCCTTGGCGGGGTCAGGGCGGCCGGGCTCGTGCGAGACGGTCTCCAGGTCGATCACGGGGCCACCCCTACGGTCGACAGGCCAGCGGTCTCGTCGAGACCGAGCGCGAGGTTCATGCACTGGATCGCTCCCCCGGCGGTGCCCTTGGCGAGGTTGTCCTCCGCGCCGACGACGACCAGTCGCCCGGCGGCCTCGTCGACGGTCACCTGCAGGAGGACGGCGTTCGAGCCGAGCACGGCCTGGGTCTGGGGCCACTGGCCCTCGGGGAGCAGGTGGACGAAGGGCTCCTCGCCGTAGGCCTTCTCGTAGACGGCGCGGGCATCGGCCGCGGTCACGCCGTCGGCGAGCTTGGCCGAGCAGGTCGCGAGGATGCCGCGGGGCATCGGCACCAGCACCGGGGTGAAGGAGACCGACACCTCGCCGTCGACCAGCGCGGAGAGGTTCTGGACGATCTCGGGGGTGTGGCGGTGGACGCCACCGACGCCGTAGGCGCTCACGTTGCCCATCACCTCGGCGCCGATCAGGTGCGGCTTGGACGACTTCCCCGCGCCGCTGGCGCCGGTGGCGGCGACCACGACGACCTCGGGCTCGACGATGCCGGCCTCGACGGCCGGGGCGAGGGCGAGGGTGGAGACGGTCGGGAAGCAGCCGGGCACGGCGATCCGGTGGGCGCCGGTCAGGCTCTCCCGCTGTCCGCGCAGCTCGGGCAGCCCGTAGGGCCAGGTGCCGGCGTGGTCGGTGCCGTAGAACTTGGTCCACGTCTCGGCATCGGCGAGCCGGTAGTCGGCGCCGCAGTCGATCACGACCACGTCGTCGGGAAGGCCGGCGGCGATCGGTCCGGACTCCCCGTGCGGCAGCGCCAGGAAGACGACATCGTGACCGGCCAGGGTCTCGGCGTTGGTGGGCTCCAGCACGCGGTCGGCCAGCGGGAGCAGGTGGGGCTGGAGGCTCCCCAGGGTCTTGCCCGCGCTGGAGGCGGCGGTCAGCGCGCCGATCTCCACCTCGGGGTGGGACAACAGCAGCCTGAGCAGCTCACCTCCGGCATATCCACTGGCACCGGCTACGGCGACGCGCTTCTTCGTCATGTGCATGAACATACGTCACTCTGCATGCATCTCGCAAAGCGTGTTCGGCCCCTGAGACGGCTGAAGGAGAAACCCAGAGGAAATGTGTCGGCGCCGCCACTTAAGGTTCCCTCCATGACTCGTCTCACCCCCACCGCCTACCTCGACCACATCCGGTCGGAGTCGGCGCGTTTCCGTGCCGTGCTGGCAGACACCGACCCCGCGGCCCCGGTCCCGACCGCCCCGGAGTGGACCGCCGCCGACCTGCTGTGGCACGTCGCCGCCGAGGTGCAGCACTTCTGGACGTACGTCCTGGAGAGCCGTCCCGCGGCGCCGACCGAAGAGACCTATACCGAGCTCGAGCGCCCCGAGGACGCGAGCTACCAGGACCTGCTCGCCCGTTTCGACGAGCTCAACGCCCGATTCATCAAGACCCTCGAGCAGACCGGCCCCGAGGAGCCCACCTGGTCCTGGTCTCAGGACAACACCGCCGCCTCCACCTACCGCAGGCAGGCCCACGAGATCCTCATCCACCGCCTCGACGCCGAGCTCACCGCGGGCGCGGTGACACCGCTCGACCCCGCGCTCGCCGCGGACGGGATCGACGAGCTCCTCGACGTGTTCTACGGCGGCAAGCCCGACTGGGCGACCTTCACCGGCAGCGACCACTACGTGCGCGTCGACGCCGTCGACACCGACACCCAGACCTGGGTCCAGCTCGGCGTCGTCTCCGGCACGCGCCCCGACGGCGACCGGCTCGAGGACGAGCCCGACCTCAGCGTCGTCCCCGCCGGGGAGATCCCGTCCGGGACCGAGCCGGACGTCGTCATCGAGGGCCCTGCGGCAGACCTCGACGCCTGGCTCTGGCGCCGGCGTGACGACGATGGCATCAGGGTCGCCGGGGACAAGGACGTCTACGAGCGCTTCCGCGCGTTGACGAACCAGGCGATCACGGACGACTAATCTTCGCCGCATGATCAAGCACCTGGCGGTCTTTCTCGGCTCCCGCGACGGCAGCGACCCGGCGCTCGGGAAGAAGGCCTACGAGGTCGGCGCGGGGCTCGCCGAGCGTGGCATCGAGCTGGTCTACGGCGCGGGCGGCGGCGGCCTGATGGGCCAGATCTCCCAGGGCACCATCGACGGTGGCGGCAGGGTCTTCGGCGTGATCCCACGATTCATGATCGAGCGCGAGTGGGGTCGCGTCGAAGGCGCGCCGGGAATGCAGACGATCGTGGTCGACACGATGCACGAGCGCAAGGCGCGCATGGCCGAGCGCGCCGAGGCGTTCCTGGTCCTCCCGGGCGGGATCGGCACGCTCGAGGAGCTCTTCGAGGTCTGGACCTGGCAGACCCTGTCGCTGCACGGCAAGCCCGTCGGCCTGCTCAACATCAACGGCTTCTGGGACCCGCTCGTGGAGATGATGGAGCGGATCGCCGAGGCCGGCTTCCTGCACGGCTCCCCCGGCGAGTCGCTGGTGGTCGGCGAGGACCTCGACGACGTCCTCGCCCGCCTCGACGCCGGCCGCTGAAACCGGCCTGCAGGTCGTGAAACCGCGGTGAAGGCGACCTGAAACCGGCACCCCTCACCGTGGGAGCATGACAACCACCGAACTGGCCGTATCGGCCACAGGTCTGGTCAAGACCTTCGGAGACTTCACCGCGGTCGACGGGATCGACCTCGAGATCCGCCGTGGTGAGGTCTTCGGCGTGCTGGGACCCAACGGCGCCGGCAAGACCACGACCCTCAAGATGCTCGCGACCCTGCTCCCGATCGACGCCGGCAAGGCGGAGATCTTCGGGGTCGACGTCAAGGCGCACCCCCACCAGGTGCGTCAGCTCGTCGGCGTGACGGGGCAGTACGCCTCGGTCGACGAGAACCTCACCGCCGCCGAGAACCTGGTCCTCTTCGGCCGCCTGCTCGGCATGTCCGGCAAGGATGCCCGAGCCGCCTCGGAGGAGCTGCTGGAGTCCTTCGGCCTCCAGGAGGCCGCCAAGCGGCAGATCTCGAAGTTCTCCGGCGGCATGCGCCGACGCCTCGACCTGGCCGCCTCGCTCCTGTCCCGTCCCCCGCTCATCTTCCTCGACGAGCCCACCACCGGACTGGACCCGCGCACCCGCGGCCAGATGTGGGACACCATCCGTACGTTGGTCTCCGGCGGCTCCACGGTCCTGCTGACCACGCAGTACCTCGACGAGGCCGACCAGCTCGCCGACCGGATCGCGGTCATCGACCGCGGTGTCAAGGTCGCCGAGGGCACCTCCGAGCAGCTCAAGACCTCGGTCGGGAACTCCACGCTGCACCTGCGGCTGAGCGACAAGACACAGGTCGCCACCGCCGCGGCCGTGGTCGAGAAGGTCACCGGCGACCGCCCCGTGCTCACTCCGGAGGCAGGCGGCGTCAACGTACCGCTGGCCGATGCCGACCGCGCCGCCGACGTGCTCATCGGCCTTCGCCACGCAGGCATCTCGATCACGACCGCCAACGTGCAGCAGCCGACCCTCGACGAGGTCTTCCTCGCCCTGACCGGCCACGGCACCGAGAGCTCCGAGAACCCTGACGACGCCCGCACCGACGCCCGCACCGACATCCGCACCGAGGAGGTGGCCTGAGATGGCTGCACTGATCTCCACGTACGCCGTGGCCGACCGTCCGCTCAAGGCCCACCCGGGCGTGGGCGAGACGATCAGCCAGACGCTGACCATGGCGCGCCGGGCGTACATCAAGATGATGCGCAACCCCGAGCAGTTCTTCGACGTGACGATCCAGCCGCTGCTGTTCACCGCGATGTTCGCCTACATCTTCGGCGGCGCGATCTCCGGTGACGTGAAGGCCTACCTGCCGACCATCATCACCGGCATCCTGGCCCAGACCGCGCTGACCGCCTCGATGGCTCGCGGCACCCAGCTGCGCGAGGACATGGACAAGGGCGTCTTCGACCGGTTCAAGGCGCTCCCGATCGCCCGGATCGCGCCGCTGGCCGGACCCGCCGTGGCGGACCTGCTCCGCTACGGGATCGCGGCGACGCTGACGGTCCTGGTCGGCCTGCTCATGGGCTACCGGCCCGGCGGCGGCGTCGGCGGAGTGCTCGCCGGCTGGGCGCTGACCATCTTCGCCGGCTGGTCGCTGAGCTGGATCTTCACCTGGCTCGGCACGGTCCTGAAGACCGCGGGCGGAGTGCAGGGTCTGGGCATGATGATCATGTTCCCGCTGACCTTCCTCTCCCCCGCGTTCGTACCGAAGGAGACCATGCCGGTCTGGTTGCAGCACTTCGTCGCCGTCAACCCGGTCACGCTGGTCATCAACGCCACCCGCGACCTGATGAACGCCGGGGACCTCACCCTGAGCGTCGTCTGGGCGCTCGTCGGGTGCGCCGCGGTGGTCGCGGTCTTCGCGCCGCTCTCGGTGTGGAGCTACAGCAAGAAGCTCTAGGCCGTCGAGCCCAGCCGCGCGATGACGCCGCGGGCCTCGTCCAGCAGGGCGAGCCCGCGGCGATCGCCGTACTCGGCCGAGACCCGGTCGAGTACGCCCGGCGCGAGCCGCGCCGCGTCGGCGACGGCGAGCTCCCAGCGCATGTCGAGGAAGGACCGGGAGTAGCCGAACCGGTCGGCCAGCACCAGCAGCCGCACCGACTCCTCGCGCGGCAGCGCGTCCCGCAGAAGACCCCAGACGCCCAGCGCGAGGAGCATCATGCCGGTCACGGGATAGTCCTGGGACCGGCGCTCCCGGGAGACCAGGCGGGGCGCCTTCTCCATCAGCACGCCGAAGAGATCGGCGCCGTCGGCCCCGTCGCCGTGGCGTGCACAGCCGACCACGGTGACGGCCTCGGCCGCGACCCGCCACGGGACGAGGTCGGGGTCGTCGTTGAATCCCGGGAACGGCAGCTCGCCCATCGTCGCCACCACCTCGCGGAACAGTGCCAACCCCTCTCCGACCCGTCCCTGGGCGAGCAGGACCTGCGCCCGGGCGCCGTGGACGGCGCCCCGGGAGCCGAAGCCACCGCGAGGCTGCTCCTCGGAGAGCTCGGCGAGGATCTCGGCGGCCTCCTCGAGGCGCCCCTGCTCCACCGCGTACGTCACCAGGATCGCGCGGGTCTGGACGAGGTCGTCGTCGGCGCCGAGTCGGCGCAGGACGGGGACGGCCTCGCGGGCATGGTGAGCGGCCGCGCCGAGTCGGCCGAGCTGGGCGTGGAGACCGCTGAGCTGGGCGTGCAGCATGGCGCGCGGCCAGGGTCCTCCCTCGGCGCCGGTCAGCCGCAGCGCCTCCGTCCCCGCGGCGAGCGCGCCCTCGGGATCGCCGAGGTTCTCCCGCTCGTGGCTGAGGAAGGTGTAGGCACGGGCGCGCACCTCCGGGTCGGGATCGTCGATCAGGTCGGTCAGCTCGCCCTCCAGCGGACGGCCGGGCTCGCCGGCGCGGGCGACCGTCGCCGCCATCGCCTGCATGACCTTCAGCATCACCCTGAGCTGCGGGTCGGCGGCGTCGGTGCCGACCCGGTCGAGGATCCCCATCAGCCGCTCCAGCCCGGACCCGCCGGTGACGGCCGCGCCGAAGAGCAGCAGGGCCAGGACGAGGCGGGTCTTCTCCAGCATCTCGGCAGGCGGCTCCCACTCGGCGAGGAGGTCGGCGACGGGCCCGGCCAGCATGATCACGCGCTGGTGCTCTCCCGCGATCGTCCAGAAGACGCCCAGCGCGCAGAAGAGGCGGATCACGGACTCGGCCTCGTCGTCGGCCAGGACCTGGCGCAGGATGTCGGCGAGGTTGCTCTCCTCCGCCCGCAGCTCGTCCATGGCGTCGAACTGCTCCGGCGAGTAGATCCGGCCCGCACCCGAGTCCGCGTACGCCGTGGCCCAGGCTCGCTGGGCGGCCCGGGCGGCGTCGTCCTCGCCGGCGTCGATGAGCTGCATCCGGCCGAACTCACGAACGGTCTCGAGCATCCGGTAGCGGAACCCGAGCGGTGCCTCGACGACCGTCAGCAGGGACTGGTCGACCAGCTCCTCGATCGCCGCGAACGCATCGGTGCCGAGCATCGCCTCGGCGGCCGCGAGCGTGAAACCGTCGTGGAAGACCGAGAGCCAGCGCATCGCCCGCCGCTCGCGCTCGGAGAGCAGGTTCCAGGACCAGTCGATGACCGCGACCAGGGTCTGGTGACGGTCGGGGGCGTTGCGGTCGCCACCGCGCAGCAGCTCGAACCGGTTCTCCAGCCGCCGGGCGATGTCGGCCACCGACATCGCCCGGACCTTGACCGCGGCCAGCTCGATCGCCAGCGGCAGCCCGTCGAGCCGGGTGACGATCTCGTCGACGCGGCCCTCGTCGAGGTGGACGCCGGGACGGGCGGCGACCGCTCGGCGCCGGAACAGCTCACTGCCGTCGTACGCTCCCAGCCGGCCGAGCGGGTAGACCCGCTCCGCGCCGATGGCGAGCGGGCTCCGGGAGGTCGTCAGGACCGTCAGGTCGCGCACCGTCGCGACCAGGAAGGCGGTCAGATCCGCGACGGCGGCCACGATGTGCTCGCAGTTGTCGAGCACGAGCAGGGTCGGCGCTCCGTCGAGCTGCTGCGCGATCCTCGACCGCACGTCGGCCCGCTGCTCCGGAGTGAGCCGGTCGCGGCGGGCGACCGAGTCGCGCACGCCGAGCGCTGATCCCACCTCGCTGACCAGGTCGTCGGGCGCGGTCACGCCGACCAGCTCGACGAAGTGGACCACCGGCTGCTCGGCATCGTGGGCGATCACCTGGGCCAGGCTGGTCTTGCCCAGACCGCCAGGCCCGAGGATCGTGACGACTCGTGAGCCCTTCAGCAGGGCGGAGACCTCAGCGGTGTCCTGCTCGCGGCCGATCAGCACGTCGGCGTCGTGGCGCAGCCCTGAACGCACCGGGCGGTCCCGCGCGAGCAGCTCGGCATGGACCGCCCGCAGCCGCGGGCTCGGGTCGACACCGAGGCCGTCGGCCAGCCCGGACCGGTACGCCGCGAACCGCTCCAGCGCCGCCGGCACACCGTGCACCGCGGCGACCGCCCGGAGGATCGCCTCGGTGACATCCTCGTCGGGATCGATCCGGTCGAGCCGCTCGAGGAGCGGCAGCGCCTCCGCATAGCGCTTCTCCGCAGCCAGTCGCAGCGCCTGCGGCCGCAGCGACCAGGCGTCGACCTCGGCGGCCTCGAGGCCGAGGCGGTAGCCACGCGGCGTACGCTCGATCGCGCCGGACGCGGTCGCTGTCCGGGCTCGGGAAACGACCACCTGGAGCGCCTTGGCGGGGTTGGCCGGGACGTCGTCGCTCCCCCAGATCTCCTCGACCAGAGCAGCCTCGGAGGCCCCTCGGGGACCGGCCTCGACCAGCGCGCGCAGCAGCGCCCTGGTTCGCTCGCCGGCCACCGGCGCACCCGCCCAGGTGACCTCGTCCAGCACACTCAGCGTCGTCACAGCCGCCATTCTGTCATAGCGATATATCGCGTACGTACGGGATTTCGGCCCTCCCTCGTACAAGTGGAGCCGTCATGGCGAGAATAGGACCGTGACCGTCGAACTGCGCTCTGACAACGCCGCCTCCGTCTCCCCCGCGATCCTGGAGGCGATGGCCGCCGTCAACTCCGGCTCCGCGCTCGCCTACGGAGGTGACGAGGTGACCGCTGCGCTGGAGAGCCGGGTACGCGAGGTCTTCGAGCACCCCACCGCCCGTGTCTTCCCGGTCCTGAGCGGCACCGCCGCCAACGCCCTCTCGCTCTCCGCGATGACCCCGCCGTGGGGCTCGGTCGTGTGCCACGAGACCGCGCACATCCTCGGCAGCGAGGGAGGTGCCACCTCGTTCCTCAGCGGCGGCGCGGTGATGACGGGCATCGCGGGCCAGGACTACAAGGTGGCGCCCGAGGCGCTACAGGCCCACCTGGACGGCGTACGTTGGGGCGACCCGCACCACTCCCAGCCCGCCGTCCTCTCGCTGACCTCACCGTCCGACTACGGGACGGTCTACTCGGTCGCGGAGATCGCCGAGCTCACCGCGATCGCCAAGACCCGCGACCTGCGGGTGCACCTCGACGGCGCCCGCTTCGCCAACGCCGTCGTGGCCACCGGCGCCACCCCGGCCGACCTCACCTGGCGAGCCGGTGTCGACGTACTCTCCCTGGGCGCGACCAAGAACGGCGCCCTCTCGGCCGAGGCGATCGTCTGCTTCACCGACGCCCCCGCCGACGAGCTGGTCTTCCGCACCAAGCGCAGCGGCCACGTCACCTCGAAGATGCGCTACCAGTCGGCCCAGCTGCTGGCCTATCTCACCGACGACCTCTGGCTCCACAACGCCCGCAACGCCAACGAGCGGATGGCCGAGCTCGCCGAGGGCCTCCTGAAGGCAGGCGTACGCATCACCAACTCCGTCGACGCCAACCTGGCCTGGGTCGATCTTCCGGAGGAAACCGCCGACCGCCTGGACGCCGCCGGGGTGCTCTTCCACCGGCTCGACGGCCAGGTCCGGTTCGTGACGTCGTGGCAGACCACGAGCGACGACGTCCGCACCGTGCTGAGCCTCCTCGAGGCCAACGCCGGCTGAGACGTGGCCGAGAGGCGAAATCTGTGAATCCAGGGGGTGAACTCGGTAACCTCTGCCGCCTATGTCTCACGACCTCCAGGTCCCCCACCTTTCCTCCAGCACGACCGTTTCGACCCAGCCTGCCCCCGCGCCGGCGAAGCGGCTGCGTGGCGACGTCCAGGGGTTACGTGCCGTCGCCATCCTGACAGTTCTCGCCGCCCATGCGGGCGTGTCGTGGTTCGCCGGTGGCTTCGTCGGCGTCGACGTCTTCTTCGTCATCTCGGGCTTCCTGATCACCCAGCAGCTCGTCGGTGAGCTCGGCCGCACCGGTCGGATATCGCTGAGACGCTTCTACGCCCGCCGGGCCCGGCGGATCCTCCCGGCCGCCACGTTCACGCTGGCGGCCACCGTGGTGGCCGCGGTCCTCCTCCTGGGCCCGGCCCAGGTGGCCCCGCTCGCCGTCGACGCCGTCTGGGCCTCGGCGTTCGCCGCCAACATCCGGATGGCGATCTCCGGGACCGACTACTTCCAGGCCGAGCTGCCGCCCTCACCGGTCCAGCACTTCTGGTCGCTCGCGGTCGAGGAGCAGTTCTACCTCGTCTGGCCGCTCGTCGCGGTGATCTGCATCGTCCTGGCGAGCAGGATCGCCTCCCGGCGTGGTGACGGTGACATCCATCAGGGCTCGGCACGAGCTCGCCGGTTCCTGCTGGCCGCGATCGCGCTGATCACTCTCGCGAGCCTGACCTGGTCGATCGTCCACACGCCCGGCGAGGCGACCGCGGCCTACTTCTCCTCGCTCACCCGCGCGTGGGAGCTCGGGATCGGCGCGGCACTGGCGATCCTGGTCACCAGCGGCCGGGTGATGCAGCAGCTCTCCGCGGCCCGCTGGGCCCGCTCGGCCCGCGAGATCCTCGTCCTCGGCGGCCTCGCCGCAATCGTCCTCGCCTGCCTGGCCTACGACGAGGCCACCCCGTTCCCCGGCTATCTGGCGGCACTTCCGGTGCTCGGCTCCGCGGCCGTGATCCTCGCCGGCGCCACACCGTCCGGGGACACGACACTCGGCGCCCGGCTGCTGTCGATCCCGCCGATGCGGGCGATCGGTGACTGGTCCTTCTCGCTCTACCTGTGGCACTGGCCGCTCCTGGTGCTGCCCGAGATCGTCCTGCAGCGCGAGCTCAGCTGGCCCGAGCGCGGCCTGGCCGTCGCGGGGGCGTTCGTCCTGGCGTACGCCTCCTTCCGGCTCGTCGAGGCGCCCTTCCGCGAGGGAGCGGTCTGGCGGCCGACCAGGCGCGCGCTGACCTTCTACCCGATCAGCATCGGGCTCGTGGCCACGATCGCGTTCGGGGGCACCGTCTACGCCGACTTCGAGGCCACCCGCGGCTCCTACCAGCCGGCGGTCACGCTGGCCGACGCCCCCGCGGCCGATCCGTCGCTCGACGAGCAGGAGGCGCTGGTGCGCGCCTCGGTCCTGGCTGCCCGGGACGACACGCCGGTGCCGACCGAGCTCCGGCCCGAGCTGACCGAGCTCGACTCCCTCAAGCCGCACCGGACCCGGTGCGACTACACCGACGACAGCGAGCGCGACCTGTGCGTCGACGGCGACCCCGACGGCGACCGGACGATGGTGGTCTTCGGCAACTCCCACGCCCTGCACTGGGTCCCGACGCTCGACCGGATCGCGAAGCAGCACGGCTTCAAGGCCTACTTCCTGGTGAAGAACCGCTGCGTGTCCGCCTCCATCACGACCGACCGCGGCGGCGAGAAGGACCCCTACACCGAGTGCGACGACTTCAACCGGTGGGCCTTCAAGCAGTACAAGCGCCTCGACCCCGACCTGACGGTCGTCTCCACCGCCCCGCCCATCCAGGGGGTCTACGACGAGGGCGGCGCCTGGGTCGGTGAGCGCCACCGGATCGACGAGCTCATGCACCCCGCCTACACCGACTTCCTGCGCCGCGTGGACAGGCACACACGACGTACGGTGCTGATCCGCGACATCCAGGGCTTCGACGCCAACGCCGGGACCTGCCTGTCCCGGCCCGGCGCCACCCTGGGCGACTGCCTGATGAACGCGGACGAGGACCGTGAGGCCTCGATCGACGTCCAGACCCGCGCAGCCGAGGAGGTCGGCGTCGACGTCGTCGACATGAGCTCCTACTTCTGCTGGGACGGCTCCTGCCCCGCCGTCGTCGGCGACACCATCACCCACTACGACGGCACCCACATGTCGCACCAGTACGCGCCCCAGCTGGTCGAGCCGCTGTCCCGCCGGATGGGCCTGCGCACCCACGGATAGCACGTACGTAGACAGACCAGGAGGGCCGCTCGCGACGACTCGCGAGCGGCCCTCTGTGGTTCAGGCGATCCTCAGCGCTGGACGGCGCCGGTCAGCTCGGCCGCCTTCGCGACCGCCGCGTCACGAGCGGCCGCGGTCTCCTCGGCCTTCAGCGTGCGGTCGGCAGCGCGGAAGCGGAGCGCGAAGGCGAGCGACTTCTTGCCCTCGCCGACCTGGTCGCCCTCGTAGACGTCGAAGAGCCGCACGGTCTCCAGCAGCTCGCCGGCACCCTCGCGCAGGGCCGCCTCGACGGCTGCGACGGTGACGTCGGTCGACACGGTCAGCGCGACGTCCTCCTTGGCCACCGGCATGGTCGAGAAGACCGGGCCGGCAGCGGTGGCGGGCACCTTCGAGATCAGGAAGTCGAGGTCGATCTCGACCGCGGCCGAGCGGGCCGGCAGCCCGAACGCCTTACACACGTTCGGGTGCAGCTCACCGGCGTGGCCGAACTCGACGCCGTCGACGGAGACGACCGCGCAGCGACCCGGGTGCCACGGCGCCCGCGTCGCCGAGGCGACCTCGACCGCGACCCCGAGCTCGGCGCCCAGGCGGCGGACGACGTCGATGGCGTCGGCCCACGAAGCGGTCTCCGCCGAGCCCCACCAGCCTCCCCGCGTACGCTCCCCGGCGAGGACGACGGCGAGGTGCAGCGGCTGGCGCGGGATCGCGGCGAGGAGCTTGTCGAGCTCTTCGGCCGACGGGCGCCGGTCGACGCCGTAGATCGGCGCGGCCTGGTCCACCGGGAACGCGACCGTGGCGGTCTCGAACAGGGAGACCCCGTCCTGACCTCGCGAGACGTTGCGGGCAGCCACCTTCAACAGCCCGGGCAGAAGGGTCGTCGTGTAGCCGGGCTCCTCGCTGCTGAGCGGGTTGGCCAGCTTGACGGTGTGGCGACGGACGTCGTCGGCGGCCAGTCCGAGGCGATCGAAGTCGGCCTCACCCACGAACGGGAAGTCGACGACCTCCACCAACCCGGCACCGGCCAGCGCCCGCCCGATCCGGCGGCGCAGCTGCTGGGCGCGGGTCAGGCCACGGCCGGTCGCCCGGCGCGGCAGCACCGAGGGGACCTTGTCGTAGCCGACGATGCGGGCGACCTCCTCGATCAGGTCGTAGGGATCGACCAGGTCGGTCCGGTAGGTCGGCACCTTCGCGGTCAGCGAGTCACCCTCGACGCTCACCTGACAGCCGACCAGCTCCAGCGACTTCACGACCGTCTCGACGGACACGTCGATACCGATGATCCGGGCCGGCAGGTCGGTGGCGATGGTGATCTCCGTGAGCGGCGCGCGCGTGGCCGGGGAGGCGGTGGGGCCGACCGCGGTCACGCCCTCCTCGACCACGCCGCCGCCGTGCTCCACGAGCAGCTCGACCACGCGCTGGGCCGAGACCGGCGGGAGCAGCCGGTCGGTGCCGCGCTCGTTGCGCTTGCCGGCCTCGGAGGTCAGCTTGTGACGGCGCCCGGTGCGGAACATCGAGCGCGGCTCCCAGTGGGCGACCTCGATGAGCAGGTCGGTGGTGGACTCGGAGACCTCGGTCGTGGCGCCGCCCATCACCCCGCCCAGGCCGATCGGGCCGGAGTCGTCGCAGACGACCAGGTCCTCGGGGTCGAGAACACGGACCGTCCCGTCGAGCGTCTCCAGCTTCTCGCCCGCGTTCGCACGGCGGACCACGATCGGGCCCTGAAGCTTGGCGCGGTCGTAGGCGTGGATCGGCTGGCCGAGCTCGAACATCACATAGTTGGTCACATCGACGGCCAGGGAGATCGACCGCACCCCGACGGCCTCGAGCCGCTTCCTGATGAAGTCGGGCGTCGGGGCGGCCGGGTCGAAGCCGGTGATGGTGCGGGCGACGAAGAAATCGCACCCGTCGGTGTCCTCGATCTCGACCGGGTAGCCGGCGTCGTTGGCCATCGGCGTGTCCCGCTGAGCCGGGTCGTGGAACGGTACGTCGAAACCGAGCGCCGCGTCGCGCGCGACGCCACGCATCGAGAGCGCGTAGGCGCGGTCGGGGTTGATCTCGAACTCGATGATCTCCTCGCCGAGCCCGAGCACCTCGCGCGCGTCGGTCCCGGGCGCGGGAGCGTCGGCAGGGAGGACGATGATGCCGTCGGCCTCCTCCCCCAGCCCGAGCTCACGGGCGGAGCAGATCATCCCGGCCGACATGTGGCCGTAGGTCTTCCGTGCCGAGATCTGGAAGTTGCCGGGCAGCACGCCGCCGGGCAGGATCACGACGACCTTGTCGCCGGGCACGAAGTTGTGCGCGCCGCAGACGATGCCCTGCGGTTCACCGGTGCCGTTGGCGTCACCGACGTCGACGGAGCACCAGTTGATGACCTTGCCGTTCTTCTGCGGCTCTTTCTCGGCGGTGAGGACCTGGCCCACCACGAGCGGGCCCTCGATGCCCGCACCGGAGGTCTCGATCGCCTCCAGCTTGAGGCCGAGCGCGGTCAGCCGGTCGGTGATCTCCTCGATGCCGAGCTCGGCGGGCAGGTCGACGTACTCCTTGATCCAGGAGAGGGGGGCCTTCACAGTTCACTCCCGAAAGCAGTAGTAAGCCGGACGTCACCCTCGAAGAGGGTGCGCAGGTCGGACAGGCCGGTGCGGAACATCAGGGTGCGGTCGATGCCCATCCCGAACGCGAAGCCGCTGTATTTCTCCGGGTCGACGCCGCACGCCACCAGGACGCGCGGGTTCACGATCCCGCAGCCGCCCCACTCGATCCAGCCCTCGCCCTTGCAGGTGCGGCAGGTGACGAGCTGACCGTCCCCGGCGTCGACGACCTGCGCGCCACGGCAGACGAAGCAGGTCAGGTCGACCTCGGCCGAGGGCTCGGTGAAGGGGAAGTACGACGGCCGGAACCGGGTCACGATGCCCTCGCCGAACATCTGGGTGGCGAAGTGGTCCAGGGTGCCCTTCAGGTTCGCCATCGAGATGCCCTCGTCGATGGCCAGCCCCTCGACCTGGTGGAACATCGGCGAGTGGGTCGCGTCGTACTCGTCGGTGCGGAAGACGCGGCCGGGGCACACCACGTAGATCGGCGCCTCGCGGGTCAGCATCGTGCGCGCCTGGACGGGGCTGGTGTGGGTCCGGAGGACCACGTGGTTCTCGGCCGGCTCGGTCCAGAAGGTGTCCTGCATGGTGCGAGCAGGGTGGTCCGGCCCCAGGTTGAGCGCGTCGAAGTTGAGCCACTCGGCCTCGATGAGCGGGCCCTCGGCGACCTCCCAACCCATCGCCACGAAGATGTCGGCGATGTATTCGGCGCCCGTGGTGAGCGGGTGTCGTCCGCCGGCCGGGACCCGGTCGGTCGGGAGCGTCACGTCGACGGTCTCCTCGACCAGCATCCGCGCCTCGTGCTCGGCCTCGAGCACCTTCTGCCGCGCCGCGAGCGCCTGGTTGACCGCCCCGCGTGCCTTGCCGACCCGCTGGCCGGCCTCCTTGCGAGCCGCCGGAGGCAGTGCGCCGATCTCGCGGTTGGCCAGGGCCAGCGGCGAACGGTCGCCGGCGTGGTCGAGCCGTGTCTGCTTGAGCTCCTCGAGACTGTTCGCGGCGTCGATGGCCACCAGCGCAGCATCGCGCGCGGCCTCGACCTCCTCAGCCTTCAAGGGGGTGACCTCTACCGGGTCATAGTCGGTGTTGGGACCGGACATCACTGGCTTTCGTCGTCTGATGACTCAGTTGTCATGAATGAACGACAGTCTAGGAACCTCGCCCGTCCGCGCGCGAACCGGACATCCCGCGGACCTCGCGCGCGGGCGTGCGAACCGCCACCGTCGACACGTTGTCAAGGTCCTGCGGTCCTTGTATCTCTTCCGTTGCCGGAGTGATAGTAAAAGCATGCCCCGAGTAGACGGCCCGGCTAGCGACCTCCTACTCAAGACAGGTCGCTTCTTCACCAGATGGGACGAGACCGACGACGGTCGCGCGGTCTTCCGCGAGGGCGGCCGGGCCGGTGACGTGTTCTACCGGGACCGTTGGAGCCACGACAAGGTGGTCAGATCCACCCACGGGGTGAACTGCACCGGCTCGTGCTCGTGGAAGGTGTACGTCAAGGACGGCATCATCACCTGGGAGACCCAGCAGACCGACTACCCCTCCGTCGGCCCCGACCGACCGGAGTACGAACCCCGCGGCTGTCCTCGCGGGGCGGCCTTCTCCTGGTACACCTACTCCCCCACGCGCGTCAGGTATCCCTACGTACGCGGTGTGCTCCTCGACCTCTTCCGGGAGGCCAAGAGCCGCACGGGCGGGGACCCGGTGGAGGCCTGGGCCGACATCCAGTCGGACCCTGCGCGCCGCCGCCGCTACCAGCAGGCGCGTGGGAAGGGCGGCCTGGTGCGGGCGAGCTGGGACGAGGCGCTCGAGATCGCCGCCGCCGCACAGGTCCACACCATCAAGACCCACGGCCCCGACCGCAACATCGGCTTCTCGCCGATCCCGGCGATGTCGATGGTCTCCCACTGTGTCGGCACCCGCTACACCCAGCTCATCGGCGGGGTCATGACCAGCTTCTACGACTGGTACGCCGATCTCCCGGTCGCCTCTCCTCAGGTCTTCGGCGACCAGACCGACGTGCCGGAGTCCGGCGACTGGTGGGACTCGACCTACCTGATGATGTGGGGATCGAACGTCCCGGTCACCCGCACCCCCGACGCCCACTGGATGGCCGAGGTCCGCTACCGCGGCACCAAGGTGGTCACGGTCAGTCCCGACTTCGCCGACAACACCAAGTTCGCCGACGAATGGCTGCCCGCCCAGGCCGGCACCGACGCCGCGCTGGCGATGGCCATGGGCCACGTGATCCTGCGCGAGTTCTTCGTCGAGAGGCAGACCCCGTTCTTCGAGGACTACGTCCGCACCTACACCGACCTGCCTCACCTCGTCCGTCTCGAGGAGAAGGACGGAGCGTACGTCCCCGGGAGGTTCCTCACCGCTGCCGACCTCGGCCCTCTCCTCGACCCGCTGACCGGGGAGACACCGCCGGAGGACCGCTGGAAGACCGTGGTCATCGACGAGGGCTCGGGCGCCCCGGTCGTCCCGAACGGCTCGATGGGCTTCCGCTACGCCGACTCCGGGAAGGGCAGGTGGAACCTCGACCTGGACGGCGTACGTCCCCGGCTCACCCTCCACGGAGACGGCGAGGCCGTCGAGCTGCTGCTGCCGGCGTTCACCAGCCCCGACGGCACCGGAGAGGTGCTGCGCCGCGGGGTTCCCGCCACCCGCGTCGGCGGCCAGCTGGTGACGACCGTCTTCGACCTGATGCTGGCGCAGTACGGCGTGGGCCGCGACGGACTGCCCGGCCTGTGGCCGGACGGTTACGAGGACCCGGACGTGCCCTACACCCCGGCCTGGCAGGCGGAGATCACCTCGGTCCCGGCCGAGGCCTGCCTCCGGATCGCCCGGGAGTTCGCCACGAACGCCGAGGAGTCCCGGGGCCGGTCGATGATCATCCTGGGCGCCGGCGTGTGCCAGTGGTTCCACGGCGACACGATCTACCGCTCGATCCTGTCCCTGCTGATCCTGACCGGCTGCATGGGCCGCAACGGCGGCGGCTGGGCGCACTACGTCGGGCAGGAGAAGTGCCGCCCGATCACCGGCTGGATCTCGCTCGCCAACGGCCTCGACTGGTCTCGGCCGCCACGGACGATGACCGGCACCTCGTTCTGGTACATGCACACCGGGCAGTGGCGCAACGACGGCTACAGCGCTGACTCCCTGGCCTCGCCGCTGGCCGAGGGACACCTGCGCGGGCACACCGCCGACGTGATCGCCACCTCCGCGGCCAAGGGCTGGATGCCCTTCTACCCGCAGTTCGACCGCAGCTCGCTCGACGTCGCCGACGAGGCAGCGAAGGCCGTCACCGCCGGATACGCCGAGAATCCCACCGCCTACGTCGAGACCGCCCTGGCCGAGGGCACCCTCCGGCCCGCCATCGCCGACATCGATGCCCCCAGCGCCTGGCCGCGGACGCTGGTGCTGTGGCGTTCGAACCTGCTCGGCTCCTCGGCGAAGGGCAACGAGTACTTCCTGCGCACCCTGCTGGGCACGCACCACAACGTCCTCGGCACCGAGAACCCCAACACCCCACGCCCGAAGGGCGTCCACTGGCACGACCAACCGCCGGAGGGGAAGCTCGATCTGCTCGTCTCGGCCGACTTCCGGATGACCTCGACGACACTGCTCTCCGACGTCGTCCTCCCGGCGGCGACCTGGTACGAGAAGCACGACCTCTCCTCCACCGACATGCACCCGTTCGTGCACGCCTTCACCCCCGCGATCGACCCGCCCTGGGAGGCGCGGACCGACTTCGACCTCTTCCACGGCCTGGCCGAGAAGCTCTCCGACCTCGCCCGCAAGCACCTCGGCACCCGCAAGGACATCGTCAGCGTCCCGCTCCAGCACGACACCCCTGGCGAGACCCCCGCCGACCCCGGCCAGACCCGGCCGGTGATCGCCGTGGTCGAGCGGGACTACACCGCGATCGCCGACAAGCTGGCCTCGGTCGGGCCGCTGGCCGACACCCTGGGCTTCACGGTCAAGAACATCACCTACCGGGTGGAGGAGCAGACCGCGAAGCTGGCCCGGCAGACCGGCGTCATGCCGAGCGGTCCGGCGGCGGGCCGCCCGGCGATCGACACCGACGAGAAGCTGGCCGAGGCGATCCTGCTCCTCTCGGGCACCACCAACGGCGAGCTCGCCGTCCAGGGCTTCAAGACCCTCGAGCAGCGCGTCGGCAAGAGGCTCGCCGACCTCGCCGAGGGCTCGGAGGAGAAGCGGATCACCTTCGCCCAGACGCAGTCCGCCCCGGTGCCGGTGATCACCTCGCCGGAATGGTCCGGATCGGAGACCGGCGGCCGCCGCTATGCCCCGTTCACGGTCAACATCGAGCGTCTCAAGCCGTTCCACACGCTGACCGGGCGGATGCAGTTCTACCTCGACCACGACTGGCTCACCGACATCGGTGAGGCGATGCCGCTCTACCGTCCACCGCTGGACATGCACCGGCTCTTCGGCGAGCCCCGGATCGGCCCGGACGGCGCCGCCCAGGTCACCGTCCGCTACCTGACCCCGCACTCGAAGTGGTCGATCCACTCCGAGTACCAGGACAACCTGTTCATGCTCTCCCTCTCCCGGGGCGGTCCCACCGTCTGGATGTCGCCGCAGGACGCCGAGGCCATCGACGTACGCGACAACGACTGGGTCGAGGCCACCAACGCCAACGGCGTCGTGGTAGCCCGTGCCGTCGTCTCCCACCGGATGCCCGAGGGCGTCGTCTACATGCACCACGCCCAGGACCGCACCATCGACGTACCGAAGTCGGAGACCACCGGCAGACGCGGCGGGATCCACAACTCCGCCACCCGGCTGCTGATCAAGCCCAGCCACCTCATCGGCGGCTACGCCCAACTCTCCTACACGTTCAACTACCTCGGCCCGACCGGCAACCAGCGAGACATGGTCGCCACGGTCCGCAAGCGATCGCAGAAGGTGACCTACTGATGCCCCGGAGCGGAGCGACCTCATGAGACTCATGGCTCAGATGGCGATGGTGATGAACCTCGACAAGTGCATCGGCTGCCACACCTGCTCGGTGACATGCAAGCAGGCCTGGACCAACCGGGCCGGCACCGAGTACGTCTGGTTCAACAACGTCGAGACCCGCCCCGGCCAGGGCTACCCGAGACGCTACGAGGACCAGGAGCGATGGCGCGGCGGCTGGACGCTGGACCGGAGGGGCAACCTGCGCCTCAAGGCCGGCGGACGCGTCAAGAAGCTGCTCACCATCTTCTCCAGCCCCGTCCAGCCCGAGCTCGACGACTACTACGAGCCCTGGACCTACGACTACCAGACCCTCATCGACGCCCCGCTCGGCGACGACTTCCCGGTCGCCCGCCCCAAGAGCCTGATCACCGGCGAGGACACCAAGATCACCTGGTCGGCCAACTGGGACGACAACCTCGGCGGCTCGATGGAGCACGGCCACCTCGACCCGATCGTGCAGAAGATCCGCGAGGAGTCGAACGAGCGGATCAGGTTCGAGCTCGAGCAGACCTTCATGTTCTACCTGCCCCGCATCTGCGAGCACTGCCTCAACCCCTCGTGCATGGCGTCGTGCCCGTCGGGTGCGATCTACAAGCGGGCCGAGGACGGCATCGTCCTCGTCGACCAGGACCGCTGCCGCGGCTGGCGCCAGTGCGTCACCGGGTGCCCCTACAAGAAGATCTACTTCAACCACCGCTCCGGCAAGGCCGAGAAGTGCACGCTCTGCTACCCCCGCGTCGAGGTCGGGCTGCCGACGGTGTGCGCGGAGACCTGCGTCGGCCGGCTGCGCTACCTGGGCCTGATCCTCTACGACGCCGACGCGGTGACCGGCGCGGCCTCGGCCACCTCGGAGCAGGACCTCTACGCCGCCCAGCTCGACGTCATCCTCGATCCGAAGGACCCGCAGGTCCTCGCCGAGGCCAGGAGGCAGGGCATCCCCGAGGACTGGCTGGAGGCCGCCCGCCGCTCGCCGGTCCACGCATTGATCAAGGACTACCGGGTCGCGCTGCCGCTGCATCCGGAGTACCGGACCATGCCGATGGTCTGGTACGTCCCGCCGCTCTCCCCCGTCGTCGACCTGCTCAAGGAGCAGGGTCACGACGCCGAGGCCGCACCCAACCTCTTCGGCGCGATCGACTCCCTGCGGATTCCGGTGGAGTACCTGGCCGAGCTCTTCACCGCCGGCGACACCGCCGTCGTCGACCTCGTGCTCAAGAAGCTGGCGGCCATGCGCGCCTACATGCGCGACGTCACCCTCGGCCGCGACCCGGACGCGTCGATCCCCGCCGCGGTCGGGATGAGCGAGGAGGAGGTCTACGAGATGTACCGCCTGCTCGGCATCGCGAAGTACGAGGAGAGGTACGTCATCCCCACCGCCCACGCCGAGCAGGCCCACGACCTCGAGGAGATGGGCTGCTCGCTCGACTTCGACGACGGGCCCGGAATGTACGATTCCGGCCCTCTCGGCGAGGCCAGCGGACGTCCCGTCCCGGTGGCCGTGGAGACCTACCACGCGCTGAAGCAGCGCCAGACCACCGACGCCGCGGCCTCCGACGACACCCTGCGCGGACGGGTCAACCTGCTCAACTGGGACGGCAACGGGACGCCGGAGGGACTGTTCCCCGACAAGCACAGCCCGGAGAGGCCGGGCACCGAGCGAGAGGCACGGTCATGAAGCGGCGTACGCAGGACTGGCGCGTCGTCCACCAGGTCGCCGCCTGGTGCCTCGGCTACCCCGACGACGACCTGATCGCGAAGCTCCCGCTGCTGCGCAGCGCGCTCGACGAGCAGCCCGCCTCCGAGCCGGTCGCCCTGCTGCGCGGCTTCGTGGACACCCTGGCCCGCCAGGACCCGCACGCGCTGCAGCACGTCTATGTCGAGCTGTTCGACCTGCACCGCCGCCAGACGCTGCACCTGTCCTACTGGCGCGACGGTGACACCCGGCGCCGCGGGGAGTCGCTCGCGGACTTCAAGGCACGCCTTCGCGACGGCACCACGAAGGGCGAGGGCTGGGTCGTGGACACCCACGGCGAGCTGCCCGACCACCTGCCGATGGTGCTGGAGTACGCAGCCCTGGCCGATCCCGAGGGCGGGCGTCGGCTGCTCATCGAGAACCGGTCGGCGCTCGAGCTGATCCGGCTCTCCCTGGTCGAGCGCGGGTCGGCGTACGCCGACGTCCTCGCCGCGGTCTGCGCGACCCTCCCCGGGCCGTCGGCACGTGACCGGCAGGAGGCGCTCGCCATGGCGCAGGTCGGACCGCCCGCGGAGTCCGTCGGCCTGGAGATGCTGCCGTTCCCGACCGCTCGCCCGGGATCAGCGGCCACGATGATGGGGGCTCGCTGATGACCACGGCCTCCGGATGGGACGTGGTGCTGTGGGGCGTGCTGCCCTATCTGGCCATCGCCGTCCTCGTCGTCGGTACCTGGTGGCGCTACCGCTACGACAAGTTCGGCTGGACGACGCGGTCCTCGCAGCTCTACGAGTCCCGGCTGCTGCGGATCGGGTCACCGCTGTTCCACTTCGGCATCCTGGTCGTCATCGTCGGCCACGCCGCGGGTCTGCTCGTTCCCGCCTCCTGGACCGAGGCGATGGGGATCTCCGAGGGCGTCTACCACGGCAACGCCCTCTTCTGGGGCCTGATCGCCGGCGTCTGCACCCTGGCGGGCCTGGCGCTGCTGGTCTACCGGCGGCGTACGACCGGGCCGGTCTTCATGGCCACCACCACGAACGACAAGGTCATGTACGTCGTCCTGGTGGCAGCGATCGTGCTGGGTCTGTGGACCACCGTGGTCGCGGTCGCCGACGGAGACCAGGCGCACGACTACCGCGAGACGGTCTCGCCCTGGTTCCGCTCCCTGTTCGTCCTGCGCCCCGACGTGGAGGCGATGGCCGCCGCGCCGATCCAGTTCCACGTCCACGTGCTGGTCGGTCTGCTTCTCTTCACGATCTGGCCGTTCACCCGCCTGGTGCATGCGTTCACCGCGCCGGTGCACTACCTGTTCCGTCCCTACATCGTCTATCGCAGCCGGGACGTACGTCCGCGTGCCGGCGCCCGCCCGGAGCGGCCCGGCTGGGCCGGCACCGGCACCTTCGACCGGGAGGCCCGATGACCACGCAGACCGCGTCCACCAAGACCCAGAGCGGACAGCTCAGGAATCTCCTGCTGGCCACCTGGGCGTTCACGATCAGCTTCTGGGCCTGGAACATGATCGCGCCGCTCGGGGTCCGCTACACCGGTGACCTGGCCCTCTCGGCCGGCGAGAAGTCGATCCTGGTCGCGACACCGGTACTGGTCGGATCGGTCGGCCGGATCCTCGCCGGCGCGCTCGCCGACCGCTACGGCGGCCGGACCATGTTCCCGGTGCTGATGCTGGCCGCGGCACCCTTCGTCCTGCTGGTCGCGCTGGCGGGCAACATCGGCTCGTTCGCGCTGCTGCTGGTGTTCGGCTTCTTCCTCGGCATCGCCGGGACGACCTTCGCGGTGGGGATCCCGTTCGCCAACGCGTGGTATCAGCAGTCCCGGCGTGGCTTCGCGACCGGCGTCTTCGGGATGGGCATGGGCGGCACCGCGCTGTCGGCCTTCTTCACGCCGCGGTTCGTCGAGTGGTTCGGCTACACCACGACCCACGTGATCATCACGATCGCCCTGGTCGCCTCGGCGGTGCTGATGTGGTTCACGCTCGCGGACGCGCCCACCTGGCGCCCCAACACCGACCCGGTGCTCCCGAAGCTGGTCGCGGCCCTCAAGCTTCCGGTGACCTGGCAGATGTCGTTCCTGTACGCCGTGGCCTT
The DNA here is from genome assembly GCF_036090055.1 of Nocardioides sp. NBC_00368. Taxonomy (NCBI): domain Bacteria; kingdom Bacillati; phylum Actinomycetota; class Actinomycetes; order Propionibacteriales; family Nocardioidaceae; genus Nocardioides; species Nocardioides sp. NBC_00368. The sequence goes on from NZ_CP107970.1 coordinate 1,540,961, forward strand.
CGGCGGCTTCGTGGCGTTCTCCACCTATCTGCCGACCTTCCTCAAGGACGTCTACGACTTCGACCTCACCGCGGCGGGCACCCGCACCGCCGGGTTCGCCGTCGCGGCGGTGTTGTGCCGCCCGCTCGGCGGTGTCCTGTCCGACAAGGTCGGGCCCCGTACGATCGCCTCGGTCTCCTTCGGCGGCGCGGCCGTCCTCGCGGTGCTCATGTCCCTGACGCCACCGCTCGAGGTCCCCGCCGGTGCGGTGTTCGTGCTCATGGCCGCCTTCCTGGGCCTCGGGACCGGCGCCGTCTTCACCTGGGTGGCCCAGCTGGCTCCGCCGGCCCGGGTGGGGTCGGTCACCGGACTGGTCGGCGCGGCCGGAGGGCTCGGTGGGTTCTTCCCTCCGCTGGTGATGGGGGCGACCTACGACGCCGCCTCGCACTCCTACACGACCGGGCTGCTGTTGTTGTGCGTCGTGGCGGCGATCGCCCTGGCCTACACGCTGTTCGGGATCCGGAGGCGGGCGGGAGCGGCCATTTCGTAGACCCCCGGAGACAGGCTCGCCTTAGTTAGGCTAGCCTCACCTCATGCCCCCTGCGCTCTCCGGTCACGACCTGGTTCTCGGCTACGCCCGCGCCACCGTCGTCCATGGAGTCTCGATCGGCCTCGAGTCGGGCCGGGTCACCGCTCTCATCGGCCCGAACGGCTCGGGAAAGTCGACCGTGCTCCGCTCCCTCGCCCGGTTGCACCGGGTGACCTCGGGATCGGTCTCGCTCGACGGCGACGACAGCGCCCCGCTGGGCGCGCGGGACTTCGCGCGCCGGGTGACGCTGCTGTCCCAGTCGCGTCCGCACCCCTCCGGTCTGACCGTGCGCGACATCGTCGGGTTCGGCCGTCACCCCCACCGCCGGCGCTTCGCCGCCCTCACCGAGGACGACCTGGCGAGCATCGACCGGGCGCTGGAGCTGACCGGCACCGCGCGGATGGCGGACCGGCCCGTCGACCAGCTCTCCGGTGGCGAGCTGCAGCGTGTGTGGCTGGCCAGCTGCCTGGCCCAGGACACCGGCGTGCTGCTGCTCGACGAGCCCACCAACCACCTCGACCTGCGCTACCAGGTCGAGATCTTGGACCTGGTCCGCGACCTCGCGGACCACCACGGGACGGCCATCGGCGTCGTCCTGCACGACCTGAACCAGACCGCCGCCGTGGCGGACCAGGTCGTACTGCTGCACCACGGCGTTGTGCACGCCACCGGCGAACCCGCTGACGTGCTCACCGCCGAACACCTCTCTGAGGTGTACGGACTCCCGATCGAGGTGACCTCCGATCTGGAGACCGGGCGCGTCCGGGTCGAGCCACGCGGCAGGCATCACGCCCGGCGCTGACGCCGGCGGACACGAAGAGGAAGACATGATTCGACGTACGACGACGGCTGCCCTGACGACGGCTTGCGCGGCCCTGCTGCTCGCCGCCTGCGGCCAGACCACCACCGCCGCCGAGACCGAGCCGTCCGAGAAGAAGGCCTCCGCCGGCTGCGAGGGGGTCGAGACCTCGACCGGCGCGGTCAGCCTGACCGACTCCTTCGGCAACAAGGTCGAGCTCGACAAGCCGGCCGAGCGGGTCGCCGTCCTCGAGTGGCAGCAGACCGAGGACCTTCTCAGCCTGTGCGTGGACCCGGTCGCCGTGGCCGACGCCAAGGGTTACCGCACCTGGGACACCGCCGAGGAGCTCGGCGAGGACGTCACCGATGTCGGCACCCGGGGCGAGCCGAACCTGGAGACCCTCTTCGGCACCGACCCCGACCTGATCGTCGTCGAGGCCTACACCGCCGAGGACGAGATCCTCAAGCAGCTCGCCAAGTACGACGTCCCCGTCCTGGCCACCAAGGGCGCCGACGCCAAGGACCCGGTCGCCAACATGGTGACGACCTTCGAGATGATCGCCGAGGCCACCGGCCGCGAGGCGCAGGCCGAGGCCGTCGTCGGTGACTTCGAGGACAAGCTCGCCGACTCCAAGAAGGCCGTCGCCGAGGCCGACGCCGCAGGCACCGAGTTCGTCTACTTCGACGGCTGGATCGACGGCGCCAACGTCGCGATCCGCCCGTTCGGCCAGGGCTCGCTCATCGGTGAGCTCGGCGAGGAGATCGGGCTGAAGAACGCCTGGACGGGCGAGGTCGACCCTGCGTACGGCCTCGGGCAGACCGACATCGAGGGTATGACCACGCTCGGCGACGCCACCTTCTTCCACACCGGCACCGTCGACCCCGCCGGCGACATCAACGCCGAGCTCGCCAAGAACAACGTCTGGAAGTCGATCCCCGCCGTCAGCGAGGGCCGCACCCACGCGTTCCCCGAGGGCATCTGGACCTTCGGTGGCCCGCGGTCCGCCGAGCAGGTCCTGGACGCGTACGTCGACCTGCTCAGCAAGTGACCGATGCCGTCAAAGCCCCGCGGGCAGGTGCCGGAGGTGCCAGTGTCGTCCTCCTGTGCCTGCTCGCCGGGCTGCTGCTGACCGCCGGCTGGCATCTCACCCAGGGCACCTCGGGCGTCGGCCCCGCAGACTTCCTCGACGCGCTGCTCGGACGTGAGCAGTCGCACGGCGCCACCGCGTCGACGATGGAGATCATCACCGGCTCGCGGATCCCCCGGCTCGCCGCGGGTATCGCGGTCGGGTTCGCCCTGGGCGTCGCCGGCGCGCTCCTGCAGTCGCTCGCCCGCAACGCCATGGCGGCTCCCGACACCCTCGCGGTGACCGGCGGCGCCTACTTCGCGGTCACGCTGGTCGCCGCCTTCGGCCTCTCCGTCCCGTTGTGGGCCTCCGGCATCACGGCCTTCCTCGGTGGTCTCGTTGCCGCCGGCATCGTCCTCGCCCTGGCCGGGGGCGCCGGTACGTCGACGACCCGGCTGATCCTGGCCGGGTCGGCCGTCGCGCTCGCCCTCCAGGCCGCCACCTCGACGCTGCTCATCCTCTACTCCGAGGAGACCACGAGCCTGTTCGCCTGGGGCAGCGGGTCGCTGAGCCAGCTCGGGCTGCGGGCGTTCTGGCAGGTGGCGCCGGTGGTGCTGGTGGCGACGGTCTGCGGTCTGCTGCTGGCCCGCCGCCTCGACCTGCTCTCCGCCGGCGACGACGCCGCCTCGGTGCTCGGGGTCCCGGTCCGCTCGACCCGTGCGATCGGGACCGTGCTCGCGGTGCTGCTCACCTCGGCGTCGGTGACGCTGGCGGGGCCGATCGGCTTCGTCGGGCTGTGCGCCCCGGTCCTCGTCCGCCTGCTCGGCCGGCTCGTACCGACGCTGAACCGGCACGCGGTGCTCCTGCCGGCCGCGGGTCTGGTGGGTGCCCTCGTCGTCGTCGTGGCCGATGTCCTCGTCCGCGCCGTGCTCGGCGCCGACGAGGCGATGTCCGTGCCCACCGGGGTGACCACGACGATCGCGGGTGCGGTCGTGATGGTGCTCCTCGCCCGCGGCGGGCGCGACTCCGGGCCGACCCGCCGCCCGCCGGGTGCGACCGTCACCATCCGCAGCCGGCTCCGCTTCCTGGTGGTGCTCGTCCTCCTGCTGGCGCTGACCGTCGGGGCCACCGTGGTCGGCCTGCTCGCCGGACACCAGTGGCTCTACACCGGCGACATCGTCGCCTGGCTGCAGAACCAGGGCATCCCACTGGTCCAGTTCGCCCTCGACGAGCGCGCACCCCGGGTCGGTGCGGCCGTGCTCGCCGGTGGCGCACTCGCCCTGGCGGGCACCTTCGTCCAGGCGACGTGCCGCAACCCGCTGGCCGAGCCGGGGATCCTCGGCATCACCGGCGGAGCCGGGGTGGGCGCGGTCATCGTGGTGACCGGGCTGTCCTCCGGCTGGAGCGGCGGCAGCTCGGCGGCCGCCTCGACGACCACGATGCTCGTCGCCGCGACGATCGGATCCCTGGTCGCCTTCGGTCTGGTCTACGGCCTGGCCTGGCGGCACGGGATCGACACCGACCGGCTGGTCCTCATCGGGATCGGCGTCTGGTACGGGTCGGTCTCCCTCAGCACCTTCCTGCTGGTGCGCTCCAACCCCTGGGACACACCACGGATCTACACCTGGCTGTCCGGCTCGACCTACGGTCGCAGCTGGGAGCAGGTCGTCCCGGTCGCGGTCGCCCTGGCCGTCGCGGTCCCGATCGCCTTCATGGTGCGCCGCGAGCTCGACCTGCTCACGCTGGACGAGGACACCCCACGGCTCGTCGGGGTCCCCTCGGAGCGGGTGCGGCTGCTGATCCTGCTGACCGCCGCGGTGCTCACCGCGATGGCCGTCTCCGCGGTCGGCGTGGTCGGCTTCGTCGGCCTGGTCGCGCCGCACATCGCGCGCGCCCTCGTCGGTGGCCGGGCCGTACGCGTCGTCCCGGTCGCCATCCTGGTCGGTGCGCTGCTCCTCGTGGTCGCCGACGCCATCGGCCGCACCGCGATCAGTCCCGCCCAGATCCCGGCGGGTCTCGTCGTCGCGCTCATCGGCGCGCCGTATTTCATCTTCCTGCTGGCCCGGTCCAGGCCGTGAGCGGGAGGTGACTCTCAGGCCGACGGCGGATTCCGGGGCCAGCCGACCTCGATGCGAGCCCCGCCGCCGTCGGCATCGGCGATCCTGACCGAGCCGCCGTGGGCCTTGGTCAGGCCGCCGACGATGTAGAGGCCCAGGCCCGAGCCGCCGCGGGCGCCGTGCTTCCAGAACTTGGTGAACACGCGCTGGCGCAGCTCCGTGGGGATGCCCTCGCCGTGGTCCTCGACCACCAGCAGGACCTGGTCGGGGTCGTCAGGCAGGGTGCCGAGGCTCACGGTGACGACACCGTCACCGTGGCGTACGGCGTTCTCGACCAGGTTGGTGACGACCTGGGTGAACTTGTCCGGGTCGGCGTGGATCTCGAGATCGTCGGGGTCGGCTGCGATGTCGAGCTCGATCGGCCGCGAGGTCGCCGAGCGCACCGACTCGACCACGCGGGTGACCAGCACGGTCGCGTCGCTGCCGCGCGGGTAGAGCTGGAGCCGGCCGGTGTCGATCCGGGCGACGTCGAGGAGCTCGGCGATCAGCCGGGAGAGCCGGTCGGAGTCGGAGGCGACCGTCCTGAGCATCAGCTTCTTCTGGTCGTCGTTGAGCTTGTCCCACCGGTTCAGGAGCGCCTGCACGAATCCCTTGACACCCGTCAGCGGTGAGCGCAGCTCGTGGGCGACGGTGGCGACCAGGTCGGACCGCTCACGGTCGAGGCGCTTGCGACCACGTCCCGACCGCAGCGAGATCGAGACCTGGTCGACCGCTGCGTCCAGCGCCGGGCGCCGGATCGTCGAGACGACCAGCACCTCGGTGCCGTCGGGCAGCAGCCAGGCCTGCTCCGGGGTGCCGGTGACGGTCGGCAGGGTCTCGTAGGGCCGGTTGACCTTGGTCCAGGTGTGTCCGTCGGTGTTGCTCAGCGTGAGTACGTCACCCAGCGGCCGCCCGAGGCTCGCGTCGGGGTCCACGCCGAGCATCCGCCCGGCCAGGGCGGAGACCAGGACAACCACGCCATCGGCGTCGGCGACGACGACACCGTCGGGCAGGGCATCGGCGAGTTCTCTGGCGTCCACGCCGCCACCCTAGACCGAGGAGACCGACGTGGGGTCGCTACTCCTAACGATTGCCTGTCGGGCGACCCGCGCGGCGGCCGGGACGGTCGCCAGCAGCAGCACCGCGACGACAGCCAGCGCCAGCCGTACGTCGACCCCGGCCGCCGCGCCGAGCAGCGGTGTCGCGACCAGGACCGGGCCGGTCTGGGCCAGCTGGGTCAGGCTCGAGAACCGGGCCAGCATCTCGGGTGGCGTGCGGGCGACGTAGGCCGGCAGGAGGTAGGTGGTCAGCATCGTGGTGCCGACACCGACCAGGCCGATCGCGAGCACCCCCACCCAGATCTCCGTACGCAGCGCCAGCAGGCCCACCCCGGCAGCCGCGATCACGGGGCCGGCCACCGCGACCGGCGCCCGTGGCGCTCCCCGGCGGGCGACGACGAGGGTCATCACCAGTCCTCCGGCCACCCAGGCGCCGGAGACGAGCCCGGTCTCCGCCGCGGTCCAGCCGCGCTCGCGGCCGGCCAAGGGCAGGGCGAGCATGACCAGCGGAAGGACCGAGGCGGCGAGGCCGGTGATGGCGACGAGGACCGGGACGACCCCTGGGGTGCGTCGTGCCGACCGCGCGCCGTCGGCCAGACTGCGCCAGACCGAGCCCTGGGCGGGCTCTGGAGCCGGCTCGTGCGGTGGGCGCACCAGGAGGAGCGCGGCCAGGACGAGGGCGAACGTCGCCGCGTCCAGGCCGGCGGTCAGCGGCAGCCCGCCGTGGCCGATCAGGAAGCCGCCGGCAGCAGGTCCGGCGGTGCGAGCGATCTGGTGGGCCGAGCCCACCAGCGCCATCCGCCGGTCCAGGTCCTCGGAGCCGAACAGCCGAGGGAAGACGCCTTCGGCCGGTCGCCGCAGTGCCTGGAGCGTGCCCGAGAGGGCACCGACGGCGACCAGCATCCACAGCTCCGCGCCGCCGATCGCGCCGACCGCGAACGCGGCCATGACCAGCACCATCGCGGCGTCGCACGCGGCCATCGTCCGCCGGATACCGACCCGGTCGGCCAGCACTCCCCCGGCCAGCACCAGCACGGCCAGCGGGATGCCCTCGATCGTCAGCACCAGGCTGGCCGCGTCGGCTCCGAAGCCGGCCGCGGCCCAGCCGATCGCGAAGAAGGTCACCGAGTCGCCGAAGACCGAAGCGGTCGACGCGGCCAGCCAGGGGCGGAACCCCCGGCCCGTGGTCGCTCCCACGGGTCAGTCCTCGGGGTGATGGCGCACGGGCATGACCAGCGCGGTGAAGCCGGGCTGATAGGGCGAGGTGACGACCACCGGCCGGTCCGGGGCGGTCACCGCCAGCTGCACCTCCTCACCCAGGCATGCCGCCAGGGCGCGGCCGAACAGGGCCGTGCCGAGCCGGAGCCGGGCCGGCGGACCGGTCACCACGCCGCGTACGTCGCTCTGCTCGGCGGTGTGCGGCGAGCGGAGCCGGGTCTGGTCGCCCAGGAACAGGTCGACCTCGGCATAGGCGGCCGCGTCGAGCCCGGCGAGCAGGTCGGCCTTGGCGAGCACGGCACGGGTGCCGGCCGGTTCCAGGCCGGCCAGCACGAGGCGATGGGCCGGGTAGGTCGCATCGCGGCCCAGCTCGTGGCCGGCGAGGGTCAGGGTGCCGTCGGCGATCCGCAGCTCGGCGGTCGCGATCGCATCGAGCCGGTCCGCGAGGGCGGCGGCGTCCGGCAGGGACAGCACCGCTCGGCCACCGTCCCCCTCGGCGGCCGCCGGCAGCTCCCGCACCGCCATCCAGTAGCGGTTGGTCGCCACCACGTCCACCCCGGCGCCGTCGACGTCGATGAGGACGGAGGCCAGCTCGGAGGCGGGATCGGACTCGGCCGCGTGCCGCACCTGCCGGATCGCCGCGGCCAGCACGGGACCGGGCACCTCCACGAGCGCCGGCCTGGCGGCAGGGCCGGCGTCGACGACGGCCAGCACGCCGCGTACGGCCTCCTCGGCGCGCCCCGTGCGCGCCGTCTGCTCCTCGAGAAACGCCGCCAGCGCGGCCCTGGCCTCCGCGGCGGAGGAGTCGAGCACGACCCGCATCGTCTCGATCGGGACGCCCGCCTCCCGCATCCCCACGATCAGCCGGGCCCGGTCGGCGAGCTCGGGGGTGTAGTAGCGGTACCCGGTCCCCGAGTCGACCTCGGCCGGCACCAGCAACCCGCACTCGTCGTAGTGACGTAGCGCGCTCGCGGTCAGGCCCACGGCCCGCGCGAACGCCCCGATCGTCAGCAGTGGATCGTCCATGCCCGCAACCATCGGCCTTCAGGTGAGATGAAGGTCAACCGATCTGAGCCGCCCGCAGACGGACGAGCTCGGCGAAGGCGTCGTCGGGCAACGGACGCTCGAGGGTGCAGTAGAGCGAGCCACCACCCTCGGAGACCTCGAAGTCGCCGGCGACCTGGGCGTTGAGACTTCCGCTGAACGGGATCACCGACAGGCCGGCCCTGGTCGCCATCACCGAGACCAGCCCTTTCCCACGAAGCGTGTAGCACGCCATCGCGTACTTCGTGCCGGGGACGGCCTCCGGGAACAGCTCGAGCACGAGGTCGTAGTAGTGCTCGATCAAGGCTCGCTTCGCCGGCTCGACGCCGGCCAGGTAGGCCATCACAGGGTCGCTCACGACCCCAACCATAGGCGGGTTCAGCGCTGGGCGCGGGCGCTCGCGTAGAGGCAGAGCGCCGCGGCGGTGGAGAGATTGAGCGACTCGGCCTTCCCGAAGATCGGGATGCTCACGATCTCGTCGGCCTCGGCGGCCAGCTCCGGCGGGAGACCCCAGGCCTCGTTGCCCATCAGCCAGGCGGTGGGCCGGGCGAGGAGGTCGTCGGCGGTGAACAGGTCCGCGGTGCCGTGCATGTCTGCGGCCAGGACGGTCAGCCCTGCCGCCTTGGCGGCCTTCACCGCGGCCACCGGGTCGCGCTCGACCGCGACCGGGAGGTGGAAGGCGGAGCCGACCGAGGCCCGGATCGTCTTGGGGTTGTAGAGGTCGACCGAGTCGCCGGCCAGGATCACCCCGGACGCTCCGGCGGCGTCCGCGCAGCGGATGACCGTGCCGGCGTTGCCGGGATCGCGTACGTCGGCGCAGATCACCACGAGCGGACCGGTGATGTCGGCGAGCGGGACGTCGAGGAAGCGGCACAGCGCCACCACACCGGCCGGCGTCACCGAGTCGGACAGGCCGGCCATGGCCCGGTCCTCGACGAGCGTCACCGGCGAACCCGCCAGCAGTGCGGCGTACGTCTCCGCCCCCGCCTCGGTGGCGAAGATCTCCTGCACGCAACTCGCCCCGGAATCCAACACCGTGCCGAGCGCGCCCTCGACCGCCTTCGGACCATCGGCCAGGAAGAGACCTCGCTCCGCACGAACCGAACGGCGGCCGAGCTTACGGATCTCTTTCAAGCGGGAGTTCCCCGACGACAGCAAATCACTCACCCCGTGATCGAGTACGCATGCAAATGGAACGTGGGAGTCCCGGTGCCACCAGGTGACACCAAGACTCCCACGATCGGAGTCAGACTCAGGCGTTCGCCGGGGCGTTGACGTCCTCCGGCAGAGCGGCCTTGGCCTGGGCGACGAGCGCGTTGAACGCGGCCACGTCGTTGACGGCGAGGTCGGCGAGGATCTTGCGGTCGACCTCGATGCCGGCCAGGTTGAGACCCTGGATGAAGCGGTTGTAGGTCATGCCCTCGGCGCGCGCCGCAGCGTTGATCCGCTGGATCCACAGGCGACGGAAGTTGCCCTTGTTCTTGCGGCGGTCGTTGTAGGAGTAGACCAGCGAGTGGGTGACCTGCTCCTTCGCCTTGCGGTAGAGGCGCGAGCGCTGGCCCCGGTAACCGGAGGCCCGCTCGAGGGTGGTGCGACGCTTCTTCGCAGCGTTCACTGCGCGCTTGACGCGTGCCATTTCAGTGCTCCTTGAATGCTAGGGAAAGTTTCGGGTGATCGGCGCTCAGCGACCGAGCAGCTTCTTCGCGCGCTTGACGTCGGCGGGGGCGAGCTCCACCAGACCAGCGTTGCGACGGTGCTTCTTGCGCGAGCCGGTCGTCGGCGCGGAGGCGAACGCAGCGCCGGACTTGCGGCCGGCCTGCAGGCGCTGGATCTTCCCGGAACCGGTCACCTTGAAGCGCTTCTTGGAACCGGAGTGGGTCTTGTTCTTCGGCATAGTTCTTCCTTCTCTCGTCGTCCGGCCGGTCACGGGGCGCCGCGGCGGCGGAAGTCAGGGGATCGACTCAGAGGTCGATGTCGGGGTCGAGGTTCTCCGAGCGGCGCTTGACCTTCGGGGTCGAGGTCGGACGGGCGGCGTTCGCAGCCGTACGCTCCGCCTTCTCGGCGGCCTCGTCGGCGGCACGCTCGGCGGCCTTCTCCTCCTTGGCCGTCTTCGCCTCCACCTTGGCGTCGGCCTTCTTCTTGTGAGGGCCGAGCACCATGATCATGTTGCGGCCGTCCTGCTTCGGCGAGGACTCGACGAAGCCCAGCTCCTGGACGTCGTCGGCCAGCTGCTGCAGCAGGCGGAAGCCGAGCTCGGGACGGTGCTGCTCACGACCACGGAACATGATCGTGATCTTGACCTTGTCCCCAGCGTTGAGGAACCGCACGACGTGACCCTTCTTGGTCTCGTAGTCGTGCTTGTCGATCTTCGGACGAAGCTTCATCTCCTTGATGATCACGTTCGTCTGGTTTCGACGGGCTTCACGGGCCTTCTGGGCGTTCTCGTACTTGAACTTCCCGTAGTCCATGAGCTTGCAGACCGGCGGCTTGCCCTGCGGGGCGATCTCGACCAGGTCGAGGTCGGCCTCCTGGGCCAGGCGCAGCGCGTCAGGGGTCGGCACGATGCCGACCGTCTCTCCGTTGGGACCAACGAGGCGGACCTCGGGAACCCGGATCCGGTCGTTGATACGAAGCTCAGTGCTGATGTGTCCTCCAGTTGTTGTGGCTGCGGAGGCTCTGGATCTTGCTTTCCGGGCCGCGTGCACGGGCGGTCCGGAAATGAAAAAGGGCTTCCGCTGGAAATTGTCACAAGCGGAAGCCAGTCATGACGCTCACCCATGCGAGGGCTTGCACCACCGAATCCGATGCCCCACGAATTCGTGCGGCACTGTCTTCGGGACCGGACCCGACGACCTTTGTTGCTTACGGTCGATGCGGGTGGGAGAACGCTGTCGTGATCTCCGCTTGTTGGATCGAACCGACGGCGTACGTCGGCTGATCGGTCAACACGGAACACTACTGCAACATTCCCCGCCGTCCCAATCCCCAGGGCGCCCGGAGCGTCAAGGGCAGACCCTCAGGGTCGCACCCAGGCCGTACGCGGCCCGACGGTCGCCAGCTGCCACCCCTCGGCCACCTTGCGCAGGTCGTCGCCCTCGATCGCGAACGGGACCGGGCCGGCGAGGTCGAGCACGAGCGCGTCGGCACCGTCGTGGACGGCGGCCCGCGCGGCGTCGCGCAGGGAGACCGGGACGGGCCGGGCGTCGGCCTGCCACGCCTGGAGCGACGCGGTGCCGGTGAACCCGAGCAGCGCCTGGCGCCCGTCGGCGCCGGTGAGCAGCACGGTAGCCATGTCGGAGGTCTTGTCGTGGGCCAGACCGGCCTCGTCGACCTCGACCTCGCCCAGCACCGCGACGACCGGGACGAGCACCCGGGCGGCGGCGAGCGTGGTGAGCACGTCGGCCTGGGTGGCCCGGCCCGCTGCGTACGACCTCATCACGGCCACGACCTCGGGGCTGGTCTCGCCGGTGTCGCCGGGAAACGCAGTGCCGAGGAGTCGCTTGTCGTTCATCGCCTCCATTGAACCCCAGCATGAGCACCAGCCGAAGATCAGGGCCGATATCGGGGACAGTCCGGGTGCCGCATCACCGCCGCTGTGGGAGTCTGGAGGCATGGACCAAGGCGCCTACCTCGCACTAGCCGCCGCGCTCACCGTGCTGGGCGCGATCTGGACGTGGATCGCGTTCCGACGGCGCGGTCTCGGCGCCGGCGTGAAGGGCCTGGGGTGGACGCTGCTCGCCCCGGCCGCCTACCTGACCGGGCTGCTGCGTGCCGGCGGCAGGATCGTGGACGCGATCGCCGACTGGGCCGCGCGGCTCGTCTTCAGCCCGACCGTCTGGATCGGCTTCGGCATCGCCGCGCTGGCGATCGTGCTGATCTTCGTGGCCCGGGTGCTGCCCACCAAGGAGAAGCCCAGCCGGGCCGCGCGGAAGGAGGCCGGCGCCCCGGCCGGCCCCGCCTCTGTCACCGCCCCGAAGGCCGCCCCGAAGGCCGCCAAGGGCCCGGTCCTCGACGACGATGACGACGACCTGGCCGACGTCAACGACATCCTGAAGAAGTACGGCATCTCCTGAGTTGATCGACCCGAGCGTCCAGCCCGCCGCGGATCTGCTGACGATCGCGATGAGCCGCCCGGCCACCCTCGGCCCCGGGCGGCTGGTCTGCGTCGACGGCCCCGCCGGCTCCGGGAAGACGACCCTCGCCACCGCCCTGGCCGAGATGACCGAGGCTCCGGTGATCCACATGGACGACCTCTACGCCGGCTGGGACGGTCTCGGGGACGGCATCGCCCAGCTCGAGACGATCCTGCTCCCCCTCGTCGAGGGCGCTCCCGGCTCCTACCGCCGCTACGACTGGCACCGAGGCGGCTTTGCCGAGACGGTCATGGTCCCGCCGTGCCCGCTGCTCGTCGTCGAGGGCGTGGGCAGCGGAGCGGCGGCCTACGACAGTTTTTGCACCGCCCTGGCCTGGGTCGACGCGCCGGTCGAGCTGCGCAGGTCGCGCGGCATCGCTCGCGACGGCGACACCTTCGCACCCCACTGGGACGCCTGGGCGGGCGCCGAGGCCGAGCACTTCGCCGAAAACCTGACCGCGGCCCGCGCCGACGTCGTCGTGCAGACCTAGGAGATGAGTTCGTCGAGGCGGCTGTAGGCCCGTGCGTCGCCCTGGAGCACGACGGAGCGCCGCCCGTCGACCGAGAGCGGTACGTCGCCGGCGACCGTGACCCGCCGCATCTCGCGCGGGTGGTGGTCGAAGTCGACGACCGCGTAGTGCTGGGTCGCCCGGTTGTCCCACATCGCCACGTCGCCGGGCTGCCAGCCCCAACGGATCGTGTTCTCGAGCTTGGTGACGCGGTCCTGGAGCAGGTTGAAGAGGTGGATCGACTCGGTGGAGGTGAGCCCGTCGAACTCCTTCACGAACGAGCCGAGCACCAGGGACCGCTCCCCCGTCTCGGGGTGGACGCGGACGACCGGGTGCCGGGTCTCGAAGTGGATCGAGGCGAAGTCGTCGCGGGAGTAGTTGGCGTCGGGCTGCTCGTGCTCCTCGTCGCGCTGGGCGTAGTCGTAGGAGTTGGTGTGCACCGCCCACAGCTCGTCGGCCAGCGCCTTCAGGGGTGCCGGGAGCCGGTCGTAGGCGGCCGCGGTGTTCGCCCAGATCGTGGTGCCGCCGTAGGGCGGCAGGGTGACCGCGCGCAGCACCGAGATCGCCGGGACCCGGTCGACGAAGGTGACGTCGGTGTGCCACGCGTTGGCCGCCATGCCGGCGTTGGCGGTGACCCGGAGCACCCGGCCGGAGCCGGTGTTGACCGTCGGGTGTGCGGTCGTCAGCTCCCCGAACCGGGCCGCGAAGGCGCTCTGGTCCTCGTCGGTGAGCCCGTCCTGGCCCCGGAAGAAGAGCACCTTGTGGCGCAGCAGGGCGCTGCGTACGTCCTGGATCTGGGTGTCGTCGGCCTCGGCCAGGCGCAGCCCCTCGATGACGGCGCCGATCCGGGCGCCGGCACGGCGGACCCGTACGCCCGAGGGCGTCTCGACGACATCGGCGGGCCGGTGCAGCTCGGTGATGGTCACGTTCGTTCTCCGATCAGGGATGAAGTCAGGCGGGAATGGGCTCGGGCTCGGCCGTCTTCGCAGGGGCTCCTCCGCCGCGGCCGAGCCTCTTCGGCCACCAGGACGGTGCCAGGCCACGCTGGCCACCGAGGGCGGCGGAGACCCGGTCGAGGTAGATCGCGATGACGACGACCGCGAGGCCGCCCTCGATCGAGGCGCCGATCTGGAGGCCCTGGACGGCGTTGACCACGACGCCGCCGAGGCCTGAGCCGCCGACCAGGCCGGCCACGACGACCATCGAGAGCGCGAGCATGATGACCTGGTTGACGCCGGTCATGATCGACTCCTTGGCCAGCGGGAGCTGCACCTCGCGCAGGATCTCCCAGCGGCTCGCGCCGAAGGCTTCGGCCGCCTCGACGGTCTCGGCATCGACCTGGTTGATCCCGAGCTGGGTGAGCCGGACCGCGGGCGGGAGGGCGAACACGATCGTCGCGACCAGGCCGGGCGCGTCGCCGACCCCGAAGAAGAGGATCGTCGGCAGCAGATAGACGAAGACGGGCAGCGTCTGCATGAGGTCGAGCACTGGCCGCAGCGCCGCCCGCAGCGGCGACGAGAAGGCCGACCAGATGCCCAGCGGGATGCCGATCACCAGCGCCACGAGCGTCGCGACCAGCACCGAGGTGGTGGTCTGCATCGTCTCGTACCACAGGTCCATCGACTCGATCAGGAGCAGACCGACGGTCAGTACCAGGGTGAGGACGACTTGGCGGGTCACCAGGAGCGCGATCACGGCGAGCACGATGATCATCGCCACCGGCGGCAGCCCGCCGAGCACGTTGTAGACCATCCGGAGCAGGAAGTTGAGCGCCTCCTTGATGCCGTCGAAGAACGGGCCGAGGTTGTCGGTGAGGAAGTTGATGACGTCCTCGCCGATGTCGCCGATGTGAAGGTCAGGCATGGGCCACCTGCTTGGTCTCGCTGTCGGCGCTCGTGCCGTTGGCCGTGGACAGGGCGGAGAGGATCGCGGCCCGAGGCACGACCCCGACGATCCGGCCGTCGTCGTCGAGCACGGTCACCGGCACCACCTGGCGCCCGGCGAGCTGCATGAAGTCGCCGACGACGTCGTCGGGCCCGACCTGCTCATAGGGCTCGCCGAGCGCTTCGCGCAGGCTCTCGCCGCTGCTCAGGTCGGCGACCCGGTCGGCGGTCACCACGCCGAGCAGCCGGTCCTCGGCGTCGGTCACGAAGGCACCGGTGACCTCGTTCTCGCCGAGCCTGGTCAGCGCGTCCGCCCGGGTGGTCTCCTCGTCGAGGACGAGGCGGGGCGGCCGGACCAGGTCGCCGGCGCTGAGCACGCGGGCCCGGTCCACGTCGGAGACGAACTCGCTGACGTAGTCGTCGGCCGGGTGGGCGACGATCTCGGGTCCGGGAGCGACCTGGATCACCTCGCCGTCCCGCATCACCATCACCCGGTCGCCGATCCGCATCGCCTCGTTGAGGTCGTGGGTGACGAAGACCGTGGTCCGCTGGTCCTGGGACTGGAGATCGACGAGCAGGTCCTGCATGTCACGGCGGATCAACGGGTCGAGCGCCGAGAACGGCTCGTCCATCAGCAGGATCGGCGGATCCACCGCCAGCGCCCGCGCCAGACCCACCCGCTGCCGCATGCCGCCGGAGAGCTCGTGGGGAAGCTTGTCGCCACGCCCGCCCAGGCCGACCCGCTCGAGGGCCGCGTCGGCCTTCTCCAGACGCTCCTGCTTCGTGGTGCCGCGTACCTTCAGGCCGTACGCCGCGTTCTCCCGCACCGTCCGGTGCGGGAACAGCGAGAAGTGCTGGAAGACCATCCCGATGCCGTTGTTGCGCAGCTCCCGCAGCCGCTGGTCGGACACCTTGGTGATGTCCTCGCCGTCGATCAGCAGCTCGCCGGCGCTGGGCTCGTTGAGGCGGTTGATCATCCGCAGCACGGTCGACTTGCCCGAGCCGGACAGCCCCATCACGACGAACATCTCGCCCTTGGCGATCTCGAAGTCGATCTCATGGGCGCCGAGGTAGCCGCCCGCCGCGGCGGCGGCCGCGCGCGGGTCCTCGGCGGCCAGCGCCCTCTCGGCCTGTCGGCGGCCGAGCCCGTAGACCTTGCTCAAGCCTCGCCCGACGATCGCGGGCTCGACCGACTCGTTCGCCTCTGTGTTGGTCTCGCTCATCAGATCTCCGCCTTCTCGCCGTCGGCGTCCTCGACCCCGTCGAGGAACCGGGCGACCTTCTCGGGGTTGTCGTCGATCCACGCCTCGGCGATGTCGGCGAGCTCCTTCCCGGACTTGTCGTGGTCGTAGTAGAACTGCCCGGCCTCGTCGGTGCTGAAGCTCAGGTTGGACAGGAACTCGGCGATCTCGGGGTTGTCGTCCTCGAATCCCTTGCGGGTGACGGTGCGGATCTCGCCGGCGCCGCCCCAGACCTTGTCGGGGTCCTCGAGGAACGCCGCGTCGAACTGCACGGTCATCCAGTGCGGACTCCAGCCGAGGAACACGATCGGCTGGCCCGACTTCTGCGACTTCTCGACCTGGGCGAGCATCGCCGGGGTCCCGCTGGCGACGAGCTTCCAGTCGCCCAGGCCGTACGCGTCCTCGTCGATCGCCTTCTGGATCGTCTCGTTGCCCGGGGAGCCGGCCTCGATGCCGTAGATCTTCCGGCCGAACCTCGCGCCGTTCGCGTCGAGGTCGGCGAGCGACTCGATCCCCAGCTGGTCGGCGACGTCGCCGGGAATCGCCGGGGCGTACTCGGTGCCCTTCACGATCGTGGAGAGCACCTCGACGTCGCCCTGCTCGATCGGGTCGCCGAAGCTGGGCTCCTGGGAGGGCCACCAGTTGCCGAGGTAGGCGTCGATCTGGCCCGAGGAGACCGCGGTCGCCGCGTTCTCGACGGACAGGTTCTTCTTGATGCTGGCGTCGTAGCCGAGCTCCCGGAGGATCTGGACGGCGACCTCGTTCTCGACCTGGAGGTCGACCCAGGGCTGCTCGGCGAGGACCACCGAGTCCTCGGCTCCTCCGGAGTCGCTCTGGGCGAAACCGTCACGCTCGCTCGCGGTCGTGCAGGCCGTCAGGCTGCCCGCCGTCGTCGCGACGGCGAGGGCGGCGACGGCAAGGCGTTGGGGGTGGCGCATGCGTGCTCCATCCAATCGGTTCATATATGTCTAACACACTAGACATTGACCTCTGGGGTGTTCCAGCACGTGCGCGCACCGAGCAAGACCTGGATCGAGATGCTGCGATAGAGAATCGCTATACCTTGCTCACGGGTCGCTCACGGGTCGGTCACGGGTCGGTCAGCTCCTGCGCCAGCGCGACGAACTGCTCGACCAGCGCGTCGCCGCGCTCTTCCAGCCACACCACGGACACGCTCACCCGCGTCGCTGGCATCAACGGCACCACCTGTGCGCCGGCGCGCGATGCCGCGCGGGCCATCCCCTCGGTCAGCACAGCAACCCCGGCGCGAGCCAGCACCAGCGGGGTGATCGAGGCGACATGGGCCGTCTCGATCGCGACCTCGGTGGGCAGGCCGGCGGCCTCGAGACGAGCGTCCAGGAACGTACGCAGCGCCGTGCCGGCCGGCGTCGCGATCAGGCCGACCTCGGCGAGCTCCTCGATCCGGATCTCCTCCGGCGCCTCGCCCGAGGGCGGCAGCACCGCCACGAGCTCGTGCTCGGCGAGTCGGTGCGAGCCGAACGGGCCGTGCGGCGGCGCACCGTCGATCAGGCCCACGTCCGCCTCACCCTTGCGCACCTGGTCGAGCACGTCGGAGCGGTGCTGCGGGTCGGTGACCACCACCTGCGCGGCCGGCTGGGTCCGGCGGAACTCGGCCAGCACCGGCACCAGCGGCTCGACCGCCCACACCGTGCTGGAGGTGATCCGGAGCCGGCCGAACCCCTCGTCGGAGACGGACCGGACCGCTCCCGCGGCGAGCTCGAAGCCACGTACGACCCGGCGGGCCGGGCCGAGCAGCGCCGATCCCGCCGGGGTGAGCCGCACTCCCCTGCCGTGGCGCTCGAAGAGCGGACCGCCGAGCTCGCGCTCGAGCCCGCGCACGGCGTACGACAACGACGGCTGGGCCACGTGGAGCCGCGCCGCGGCGCTGGTGAAGCTGCCGGCCTCGGCGATCGCGAGGAAGAACTCCAGCTGTCGTCGCTCCATGGCCCGAGGCTAACCCGACCAGGCGCCGGGACCCTCCCGGCACCTCGATAGCCTGGGCGCGTGCTGAGACCGAGTGGAGAGCAGTTCACGATCGACGGCGGGGGCTACTCCGCGACGGTGACGGAGAGTGGCGGGGCGCTGCGGCTGCTGTCCTACGAGGGCCGCGACCTCATCGCCCCCTTCGGTGACGACGAGCAGTCCAGCGGCGGCAAGGGGCAGCTGCTGGCGCCGTGGCCCAACCGGATCCGCGACGGACGCTACGAGTTCGGCGGGAAGACTCACCAGCTCGGGCTCACCGAGGTCGCGCGCAACAACGCCTCCCACGGTCTGGTGCGGTGGGCGCAGTGGCTGCCCATCGAGGAGGCCAAGGGCTCGATCACCCTCGCCACCCGGCTGATGGCGCAGAGCGGCTACCCGTGGACGCTCGACCTCGAGGTGACCTACGCCGTCGGGCCCGACGGGCTGACCGTGACCCAGTCCGCGACCAACCACGCCACCTCCCCGGCACCCTTCGCCGTGGGCGCCCACCCCTATCTGACCGTCGGCGAAGGGCCGGTCGACGCCTGGACGCTCACGCTCCCCGCGCGGACCCGCCTGCTCTCCGACCCGGAGCGCAAGCTGCCCACCACCAGCGAGCCGACGGCCGGGACGGCTCACGACTTCACCTCCGCCAAGCCCATCCGCGATGTCGTGCTCGACCACGCCTTCACCGATCTCGACCGCGGTGAGGACGGCCGGACGACGGTCACCCTCCAGGGCCCCGACGGTGGCGTCGCACTGTGGGTCGACGAGCGCCACCCGTGGCTGATGGTCTACAGCGCGGACGACCAGTCACCCAAGCGCGGCAGCCTCGCCGTCGAGCCGATGACCGCTCCCCCGGACGCGTTCAACTCCGGCACCGACCTGATCGAGCTCGCCCCCGACGAGCGGGTCGAGGTCACCTGGGGCATCACCGCGATCTGAGCACCGCGATCTGATCAGCGCGGTCTAGCGGTCGCACTCCAGCAACGACAGGTCGAACGCCTCGGCCATCGCCGCGTAGCCGGCATCGCCGGGGTGGAGGTGGTCCCCCGAGTCGTACGCCGGCAGGAACCTAGCCGGGCGCTCGGGGTCCCGCGTGGCGGCGTCGAAGTCGACGACGCCGTCGAACTCGCCGGAGGTGCGGATCCACTCGTTGACCGCGACCCGCACCCGGTCGCGCGCTGGAGTGTAGCGGCTGCCGCCCTCGTAGGGCGTCAGGGTGGCACCGACGACGCACACGTCCTCGGCGTGCGCCTGCGCGATCAGGTCGCGGTAGGCGTCGGTCAGATCGGAGGCCTCGTCGGCGTCGTCCCAGCGGATGTCGTTGATCCCCTCCAGCACCACGACCGTGGAGACGCCGGGCTGGTCGAGGACGTCTCGCCGGAAGCGTTCCAGACCGCGCTGGCCACCGGTGCTGTCGACGAGGACGCGGTTGGCGGAGATGCCCTCGTTCATGACGCCGAAGCGGTCGGCGAACCGGCTGCTCGCGATCCGGTCGGCGAGCAGGTCCGGCCAGCGGCGGTTGGCGCCGACGGTGGAGCCGTTGCCGTCGGTGATCGAGTCGCCGAAGAGCACCGCGGTCCTCACCCGGCGAGGCTTCTCGACGAGCACGCTCTCGACCCAGTACCAGCTGGAGATCTGCCTCGTGAATGCCGCGCCCGATTCCTCGCCGGCGACGTCAGCGCCCGCCGCCTCGGAGACGTAGGAGATCTGCGTGGCCACGTCGTGCCCGGTGATCGGGCCGCTCTCGCCGAGGACGTGGAAACTGACCGCAAGCGTGCTGTCGGCCGACACAGTCGCGTCGACGGGGTCGCTGAGCACCTCGGTCCCGGGAGCGACGGTGACCCTGTCGGCGCCGGCGAAGGTCACCGGCCGGTTCGTGCCGCGCACGATCGCGGCGCCGTCCCCGGCCAGGCCGACATGCGCGGAGGTGAAGGTGACCGGACGGTCGCCGAAGACGTTGGAGAGGGTGATGCGTACGCCGGAGCCGCCCAGCGAGGTGTGCACCAGGTTGCGCACCGACAGGTCGGCCAACCCGGCGGCGCCGGTGGCACCGCCGACCTCATCGGCCGAGGCACCCCAGGTCCCGACCGGATGCACCGGAGCAGCCTGCGCAGGGACGCTCGCGACCACGGCGAGCACGGTGGCCAGCACGGCGAAGGCACGAGTCCAGGAGATCACGCCGACACGGTAAGTCGCCTCGGCCGCCACCATCAGCGATTCGCGCGAGGATTCCCCGAACCGTTGTACGGGATTCGCCGGACGGTCGTGGTCAGGACAGTTGCTCGACCAGGGTGCGCAGCGTGCGCACGGCCTTCCGCGACGAACCCCCGTCGGAGGCCTGGATGCCGAGCGCGGAGATGTTGTGGCCGGAGGAGAGGTCGATGTTGGGCCACGGAGCACCCCGGGGGAAGTTGATCGCGAGGATCTCGGCCCACTCGAGGTCACGGCGCTTGTAGCCGTTGACCACCGTCAGGCCGTCCTCCCGGGCGACCACCCGCGACCGGGTCAGCGCGTGCACGCAGACCACGATCCCGAGGCCCACGGCGCCGAAGGTGAGCCGCTCGAACATCGTGACCTGGGCCTTGATCTCGGCGGAGAAGCCGACCCAGACCATCGTGCACATCACCGCGAGCGCGGCCACGAGGAACCAGCCCATGACGCGGGCACCGAGCGGGCGCCAGGTGTGCGGCAGCTTGACCGGCAGCTCGGATCCCGTCGACTCAGATCCGGCAGGCATTGATCTCCGTCAGCAGGATCGCGCGGGCGCCCACGGCGTAGAGGTCGTCCATCAGCTTCTGCGATCCCTTGCGCGGCACCATCGCGCGGACCGCGACCCAGCCCTCACGGTGCAGCGGGCTGACCGTCGGGCCCTCGAGACCGGGCGTCATCGCGGACGCCTCGGCGAGGTCCTCGGCACGGATGTCGTAGTCCATCATCACGTAGCTGCGCGCGATCAGGACGCCGTCGAGGCGCCGCCGGAAGGTCTCGTACGCCGGGGGCAGCTGCGCGCCCGAACGGGTGATGACCACGGCTTCGGAGTGCATGATCGGCTCACCGAAGATCTCCAGACCGGCCTGGCGCATCGTGGAGCCGGTCTCGACCACGTCGGCGATCGCGTCGGCGACGCCGAGCTGGATCGAGGTCTCGACGGCACCGTCGAGGCGGGTCACGCTCGCGTCGATGCCCTCGCGCTCCAGGAAGGCGGAGACGACGCCGACGTAGGAGGTCGCGATCCGCTTGCCGCGCAGCTCCTCGATCGCGGTGAAGGCGCCGGCTCGGCCGGCGAAGTGGAACCGCGAGCGGCCGAAGCCGAGCCCGATGACCTCGTCGGCCTTGGCGCCGGAGTCGAGCAGCAGGTCACGGCCGGTGATGCCGATGTCGAGGGTGCCTTCGCCGACGTAGAGCGCGATGTCGCGCGGGCGCAGGTAGAAGAACTCGACGCCGTTCTCCTCGTCGATGAGGGTCAGACGCTTGGAGTCGTCGCGCTGGCGGTAGCCCGCCTCGCGCAGCAGCTCGGAGGCGGCGACGGACAGCGAGCCCTTGTTGGGTACGGCGATCCGGAGCATGCGCTCGGCGGATGTCTCAGTCATGGGTGATCCCTACAGGTGTGAGTAGACGTCGTCGATGGAGATTCCGCTGGCGAGCATGAGCACCTGGGCGTGGTAGAGCAGCTGGGAGATCTCCTCCGCGGTCGCTTCCTTGCCCTCGTACTCGGCCGCCATCCAGGACTCGGCAGCCTCCTCGACCAGCTTCTTCCCGATCGCATGGACCCCGGCGTCGAGCTGTGCCACGGTGCCGGATCCTTCAGGTCGGGTCCGGGCCTTCTCACTCAGCTCGGCCCAGAGCTCGTCGAACGTCTTCACGAGCGTCAAGCCTAGGCCGTACGCGACCTCGCCCCCGAATCGTCTCACCGTGGCGATAGCAGTCCTGCTATAGACAGCCATAGCAGAACTGCGATATCTTCGATGTCATGAGCACCGACGACGAGGACACCGCGTTCTACGTCGGCATCGCCACCCAGGTCACCGAGCACCGGGTTGCGCGGGGCCTGTCCCAGCGCGAGCTCGCCGAGCTCTGCGGGACGACGCAGTCGGCGATCGCACGGCTGGAGTCCGGGTCCCGCCCACCCAAGATCGACACCCTCCTCCGAGTGGCGGCCGCCCTCGACTGCCGCCTCGAGGTCGGCTTCCACGCCCGCACCCGAACCCACAGGAGCACGCCATGAGGACCCCTATCGCCGCCGACGAGGTCGAGTCGACCCGTAGCGAGCGGTTCCTGGCGGTCGCACTGACCGCCTTCCTGCTCGTCGGCACGGTCTGGTTCTACGTCAAGGTGGCCGGCTGGTGGCCGCTCTACCTGGACTGGGACCAGTGCAACAACGGCGAGTCGCCGTGCAAGATCCCCGGTCACGAGGCGATCCAGATCGGCGTACGCCTCGGCTTCATCATCCTGCTGTGCCTGGTCGGATTCTGGGTCCTCTACCGGCTGCGCCGCAGCGGCTCCCGCTTCCTCCCGCTCGGCTTCGCGCTCGCCGCGACCGGGGTCATCATGGCCCTGGTCTTCGCGTTCCACTACACCTTCGAGTACGCGGACTTCGGCCCGCTCATCCTGTCGCTGTTCGGGGCCGCGGCCACCGTCGGCGTGTTCGTCGCGGTCCAGCGGCTGCTGGCCAAGCGGATCCCCGCGATGCGGGTCCGCAAGGGCGACTGCCCCTACTGCGGCTACCCCGTCCGCGGCAGGCACTGCGAGGGCTGCGGGCGCGAGACCATCGCCCCGTGCACGGCCTGCGAGGCCGACCGACGGGTCGGCTCGCTGCACTGCGTGGCCTGTGGAGCGAAGTAACCCTCAGGTTCAGGGTCAGGGTTGAACCGGGCGTACGGTCGCGCGGTGCAGCTTCATGAACTCGACGTAGCCGGGTGCGTTGAGCTCCAGGATCGCCGCCGGGTTGGTGCCGGGTTCGATGGTTCCGCGGATCTTCGCGGGCACGCCCATCACCAGGCTGTGGTCGGGCACCTCGGTCCCCTCGACCACCATCGCCCCGGCCGCGATCAAGCAGCCGTCGCCGATGACGACCGAGTCCGAGACCACCGCCCCGTTGCCGATCAGCGACCCGGTCCCGATCCGGTCGCCGTGCACGACGCAGCCGTGGGCGATCGTGCTGTGCGGACCCATCTCGAGCGAGGAGCCGGGGCGTACGTGCAGCACCGAGTTGTCCTGCACGTTGGAGCCCTCACCGATGATGATCGGCCCGACGTCGGCACGGAGCACGGCGCCGTACCAGACGCTGGCGTTCGGGCCGAGGCGTACGTCACCGATCAGCGTCGCCGTCGGCGCCACCCAGGCGTCGGGGTGGATCTGTGGACTCTTGCCGTCGAACTCGAAGATGTTCATCGGAGCAGAGCCTAGAGGCAGCCGTCAGTGCGTGCCCTCCGGGCTGACGTGGAGCACGACGCTCGTCAGGCGCGGCAGCGCCTCCAGGAGGTGCTCCTCGGCGTGGTGGGCGATGTCGTGGCCGGCGGAGACGGCGAGGTCGGCCGGAACGGTGATGTCGCCGTCGGCGTGGAGCGTGTGTCCGATCCACCGCAGCCTCAGGCTGCGGACCTCGAGCACGCCGTCAACGGTGGCGACGGCTTCCCGCGCCCGGCGGACGTCGTCCGGGGTGACTGCGTCCATCAGCCGGGCACCGACCTGCTTGAGCGCCGAGCGCAGCACGCCGAGGATCGCGACCGCGATCAGCAGCCCGATCAGCGGGTCGGCCCACGGCATCCCGACCGCGACCCCGGCGGCACCGAGGACCACGGCCAGCGAGGTGAAGCCGTCCGTACGCGCGTGCAGCCCGTCCGCGACCAGAGCCGCCGAGCCGATCTGGCGACCGACCCGGATCCGGTAGCGCGCGACGATCTCATTGCCGAGGAACCCGACCACGCCGGCCGCCGCGACCGCCCAGACGTGCTCGACCTCGCGCGGATGGAACAGCCTGTCGATCGCCTCCCAGCCGGCCAGAATGCTGGACAGCGCGATCATGGCGACGACGAACAGGCCGGCGAGGTCCTCGGCCCGGCCGTAGCCATAGGTGAACCGGTCGTTGGCCGGGCGCCGGGCCAGCCAGAACGCCACGAGCAGCGGCACCGCGGTCAGCGCGTCCGCCACGTTGTGGAGCGTGTCCCCCAGCAGCGCCACCGAACCGGTCAGGCTGACGACGACCGCCTGGAGCCCGGCAGTCAGTGCGAGGACACCAAGGCTGATCCACAACGCCCTGCGGCCACGTACGTCGGCCTCCAGCGCCTCGTCGACCTGGTCCGCGGCATCGTGGGAGTGCGCCCCGAACACGTCCGAGACCGCATGCCGGACCCGGGCCCACCGGCCGTCGTGGGCGTGACCATGCTCGTGTCCGTGCCCATGGCCGTGTCCGTGCTCATGGCCGTGTCCTTGCTCATCGGTGTGCTCGTGCGCGCTCGCGTGGTGGCGGTGAAGAGCGTGAGTCATGTCGACTCCTCCCCCGTTCGGTGGTGCGCCGGAACCTGGTCCAGAAGATGCTCCACGTGGCCGATCGTGTCGAGGACCAGCTGGCGCACATGCCCGTTCTCGACGCGATAGAGCACCGACGTCCCCTCTTTCCGCGTCGTCACCAGCCGCGCCATCCGCATCTTCGCCAGATGTTGCGAGACACCCGGCACCGGCTTCTCCAACATCCCGGCCAGCTCCGAGACCGACCGCTCGTCGTCCAGCAACAGCCCCGCCAGCTGCAGACGTGTGGGATCGGCCAACATCCGCAGCACCTCGACGGCAAGGGTCACGACGTCGTCCCCCCAGACCGGAGGTTGCGTATTTGCATGCATGCGCAAATAGTACGCCTGGTGCTGGGCAAGCCGCACGAAGGCTGTCTGTGTTCTGGTGGCTGGTCTTCGCCGCCGACCCTTACGAGACGATGTTCTCGATCCCGCGCCGCGTCAAGGACGGGCCTCCGGCCCGCCGCTTCGCGGCCGCGTTCGCGGTCCTTGACCCGGCACCCGATCGAGAAAGGATTTCGCCATTATCGGGGCGGCGGCGAGGGTGTGGCGCGGGATCGATGTGGTCCTGTTTGCCGACTGCGAGCAGGGGGCTGATCGGCATTGATCTGTCAGGCGCAGATGTTGCTGCGTATAGGAGATGGAGCCCGGCAGCCTCAGGAGCGACGGAGCACGTCTGGTGAAGCGTCGAGTGGGGCGGGGCCCACACCGCCTTGGGCAGCCTAGCCAGACGCGACGACGTCGACAGGACGGGGACGCACCCGAGAAACGAGGCCGCCAAGTGCGTGCCGAACTCGGAGGCCCGTCGAACCCGATGACGGGACACCGCAACCGTGTCGCATCCTGTGGCCGAGCGTGTCGAGGCCTCCGTGGATCCAACTGCTCCTTGTCGGTCTACGTGCGTCGGGTGAAGCGGATGTCGCCGTTGGGTAGGCGTTTGTGGAGGTAGGTGGGGTCGTGGGCGCGGTGGTGGTGATGGGAGCAGAGGAGTGCGGCGTTGTCGAGGTCGGTCGCACCTCCTTGGGCCCAGGCGATCCAGTGGTGGGCTTCGGCCCAGGTGCCGGGGATGTCGCAGCCTTCGGCCTCGCAGGTGGCTGAGCGCAGGAGCAGGGCTCGGCGTTGGGCTGCGGTGAAGAGGCGTTGTTTGCGGCCCAGGTCGAGGACCTCGGAATCGCTGCCGAGGACGGCCGGGAGGATGTTGGCGGTGCAGGCCAGCCGCCGGGCTTCGGCGGCGGTGATCGGGGTGCCGCCGAGGGTCTGGGCGATGCCGGCTTCTTTGCGGAGCTGGTCGAGGTCGATGGTCACGATCACGGTGGTGGCATCCCCGCCATGGATGGGCAGCCGGGCCGGGTCGAGGGTCTCCAACATCTGGCAGAACGCACGCCCCAGCCGGCGGTCGTAGGGCAGGTACTCGCCGGTGTCGGTGCGGGTGCCGTCGTCGCGGCGGGGTGAGGCGAAGGCCTCCAGGGTGGTCGCGAGCCGGTCCGCGGCTGCGTCCGGGACCACGGCGGAGATGCGGGTGGTGCCGTCGCCGAGGCGGCGCATGCTCAGCCAGGTCTTCTTGCGGGCGTGGGCTTCCTCGGCGGCGAGGCGTCGGGCTTCTTCGGCCTCGGCGATCTCGGGGGCGATGACATCGAGGATGCGGCGCCCGAGACGGCGCAGCTGGGTGGGGTCGAACTGGGTGGCGTAGGCGACCAGGGTCTCCTCGGCCTTCGTCTTGATGTCGACGTCGAGATCGCCGGGAAGTTCGTCGAGAGCCTGGGTGATCACCTGAGCCTGGGCGGGGTTGCAGGCACCGGCTCGCATCGCCGCGGCGACCAGGCCATAGGTCCGGTCCAGTGCGGTAGCGAGTCGGAGGTCGGCGCGCAGGGTCTCGGGGCGCTGCCGGGTGTGGTGATGAAGCCAGGCCGCCACATCCCGCGCGGCGCTATGCGCCGCTACATCGTCCGCGGTCGCGATCACCCGGAGTTCGAGTTCGGCCAGCTGGGCCTTGGCGCGGGCGATCTCGACCAGGGTGGTGGCTTTCTGGTCGGTGGCCATGAAGCCCGGGTTCGCCTCAGCGACCTGATCCAGGGCGGCGGTGATCGCGACCACGGCCCCCAGCACGGGGTGGTGGGGCTGTTGCAGCGTGGTCACCGAACCAGTCACCTCCCGACGTACGAACTCTTCACACCCGCTGGTGCGGGTGTGTTCTGGTTCGCTGGTCTTGGAGGCCCGGCAGTACGGGCTATTACTTACCCTCGCAGCTCGGCGGTCACGCCCCTGGTTCCCCTGGATTATCCACCTTCATAAGGGTGGGCACGCCTCTTTCGAGGTGGTCGGCCATCACGTTCACGCCTGCGCCGAGCCTATCATACAAAGCAAAAGGAAGCGAACCCGATCACCTAAACCCGATCAGGGACAGGTATCCCAACCCAAACCCGGACCGCTGCTGGAACCCAGACAAGACACCCGAACGGCACCCAACCCAGACACCCAAGCCTGTAAATCTCCCAACCCAGACACGTATTGGCCCCACCCGCGCTGGAACCCAGACCCGCGACCAAACGGACACACATCCAGATCCCCACACGATCGCGGCCAGCGAATACCCGGAGCCATTACCCTCGACCCCGATGACCATGACCGAGATCGGCGCCGCCTACGACACCCGCGCCGCTGAATACATCGACCTCTTCGGCACGATCGACAAGCTCGCCGAGCAGGACCGCGACACGATCACCACGTGGAGAGACAGCACGACCGGCCGTCTCCTGGACGCCGGCTGCGGCCCCGGCCTCTGGAGCCAGGAGCTCACCACGAGCGGCGCCCGCGAGGTCGTGGGGATAGATGCCTCGGCCGAGTTCGTCGCCGCTGCACGAGCGCGCTATCCAGATATCCCCTTCCAACGAGCGGACCTCGCCGCGCTCCCCCTCGCCGACCGGTCGATCGGCGGCATCCTCGCGTGGTACTCGATCATCCACACCCCGCCCGCGGACCTGCCGGCGATCCTGAGCGAGTTCGCGCGGGTGCTCACGCCCGGCGGGTCGGCGCTGATCGGCTTCTTCGACGGCGAGCCTGGTGAGGCGTTCGACCACGCCGTGCACACGGCCTACTACTGGTCCGCCGAGGCCCTCGGGGAGCTGCTCACGGCACACGGGTTCGTCGTCGGGCACGCGTCAGCGCGGCAGGACCCCGGGGCGCGTCGCCGCCAGGGCGACCTGGTCGCGACACTCCCTGCCTGACCAACGCCCGCCGAGCCGGCGCAACTGTCCCATCCCAGAACACCGAGTCGGCGCATCTGCCCCACGCGGCCGGGACAGATGCGCCGACTCGGCCGTTGCTGGCGGGACAGTTGCGCCGACTCGGCGTCAGTAGTGGCGTACGCAGTCGCGCAGCGTGAGCGCGGTCTCCATGGCCGCCGCGGCGGCCTCGTACCCCTTGTCCTCGCTGGATCCCTCGAGGCCGGCCCGGTCGAGCGCCTGTTCCTCGTTGTCGCAGGTCAGCAGGCCGAAACCGACCGGGATGAGGTGGTCGATCGCGATCCGGTTCAGCCCGTCGGTGGCGGCCGAGCAGACGTAGTCGAAGTGCGGCGTGCCGCCACGGATGACGACCCCGAGCGCGACGATGGCGTCGTAGCCCGACTTGGCCAGCGCGGCCGCGGCGACCGGAAGCTCGAAGGCGCCCGGGACGCGGACGACCGTCAGACCTCCTACGGCAGCGTCCTTCAGCGCCCGCTCCGCGCCGTTCAACAGGCCGGTCATGACCTCGTCGTGCCAGCGCGCCGCCACCACGGCGACCCGCAGGTCACTCGCGTCGACGACCTCGGGGGTCGGGGCTCCCTTGCCACTCATCGGTTCTCCTCGGAAAGCTTCGGCTCAGACAGATCGGGCAGCGCGTGACCCATCCGGTCACGCTTGGTCAGCAGGTAGGCGAGGTTGTGCTCGTTGGGGCGCGGGGTGAGCGGCACCCGCTCGGCGACCTCGACCCCGTACGCCTCCAGGTTGCTCACCTTCTCAGGGTTGTTGGTGAGCAGGCGCACCGAGTCGATCTTGAGGTCGCGGAGGATCTGCGAGGCGGCGCCGTAGTGGCGCGCATCGGCCGGCAGGCCCAGGTCGAGGTTGGCGTCGACGGTGTCGCGGCCGCCGTCCTGGAGCTGGTAGGCCTGCAGCTTGGCGAGCAGCCCGATCCCGCGGCCCTCGTGCCCGCGCAGATAGACCACCACGCCGCAGCCCGCGTCCGCGATCCGTTCGAGCGCCTCGCGCAGCTGCGGTCCGCAGTCGCAGCGCCGGGACCCGAACACGTCCCCGGTCAGGCACTCCGAGTGCACACGGGCGAGGACCGGGTCGCACCCGACCACGTCGCCGTAGACGAGCGCGACGTGCTCGACGCCGTCGTCGATGGTGCGGTAGCCGTAGGCGGTGAAGTCACCGAACTCGGTGGGCAGCCGGGTCACCGCCTTGCGCTCGACCAGCACCTCCGTACGCCGCCGGTAGGTGACCAGGTCGGCGATCGAGATCATCGCGAGGCCGTGCTCGTCGGCGAACTCGCGCAGCTGCGGCGCGCGCTGCATGGTGCCGTCGTCGTTGACCAGCTCGACGAGAGCGCCCGCGGGCTCCAGACCGGCGAGCCGGGTCAGGTCGACGGCGGCCTCGGTGTGGCCGACCCGCACCAGCACTCCCCCGTCGCGCGCCCGCAGCGGGAAGACGTGGCCCGGGCGGGTCAGATCACCGGCCACCGAGGAAGGACCGGCCAGCAGCCGGGTCGTGAGCGCCCGGTCGGCCGCCGAGATGCCGGTCGAGACGCCTTCGCGGGCGTCGACCGAGACCGCGTACGCCGTCTGCTTGCGGTCCTCGTTGACACGAGTCATCGGGGGCAGCTCGAGAGCGTCGAGCCGGTCGCCGGGCAGCGCCACGCAGATCACGCCGGAGGACCAGCGGATCGCGAACGCCATCACCTCGGGGGTCGCCAGCTCGGCGGAGAAGATCAGGTCGCCCTCGTTCTCCCGGTCCTCGTCGTCGACGACCACGACCGGCTTCCCGGCCGCGAGGTCGGCGATCGCGTTCTCGACCGGATCCAGCCGGACCCCCACGTACTGCTGCTCCGTCATGACCGAACCCCTTCCGGTGAAGTCAGCACGAGCTTCTCCACGTGCTTGGCGATGATGTCGGTCTCGAGGTTGACCTCGTCGCCGACGGCCCGGAACCCCAGCGACGTACGCGCCAGGGTCTCGGGGATGAGGCTGACCGTGAACTCCGCCCCGTTGGTCGAGCCTGTCGAGGCCACGGAGACGACGGTGAGGCTGATCCCGTCCACCGCGATCGAGCCCTTCTCGACGACGTAGCGCGCCAGCTCGGGAGGCAGCGAGATCGTGACGACCTCCCAGTGCTCGCTCGGCTCACGGGAGAGGATGCGGCCGACGCCGTCGACGTGCCCCTGGACGATGTGGCCGCCGAGGCGGGTCGTCGGGGTGACCGCGCGCTCCAGGTTGACCTGGTCGCCGACCGAGACCGCGTGCAGGCTGGTGCGCTTGAGCGTCTCCAGCATCACGTCCGCCGTCCACTCGCCGGAACCCAGCGTGGCGACGGTCAGGCAGCAGCCGTTGACCGCGATGGAGGCGCCCAGCTCGGCGTCCGACAGCACCGTCGTGGCGGAGATGGTCAGGCGTACGGCGTCGCCCTGGTCCTCGATCCCGGCGACGGTGCCGAGCTCCTCAACAATCCCGGTGAACATCACTGCTCCCCTTTCTGTGGCTCCAAGATGAACCGCACGTTCGGCTCCTCGCCCGGCGCGGCTGGTGCGAGCACGTCGACAGAACGCACCCGCGGCCGGAAGGCGTCGGAGATGGTGGTGATCCCGAGGTCGGCGACGGCCGAGCGGCCGGCGCCGAGCAGGAACGGGGCGACGTAGACGACGATCTCGTCCACGAGCCCCGCCTCCAGGAAGGCCGCGGCCAGCGTCGGCCCGCCCTCGAGAAAGACATGGCGGCGCTCGCGCTCCCACAGCTCGGCCAACGCCGAGCGCGGGTCGCGGGTGCGCAGGTGCAGAGAGGGCGCCTGGGCGTCGAAGATCCGGCGATCGGCCGGAAGGTCGCGCTCCCCCATGACGACCCGGAGAGGCTGTACGCCGACCGGCCGGTCCTCCAGGTCGCGCACCGTCAGCGCGGGGTCGTCGACCGCGACCGTGTTGGTCCCGACCAGCATCGTGTCGCTCAGCGCACGCAGCTTGTGGGTGTCGAGCCGCGCGGCCCGCGAGGAGACCCAGCGCGAGGTGCCGTCGGCGGCCGCGCTGCGCCCGTCGAGGGTGGTGGCGAACTTCCAGGTGACGTAGGGGCGCTGCAGCTCGGCCGCCCGGGTCCAGACCCGGTTGAGCTCACGGGACTCTGCTGCGTACAGACCCTGCTCGACCTCGATCCCGGCCTCCTTCAGCCGCTCCGCTCCCCCGGCGGCGACCGGGTTCGGATCGGCCTGGGCGTAGACGACACGGGCCACGCCCGCCTCGATGAGCGCCTGCGAGCAGGGACCGGTGCGACCGGTGTGGTTGCACGGCTCCAGGGTGACCACCGCGGTCGCCCCGCGGGCGGCCTCCCCGGCCTTCGCCAAGGCGTCGACCTCGGCGTGCGGCGTGCCGGGCCCGCGGTGATAGCCCTCCGCGATCATCGACCCGTCCGCCCCCAGGAGTACGCAGCCCACCCGTGGGTTGGGATAGGTGGCAGGTCCCGGAGCGCCGATCGCAGCGGCCAGGTCCAGGGCGCGACGCATCGCCCCCGGCTCCGGGTCACGCTGGTCCAAGCACTTCATCTGATCCCCTCTGGTCCGTCTCACGGACTCCGGGGTCAGGCCGAGACATCGCGCCGCGCCCTGGTCTCAGGGCGGTCACGACGAATCGGGCTGCGTGCGTCTTCCCATCCGGACTTTAACCGTCGGTCCAGGACTGAGAAGTTTCCTTCTGGCACCTGGTCAACCGATGACTGGCTGTCATCGGGTCGCGGACTTCTGGACCTGAATCCAGTCACCGCCGGCTCGGAATTTCACCGACCCCAGAGCACGCGAGCACAAGCTCGTCTGAAACCAGTGTGCCACACCGGTGCCGCCAGGCCCGCTCAGGCGTCAGAGGCTGAGACGGCCTTGTCCCGCAGCGCGTTGACCATCGCGTCCGGGTCGGCGGCCGAGTAGACGGCGGAGCCGGCGACGAAGACGTCGGCCCCGGCCTCGGCGCAGCGCTCGATCGTCTCCAGCGAGACCCCGCCGTCGACCTGCAGCCACGTCTCGACGCCGGCCTTGTCCATCATCGCCCGCGCCCGGCGGATCTTCGGCAGCACCAGATCGAGGAACTTCTGTCCTCCGAAGCCCGGCTCGACGGTCATCAGCAGCACCATGTCGAGCTCAGCCAGCATGTCCTCGTAGGGCTCGATCGGGGTCGCCGGCTTGAGCGCCATCGAGGCGCGGGCGCCCTTGGCCCGGATCTCGCGGGCCAGCCGTACCGGTGCCTTGGTGGCCTCGACGTGGAAGGTCACCGAGCCACAGCCGGCCTCGACGTAGGCCGGGGCCTCGCGGTCGGCGTTCTCGATCATCAGGTGCGCGTCCAGCGGCACCGACGTGGACCGCGCGATCGCCTCGACCATCGTCGGCCCGAAGGTCAGGTTGGGCACGAAGTGGTTGTCCATCACGTCGACATGGATCCAGTCGGCGCTGGGAATCCTGGCGACCTCGGCCCCGAGTGCGGCGAAGTCGGCGTTGAGGATGGACGGAGTGATCTGGATGTGGCCCACGGAAGGCACCCTAGATGACCCGAAGCGGTCAGAGGGCAGCCAGGTCGGCGTACGTCATGCCCTCGAGCGTGTCGCGGAAGACCCGGCGCTCGCCGGGGGCGACAGGCACGTGGTTCTCGATGACCAGGACGGTGCAGCCGGCGGCCTCGGCGGAGCGGGCGCCGGTGTTGGAGTCCTCGACCGCGATGGTGTCCTCGGCCGCCACGCCGAGCGCGGCGGCCGCGGTCAGGTAGGGCTCGGGGTGGGGCTTGCCGTTGGCGACCATGTCACCGGTGACGATCACCTTGAAGGTGCCCTCGGGAAGCTCCTTGAGGATGGGGCCGACGAAGCGGGCGTACGACATCGTCACCAGCGCGCACGGCACACCCTGCTCGAACAGGTCGGTGAGCAGCTCGCGCGCCCCCGGGCGCCACGGCACCTCGCGCTCGACCTGCTCGACCACGCCGTCGAGGAGCATCTCGACGATCTCCTCCGGCTCGTGCGGAAGGCCCATCCCCTCCTTGACCAGCCGCGCCGACTCGATCAGCGCGTTGCCGACCAGCTCCATCGCCTGCTCCTCGGACCAGGTCGCCCCGAAGCGCTCGGCGATCGCGTACTCCGCGGCGACCCAGTAGGGCTCGGTGTCGACCAGGGTGCCGTCCATGTCCATCAGGATCGCGGCCGGGAAGTGCCTGGACGAGCTGCCAGGTGCTTGGTTGGTGTTCAGCGGAGCCTCCGGTGGAACGAGATCGGGTCGCGAGTGCGGGACCAACATTAGGGCCTGCCCAGCGGAGGGAGGTCAGCGACGGACGGCGGTCAGAGAAGTCCGGCGATCAGACCAGCGGCGCGATCGGCGCCGTCGGTCTCGACCGGTCTGCCGCGGGGCTCACGACCGATCTCGTCGGCGATCGCTCGCGCGAGCGTGTCCGGGGTGAGGTCGTGGTACTCGAGACAGCGGCCGGCGCCGTACTGCTCGAGACGGTGCCGGACGTGGATGTTCTGCTCGAAGTGGTGGCGCAGCGGCACGTAGACGAACGGCGTGCCGGCAGCGGTCAGCTCCATCGTCGTGGTCAGCCCGCCCTGCACCACGGCAAGGTCGCAGGCGCCGAGGAGGCGGTAGAGGTCGGGGACGAAGCCGAGCACCTCGAAGCCGGGACGCGCTCGGACGACGCCGGTGTCCAGGCGCGGGCCCGTCACGACGATCATCCGAAGGTCCGGCACAGCCGTGCGAGCGGCGTCGTACGCCGCTTCCACCCGGCGGAGCAGGTGGCTGCCGACTCCGGACCCGCCGGCCGTGACCACGCAGACCCGCTCGTCGGGTTGCCAGCCGAGCTCCTGCCGCAGCCGTGCCTTGTCGGCGATCGAGCCCGGATCGATGCCGGTGACGTAGCCGCTGAAGTCGTAGTGCTGCCGCGTCCAGGCCGAGATCTCGGGCAGACCGTCGCCGAAGCGCCCGGGCACGACGTCCGCGGGGTTCCCGACGAAGATCGCCCGGTCGCGAAGGCGTGGATTGCGCTCGATGTGCTGGAGCATCTCGGCGTTGTGATCGGCGGTGACGAACCGTGCCCGCGCGTCGTCGTCGGGCATCGGGAGGAAGCCGACGAAGTCGGTCAGCCACACGTAGCCGAAGCGCTTGAGCTCTGGGTTCTCGTGCAGGAAGTGGTCGACGTCCCAGGCCTCGTCACCGACGACGAGGTCGTAGTGATCGTCGCGGACGACGTCATCGAAGACCATGAAGTTGTTGACCAGGACCTCGTCCATGCGCCGCATCGCGTCGAAGACGTGCAGGTCGTGCTCACCCGACTCCTCCTCGATGTGGCGCGACTCGTTGGCGAGCCACCTGCTGGCGGGATGGACCCGTTCGCCGGCTGCCTCGAGGACCCTCGTCACCGGATGCTGGGCGAGCCAGTCGACCTGTACGTCCTCGTGCCGCCTCCGGAGCGCCTGCACGATGGCCAGGTCGCGGCGGGCATGGCCGAGCCCGATGGGCGAGGAGAGGTAGAGCACCTTCTTCGGACGGTGGGACGCGCGTACCCAGGTGCGGCTCACCCGCGGCGGAGGCTGGACGGCGTCCGCGAAGTCCTTGATCAGATGGTTGATCTTGACCGGGTCGCGGCCCACCACGCCGTGGCCGCTGCCCTCGAGCAGCACGAGCGACCCGCCGGTGAGCTCGACGAGGCGCTCGCTGATCGCGACCGGCCGGATCTGGTCGTCGGTCCCGTGGATGGCGAGGACCGGGCACCGTACGCGACCGCAGATCTCCTCCACAGAGGCGCAGAGCACTCCGTCGCACCCGAGGCGCGCCGCGGTGGCGTCGACCACGACCTGGGGCGTCGTCTCGTGTGCCCAGGCGATGCAGTCCTCGATCTGCTTGGTCGAGTGCGGCTCGGGGAACATCTTGGCGAAGAAGAACTCCAGGAAGTCGTCGTAGCCGCCCTCGAGCCAGTGGTAGCGGTTGTACTTCGCCCACCCGTCGGTGGTGTCGAGGCGGGCGTCCCAGACGAAGGCGTCTCGCTCCTGGACGATCGGGAAGCCGCAGGCGGCCCCGATCGCGACCAGCCCGGCCACCCGGTCCGGGTGGTCCGCGGCCAGGTGCAGGCTCCACGTGACCCCGCACGACAGCCCCACGACGACGGCGCGATCGGTGCCGGTGGCGTCGAGGACGGCGAGGGCGTCCGCGGCGTACGCCTCGTTCGTGTACGCCGCGGCGCCCTCCGGCCGGTCGGACCGCCCGTTGCCACGCCCGTCGAAGGTCACGACCCGGAAGTGCCGTGCCAGGTAGCCGATCTGCGCCTTCCAGGACCGGGAGTGGATGACGGTCCAGGTCGGCATCAGCAGGATGGTGCGGTCGCCCGGGCCGGCGGTCTCCGCGCCGTAGATCTCGTAGTGGACCTTGACGCCGTCGGTCTCCACGTAGCCGTCGGCGTCGGGCTCGCGTCCCCTCATGATCCCAGTGTGACCCGGCCGAGCCCGGTCGCGCCGGACTTCGGCCGGGGAACGCACCGCGCGAGCCTCGTGCTCACGGCCGGACCTCGTAGACACGGTTGAACGGAGTCTCGGCCACAGCCTCGAACCGGGTGAACCCGGCCGCGATCGTGACGTCGCGGATCCGGGCCGGGCCGGCCTGGGTCCCCAGCGCGAGCCCGACGTCCTGGGCGAGAGAGCTCGGCGTGCAGAGCAGGGTGGAGAAGCCGTAGTAGGCGCGGCCGACCGGGTGCAGGTTGTCCTCGACGTGGTCGCCGGCGACGGGCTCGACGACCATCCAGGTGCCGTCCTCGGCCAGGGACTCCCGAACGTGGCGCGCCGCCCCGACCGGGTCGCCCATGTCGTGCAGGCAGTCGAACATGGTGACCAGGTCGTAGTCGCTGCCGCCGAAAGCAGACGCGGAGGCGACCTCGAACGTCACCCGGTCCGCGACGCCCGCCGCCTCTGCGCGCTCGCGCGCGGTCGCGATCGACGCTTCGTGGTAGTCCCACCCGACGAAGCGTGAGTCGGGGAAGGCCTGCGCCATCAGGATCGTCGAGGCGCCGTGGCCGCAGCCCACGTCGGCGACCGACGCACCGCCCTCGAGCTTCTCCACGACACCGTCGAGGGCGGGGAGCCACTCGGCGACCAGGTGGGCGTTGTAGCTCGGCCGGAAGAACCGCTCGCAGCCGACGTGGACGTCCGAGTCGTGCTCGTGCCATCCGTAGCCGCCGCCGTTGCGCGCGGCCTCCAGGATGTGCGAAGCGTCGTGGACGGTGCCGAGGGCGATCTGGAACATGCCGGGCAGGAAGGCCGGGCTGTCCTCGACGGTCAACGCCACCGCGTGCTCCTGCGGCAGCGTGAACCGGCCGGTCGCCGGGTCGTAGGTCACGTACGAGCCGGCGGCCTGGGCGGCGAGCCACTCGCGGGCGTACGGCTCGCCGGTCGCGGTCCGGGCGGCGAGCTCCGACGGCGTGCTCGGCCCGTTCGCCGCGAGGTCGCGGTAGTAGCCGAGCTTGTCACCCATCACCACCAGAGCGGCGTTCAGGGTCGCACCGACCTCGTCCACCGCGCGGAAGACGAAGGCCATCAGCTTGTCCATGTCGATCTCGACCTCGTTCGCGCCCGGGGTCATGGCGTCATCAGTGGTAGTCATGGCGGGAACGCTAGGAACGCTGGGCATGCCCCCGCGTCAGGTGCCCCACCTAGTCCTGCCCGGGTACCCAGGACCAGGTAGGACGCCGTTCGAGCGCCGAGTCGGCACCGGAGCCGGTTCCTAGACTCGCCACGTGCTCATCGGACGAGAGGCCGAGCAGCGGATCGTGGACCAGCTGTTCGCCGGAGCGAGGATCGGACGCGGTGGCGCCCTCGCGGTCGTCGGCGAGCCGGGCGTCGGCAAGACGGCGCTGCTGAACGATGCGCTCGAGCGTCTCGAAGGCGTCCGCGTGCTGCGCGCCACCGGTACGGAGGCGGAACAGGACCTTGCGTTCGCCGGGCTCCACCTGCTCCTCCGTCCGGCGTTCCATCTCATCGACGCGCTGCCCGCTCCGCAGGCGGCGGCACTGGGCAGCGCGCTCGCTCTGGAGACGTCGACCGCCGGTGACCGGTTCGCCATCGGCGCAGCCACCCTCGCACTGTTGTGCCGGTACGCCGAGCAGGCGCCGATCGCCGTCGTCGTCGACGACCTGCAGTGGCTCGACCGCCCGTCGGCCGAGGCCCTCGCCTTCGCTGCCCGCCGGCTCGACGCGGACCCCGCCGTCGTCCTGCTCGCCGGCCGATCGGGAGCGTACGACGGCCTCGTCGACGGCCTCGATGTGCTGGAGCTCTCCGGCCTGGACCCGGCGGCCTCGGGTGACCTCGTGCGGTCTCTGGAGGTCGCGCCACCGACCGAGGAGCAGGTGGCCCGGCTGTTCGCCGCGACCGGCGGCAACCCTCTCGCCCTTCTCGAGCTCGGCCGCAACATCGAGCTCCTCGACGACCGGGCGCCGGGGCTCCCGCCGGCGCTGCCCACCACGCTCGCGGCCGCCTTCTCCCGACGCCTGGCGGAGCTCGACCAGGGATCCCGAACCGCCCTGCTCGCCGCCGTGGTCACCAACGGCGACCTCCACCACACGGGAGAGGTCTGCAAGCGACTCGGTCTCGACGTCTCCGGTCTCGGTGCCGCCGAGCGGGCCGGGCTGGTCGTGGTGACGAGCAGCCGCATCGACGTACGGCACCCGCTCGTCCGCGCGGCCGTGTACGCGGAGGCCGACGAGACTCTTCGTCGCGCGGTCCATCTCGCCGAGGCCGACCTGCTGCCGGACGACGCGGAGCGTCGGGCGTGGCACCTGGCGGAGGCGGCCTGGGGTCCCGACCCGGAGGTGTCGGGGCTGCTCGAA
Organism: Nocardioides sp. NBC_00368; assembly: GCF_036090055.1. Taxonomy (NCBI): domain Bacteria; kingdom Bacillati; phylum Actinomycetota; class Actinomycetes; order Propionibacteriales; family Nocardioidaceae; genus Nocardioides; species Nocardioides sp. NBC_00368. The sequence goes on from NZ_CP107970.1 coordinate 1,578,144, forward strand.
GCCGCCGCCGACAGCGCGAGCGCCCGCACGGCGTACACCGTCGCGAGCACCGCCTACGAGCGCGCGGCGCGGCTGAGCACGGACACCGACCGGTGGCACCTCCTGCTCTGCGAGGCCGCCGAGGCAGCGTGGACCGGCGGTCTCCACGACCGAGCGGTCGCCCTCCTCGACGAGATCGACACCCGGCACGTCCCGGACGCCACCCGCTCGCGCACGCTCCGGATCCGGGCGCAGATCGCGGCGCGGAGCGGGTCCGTCGCCGACGCGGTCCGCATCCTCGAGCGCGCCGCACCTCACGCGCCCACACCCGACGACACCGTGTTCCTCCTCGCCGAGGCGCTCCACGCTGCCTTCTACCTGGCCGACGCGGCGGTGTCGACGCGCCTCGCCACGGCGCTGCTCGGCGCCGTCGCGGCGGCCGAGTCGCCCCGCGCCCGCGCCATCGGGCTCGCCGCGGCGGGGATGGCGAAGGTGCTCAGCGGCGACGGCGGGTTGGAGGAGATCCAGATGGCGGTGCCGCTGCTGGCCGCGCACGCCGACCCGGCCGAACACCCCGAGGCGCTGCCGTGGCTGCTGACGACACCGTTGTTCCTCCGCGACGCAGAGACCGGTGCCAACCTGCGCCGGATCGTCGACGACGTGCGGTCCAGGATGGGCGTCGGCCTGCTGCCCAACGTGCTGTTCCATGTCGCCCGGGACCAGGCGACGTCCACCGCCTGGTCTCGGGCCGCAGCCAACTACGAGGAGTCGATCCGGCTCGCTCGGGAGACGGGTCAGGGCACGGACCTCGCCATGTCCCTCGCCGGGCTCGCGTGGCTCGAGTCCCGGCAGGGTCGGGGCGACGCCTGTCGGGAGCATGCGACCGAGGCCGTGCGACTGTGCACCCGACGGGGCATCCGCATGGGCGAGGCCTGGTGCCTCTACGCCGTCGGCGACCTCGAGCTCGCCGACGGCGACCCCCGAGCCGCCACGAAGACGTTCCTCGACCTCTCGCGACGGCTCGACGACTGGGGCATCGCCGACGCCGACCTCTCCCCCGGCGCCGAGCTGGTGGATGCGCTGCTCCGTCTCGGCCGACCCGCAGAGGCGGAGGCCGAGGCGGAGCGGTACGCGGCCGCGGCAAGCGCGAAAGGTCGGCCCTGGTCGGTCGCGCGGGCGCACCGGGCCCTGGGAACCGTGGCCGACCTCCAGTCCTTCGACAGGCACTTCGAGGCGGCCCTCGAAGGTCATGCCGACACCCGCGACCTCTTCGAGGCTGCACGGACCCACCTCGCCTACGGCGGCCGGCTCCGGCGCGCCGGGCGCCGCGTCGATGCCCGCGCACACCTGCGTACCGCGCTCGAGTCCTTCGACGACCTCGGCGCAGACCCGTGGGCCCGGACCACCGCGGCCGAGCTAGAGGCGACAGGCGAGAAGGTGGCGCGGCGGGAGGCGTCGGGAGCGGCGTCCCTGACACCACAGGAGCTGCAGGTGTCGCTGCTCCTCGCCGAGGGCCGCACGACTCGTGAGACCGCGGCCGCGCTCTTCCTCAGCCCGAAGACGGTCGAGTACCACCTGCGGAAGGTCTATACGAAACTGGACATCCACTCCCGCGCCGAGCTCGCCGAGCAGCTCCTCGGTTCGTGAGAATCAGCGCTGACCACGTCAGCGGACGTACTCGTCGAAGGTCCGCTGGCCGAGGAACGGGGCGACGTGCTGGGCGAGGATCCCCACCGGGACGGTCTCGCGCTTGAGGACGCCGTACTCCTCGGGCCAGCTGCCGTCGCGGGGCAGCTTGAAGGAGCCCATCAGCATGTCGATCACCGGCAGGTGGATGGCGTAGTTGCGGTCCCAGTAGTCGAGGTGCCGGGCGTGGTGCCAGTGGTGGTAGCGCGGCAGCACGATCAGGTACTCGAGGAAGCCGAACCGGATGCCGAGGTTGGCGTGCGCGACCACCGCCTGGATCCCGACGAGCACGGCGTACGCGTTGACGACCGAGGTCGAGAAGCCGAGGAACAGCAGCGGCAGCAGCACGATGCTGCGGGTCAGCACGGTCTCGACGAAGTGCACCCGCGAGCCGGCCAGCCAGTCGAGCTCGGGGCTGGAGTGGTGCACCGCGTGGAAGCGCCACAGCACCATGACCCGGTGGTAGCAGCGGTGCAGCACCGCCTGGGCGAGGTCGGCCAGGAAGACCGCGAGCAGGAACGCCGCCACGAAGGGCAGGTCGGAGATCCAGGCTTGCTGCGCCTCGACAAGGGGTCTCGACAAGCTCGACCACCGGGGCACGGAGACCACCAGCGACGTCGAGGTGGTGACCAGGATCAGGATGAGCTGGACGAGCACGTGGCTCATGAAGAAGTAGCACGCATCGGTGCGCCAGCCGGGCCGGAACACCGGCACCGGACGGCGGGCGAAGGCGTGCTCGAGCGGGATGAAGACCAGCGCCGAGAAGAACAGGGCGAGCACGAACCAGTCGAGGCCGAGCGAGAACGGCGTGTCCTTGACCGGTCCGTCGAACGGCACCTCGGTGCCGCCCAGCAGCACCGCCACCGTCGCCGTGCCGACACCGGTGAACGCCATCCGCCTGTGCTGGTCGCGCAGCACCGCGATCGTGCCGGCGAAGAACGCCGCCGCCAACCCGATCAGGAGCAGCGTACGGGCGAAGTCCTCGGTGTAGATCGCCCGGAACTCGCGGCTGGTCAGCAGCTCGGGGAAGTGGAAGCAGAGCACGGTCGCCAGGCTCAGGACGCCCAGGAAGCACGAGGTGGCGGGGGCGAGCAGGTGGTGGCGCAGCAGGGACGTGGACATGTCAGAAATTCTGGCCGCAGGGCGTTCCTCGCCGCCTGAGTCCACATACTCAACTCACCTGCCGTCTCGACGCGCCGGAGCCGGATCCGGATCCATCCGACGCCTCGACCGGACTGTTAGCGTGAGCCGACCAGCCGAGGCGGGCAGGGCCCGATGAAGAGGTGGATCGATGGTGCGCTGCATCGCGGTGTTGCTGGGGACAGCGCTCAGCGCGCTGGTCATGGTCGGCGTCGTCGCTCCCGCGGCCGCAGCCGAGCCCGACGATGCCACCGATGCCGAGGCCCAGCTGGCCGAGCGATACGCCCCGGTGATGATGCTGGTCGACCAGCCCGATGCCTGCGGCCCCGGTGAGCCGTACGTCCCCAGTGACGTCGACGCCATGATGGGTGAGAGCTCGGTGGCTCTGCGCGGCCCGTGGACGGATCGCGATCTCATCACCGTCGGCCCTACGGCCGAGCAGCTCTCCGCCGGTCTCGAGGGATACGCGCTCGACGAGCCCGGCAACCCGCTCAAGCCCGGGTGTGACTACGAGCGGTGGGCGACAGGTGTGTGGGGATCGGACCCACAACCCACCATCTACGCGCATGTGGCCACCGAGTCCGGGATCGAGGACCGGATCGCGATACAGTACTTCTTCTTCTACCCGTTCAACGACTACAACAACAAGCACGAGGCCGACTGGGAGCGTATCCAGGTCGAGTTACCCGTCGGTGACGTCGAGGCGGCGTTGGAGACGGACCCCGACCAGGTCCTCTACGCCCAGCATTACGGCGCCGAACGAGCTCTCTGGAGCGACGACAAGCTTCAGATCGACGAAGAGACGCACCCGGTCGTCTACGTCTCGGCCGGCTCCCACGCAAGCCAGTACGACGAAGGCCTCTACCTGGGCCGGTCGGCGGCCGAGGGGTTCGGCTGCGACACCACCATCGGCCCGCACCACGAGGTGCGTCCCGAGGTCCGTACGATCCCCCAGGATCCCGAGGCGGCCGCCGAGGCGTACCCGTGGATCACCTACCGCGGGCACTGGGGCGAGATCGGTCCGCAACGGTTCTACGAGGGACCGACCGGCCCGAACATGAAGCAGGCGTGGAACAAGCCGTTCACGTGGTCTGACAAGGCACGCGACCACAGCTTCTCGCTGCCCGGCGCCGAGGTGGCCGGCAGCGAGGCCGGCGCCTACTTCTGCACCCTGGTCTCCGCAGGCTCTGACGCGTTCCGCCAGTTCTCCGCCGACCCCGCGCCGACCCTGCTGATCCTCCTGGCCGTGCTGTTCGCCCTCGGCTGGGTCGTACGCCGCTCCGGTTGGGCCGAGGCCGCGCCGCTCCCCGTCGTCGCCCGTCGCCGGCCCGGGCGGGTCGTGGCCGCCGCCCTGAAGATGCTGGCCGGCCACTGGCAGGTGTTCCTCCTGGTCGCCGCCCCTGCGGCGGCCGCATCGGTGGCCTCGTCCGTGATCGCTGCACTGGTCCCGCCGGGGGCGTGGTGGTGGTCGGTGTTGTCCGGCGCGGTCCTCCTCGTCCTCGTACTCTCGCTGGCATGGGCTCAGGTCGCCTCTGCCCAGGCGGTCCTCGACCTGGGAACGGGCCGGCCGGTGACGCTCGGATCTCTCCTGCGACTGACCCGAGATCGGGCGCCTGCGCTGCTGGCGACCGTTGCGCTGTGGGCGCTCATCGTGGTGCCCCTGTTCCTCACCGGGATCCTTCTCCCGGTCGCCCTGGTACTTCTGGTCGCCTGGTCGCTGGTGCTGCCCGTCGTACAGCTCGAGGGACGTTCGGGGTGGCGGGCGCTGAGCCGCAGCTGGGCTCTGGTACGCCCTCAGCTCCTCACCGTGCTGCTCGTCCTGGCCATATCGGCAGCGCTGGTCTCGGTGCTCGGCGGGGCGCTCGCCGCGCTGGCCTTCGTCATCTTCCCGGCCCCCTTCGGAGTGGTCAGCGGGATCCCACAGCTGGTCACGACCTTGGCCTGGCCGGTGACCGCCCTGCTCACCACCTACGCCTGGGCCAACGGTCGAGCACGCGAGACCAGCCGCTGATGAGGAACGTCGAGGTCCGGGTCACGCCGAACCGCTGACCGGGACCCGAGCCCGTTCCCGTCGCTCAGCCGACGGGAACGGGCTCGATCCGGTCGGTGCCTGCGTAGATGTTCATCGAGGAGCCGCGCAGGAAGCCGACCAGGGTGAGGCCGTTGTCGTCGGCCAGGTCGACGGCGAGCGAGGAGGGAGCCGAGACCGCCGCGAGCAGCGGGATGCCAGCCATCACGGCCTTCTGGACGAGCTCGAAGGAGGCCCGGCCGCTCACCATGAGCATGCTGCTGCGCAGCGGCACCAGGCCCTCGCGCAGCGCGTGCCCGATCACCTTGTCGACGGCGTTGTGGCGGCCGACGTCCTCGCGTACGCAGAGCAGGTTGCCCTCGGCGTCGAAGAGCCCCGCGGCGTGCAGGCCGCCGGTGCTGTCGAAGACGCGCTGCGCCTCCCGCAGCCTTTCCGGCAGGGTGGCCAGGAGCTCGGGGGTGACCCGCAGGGTGTCCTCGGCGACGGACCAGGCCGAGGACGTACGCACCGCCTCGAGCGACGCCTTCCCGCACAGCCCGCACGAGGAGGTCGTGTAGAAGCTGCGCTCCAGGGAAGCGTCCGGCGGCGGGACGTGCGTGGCCAGACCGACGTCGACCACGTTGTAGGTGTTGCCGCCGTCGGCGGTCGCGCCGGCGCAGTAGCGGACGCTCGCGACATCGTCGGCGGAGTGCACGACGCCCTCGCTGACCAGGAACCCGACCGCCAGGTCGAAGTCGCCGCCCGGGGTCCGCATGGTGACCGTCAGCGGCCGGCCGTTGACCCGGATCTCCATGGGCTCCTCGGCGGCCAGCTTGTCCGGACGTTGTGAGATGACGCCGTCCCGCACCCGCATCACGGGCCGTCCAACTGTCACTCGTCCCATGTCAGCTCCTGTCGTGTGGGGTGGGGTCGTGCGGGGCGGTGGGCGTGCCGTGCCGCGTGTACGGCCGCGCCGATGAGCAGTATGAAGCCACCGCCCCGGCGGCGATCGAACCGGTCGGTGGTCACCGGCCGAGCGCTCTCGCCCGGATCCCGGCGTCGCAGCAGAAGCCGCGGCCGCTTCGCTTGAGGCAGAGGAGACCGACGCAGCGGCCGTCCTCGACCACGGCCAGCCGCCGGCTGCCGTGGGCGGTCATCCAGGCCCAGGTCTCCCACAGGTCGGCGTAGGACGCGACCACCCGGCCGCGGAGCGTACCCATGGTCCTCGCCGGCCCGTCCCCGCCCGCCTCGGCCTCGTGCGGCTCGATGACGGTGAGCAGCCGCTCACCGTCGACGACGAGCGCGGCATGGACGTGGTCGTCGAGGAACAGATCGCGTACGTCGCGAGCGGTCGCCGTGGCCGGGAGCAGCTTCGGCAGGCGAACCATGGCGTCGGCCACGATCGCGTCGCCGGGTGCGTACGCCTCTCGCCCACCGGCGAACTCGACCGCGCCCTCGTCGCGGGCGGTCGACTCCTCGATCCGGGTGATGGGCACCTGTCCTCGTCTCGTTCTCGCGGGGAACCTGATGAGCACCACGGTACGCCGCGCCGACATGTCTGACCGCCGTTGACCAGAGTCGCTGTCGGCAGCGGGGTGCCACCAGTTGGGCCGTCGACTCGGCACGGGATCGCCCAGACACGTACGATCTGCCTACCTACGACTGGTGCCGGAGGTTCCGTGAACGAAATCCAGCTCAGCGACCTGAGTCTGGGACGCCATATCGCCCAGGGCTCGCAAGGCCGCATCATCGAGCTGGCCGACCATCCCGGGACGGTCGCGAAGCTCTACCGCACGCGGGAGCTGGGTCTCGTCGACGGCCGGGCTCTGGCCGAGCTGGTGCGCATCCGCGGGTTCGTCGTGAGCGAGGGTCTGCAGGTGGACCACTTCGCCGCCTGGCCGCACACGGTCGTGCTCGACGGGCTGCGTACCGCGGGCTTCCTGATGCAGCGGGTCCAGGAGCCGTTCCTGGCCGGGTTCGGGCCCACCACCGCACTGGCCGAGCTGGGTCTGCTCGTGAACACCGGGGACGTCCCCAGCCCCGGGGTCTACGAGCGGGTGCTGCTGATGCGGGCCCTGGCCGCGGTGATGGACGCCCTGCACCGGCAGGGGCTCGTCCTCGGAGACCTCTCGCCGCGCAATATCGCCTGGTCGGTCTCGCCGGTGCCCCGGGTGATGCTGCTCGACTGTGACGGGATCCGTCCGGCCGGCGAGGACGGCGTGCTTCCGCCCGCCGACACCCGGGGCTGGGAGGACCCGACCAACATCGGCCGGCCGCCGACCGCCGACAGCGACCGGTTCAAGCTGGCCCTGACGATCGCCCGCGTACTCACCGGCAACCGCAACGCAGCTCCCGGCCTGCGGCCCGACCTCACCTTCGCCGGCGAGGCCGGCATCCTGGTCGGCCCGCTCACCCGGCTGATGGACCAGGCCGCCGGTCCTCCCGGGCTCCGCCCGACCGCGTCGCAGTGGGCCACCGTCCTGGACGTACGCGGCCCCTGGGCCGGCGCGGCCCCGCCGATGCCTCAGCCGCCGATGTCCCCGACGATGCCGCCCCCGCCGGCGGTGCCTCCGGCGATGCGCTCCCGCGGGCCGTCGCCCAGCGGGGAGATCCTGCGACCCTTCCGCCGTCAGTCGCGCTGAGGGCTCGGGCTCAGGTCGCCGACCAGCCGGACCACCGCTTCACCTCGATGACGATCACCGGCCCGACGGGCGGCTGCACGCGGTAGTCGGCGTATTTCGCGACCAGCGGGGCGAGGTCGTGGCTCGCGTGCACACGTGCGACGCCGTCGGCACGGGCCCACCACAGCTGCGACCAGTCGTCGTCGTAGGCGTCCACCAGCAGCGACACCGCCGGGTTGGCCGCGATGTCGTCGAGCCGGCGCAGCCGGGTGGTCGACTTGGGCTTGTGGTCGACGGCGGTGAGGATCTCCTCGCCTGCCAGGGCGAACACGATCGGTACGATCCTCGGCGCACCGTCGGCCGAGACCGTCGCCAGCCGCGCTACGCGGGCCTTCGCGAACCGTTCCCTGGCCCACTGCTCGTCGTGTCGCACCGGTCGAGCCTACCCACGCCGAGGCGGACGAGCCGGAGCCCGGCGGCTACCGTGTCCTGCATGCGCTCCGAGCTCCTCCCCCGTGCTGCCAGCTGAGGCCGAGCGGCTGCTGACCGTCGACCTGGTCGAGTGGCTGGCCGACCTGGTCGATCCGTCGCTGCTTCGTCGGGAGTCGACGAAGGCGCAGCTGCAGGGACTGCGCAGCGCGGTCGTCCACCGGGTCGGTATCAACGAGGCCGCCGCGCTGCTGCACTTCCGCGACGGGCTCGAGCACAATCCGCTGCCTCTGCGCGACCAGGACGGGCTGCGGCTGGTCCTCGTCACCAGCCGCGGCGAGGATCTGGCCGTCGACGACGTCGAGTTCGCCGACTGGAGCCGCGACGACGACTGTCAACGGTGCCGCACCGCGCTGGAGAGCTGGGTGCCGCCGGCCTTCGACCGGTCCGCACGGATCACCTCCGTCGGCGCTCTCCACATCGCCTACGACCATGCCGACCGCGCCGGCATGGAGCCTCAGCAGCTCCTGGCGCGGCTCCGGCCGGCCGTCGCAGAGGCGAACGCGTCGCTCGGCTCCTGGGACGCCTCCACCGTCGGCGTCTACTGGTATCCCGCCACCGAGACCTGGGCGTACGTCATCCCGCTCGCTCTGGATCCCGACCGCGACCCGGTGGCGGGCGTGCTCACCCGCCACCCGGACGGCTACCACCTCGTCACGATCCTGACGCGGCGTACGGCCTTCTGGAACGTCGCCAGTGTCGGCCGCGTTCCCCCGTCCTGGCTCGACGGCTCCCCTCCCGACAGCTCCCCGATCGCCGGCCCGCCGACCGCGCTGTGACGGGGACCCGATCGAAGGGTGCGCTTCACCGGCGCGAACGAATTTTCATTCGTCCCACAGGAGTGAATGAAAATTCATTCGCGCATCTAGGCCGGGTGAAAATTCGTTCACCCGCTGGGTCGAATGAAAATTCGTTCACCCGCTGCACCCGAACGAAAATTCATTCGACCACACGGATCGAATGAGTTTTCGTTCGCCGCGGAGGATCAGTCCTCCGGGTCGTAGCCCAGGTTCGGCGAGAGCCAGCGCTCGGCCTCGGCCATCGTCCAGCCCTTGCGTCGGGCGTAGTCGGCGACCTGGTCCTGGCCGAGACGGCCCACCACGAAGTACTGCGAGTCGGGGTGGCCGTAGTAGATCCCGGAGACCGACGCGCCCGGCCACATCGCCATCGACTCGGTGAGCTCGATGCCGGTGTTCTTCTCGACGTCGAGCAGCGACCAGATGGTCTGCTTCTCGGTGTGGTCGGGACAGGCCGGGTAACCCGGAGCGGGCCGGATGCCGGCGTACTTCTCGGCGATCAGGTCCTCGTTGGGCAGCTGGCCGTCGCCGCCCTCGTCGGCGGCGTAGCCCCAGAACTCGGTGCGTACGCGCTGGTGGAGCCGCTCCGCGAACGCCTCGGCCAGGCGGTCGGCGAGCGCCTCCAGCATGATCGCGGAGTAGTCGTCGAGCTCCTCCTTGAACGCCGTCACCCGCTCGGGCAGGCCGATGCCGGCGGTGACCGCGAAGGCACCGACGTGGTCGGAACCCTCGCCGACGGGCGCGACGTAGTCGGCCAGCGACTTGTTGGCCACACCCTCGCGGTGCTGACCCTGCTGGCGCAGCTGGAACAGCGTGGCCCGCTCCTCGGCTCGGGAGTCGTCGGTGTAGACCACGACGTCCTCACCGGTCGAGTTGGCCGGGAAGAGGCCGTAGACGCCGCGCGCCTCGAGCCACTTCTCCTCGATGATCTTGTCGAGCATCTCCTGCGCGTCGTCGAAGAGCTTGCGCGCGGCCTCACCGGTGGCGGGGTTGTTGAGGATGTCGGGGAAACGTCCCTTCATCTCCCAGGCGTTGAAGAACGGCTGCCAGTCGATGTAGTCACGCAGCTCGGCGATCGGGTAATCGAGGAGCGTGTGGACACCGGGCTCCGAGGGCGCCACCGGCAGCGTCGAGAAGTCGACCTCCGGCTTGTTGGCCTTCGCCTGGACGTACGTCAGGGACGCCCGCTCGCTCCGCTCGGCATGCCGCGCGCGCAGCGAGTCGTAGTCGACCTTGACCTCGGCCATCAGCTTCTCGCGCCGGCCGGCGTCGAGGAGTGCGGCCGCGGTGGGCACCGAGCGCGAGGCGTCCTTGACCCAGACGACCGGACCGTCGTAGGCCTTGTCGATCTTGACCGCGGTGTGGGCCCGCGAGGTGGTCGCACCGCCGATGAGGAGCGGCAGGTCGAGGCCGACGCGCTGCATCTCGGTGGCGAAGCCGACCATCTCGTCCAGCGACGGCGTGATCAGGCCGGAGAGGCCGATGATGTCGGCGTCGTGCTCCTTGGCGGCGTCGAGGATCTTCTGCGCCGGTACCATCACGCCGAGGTCGATCACCTCGTAGTTGTTGCACTGCAGCACCACGCCGACGATGTTCTTGCCGATGTCGTGGACGTCGCCCTTGACCGTGGCCATCACGATGGTGCCGTTCTTGGTCTCGGCGTCACCGGGCTGCTTCTCGGCCTCGATGAACGGGATCAGGTAGGCGACCGCCTTCTTCATGACCCGGGCGCTCTTGACCACCTGCGGCAGGAACATCTTGCCGGCCCCGAACAGGTCGCCGACGACGTTCATGCCGTCCATCAGCGGGCCCTCGATGACCTCGATCGGACGGCCGCCGCGAGCCGAGATCTCGGCGCGGAGCTCCTCGGTGTCGGCCTCGACGTAGGCGTCCAGGCCCTTCACCAGGGCGTGGGTGATCCGCTCGCCCACCGGCAGGTCGCGCCAGGCCTCGGCCTTGGCCTCCGCCTCGGGTGAGTCCTTGTTGTACTTCGAGGCGATCTCCAGCAGCCGCTCGGCGGCGTCGGGACGGCGGTTGAGCACGACGTCCTCGATGCGGTCCCGCAGCTCGGGGTCGACCTCGGAGTAGGGCACCAGCGCCCCGGCGTTGACGATGCCCATGTCCAGGCCCGCCTCGATCGCGTGGTAGAGGAAGACCGCGTGGATCGCCTCGCGCACGGGGTTGTTGCCGCGGAAGGAGAAGCTGACGTTGGAGATGCCGCCGGAGACCTTGGCGCCCGGGAGGTTCTGCTTGATCCAGCGAACCGCCTCGATGAAGTCGACGCCGTAGGTCGCGTGCTCCTCGATGCCGGTCGCGACCGCGAACACGTTGGGGTCGAAGATGATGTCCTCGGGGTCGAAGCCGACCTCGTCGACGAGGATCCGGTAGGCCCGCTCACAGACCGCGATCCGGCGCTCGTAGGAGTCGGCCTGGCCGTCTTCGTCGAAGGCCATCACGACGGCGGCCGCGCCGTAGCGCTTGCACTGCTCGGCGTGCTCGACGAAGGACTCGACGCCCTCCTTGAGCGAGATCGAGTTGACGATCGGCTTGCCCTGGACGAGCTTCAGGCCGGCCTCGATGACCTCCCACTTGGAGGAGTCGATCATGATCGGGACCCGGGAGATGTCGGGCTCGGAGGCGATCAGCGTCAGGAACCGGGTCATCGCCGCGACCCCGTCGATCATGCCCTCGTCCATGTTGACGTCGATGACCTGGGCGCCGTTCTCGACCTGCTGGGCCGCCACCGAGAGCGCCGTGTCGTAGTCGCCGGCCTTGATCAGGTTGCGGAACTTCGCCGACCCGGTGATGTTGGTCCGCTCCCCCACGTTGACGAAGAGGCTCTCCTCGGTCACGGTGAACGGCTCCAGGCCGGAGAGCCGCAGCGCGGGCTCGACCTCGGGGACGTCGCGGGGCGCGATCCCCTCGACCTGCTTGGCGATCTCGGCGATGTGGGCGGGCGTGGTGCCGCAGCAGCCGCCGACCAGGTTCACGAACCCTGCGGTGGCGAACTCGTGGACGTGGCCCGCGGTGTCACTCGGGCCTTCGTCGTACTCGCCGAAGGCGTTCGGGAGCCCCGCGTTGGGGTAGCAGGAGACGAAGGCGTCCGCGACGCGGGCGAGCTCGGCGATGTAGGGGCGCATCTCCTGCGCGCCGAGCGCGCAGTTGAGGCCGACCAGGAGCGGGTCGGCGTGGCGTACGGAATCCCAGAACGCCTCGGTGACCTGTCCCGACAGGGTGCGGCCGCTGGCGTCCGTGATCGTTCCGGAGATCACGACCGGCCAGCGGCGGCCGTACTCCTCGAAGACCTGCTGGACAGCGAAGATCGCCGCCTTGGCGTTGAGGGTGTCGAAGATGGTCTCGATGAAGATCAGGTCCGAGCCACCCTCGAGGAGCGCGCGGGTCGCGTCGGCGTAGGCGTCGCGGAGCTGCTCGTAGGTGACGTTGCGGGCGCCGGGGTCGTTCACGTCCGGGCTGATGGAGGCGGTACGCGTCGTCGGGCCGAGCGCGCCGGCGACGTAGCGCGGCTTCTCGGGGGTCGAGTAGATGTCCGCGGCCGCACGTGCCAGGCGCGCCGCCTCGAAGTTGATCTCGTAGGCGAGATCGGCCAGGTCGTAGTCGCTCAGTGAGACCGCGTTGGCGTTGAAGGTGTTGGTCTCGATGATGTCCGCGCCGGCCTCGAGGTATTCGCGGTGGATGCCCTCGATGATCTGCGGCTGGGTCAGGTTGAGCAGGTCGTTGTTGCCGATGAGGTCGGTGGGCCAGTCCTTGAACCGCTCGCCGCGATAGCCGGCCTCGTCGGGACGGTCACGTTGGATCGCAGTGCCCATCGCACCGTCGAGCACCATGATCCGCTCCTTCAGGGCGGCGGTCAGGGTCTCGGTGACATCAGGGCGCAGACTCACTCTTGTTTCCTCTCCCGGGCGGGCACGGTGGTGTGCACGGCTTTGCCTGAAACACGCTACGGCGTAGGTGTGCGGGCCATGCCATTTCATTCCGAATCCTGACACTGGCAGTCCACCAGGTGGGAATTCATAAGGTGTACGCAGGGTGAACGGCGGCGTCGGGCTGGTCCGCATGACTAGGGTGGAGACGTGATCGAGATCGAAGAGACCCGCGACCTGGTCGATCCTGTGGTGATCGCCGCGTTCGAGGGATGGAACGACGCGGCCGATGCCGCCTCCGGCACGGTTGACCATCTGATGGATGTCTGGCACGCGCGGGTCGTGGCCGAGATCGATCCCGAGGACTTCTACGACTACCAGGTCAACCGGCCGGTGACCGGCACCGACGAGAACGGGTTCCGCGCGATCACCTGGCCCACCACCCAGGTCGCCGTCTGCTCCCCGCCCGACCTGGATCGCGACATCATCCTGGTGCGCGGCATCGAGCCCAACATGCGCTGGAAGCAGTTCGTCAGCGAGATCCTGGAGTGCGTCGACGACCTCGGCGGCCAGCTCGTGGTGACCCTGGGGGCGCTGCTCGCCGACGCGCCGCACACCCGCCCGATCCCCGTCTCCGGCACCGCCACGGAGCCCGACCTCGTCGACCGGCTCAAGCTCGACTCACCGTCCTACGAGGGACCGACCGGCATCGTCGGCGTCATCCAGGAGGCGTGCGTCCAGAGCGACATCCCGGCGGTCTCCTACTGGGCCGCGGTCCCCCACTACGTCGCCGCTCCACCCTGCCCCAAGGCCACCCTCGCGATCATCAACAAGCTCGAGGACCTGCTGCAGTGCTCCATCCCCCTCGGCGACCTTCCCGAGGACTCCCGAGCCTGGGAGCGCGGCGTCAACGACCTCGCCGAGGAGGACGAGGACGTCTCCGACTACGTACGCTCCCTCGAGGAGGCCCGCGACACCGCCGACCTCCCCGAGGCCTCCGGTGACGCGATCGCCCGGGAGTTCGAGCGCTACCTCAAGCGCCGCACCGACGACTCGTAGAACCGGGCGCAGGGATACCCGGTTAACCGGGTATCCCTGCGCTTCTCAGGCAATGCAACACCCGAGAAGCGCAGGAAAAGCCTGAGCGGTGTGACGCATGTGGCCCCTGAGGCCCGCAGTCAGAGCTTGATGCCCAGCGCCGCGTCGACGAGCTTGGCGATGGTCTCCCCGGCGAGGGCGTCGGAGGTCTCGGCGAGACCGCCCTCGCCGAGCGTCGCGGCTACCCAGGCGTCGACGGCCTGGACCGCACGCGGCGCGTCGAGATCGTCGGCCAGGGCGCCCAGGACGGTCTCGACTACCGGGGCGGCGGGGGCGCCGCGGCCGAGCGCGACGGCCTTGCGCCACTCGGCGATCTTGTCGACGGCGTCGAAGAGCTTGGCGTCGGTCCACTCCCAGTCGTCGCGGTAGTGGTGGCCCAGGAGCACCAGCCGGATCGCCATCGGGTCGATCTCGGAGTTGCGCAGGGCCGAGACGAAGACCAGGTTGCCGCGCGACTTGGACATCTTGTGGCCGTCGTAGGCCACCATCCCGCCGTGGGTGTAGATCTCGGCGAAGTCCTTGCCCGCGGAGCGGGCGTGGGAGCCGGACATCTCGTGGTGCGGGAAGATCAGGTCGGAGCCGCCCGCCTGGACGGTGAACCCGGCGCCGAGGTGCTCCAGCGCGATCGCGGTGCACTCGACGTGCCAGCCAGGACGACCCGGGCCGTAGGGCGAGGGCCAGGACGGCTCACCGGGGCGCTCGGCGCGCCACAGCAGCGGGTCGAGCGGGTCCTTCTTGCCGGGCCGCTCGGGGTCGCCGCCGCGCTCGCCGAAGAGCTCGAGCATCTCCTCACGAGACATCCGCGACTCCTCGCCGAAGGCGTCGTCGACGGCCACCGAGGCGTAGACGTCCTCGTCGACCTTGTAGATCGCGCCGGCCTCCTCGAGCTCGCCGATCAGCGAGAGCACCAGCGGGATCGACTCGACGGCACCGATGTAGTGCTGCGGCGGAACGACCCGCAGCGCCTCCATGTCCTGGCGGAAGAGCTCGGTCTCGCGCTCGGCGAGCGCCTCCCACGCGATCCCGACCTTGTCGGCGCGCTCGAGCAGCGGGTCGTCGACATCGGTGACGTTCTGGGTGTAGCCGACCTCGTAGCCGGCGTTGAGCCACGCCCGGTGGAGCAGGTCGAAGGCGACGTAGGTGTTGGCGTGGCCGATGTGGGTCGCGTCGTAGGGCGTGATGCCACACACGTACAGCGAACGGCGGCCCTGACCCTTCGTCGGGACGACGGCGTCCCGCTGATGGTCATAGACCTGCACCTCGGGCCCTGTGACGGACAGTTCTGGGACTTCGGGTGCAGACCATGCGCGCATGGGTGCAGCCTACTTGGCGAGGCCCACGTGTCTCAGAAGGGCGGCCACGGGATGACATGTCGGTCGTATCCCGGCCGTGGGAAGGCCCCTTCGGCGAGCAGCCCCTCGCAGCGGTGACCGAGCGCCTCGATCTCCCGACCCGTGAGGTACGCAGCCAGCGACCGCCCCAACGCACCGGAGAGCCCGGCATGGACCGTCCGGATACCGGCGAGCTCCTCCTCGGAGAAGCCCAGCCCGTGCCATCCCCACAGGATGGTGCGCAGCTTCGGCTCGTCGTGGAAGGTCAGCCCGTGGTCGCAGCCGTAGCGGCGCCCACCGGCGAGCGGCAGGACGTGACCGCCCTTGCGGTCGGCATTGTTGGTGATCGCGTCGAAGACGGCCATCCGCCGCAGCTCGGGCGTGTCCTCGTGGACCAGGGTCACCACCCGGTCGTGCTCGTCGAAGCCGTCGAAGACCTTCAGGTAGCCGGGCGGCACCTCGCCCTCGGGCACGATCGTGACGGGCTCGATGCTGTCGTCGGTGTCGATCCAGCGCTGGATCATCCCGGGACCGTGCGGCCCGTCGCCGAGCCAGGTCTCGGGGACCACCGACCAGCCCAGCGCCTCGGAGACGAGGTAGGAGGCGACCTCGCGATGCGCGAGCTGACCGTCGGGGAAGTCCCACAGCGGCCGCTCCCCCGCGATCGGCTTGTAGACCACCTCGGACTCGCCGAGCGTGGCCAGGAAGGTCGCGTTGGATGCCGTCGTCAGCCGACCGACGAGCTCCATGGCCCCGCCGCTCCGCGGGGCGCTGTGCTCGATCTCCGGCGCCGGCTCCACAGGATCAGACCGGGTCACGCCGCTTGAACCCGTTCGCCCGGACACACAGGTGCCCCTCGGGGTCGATCGGGTTGCCGCAGAACGGGCAGTTGGGACGCCCGGCGCCCAGCACCGCCTCGGCCCGCTTCACGAAGGCGCGGGCGTTGCGCGGAGCGATCCGGACCAGGAGCACCTCGTCGGGCTCCGGCTCGTCCAGCTCGATGGCGGCCACGGCGTCCTCGTCGACCAGCGCGCCGGACTCGTCGACCTCGGCGATGATCTCGGTCTCGTTGATCGGGAAGACCTCGAGGACCACCTTGTCCTCGTCGGGGTCCCAGGCCAGGGTCATCGTGCCGGCGCGGAACTCCTCCTCGATCGGCTGCTCCAGCGGGCCGTTGTCGTCGAGATCGAAGGGCGCCACCGCCGGCACCACCGCAGGGGCCGACTTCATCACCTCGTCGAGGAGCTCGTCGAGACGCTCGGCGAGCACGGTGACCTGCTGCTTCTCCAGGGCCACCGAGACGACCCGAGCTCCCTCACGCGCCTGGAGGAAGAACGTACGCGCTCCCGGCTCGCCGACGGTGCCGACGACGAATCGTTCGGGCGGGTCGAAGGCGTGCATCACAGGCATGCACAAACCTTATCCAGCAGAGTCCAAACCGTCGCCGGGACCCGCGCCACCGCCCACGACGGCGTCGTCGTTGCGGCGACGCGACGGCTTGCGTCCCTTCTTGGCCGCGGGCTTCGGCGCCAGCCAGGACAGGTCGCCGGCATGGGTGTTCGTGGCCAGGACCGAGGGGCGCCCCTCGCCGTAGCGGACCACGGAGATCGAGGCCGGGTCGACGTGCAGCCGCTGGAAGAGGTCAAGGTGCATGCCGAGCGCGTCGGCCAGGATGGACTTGATCAGGTCGCCGTGGCTCACGCACAGCCAGACCGCCGAGTCGCCGTGGGCTGCGGTGACGGCGGCGTCGTGGCGGCGTACGGCCTCGACTCCCCGGGCCTGCATCGCGGGCATCGACTCGCCCCCGGGGAAGGTGACCGCCGAGGGCTGGGTCTGCACGGTCTTCCACAGCTTGCGGCGCGCCAGCGTGGTGATCTTCTCCCCCTGCCACTCGCCGTAGTCGCACTCGGAGACGCCGTCCTCGACGACGACGGCGGGCTGCTCGGCACGCCCCTCCAGGATCACCGAAAGCGTCTGCTGGCAGCGCTCCATCGGGCTGGTGACCGCCAGCGCCAGCGGGACCGGCGCGATCCGCTCGGCCGCCTTGGCGGCCTGCTCCAGGCCGCGCTCGTCCAGTCTCACGCCGGGGAGCCGTCCGGCCAGGGTGCCGGATGCGTTCGCCGTCGTACGGCCGTGTCTCACCAGGATCATCGTCGCCACGGTTGGCGACCCTATCCATCCCGGTGAAGCCGGCCCACAACGCCGGGCGGCATGCCTTAACCTGACAACGTGATCGTCGACAGCGCTCTCTACCGCGCCGGTGAGCGTGACAGGACCGACTGTGCACCCCACGACTACGCCACGCTGCGCAGCGGGGTGAAGGACGACGGCGACTTCGTGTGGCTCGGGCTCTACCAGCCCAGCCAGTACGAGCTCGACGAGGTCGCCGAGGCCTTCGGCCTGCATCCGCTCGCCGTGGAGGACGCCCTCACGGCCCACCAGCGACCCAAGCTGGAGCGCTACGAGGGCGGGATGTTCCTGGTCGTCAAGACGCTCTGGTACGTCGACGCCGAGGACGCCGTCGAGACCGGCGAGGTCGCGTTCTTCATCGGCACCGACTACGTGATCACGGTCCGCCACGGTCGCGGCTCCCGGCTCGCGCCGGCCCGTGAGCTGCTGGAGACCAACGACGAGCAGCTCCTCACCGAGGGCTCCTACTCCGCGGTCTACGCGGTCGTGGACTACATCGTCGACGCCTACGTCGACGTCGCCAACGAGCTCACCAAGGACGTCGACGAGGTCGAGACCTCCGTCTTCTCCGACGAGCGCACCCACGACTCGGCCCGGATCTATCGCCTGCGTCGCGAGCTCGCAGAGGTACGCCGCGCGGTGATGCCGCTGCGGGAGCCCGTGCGCCGCTTCGCGAACGGCGAAGGCGGGATCGACCCCGACCTGCGTCCCTACTTCCGCGACATCCTCGACCATCTCGCCTCCATCGTGGAGGCGATCGAGAACCTCGAGACGCTGCTCTCCTCGGCCTTCGAGGCCCATCTGGCGCAGCTCTCGCTGCAGCAGAACGAGGACATGCGCAAGATCTCGGCCGGCGCCGCCCTGGTCGTGGTCCCGACGCTCATCGCCGGGATCTACGGGATGAACTTCACCCACATGCCCGAGCTGTCGTGGACCTTCGGCTACCCGTTCGCGCTGCTGCTCATGGTCGCCGTGGTGGCCGGACTGTGGATCTTCTTCCGCAAGTCGGGCTGGTTCTGACCGGGTCTCACCCTCTGCGCCACCAGCTGCGTGGTTGCCGCTCGGCAGCCTCGCGTGCGCACTCGCGGAGCTCGTGAGCCACGGCCCGATACACGGTGGCCCACTGCTCCCCCGTGAGGCCGCCGACCTGCAGGTCGCTGGTCCGCGCGGTCGTGAAGACCAACGCGTCGTCGGCGTACTTCTCGGCTTTCGCCTCGAGCCACGCTACGTGGGACAGGGTGGTACGCATTGCGGCCAGTATTTCACGTTTGCGGACGCTGGCACCCCGAAACGCCGGACAGGTCACCTGTCGAGACCGGTGCGACCCACCAGCTAGTCGAGCTGCTTCACCGGACGGGCGTCGAGATGCTCCCGGTCGCACCACAGGGAGAGGTCGTCGGCGAACTCCGAGTCGGCCTCGCCGCCACCCCGGGCGTCGAGCTGCTCACCCTGGTACCACTCGGTGAGCATCGCAGCCTCGTCGTAGCCGGCCGGCATCCGTGGGCCCCGGTAGCGCACGGCGACGACCTCCTTCTCCCGCAGGGAGATCATCCAGGCCCAGCCGACGTCGTCTCCGCGCGCAGGCTGCCAGGCGAAGACCAGGGGGCCGCGCTTGCCCTTGGTGGTGACACAGTGCGCGCGCAGGCGGGGCGCCGAGCAGGGTTCCCGGGTCATCCAGGCAGGCGGCGACGGTGCGGCGAGGACGTCGATGTCGGCGTCCGGCACGTCCGTGAAGCCGGATGAGGAGCGCTGCAGCAGCCGCCCGCCGATGGCGTCGGCGCCGAACTCGCCCCGCAGTGGCGACCGGATGACGCCTCGGTAGTAGCCGTAGCCACCCCGGCCGCCGACGTAGGCCTGGGCGATCCCGTGGTCGGTGTTGCGGACCAGGTCGTACGCCCCGGGGTCGGGCTCGCCGCCCTCCCAGTCGTCGAGCTCCTCACCGAGCGCAAGGGTCGAGGAGGTCGCTCGGTAGCGGAGCCGGGGATCCTCGACGACGGCGACCAGCGTGTCGACGGCGATCGGCAGGTCGAGCTTGCGGGGGTCGCCGGTGACCGCCGGACCGGAGTAGCCGATCGAGGCGGTCTCGCCGCCCTCGCGCCGCAGCACGACCGCGACGCCGCCGGGATCCTCCTCGGGCTCCTCGTCGGTCCAGCGCAGCTGCAGCTCGGCGCTCTTCACGGCGGTCGGCAGCTCGACACAGTGCTGCCCGGCATCACCTCGGCATGCGTCGAGGTCCGCCGGCGGTCGCGCGGAGACCGCGACGCTGACCAGGTCGCCGTCGTACTCGCCGTCGGCGCCATAGCGCAGGTCGACCGAGACCTGCTCGGCAGGCGTCGACTCGGAGGTGTAGGAAGCCGCCCGGCGGGAGGTGTCGGTCGGCAGGTGCTCGAGCGCGACCGCGGCGACGGCACGGTGGGTGATCCGGCCTGGACCGCCAGCCGTATCGCCGGTGTCGACGGCCTTGCTGGAACAGCCCGAGCCGAGCCCGACGAGCCCGGCCAGCAGGACGACGGCGTGAGACCGCGAGAGGCTGGACATGCGCATCAGTGCAGGAAGGTGAACAGCGGCGAGTCGGGCTCGATCCGCTCGATGAGCAGGTCGCTGGCACCCATCCGCTCCAGCAGCCCTTCGAGCCCGTCGGCGGAGTCGAGGTCGATGCCGATCAGCGCGGGGCCGTGCTCGCGGTTGGACTTCTTGACGTACTCGAAGACCACGATGTCCTCCCCGTCGGCCAGCACGTCGTCGAGGAAGCCGCGCAGCGCCCCGGGCGCCTGCGGGAAGGAGACCAGGAAGTAGTGGCGCAGGCCCTGGTGGATCAGCGCCCGCTCGAGCACGTCGGCGTAGCGGGAGACGTCGTTGTTGCCGCCGGAGAGGACGGCGCCGATGCGGGTGGCGCCACGCAGGTCGATCTGCCCCAGGGCGGCCACCGCGAGCGCTCCGGCGGGCTCGGCGATGATCCCCTCGGTCTGGTAGAGCTCGAGCATCTCCACGCAGATCGCGCCGACCGGCACGGAGACGAGCTCGTCGACGTACTCCTTGACGATCGGGTACGTCACCTTCCCCGCGGTCGCGACCGCGGCACCGTCCACGAAGGTGTCGAGCGTGTCCAGCCGCACCGGCCCACCGGCCTCGAACGCGGCGGCCATCGAGGCGGCACCGGCGGGCTCGACGCCGATGATCCGGGTCTGCGGCCAGACCTCGCGCACCCAGGTCGCGACCCCGGAGGCGAGTCCGCCGCCGCCGACGGGCAGCAGGAGGACGTCCAGGGGCGAGGAGATCTGCGAGGTCAGCTCGTAGCCGACGGTGCCCTGCCCGGCGATGGTGCGCGGGTCGTCGAACGCGGAGACGTAGGTGGCACCGAGCCCGCGCCCCAGCTCGTAGGCGTAGGCGGAGGCCTCGTCGTAGGTCGAGCCGTGGAGGGTGAGCGTCACATGCTCGCCGCCGAGGGCGGTGATCCGGTCGCGCTTCTGCTTGGGCGTGTTGGTCGGCACCACGATGTGGCCGGGCACGCCGAGGCGGGCGCACGAGATCGCGACACCCTGGGCGTGGTTCCCGGCGGACGCGCACACGACGCCTCGCTCGAGCTCCTCGGGCGTCAGCGAGCTCATCAGGTTGTAGGCGCCGCGGACCTTGTAGGAGCGCCCGAGCTGCAGGTCCTCGCGCTTGAGCAGGACCTCGGCGGCGTACCTCTCCGAGAGTCTGACGGAGCGCTCGACCGCCGTGCGCGTGGCGATCGTGCGCGCGGCGGCTTCCTCGATCGCTGCGGGTGTTACGGCAGGCTTCTTGCCAGACTCAGACACATGCCTGAGTTTGTCACGATCACCACTCGCTGAGCACACCCACGCCGACGAGCACCAGAACCGCCACACCGAGGATGACCCGGTAGATCACGAACGGGGTGTAGGTGTTGCGCGAGAGGTACTTCAGCAGCCACGCGATCACCGCGTAGCCGAGGACGAACGAGACGATCGTGGCCACGATCGTGGGGCCCCAGCCATAGAGGTTGTCCTCGTGGGCGATGTCCTTCATCTCGAACAGGCCGGCTCCGAAGACCGCCGGGAGCGCCAGCAGGAAGGCGTACTCGGTCGCCGTGGCCCGCTCGTAGCCGAGCGCCCGGCCCATCGAGATCGTCGCCCCCGAGCGGGAGACGCCGGGGATCAGCGCACAGGCCTGGGCGCAGCCCATCAGGATCGCGTCGCGCCAGGAGAGGTCGTCGAAGCGCTTGCGGTTCTCGCCGATCCGGTCGGCGATGCCGAGCACGATGCCCATCACGACGAGCATGGTGCCGACGACGTAGAGGCTGCGCAGGTCCTTCTCGATGATGTTCTGGAACAACAGCCCCATGATCACGATCGGGAGCGATCCGACGATGATGAACCAGCCCATCCGGGCGTCGGTGTGGCTGCGGAGCTCAGGGTTGAACAGGCTGCGGAACCAGGTGGAGATGATGCTCCAGATGTGCTTGCCCATGTAGGCCAGCACCGCGAGCTCGGTGCCGATCTGGATCACGGCGGTGAACGCCGCACCGGGGTCGCCCCAGCCGAGCAGCTCGGGGAAGATGCGCAGGTGTGCGCTGGATGAGATGGGCAGGAACTCGGTGAGTGCCTGAAGGATGCCCAGTGCGATCGCCTGCAGATAATCCACGGGCGCAAACTCTAAAGGGCACGTACGCGGCACCGGACCGCTGCCTCCCTCTCGTTGTGTCCGCCGTCACGTCAGCGTGTCCGACCGGGGCCTCGCCGAGGGCACCGATAGATTGTCCTCATGCAGAGCCGACTCCTCGGAGCCACTGGGCTGCGAGTCTCGTCTCTCGCCCTGGGCACCATGACCTGGGGCAGCGTGACCGATGAGCACGAGGCCCGTGAGCAGCTGGCCGGCTTCGCCGAGGCCGGTGGCACGCTCGTCGACACCGCCGCCGGCTACGGCGACGGAGCCTCCGAGAAGCTCCTCGGCTCGCTCCTGGCCGAGAACGTCATGGCCCGCGACGACGTCGTCCTGGCCACGAAGGGCGGAATCACCTGGCGCGGCGGCAGCCGAGGCGTCGACACCTCCCGCGGTCGGCTGCTGACCGGCCTCGACGCCTCCCTGCGCCGGCTCGGGGTCGACCACGTCGACCTGTGGCAGGTGCACGTCTGGTCCCCCGAGGTGCCGCTCGAGGAGACCCTCTCGGCGCTCGACATGGCACTGAGCAGCGGACGCGCGGCCTACGTCGGCGTCTCCAACTACACCGGCTGGCAGACCGCCCAGGCCGCCACCTGGCAGCGGGCCGTGCCGGGGCGGGCGACGCTGGCCTCGACGCAGGTGGAGTACTCGCTGCTGGCCCGTGACGTCGAGTACGAGGTCATGCCGGCCGCCGGGGCGATGGGGATGGGCGTACTGGCCTGGTCGCCGCTGGCCGGTGGTGTGCTGACCGGGAAGTACCGCACCGGCATCCCGTCGAACTCCCGCGGGGCCGACCCGACCTTCTCCTCCCGGGTGGACGTCTACGACGACGAGCGCTCGCGCGGCATCGTCACCGCCGTCGCCAAGGCCGCCGAGGGCCTGGAGTGGACCCCGCTGCAGGTCTCGCTCGCCTGGGTGCGTGACCGCCCCGGCGTCACCGCCCCGATCATGGGGGCCCGCACCGCGGCGCAGCTCAAGGAGGCCCTGGAGGTCGCCGACCTCACCCTCCCGCCCGAGATCGCGCTCGCGCTCGACGACGTCTCCGCCGTCTGACCCCTGCCGGTCCGGCGAGATCCCTCAGGAGTCGACCGTCCAGGCATGGCACAACCACCATGCCGAGATCGCCCCGAACGTACGGTGCGGGTCGATCCCGGTGACCGCGGCGAACCGCTGGACCCGGTTGCGGACGGTGTTCTCGTGGACGTAGAGCGTGCGGGCGACCGCGGCGGTGTCGCGATCCGCCTCGAGCCAGGCTCGTACGGTCCGGGCCACCGCCTCGGCCGCGGCCCCGAGCTCGTGGCGCGCCGCTCGGTGCCGCAGCGCGAGGGCCTCGGTGAGGTCGGGGCGGGAGGTCAACGCGGCCACCGCAGCGACCTCGCTGATGTGCACCGCCCCGGTCAGACCGGTCGCCTCGGCGGCCGGGACGGTGGCCACCGCCAGGCGGTGGGCGACGCCAAGCTCCTCCGCGGCCACCGGGCCGGCGATCCCGACGACCGAACCGGACCCCTGGGGACGCAACGCGGGCTGGCTCGGCACCACCGCGACCAGGGCGTCACCCACCGTCGCGGCGAGGCCGGGTCCGGTGCCCTCGGTCAGCCGCCGCACGGCGGTGGTGGACGCGGTGTCACCGGATCGGGTGACCAGCACCCATAGCCCGGCGCCGGGGGCGAAGCCCCGTTCGGCTGCGGTGAGGGCAGCCGCGGAACCGCCCTCGAGCAGCCGCCGCAGGGACTCCGCGTCCCGGTCCCAGACGTCATTGGTCCGGGGCGTCTCCCGGTGGGCACGGATCAGCCGCGTGCGCACGGCGTCGGCCCAGTCGTCGTAGAGCTCGCGCGCGTCCAGCAGATGAGCGGCCGCGATCCCGGCCTCCTCGGCCAGCTCGCGGGTGCGCGCCCAGATTGCGCGCTCCGAGATCCGCACCGAGCCGAGCACGACGTCGATGGGGATCCCCTGGCGGGCGCGGTTGACGGCGAGCTGCTCGACGACGGTCAGCTCCGCCTCGGTGGGGGCGCGGCGGGCGGCCACTGCGCGCCCGGCTGCGGTGAGGAGGAGGCGGGTGTGGCCGGTGATGTCGGAGACGGGCAGGGTGGCCGACTCCTCGACGTGGCCGCGCACGGCGGCGACGACCGCGGGCAGCAGGTCGTCGTCGGCCAGCACCCGTTCGATGAGGTCGACGATCGCCTCCCAGTCGCGCGGTCGGGTCGTCACCTGGCGATCATCGCGCGGGATTGTGGCCCGCCACAATCCCGGCTCCCAGATCGGTGATCAGGTCCAGGGATCTTGCCGTCGGCGACCCCTAGGGTTGTGGCGAGCGCCATAGGGGCGCGTCACCGGCCCGACCCAGGAGAACGTACGCATGAGGAAGTCCGCCCGCGTCGCCGTCATCGGCGCCGGGGCCGCCGGTCTCGCCACCACCAAGGCGCTGCTCGACGTCGGGGCGGAGGTCGTGACGTACGAGAAGGGTGACCGGCCGGGCGGGCTGTGGAACCAGCACAACAGCAGCGGCCTCTCGGCTGCCTACGACTCGCTCCACCTCAACACCAGCAAGGGCCGCACCGAGTTCGCCGACCATCCGATGCCGGCGAGCTGGGTCGACTATCCCTCGGCCGAGCTGGTGGCCGTCTACCTCGCCGACTACGCCGACACCTTCGGGGTGACCGAGCGGATCCGCTTCGACACCACCGTCGTCGGCGTCGAGCGCGAGGAGTCCGGCCCGGACCGTGGCGCCTGGACGGTGACCTGCGAGGACGGCACGACCGAACGCTACGACGCGGTGGTCGTCGCCAACGGGCACAACTGGGACCCACGCTGGCCCGCGCCCGGCTACCCGGGCAGGTTCTCCGGCGTGCAGCTGCACGCCCACGACTACCGCGACGCGAAGGTCTTCCGCGACCGGCGCGTGCTCGTCGTCGGGATGGGCAACTCGGCGATGGACATCGCCGTCGACGCCTCCTACGTCGCCGCCTCGCCGGTGCTGCTCTCGGCCCGGCACGGCGTCCACATCGTCCCGAAGTACCTCTTCGGCCGCCCGGCCGATGCCACCGGCGGCGCCATCGCGGGACTCCCCTGGCGCATCCGTCAGCGGCTGGCCGAGACGATGCTGCGCGTGGCAGTGGGCCGCCCGGAGGACTACGGCCTCCCGGCTCCGGCGGGCGGGCTGTTCCAGAACCACCCGACGATCAGCGACACGATCCTGCACCGGCTCACGCACGGCGAGGTCGTCCCCCGCACCGGGATCGAGCGGCTCGACGGCGACCACGTGATCTTCACCGACGGCCGCACCGACAGGGTCGACACGATCGTGTGGGCCACCGGCTACCGCGTGACCATTCCCTTCCTCTCGGAGCGCTGGCTCAGCACGGACCCGGAGCGGATGCCGCTGCACCACCGCGTCTTCCACCTCGACGACCCGAGCCTGGCCTTCGTCGGCCTCATGCAGTCGACCGGGTCCGCACTGCCGGTCGTCGAGGCCCAGGCCAAGCTCGTCGCGGCGCATCTCAGCGGGACGTACGCCCTGCCGGCGGAGGCCGAGCGCCGCCGGATCGCCGACCGGGCGCTGCGCGAGGCACGCGCCCGCTGGGGCGAGAAGCGGCCGGCGATGCGGATCGACTTCGACGCCTATCTCGCCTCGGTGCCGGTCGAGCTGAAGGCCGGCCGAAAGCGTCTGGATACCGGCGCCTCCCCCTTCGTGTCGCGGCTGGTCCCCCCGCAGCCGCGGCCCGCCAACATATTCACCGCCACCCCCGATGAGGTCACCACATGAGCAGCCTGCGAGACGCCGCTGGCCTTCGTGTCCTGATCACCGGCGCCTCCGGCACCTTCGGACGGGCCCTGGCCACCGAGCTGTCCACCCGAGGAGCGCACGTGGTCGGGCTCGACGTGGCGCCCCGCGACGACGACCCGGTGCCCGTCATCGCCTGCGACCTGACCGACGACGACGCGGTCCCCGCCGCCGTCACCACCGCGCTGGGACGCCTCGGCGGGCTCGACCTGCTGATCAACAACGCCGGCATCGGCGGGCCGGCGCCGGCCGAGCTGGCTCCGGGCACCGAGGTACGCCGCCAGCTCGACATCAACCTGCTCGGCACCTGGCGGGTCAGTGCCGCCTGCGTACCGGCCCTGGTCGCCTCCCGCGGCCGGGTGGTGATGGTGACCTCGCGGATGGCCGTCATGCAGCTTCCGCTCGCCGCGGCGTACGGCGCCTCCAAGCGCGCCATGGTCGCCTATGCCGACGCGCTCCGCCTCGAGCTCGGCACCCACGTCGGTGTCACCTGCATCTATCCCTCGGCCGTACGCAGCCCGATCCATGACTCCACCGCGGCCGCCGGCCTCTCGCTGGAGGGGATGAGCTCCTACGAGCCGCTCGAGGGCGTCGTCGAGACGGTGCTGCGCGCCGGCCTGTCCCGGCGGGCCCGGCGCGACCTCCCGACCACCCGTCGGGGTGCGGTGGAGCTCTTCCTCGCCCGCCACCTGCCCGCGCTCACCGACCGCATCGTGGCCCGCACCTTCTCCGCTCGGATCCGGTCCGGCGCGTTCGGCACGGCCGAGCTCGCCGCCCCCGCGGTGGAGCGCCACGCCGAGGCCGGCGCGTGACCACGACCGCGCAGGAGACGGCACGCGCCGGCAACCTGCCCCTGGTCCAGTACGCCACGGGCTCGCTCGGCATGGGCGCGTGGGTCACCGTCCCCGGCCTGCTCCTGCTCTACTTCCTGACGAACACGCTGGGCGTCGCTCCGCTGGTCGCGGGGCTGGCGCTGCTGGTGCCGAAGGTCATCGACGCGGTCGTCCACCCGGTGCTCGGGACGCTCTCGGACCGGGAGGCCCGCCGCCACGGTCACCGCCGCGGCGTGATGCACTGGGGTCTGCTGCTCGGGCTCGCCATGATCGCGATGTTCACCGTCCCCGGCGATCTCCACGGCACGCCGGCCGCCCTGTGGGTCGCCTCCTGGTACATCGTCGGCAACATCTGCTTCGCGGCCTTCCAGGTCCCCTACCTGACCACCCCCTCGGACCTGCGGGTCGGCTACCACGAGCGCACCCGCGTCTTCATGGTCCGGATGGTGCTGCTCACCGTCGGTCTGCTCGCTGCAGGTGTCGCCGCGCCGATCCTGGTCGCCGACGAGCAGCGGGGCAGCTACACCCGGATGGCGCTCGTCTTCGCCGTCGTGATGGCGGCCACCGCTGTGATCGCCATCCGCGGCGTACGCCGGCTGAACGCCACCTGCGGGTTCCGGGAGCCGGCGGCGCACGCGCAGTCCGTCCTCGCCGACCTGCGGCTGGCGTGGGACGACCGCGACTTCCGGCTGCTGGTGCTCTCCTACCTGTTCACCGGCGCGACCACCCACCTCGTGCTGGCCGCGGTCCCGTTCTACGCCGAGCACGTGCTCGGCCGCTCGGGTCTGACCGCGGTGCTGATGGGCGCCTTCCTCGGACCGGCGATGGTCACCTCGCCGCTGTGGCTGCGGCTCTCCCGACGGCTCGGCAAACAGCGGGGTCTGCTGCTGGCCCAGGCGATCTTCGTCCTCGGCACGCTCGCCCTGGTCGCCGGCGACCGGATCCCGGTCGCGCTGACCGTCACGGTCGTCGTCCTGCTCGGTACGTCCTTCGCCGGCCTGCAGCTGCTGGCGTTCTCGATGGTCCCCGATGCCGTGGCCGCCGCCGAGCGGCGCCGACAGTCCCGGGCCGGCGCCTACACGGGCGTGTGGACCGCCACCGAGGCGGTCGGCACCGCTGTCGGGCCGTACGTCTACTCCGCGGTCCTCGCCATCGGCGGGTTCGCGGCGGCGGTGGACGGCGAGAGCGTCCCACAGACCGCGGGGGCGGTCGATGCCGTGCTGGTCGGGTTCACCGTCGTCCCGGCGGTCCTGATGGCCGTCGCCTGGGTCATCCAGCGACGCTGCGCCCTCGACCAGCATGCCTGAACCGGCCCGCGGGAACACCTGAGTGTGCACACTGGTTCTCCAGGCAGTCGTCAGAAGGAGACATGCATGGCTCGAGCCGAACGCCGCCCACCCCGCCCGGGAGTGATGTGGGAGTACGACAAGGTGACCTTCTCGCGCGAGTTCTCCCGCAACATCGTGACCAAGCTCCTCGTCGAGCGCGCCGAGCACGGCGGCTGGGAGCTCGACCGGGTGCGGATCACCGCCGACGGCACCCGCCGGGTCACGCTTCGGCGCAAGATCATCCGCCAGCGGCTGACGGTCTGAGCGCGTCTGCGCGCTCGTCGCGCGTCCAGACATTAGGGTCCTGCGGGTGATCCATCTCGTACGCCACGGCGAAGCCGCCGGCGGGGACACGGTCGACCCCGGCCTCTCCGAGCTCGGCCGGCGCCAGGTCCATGCGCTCGCCCACCGACTCGCGTTCCGCCCAGTCCGTCAGGTGCTGCACGGCCCGAGCCGGCGTACGACCGAGACTGCCACCATCCTCACCGAGAACCTCGGCGCCGGGCCGGTGCCCTCCGACCTTCTGCTCGACCGTACCCCGGTGCCGTCGACCGAACGGAGCGGTGACTACCCGACCCACCGCTGGGAGTGGTTCCAGGACGTCCCCGAGGCAGAGCGCGACATCAACGGTGCCGAGCTCACCGCCGCCTGGCACAAGCTCTGGTCCGAGCACCACGACGCGGAAGTCGTGCTGGTCACGCACGCGTTCGTGATCTCCTGGTTCGTACGCCAGGTGCTCAACGCACCGCCCGCGACCTGGATGCGGATCGGTCCGATCGGCAACGCGACCCTGACCAGCATCGGGCCGAACATCGCCGGCGAGCCCGTGGTCGAGACGTTCAACGCCGAGGTCGTCCTGCCGATCTGAGTCGATCTGGGCCGATCTGAGTCGATCTGGACAAGCGGCGCCAACAAGGCGCCAACAACACGGATATCCGTCCGCGACACGGTGTCGTGAGCCGCTGTCGCGCTGGCAGGATCCGCCCGTGATCTCGGCACTCGACACCCTGACCCCCGCCCAGCGCGACCTCCTCGACCGGTGGCTCCCCGGAGCCGAGCTGGTCCTCGACCGGAGCGAGCTGCATCGCGCCGGCACCACCGCCCTCGTGCTCTCTGCCGGCAAAGACCGGTTCCTGGTGAAGACCGCGGCAGAAGGCGTACGCCACATCGACCGTGAGCTCGCGGCCTTCCGCAGCTGGCTGGCCCCCTGGACCGAGGCCGGCCGCGCGCCGAGCCTCGTCGAGGCCGACCGGGAAGCCCGGATCATCGTGATGACCCATCTCGACGGCGAGCCGGCCAGCACCTCGGCCGCCATCCACGACCCCGAGATCTACCGCCAGGCCGGCGAGCTGCTGGCCGTCTTCCACGACCAGGCGAGCGTCGAGGACGAGGACTACGAGCCCGAGCTCAACGAGCGCGCACTCGCCTGGCTCGACGGCACGGGTCTCGACGACGACCTCGTCGAGCGCCTCCGCACGGAGATCACCTCGTGGCCGACGCCGACCACGGTCCTCGTACCCACCCACGGCGACTGGCAGCCGACCAGCTGGGTCCTCGACAACGGCACGCTGCGCGTCATCGACTCCGGCCGCTTCGCCTTCCGTCCGGCCCTCTACGACCTCTCCCGGCTCTCCGCGCAGGACTTCGTCCGCAACGACACCTTCGAGAAGGCGTTCTGCGAGGGCTACGGCTCCGACCCGCGCGAGCCCGAGGCCTGGCACCGGCTCCAGGTCCGCGACGCCATCTCCGTCGCTGCCTGGGCCCACCGCACCGGCCACGCCGAGGTCGCCGCGCTGAGCAGGGACACCCTCACCGCCCTCGTCCCCTGACCCGTCGCCGAGTCGGCTCGTCCTGACCGAAAGCCTCGCCGAGTCGGCTCGTCATGACGAGCCGACTCGGCGCTGATCCTCGTCAGTTCGAGCCGACTCGGCGCTTCAGTCCTCAGACCTGGTCCAGGAACCGGTCCATGACGCGCGCCCCGAACTGGAGCGCGTCGACCGGCACCCGCTCGTCGACGCCGTGGAAGAGGGCGGTGAAGTCCAGATCCTCGGGGAGCCGCAGGGGCGCGAACCCGTACGTCCTCATCCCGAGCCGCTTGAAGTGCTTCGCGTCGGTGCCGGCGGACATCAGGTAGGGAGCGACCAGCGCGTCGGGGTCCTCGGCGACCAGCGAGCGCTCCATGGCGGCGACGAGGGCGCCGTCGTAGGGGGTCTCCCACGGCATCTGGTTCTGGTCGAACTCGATGTCGATCCCCTCACCGCACAGCTTGCGCAGCGTCTCGAAGAAGTCGTCCTCGAAGCCGGGCAGGAAGCGGCCGTCGACGTGGGCGGTGGCCTCGGTCGGGATGACGTTGACCTTGTAGCCGGCGCTGGTCATCGTCGGGTTGGTGACGTTGCGCAGGGTGGCGCCGATCATCCGGGCCGCCGGGCCGAACTCCTCGACGAGCCGCTCGGCGTTCTCCGGCGTCGGCTCCTCCCCCGCGATCTCGCCGACCGCGGCGAGCAGCGTCTGCATCGTCGGAGTCAGCTGCACCGGCCACTCGTGGGCGCCGATACGGGCGATCGCGCCGGAGAGACGGGTGATCGGGTTGTCGCGGTTGATCATCGACCCGTGCCCGGCGGTGCCGCGGGCGGTCAGCTTCATCCAGGCCATGCCCTTCTCGGCCGCCTCGATGAGATAGAGACGGCGTCCCTTCACCGTGGTCGAGAAGCCGCCGACCTCGCCGACCGCCTCGGTGCAGTGCGCGAGCAGGTCGGGATGGTCCTCGACCAGCACGTGGGCACCCTTCATCCCGCCGGCCTCCTCGTCGGCGGTGAAGGCCAGCGTGATCGGGCGCTCGGGGATCCGGCCGGTGCGCTGACGCTCGCGGACGACGGCGAGCAGCATCGCGTCGAAGTCCTTCATGTCGACGGCACCGCGGCCCCAGACGTACCCGTCCTGGATCTCCCCGGAGAAGGGGTCGACCTGCCAGTCCTCGGCCGCGGCCGGGACGACGTCGAGGTGGCCGTGGAGCAGCAGCCCGTCCGTCCGCGCGGTGGTCGAGCCTGTCGAGACCCCGCCCCACTGCGCGACGACCGAGGCCCGGCCCGACTCGGACTCGTAGATCTCGGAGGAGATCCCGACCTCGTCGAGCTGCGCCGCGACGTACTCGGCCGCCTTCCGCTCCCCCGGTCCCGGGTCGTTGCCGTAGTTGCTGGTGTCGATGCGGATCAGGTCACGGCAGAGGTCGACGACCTCGGTCTCGGCGCTGGTCATACCGCCACCGTATCGACCGGTGACGACAAACAGCCGCCTGACGTCCACCTATGCGATGGCAAAGGATTTCGTCGTGGTCGGATGCGTGGGTTTCCATGGGCGCATGCAGAAGCGTGCCCTCCTCTCCGCTCACCGCGCCGCCGCGCGCCAGTCGGGGCACCGTGACAACTCCTGGGAGTCGCTCCAGGAGGCCGTCCGGATGGAGGTCGACTACGTCGAGTTCGACGTCCACCGCACCCGTGACGGCGAGTTCGTACTGCATCACGACGGCCACATCCGAGACCGCATCGGCCGCAGGGTGAGGATCGCGGACAGGACGTACGCCGCGCTCTCCAGGCTCGCGCCATTCCGCCTGGTGCGCTACCGGGAGGCCCTCGAGCTGCTCGCCGCCCACGGCAAGCACGCCCACATCGACCTCAAGTTCGCCTCGCCGTCGAACCACCTCGGGCTCCCGCACGAGGTCGACGCCGCCGAGATCGCGCTCGAGGTGATGAGGGAGAGCTTCATCGTGACCACGATGGTCGACGAGTCCGTACGCGTCCTGCGCGACTGGGCCGACCTCCGCTCCCCCTCCACTCTGGTCGGTCTCTCCCTCGGTGGCGTCGACTTCCGCCACCACCCGCTGAAGCTCGTCCGCCTCAAGCTCTCGGAGTTCTTCCCCGAGGGCCGCATCCGCCGCTGCCGCTCCAACCTCGTCGTCGTCGAGCACCGCCTCGCCGACGTCTGGCTGCTGCGCTGGGCCCACCGCCGCAACATCAAGGTCCTCGTCTGGACCGTCGACAACCCCGGCCGGCTGCGTCGTTTCGTCTACGACAAGCGCGTCTGGATGGTCACCAGCAACCACCCCGCCCGCGCCCTCGTGCCGGCCTGATCCGGACCTGGTCGAACGCCGGCCCAGCGCGCTCAGCCCTCGCGGCGCCGGCGCGTATCCTCATCGAGCCGACGAGCCGCCTCGACCTCAGCTGTGCTCGGACCGGGTCCACCTGCATCTCCGAGCGAGTCCAGGCTCCCTGCCTGGGCTCTCTCCTCCTCAGCCTTCGTCCGCCCGACTGCTTCGACGCTGTCATAAGGCACCCCGTCGCCGTCCAGATCCGTCGCGCTGTCGCCGTGCCCGCTTCGCACCGACGACACCACGACGGCGCCGAGCGCGCCGACGATTGCGAGGAACCCGATCATCACGATCAAAGAGAGCATGGACCCACCTCCACCTGTTCGAGGGCCCGTTCCCTCGCCGCTTCCAGCGTGCCCCACGCCTCCACATGGGTCCACCTGATTCCCATTCCGCCCGTCCGATCCCGGGCTGACCAGGGACCCTGTCTGGAGAGGTGCCCCGATTCGGCACCGGGGGCCCCTCCTGATAATGTTCTTCTTGTTGCGCGCGGGTGGCGGAATAGGCAGACGCGCTAGCTTGAGGTGCTAGTCCACGTATTAGTGGGTGGGGGTTCAAGTCCCCCCTCGCGCACAGAGAGAAACCCCAGGGAGACCTGGGGTTTCTCGCATTTCACGACCTCTCGGGATGGTGGGGAAGGAGATCGCCGATCAGGTCGGAGAGGCCCGTGTGCTGGTCATCCCGGCCGCGGGCTGCCCGCCTCAACCGGCGGGCGGCTGCTTTTGGTCGAGTTCTCCCGGCAACGACGACCGGCTGACCTGCACAGCGTCTGGTCTCCCGGAAGATCCGCGAGGCGCTGGCGTCCTTCACGAGAGCTCTTCAGCTCAGCAGTGTTCGGGGTCACGCGATGCGCTTCCAGACCAGTCCCCGGGGGCATCGTAGGATCGACCCGCCGCGGCGCTCCGCCACCGCGGCGCTGTGCCACGCGCCAGCTGACGGCTCGCCGACACATACGGTCCTCGCTGCCCGGCTAGTCCCGTGCCTATGGCAGGCTCGTGTGCCCTCCCTCCCCCACCAACAGCGCGTCGCCACGTGCCAAGGAGAGACACTCGTGACGAACCTCCACCCCACGCCCGCACCGGCCGGGCAGATGCGGGCAGCCATGATCGAGGCGGCTCGGCGGCTGTTGGAGGATTCCCCCATTCGCAACGTCTCGATCAGAGAGGTGTGCGAAGCCGTGGGTGTGGGAAGGTCCGTGCTGTACCGACACTTCGGCGACAAGAACGGACTCCTCAGCGCGGTGATCGACGAGGCGTTCAACCGCTACATCGAACGCAAACGCTCCCGCGAACACACGGCCGACCCGGTGACAGACCTTCATGCCTGCTGGGACGACTACCTCGACTTCGCGGCCGCCAACCCGGCGCTCTACCGACTCATGTTCTCCCCCGCCATGCCCAAGATGCCGGACGCAGCAGGGAGGATCTTCGTCCTCCTGACCGAGGCGCTCGACCGTTGCGCCGTCGCCGGAGCGCTCCGCATCCCGAGCCGAGAAGCCGCACAGATGATCCTCTCGGCGAACACCGGGGTCGCGCTGAGCATCCTCTCCCAGCCCGACCGGTTCGGCGATCCGGAGCTGTCGGCGCGCGTTCGCGATGCCGTCTTCGCCATCTGCCTCACCAGCGGTACGAACCGGCCGAAAGACCCGGGCACGCAGGCGCTCGACGACCGCTTCGAGGTCGGCGGCCAGTACCGCCGCTAGCCCGGCAGACGCACCTGCACCACGAGTCCGCCGCCCTCTCGCGGCCGGGCCGTGACCGAGCCGTGGTGCGCCCGCGCGATCGCCTCGACGATCGAGAGTCCCAGACCCACTCCCCGGCCGACGACGACCCGGTCGCGGTCCAGGCGGCGGAACGGCTGGAACAGCTCCGCGACCTCGTACGCCGGCACCTCTGGACCGGTGTTGGTGACGACGACCTCGGCGTGCTCGTCGGCGTATCGGCATCGTGCCTCCACCCATCCGTCGGCGACGTTGTGACGGATGCCGTTCTCGACCAGGTTGGCGACGAGGCGCTCGAGCAGGATGGCGTCACCCGAGGTGGGGGTCTCCCCCACGTCCGTGCGGACCTCGACGCCCGCCGACTCGGCCTCAGGGCCGGTGAGGTCGGCGACGTGCTCGACGATGTCGGCGAGATCAACGGGCTGGCGGTCGATCGGCCCGTTCTCGGCGCCGGCGAGGTCGAGCAGGCCGGAGATGAGCGCCTCGTGCCGGGCGTTGAGAGCCAGCAGGTCGCTACCGAGCGTACGCAGGTCCGCCGAGGCGTCCGGCCGATGCATCGCCAGCTCCACCATCGCCCGGCCGACCGTGAGTGGCGTACGCAGCTCGTGGGACGCGTTGGCCACGAACCGGCGCTGCCCGGCGAAGGACCGGTCCAGCCGGCCGACCATCGCGTCGAACGCGTCGGCCAGCTCCTTGACCTCGTCGTCGGGACCCTTCAGCTCGATCCGCTCCCCCAGACCCATGTCGGCGGCCGGAACTGCGGAGATCCGGTGAGCCGTGGCCGTGACCGTGTGGAGCGGGGCGAGCACCCGGCCCGAGATGAACCAGCCGAGCACGCAGGCGATGATCAGCACGACCACCAGGGCGATCGCCCCCTGGATCAGCAGCGACTCCGCTGCCGCGCTCTGCAGCTCCTGCCGCTGGGCGAGCAGCCAGTCCCGCGCCTGCGGACCCGTGAGGACGTCGCCCTTCTGCGTCTCCACGTAGGTGGTGTCGAGCAGCTGTTGGAGCGCGTCCGGGTCGTCGCCGGGGCCGGGCAGCCGGGTCGCCTTCACGATCATCGACCCGCCCGAATCGAGCTGGTTGACGAAGAGGCCATAGGTCACCGCGAGCAGCAACCCACCGGCGAGCAGGAAGAGCCCGGCGTAGGTGAGCGTGAGCCGGGATCGCAGGCTCAGGCGGTTGGGCAGGATCCTCATCGCAGCCGGTACCCCACGCCGGTGACCGTCTCCACCAACGGCGGATCACCCAGCTTGCGGCGCAGCTTGTGGAGCGTGACCCGCACAGCGTTGGTGAACGGGTCGGCGTGCTCGTCCCACACCTTCTCCAGCAGGTGCTCCGCAGAGACCGGCGCACCGTCGGCCATCATCAGCTCGGCCAGGACACCGAACTCCTTGCGTGCGAGCGGGACGTAGCGGCCGCCGCGGAACACCTCTCGGCGGCTGGGGTCGAGGGTCAGGTCTTCGTGGCGCAGCACCGGCGGCACCGCCTGGCGCGATCGCCGCCCGAGGGCCAGCACCCGGGCGGCGAGCTCGGGGAACGCGAACGGCTTGGTGAGGTAGTCGTCGGCGCCGAGGGCGAGCCCTGCGACCCGCTGGGTGACGTCGGCCGCGGCCGTCAGCATCAGGACCCGTGCGCTGGACTCCGACCCGACGATCTGGTGACAGACCTGGTCGCCGTGGACGACGGGCAGGTCGCGGTCGAGGACGACCACGTCGTACTCGTTGACGCCGACCCGCTCCAACGCCTGCCCGCCGTCGAGCGCGACGTCGACGGCGTGGCTCTGCTGACGCAGCCACTCGGCGACCGACTCCGCCAGCTGTGGCTCGTCCTCGACCACCAGCACCCGCATCGCCTCACTCCTTCTCGACCCATGACTCGACTCATGACCCGGCTCATGACCGGTCCCTCCGGACCGGTCAGCCTGCCGCGTACGGCATTTCCTCGACGTTAACCCGTACCAGATCACCGGGAAACGCATCCACGAGTTGGCTGGAGCCGCCGGCCCGGACGCCACCCAGCCCGGGCCGGCGCCATCACACCCGACTCGAGGAGAATCCATGCTCACCCGAAGACTCACCGCCGCGGCGTTGGTCGCGCTCGGCCTGACCCTGACCGCGTGCGGCGG
Source organism: Nocardioides sp. NBC_00368 (assembly GCF_036090055.1). Classification (NCBI taxonomy): domain Bacteria; kingdom Bacillati; phylum Actinomycetota; class Actinomycetes; order Propionibacteriales; family Nocardioidaceae; genus Nocardioides; species Nocardioides sp. NBC_00368. Next base: position 1,613,960 of record NZ_CP107970.1, read on the forward strand.
GGACGACACCGGCGGGATCGCGTCGGCCGGCGGCGACAGCACCGCCGACTCCGATACGAGCGCGGCGGCCGGAGACGAAGGCGGTGAAGGCGGCGACCGCGAGCAGATGCTGAAGTTCACCAAGTGCCTGCGCGAGCACGGTCTCGAGGTCGAGGACCCGGCGCCGGGTGAAGGGCTGAAGCTCAAGTTCGGTGGCGGTGGCCAGCAGGTCGATCGCGAGACGGTGCAGAAGGCGATGGAGGCCTGCCAGGAGTACGCCCCGCAGGGGCAGATGGGCGCCGACAACCCCGAGATGCGCGAGGCGATGCTGGAGATGGCCGAGTGCATGCGGGAGAACGGGGTCGAGGACTTCCCCGACCCCGAGCCGGGCCAGATGGGCATGCAGATCACCCCGGAGATCGGCGAGGACCCGCAGTTCGAGGCGGCCCAGGAGGCCTGTCGCGACATCATGGAGAGCGCTCGCTCCCAGGCGCAGGAGGGGCAGAGCTCGTGACCGAGATCGACGACGTACCCCTGCACACGGAGCCGGCCGGCAGTTCGGTGCCCGGGGACGCGCTGACGCCACCCGGCCGCCCGCGGCGTGCCGCCAAGATCGCCGGGGTCGGCCTCGCCGTGCTCGCCGTCGCCGGAACGGCGGCCGGTGCCTATGCCTACGCCGACCGCGGCGACGGCTCCACCACTCCGGACGCACTCCCCCCGGCGACGGCAGAGGTCACCCGCGGCACCCTCACCGACGAGGTCACCGAGGGAGGCACGCTCGGCTACGGAACCCTCGTCCCGATCAGCTCCCGCAGGCCCGGCACCGTCACGGCCCTTCCCGACGAAGGAGAGGTCGTACGCCGCGGGGAACCGCTCTTCGAGGTCGACGCCACCCCCGTACCCCTGCTCTACGGCACCGTTCCCGCGTGGCGAGACCTCGCCCCCGGTGACGAGGGCGCGGATGTGAAGCAGCTCGAGAAGAACCTCTGGGCGCTGGGCCATCGCGGTTTCGACGTCGACGAGGACTACACCGACGCGACCGCGGACGCCGTCGCGGAGTGGCAGGAGGATCTCGGCGTCGAGGAGACCGGGACGGTCCGGACCGGCGACGTCGTCGTCCAGCCTGCCGCGGTCAGGATCGGCAGCCTCTCCGCGAGCCTGGGCGACCAGGCAGGAAACGGTGGTCCGGTGCTGTCCGTGACCGACACCGTGCCGTCGGTGACGGTGACCCTCGACCCCGCCGACCGGCGGATGGCCGAGGTGGGTGCCGCCGTGGAGGTGACCCTTCCCGACGGCACCCGGGCCGCCGGCAAGGTCACCGACGCCGCCACGAAGGTGTCCGAGGAGTCCGGCGGGGGCGGCGGGGACGACGGCGAGTCCACCACCACGCTCGAGGTGGTAGCGGTGCTGACCGAGAAGAAGGGCCGCGAGGCCGCCGCTGCCTACGACGCCGCGGCCGTCGACGTCGCCTTCACCGCGGGCGAGCGCAAGGACGTGCTCACGGTCCCGGTCGCTGCGCTCGTCGCCCTCGCCGAGGGTGGCTTCGGCGTCGAGGTCGTCAACGGCAGCACCACGGAGTACGTCCCGGTCGAGGCCGGCCTCTTCTCGGGCGGACGGGTCGAGATCTCAGGCGAGGGCATCACCGAGGGGACCGTCGTAGGGGTGCCGGGTGAGTGAGCCGATGATCGAGCTGACCGACGTGCACAAGTCGTACGCCGGCGGCGTGCGGGCCCTGGACGGTGCCAGCATCCGGATCGATGCCGGTGAGCTGGTCGGCGTCGTCGGCCCCTCCGGATCGGGCAAGTCGACGATGCTGCACATCCTCGGCACCCTGGACCGGCCGACCTCGGGCCGGGTCAGTATCGCCGGGCACGACGTGCGCACGCTCGAGGATGCCCAGCTCTCCGCACTGCGGGCGAGCCGGATCGGCTTCGTCTTCCAGCAGTTCCACCTCGCCCCGGGGACAACCGCCCTCGACAACGTCGCCGACGGGCTGCTCTACAGCGGCCGACGGCGTACGGAGCGCCGCGACCTCGCCTCGCAGGCACTGACCCGGGTCGGGCTCGGTCACCGGCTGACCCACCGGCCGCACGAGCTCTCCGGCGGTGAGAAGCAGCGGGTGGCGATCGCCCGGGCAGTTGCCGGCGGTCCCGCGCTCCTGCTCGCCGACGAGCCGACCGGCGCGCTTGACTCGGCATCCGGGGCCGGGGTGATGGAGCTCCTCCGGGACCTTCATCGCGATGGCACGACCGTCGTGATCATCACCCACGACCACGACATCGCCCGATCACTGCCACGACAGATCGGGATCCGCGACGGCCGGATCGTCTCCGACAGCTCCTCGGTGTCGCTGGTGGGTGGTCTCCGATGAGCACGCTGACACCTGGCCGGCTCAGCGCCGGCGACCGACTGAGGGTCGGGGCCGCCGGGCTGCGGACCCGCCCGATGCGGGTCTTCCTCTCCTCCCTGGGGATCGCGATCGGGATCGCGGCGATGATCGCGGTCGTGGGCATCTCCTCGTCCTCGCGCGCCGACCTCGACGCTCAGCTCGACGCGCTCGGCACCAACCTGCTGAGCGCGCAGAACGGGACGACCATGATGGGCCAGCAGGCGGTGCTGCCGCTGTCCGCGGAGTCGATGGTCGGCCGGATCGGCCCGGTCACCGACGTCTCCGCCATCGGCGTCGTGCCCGACGTCAGGGTCTACCGGTCCGACAAGATCCCTGCGGCCGAGACCAAGGGGATCGCGGCGTACGCAGCCCGGACGGACCTTCTCGAGACCACCTCCACCGAGCTCGCCGCCGGGACCTGGCTGAACGACTCGACCGCGCAGTATCCGGCAGTGGTGCTGGGCTCCGCGGCCGCGGAGCGGCTGGGCGTGACCTCACCGAGCCCCGAGGTCCAGATCCTCGTCGGGGGAAGGTGGTTCACCGTCGTCGGGATCCTCGAGCCCTCGCCGTTGGTGCCCGAGATCGACTCCGGGGCGTTGATCGGCTGGCCGGCCGCCCAGGAGGTGCTCGGCTTCGACGGGCATCCCACCACCCTCTACGCCCGAGCCGCGCCGGACCAGGTGGAATCGGTCCAGGAGGTGCTCGGCGCCACCGCCAATCCGGAAGCCCCCGGAGAGGTCGACGTCGCCCAGCCCTCCGACGCGCTCGAGGCGCAGCAGGCGGCCGACCAGGCCTTCACCGCCCTGCTGCTCGGCATCGGCGCGGTCGCGCTGGTGGTCGGTGGCGTCGGCGTCGCCAACACGATGGTGATCTCGGTGCTGGAGCGGCGCGCCGAGATCGGTCTGCGGCGCTCGCTGGGTGCGACCCGTGGCCAGGTCCGCTCCCAGTTCCTGACCGAGTCGCTGCTGCTCTCGCTGCTCGGCGGCCTCGCGGGGGTGGCCATCGGCGGGGTCGTCACCTTGGCGTACGCCCTGACACAGGGGTGGACCCCGGTGATCCCGCCCTGGGCGCTGGGCGGTGGCCTCGGTGCGACCCTGCTGGTCGGCTGCGTCGCAGGCCTCTACCCGGCGGCGCGGGCGGCGCGGCTCTCGCCGACGGAGGCGCTCGCGACCCCGTGAGGACCGCGGTGCCGACCCGCCGTCCCACCGGTGAACGTGCTGGTGGGACGGCGTCGGCCGGGTTCAGATCAGGAAGTCTCCGCCGGCCACGGCGTCCGCCACCGCCCGAAGGGTCTCCTCGGGTGAGTGGCGGCTGGTGTCGATCACGTGGCGCTCCAGCTCACCCAGGTCCGCGAGCTGGTCCCAGAGCAGCAGGACCGGTCCCTCCTCGACCAGCGCGTCGGGACCGCTGCGTGCCTGTGCTCGACGCAGGGTCTCCTCGCGGTCCGGCCGGAGCACCACGTAGTGAACGGACAGGCCGGGGTGCTCCTCGAGTCCCCTGCGGTAGTGGTCCAGCATCCACGGCCCGACGATCCCGTCGACCACCACGGTGAACCCGCCCTCGGCGTAGCCGTAGGCCGCGGTCGCGATCACGTGGACCACGGTCTGGTTCTGCTCGTGCGACTCGGGCAGGTACGGCGGGATCATGCCAGCGACGATGTAGTGCCAGAAGTCGTCGGTGTGCAGGTGCACGGCCTTGTCGAACCCGCCGGCCAGCTCACGTGCCGTGGTCGACTTGCCCGCTCCCGGCGGACCGGTCAGGACGATGACGCTGCCTCGCATGCCCTGGAGGCTAGCCCCTGCCGGCACGGGCGAGGGAGTCGAGCATTCCCCCGAGCGCCTCCGGGGCGTCCACGTGGGCGAGGTGGCCCTGACCGGGCAGGCGATGGACCCCGGGATCAGGAATCCGGGCTCTGATCTCCTCGAAGGATGTCCCGTACGGCCCGATGCCGACGTTGTGCTCGCCGATGATCAGGCCGATCACGCCGGCCCGCGACCCCAACGTCCCCGGCATCTCCGCCCGGGTGAGGGCGCCGAGCTCGGCGTAGAGGGGCTCGCTGAGCCGACACAGCATCGCCCACGCGCTGCGGTCGGACCTGAGGTTCTCGACGTGCTCCGCCGAGAACCCCGAGACCTGCCGATTCACGATCTCGACGCTGCGGTCCCGGTCGCCGCGCTCGTCCGCCTCCTGCAGGGACGGCAGCGCATCTGCACCGAACCCGGGCGCGACCGGTTCGTACGCGATGACGTGCTCGACCGGTTGCTCGGAGGCGAGCAGGAGCGCGACGAGACCGCCGTAGCTCCAGCCGAAGATGTCCTTCGGCTGACCGACCTGCTCGATCACTGCCTTCAGGTCGTCGACCTCGGTCCGGATCGAATAGCCCTCGCCGAGGGGGCCAGAAGGGAAACGCCCGCGGCGGTTGATGATCGAGACCGACGGCCACCGGGTCGTGGCCCTGGCGACGTGCCGCCACCCGTGGGCATCGCTCATGACACCGGGAACGACGAGCAGACCGGGAATCTCCCCGTCTCCGTAGACATCGACGGTGAGCGAACCGCCGTCGGTGGTCGGGACAGTTTTCTGAAACGTACGCTCCATAACTCCTATTATGAAGCGAGCGCTCTATAATTCAACTCATGAGCTCCCGGCCCCTCGGACGTCCGCCGATGTTCGACCGCGACGATGCGGTGCTGGCCGCCGCGCGGCTCTTCTGGAGCCGGGGATACTCCGGCACGACCACGCGCGCGCTCAGCTCCGCTCTCGGGATGTCCACCTCGAGCATCTATGCCGCGTTCGGCAGCAAGGCCGGTCTCTTCGAGGAGGCCGTCCGCACCTTTGCGGAGCGTTACCGGACCATCTATGCCGAGGCCTGCGCTGAACCCGAGCTCGGCGATGTCCTCGAGCGGCTCCTGCGTCGTTCGGTCGAGGAGTTCACCCAGCCCCGAGCCCGTCACCCGGGCTGCCTGATCAGCAGTGCCGCGATGACGGACATGCCCGACACCATCGACACCCGCACCTACGTGAGCGACCTGCACGCCTCCAACGAGCAGCTACTCCGGGAGCGCATCGAGCGAGCCCGCGACGCGGGCCGACTGAGACCCGGCGTGGATCCGTCGACGCTCGCCGCGCTCGTGCAGACGCTCTGGCACGGGCTGTCGGCGCAGTCCAACCAGGGCCTCGACCGCGACAGGCTCCTCGAGATCGTCGACGCCGCACTCGGGACACTCCTCGACCAGGAAGGCCCGGGCGGCCGACCAGCGACCCAACCTGAACGTTCCCGACCCGCGTAGGTCACAGGGTCGATTGGATGCCGGCGAGGAGCTGGCGGGCCATCACGATCCGCTGGACCTGGTTGGTGCCCTCATAGATCTGGGTGATCTTGGCATCACGCATCATCCGCTCCACCGGATAGTCACGCGTGAACCCATACCCACCCAGCAGCTGGACCGCATCCGTGGTCACCTGCATCGCCACATCCGAGGCGAACGCCTTCGCAGCCGCACCGAAGAACGTCAGGTCCTTGTCACCCCGCTCCGAACGACCCGCGGCCGCGTAGGTCAGCTGGCGGGCGGCCTCGATCTTCATCCCCATGTCCGCGACCATGAACTCCACCCCCTGGAACTCCGCGATCGGCTTGCCGAACTGCTGGCGCTCCTTGATGTAGCCCAGCGCATAGTCCAGCGCACCCTGCGCCACACCCACCGCCTGGGCCGCGATCGTGATCCGGGTGTGGTCCAGGGTCTGCATCGCATAGGTGAACCCCTTGCCCTCCTCGCCGATGATCCGGTCGGCGGGGATGCGTACGTTGTCGAAGTAGACCTCGCGGGTCGGGGATCCCTTGATCCCGAGCTTCTTCTCCGGGGCACCGAAGGAGACGCCCTCGTCGGACTTCTCGACCACGAACGCGGAGATCCCCTTGGAACGCATCGAAGGGTCGGTGACCGCGAGGACGGTGTAGTACTCCGAGACCCCCGCATTCGTGATCCACCGCTTGACACCGTTGAGCACCCAGAAGTCGCCGTCGCGTACGGCCCGGGTCTTCTGATTCGCCGCATCCGAGCCCGCATCGGGCTCAGAGAGACAGTAAGAGAAGTTGCCCTGCCCCGCGGCCAGCGCACCCAGATACTTCTTCTTCAGCTCCTCCGACCCACCGATCTGCACCGGCAACGACCCCAGCTTGTTCACCGCCGGGATCAACGAGGCCGACACATCCGCACGCGCGATCTCCTCGATCACCAACACCGTCGCCAGCGCATCCGCACCCACACCCCCGTACGCCTCCGGCACATGCGGCGCGAAGAACTCGGTCTCGATCAACGCATCATGCGCCTCCTGCGGATAACGAGCCTCCTCATCAACCGCAGCCGCAGCCGGCGCGATCTTCGCATCACAGATCTCACGGATCGCCTTGCGGATCTCCTGGTGCTCCTCGGAGAGGGCGAACAACGGGTACTGGTCGGACATGCGGACTCCACTCACGTGTGCGGGCTCAGTAGGCGTAGAAGCCCTGGCCGGACTTCTTGCCGAGGAGACCGGCGTCGACCATGCGGTCCAGCAGCGGCGGCGGCGAGTAGAGCGGCTCCTTGAACTCCTCGTACATCGAGATGCCGATCGCCCGGACGGTGTCGAGGCCGATGAGGTCCGAGAGCGCCAGCGGGCCCATCGGATGGCCGCAGCCGAGGACCATCCCGTTGTCGATGTCGGCCGCGGAGGCGTAGCCCGCCTCGTACATCCTGACGGCACTGAGGAGGTAGGGCACCAGCAGGCTGTTGACCACGAAGCCCGCCCGGTCGGTCGCCTCGATCGGCTGCTTGCCGAGCGTCTTCCCGACGAAGGTCTGCATCCGCTCCAGAGTCTTCGGCGAGGTGGTCAGGCTCGGGATCAGCTCGACCAGCTGCATCACCGGCGCCGGGTTGAAGAAGTGCACGCCCATCACGTTCGCCGCCCGGCCGGAGACCGCACCCAGCTTCACGATCGGGATCGAGGAGGTGTTGGACGCCAGGATCGCGTCGTCCTTCTCCAACAGCGCCCCGACCGTCCGGAACAGGTCGAGCTTGATGTCCTCCCTCTCGGAGGCTGCTTCGACCACGAGGTCGCGGTCGCTCAACCGGCCGAGATCGGTCGTGAAGGTGATGCGTTCCAGCACCCCCGCCATGTCCTGCTCGCTGAGCTTGCCGCGGCTCACCGCGCGCTCCAGACTCCCCCGGACCTTCGCCTCGGCGGCCTGCGCCGCCTCCTGACTGATCTCCACCGTGACGGTGTCCAGCCCAGAACGAGCACACACCTCGGTGATCCCCGAGCCCATCAGCCCGCCACCGATCACGCCAATCCGATCCATCCCAGCTCCTCGTTCACAGGTCGGTCACGGGTCTCAAATTACTTGGACACCATAGTATCCAACTACTTGGACATCAAAGCATCTGGCTCGCAGCAGCCTGCTCCCCGGGCACGACACCCCGAAGAGCCTCGGACGGTAAGGGCTCAGGGAACCATCCAACCCAGCACAGGAGTCGACTGGAGGGCGACGAGAACGCACATGAAGGCCAGCATGGCGATGCTCCATCCGAAGACCTTGCGGAAGATCTCGCCCTCCTTGCCGGCCATGCCGACGGCCGCCGCAGCGATGGCCAGGTTCTGCGGACTCACCATCTTGCCGAGCACACCGCCCGATGAGTTGGAGGCGGCCATCAGCACCTGGTCCAGCCCGGCCTCCTTCGCCGTCGTCACCTGGAGGAGACCGAAGAGGGCGTTGGAGGAGGTGTCCGAGCCGGTCACCGCCACACCGAGCCAGCCGAGGATCGGCGAGAGGACGGCGAACGCGCTGCCGGTTCCTGCCAGCCAGGCGCCGATCGAGCCGGTCTGACCGGAGAAGTTCATGACGTACGCCAGGCCCAGCACGGCCATCACGGTGACGATGGCCGGCGCGAGCTGGCGGTAGGTGTCGCGGTAGGTCGTCGCGACCGCGCCCGGCCGGATCCTCAGGCAGATCGCGGTGATGAGGCCCGAGAGCAGCAGCATCGTGCCGGCCGCGGGGAACCAGTCGAACTTGAAGCCGCCCTGAGCACCGGCGACGTCGCCGAGCCCCGGGAAGACCACCGTCGGGGTGTAGTCGGTCCCGGAGAGCGTGAACGGGCGGTGGGCCAGTGCTTCCTTGATCGCGGGGACGCTGACGATCACGAAGATCACGATGATGATCGCGTACGGCAGGAAGGCCTTGAAGACCTCTCTGCTGCTGTCGCGCACCTCGCCACCGCCGTCGCCGGACGCGGCGCCGGACGGAGCGCCGGACGGAGCGCCGGACGGAGCGCCGGACGCGGCGCCGCCGGACGAACCGGCGGTTGCGCCGACCAGCGACTCGGCAGGGACCTTCTCGCGTGGCTGCCAGACCCGCAGCAGACCGACGACCACGACGACCGAGAAGAGCGAGGCGACGATGTCGGCCAGCGGCACGGAGATGTAGTTCGACGCGACGAACTGGGCGATGCCGAAGCCGAGGCCGCACAGCAGCGCCGGAAGCCAGGTCTGCCTGAGGCCGCGCCTGCCGTCGACCACGAAGACCAGGATGAGGGGCACCACCACCGCCAGGACCGGTGTCTGGCGGCCTACCATCGCGCCCAGCGCCTCGACGCTGAACCCGGTCTGGTCCGAGAGCGCGTTGATGGGCGAGGCCATCGCGCCGTACGCCACCGGGGCGGTGTTGGCGATCAGCGCGACCGCGGCCGCCTTGACCGGCTTGAAGCCCATCGCCATCAGCATCACCACGGTGATCGCCACCGGCGTACCGAACCCGGCCAGGGCCTCCAGCAGCGCACCGAAGGAGAAGGCGATGATCAGCGCCTGGATCCGCTGGTCGTCGCTGACCTTGCTGAACGCCCGGCGCAGCACGTCGAAGTGGCCGGTGTGCACGGTCAGGTTGTAGACGAAGACCGCGTTGATGACGATCCACATGATCGGGAAGAAGCCCGAGAGCAGCGCGCCCTGGGCAGCGGACAGGATCGCGTCGTCGACCGGCATCTCGAAGAGGGCGACGGCGACGACCAGAGCGACGGTCAGCGAGATGAGGCCGGCCTGCCAGGCCTTCATCTTCAGCCCGCCGAGGAGGACGAACATGGTGATCAGCGGTAGGGCGCCGCACAGGGCGCTCAGGACGAGCGAACCGCCGACCTGGTCCGGTACTGGCTCAAACATGGCGACTCCGAGGGTCGTTGGCGTGGGAGATGAGCCCCCGAGACGTGGGGGTGTTCAGTTGTCGGAGAATCAGATGGTGCGGCTGCGCAGCGCCTCGGGCGAGGAGCCGCTGATCGAGGCGTCGAGCACCTCGACGAGGTGGGCCATGCCGAGCCGATGTCCTTGTGCGGAGATCGCCGAGGCGACCTGGAGCAGGCAGCCCGGGTTGGCCGTGACGAGCACCTCGGCGCCGGTGGCGACGATGTTGCGCGCCTTGCGCTCGCCCAGCTCGCGGGCGGGCTCGGGGTTGAGGATGTTGTAGATGCCGGCCGAGCCGCAGCAGATCGCCCCTTCGGCGATCTCGCGCAGCTCGACCCCGGGGATGCCGCTCAGCAGCGCCCGCGGCTGGGCGCGTACGCCCTGGGCATGGGCGAGGTGGCAGGCATCGTGGTAGGCGACGGTGAGGTCGAGCGGGTGACGCTCGGCGACCGGGCCGAGCTCGTCGAGGATCTCGGCGATGTCGCGGACCTTCGCCTCGAACCCCGCGGCTTTGACGGCGTAGGCGGGGTCGTCGGCGAGCAGCCGGGCGTAGTCCTTGAGCGTCGAGCCGCAGCCGGCGGCGTTGATGACGATGTGCTCGACCCCGACGTCCTCGAAGGCGTCGATGATCCGTCGGGCGTACGCCTGAGCCTCCCGCTCGCGGCCGTTGTGCACCGAGAGCGCACCGCAGCAGCCCTGACCGGCCGGGATGACCACGTCGCAGCCCTCGGCGGCGAGCACCCGCGCGGTCGCGGCGTTGACGCCGGGGAAGAACGCGCCCTGGACGCAGCCGGTGAGCATGCCGACCACCGCACGCCGCTCCCCCACCGCGGGCACACGCTCAGGCAGCGGCGCGGCCTCGGTGATGGTCGGGGTGAGCCGCTCCATCGCGGCCAGGTGAGGTGCCATCCGCTCGAGCAGGCCGGTACTGCGAAGCCGACGGTCGAGGCCCGTACGCTGCAGCAGCTTCAGCGGACCGCGCATAGCTCGGAGCCGCCTCGGATGCGGGAAGATCGCGAAGATCAGGCTCCGCAGCGCCTTCTCCTTCGGCGTACGTGCGTGGTTGCGCTCGACCTGAGCGCGGGTCTGCTCGATGAGGGTGTCGTAGCGGACGCCCGAGGGGCAGGCGGTCACGCACGACATGCAGCCCAGGCAGTTGTCCCAGTGCTGCACCATCGAGTCCGACATCGGCTCGCCCTCGAGGCCCTCCTTCATCAGGTAGAGCCGCCCGCGCGGGGAGTCCATCTCCTCGCCCCACAGTAGATAGGTGGGGCAGGTCGGCAGGCAGAAGCCGCAGTGCACGCAGTCGTCGAGCAGGTGCTGGTCGGGCGGATGCTCCTCGTCGAAGGCCCCCAGATTTCGGATGTCCATGTCCGTCATGGGCTAGATCCCTCCTACGAAGCGACCCGGACTGAGCCTGTGGTCGGGGTCGAACTCGTTCTTGACCCGGCGCATCAGCTCCAGGGCCGGGACCGGCCCCCACAGGTCCAGCTGCTGCTTGATCGACTGCGGGGCATCGAGAACCACGGTGCTGCCTCCATGACGACCCGTGGTCTCGCGCAGCCGCTCGAGGAGCGTACGGATCTCGGTGATGTCCCGGTCGGCGGGAACGGCGACGTACGCGACGCCGACGCCGGCCGAGCCACGCAGCCCGAGCTCGCCGGCTGCCTCGATCAGGTCGGCGAGACCGGAGAGCCGAAAGGTCACCTTGATCCCGAGATGCCTGTCGCTGGTGTCGTCCCACGGGTAGCGGCCCCAGCCGGCGGGAGGGCGGTCGCTGATCTCGGCGCCCGGGAGCAGTTGCTTCAGGACGGCCGTACGTCCCGCCACGCCCTCCGGGCGCCCCTCGACCAGCACGTCGACCCGCAGCCCGTCGGCGGTGGCGTCCACCTCGAGACCGGAGGGCACCGTCTGCGAGTGCAGGACCGCCTGGGTGAGCTCGGCGGCGTGCGCGGCGTCATGCGCGGTGACACCGACCCAGCGTCGGCTCTGCGGGACCGGGTGGAGCCGGAAGGTCGCCCCGGTGACCACCGCGAGCGTGCCCATCGAGCCGACGAGGAGCTTGCCGACGTCGTAGCCGGCGACGTTCTTGACGACCTTGCCGCCGGCCTTGGCGACCACGCCGTCGGCGCGCACCATCGTCACCCCGATGAGCAGGTCGCGCATCGTGCCGGCGAGCATCCGCAGCGGGCCGCTGGTGTTGGTCGCCAGGGTGCCGCCGACGGTCGCGCCGGGGACGGTCTCGTCGAGGGCGAGACGCTGGCCGGCCGCGGCGACGTGCTCGTTCAGCCGGGCCAGGGGCGTCCCGGCTCCGACGGTGGCGATCAGATCGCCGGAGGCGTGCTCGATCACCTGGTCCAGCGCGGAGAGGTCGAGCAGGATGTCGGCCGAGGTCGGCGGGTTGCCCCAGCTCAGCTTGGTGCCGGCTCCGGTCGGGACGACGGACTCCCCCGCTGACACCGCGGCGCGCATGATCTCGGCGACCTCGGCGGTGCTCGTCGGGCGCTCGATGCGACCGGGGGTGACTCCGGAGACGGTGATGTCGGACATCAGAAGACCTCCGCGACGCCGGCCTGCTGCAGCGGGTGCGCGCCCTGACGCCGGCCCGGACGCTCGCCGCACAGCCGCGGGGTCGGGAAGATCTTGCCCGGGTTGGAGATCCGGTCCGGGTCGAAGGCGCAGCGGACGAGCTGCATGGTGTCGAGGTCGTCGGCGGCGTACATCTTCGGCATGTGGGCCGCCTTGTCGGCGCCGACGCCGTGCTCCCCGGTGATCGAGCCGCCGTGCTGCAGGCACAGGTCGAGGATCCCGCGGCTGACCTCCTCGGCGGCGTCCCCGGCGCCGGGGACGGCGTCGTCGAAGAGCACCAGCGGATGCAGGTTGCCGTCGCCGGCGTGGAAGACGTTGGCGACGCGTACGCCGGAGCGCTCGGAGAGCTCCGTGATCGCCCGCAGCACCTCGGGCAGGGCGGTCCGCGGGATGACGCCGTCCTGCACGATGTAGTCGGGGCTGATCCGGCCGACGGCCGCGAAGGCGGACTTGCGGCCCTTCCAGATCAGGAACCGCTCCTCGGGAGTCTTCGCGGTGCGGATCTCGAAGGCACCGGTCTCCTCGCAGAACCGGACCACGTCGGCGTACTCGGCATCCACCTCGGCGGCCGGACCGTCCAGCTCGATGACCAGCACCGCGCCCGCGCCGTCGGGGTAGCCGCAGTGCACCGCGGCCTCGGCGGCCTCGATCGCGAGCGCGTCCATCATCTCGATCGCCGCCGGCACGATGCCGGCCGCGATGATCGCGGACACCGCGGCACCGGCGCGGTCGGTGGAGTCGAAGCCCACCAGCAGGGTGACCACCTTCTCCGGCAGCCGGACCAGCCGCACCGTCACCTCCGTGACGATCCCGAGGGTGCCCTCCGACCCCACGACGGCACCGAGCAGGTCGTAGCCGGGGCTGTCGGGGGCGTCCCCGCCGAGGCGTACGCGATCGCCGTCGGCGGCGACGAACTCGGCGGCGAGCACGTGGTTGGTCGTGAAGCCGTACTTGAGGCAGTGGGCACCGCCGGAGTTCTCCGCCACGTTGCCCCCGATCGAGCAGACCTGCTGGCTGGAGGGGTCCGGCGCGTAGTAGTAGCCCACCGGGGTCGCCGCCCGGGTGACGTCGAGGTTGATGACGCCGGGCTCGACGACGGCGCGTTGGTCCTCCCGCCGGATCTCCTTGATGGCCCGCAGCCGCGAGGTGACCACCAGGACACCCTCGGCATGCGGCAGGCTCCCGCCGGAGAGCCCCGTGCCGGATCCGCGGGCCACGTACGGGATCTGCAGCTCGGCGCAGCACCGCACGATCGCGGCGAGCTGCTCGGCGGTCTCCGGGATCACCACGAGCGCCGGGGTGACCCGGTAGTGGGCCAGCCCGTCGCACTCGTACGTCCGCAGCCGGGCGTGGTCGGTGATCACGCCGTCCTCGGGGAGGAGCGCCCGCGCCCGCCGGATCAGAGTCTCCAGTGGTGTCAGGCCCATCGCTCCCTCGATTTCGTATCGCGGAATCCTCCTTCTGCCCCCTGGAACTTTAGGGCACGGAGGGCAGTGAGGGCAATGGTTTGCTGTGACTCACGTCACCAGTTGCCCCGGGTCGGCCGTTGCGGGCTGGGCGAGCTGCTCCGGCCGGAGCAGGTGAGCGAGCCGCTCGGGTGAGATCAGGCCGCGCTCGAGGATCAGCTCGGCGACGCCACGACCGGTGCGGAGCGCCTCGCGGGCGATCTCGGTCGCGGCGACGTACCCGATCTCCGGGTTGAGCGCGGTGACGAGCCCGATGGAGCGCTCGACCTGAGCCCGGGTCAGCTCCCCGTTGACCGTGATGCCGCGTACGCAGCGCTCCGCGAGCACACGGCAGGCGGCGGCCAGGTGGGTGATGCTGGCGACCAGCGAGTGCAGGATCACCGGCTCGAACGCGTTGAGCTGAAGCTGACCGGCCTCGGCGGCCATGGTGACGGTGACGTCGTTGCCGATCACCTCGAACGCGACCTGGTTGACGACCTCCGGGATGACCGGGTTGACCTTGCCCGGCATGATCGAGGACCCGGCCTGGACCGGGGGCAGGTTGATCTCGCCGAGGCCGGCTCGCGGCCCGGAGGAGAGCAGCCGCAGGTCGTTGCAGGTCTTGGACACCTTGACCGCGACCCGCTTGAGCACGCCGGAGAGGTGGACGAACGCCCCGCAGTCCTGGGTCGCCTCGATCAGGTCCGGGGCGGTCACCAACGGCAGACCGGTGATCTCGGCCAGGTGACGGCGAGCGATCTCGGCGTAGCCGGCGGGCGCGTTGAGGCCGGTGCCGATCGCGGTCGCGCCCAGGTTGATCTCGTGCAGCAGGGTGACCGCCTCCTGCAGCCGGAGCCGGTCCTCGCCCAGCATCACCGCGTAGGTGCGAAACTCCTGGCCGACCGTCATCGGCACGGCGTCCTGGAGCTGCGTACGTCCCATCTTGAGGACGCCGGCGAACTCCTCGGCCTTCGCGGCGAAGGCGTCCTCGAGGACGCGCATGGCGTCGGCCAGCGCGCCGACCGCGATGATGGTCGCGATGTTGACGGCGGTGGGATAGGCGTCGTTGGTCGACTGGCTGAGGTTGACGTGCTCGTTGGGGTGGAGCTGGTCGTAGCCGCCCTTCTCGTGACCGAGCAGCTCCAGGGCCCGGTTGGCGATGACCTCGTTGGCGTTCATGTTGGTCGAGGTGCCGGCGCCACCCTGGATGACGTCGACGACGAACTGGTCGTGCAGCTTCCCGGTACGGATCTCCTGGCACGCCGACGCGATCGCCCCGGCACGCTCGGGATCGAGGAGGCCGAGCTCGAGGTTGGCGAGCGCGGCGGCCTCCTTGACGGCGCTGAGCGCGTTCACCAGGTGCGGATAGGTGCCGATCGTGGTGCCGGTGATCGGGAAGTTGGCGCGGGCGCGGGCCGTGTGGACGCCCCAGTACGCCTCCGCGGGGACGTCGAGATCGCCGAGCAGGTCGTGCTCGCGGCGGGTCGGTGGGGTCATGGCTTCTCCGTCGGGTCGAGAGCGGTCGGGGTGAGCGCCGCGGCCGGGCGCAGCGCGGTGGGCGCGAACGGGGCGAGCACGCCGGGGTCGACCCCGGCCTCGGCCAGGAGGGCGAGCAACGCCGGCAGGCGGGCCCGATCGGCTCCGTCGGCGACCTTGAGCGCGAGGCTGGTGCCGTCGGGCAGGGCGGCGACCTGGACGCCTTCGAACCCGTCCTTGGCGAGCAGTCCGGGCACCGCCCGCATCAGGGCGGTGACGTCACGACGACTGCCTGCGACCATCTCGGGGTGGCGGCGCATCGCCGTGGCGACCCGGTGTTCCGCGCTGCCCTCAGGGGCGAGCACGAGGCTCCGCGCGGCGCGAGCGAGGCCGTGCAGCGAGACCGCGAACAACGGGGTGCCGCAGCCGTCGGCGGTCACCGTCGCGACCCGCTGGCCGGTGAGCTCCTCGACGGTGGCACGGATGACCTCCTGGAGCGAGTGCGCGGGATCGAGGTAGCGGTCGTGCGCCCACCCCGCGGCCGCGCAGGTCGCAACCATCGCGGCGTGCTTGCCCGAGCAGTTGTGCGCGAGCCGGCTCCGCTGCCCGTCGGCGCGCAGCCAGGACTCCCGCTCGATCGGGTCGTACGGCAGGTCCGGCGGGTTCTGCAGGGCGTCCTCGCCGAGGCCCGCTGAGGCCAGCAATTGGCGCGCTCCGGCGAGGTGGACCGTCTCACCGGAGTGGCTGGCCGCGGCGAGCGCGAGCAGATCGTCGCCGACATCGAGCCCGGCGCGCACCATCGCCACCGCCTGCATCGGCTTGGCCGCCGACCGCGGGTAGAACGCGGCCTCGACGTCGCCGACCGCCAGGCGTACGCGGCCCTCGGGATCGAGGAGGACGGCCGAGCCGTGATGGACACCTTCGACCATCTCGCCACGCCAGACCTCGACCAGAGGCTGGTGGGCGGGCACCCGCATCGGAGCCGCGTCGGCGACCGGTGTCACGAGGTGGGGCAGGCTCATCACACCTCCATCTCGGAGGTGTCGATGCGATCGCGGACGAGGAACCAGCCGCCGACCAGCGCCACCAGCAGCACCGGCATCGCGAGCAGGGTGATCCGGCCGACGTGGTCGAAGAACATCAGGATCAGGACCAGGGCCAGGAACCCCAGCGCGATGAACTGCGGCATCGGTGACCGCGGCACCCGGAAGGCCGGCCGCTCGAACTCTCCGGCGCGGCTGCGGCGCACGAAGATCGTGTGGCTGATCAGGATGATCGCCCACGTCGCGATGATGCCGACCGAGGCCAGGTTGAGGACGATCTCGAACGCCTGGGCGGGCACGACGTAGTTCAGCCCGACACCGAGGACGCAGACGGCAGCGGTCATCAGGATGCCGCCGTAGGGCACCTTGTGCCGGTTCATCGCCGCGGCGAAGCGGGGGGCGGTGCCGGCCGCGGCGAGGGATCGCAGGATCCGGCCCGTGGAGTAGAGCCCGGAGTTGAGGCTCGACATCGCGGCGGTGAGGACCACCAGGTTCATCACGTCGCCCGCACCGGGCACGCCGACGCGCGACAGCACGGTCACGAACGGGCTCTCGTCGGCGGAGTAGGCCGACCACGGCAGCAGCATCGCGAGCAGCACGACCGAGCCGACGTAGAAGATGCCGATGCGCCAGATGATCGTGTTGATCGCCCGGGGCATGACGCGGCGCGGGTCCGCGGTCTCGCCGGCGGCGACGCCGACCAGCTCGATGGAGGCGTAGGCGAAGATGACGCCCTGGATCACCAGGACCATCGGGAGGATGCCGGCGGGGAACATGCCGCCGTGCTCGGTGATCAGCTGCGGCCCGGGGGTGGTGCCGTCGATCGGGTGCCGGGTCACGATGAGGAAGATCGCGATCGCCATGAAGACCACCAGCGTGGCCACCTTGATGAGCGCGAACCAGAACTCCATCTCGCCGAACAGGCGGACCGAGAGCAGGTTGAGCGCCAGCACGATCACCAGAGCACCGAGGGCGAGCACCCACTGCGGGACGGGCGCGAAGAACGACCAGTAGTGGGCGTAGAGCGCGATCGCGGTGATGTCGGCGATGCCGGTGGTCGACCAGTTCAGGAAGTACATCCAGCCCGCGGTGTACGCCCCTTTCTCGCCGAGGAACTCGCGGGCGTAGGAGACGAAGGCTCCGGAGGAGGGGCGGTAGAGGATCAGCTCACCGAGGCAGCGCACGACGATGAACGCGACGAGGCCGCACGCGGCGTACGCGATGGCGAGGGAGGGCCCGGCACTCGCCAGCCGCCCGCCCGCACCGAGGAACAGGCCGGTGCCGATGGCGCCACCGATCGCGATCATCGTGATGTGGCGCGGCGTGAGGGACTTGCCGTAGCCCTCGTCGCCCGCGTCGGCGGGCGAGGGCAGGGCTTCGGTGCCGGTGGAGGTCGGCAGGGTCATCGGTCGGTGTTCCTGTCGTTGGTGGGGTCGCGGACGATGTCTCCGAGCGCGCCGTCGACGTGCTCGAGGTGGGCGCGCATCGCCGCCTCGGCGGTCTCCGAGGAGCCGGAGGCGATGGCGTCGACGATCAGGCGGTGCTCGGCGTCGGAGGCCGTACGCCGCGAGTCGTCGAGCTTGTTGAGGAGGGCGGACTGGGTGGCGAGGGCCTCGCGGATCTCCTCGATCACCTTCCCGAAGACGGGGTTGGCCGAGGCGCGGGCGATGGCGATGTGGAACAGCGAGTCGAGGGCGACCCAGACCGCGCCGTCCTCCTCGCGCTCCATCCGCTCGAGCAGGCTGCGCATCTCGTCGAGGTCGTCGCCGCTGTGCCGGGTCGCGGCGTAGCCTGCCGCCGGGACCTCGACATGCCGGCGTGCCTCGACCAGGTCACGGGCGGAGTAGCTCCCGAACGTCGGGTTGTCGGCGGCCCGGTCGGAGACGACGAACGTGCCCCGCCCGGACTGGGACTCCGTCATGCCGAGCGCCTGCAGCGCTCGCAGCGCCTCCCGGACGACCGGGCGGCTGACCCCGAAGTCGCGGACCAGGGTCGCCTCGGACGGCAGTCTGGTGCCCACCGGGAAGGTGCCGGACTCGATCTCCGAGCGCAGCTCGGCGAGGACGAGGTCCATGGCGCTGGCACGCCGGATCGGTTTGACTGTTTGCCTGTCAGACAGGTTCATGGCGATGAGTGTGAGGGCCGTCACCGTCCGGTGTCAACCCCGCACGCTCACCACGCTCCCCGGTGCCCCGGAGCAGCGTCGGCGTCGATCACGCAACAGGTACGACGGGCGGCACCTGCCAGGTCCCGTCCAATGCCTCGGGCCGGGGCCGGTAGAGCCGGATCAGGAAGTTCCAGCCCTCCATCACCGGGAGGAAGTTGGTCTTGCCGGCCGGGTCGACGCCGAAGTAGACGGTCACGGCGCCATCCGGGTCCGGCGTCGCGGTGATGCTGTTGATGTTGTTCACGCCGAGCTCGTTGGGAACGAAGTAGCCCTCGGCGTTGTAGAGCGAGATCGACCAGAAGGCGTCGACGGGCGGATCCACGATCCGCACGGAGTACTCCCCGACCGGAAGCCCGGGGTTGACGTTGACATAGTGCGCCTCGCGCTCCGGGAGCCCACCCCAGCCCGAGGCGGTGGCGATGAGGTGTCGAACGGGGTCGACCTCGTCCGGCCTTCCGAATGCGCCGCGGAAGTCGGGCAGTCCCTCGGAGAGCTGGAGCAGCGCCTGGCGGGTGCGTGTCATGGACTCCTCGTCGTAGGCGGGGAGCTCGAACGGCGTCGCCTGCGTCGAGGACAGTCCGAGGGCGTCTTGCAGACGATTGACCTCGGCCACGTCCGCCGGGTCGCCGGGGTCGACGAGGATCCGGGCGGCCAGAAGCACGAAGTCGGTCCCGAGAGCCTCTCGGGTCAGCTCGTACGTCCCGGGGTCATGGAAGATCTTCGGGATGTAGTGGTCCTGGGTGACGACCATGACCGACAGGTAACGGTTCCCTGGGTCTGGAAGCGTGAGCGTGGCCGGCTGACTCACGTCCACGATCGCCGCGCTGTAGAGCGTGTCGCGGTTCTGTCTGACGATGGGCTGGTGGTCCAGCGGAGCGGGCTCACGGTAATGGACCCATGCCCCGACACCACCGGTATCGGCAACGATCCGGGAGAACATCAGGTTGGACTCGGCCCGAGGGAAGTTGATGGCGTTGACGCGTATCGCTGACATTCTGGTGCCTCTCTCCGGGAACCTGAAGGCCCCGTCGTTCCGACCCGACGGAGTGTTCCGCCGTACCGCACCCTGCGATCTGAGCTCCCGCCACACCTCCCACGGATCGGGTGAACGTGAGCGTCAGCGGCGATGGTCAGCGCGGGCTCGCCGGGGAAGGCCGCGCGCCCTCAGCCAGAGATAGGTTGCCCCGGCGACGGGTATGGGCAGCCAGAAACCGAAGAGACGCCAGGTCAGGACACCGAGCAGGGCAGCGTCATGGGCGGTCCCGAAGGACACCAGGACCGGCACTGCGACGCCCTCGACGAGCCCCAGGCCACCCGGTGGCCGGGCGGCCGCACGGTCGTCTCCTCACCGATCAGGTGGGCCTCCTCCCCCAGCGCCTCGACGGTCTCGACGACGAGGCGAGCGCGATGGAGAACGTCCGCGCCGTGGCACCGGAGACGCCGTCGGGCACGATCCGCAACCAGCTCGCCCGGCTGCTGCTCCGCGGCGATAGCGTGGACCGCCCCGTGCGTACGCTGTCCGGCGGCGAGCGCTTCCGCGTCTCCCTCGCCCGTCTCCTCCTGGCCGACCCGCCCGCCCAGCTGCTGATCCTCGACGAGCCGACGAACAACCTGGACATCACGAGCGTCGAGCAGCTCGCCGAGGCGCTCGATGCCTATCGCGGTGCGTTGCTCGTCGTCAGCCACGACTTCGGGTTCCTGGAGCGGATCGGCATCGACACCGTCATCGAGCTCGACGGTGCCGGGCGGATGCAGCAGCGTCGAGGTCTGGAGGAAGGCGCCGGGCCGATCTCACCCGCCTGACATGTCGCGGAGAGCGCGCTCGTAGAAGACCTGATGGGCGCGGGCGGCGCGCTCCCAGGTGTAGCCGGCGGCGAGCTCGCGGCCCGCCGCCGGCTCGGGAGGCGAGTCCAGGACCTTGGCCAGCGCGACGGCGATCTCGGCCGGCGAGGTGGCGTAGGCGACGGTCTCGGCGAAGACCTCGCGGAGCACCGGCAGGTCGCGGGCGACGACGGGTACGCCGGCGGCGAGCGCCTCCAGTGCGGCGAGCCCGAAGCCCTCCTTGGTCGAGACCATCGCGAGTGCGCGGGCCTCGGCCACCAGGGCCGGGAGCTCGTCCTCGGCGACCACGCCGGTGACGACGACGGGCACGCCCAGCTCGCGGGCACGGGCGTCGAAGGCGGCCCTGTAGTCGCGGTAGTCGAAGAGCGTCTCGCCGCCGCCGAAGACCAGCGTCAGGTCCTGGTGGCGGGGGTCGGAGGCGCGCAGCGCTGCGTACGCCTCGAGCAGGTCGATCGATCCCTTGCGCGGCTCGATCCCACCGAGCGCGAGGACATAGCCGCCGAGGCGGTCCCGCCAGACCGCGCGTCCGGCGTGGTCGGCGGCCCCGGCCGCGAACCGGGCCGCGTCGACGCCGTTGGGGATGACCTCCGGGGCGAACCCCCATCCGGCCGAGACCTCGTCGGCCACCGACCGGGACACGCAGATCCGGGCGTACGGCTCGACCACCGCCTTCTCGTGGCAGGCGGCGAGCTGCGGGGTGGTGAACTGGTCGAGGTGGTGGATCGTGCGGACGCACGGAAGGGCGGCGTTGGCGCTGATGCAGTCCTGGGCGTGCACGATGTCGTAGCCGTCCCGCTCCCGCTCGAAGGCGTTCCGCAGCACGGCGATGGAGCGCACGATCCGCTCCCCCACCGACTCCTCCTCACGTGCCTCGAACGGCGCCGCATGGACGGTGACGGCCGGATCGACCGGGCGGAAGAACTCGGTGTCGCCGTGGCGGCCGAGGGTCCAGACGTGGACGTCCTCGCCGAGCGCGGCCAGTGTCTCGGCGAGCGCCAGCGTGTGCACGACGCCGCCGCGCGGCCGGGTGGAGTAGGTGAGCAGGGCGATCCTCACTGCGGCGACCCCGGGAGCTGGTAGGCCGTCGGGGTCAGCTCCTTGAGGTGGTGGAGGACCCGGCGTGAGCGGGCGATCTCCGCCTCGACGTCGATCTCCGCGACGGCGAGGCCGCCCTTGGAGGTGGTGCGGGCGAGGATCTCGCCACCGGGGCCGACGACCTTGGCCTGCCCGAGGAATCGGAGCCCACCCATCACCCCGGTCTGGTTGGAGGAGACCCAGACGACCTGGTTCTCGGCCGCCCGGGCCTGGTCGTAGAGGTCGAAGAGCCGAGACTGCCGGTCCTGCGGGAGCCGCGAGGCGCGGTCGGTGACCGAGGCCGGCCAGGCCGAGAGACACGCGATCACCGACGCCCCGTCGAGCGCGAGGGTCCGGGCTGCTTCCGGGAAGGTCTTGTCGTAGTCGATGAGCATCCCGAGCCGCCCGACCGGGGTGTCGAAGGCCGCGAACCGCTCCCCCGCCGCGTAGACCAGCGACTCGCCGGCGGGCTGGTGCACCTTGCGGTGGCGTCCGAGCACCCCGTCGCCGCTGAGGCAGACGGCGGAGTTGTAGAGCCGGGCCTGGCCGTCGACGACGACCTCCTCGGCATAGCCGAGGCAGACGACCATCTCGCCGGCCATCGCGATCACCCGGCCCAGCTCGAAGGAGTCCTCGGTGAGGGCGGGCGGAAGCGCGAGCGGGTCGGGATGACGCAGGTCGGAGAGGTAGCCGCCGAGGGTCGCGTCCGGCAGGACCAGCAGGCCGACCCCGTTGCGGCGGGCGTCCTCGACGATCCCCTCGAGCTTGGCGACCGCGCGAGCCAGGTCGCGCCCGAAGTGGGCCGCGACCGCCCCGATACGCACCTTCGACATGGTCCTCAACCTATCCGTCGTCATCGTTCCGGCCGGGGAATCCTCAGGCCACCGCCGCCGAAGCGTCCAGTGGCCCCGGGGAGCGGCGGCGCGCCAGGTCGGCGGCGCGCTCGGTGGTCGGGCCGGTCTCGCCGGCTCGACCGGTGATGACGCCGGTGACGTGCTCCGCGTCCGCGGCGACGCCGAGGAAGCGCCCGGATCCCCAGGTGTGCAGCCAGGGCAGCCCGAGGAAGTAGAGCCCGGCGACGCCGGTCACGCCCCGGGTGTGGGTCGGCCGCCCGCTCCCGTCGAAGACGCCGGCGCGGACCCAGCGGTAGTCGGGCCGGTAGCCGATCGCCCAGATCACCGTCGTGATGCCTGCCTCGGCGAGGTCGAGGCGGGTCGGGTCGGCCTCGGGCTCCCAGACCGGCCGGTACGCCTCAGCGGGTGCGACGTCGAGACCGTGCGTATCGATGTAGGTGTCGATGTCGCGGCAGATCGAGCGATAGACGTCGTCGGCGGAGTCGAGGGCGTCGCGCAGCGTCGGCGCGATCGCGAGATGGGTGCCCGCCCCGGACTCGAGCCGCCCGTAGAGCCGCATGCCCTCGGCGGCGAACTGGCGCAGGTCGATGTCGCGCCCGCCGTCGCGGCCGGTGACGTAGTGGTTGGTCTTCTCCCGAGCGGCTGGCCCGCCCGGGTAGCTGGCGACCGGGGTGTCGTAGAGCCCCATCTCGGCGAGCCAGGTCATGCAGTCACGCCCGCGGTGGAACCGGGCGACCCGGGGAGCGTCGCCGATCGCGAGGTGCACCTGACGTCCCTCCAGGTGCAGGTCCTCGGCGATCTGCGCGCCGGACTGCCCCGAGCCGACCACCAGCACACCGCCGGGGCGAAGCCGTGCGGCGCTCTTGTAGTCGGCCGAGTGCAGCTGGTCGACGGCGGGGTCGAGCGCGGGCGCCCAGGCCGGCACGACCGGTACGTGGTAGCCCCCGGTCGCGACCACGACCTGCTCGACCTCCCAGGCCTCGGCGCCGTCGGTGCCCTCGGCCTCTACCAGGAACCCGCCCTCGGCGCGCTGGGTCAGCGACGTCACCCGGGTGTGCTCACGCAGCGGCGGGCCGAAGGTCGGCGCGTAGCCGGCGAGCCACCTCACCACCTCGTCGCGGGTCATGAAGCCGTCCGGGTCGGGCCCGGCGTACTCGTAGCCGGGCAGGCGGCAGTGCCAGTTGGGGGTCACCAGGGTGAAGTTGTCCCAGCGGGTCTCGGCCCACTCGTGGCCGGCGGTGCCGGCCTCGAGGACGACGTGGTCGACGCCGTCGCGGACGAGGAACCAGCTGGCGGCCAGGCCCGCCTGCCCGCCGCCGACGATCGCGACGGTCGTCTTGTGGGTGATCATCGGGACTCCTGTGGGCTCGGGCTGACGGGCAGAGGCGGGTGCATGGCGAGGACGGTGACGAGCTGGCCCGGTGCGTACGCCGCGGCCGAGGCCCGCAGCTGGTCGGAGGTCGCCATCGCGCTGGTGCAGGCGAAGCCGAACTTCGCCCGGACCCGCTCGGAGGCGGTGGCCAGAGCGGTCAGGCTGCGGTCGAGGAAGTCGTCGACGGCGTACGTCCCGCCGACCTCCAGGTGGTCGTGCACCACCAGCGAGGGCGAGTAGCAGTCCTCGACGCTTCCGTCGGGCCAGCGCACGGTAAAGGTCATCTCAGGCATGCCCTTCACCCACCTGGGAGAACGGCTCGGCGGTCGCCAGCGCCGAGGGGTACGCCTCGGGCCGGCGGTCGCGGAGGTGGAACATCGCCCGTCGCGCCGTCGCCAGGGCGCTGGGCACGTCGAGCTCGGCCACGGCCATGCCGGCGTCGACGCCGGTGGTTGCCAGGACGTCGCCTCCGGGACCGACCACCTTCGCGTTGGCGACGAAGCGGAGCTTGCCGAAGGTGCCGTGCTGGTTGGAGGCGAGCCAGACGACCTGGTTCTCGAGTGCCCGGGCGGCGTCGAAGAGGTTGAACCGCTTCGTCCACCGGTCGTCCTCGATCGAGGCGCTGGTGGCGGTGCGCGAGGCCGGCCAGGCGGAGATGCAGGCGATGACCTCGGCGCCGTCGACGGCCAAGGCCCGAGCGCCTTCGGGGAACGCCTTGTCGTAGCAGATCAGGGTGCCGATCCGCCCGGCCGGAGTGTCCACGCACCCGAACCCGTCCCCGGCCGCGTAGTAGAGGTTCTCTCCCAGCGGCTGGTGCACCTTGCGGTGGGCACCCAGCACGCCGTCGCCGGTGACGACGGCGGCGGTGTTGTAGCGGTTGCCGCCATCGGACTCGCACAGGCCGACGACCACGGTCATGTCGCCGGCCATCGCCGCGACCCGCGCGAGCTCCGGGCCGTCGATGTCCATCACAGGCGGGAGATCCTCCGGCGCCTCGTCGTGGTTGCCGTCGCGGCCGGCCCCGAGCACGGAGAGGTATCCGCCGAGACAGGCCTCGGGGAGGGCGAGCAGGCCGACGCCGGCCAGCCGGGCGTCGTCGATGAGGCTGCCGATCTGGGCAAGATTCTCGTCCACGTCTCGGCCGAAGCCGGCGCAGACGGCGGCGACGGCGCTGCCGCGGTGCGTGTCGGTGGTGGTCATGTCGCAGGTCCTAGTCCGGTGACGGTGTGGTCGATGGCGTCGGTGACGGTCCCGTCCGGCCAGCGCAGGCCGACGCCGGTACCGGCGACGAGCTCGCCGCAGACGGCGGAGGAGACGAATCCCGGCAGACCGGGCGGTGACGTCTCTCGGCCGGGTTCCTCCGCGGTGAGCATCGCGAAGCCCGGGAAGCAGGTGAACCAGTCCGCGGTCGAGGCCCCCGCTGGGGTCGGGACGGCGGCGACGTCGATGATCGCGCGGCATCCGCTGGCCTCGGCCAGCATGCCGGCGGTACCGACCAGGCCGGCCATGCTGACGTCCTTGGCCGCCGTCGGCGCCAGCGCGGGCACGACGCCGGACAGCGCCCGCAGCTCTACCGAGGTGCGGTGCGAGGACGAGTCCCACTGCCGGCCCTGGTATCCGGGGCGCCAGCCCCCGCCCAGGTCCGCGCTCAGGCGCAGCCGGTCGCCGGGTGCTCCCCCGCCCCCCGGAACCGGGCGTTCCGCGCGCCCGAGCGCGGTGACCGAGAGCGCCGCGGGGACGCCGAGCTGGGTGTGCCCACCGAGGACCGGTACGCCCCACGCCTGCGCCGCCTCGGCCAGCCCGCGCACGATCCGGCGGGCGAAGGAGGCGTCCCGGGCGCCGATGGCGTCGAGCAGTCCGACCGGCTCCGCGCCCATCGCGGAGAGGTCGTTGACGTTGACGAGGACTGCGCACCAGCCGGCCCACTCGGGGTCGCGCTCCACCATCGAGGGCAGGATCGCGTCGCAGGCGGCGACCAGGTCGCTGCCGGGAACAGGGGCGCCGTCGTCGCCCCGGAACCCGGGGGTCGACCGCCCGACGAGGGCACCGATCAGGTCGCCGAGGGGCGACTTGGTGGCCTCGGACAGCTGCTTGATGCGTTCCACCGGCCACTCCATGACCACATGGGTCATGTCGTGGAGGTGGATCCGTTCGCGCGGGACCCAGCCGAGCCGTCGGAACAGTCCCTCGTTGCGCGCCTGGACCGTGGCGTCGAAACGGAGGGCACCGGCCTGCTCTGCCGCGGCGCAGGCCGCCCGGACGAGCGCCGCGCCGACACCGAGGAGCTGCCGGGCGTCGGCCTTGACCGCGAGCCGGCTGCCGCGCCACCAGCCGACGTCAGGTGCGTCCGGCTGCGCCGGATGGAGGCGTACGCCGCCCAGGACCTCGCCGTCGTCCGCTCGGGCGAGCAGGACGATCCGGCGTGGGTCGTCGTCGACGTCGTCGAGGTCGGAGCCCGCGAAGAGGCCCTGCTCGGTGACGAAGACCTCGCGGCGCACGCGGAGATAGGCCTCCAGATCGGCCGCGGTCTCGGCACGGATCACGCGGTAGCCCTCCAGGCTCGGCGCCCGGCGCGTCCCGCCGGCCAGGATGACGTCGTCGAGGAGCTCGGTCATGCCGACTCCTCCCCGCAGGCGCCGAGGGCGGAGCAGGCGCCGCACGACGCACAGCCGGCAGCCTGGTCGGCGCCGGCCATCCCGGCCCGGCGCAGCAGTGCGGCGACCCGGGAGGTGACCCGGTAGACGTCGGCGTGCGGCGGGGCAGGGACGGCATCGACGTCCTTGGCGAGGGTGCCGTCCAGCGGGCGGTAGGGCACCACGAACGGGTAGACGCCCATCGCGATGAGCTCCTCGCAGCCGGCGACCAGCTCATCGGGATCCTCGCCGAGACCGACCAGGAGGTAGGTCGAGACCTGGTTCCAGCCGAAGACGCGGACCGCCTCCGCCCACGCTGCGCGATATTCACTCATGGGCACCGAACCCTTGCCCGGCATCCAGCGCAGCCGGGCAGCGTCGTCGAGGGACTCGACATGGATGCCGATCGAGCGGGCACCGGCGTCGTACAGCTCCTGGATCGAGGCGAGATCCCCCGGCGGCTCGCACTGCACCTGGATGGGCAGCTCGGGGACCGCCTCGTGCACCGCGCGTACGCAGCGGGCCAGATGGGTCGCCCCGCGGTCACGACCGCGGGAGGTGCCGGTGGTCATCACCATCTGGGTGACCCCGTCGAGCTCGACGGCCGCCTTGGCGACCTCGGCGAGCTGGGCGGGCTGCTTGACGGCGATCGTGGAGCCCTGGCGCAGCGACTCCTCGATCGCGCAGAACCGGCAGCGTTCCTCCTCCGCGTAGCGCGCGCAGGTCTGCACGACGGTCGTGGCGAGCACGTTGGCCGAGTGCAGGCGGGCGATCTTGTCGTAGCCGACGCCGTCGGCGGTGACCAGGTCGTAGAAGCGGGGCCGGGAGACGGCCTCGACGCCGAGACCGGTGTCGGCTCCGTCGAGGAGCAGCTTGCCGCCGCGTACGGAATAGGGGCTGCGGGGGTTGAGCGGGATGGCCGCGCCGACCCCGTCCAGGAGGACGTGGCCGTCGTCGCTCGGTCCCGCGCCCGAGCGGCGGGCGACGGGGGCGTCGAGCAGGCGGATCCCCTGGATGGCGACGTCGACGCGGGTGCTGGACGAGATCGGCGAGGTCATGGCCGGTCCCTCAGAGGTTGTAGGTCGAGTTGATGATGGCGCCCTTGCGGGCGTAGTGGATCAGCGCGTCCTGCACGTCGAGCGGGTGCGAGGGCACGACGCCCTCGATCAGGTCCTCCTCGCGCAG
The DNA here is from genome assembly GCF_036090055.1 of Nocardioides sp. NBC_00368. Classification (NCBI taxonomy): domain Bacteria; kingdom Bacillati; phylum Actinomycetota; class Actinomycetes; order Propionibacteriales; family Nocardioidaceae; genus Nocardioides; species Nocardioides sp. NBC_00368. The sequence goes on from NZ_CP107970.1 coordinate 1,641,214, forward strand.
GCCGTGGAGTCCCATCCCGAAGCGGCAGCAGAAGACGGTGCCGCCCTCCTTGATGAAGGTCTCGATCGCGCCGTTGGTGTTGAGCTCTCCGGGGAACCCGGCGTCGCCCATCGTCGGGAAGCCGCGCGAGGCCATGCAGGCGAGCGTGCCCGGGCCGTAGAAGTAGATGGCCGACTCGAAGCCCTTGCGCAGCGCGCGCGTCGCCTGCAGGACGGCGACGAAGCTGACCGAGGACTCATGCGGGATGCCGTGGACGAGGGTGAAGTAGGTCTCCCCCTCCTCGGCCTGGTAGTCGGGGAAGATCTTGGTCGAGCCGTAGATGTTGGTGCCCGGCTGCGACGAGGGGTGCGGGATCTCGCCGAGCGACTTGGCCATGTTCTCGGCGATCTGGGCGTCGATGTCAGCGGTGTCAGTGGTCACGAGGGTCTCCAGAGAGGATGAGCGGTGCGGGATGGGAGCGGACTCGTCGTCCTTGACGAGTGGCCGGCAGTGGAGCTGCCGGTCTCAGCCGTAGAGGGCTGAGAAGTTGTGGTGGAAGAAGGCGTCGGCGAGCTCGCCGTCGCCGGCCGCGGCGGAGAGGCGGGCGTGCTCGCCGGCGAAGTCGCCCCACGGGGCGTCGGTGGCGAAGAGGATGCGGTCGTGACCGACGCCGCGGCGCTCGATCTCCTGGACCAGCCAGGCCGGCGCGAAGCCGATCGCCCAGCTGGTGTCGGTGTAGACCTGCATCCCGGCCTCGATCCAGTCGAAGAGCCGGCCGCCGATGAGCTTCATGTGGCCGCTCATCCCGCCGCCGAGATGCACGAGATGGAGACGTACGTCCCGGGCGTAGCGCTCCACGAGCGTGCCGATCTGGTCGACGTCGGAGGCGGCGCCGGGCGAGGTGTGCACGTGCACGGTCAGATCGTGCGCACGGGCGGTGGCGAAGACCTTGTCGAGCTGCTCGAGGCACTCCGGGTCGGTGGGATGTCCGCCGAGCAGGAAGCTCGTCTTGAGCGCGGCCACGCCCTCCTCGCCGGCGAGGGCGAGGGCCGCGTCGTTGCGGGCGGAGTCGGATGCCTTGGGCGAGACCCACAGGCCGCACCGGATCCGGTCGTCGCTCTGGGCCGCCTCGATCGCCAGGGCATTGAGGTCGAAGGCCGCGTCCGGGTCCGGCACGCCGTAGTTCGGCAGCACCAGCGCCCGCTCGATCCGATCGGCGTCGAGGTCGGCGACCAGCTCCTTCACGGTGCCGCGCGCGGTGACGTCGGCGGTGATCGCCGGCCCCCCGTAGAAGGGGTACGCCGGCAGCCGGCCGATGTGGCGGTGCGCATCGCGGAGGGGCTTGGTCATGGCATCAAGCCTTCGGCCCGGGCGTTTCGGGCTGGTTACCCCTGGAATACGGAGTGCGCGTCAGCTCGTAAGTTCGAGGTAACGCGCTCCTTCGACGGCGGCGCACGCAGCTGCCGCCATCTCACAGGCTCCTAGCCGTGTCGCGCGATCCAACCCGCCACGAGGTCGCCGACCGCGCCGGGGCGGAACGTCGGTGCCCAGTGCCCACCTGGCACCTCACGGATGTCGATCGTCGCGATGTCCGGGTGCGGATCGGACTGGGTGATCGGCGGGATGAAGATGTCGCGCCGGGGAGTCAGCACTTGGACGGGTACGTCGGTGCCACCGCGAACCGGCCTGAGCAGGCGCGGGAGCACGTTCGCGGCGTAGATCCGGATCGACTCGGCGTTGCGGCGAGCGCTGGGTCCGTGAGGTCGCGGTTCGAGCGGCTCAGGTCGCTCGAAGACCTTCAGTGACAGCCTGATGACCGGGTCGATCAGGCCGAGGCGCGCCAGCGCCGGGGCCAGGAGGGGAATCGAGAAGAAGCCCATGTAGAGCGGTGACTTCCACATCGCGGCGATGTCGCGGAACCGCCGCGCCCGCGCCTTGCGGAGAACCCACCCAGGGATGTGGTCGACGCACGGGCCGGAGATGGAGGTGAAGCTGAGGATGCCGTCGCGCTGTGGGCCCGTGACCAGGTGCCAAGCCTGCACCGATCCCCAGTCGTGGCCGACCAGGTGCACCCCGGCGCCGGTATCAGCATGGTCCAGAACGGCGCGAAGGTCTGCGGCCAGCTGGTCGAGCCGATAGTCGGCGATCCTGCGCGGCCTGCCGGAAGCGCCGGTGCCGCGGGTGTCGTAGGTGACCACACGGTGGTCCTCGGCGAGACGCTCGACGATCCCGTCCCAGGCGGTGTGGTCGTCGGGAAAACCGTGTACGAGAACGACGGTCGGCTTGGTGGCATCCTCGCCCGCGGTGTAGACCGCGAGCTCGAACCCGTCACTGGTGGTCACCGTGGTCATGCGGACTCCGCTCTCGCGGCGAGTGCCTCGGCCGAGAAGTGCGTACGCCACACCGGCGTCGACCACCGGGCGCGCGCCGACATCCACGCGCGCCCGACACCGTAGGAGATCTTCCGCGGGAGAAGGAACCGCCAGAAGAGCACATGGATGCGCAGGCTGACACGATCCACGGCGCGTTCCGGGAAGCCGATCATCTCCCGCTCCTCGGGCAGCAGCCCGACCATGATGGCGACCCTGAGGAAGTGCCGAATGGGCGCGGTGACCAGCGCCCACAGCGGCCGCGGCATCGGTCGCAGCCCCCGGGGCGCCGGTAGACCGGCGGCGTGGATCAGCCCGACCAGCGTCCGAACCCCCTCGTTACGAGGGTCGGCCACGCGGTCACGCTCCGCCGGCCAGACCTCCAGGAACTCGTCGTACGTCGCGGGCATCCCGAGCACGCCGAACCTCCGGCCGACCTCGATGAGCCCGAGATAGGCGTCGTCACGGAACTCCCGGTCGGGCCAGCCGCGCAGCATCTCGTAGCCGCGCATGAAGCCGGCCGTGATCGCGGCCCAGTTCCACGTCCAGATGTCGCGGGTCCAGGCGTGGTACGTGGCCCCGCGAGTGTCCTCGCCGCGCATCGGCCGGTGCAGCTCCCGCATGGCGTAGGCGATGTGGTCGGCCTCCTCGCCGCCGTGCGCGACGCCGGCGATCATCTCGATCGTGTCGCGGAGCCTTCGGGCGAAGTCGAGGATGTCGGCGTCGGGATCGGCGAAGACTCGGTCGCGCTTCAGCGTCGCCGCAGCGGTCGCGGGATGCATGAGGGGCAGCAGGAACCCGGGCAGACCGTAGAGCGCGGTGAGCGGCTCCGCGAGAACCCGGAGAGCGGGCGAACCCGGCGCGAGCAGCTCGGGTCGGCTCACGGCACGCGTCGGGGGAAATCCGTCCGGACGCGTACCGGGGACCGTCATCAGGCTTCCTCGGTCGTGAGCGCGGCGACCGCCGTGGCGTACATCGTCGACTTGATCTTGCCGAGCGTGTCGGCCGGCTTGCCCGCGAGCAGGGCGACACGGGCGATCGCCTGCTCGAGGAGGTCGGCCTCGGGTGCGGTGCCGTCGACGATGCCCGCGGCAAGCGCGTCGGGGCCGGGGAAGCGGCGGCCGGTGGTCATCGAGTCGGTCGCCGCTCGCGGGGTGAGCTTGGCCTGGATCAGGGCGGCCATGCCGGGGGTGAACGGGATCTGGATGTCGACCTCGGGGAAGCAGAAGAAGCCGCGGTCCTCGCGCATGATCCGCCAGTCGAGGGTCATCGCGAGCATCGCGCCGGCGCCGAAGGCGTGCCCGTTGATCGCGGTCACCGTCGGCACCGGGAGGACCAGGAGGCGGGCGAGGAGGGCCTGCACCCGGGCGACGTACGGCTCGAACTGGTCGGCGTTCTGCCCGAGCCAGTCCAGGTCGAGGCCGTTGGAGTAGAACTTGCCCGTCGCCGTCAGCACCAGCGGCGCGGGCGTGGCCACGACCTTGTCGAGGGCGTCGTTCACCGACGTCATCCAGTCGGGGCTGAACCGGTTCTCGGTGTCGCCGATGTCGAGGACGTACACGCCGTCCGTCTGGGTCAGGGTCGTCGTCATTGTCGTTCCTTCCGGGGTTCAGCCGCGCGGGGAGCGCAGGCTCTCGAGGCCGTTGTTGAGGAGGTACTGAGTCACGTTGAGGGCGGCGTGCCGGTCGGGTGCCGGCTCCTTGCCCTTGGCCATCCGCCACATCTGGACGCTGTAGTAGGTCAGCTCGGTGAGGCTGTCGAGCATCCGGATCCCGCTGCGGCGGGGGTTGACGACGCTCTCGTCGGCGCGGCCGGCGAGGAGCTGGGCCGGGAAGTCGGGCTGCACGGTGAGCGGCCTTCCCAGGCCGACGAGGTCCACGGCACCGGACTCGACCGCGTCGACCATCCCGGCGGCCGTACGGAACCCGCCGGTCAGCATCAGCGGCAGCCTCGGGAGCTCGGCACGGACTCGTTCGGCGTACGCGAGGAAGTACGCGTCCCGGCGCCGGGTGCTCGCCTTCAGCGACGGGTCCACGCCGAGCATGGCGGCCGAGGTGTAGGTGCCGCCGGAGATCTCCAGCAGATCCAGGCCCTCCTCGGCGAGCGCGTGGACGACTTCCAGGGACTCCTCCTCACCGAAGCCGCCCTTCTGGAAGTCGGCGGAGTTGAGCTTGATCGCGACCGGGGTGTCTGCTCCGACCTCGGCGCGGATCGCACGGAGCACCTCGAGCACGAAGCGGCGGCGCTTCTCCGGCGTGCCACCCCAGGCGTCGGTGCGCTGGTTGGACAGCGGCGAGAGGAACTGGCTGATCAGATAGCCGTGCGCGCCGTGGATCTGTACGCCGTCGAAGCCCGCCCCGGTCACGACCCTCGCGGTGGTGGCGAAGCGGCGGATCAGGTCCTCGATCTCGGCTTCGGTCAGCGCGCGGGGCTCCGCGAAGAGCCCGCCCGTGCCGGGCACGGCGACGGCCGAGGGTGCCACCGGATGGGCGGTGAGCGTACGCGGCGTCTGCCGGCCCGGGTGGTTGATCTGCACCCACACCTTGGAGCCGCCCGACTTCGCGATCTGCGCCCACTCGGCGAGGTCGTCGGCGTGGCGGTCGTCCTCGACAACGACGTTGCCCGGCTCGCCGATCGCGGTGCGGTCGACCATCACGTTGCCGGTGATCGAGAGCCCGACGCCGCTGTCGGCCCAGCGCCGGTAGAGGTTCTTGATCCGGCTTCCGGGCGTGAAGTCGCGACGCCCGAGGCCCTCGCTGAGGGCGGCCTTGGCGAGCCGGTTCGGGATCACGAACCCGTTCGGCAGCTCGAGCGGCTGCGCCAGGATCGACTGGTCTCGGGTCACGGGTTGCTCCTCGGTGTGGACGGATCTGCGGGTGATGCCTTGGCCGGACGCGGTTCGAGCGGGACGGCGAGGATGGCGCGGACGGCGGCCTCCAGGCGGGCGGCGGTCGCCGCGTCGGCCTCGCGGTCCTCGAGGAGGCAGCGGCGCAGGATGCCGCCGGGCAGGTCGACGACACAGACCGCGATCGCCTCGACCGCGATCCGGTCGCCGCGGTCCCACACCCCGCGCGCCAGCGCGATCAGCACCTCGACGAACTTCTCCTGCACGGAGCTCAGCTCGGTCTCGATCTCGGGCGGAAGGTCGGCGGAGAAGAGCTGGTCGCGGCGTTGGACGAAGAACAATCGGGCGCTGGCCGGGAAGCGGCGTACGAACTCGACGGGGCTCAACGCAACCGCCACGACCGCATCCGCGCCGGTGGCGCCCTCGGCCATCGCCTCCGCCATCAGGTCGCCCAGCCGGCACCAGGACCGCAGCCACAGCCGCGCGAGGAGCACGTCCTTCGAGCCGAACGCGTGATAGATCGTCCCGTTCGACGCCCCCGCCGCAGCGGCCAGCGAGCGCAGCGTCAGACCGGAGGGGTCACCGCTGGTCACGATCTGCTCGGCGACGTCGAGGAGGTCGTCGAGCGTGTGAAGCCGCTGTCGGGACATGCGGAGACTCTAAATAGAGCGAATGCTCTAGATCAACGGTTCTCGGCTGTGTTCGGCGTCACATTCCGGGTGATAACCGGATGACTCTGCGCCCATCGAACCGGCACGCTCTACGCATGGATTCTCCGAACCGCCCGGACCCGGTCGCGGCCGCGCAAGACCTGGTCCTCGCCCGCTTCCCGCGTGCGGAGCAGGCGTGGCTCGGCGGGTCGGTGGTCCTCGGCGGCGCGACGCCCATGTCAGATCTCGACGTCACCGTGCTCGACCCGACCGCGACGGCCCACCGCGAGTCGCTGCGTCATCTGGGCTGGCCGGTCGAGCTCTTCGTGCACACCGAGGCGAGCATCCGCCACTTCGTCGGGCGGGATCTGACCGACCGCAAGCCCACGATGGCGCGGCTCGTCGCTCGAGGCGTCCCCCTTCTTCCAGGTGACGGCGGAACGGAGGTACGTCGCTACTGCGACGACGTCCTCCAGGCCGGCCCCACTCCCCTGCCGGCCTCGGCGCTGGCGAGCGCCAGGTATGCGCTGAGCGATCTCGTCGACGACCTGCAAGGCGCCGGCGCGGGGCCGGAGCGCACCGCGATCGCTGTCGAGACGTGGCGGCGTACGGCCGAGCTGGTCCTCGACGTCAACGGCTGCTGGCACGGCGGCGGGAAGTGGCTGGTGCGCGAGCTGATCGCCTTCGACGTTGCAGCCGAGACCACCTGGACAGCCAGCCTCGACGCCGGCCTCGCCTCGGCTCTCGCCGGCGACACGGTCCTGCTCGAGCAGGCTGCCGAGGAATGCCTCGCCCTGGCCGGCGGTCGCCTCTGGGAGGGTTTCCACCAGGCGGCCTCGATCGACCAGTGTCGGTGACCCTCAGCGGATGGCGACCAGGACGCCGATCTTGTCGATCCGGTGCTCCGGGTTGTCGAACTCGTCGGCCCAGTAGTTGCCGGCCGCGTGATCCTCGGGCGTCGCGCACGTCGACAGCGTGATCATCGCGCGGGTGGGCTCCTCGCCCGGCTTCCCCGGGACCGGCGCCCGCTGCGCCCGCAGCGAAGCCACCGACCGGAACGACGTCTCCCGGGTGCTGCTGATGCGATAGACGTACGTCGCCTCCTCGGTGCGCACTCGGACCCGGTCACCCGGTTCGAGCTCCGGCAGCCTGAGGAACGCCTGCGTGGAGGAGAGCCGGTGGGCGGTCACCTGGTAGTTGCCGATCCCGCCCGGCCCGGTGCCGCCGCGAGGACCGTACGGGCTGGCCGCCACGCCGCCGTTCTGGATCTCGGTGCCGGGAGCGTCGTCGGTCCAGCCGCGGTAGGGCACGACCTCGAGGTCGGTGACGCCGATCTTGGGGATCGACAGCTCGCCGCGCATCGGGGTGCCTTCCGAGGACAGCGGTGCGGTCTCGGTAGCGGTCGGTGACGCGGTGGGACTCGGCGATGCCGTCGCCGACGGCGAGGCCGACGGAGTGGGCGTGCTCTGCACCGAGGGGGTCTCGGTGCCGCACCCGCCGAACGCCAGGGCCCCGAGGACCGCGGCGACGGCCCGGAACGATGTGATCTTCATGGCGCCGCCTCGGGCGAGCTGCTGGTGGGAGACCCACCGTACGCCGCAGGTCAGAACAGCCGGTAGGAGCGCCAGAACCCGAACTCCTCGATCGGCAGGACCTCGAACCCGGTGAAGCCCACCGCTTCCCCGTAGCTCTGTGACCGCGACGACCGCGTCGACCCCACTGTGCTGCATTCAGGGGCCGGCGCGGTCACTGCCGTTGACCTCAACCCTGGCCGGTGTCCTCGAAGATCCACAGACCACTGTCGCGGTCGCTTCCGAGGATGATCGTCCGACCGTCGCGGACGAACACCTCGACGCCCCAGAAGTTGTTGCCGCTCTCGTCGAGGTAGCCGCCGACCTCCACCAGCTCGGTGCCCTGGATCTCGAGTGCTCGGAGCCCTCCGGCGTAGTACGACAGGTACGACCGAGCCGGATCGTCCGGGTGGGTGGCGACCTCGTGCACCGACAGGTCGCCGTGCCCCGTCGCGTACGCCTCCTCGTGAGCCTCGTCGATCGCGTAGGTGTCGAGCTCGGCGAACTTGCCGTCGGTCGCCGTGTTGCTGAACAGGTGGACGTAGCCCCAGCCGTCGAAGGCAGCTGTCGCATCGATGCGCTCGCCGACGGTCCCGATCGGCGGTCCGTCGGGATAGGTCCACGGCGGCGCGAACGGGCCGGTGTTGAACATCTTGTGGTAAGCCTCGTGGTTGGTGCAGACACCGACCACCGCGTCGACGAAGGCACCCGATCCGCAGAACGGCGGGTTCTCGGTGCCGCCGTGCCGCTGGACGAAGACCACCGCGTCCCAGCCGGCTTGTACGGCCTGGTGCGCCTTCTCGCCCGGGAAGCACGCCGCCCCCGGCGCACTCGGGTCGCCGGTCGGCCCGCGCTGCAGCACCACGATGCTCTCCTCACCCGCTGCGAGCGAGGTCTCGTAGCCGGGGATCGAGCTCGGCGACGGGATCGGCGCCGAGTCCGGACAGCCGTAGCCGCCGTAGACGACAGGTCCGTTCAGACGCTCGTCGGGGAGGACCACGATCGGGGCGGATCCGGGCACCGGCACGGACGGGTAGTCGCCGGCGAACGCGCCGCTGGAGATCCCGAAGTCGGTGGCGCCGTAGGGGGCGAAGTCCTCGTCGGTGCCGATGAAGTACTGGTTGTCCGCCGTGAACTCCGCCTGGTGCCCGTTGCCTTCCGGCAGCAAGGCGGTCCCCGTCGACTCCAGCAGCTCGGGATCGGGGTTGGTGAAGTCCGTGTCACCGATCAGGGTCGGGTTGGCCGGATCGTCGACGTCGAGCTGGATGTACCCGCCGTCCCAGTACGACAGCAGCATCACCCACCGGCCGTCGATCTTCTTGACGACGACGTCGTGCAAGTTGATCTGCACGAGCCCGAGCTGGACCTGGGTGACCCCGGGGAACATGGAGTCGAGGTCGAGCTCGCGGACGAGTCGCGGGCGCTTGGGGTTGGTGATGTCGAGGATGTCGACGTCGGTCGTCTCGAAGTTGTCGACCATGACCACGTAGGCCTTGTCTCCGGTGTCCCAGGCGAACGCGCTGTGGATGTCGTTCGCGTCCCCGCGCGAGATGTTGGCGCGGTCGCCGAAGTGCTCGGAGAGCTTTACCGGCTTCCTCGGGTTGGTGACGTCATACAGGGAGATCCCACCGCGGCCGTTCTTGCCGCACTGCTCGTTGTTCATCACGAGGACCTCGCCACTGAACCTGGGAGTGGTGATCGTGACCACCTGCATCCCCTCGCCCGGTCGGGTGTCCTGGCTGGAGGGGATGAAGCCGACCTTCTTCGGATCCTCGAGATCGCTGATGTCGACGACCCATGCGCCTGCGTCCGGCGAGGTCTGGCCGCCGACCTCTGGTCCTGCACAGTCAGGCTCGCCCCAGTTCGCGAGGTACGCCCACTGCCCGTCCGGGCTGACGGCCACGTCGGCGACGAGCTCGGGCGTGGTGGTGAGACGCTCGACCGACAACAGGTCGATGGTGCCGAACGCCCCGCTGCCGGTCAGGTGCCCCTCGGTCGGGCCGTGCTGACCGGGGTGCGAGCTCACTGACCCCGCTGCCCACAGCTGTCCGCCGAGCAGTAGGGCTGCGGCGACGAACGCTGACGAAAGACGACCCTTGCGACCCATTTCGGGCTCCTCTCGGTGCCGATCGAGCGCCGATCTCCCGAGAGACGCCCGTCCTCAAATATGCCACCGCGCGCGGGAATCGATCCCCATACATTTTCGGTATATCCGCGCCCCGGGCCGGAACGAGCGCGGGTCGGGCAATCTCGATCACGCCGCCGCGGCGATGCGGTCAAGACAGCCGGTAGAAGCGCCAGAATCCGAAGTCTTCGATCGGGAGCACCTCGAACCCGCTGAAGCCCGCCGCCTCGCCGTAGCTCTTCAAGGTGGACGGCCGCATGACCGTTCCGGTCCCGACGCTCGGAGGCGACGAGAGCCCGTCCGGCAGACACACCAGCAGGCTGAAGCCGTACATGATCCGCTCCAGCTCGTCGCCGTCCGGAGCGAAGCTGTCCGCCACGGCCTCGTCCATCACCACCATGGAGCCCCCAGGCGCGAGCGTCTTCCTGACTGCGCTGAGGACGTCGACCGGCCGCGGCATGTCATGCACACACTCGAACGCGAACGCCACGTCGACCGTCCCCTCCTGGATCGTCGCTGCGTCCTGGCACAGGAACCGCACCCGATCTTCGACCCCTGCCTCGCGGGCGTTCGCCACCGCCATGTCGACCGACGGCTGGTCGATGTCGATGCCGAGCACGGTGGCCTCGGGGTAGGCACGAGCCAAGGCGATGCTCGACCATCCCCCACCGCAGCCCACGTCGAGGATCCGACAGCCTTCTGCGGACAGTGCGTCATGGACGACCGGCACGCCGGCCAGCGCCGGCCCGAGCTGTTTCTCGTACCACGGCCGATTGGCATCCGCCTGCGACTGCCGAGCGTCATCGCCCAGCTCGTCCCAGCTCACCCCACCACCATTCCGGTACGCCTCCATGAGCCTCGGCAGCGCCGGTCCCACCGCCCCGAACATCCGGGCTATGGGCGCCAGATAGGCCAGGCTCGTCGAGTCCGTCATCACCTCCGCCGTGCTGGCCGGTATCGCGAACCGCCGCTCATCGGGGCTGCCGTCGGCCTCGACCACCAACAGACCGCTCACCGCCTGCTGCTCGAGCCACTCCCGTGCGAACCGAACCTGTGTCTCCGTACGCTCCGCCAGCTCGACCGCACTCGCCGGCCCCTCATCCGCCAGCGACCGATACCAACCGAGCCGATCCCCGATGAACACCGAGACGATCTCCACCGTGCCGAGGAGCGACCCGAAGAGCCGCTCGGCAACCTCATCCGCCGTCTGCTGCGATGCATCCATCGATCCACCATCAGCCGCATCAACGTCACCTCGGCAGTCCGGTTTCCAGTCGTACTTGGTTTGAGGTAGAGCACTTGGACCACCGGTGTGACACCTACGTCGCCCCCCTCCCACAGCATGGCCGTCCCGGCGATATTCACGGCTGACGCCAGAGTCCGCCAACCGGTGCAGAGAAGGGCGTAAGAAGCTATAGGCCGGGCGGGAATCCCGTCTTCCCACGATGCGCCGGCTCGTTACCTACGATTGTGACGTGGACACCAACGTGCGGACGCCTCAAGAAGTCTTCTACCTGCCGCAGCATTTAGTCGTGCCACTGTTCCAGCGTCCGTACGTGTGGACCGAGACCGACCAGTGGCTACCGCTTTGGACCGACGTTGTCCGTATGGCCGAGCTGCGGATCAAGGACCCACACACGCCGGCTCGTCATTTCCTCGGAGCGGTGGTGTTGCAGGCCGGCATTCCGATCGTCGGCACGGTGCCGACCTGGAACATCATCGACGGGCAGCAGCGGATCACGACGCTCCAGGTACTGACCGATGCTGCGGCGTTAGTCTTCAAGAGCCGCGGGATCGACGTACTCGCGCAACAGCTAGGTGACCTGACACATAATCGACCACACTTCGGCGAAGATGGTCGTTCTCGAAAACTCGTCCACACGAATCGAGACGGATCCGCGTTCGCGGAGGTGATGGAGGCTGAGCCACCGGTCGACTACACAGCGTTGTCGCACTCAGGCGCACTGATTACTAAAGCTCATGCGTTTTTCTCAGACCAAGTCGCCAGATGGCTCGATGAAGACGGCGACACACTTGGCGCGATGGATCAGAGGGCTACTGCCTTGACTGGCGTCATCGCGCAGGGCCTTCAACTGGTGGTCATCGACCTCAAGGCCGATGAGAACTCTCAGGAGATCTTCGAGACGCTCAACGCGCGTGGTACGCCCCTGACTGCAGCTGACCTCATCAAGAACTTCGTCTTCCAGAAGCTGGATGCCGAAGGAGGAGACGTCGCGAAGGCGTACGCCGAGGACTGGCCGTTCGAAACACCGTTCTGGGAGGCCGAGGTCAGCGCGGGTCGATACCTCATCAGCCGCAGTTCGCTCTTCCTCACCCAGTGGCTGCAGTCGCGGATCGGAGAAGAGATCAGCCCTCGTCAGACCTTCGTCCGGTTCAAGCATCACGTCGACCACGAGGCCGGTTCATCGGTAAGCGAGCTCCTGCAGCTCATTAAGAAGCAGGCCGAATCCTATGCGGGCTGGCAGACCAACGCCGGCGATCCCACACGCCCACTGACGGTGCCCGAGCGTGCCTTCTATCGCATGCAGGCGGCTGGCGTCGAGATTCTCAAGCCCATCGTGATCTGGCTCCACGACCCGTCCCTCGCCATTCCGGCGGAAACGGCCGATGAGGTCACCAACATGGTCGAGTCGTGGGTCGTGCGCCGGCAGATTCTCCGGCTGACCTCTGCCAACCTCGGCCGAACGGTCGCCGAGATCATCAAGGCGTTCCGCACATCCCCGGCCGACGGGTTGGCCGCTCACATCCGGGACTACCTGACCACGCTCAACGCCGCCTCGAACTACTGGCCCGGAGATGAAGAGATCCGTCAACACCTAGCAGACGAACAGGCCTACCGTCGGTACCCGCGAGCCCGACTTCGGATGTTCCTGGAGACCGTCGAGGACCAACTGCGTGCAACCCACCGGTCGCCGAATGTCCCCCGCAACGGTTTTCCGATTGAGCACATTCTCCCCCAGTCCTGGCAGCAGCACTGGTCTGTCGAGGGGCTCGAGGCGGAGGTCGATCGGGGCGAGCATGTGCACCGCCTCGGAAATCTCACGCTGCTCACATCGAGTCTCAACAGCACTGTGTCGAATGGATCGTGGTCGACGAAACGCTCGAAGCTCGACAGCGCCGATGTATTTCTCCTCAATCGTGCGGTCAAGCACGTTGATGAGTGGAACGAGGCCAGCATCGATGATCGCACCGCGATAATGGCGGAGGCCCTCCTATCAGCATGGCCGGTACCGCCGGGCCACATAGGCGCCGTCGCAGACAGCGCTCCCGCAGCAGAGAAGTGGGTGGAGATCAAGCACCTGCTGGCTGCCGGGCTTCTAAGCGCTGGAACAGTCTTGGTCGCTCGGCCAGGCAACTGGGCGACAACGACCGCGACAGTCACAGAAACCGGTCAGCTCGACATAACGGGTGCTCTCTATGAATCACCATCAGCCGCAGCGTCGGCGGTCCGTGGAGGCAACACCAACGGGTGGAAGTTCTGGCGGCTCGAGGACGGCCGGCTCCTCGCGGACGTGCGCGCCTCGCTACGAGGCGAGAAACCGAGCCCCCGCGCCGGACGCTTCGACTGGTCTCCGATGCACGCAATCCTCGAAGCCCTTCCCACAGGTCATTGGACGTCCTACTCCGAACTCGCAGACGCAGTAGGCACTGCACCACAGCCCGTCGGCAACCACATCGCTGCGTGTACTCACTGCGCAAACGCGTGGCGGGTTCTAACCTGGGACGGCCGGATCGCACCGTACTTCGCGTGGGTAGACCCGAGCGACACTCGCGACCCTCAGGCCATGCTTCTTGCCGACGGGGTGCGCCTATTCGACGGCAAGGCAGATCCAGCCCAGTTGCTGCGTAGTGACCAACTCGCCAGCCTCATCGAGGAGCCGACCTTGAAGGTCTGAGTGGCCCTGTATCGGTACAGCTTGGCGGGTCTCCCCAAGTCACTCGCGGCGGATTGGCAGGTCGCTACCTTTCCTTACGTAGAAACGGGCGGGCGCCCTCATGTCTGAGCCGGGACTTCAGCGTTCGCCTGGCTGCGCGACCACCTGAGCGTCGATCGGGTCTTCGCCTACGGCGACAGCCTCGACGAGCTGGCGATGTTCGGGACAGCCGGTGAGGCGTACGCCGGCGCCAACGCCGCCCCGGAGGCCCGAGGTGCCGCGACCAAGGTGATCGGCTCGAACCGGGAGGACGGTGTCGTACGCCATCTCACCGCTTCCTGGCCCCAGGGAGAAGACGCGCTCGTCAGTCGTCTTCCATGCGGAAGCCGACCTTGAGCCCGACCTGGAAGTGCTGGATCTCGCCCTCCTCGAGGTGGCCGCGGATCTGGGTGACCTCGAACCAGTCCAGGTGACGCAGGGTCTGGGCGGCGCGACCGAGACCGCTGCGGATGGCGTCCTCGAGCCCGACCTCGGAGGTTCCGACGATCTCGGTGACGCGGTAGGTGTGCGCAGACATGGCGTGCCTCTCGTGTTGGTGGATGTACCCACCATGGATCCGAGGTCGGCACCACGCAAGGGCCCGGCGCGCTGACCTGCGCGCGTGACCCCGAGTGGGAGACTGAGCACGTGTCCTCGAAACCAGCCCCGCACGTACTCGTTCTCTTCGGCGCGACCGGCGACCTGGCCGCGCGCAAGCTGTTCCCCGGGCTGTACCGGCTTGCGCTCGCCAAACGCCTCCCCGACCAGCTCGCGGTCATCGGCAGCGGGCGGCGCTCGCCCGGCACCGACGACGAGTTCCGTGACCGGGTACGCCAGGCGCTGAAGGAGTTCGTCGGAGACATCGACGAGGCCGTCGCCGGGCCGCTGCTGGAGCGGATCCGCTTCGTCGCCTCCTCCGCCGACGACGGCGCCGCGCTGGCCGAGGCGGTGCACGACGCCGAGGACCGGCTCGCGTTGGAGAGCGGGCAGACGGTGGGCGACGTACAGCGTCTCCTCTATCTCTCCGTGCCGCCGCAGGCGGTCGAGCCGATGGTCGGGATGCTCGCGCGCGAACGGCTGAACGTCCGCAGCCGGCTGGTCGCGGAGAAGCCGTTCGGCACCGACCTCGCCTCGGCGCGCGAGCTCGACGCCGTGCTCGGCGAGGCGTTCGACGAGCCGCAGATCTTCCGGATCGACCACTTCATCGGCAAGGAGGCCGTGCAGAACCTGCTGGCGCTGCGCTTCGCCAACGGCCTCTTCGAGCCCGCCTGGAACCGACACAGCATCGAGTCGGTGCAGATCGACGTCCCGGAGAAGCTCACCGTCACCGGGCGCGGCAGCTTCTACGAGGGCACCGGCTGCCTGCGCGACATGGTCACCACCCACCTGTGCCAGCTCCTCGGGTTCGTGGCGATGGAGGACCCGCACGCCTTTCGGGAAGGCGCGATCCGCGCGGCGAAGGCCGCCGCCTTCGCGGCCGTGCGGCCGCTGGACCCCGAGCGCGTGGTCTTCGGGCAGTACGACGGCTATCGCGAGGAGCCCGACGTCGCCGCCGACTCCGACGTGGAGACGTACGTCGCCATCGAGACGTGGATCGACAACGACCGCTGGCGCGGGGTGCCGTTCTACCTGCGCACCGGCAAGGCGCTCGCCGCCGGCCGGCGGACGATCACGATTCGGTTCATCGACCCGCGACACCGCTGGCTGCAGCCGGTGGATCCTGGCTCGGCGGAGCCGAACGAGCTGGTGATCGAGCTCAGCGACGACGCCCGCATCGAGATCGAGGTCCGGGCCAAGCGGCCCGGACCCGGGATGGCGCTGACCGAGGGCGTCTTCCGCCTCGACCTCGCGTGCGACGCCCCGGACGCCGGGCCGCTGGAGGCCTATGAGCGGCTGCTGCTCGACGTCATGAACGGCGACCGCACCCTCTTCACCAGCGCGCGCGAGGTGGAGCGGCTGTGGGAGATCTGCCAGCCGGTCCTCGAGCATCGGCCCGCGGTGCACAGCTACCCGCAGGGATCCTGGGGCCCGGAGACGGCGCTCGAGCTGCCGGAGGGCGGCTGGCGGCTGGGACGGAGCCGCCCGACTCGATGAACAGCTCGCCTCGCCGCCTCCTGCTCGTCGTCGACGCACCCTCGCTGCTCCACCGCAACCATCACGCTCGCGCACACACCCGGATGGTCGACCGTGCCGGCCGGCCCTCCTGGGCGCTGCACGGCATGCTGCGGCAGATCCTCGACTCGATCGACGCCTTCGCTCCGGACGCGGTGCTCTTCGGCCTCGACGACCGCACCGCGTCCGTACGCCGCGACGCCTATCCCGACTACAAGGCCGGGCGCGCCGAGAAGGACCCGATGCTCGTCGAGCAGCTCGGTCGCGCCGGTGCGATGCTCGACGCCCTCGGGCTCGCGACCCTCACTCCCCCGGGCCTGGAAGCCGACGACGTCAACGCCTCCGGCGCGGCGTGGGCGGTCCGCAACGGGTGGAACTGCGTCGTGATCACCTCCGACCGCGACGCGTTCGCGCTGATCAGCGAGCACACCCAGGTCCTACGGCTGATCAACGGCGGGATCAACGGCTCTCCCCTGCTCAACCCCGCCCGCCTATATGCGATGTACGGCGTTCCCGCCTCTCGCTACCTCGAGTACGCCGCCCTCCGCGGCGACGCCAGCGACAACCTGCCGGGCGTGAGCGGCATCGGGGAGAAGACCGCCGCCGCGCTCCTGGACCAGTTCGGCCCGATGGACGGCGTCTGGGCCGACATCTCGGACAACGACGGGCAGAAGGTGACGGAGGTCCTCGACGCGTGGGCGGCTTCCGCCGGCGTACGCCGCATCGGCTCGCGCGTCGTCCGCGCCCTCTCCGCCCCCGGCGCGCGCGAGCGCTACGACTTCAACCTGCGGATGATGACCTGCCACGACGACCTCGACCTCCGCCTCACCCCCGACATCCCCGGCACCCCCGGCCTCCTCCCCCTCGACATCGACCGGGTCACCCGGGTCGTCGGCTTCCTCGGTGTCGAGGCAACCACGGCTGTCGCGCAGCGCGTGCTGAGCACCAACCCCGCCTCGACGGGCTCGTAGGCCGAGAGCTCCGTCAGACGTACGCCGTCGAGATTTCACCGTTTGGGTGGTTTGGAAATCTGATTTCGGGGTAGAACCCCTGTGTAGTTGTCCTTCACCCGTCGTATGCCCCGATCCGGGAGGGAGCCCACGATGACGTTCGATCTGCTGGAGCAGGAGCCCGCGATCAGCGACCCCGCAGACGCGGCGAACCGCGAGATCGACCGGCGGAATGCGCCGCTGCGGACCGAGATCCAGCTCGTACGCGGCGGGGTGGGCGATGCCGCGAGCTTCGATCGTTCGCTGCGCGAGAGCGTGCTCTACGTGCTGCGGTGGAGCGAGACCGCCCTGCTCACCGGCGACCAGGACGGTGTGCGGTGGGTGTATGCGTTCACCAGCGTTCGAGACCTGGCGAGGTATGCCGCGGTGCGAGGCGCGGACGAGTCCGTCGATGTCGACTTCATGACCGTGCGCGCGGACCGACTTCTGGAGGTGGCTCTGCCGGAGCTGGCGGCTACGGCGGGAATGCCTGTCGGTCTCGCCATCGACGTCGGCAGCAGCTCACCGATGCTGGTCCCCGCTGTCGCTGACGGCGTGGACGAGGCGCTCTGATGGGTGGCAAGAACCTCAACGTCGACCCGGAGGCGCTCAAGCGCGCCGAGTCCGGGATCAACGCGACCATCGGTGAGCTCAACGACATGGGCATGCTCGGCTCCGGCAGCCACGGTCGCGGGTTCGGGTCGATGGCGCTGTCGGGGATGGAGGCCGGGCACTCCGGGCTCGCCGATGCGTTCGGCGGGTTCTGTGACCGGTGGGGTTGGGGCGTACGGGCTCTGGTGCAGGACGCGAACCAGATGGCGCAGGCGCTGGGTATGGCCGCGGGACTCTTCCACGAGCAGGACCAGTACGTCGCGGATGCCGGCAAGATCATCGCGACCTCGGTCGCCGGCAACCCGCACCTGTCGGAGGCCGAGATCACCTCGCAGTCGTGGGGCGAGAACTTCGACGACTGGAAGCCGGACTACTCCGTCGAGTCCCAGGTCGCGGCAAACGAGCGCATGGGCGAGACCTGGAGAACGGTCGGAAACGACTGGGTCGAGACCCAGCAGGAGAAGTTCACCGACCCGATGGGCTATGCCCGGGAAGAGGTGGAGTCGGCCTGGGACGGCGTGACCGGACCGGCCGAGGGCACCGAACCGGTCGAGGAGTCCGGTGACGGACAGTCCGGCGGCGACGTCGACGGCGGCGCTCGCTGATGGGGATCGGAGGCTGGCTGCGTGACCGCGCCAACGACGTCGGCGAGGCGGTCGAAGGCGCGATCGATGATGGCGCCGAGCTTCTCGGCGAGGGTGTCGAGCAGCTCTCCCACGTCGCCGAGGACGGTCTGGACGCGATCGGCGCCGAGTCGGCAGCGGACTGGGTCCGTGAGCACGGAGACCAGCTGGCCGACCAGCTCGGGGCCGATGTCGGCGAGATGCAGCTGGGTGAGACCGAGGATCCCAAGCAGCTCGTCCACGGCGACGCCGGCAAGATCGACGAGGCAGTGTCCCACCTCACCGACCTGGCCAAGGCGTTCGGCGAAGTCTCGGCGGGCATGTCGAGCATCGACACCGGCAACTGGCAGGGCCAGGCCGGCGACGCGTACGAGTCGCGATGGTCGAAGACGCCGGCCGACTGGGCCCGAGCGCAGGCCGCGTGCGAGAAAGCCTCGGGTGCGCTGAAGTCGTTCTCCTCGACGGTGACGTGGGCGCAGGACCAGGCGACGGAGGCCATTCGGCAGTGGAAGGAGGCCGAGACCAAGCAGAAGGCGGCTCTGGATGCCCACAACGCGAAGGTCTCCGACTACAACTCGGCCGTGGACCGCTACAACTCGACGGCGGCCTCAGGTGGCGACCCGGGCGCGAAGCCGATCGCGCCGGGAGAGTTCGTCGATCCGGGTCCGGCCTTGTTCGAGGCCGCGCAGGAGACGCTCAAAGAGGCACGGCGTCAGCGGAACGAGGCCGGCGACCAGGCCGCCTCAACGATCAGCTCGGCGACGGCGGCCGCGCCGGAGTCGCCCGACTTCGTGGGGCGGATGGGCGCGAACGCCACCGACCTGGCCGCATGGGGTCAGACGCAGCAGATGCACCTCACCGGCGGCGCACTCAAGGGCCTGGCTGGAATGGCCCGGTTCGCACGGTCGATCAACCCGACCGATCCCTACAACCTGCTCCACCCGGCGGAGTACACCGAGACCCTGTCCAACACTGCTGCCGGGCTCGTCTACGCCACCGCCCACCCCGGCGAGCTCGCCTCGGCCCTGGTGGGCAGCGGCTGGACCACCGACCCCGCCGAAGCCCTGGGCCGGCTGGCACCGGATGCGATCATCACCGCGCTCACTGCCGGTGGTGGCGCCGCGGCGAAGGGGGCCGGCGCCCTCGACGACCTCGCGCGGTTGGGCGATGACGCGAGCCGGTTCGCCGATGACGCCGCCCGCATCGGCGACGACGCCGCCGATGCCGCTCGACGGGGCGTTCCGGACGAGTGCAAGAACGTGTGTGGTGACCCGGTCGACGTCGCCACCGGCGCGGTGTTCCTCGAGCAGACCGATCTTCATCTCCCGGGTGTGCTCCCTCTCGTGGTGACGCGGAAGCACTCCTCGGACTGGACCTACGGGCTCTGGTTCGGCCGCACCTGGGCCTCCACCTTCGACGAGCGCATCGACCTCGACGACGACGGCGAGCACGTCGTCGTGGTTCGGGCCGACGCGACCGCACAGGTCTTCCCCCGACCCACGCCTGAGGAGCCCACCGAACCTGTCGCGGGCGGCGGGACCCGGTTGAGCGTCACCGAGGTCGGCGGTTACACGCTCACCGATCTGACCACGGGACAACAACGTCACTACCTGGCCCCGGTCGAAGGCCGGTCGATGCTGGCGGCCCTGACCGACCCGACGGGTCACCGCTACATGATCGCGCGCGACCCCTACGGCGCACCGGTCGAGATCCGCCACACCGGCGGCTACCGCGTCCTCATCGACACCCAGGGCTCGCGCATCACCGCGCTCACCGTGGTCCGCGACGACGGCACCGAGCCCGTCAAGGTCGCCGAGTACGTCTACGGGCTCGGCGACACCGATGCCGGGCACCTGGTCGGCGTCATCAACGCGTCCGGTCACCCGCTCAGGTTCGGCTACGACGACATCGGGCGGCTGGTCGAGTGGGCCGACCGCAACGACACCGTCTACACCTACCGCTACGACGAAGCCGGACGCTGTGTCGACCAGGCCGGGACCGACGGTGTCATGGCCAACACCTTCGCCTACAGCGTCATCAGCCCCGCGTTGCGCGAGACCGTCGTCACCGACTCGGCCGGGCACTCGACGCGCTTCCTCATCAACGAACGGTCCCAGGTCCTGTCGGTCACCGACCCCCTGGGTGGTGAGACCCGTTCGGTCTGGGACGAGCGCAACCGGTTGCTGTCCCGAACCGACCCCCTGGGTCGGACGACGTCGTTCTCTTACGACGCCGACGGCATGTTGGTCGCCGTCACCCGGCCCGACGGGCTGCAGCAGACGGTGGCGTACGCCTCCTCCGGTGGCCGCCCGCAGCCGACCCGGACGGTGCTACCGGATGGAGCCGAGTGGGTCTTCGAATATGACGAGAACGGGAACCGCACCGCTGCCACCGACCCGCTCGGTGCGACTACCGCCTTCACCTACGACCAGCATGGGCACCTGGCCGCGGTGAGCGATGCGCTCGGCAACGTACGCACCATCGAGACGGATCCAGCCGGCCTCCCGCTCGTCATCACCGAGGCCGACGGCAACACCACGCGACTCGAGCGCGACGCCTTCGGCCGGGTCACGACCATCACCGATGCGCTCGCGGCAACCGTCACCCTCACCTGGACCCCGGACAGCCAGCTCGCCTCCCGCACGCTGCCCGACGGGACCACCGAGACCTGGACGTACGACGGCGAGGGCAACCCTGTCGAACACGTCGACCCGGCAGGCCGCATCACGCGCACGGAGTTCACCCACTTCGACCTCCCGTCGGCGGTCACCGCACCCGATGGCACCACCACCCGCTACTCGTACGACCCCGAGCTGCGTCTGCGGCAGGTCACCAACCCTCAGGGTGGCACCTGGTCCTACGACTACGACCCGGCCGGCCGGCTGGTCACCGAGACCGACTACAACGGCCGAACCCTGCGTTACGACTACGACCGCGCCGGCCAGCTCACTCGCCGCATCAACGGCGCCGACGAAATCGTCGCCTACGAGCGCGACCAGCTCGGCAACATCACCACCCAACGGGTCGGTCAGGCCGCCACCGGCATGACCTACGACCCGCTCGGACGACTCCTGCGCGCGACCGGCCCAGAAGTTGAGCTCGTCCTCCAACGCGATCGGCTCGGCCGGATCACTGCCGAGATCCTCAACGGCCGCACCGTGACCTCCAGCTTTGACCAGCTGGGCCGCCGCGTCGCCCGAACCACCCCTGCCGGTGTCGAAACCGTCTGGGCCTACGAGGCTTCAGCCCGACCGACCGCGATCACGGTCGACGGCCATCACATCGGCATCGACCGAGACC
This sequence comes from Nocardioides sp. NBC_00368, assembly GCF_036090055.1. NCBI lineage: Bacteria > Bacillati > Actinomycetota > Actinomycetes > Propionibacteriales > Nocardioidaceae > Nocardioides > Nocardioides sp. NBC_00368. The sequence goes on from NZ_CP107970.1 coordinate 1,662,324, forward strand.
TCCTCGGCCGCGAGACCAGTCGACGCGTCGGCAACGCCGCGCTCGACCAGACCTGGGACGCCCTCGGCCAGCTCACCGCTCAGACGGTCACCGTCGCTCCCCCGGCCACCGCCGGCAGCGCCCTTGCCGACCGCCTCGGCGGCGCCGGAACGGCGCCGACGGTCGAGGGCGGCCCGCGCTTCTTGCAGCAACGCGGCTACACCTACGCCGCGGGGGGTGACCTCATCAGCATCGACGACCAACTCACCGGTGTCCGCCGCTTCGAGCTCGACCTCGCCAACCGGATCACGTCGGTCACCGGTCCCGACTGGTCCGAGGCCTACACCTACGATCCGATGGGCAACATCACCCGATCGATGACCGGCAACGCCGATGGCGAACGTCGCGAGTACGCCGGGAGTCTGCTCACCCGCTCCGGCCGCAACCGCTACCGCTACGACGCCCAGGGCCGCCTCGTCGGCCGCACCACCACCCGCCTCTCCCACAAGCCCGAGACCTGGGCCTACGAATGGGACGCCGACGACCGCCTCACCGGCGTACGCACCCCCGACGGCACCCGCTGGCGCTATCTCTACGACATCCTCGGCCGACGCGTCGCCAAACGCCGCCTCAACGAGAGCGGCGATGTCACCGAAGAGATCCTCTTCGCCTGGGACGGAACCACCCTCGTCGAAGAGACCACCTCGGTCGGCTCACGGTCGTGGACCCACGACGGCCTCCGTCCCATCGCCCAGCTCGACCTGGCCGACGACGAGGTCGACACCCGCTTCTACTCCATCATCACCGACCTCGTCGGCACTCCCACTGAACTCGTCACCCCCGACGGCGACCTGGCATGGCACGCCAGGCGCACCCTCTGGGGCGCCCCGGTCCGAACGACGGCTGCGCTGACCCCTCTTCGCTTCCCGGGACAGTACGCCGATCCAGAAACCGGGCTTAGCTACAACCTCAACCGTTACTACGACCCGTCAACTGGCCGTTACGTCTCCCAGGATCCGCTCGGCCTTGAGCCAGCGCCGAACCCAACCACCTACGTTCACAACCCGACGACGGTCATTGACCCACTTGGCCTTTCGCCGTGTGACCCAGACCCATCGAACATCCCCCACGGCCCAGCCCCAGAGAACGCCTGGAAGGTGCTTGATCGGGTTGACGAGAAGGGCTCGCCGCTCGCTGGCTACAAGGGCGGGCGCGACTGGGGTAACGATGGCTCTCAAGACGCTCAGATCCTGCCTCGCACCAATGGCTCAGGCGATCCGATCACCTACAAGGAATGGGACCTGAACCCGAAGGTCAAAGGCGTGCCGCGCGACGGCGAGCGCTTGGTTACCGGTAGCGACGGATCGGCGTACTACACCACTGACCACTACAAGCACTTCATACGGATGAGATGATGACCGACATTCTCACTGCGCTGCAGCGCGTAACTCGTGCCAACCCGTTCATCAGGTCTGATCTTGCATCCCGAGAGTTGGCTGTGGCTTCGTATGGCTGGGCCGAAGCAGGGTTGACGGTTCGGGCTGTTCGCGGCTCGAAGATGCGGACGGAGGACCAGCTCTTCACCGAGGTCTCCGCTGCACTCCAGTTCCCGTACTACTTCGGTGAGAACTGGCCCGCCTTCGATGAGTGCCTCGCCGATCTTGAATGGCTCCCTAGAGGCTCGGGGTTCGTCTTCGTCGTCTACGAAGCCGAGCAAGTGCTCGCGGATGCCCCTCCCCGAACTTTCGCCACATTCGAGAAGGTGGTCCATCGCGCCTGCGATGAGTTCGGTGAACCTATCGACGATGGAGAGTCCTGGGACCGACCGGCGACACCATTCCACTTCGTCCTTCAACTGCCAGACGGACTCGGAGGACATTGGAGGAAACAACAGCTCTCGTGATCCCAGGAGTGGTCGGCGCTTGAAGGTACACATCGAATGAACGACGACGAGATCGTCGCCTACCTGATCGACTCCGGCGCCGACGACTGGGGCATGCTGCATGACGTCGTGTGGGAAGCTACAGAGGGCAGCATCACCCCAGATTCCAAAGCTCGGCTCAAACGGGTGCTGCTATTTCGACCTCGTCTACCCCGCTATTCCCGTCGTCACCGACGATGAAGCCTGACGCGAGACTTCACCGAGTGCTACCCGACCTACGACCAGATTCCTGAGCGCATTGCTCGAGCGAAGTTGCTTTCCAGCTGACGCAACCGAATGAGCGCGCTATGTGACCTGACCACGTGGCGAGGTTCGATCCTCATGAGCTGACTGGCTCACGCCCACCGCTCTTGGAGGTCGGCGACGAGCTTCTCGGCTTCGCTCGTGTCGGGTGCACGTACGGCGTCGAGGCTGGACTGCGGGAACATCACGTATCGGCCGCCCCCGTTCAGGTCGAGCTCGCTCAGTGCGTCGAGCGAGTCGGCCCGGGACAGGTCGATGACCTGGATACCCTCGCCGATCTGATCGAGGACGTCTTGGCCGGAGGCGGACTTCACCTGGTCGATCTGAGCGGCGAGCTGGGTCACGGCGGCGCGCGCGTCCTGGGCGGCGAGCTCTGCGACCTTCATGTTGTTCTCCGCCGCCTGCATGTTCTGCATGGCTGCGACGTGCTGTTTCTCGGCTTCCTTCTTGTTCTGGTCGGCGGCGTTGGCGGCGCTCTTCGCCGCGGCTCCCGTCACCGAGACCCCGAGGAGCGCGCCGAGCACGAACAGCGCGATGTTCTGCACCCGGTCGATGATGCCGAGCAGCTGCTCCCAGTCGGCCCGCTCCTGTGCCTCGTTGTGCTGGACGATATAGACCCAGCCCAGCGCCAGGACCACCAGCACCGCGATCAGAGCGACCGCGGCGATGGCTGCCGACACCTGCCATGGCCACTTGCCGACCGCCGGAGGGTTCTGCACGTCCGGGCTCTCCTCGACCGGCTCCGGCTCACGGAGCTCGGTCGGGGCAGCTGCCTCGCCGTCGACGTTCGCGTCCTGCGTCATCGTGCCTCCCTGAGCTGTGGACGAAGTGGCGCCGACGTTCCTCCCCGGTAGACCTCCAGGCGGGGACCGCGAGGGTAGGTACCGAGTTTTCGGCACCCGGCACCCGCGGCTCCCAGTGGATCAGGCGAACTCGGGCGACAGCACGCCGCCGACCTCGGAAACAGCGGCGCGAGCGGCGGGCAAGTGCGCGGTCGAGAGTGCGCGGTCGAGATCGGCCATCAGGTCCTCCGGACTCTCCAACCCGATCGAGAGACGTACGAGGTTCGCGGACGGCTTGGCGTGGGCGGCGACGGGGCGGTGGGTGAGGCCGGCGGGGTGCTGGATGAGGGAGTCGACGCCGCCGAGGGAGACGGCATGGGTGAAGAGCTCGACCGAGGAGGTGAGCCGGGCAGCGGCTTCGTACCCGCCGCGCAGCGCGATCGTGACCATGGCACCGGGGCCGCTCATCTGCTTCCCGACCAGGCCGCGGTCGTCATCGAGGCCCGGGAAGTAGACCTGCTCGACCGCCTGGTGAGATCGCAACCAGGCTGCGATCGAGACCGCCCCGGCCTGCTGGGCGCGGACGCGGGTGGGCAGGGTGGCGAGGCCGCGGTGCAGGAGGTAGGCACCCAGTGGATGCAGGAGGCCGCCGGTGACGGCCCGGACCTGACGCAACCGTGCAGCGGTCTCCTCGTCGCAGGCGATCACGCCGCCGACGACGTCGCCGTGGCCGCCGATGTACTTGGTGGCACTGTGCAGCGACATCGCCGCTCCCAGCGTGAGCGGGTTCTGCAAGACCGGGGTCGCGAAGGTGTTGTCCACGAGCACCGGTACGTCCCCCGCGGCCGCGACGACGCCCGTGATGTCGACGAGGTCGAGGGTCGGGTTGGCCGGCGTCTCCAGCACCACCAGCGCCGTGTCGGACCGGACGGCGGCGGCGACCTCGTGCTCGGCGCAGAACGTCACCTCCACGCCCAACAGACCGGAGGCGAGCAGGTGGTCGGTGCCGCCGTAGAGCGGACGGACGGCAACGACGTGCCGCTTCCCGCTGAAGGACGTGCTGGCGATGATCGCCGCGGTCATCGCCGCCATGCCCGACGCGTACGCGACCGACGTCTCGGCCCGCTCCAGCCGCGCCAGCGCCGACTCGAACCGTGCGACGGTGGGGTTCCACAGCCGCTGGTAGACGTACCCACCCTCGGGGTTGGGGTGACCGCCGGTCGCCATCGCTTCGTAGGACTCGCCGCCGCGCTCGATGTCGGGCAGCGGATTGGTCGAAGACAGGTCGAGCGGCAGGGCGTGGACGCCGAGCATCGCCAGGTCCTCCCGACCGGCGTGGACGGCGAGTGAGTCGAGGTGTGGGTTCTCAAGCGGCATGCCAAGATGGTGGCGAGAATCACAAGTTCCGACCACATCGATTGCTGAAGATCCTGGTGAACCCGCGATCTTGCCGCTTTCGAGCAACACGACCAACGATCAAGGGTGACCCAGTTGGCGAAAGCGCAACCGTCCCTCGACTCCGTCGACCGCCGCATCCTGAGCGAGCTCGGCGACAATCCCGAGCTCACCAACAAGGCCCTCGCCGCGCGTCTCGGCCTCGCCGAGTCGACCTGCGCCTACCGCGTGCGTGCCCTGCGCGACAACGGCGTCATCACCGGCCGCCGCCTCGACCTCGATGTCCGCTCGCTCGGCTACCCGCTGCAGGCGGTCATCAAGGTCCGTCTCGGCAGCCACAGCAAGGAGCACGTCGAGAAGCTCTACGACGACCTGGCCACGACGCCCGGCGTGATCCAGGCCTTCCACGTCGCCGGCGCCGACGACTTCCACCTCCACGTCGCCGTCGAGGACGCCGAGGCGCTGCGTGACTTCGTGCTGCAGCACGTGACCGTCCATCGCGTCGTACGACAGACCGAGACCCAGCTCGTCTTCGAGCTCCGCGAGGGCCCGGGCGTGCTGCCTCGCGGGACCGAGTAGGGGCGCCGCACTCAGCCGAGGAACTCGAACAAGAGCCGGGCCGTCTCGGCCGGAGCCTCCAGCATGGCGACGTGCCCGACGCCCGCGAGGTAGGCGACGCGGCTGCCCGACACCGTGTCGTACGCCTGCGCGGACGCCGGGTCCCACCGCGGGTCGGCGTCCCCGAAGATCACGAGGGGCCGCCGTCCGCTCCGGTTCAGCCGCTCGGAGATGCTCTGCTCGGCGAGATAGGCGCGGTTCGCCCGCATGATCGCCCGGAACGTCTTGAACGACGTGCGCCTCAGGTCCTCGACGGCTTCGTCGCTGATCGTCACGGGCTTCGCCGCGGTGGCGGCCACTCCCTTCCGGAGCAGCGCGTCGGTGCGCAGCGGCCAGATCACCGCACCGAGCACGGCCCCGGTGAGCAGCTTGACCAGAGCAGGCTCCGGACGCAGCGCTTCCATGGTCGGTCCCGTACTGATCAGCACCAGCGGCCCCACCAGGTCCGGTCGCCGCTCGGCCAACGAGGTGGCGACGTACCCGCCGCTGGAGTGGCCGACGACCGCCACCTTCCCGAGGCCGAGCTCGTCCAGCACCGCGGCCACCCGATCGGCCTGGTCGGGGACGGCATAGGTCGCCGCCGTACTCGACCTACCGCAACCCGGCAGGTCGATCCGGAGCACATGGAACCGCTCCGCGAGCGCCGGGACCATCGGCTCCCAGGTCGACCCGCTGGCGCCGGAGCCATGGATGAGCAGCAGAGGTGGCGCCGTCACCGGCCCGTCGTGGACGAGGTGGACACCGTGGACGGTCGGGGTCTCGTACGAAGTCATGCGCCGACGATCTCCCACGGATCGACAGGGCGTCTTGAACGAATGTCGGCCTTGCCTGCCGCCCTAACCTGAAAGCCATGGACTGGTCGCAGGTCGATGTCGCCATACCCCGCGGGTCGCGCTTCGCCGCACCGATCCCGGGCGTCCACATGGCCGGGTTCCGCTACGGCGGCACCGATCGCGTCGACATCGAGATGGTCGCCCACCCGGCGGTCACGCTGCTCTTCGACCTCGGCGACCATGGCTGGGCCGTCCACGACAGCACGGGACCACGTGCGCCGGGCGATGCCGCGATCGGGCTGCTCCCCGGCAAGGTGAGGTTCACGGGCTCAGACGCCGGCGAGTGCCTCCAGGTGCGGTTGTCGCCGGTTCTCGCCGCCCAGATCGTGGACACCTCCGCGCTCGTCGGCACCGTCACCCGGCTCGAGGACGTCCTCGGGCCCGCGGCGAGGCGGCTCGGCGCCGATCTGCGAAGCACCAGCTCGTGGGAGGAGCGGTTCGCACTGACGTTCCGCTTCCTCGCCAGCCGCCTCGATGTCCCTCGCGCTGTCGACCGCGAGGTCGCGTACGTCTGGCAGCAGATCCACCTCCGACACGGCCGGTCCGACATCCACACCCTCGCCGAGGAGACAGGCTGGTCCCGCCAGCGGCTCTGGTCCCGTTTCCGGGCCCAGGTCGGGCTCTCCCCCAAGCAGGCCGCCCGGCTCGTACGCTTCGACCGCGCCGCGAGGTTCCTCGCCGTGGGCACCCCTCCCGCCGAGGCGGCAGCTCGGGCGGGATACGCCGATCAGCCCCATCTCAGTCGCGAGGTCCGCTCGATCGTGGACGCGACGCCCCGAGACGTCGCCACCAGGCCCTGGCTCGCGGTCGACCAGGAGGCCTGGCCGACGCTCATGCGCCGAGCCGTGGGCGTTCCCGCCCCGGCCCAGCGCCTCACCGCCCCCGGCCGAGCGAGGCACGGGCGAGCTGGGCCACCCGTACGTTGCTGATGCCCGTCTCTGCCGCGATCCGGCCGAACGACCAGCCGCGACGTCGCAGCAGCCGGACCGCCTGCGCACTCTCCTCGTGCAGGTCCTCGAGGCGCTTGTCGACCGTGCAACGGAGGCGCTCGAGGTCTCGGAGGGCGGCCACCGGGTCGTCGACGCCGGTGTCCACGGGCACCGGCGCTTCCCACCGGCGCGTCGGGGACGCACCCGGGGCCAGCACTGCCGGCGGGTTGAAGGCCCAGAGCGTGTAGTCATCCGCCCAGCGGATGAATCGAGCCATGCGAGTCTCACGGTGGGCCGTGGGCGGGACGTCGGTGTTCCGAGCGGGGCGTGTTTCGACTGCCATCTTCGCCTCCTTCACTGGAGCTGCAGGGACTGAAGGATCCTCGGTATCCAGCATGCCCGGCAGCGATGACTGCGCCGTTGAGGGCGGGTAACGGCCAGGTAAGGACCCGGTCGCTCCACGCGGCGGGCGCCTACGGCGTCATCCGATGATCGCCAGGGTGATGGCGGCACCACCGAAGAGGACGTCCAGGGCGATGCAGAACTCGGCCATGGACCGCGGGACCACCGCGTCGCGCCGCCAGTGGAGGTAGTCCCAGGCCGCATGGCCGGCGAGCGCGATCCCTGCCACGGCCAGGCCGAATCGAGGCGAGATCAGCACGGCTGTGACAGCGAGGCCGCCGAACCCGACCATCGCGAACCCCTCGGCGGAGAGCCACCCGACGGATGTTCGCCGCAGCAGACCGACCACGACGAGGACCGCGGCGAAGACCGCGAGGCCGAGCCACCACGGGGCACCGGCCAGCTCGCTCAGGATGGCCACGATCGAGCCGACGAGGATGCACGCCCAGGCGATCCAGCGCAGACCGAAGGCGGCCGCGGCCAGGTAGCAGCTCGCAGCGACGGCGACGGTGAGGGCGACGGCTTCGGTCGCAACCCCCGTCACGATCTGGAACGTCGCCGCCGCGAGCCCGAGCGCGGCCGACCAGTGTGTCCAGAGAGGGCGTTTCAGGAACGCAGGCGCAGCAAGGGCGGTCGTTGTCGAGTTCATGGGTCTCCCGCAGTCGTAACGTCGGTTGTCGAACAGCGATGTTCGAGATAATCTCGAACAGCAATGTTCATGTTAGCCGAGGAGACCCCATGACCGACACGACGCACGACCCCACCACGGAGCAGCCCGCAGACCCCCGCCGATGGCGGCTGCTCGGGCTGCTGGGACTGGCCCAGTTCATGCTCATCCTCGACGTCACGGTGGTGGCGATCGCGCTGCCGCACATGGGCGCCGACCTCGGGCTCGGGCGCGATGCGCTGACCTGGGTGGTGAGCGCGTACACGCTCGCCTTCGGCGGCCTGATGCTGCTCGGCGGCCGGTCCGCCGACCTGTTCGGCCCGAAGCCGGTGGTGCTGGCCGGGCTGACCGTGTTCACCGTGGCCTCCTTGGCCACGGGCCTCGCCACCAGCGCGGAGCTGGCGATCGGCGGACGGGTCGCCCAAGGGGTCGGGGCGGCGATGCTCTCCCCCGCCGCCCTGTCGACCGTGGTCCGGCTCTTCGACGGCGACGAGCGCAACCGAGCGCTCGGCATCTGGTCGGCACTGGGCGCCGGCGGCGCGGCGATCGGCGTGCTCCTCGGTGGAGCCCTGACCGCTGGACCGGGATGGGAGTGGGTGTTCCTGATCAACGTGCCCGTCGGCGTGGTCGTCGTGGTCCTGCTGGCCCGACTGCTGCCGGCGCTGCCCGCATGGGGAGGCAACGTACGTCTCGACCTCGTCGGCGCACTGATCGTCACCGCCGCCACCGGGCTCCTGATCCTCGGCTTCATCGAGGCCGGCGACGGCGGCTGGACCTCAGCCCGCACGGCCGGACTCGTGCTCGCCGGCATCGTCGGCTACGTCCTGCTGGCCGGCTGGCTGAGGCGTACGCGACACCCGCTGATCGACCCGGCGCTGGTCTCGCGGCGACCCGTCCTGTCCGGCACGTTCGTGCTGTTCGTCGCGACCGCGCTGATGGTGGCGGTGTTCTTCCTCGGCACCTTCTACCTGCAGAGCTCCGCCGGGCACGGCCCCCTGACGACCGGGCTGCTGTTCCTGCCCGTCGCTGCGGCGACGATGGTCGGCGCACAGCTGGCCGGCAGGTTCATCGGTCGCGTCGGCGCGCGCCCCCTCGGCGTCGTCGGGTTGCTCATCGCCGGCGCCGGCCTCGTCGTACCCGCGATCAGCATGAGCACCCTCACGACCGTGATCGCGGTCAGCATCGGATCGGCCGGTCTCGGGGCCCTCTTCGTGGTCGCCTCGGCCACCGCGCTGGGCCAGGTCGAACCTCATCTCGCCGGCGTGGCCTCCGGCATCCTGAGCACCTTCCACGAGCTGGGCGCCTCGCTGGGCGCCGCGGTGATGTCGGGCGTCGCCGCGGCCAGCCTCGTCGAGGGCACCACCACCGGCTTCGAGAGGGCCTACCTGGTCGCAGCCGTGATCGCAGCGCTCGCCGCCGTCCTCGCCGGAGCGCTCATCCCCGGCCGACCTTCGGCAACCCTCGAGACCCACCAGGAGACCGCGTCATGACGACGACCCGCCGAGCGAGATCGCGCGCACTCACCTTCGCGCTCCACTACCTGCAGATGATCATCGCGATGCTCGTCGGGATGATGGTGCTCTACCCGCTCTGGATGCTCGCCACCGCCGGCCTGCCCACGGACTCCTGGGCACATCGCACCGACGTCGAGTCGCTGGTCATGGCCACCACGATGGTGATCCCGATGGCCGCCTGGATGCGCTTTCGCGGACACGGCCGGCGCCCGGTCGTGGAGATGTCGGCCGCGATGTACGCAGGATTCGTGGTCCTGTTCCCGTTCCTGTGGCTGGGGGCCATCGACGCCGACGGCCTGATGCTGCTCGGCCACGTCCTGATGCTGCTCCTCATGCTCGCCGCCATGCTCGCGCGCCCCGGTGAGTACTCCGGCCACGCACACCACGGCCATGCCCACGCCCCCGCCCCCGCTCCCTCCGTGACCGACTAGGAGCCACCATGACCGCACCGACCCGATCACGGACCGTGATCCGCGAAGCCACCCCCGACGACGCTGGGACCGTACGCACGCTCATCGGCGAGATCGCCGCCCACCAGGCGCAGTCCGCCTCGGTCACCGTGACCGCCGAGCAGTGGGCCGGCTACCTCGAGCGTCCGGACATCACCGTCCTGCTCGCCGAGATCGACGGGGACGCCGTGGGCTACGTCTCAGCCGTACGCCGCCTGCACCTGTGGTCGGGCGAAGACATCGTCGCTCTCGACGACCTCTACGTCCGTCCCGGACATCGAGACACGGGCGTCGGCCGGCTGCTGATGAGCGAGCTGGCGGCCCGCTCCGAGGGCCTCACGATCACCTGGGGCGTACAACCCGACAACGACGCCGCGATCCGGTTCTACCGCCGCCTCGGCGCCACCGTCCGCGCCAAGGTGGTGTGCGTCTGGACGGCGCGGCAACGAACCTGATCCGATCCGGCGGCACCTAACCTGTACTCTGATGTTCATCATCTCGTGGAAGGTTCTGGCCGATGACGACCCTGAAGCGCGCCGACGCGCGCAAGAACATCGAGTCGATCATGGAGGCGGCGACGGCCTGCCTCGCGCGCGATCCCGACGTGAGCGTGGCCGACATCGCCAAGGCGGCGGGCGTCGGGCGGGTGACCCTCTACGGCCACTTCGAGTCCCGGGCCACGCTGGTCACCCAGGTCGTCGAGCGGGCGATCCAGCAGTCCGACGAGGCGCTCGCCGCCGTCGATCTCGACGGTGATCCCCGCGCGGCCCTGACCCGGCTCCTCGAGGCGTCCTGGCGGCTGACCCAGCAGTACGGCGCGCTCATCGTCGCCGCCGAGCAGAGCATGCCCCACGAGCGGTTCCAAGAGGTCCACGTCGGTCTGGTAGACCGCTGGAAGCCGCTCATGGAGCGTGGCCGCAGCGACGGCAGCTTCCGCGACGACCAGCCGCTCGAGTGGCAGCTGACCCTGCTCCAGAGCGTCCTCCACGCCGCGTCCGGTGCCGTCTACCGGGGCGAGGTGAAGGCTGCCGACGCCGCCGGACTGATCGACGGCACCCTGCAGGCCGCCCTCGCCCCTCCCGGCGCCACCCGCGACTGACCCGCTCACTCCGGCAGGTTGCCGACCGCCGCTCGCTCATCGCCGAAGTAGCCGGCCAGCAGTGTCTCGGCATGGCGATCCCCTCGCCTCTCCAGGCGAGCGCGACCCTTCGCGGTCCGGCCGAGGATCCGGTACCTGACCAGGTTCAGCGGCACCACGTACGCGTGCGCCCAGGGCGGCCTCGTCGGCAGACCGAGCTCGCGCATCGACCTGGGCCCGAGGAAGACGGTCAGCATCGAGAGGAGCCGCTCCGTCTCGTACCAGCCACGCACCCGCCGCAAGGGTCCCGGCCAGCCCGGGTAGTGGCGCTCGCGCTGAGCCTCCACCGCCGCCTGCGCCAGCTGCGGTCCGGCCTCGGAGATCTCCGCCTGGGAGAGCAGCACGTGGTAGTTGATCCGGTGCCGCTCCCACTCGTCGTCGACGAGGAAGTCCTCGTCGACGCCCATCAGCCAGCCGACGTACTTCCACCGATGCATCAGGGCTTGCGCGTCCCGCCTCGAGAGGGGCACGCCCAGTGCCCGGCACCCGATGATGAGCACGCCGTCGAACAGGCCCAGCGTGGCCGCCTGGTCGGCCTGGTTGATCGGCAGCCCCCATCTGGCGGTGTCCCACCGCTGCTCGAACCCGGCGTTGACCAGCGCATGCATGGCCCGTACGTGGACCGTCAGCCGCCACGCCTCCCCCGAGCTCGAACCCGAACCCGGCTCCGGCGGTCGGAGCGCACCGGGCCGGCGCAGGCTCACCGCCCAGTGCTGGGTCTCGGCCAGGCGCCGGCGGGTGGTGCTGCCGGTCAGGCCGCCGGTGGCCACGAGAAGGTCCGGCGGGCCGCCGAACCGGTAGCCGCTGATCAGCGAGAGCTGCAGGAGCACGTCGGCCGCGTTCTGGCCGAGTCGGTTGAACACGCGCCCGCCCTCGTCGACGAGGTCCCAGTCGACCCACTCCGGGGTCGCCTCGACCTGCGCGAAGAACTCGGCGAGCGCCGGAGGCGGGGACTCCACCGCCGCGACACCGTTCTCCAGGGCCGTACGCAGCTGGGTCATCGTGACCTTGCCGGCGGTCCCGGCTCGCATCCGGATCGCCTCCGCCAGCCGCGCGCCGGCCTCGTCCCGCTCGCAGAAGGCCCGCCCGATCCGCTCCATCAGCTCCTCGTCGACCTCGTCGATGCGCCCCAGGAGGCGCAACGGCCGCCCGAGACGGCGCCCGCGCGCCTCGCCTTCACGAAAACGTGTGGGGAATCCGGTGGGTTGGGTGCCCTGCTCCGCGAGTGTGGTCATACCTCCAGCGTGATGCGAGCAGGAGCTCGCTTTCAATTCGCGTTCTGCCTAGTGTTGGGGCGTGCGCAAGACACCCACCCAGGCCCGCTCGAAGGCGACGGTCGAGCGCATCCTGGCAGCCGGACGCCAGGTGCTGGTCGACGACGGCTACGAGTCGTTCTCGACCAACCGGGTGGCGGCCGCCGCCGGAATCAGTCCCGGCTCGCTCTACCAGTACTTCTCCGACAAGGCCTCGATCCTCGACATCGTGATCAGCCGCTACTGGGAGGACGTCTCCGAGCGCACCGCCTCGGCGCTCGCCCTCCAGGCGAACACCGTCGGCACGGCGGCGATCCGGTCGGTCGCCGACGCGCTGCTCGCCGGACTGGAGCAGGATCCGACCCTGCTGCGCGTCCTGACCGAAGAGCTCCCTGCCTCCCGCAACCGGGATCGCCACGCGGCCCTCGTCACCCGCGTACGCGACCTCACCGCCGCCTATCTGCACGCCGGGGCGGTCGCGAGGACCCGCCCCGACGCGCAGCTCACCGCGTGGGTGCTGGTGGTGGCCATGGAGAACGTCGCGCTGCGCTGGGTGCTCGACCGACCGCCCTACCCTCGCGAGGCCGTACTGGAGGAGATGGTCGCGCTCACCGCGGGCTACCTGAGCCAGACCGATCTCAGCGACGTTCGGTAAGATGGATCGTGACGGGGTCACCGGCGGACTTGCCGAGCGCCTCCCGGAGCTCGGCCTTGAGCGGCAGCTTGTGGGTGCCGTCGCCGAGAGCCATGAAGGAGGCCTCGAAGGGGTGGGCGTCGATCGTCCCGGCGACCCTGACGAGGCCGCGGGTGCCGAAGAACTCCGCGGTCCAGTCGGTGACCACGTAGGTCCAGCCGCCCTTCGCCCCGCTCCGGGTCAGCGTCGCGGTGAACGTCTTGTCGATCGGGGTGCTCATGACGCCTGCTCGATGATCACGAAGCGGTTCCCGTCGGGGTCGTCGAAGGTGAACATCGGCGGTACGCCCGGCCACCTCAGCAGCTCCCCGACGCTCACCCCGCCAGAGCTGAGTGCATCCCGCTCGGCGGCCGCGTCGGGGACGGTGAAGCGGATCCCGGTCTCGCTGATCTCCCCCGCCGGGCGGTCCCCGGCCTCGAGAGCGAGCGAGACACCGCCACCCGGGGGTGCAACCTCGATCCAGCGGGTCGGTCCGTCGACGTCGAGTCGTACGTCGAAGCCCAGGGTGTCGCGGTAGAAGGCGATGGCCTTGTCCTGGTCGGCGGTGGTGATGCCGACGGTGCGGATATCGGTGATGGTGCTCATCAGGGTTCCTCTCGGTCGATGACGTCGATAGCGGGTCAGCTGGGTCCGTACATCTGCGATCCCGGGGTGGTCAGGGTCTCCCCCGTCTCCAGCCACGTCTTGAGGCCGGACAGGATCATCGGCCAGCCGCCGTAGAGCTCCGGGGGCGCGTCGCCGCGCAGCTGGTCATGGGTCACGGTGAGGCGGCAGGAGTCGCCGACGGGCTCGATCTCCCAGGTCACGCGCGTGGTGCCCTGCTCCTCGGCAGCGTCGGACCAGAGCGTGCGCATCGACTGCACGAGTCGCCTCGGCGGCTCGACGACGACGTTCTCGCCCTCCGCGAGCGGCCGCTCCGAGCCGGGGTGCACCATGGTGAAGCCCGACCCCGGCGTCCAGTCGGAGTGGACGCCGGCGCCGAAGTGATACTTCGCGCGGATCTGCGGGTCGGTGATCGCCTCCCACAGTCGCTCCGGGGTGGTGCGGATGTAGATCTCGAAGACTTTCTCCATCGTGCGCTCCAGGTCTCGTTTCAGGTCGGCGAGGCCGCTCGCCCAGGTCTCGGTGTATTTCGTCACCCAGCGGTCATGGATCTCGCGGATCGGCACCACGTTGAGGAAGTGGTGCTTCTCGCGTCCCCTGCGGGCGACGACGACCAGGCCCGCCTCCTCGAGGATCGCCAGGTGCTTGGCGACTGCCGGGCGAGTCATGGAATGCCGGCTCACCAGCGAGGACAGCGTCTGCCCGTCCTCCTGGAGCAAGGCGTCGAGCAGCGCCCGCCGAGTCGGGTCACCAAGAGCTCGAAACACCTGTTCCACAGCTCCACAATAGGAAACCATTTGGTTTCATGTCAAGGGAGGCGACGATCCCGCCGACACAGAACCGCAGCGCCTACGACCCCTCAGGCCGATACAGGGCCGTCATCTTGCCCTTCGGGTCGAGGCGCGCGAGCAGGGCGTCCCCGACCTCCGTCAACTGCCGGACCTGCTCCGCGGTCAGTGCGTCGAGCACGTGACTGCGTACGTTGGCGACATGACCGGGCGCAGCCGCGACGACGGCGTCCCAGCCGTTGGTGGTGAGCCGGGCGTTCGTCGCGCGCGCATCCTCGGGGCACGGGAACCGCTCCACGAGGCCCCGCTCCTCGAGCCGACGCACCACATGCGAGAGCCGCGCCAGGGTCGCATTGGTGCGATGAGCCAGGGCGGTCATCCGCAGCGTCCGGTCGTCGGCCTCGGACAGCACCGCCAGGACGAAGTATTCGAAGTGGGTCAGGCCGGCATCTCGGCGCAGCTGGGAGTCGAGCACCCCGGGCAGCAGCTCCACGATCGCGATCAGCCGCAGCCAGGCGGCCATCTCCTCGTCATCCAGCCAGACATCGTCCACAGCTCCATGGTAGCTCTCGAGCTTGTCGCTACAACCAAAAACTTGACGCTACAACCATTCCGTGAGAGTTTTGTTGTAGCAACAACCTTCCATCTGAGGAGTGCGACATGACAGACATCTCGATCATCGGCACCGGCAACATGGGTCAGGCCATCGCGACGGTCGCCGCGCGCGGCGGGCACCCGACCCAGCTGCTCGGCAAGGCGGACGCCGCCACCCCCGCGACCGGCGACATCGTCGTCCTCGCCGTCCCCTACCCCGCCCTCGGCGACGTCCTCGGCCAGCGCGGCGCCGAACTGGCCGGCAAGATCGTCGTCGACATCACCAACCCGGTGGACTTCGAGACCTTCGACTCCCTCACCGTCCCAGCCGACAGCTCCGCCACCGCGGAGATCGCCGCGGCGCTGCCGGACTCCCGCGTCCTGAAGGCGTTCAACACGACCTTCGCCGCCACCCTGGCCGAGGGCACCGTCGGTGACCTGGCGACGGCAGTCCAGATCGCCGGCGACGACGCCGACGCCAAAGCGACGCTGTCCGAGGTCGTCACCTCCGCCGGCCTCCGTGCCGTCGACGCCGGTGCGCTCAAGCGGGCCCGCGAGCTCGAGGCGCTCGGCTTCCTGCAGATCTCCCTGGCCGCCGCCGAGCAGATCCCGTGGACCGGCGGCTTCGGCGTCGTCGCCTGATCACCCTCACCCGAGGAGGCCACGATGACCGTCAACCCGGTACGTCTCAACCACGCCGTCCTGTTCGTCGCCGATCTCGAACGCAGCATCGCCTTCTACGAGGCTGCGTTCGGGATGACGGTCATGGCTCGCGAGCCGCGCGCCGACGCCGCGTTCCTGCGCCTGCGCCGGTCGGGCAACCACCACGACCTCGGCCTGTTCGGGGTCGGCGCCCAGCCGCCGCGACCACGCGGCTCCATCGGTCTCTACCACCTCGCCTGGCAGGTCGACACGATCGACGAGCTGGAGCAGGCGCGGATGACCCTGGCCGAGCTCGGCGCCTTCACCGGAGAGTCCAGCCACGGCGCCACCAAGAGCGTCTACGGCGCCGACCCCGACGGCAACGAGTTCGAGGTGATGTGGATGCTGCCGCGGGCCGAGTGGGGCGACTTCGAGAACGCCGCTCCCGTCGACCGGCTCGACCTCGCCAAGGACGTCGCCCGCTGGAGCGGGGTCCGTACGGCCGGCGAGCTGAACCGCACGGAGGACCGTTGAGCACCCAAGTGCACACCGCGACCCACGGCAGCACCGATCCCGAGGCTCCCCTGGTCGTCCTGCTGCACGGCCGCGGCTCCCACGAGCACGAGATCATCGAGCTGGCCAGGCACCTTCCCGAAGGGAAAGCCTACATAGCCGTGCGGGCTCCGATCGCCGAGGGCGGCGGGTACGCCTGGTTCGCCAACCGCGGGATCGGCCGCCCGGTCGCCGCCTCCCTGGCGGAGACCATGAGCTGGTTCCGGAAGTGGCTCGACGCCATCGCGCCTCAGAGCCGTCCGGTCGTCCTCGTCGGCTTCAGCGGCGGCGCCGCGTTCGCCGGCGGGTTGGCGCTTCGGGAGCCCGGACGGTACGCCGGCGTCGCCGTCCTCCACGGCACGCTTCCCTTCGACGCCGGCGTCCCCGTCGAGGCCGGTCGCCTCGCGGACCTGCCGGTCATGGTCGCCCAGGGCGACTCCGACCAGGTCATCCCCCGCGAGCTGCTGGACCGCACCTGGCACTACCTGCTCGAGGAGTCGGGCGCGCCGACCGTGGCGCACCGCGACCCCGGTGGGCACGGCATCACCGCCACTGCGCTCCACGAGCTCGCATCGTGGGTCGCCGCCCGCGTACCTCACGCCTGAACACCCCTGCACAACGAGAGAAGGAACATCATGAAACTCGGACAGTCGCTCCCTGCTCCCGCCACCGACCTGGGCCTGCTCGCCGCCCGGCTCCTCGTCGGCACCGTCCTGATCGCCCACGGCTGGCAGAAGTTCGCCACCTACACGCTCGACGGGACCGCGCAGTCGTTCGAGGCGATGGGGGTGCCGGCAGCCCAGGCGGCCGCGACCTTCGCCGCACTCGTCGAGCTCGCCGGGGGTGCGCTGCTTCTGCTGGGCCTGCTCACGCCACTCGCCGCTGCCCTCGTCGTCATCGACATGATCGGCGCGTTCTGGTTCGCCCACCGCAGCTCCGGTGTGTTCGTCGACCAGGGCGGCTGGGAGCTGGTCGCGGTCGTCTCGGCCATCGCGATCGCCCTCGCCGTCGCCGGTCCCGGTCGCGCCAGCATCGATCACGCCATCGGCGGCAGGGTCCGGGCCGAGGCCTGAGGATCACCCGCTGACCGTCTCCGCCGTGCCTCCGTCATACGCGCTCGTCGCGCCGCGGAGGCACGGCGGTTCCCGTGACCATCGCGTCGACCCGGAACGCGCTCGGTGCAGCCCCCTCTGGGTCAGGGAACCAGCACGATCCGCCCGAACACCGTGCCGTCGTCCATCTGTCGGTGCGCTTCGGCGGCCTTCTCGAGGGGCAGTACGTCATGAACGACCGCATGCAGGTCACCTCGGCCGAGCGCGGCGAACTGCTCGGTACGGACGACGTCGCGGGCCGGGACCGGGATGGTGTCGAGGCTGAACGTGGCGAAGCTGCGGGACTGCTGGAAGGCGCCGATCAGCCGCGCGGAGACGTCCGTGGGCGGCATCCCCGCGACCGCGCCGACCACCACGAAGCGGCCGTTGGGCGCGAGGCGATCGACGAAGTCCGGCGTCTCCGGACCCCCGACGATGTCGACGATCACGTCATAGGCGGCCGGAGCGTCCTGGGTGCCGTGCCCGGAGCGGTCGAGCACATGGGTCGCACCGAGCTCATGCAGGCGTTCGCCCCGTTCGGGCGAGGAGGTGGTCACCGCGACAGCGCTCGCGCCGCGACGTGCCGCGATCTCGACGGCGGCGATACCGATGCTCCCGGCGGCGCCGCGTACGAGCACGGACTCTCCCGGCGCGAAGTGGGCGTGGGCGAGCGCGAAGTGAGCCACGGGACCGGAGCTACCGATCGTCACAGCATCCACCGGGGCGATGTTCTCGGGCAGGGGGCTGACGTGCTCGGCCCGGGCGAGGGCACGCTCGGCGTAGCCGCCGAGCAGCGTGAACGCCCAGACCCGGCGCCCGACCCACGATGCGTCCACACCTGCGCCGACTGCCGTCACCGTGCCCGCGACCTCGCTGCCGGGGACCAGCCCCGGCTCGAACCCCATGCCGGTGATGGTCCCCCGTCGGATGACGGCATCGACCCCGCCGACGCCGATCGCCTCGGTCTCGATCACCATCTCGTCCGCCCCCGGCGTCGGCACGCCGACCTCGGTCACCACCATTCCGCCGGGATCCCCGAACCGCTCGACCCGCACTGCTCTCATTCGTCATCTCCGTCTGGCTCGTGTGAGGCGTACGCTGGCGAAGCTAACGGACGCCTGCGTCCACTTCCAGAAAGTGAGAGACATGTCCGAGACGTTGCCTCACAAGCTCCGCTCCGACGCCCGGGACAACCGCAACAGGATCCTCGCGGCGGCCAGGTCGCTCTACGCCGAGCGCGGGCTGGAGGTCACCATGCGCGACGTCGCGCGGCGCGCCGGAGTCGGGCCGGCGACGCTCTACCGTCGCTTTCCCACTCGGCAGGCGCTCCTCGACGCCGTCTTCGCCGACGAGCTGCGCGCATGCGAAAAGATCGTGGACGACGGCTGCGCCGACCCTGATCCGTGGCGTGGCTTCTCCTCGGTCATCGAGCGGATCAGCGTGCTCAACGTCGGGAACCAGGGGTTCGTCGACGCCTTCATGGCGGAGAAGCCGCGCGACTCGTTCACCGAACATCGCACCGCTGCCCTCGCAAAGCTCACCGATCTCGCCCGGCGTGCCAAGGCCGACGGCAGGCTCCGACGCGACTTCGTCATCGACGATCTCGTCCTCGTCCTCCTCGCCGGCCGCGGCCTCGCCGCCACCCCTGCCGCCCGTACCGTCCCGGCGGCGCGCCGCTTCGCCGCTCTGGCCATCGACGCGTTCCGGTCCTCCGAGGCGAACGACCGGCTGCCGCACGGCACCGTGGTCCCTTCCTATCTGGTTTCGCGCCGCTTCGACGGATGACCACGAATTCCTCTCGTCCGCGACACGCCTGAAAGCGTTCGACAGGCGATCGCGGTCGTGACAGGTTCCGTCCATGCACCTCAGAGACGGTTCCGTCAGCGACCTCCCCGCCGCCATGAGCCTCCTCGACGCCGCCGTCGCCTGGCTCGCCTCGCAGGGTCGCACCGGGCAGTGGGGCGCGGAGCCGTTCTCCTCGGTCGAGGCCCGGGTCGAGCAGATCCGGCAGATGCTGTCCGAGCGGATCGCGCGGATCGCGGAGGAGGACGGAGAGGTCGTCGGGGTCTGCGTGCTGGCCGACGAGCCACTGCCGTACGTCGAGCCCGCACCGATCCCCGAGCTCTACCTGCAGCTCCTGGTCACCGACCGCGAGCGGACCGGTTCCGGGATCGGCCGGGTGCTGGTCGACGACGCCGTCGAGATCGCCCGGCACCGGGGTGTGGAGCAGATGAGGCTCGACTGCTACGCCGGCGACGACCAGGCGCTGGTCGGCGTCTACGAGCGGTTCGGGTTCACGCTCGAGCGACGGTTCACCGTCGACACCGGGCAGGCCGAGCCCTGGCCCGGCGCGGTGCTGCGGATGGACATCTGAGCGTCGTCTCCGAGCCACGGACGCGGGACCGGCTTTTGTAAACTGCCCGAAGCCCACGCGGGCGAGAGGGGTGGAGGCGATGACCGAGATCAGTGCCTGGTTGGCGGCATTCGCCGAGGACCAACGCCGGCCCGAGGAGGTGGCCCGCTGGGCCGCGGCGACCGCCGACGCGATCCTCGCCGACGGCGAGGTCGACGTCGCCGACCTCAGACCGCTGATCCTTGAGGCCGTCGAGCAGCACTGGTACGCCTTCCTCGACCGCATCACCTTGCCGGAGGCCCCGTTCGAGCTGGTCCCGTCGGCGCAGGCCGTGGCACTCGAGGCCGCCCGCCGCCATATCGGCCTCCCGCTGCTGCTCAAGGTCTATCAGCGAGCGCAGGAGGCCAGCTGGGACTTCGCGGTGCAGGTCGTCAGGCAGGCACCTGACGACCTCGACCACGAGGCCCTGCTGGTCTGGTTCTGGACGAAGGCCAACGTCTGGTTCGGCTCCTCGGTCGAGCAGTCCGTGCTGATCCACCAGAACGAGACGAACCGGATCCGGCAACGTGGGGACGCCCGTCGGTTCGAGGTGGTCTCGGAGGCGCTGGACACCCGGAGCGTCTCCCCTGCCGAGCTTTCCGCCGCGCTCGCCGGTCATCCGGTCAACATCCCCGGCCACGTCGCTCTGGTCGCGCACGCCCTCACCGCCGACTCCATCGAGCAGCTGGAGCCGGCCCTCAACGCCGTGACCCGCCGCGCGGGCCATGTCCGGTCGGTGCTGGTCCGCCCCGGCGGCAGGGACGTGTGGGCCTGGCTGGCGCTGGGCGACCTGCCGGACGCCGTGACCGACACCGGGATCGACCCGACGGCCGTCCGGGTGACGATGGGCGTCGGCGGAAGCGGTCTGGACGGCTTCGTCGCGGCGCATCTGGACGCACAGGCAGCCCAGCGGGTCGCACTGGCGCCAGGACGGCACGAACCGGTGACGGCCTACGACGACGTGGCCGCCCTGGTCCTCGTCTCCCAGGACCAAGACGCCGCCGAGCGGTTCGCCCGCACGACCCTGCGCGGTCTGGCCGACCCGCCCCAAAGCCGGCTCCGCGAGACCGTACGCGAGGTGCTCACCTCGGCAGAGACGGCCGACAGACTCGCCGAACGGCTCGGCGTCCACAAGAACACCATCCGCTACCGCGTGGCCCAGGCCGAGCGGCTCCTGGGACGCCCGTTGCGCGAACGGGCCGGCGACCTGCTGCTGGCGCTCGACTACCACGACGCCTTCCTCGCGAACCCGACTGTGAAAATGCACAGGAACTCGTGAGGGATTCGGCCTGATCGACCAAAGACTCCGGTGGCTGCCTACGTCCATTCTGACAAGAGACGTAACCGGCATCACAGGAGGCAACAGATGACACTCGGCGCCAGCGGCACCGTCGACAGGGGCTCCACCGAGAGGTGGCGCGACCGGAAGCGCTATCTGTGGCTCCTCGGCCTCGTGGTCCCGTCGTTCGCCTTCATCGCCGTGGGTGGCTACGTCCTGACCGGGTGGGGCGCCTTCCTGTGGACGGGGCCGATCGTCGTCCTCCTCGTGGTCCCGGCCATCGACTTCGCGGCGGGTCTGGACCGCTCCAACCCGCCCGACGACATCATCGAGGAGCTCGAGGAGGACAGGTACTACCGCTACATCACCTTCGCGTTCCTTCCGATCCAGTACGCCGGGTTCGCCTTCGCGATGTATCTGATCGCGACCCAGGACTGGCCGTTGGCGCACAAGATCGGCCTGGCCCTCACCATCGGGTTCATCGGCGGCATCGGCATCAACACCGCCCACGAGCTCGGCCACAAGAAGGAGAGCCACGAGCGCTGGCTGTCCAAGATCGCGCTCGCGCAGAGCTTCTACGGACACTTCTACATCGAGCACAACCGCGGCCACCACGTACGCGTCGCGACACCGGAGGACCCGGCCTCCTCCCGGATGGGCGAGAGCCTCTACGGGTTCTGGTTCCGCACCGTGCTCGGGTCGCTCGAGAGCGCCTGGGGGCTGGAGGCCAAGCGCTACCGGCGCAAGGGCACTCACCCGTTCCACCTCGGCAACGACGTCCTCAACGCCTGGTTGATGAGCGTGGCCCTGTGGACCGCGATGACGCTCTGGCTGGGCGTCGGGATCCTGCCCTACCTGATCCTCCAGGCCGTCATCGGGTTCTCCCTGCTGGAGATCGTCAACTACCTGGAGCACTACGGGATGCTGCGGCAGAAGACCACATCCGGGCGCTACGAGCGGGTGCTGCCGATGCATTCGTGGAACTCCAACAACATCGCCACCAACGTGCTCCTCTACCACCTGCAACGGCACAGCGACCACCATGCCAACCCGACCCGGCGCTACCAGACGCTGCGTGACTATCGCGAGTCCCCGGTCCTGCCGACCGGCTACGCCGGGATGATCGTCCTGGCCCTGATCCCGCCGCTGTGGCGCCGGGTGATGGACAGGCGCGTGGTCGCGCACTTCGACGGCGACGTCCGGCTGGCCAACGTACGTCCCGGCCGGCTCGACAAGCTGCTCGCGAAGTTCCCGCCTCCCGCCGATCCTGGTCACGAGGAGATCGGGGCGCTCGACGACGTCACCCGGCAGACCTTCGACGACGAGGTCGCCGCCGGCCGGTGCCCGGGATGCGGCTACGTCTACGAGGTCGCGGCCGGCAACGAACTGGAGGGCTTTGCCGCCGGCACCGCCTGGCGAGACATCCCCGACGACTGGTGCTGCCCGGACTGCGGCGTACGCGAGAAGGTCGACTTCATCCCGCTGAAGGAGTCCACACTGTGAGTGCCATCGAAGCGGACAAGACGGTGTGCGAGGGCATCGGCATGTGCGAGGCCCAGGCCGACACCTACTTCCAGATCGGCGACGACGGCCTCGTCGAGGTGCTCAGCGACGAGGTGCCCGACCCGGACCGTGCGTACGTCAAGGCCGCCGTCGACTCCTGCCCGGTCTCCGCCCTCCGCCTGAAGGAATGAGCATGTCCTCCGACCACGACCGTCATCTCCTGGTCGTCGGAGCCGGCCTGGCCGGTCTCCGTGCGGTCGAGGGCGCACGGCAAGCCGGCTGGACCGGACCGATCACGATCGTCGGCGACGAGCCGCACCCGCCCTACGACCGGCCACCCCTGTCGAAGGCGGCGCTCTCCGGCGAGGAGCAGCCGGCCGTGCCGGTGCTGCGGTCGAGCGAGGTGATCGAGGAGCTGCGGGTCCAGCATCTCGCCGGGGTGCGGGTCCACGGCCTCGACGCCGAGCGCCGCACGGTGGCCACCAGCGCCGGGGAGCTCGGCTACGACGCGCTCGTCATCGCCACCGGCAGCACCGCGACGACGCTGCCCGGGCTGACCGGTCTCCCCGGTGTCCACGTGCTCCGCAGCTACGACGACGCGCTCGAGGTACGCCACTCGCTGGCCCGCTCACGCCGGGTGATGATCGTCGGGGCCGGCTTCATCGGCTCCGAGATCGCCTCGGCGGCCCGCGCCCGCGGCATCGAGGTCACCGTCCTGGAGGCGAGCGGCCGGCCGCTGGAGCGGGCGGTCGGTCCGCGTGCCGCCGGGCAACTGATGGAGCTGCATGCCGAGGCCGGCGTCCGGCTGCTCACCAGGACCACCGTGTCCGGCGTACGCACCTCCGACCGTGGCCTCGACGCGGTCGAGCTGAGCACCGGTGAGACCTTGACCGCCGATGCCGTCGTCCTGGGCATCGGCGCCCGCCCGGCGACGGCGTGGCTTGCCGGCAGCAACGTCGCCCTGGACGTAGGCACCGCCGGCGTTCTCTGCGACCGCACGCTGGCGACGAGCGCTCCCGGGGTCTGGGCCGCGGGCGACGTGGCGTGCGTCGACGGCGAGCGCCACGAGCACTGGACCGCCGCCGGCGAGCAGGGCCGGGTGGCCGGCGCCAATGCCGCCGGGGCCGGTGAGGTGTTCTCCTCCGTCCCGTTCGCCTGGTCGACCTGGCACGGCCGCCGGATCCAGATCGTCGGGGAGACGACGGCGGCCGACGAGGAGGAGCGCGGGCCCGGCTTCATCGTCTATCGGCGCGACGGACACGAGGTGGGGGCCGTCGGCATCGACAGCCCCGGTCCCGTCGCCCGGCTCCGCCGCGCCCTCGCCGCGCAGCCGCCGGATCGACGCGCTCAGACGGCGGTGGCCGGAGGCGTGGTGTCGGCGCGCGAGTCGCGCGAGTAGGTGGACGGCACCACCGCGACCACGCTGTGCGCATGGTCCAGGAGATGTCCGGCCACCGCGCCGGGGCCGCCGGTCACGACCATGTGCATGGTCCGGGACTGCTCGGCGAGCACGTGGGCGAGACCTCCGGAGTGGATCCGCAGGCGCGGGTTCAGATCCGGGTAGCGCTCCCGGAGCCCTGCGACGCACTCCGAGACCAGGGCCCGGTCGTCGTCCGTGCCGTCCGAGCCGCCTGCGTGGTAGCAGTACAGCACCGTGACCGGCAGGTTGCGCTGGGCGGCCTGGTCGAAGGCGAACTCGAGGGCGGGGATCGAGCCACCGGTCCCGTCGATGCCGACGAGCACGCCTCGGCCCACACCTCCGCCGCCGGGGCGCAGCACGACCACCGGGCAGCGCGCGTCCTTGACGGTCGACCTGCTGACCGAGCCGAGGATCCGGCTGCGGATCGGACCTCTCCCCCGCGACCCGAGCACCAGCATCGACGCGCGGGCGGAGGCGGCGTCCAGCACGTGTGCCACGGACCCGGCCTCCATCTCAACGCTCACCTCCGGACGCCGGAAACCGACGAACCCGGGAGCCCTGGAGAGCTCGTCGAGGCGGCGGTTGGCGTAACGGCTGGCGCTCGCCAGCACCGTCGCGCCGTAGTCCTGCTCGGGCTCCGAGGGCGCACCCGCCCGGAACCCGGGCGGGGTGTCCAGGGTCGAGGCGGAGACGACGTGGAACAGGCACATGTCGCGCCCGTCCCGGAACGCCTGCTCGGCCGCCCAGGACACGCTCTCGGTCGCTTCCGGCCAGTTCTCGACGCCGACCAGGACGGCGCCCTCGGGGATCGCTGCGTATGTCATCTCGACTCCTTCGGCTCGGCTCGACTGCCACGTGCTGCTCAGGTCGGCACCACGCGCCGGCCGGTGATCTCGGTCGGCGTGATGCAGACGAACAAGGTCCTGTGGCCGTTGGCCCATGGCTCCGGGTCGAGGTCGTGCGCCTTGAGCCAGACGCCGTCGACGAACTTCGCGGTACCGCGAGCCAGCACGCTCCAGCCCGAGGAGGTGTAGGTGTCGAACTCGTCGATCTGGTAGGACACCGGCCCGGTGCCGACATGGTTGGAGATCGCGGTGCGCGGGGCCGTGCGGAACACGATCCGGTCACCCGCCATGACGTGGTTGACCGGCAGGACCAGCGGCCCGTCCGGGTCACCGAAGGCGACCCGGCCGACCTCATAGCGGTCCAGCAGGTCCAGGCACTCGGCGCGGTCCATATCGGTCAGGTGACCGGGGAACCATCGTGCTGCGAGGTACATCGTCGTCTCCTTCATCACCGTCGTCCGGCTCCGGCCGACCGGTTGTTCGCTGTGGTGGGGCCGTCCGTGGCCCCGGCGCCCCCCTCGAACGCCGGGGCCACGTGCGGGTCGATCTCGACCGGACAGGTGCTCTCACGGAGCACAGCCCGGGCGGTGCCGCCCAGGTGTCCGAAGCCGAGGAAGTCGCGGGCACGACCCAGGATCAGGAGCTCGGCCCGGCGCGAGGCCTCCACCAGTGCGAAGGCCGTCTGGGCGTGCACCACCTCGACATGGGCGTCGACCGCTGCCGCCTCCGGGCCGCACTCGGCCCGAGCCGCCTCGAGGGCGACGCCGAGCTCCCGCTCGGCCCGCTCCGTCCACTGGTGCTCTTCGCTCCCGACGGTGAGGTAGTCCTGGTACGCCCCGAACGTGTGCCACGCGTGCAGGAGGCGCAGCCCGGCGCCGCGCGCGGCCGCCACCTCCAGCCCGCGGCGTACGAGGGCGATGGATGTGGCCGCGTCATGGACCCCCACGACGATCTCGTGCGGCGAGCCCTCCCGGGGCCAGGCCGCCGGGACGACGACCATGGGCACCGGCGAGTGGGCCGCGACCGGGCCGATGATCGAGGAGGTGATGATCCGGTCGAGCCGGGCACGTGGCTGGTCACCGAGCACGAGGAGACGTGCTTTGGCCGCCTCCTGGGCCAGCACCGCCGACGGCTTCCCCAGCAGCAGGTACGTGCTCACGACCGCGCCGCTGTTCGCCACGGCCTCCTCCGCCTCGGCGAGGATCGCGCGGCCGAGCTTGCCCATCCTCGAGTCGGGGTCGGTGTGGGCCGGCGGCCAGGTCGGCAGCGGCGGCGCGTACGGGTCGACCACGTAGACCAGGTGCAACGCGGAGCTCGATCGGACCGCCTCCGCGGCGGCGTAGCGGGCGGCGGCGATCCCGGCCTCGGTGCCGTCGACTCCTGCCAGGACGATGTTCCTGGTTCCCTTGATTACTTCAGCCATGGCTCCAGCGTCGCTCTGCAGGGCCCTCCCGCGACAGGGACCGTCGGCCCCGGCCAAAGGCCTTTGGTCGCTCATCACGACTCCTCCTCGGCCGCGAGGACCGTCTGCGTCACGGCGACCACCGAGTCCGGGGTGACGCTGATCGAGTCGATCCCGAGTCCGACCAGGACACGGACGACCTCCGGATGGTCGGAGGGCGCCTGGCCGCAGATGCCGGAGTGGATGCCGTTGCGCCGGCAGCCCTCGACGGCGAGGGCGATCATCCGTTGCACCGCCGGGTCGCGCTCGTCGTAGTCGAAGGCGACCAGCTCGCTGTCGCGGTCGACGCCGAGGGTGAGCTGGGTCAGGTCGTTGCTTCCGATGGAGAACCCGTCGAACCGCTCGGCGAACTCGTCGACCAGGATGACGTTCGCGGGGATCTCACACATCGCAAAGACCTTCAGGCCGTGCTCGCCGCGCCGCAGACCGAGCTCGGCCATCCGCGCCAGCACGCGATCGGCCTCGTCGAGGCGGCGCACGAACGGCACCATCACGACGACGTTGTCCAGACCCATCTCCTCCCGGACCCGGCGCAGCGCGGCGCACTCGAGGGCGAATCCCTCGGTGTAGGCCGGGTGCGCGTAGCGGGCGGCACCGCGGAAGCCGAGCATGGGGTTGGCCTCGCCGGGCTCGAAGGCCGATCCGCCGAGGAGGGTGGCGTACTCGTTGGTCTTGAAGTCGGAGAGCCGCACGACGACGGGCTTGGGGTGAAAGGCGGCGGCGATGGTGCCGATGCCCTCGGCCAGCCGCTCGACGACGTACGCCGCACCGTCCTCGCCGACGAGGCGCTCGACCTCCGCGCGCTGCCCGGCATCGGTGATGCGCTCGGGATGGAGAGCGGCGAGCGGGTGAACCCGCACGTGCTCGGCGAGAATGAACTCCATCCGGGCCAGGCCGACCCCGTCGTTGGGCAGGAAGGACGACTCGAACGCGATCCCGGGGTTGCCGAGGTTGAGCATGACGTGCGTCCGTGGACGCGTCGTCAGCGTGGTGGCGACGTCGTTCGCGTGGAAGTCGGCGAGCCCGCGATAGACGTGGCCCTCGTCGCCCTCGGCGCAGGAGACGGTGACCTCCTCGCCCTCGGTGATCGTGCTGGTCGCGTCGCCGGTGCCGACCACGGCCGGGATGCCCAGCTCGCGGGCGACGATGGCGGCGTGACAGGTGCGGCCGCCGTGCTCGGTGACGACCGCGGAGGCGATCTTCATCAGGGGCTCCCAGTCGGGACTGGTGCTGGGCGCGACCAGCACGTCGCCGGGGGCGAAGCCGCCGTCGTCCTCGATCCCGCGGACGATCCGGGCGCGGCCCGCCGCGACCCTCGCACCGACGGCACGGCCGGTCGTGATCAGGTCGCCGTGCGCCTCGACCACGTACCGGGTCGTCGCGGTCGGCCGTCGCCGGGCAGCGACCGTCTCGGGGCGTGCCTGGACGACGTACAGCAGACCGTCGGTGCCGTCCTTGGCCCACTCGATGTCCATGGGCTTGCCGTAGTGGCGCTCGATGGTCATCGCCGCGCCGGCCAGCTCGAGCACCTCCTCGTCGGTGAGGCAGTAGCGGCCGCGGTCCTCCGGCGGTGTGGGCTCGTTCTGCACCGGCCCCACCAGCGCCGTCTCCCCCAGCACCATCCGCACCGCCTTGCTCCCCAGGCGGCGGCTCAGCACGGCACGGTGGCCGGCTGCGTACGTCGGTTTGTGCACGTAGAACTCGTCGGGCTCGACCAGCCCCTGGACGACGTTCTCCCCGAGGCCGTAGGAGCCGGTCACGAAGACGACGTCCCGGAAGCCCGACTCGGTGTCGAGCGTGAACGAGACCCCGGAGCAGGCGATGTCGGAGCGCACCATCTTCATCACTCCGACCGACAGCGCCACCGAGAGCTGGTCGTAACCGTGCCGGGCGCGGTAGTCGACCGCCCGGTCGGTGAAGATCGAGGCGAAGCAGCGGTGCACGGCGTCGAGCAGCGCCTCCTCGCCCTGGATGTGGAGGAACGACTCGTGCTGACCGGCGAAGCTCGCGTCCGGCAGGTCCTCGGCCGTGGCGGAGGACCGGACCGCGAGCGTGACGTCACTGCCGTACTCCTCCCGAAGGGCCTGGTAGCCCGCCCGGATCTCGTCGGCCAGGTCCAGGGGCAGCTCCGTGGAGAGCAGCAGACTGCGTGCCCGGGCGGCCCGCTCGGCGAGGTTCTCGCGGTCGTCGACATCGAGGTCGGCGAAGACCGTCGCGAGAGCCGAGTCGGTGCCCGAGGCACGCAGGAAGTGGCGATAGCCGTCGGCCGTGACGGCGAACCCGTCGGGCACGCGGATGTCGCGGTCGTGAAGGCGGCGATACATCTCACCGAGAGAGGCGTTCTTGCCGCCGACCAGGGGGACATCGGCGATGCCGACCTCCCCGAACGTACGTGTGTAGCTCATGTTCAGACCTTCACTGTCCGGGGTTGGATACGGCTCACGGCTCGGCGCGGGTCACCGCAGCCACGGGTGGTGCATGACGACCGGCCTGCGGGCCCACTGCTTGCCGAAGCCCCAGGTGTCACCGGCGTACGTCATCGCCAGGACGCCCACGGTGAGCGCACCGAGCAGGTGCTCGTCGATGATCGGGTTGTTCTCGAGCGGGAAGCTGGCGAACCACATCAGCGCGTACATCGCCGCGCCGGCGATGGCGCCGACCCGCATCCCGACGCCGAACGTGAGCGTGAGCCCCACTCCCAGCAGGCCGAGCATGAACAGCCCGTCGACCCACCACTGACCGGCCATGTCGTTCCACATGCCCTGCAGCCAGTTGTTCTCGGGCACGTTGGACAGGTAGCCCTCGGTGGGGCTGCCGCCGTTGATCCAGGCGGCGTCCTCGGCGAAGAAGTCGATGCCGGTACGGGTGCCGGCCTCGTTGGTGATGGCACCGGTGTGGAAGCCCAGTGCGAGCAGCTTGTCGAAGAAGGCCCACAGGAACGTGAGCCCGAAGGCGATCCGCAGCGTCGCGAGCAGCCGCGCAGCGGGCAACGGGAAGTGCCCGGGCAGCGTCGTCGTGGAGCCGGGTGTCGAGATTGAGGTCATGATCCCTCCATCGGTCGCGCCGGCCCGTCTTGGCCGGACACCTTCAGCCAACCGCCGCCGCCCCCGTCGCAGCGAGGGAACGGGGTCCGCGCGCGGCAGGCCCTTCGTCCCCGGGGCGACGGGACGGTCGACCGTGCGTCACGAGCCGGCCATCTCCGCCGGCCGCGACGCCGAGGCCTCGTCCGTCTCGACGATGTCGAGCACCGGAGGCAGCACCTCGACGGGACAGCGGCTCTCCCGCAGCAGCGCCCGGCCGGTGCTCCCCAGGCGACCGGCAGGGAACGCGTGCCGACGTCGGCCGATGACCAGCAGGTCGGACTCGGCCGCGGCGGCGGCGATCACCTGCGCCGGCTGACCCCGGCGCACCTCGACACGAGTCTCGACCAGCACCTCTGGTGCTGACCGGTGGTTTCGGGCCCGGTCGAGCGTCTGCTCGAGCTCCTTGCGGAGCGCGGCATCCCACTCGGTCAGCTCGCGCGGCGAGATGGACAAGCCGTCGTACGGGGTGGGCACCTGCCACACGTGCAGGATGACCAGCTCGGCACCGCGGTCGGCGGCTTCGCTCATCGCCCGCGCGACCAGCCCGGCGGCGTCGTCGCAGTCCTTGACCGCGACGACGACACGGTCGGCGCCCGCGCCCGAGGGCCACACCTCCGGGACGACGGTGACCGCGACGGGTGCGTGCCCGGCGACCCGGTTGACCACCGAGCCGGTGAAGATCCGCTCGACGACGGAGCGGTGCTGGCCGCCGAGCACGACGAGCCGCGTCGCCGCCGCCATCTGGACGAGTCCGTCGGCGGCGTCACCGCGCACCAGCGTCGAGGTGACGCGGTCGGCCGGCACCAGGGTCATCGCCTCCTTCGCCGCCCTCTCCAGCAGTCCTGCCCCGATCTCACGGTCGTGGCTGATAGCTGTCTGCCCGACGTACGGGTCGATGACCCCGGGGACGGTCGGAGGCGGCACCAGGTGGACCAGCCACAGCTCGTCCCCCCTGCGCTCGGCCTCGGCAGCCGCATATCTGAGCGCCGCCCGACCACCTTCCCCGCCGTCGATGCCGACCAGGATCCGTGCTGTCTCGGACATGTCCACCCTCCTTCGGCACGGGCACCTCCGGCCCGGCCCGCTCCGACTCTCACGGGAACCGCGATGCCGAGGACAGGGGCATCGGTGCCGACCTCCGGGACCTTGGTCCACGGCGCAGGCGATCATCCGGCCTCCTGCCGACAGGCCCAGGGCCGGCGCGCTCGATCGAGGAACCGCCTGGTGGGGGCTGATGCGTAATCCTCCCCCACCAGGCGTCTTCCCCGGCTCCGGCCAACCCCCTATGTGGCCGGCTCCCGGAGGCTTGGGACCGACGCGGTGGTCGACATCGGTACCGATCGGTCGCGGTCCTTGGACCGAGTGACGGGAACCACCAGCACCGGGACGTCGGCGATGTTGAGCACCTCCCGCGCCACCGCGCCCAACCCGATGGAGTCACCGTTGTGATGGTCTCGGCCCAGCACGATCAGCTGGGGGTCTCCGGCACGGTCGGTCAACACGTCGGCGGCGTGGCCGTGGTCGCGCACGACGGTGACCGCCACGCCGGGAAACTCGTCTCGGAACGGGTCGACCAGCTCCTGCAGCGACGCCAGACTGCGTTGCTCCCACTGCCGGTAGAGCGGGGCACCGAGGACCTTGTCCCAGACGAGCATCGGCCGCAGGTCCACTGCGGACACGACGTGCAACGGAGCCTGCGACCGCACCGCCTCCAGGAAGGCCAGCCGGAGCGACTCCGATTCGTCCGCCGCCGGATCGACACCGACGACGATGGCGCCGGTGTGGCGGGACCCTGCCCTCCACGCCGGAGGAACGACCACCATCGGCGACGACGCGCGGGCGGCGAGCCGGAGCGCGGTGGTCCCGATGCGCATGCTGCGGGACGGGCCCATCCCGCGCTTCCCGACGACGAGCAGGTCGTCCTCACCGATGCTCGCCAGCAACGCGGACACCGGGTGGCCGAACCGGACGAGCGTACGCACGCTCAGTCGCGGATGCTCCGCCAGCAGGCGATCGCGGAGGTCTTCCAGGAGCACCCATTCATGGCCCGGCGCCGCAGCGGCCTCCGGCTGTTCCGGGACGCCGACGTCGACCACCCCGACCAGCATCAGCGGCCGGCTCGTCGTCAGCGCTGAGCTCACGGCGTAGTCGATCGCGGCCAGGTTGCGCTCGGAACCGTCGACGCCGACCACGACCTTCGCCCGGTCATGCTCGCGCGTCATCGCAGCGCTCCACGCGGGTGCCGCCGTCGGCACCTGCTGATCGAAGAGGCAGACATGACAGAGATCCTCCGGTTCGCTCTCTCGGACATCTCCAGCCAACCTTCACCGACGAGACACCAGGAGAGGCCATGGTCCGGACACGTCGGGATCAAGGTCCATGACCGCGCCCGCTCAGCGATCACGGTCGTCGCGATCGGCCGGGCAGGGAACCACAGCGACCGGAACCTCTGCGTGGTGGATCACCTCGCGCGCGACCGGTCCGAGGCCCCAGGTGCCGCGCCCGTCGTGACGTCGTCCGAGCACGATCAGCTGTGCGCCGATCGACCTCGCCAGGAGGATTCCGGCTGCGCGGCCACGGTCTCGTTCGATGGTGACCCGGACCCGCGGATACTTCTCGCGCAACGGCTTGACCACCGACTCCAGGTCCACGCTGCTGTGCTCCTGGCCGTCGCGTACGAGCGGTGCGTTGACGGTCGGGTCCCAGATGAGCACCGGACGAAGGTTGACCGCGTGCAGCACGACCAGCTCGACCCGGTCGCGCAAGGCCCGCTCGAACCCGACGTGCAGCACCGGCTCGCAGTGACTGTCCGGGTCGACACCCACGATGACCGGCTCGCCCTGATGCTCGGCGGTGCTCCATCCCGGCGGTACGACCACCACGGTCCCGAGCGAGCGTCCGGCGACCCGCATCGCCGTCGACCCGACCAGCAAGCGGCGGGCGCCCCCGAGGCCGCGCTTCCCGACGACCAGCAGATCCTCCACGTCCGCGTACCCCAGCAGCGCCGGTACCGGATGGTCGAACTCGATCAGCGGCACCGTGCTCACCTCGGGATGCTCGGCTGCGACCTGGCGCTCGATCTCGGCCAGCACGGACCAGTGGCGCCCGTCCAAGGCGTCCTCGGCGTGCCGTACCAGATGCTGAACGGCGCCGACCGGGACGAGCGGCCGGCCCGAGGCCGCCGCTTCGGCGATCGCGTAGGCCACCGCGGCCCGGTTGGGCTCGGAGCCGTCCACGCCGACCACGACCCTGGGCTCGAGCGGCGGTATCGGCCGGACGGGTCGGTCCATAAGCCCTTGGCCCGCTACGTCCGGCGAGCCAGGACTCGAGGTTGCGGTCATGTCGCCTCCCACGCGCGATCCGTCGCTCCAGGTGGTCACCAGCGAACCCCGCCGGCGCTCGTGCGGGCCAGGGCAGTAGGTCGAACAGGTCGGGGCGAAGGTCCCTGGCCGTCCCGGCTCAGCACGCTCCTCGACGCTGCTGCGGCCGTACGCTCCGGAGATAGCGGTCCGGCCAACCTGCTGCGCGGGCCCCCGAGCGGAACCACGCCTCCAGGCCCGGCGCGTCGCGGCGCCCGAGCTCGTCGAGGAGCACCTCTCTGATCTGCACGGCCCGCAGCTTCTCGGCCGGGTCGGCGGCCCGGTCGAGGGCGACATAGCTCGAGCGCCAGGCCATGCACAGATCTGAGTCGGTCACCTCGTCGGGGATCTCCAGGACCGCCTCGGCCGGATCCACGACCCGTGGACCGATCACTGCGGCCGGTGCGACGCCGTCGCCGGCCCGAGCACGCCGCCCGGCCCTCCGGGGGGTCTTCACCCGCGGCT
This sequence comes from Nocardioides sp. NBC_00368, assembly GCF_036090055.1. NCBI lineage: Bacteria > Bacillati > Actinomycetota > Actinomycetes > Propionibacteriales > Nocardioidaceae > Nocardioides > Nocardioides sp. NBC_00368. The sequence goes on from NZ_CP107970.1 coordinate 1,695,240, forward strand.
CCGCCTCCCGGACGCGTCGGTCGAGCCATCCCGCCTCCCACGCCGCCGCCAGCCCCATCGCCGACACCAGTAGGGCGGTCACGACTCCGAGCGCCACGACGAGCCCTCCGGCGGCCAGCGGGACCGTCGGCCACGGCAGGCTCCTGAGGAGCACCACACGCCACTGGATCGGCTGCTTCTCGGGCCACTGACATACCCACAGCGCCACCGCGACCAGCCAGCCCGCCAGCCACCAGGCGACCGTCGCCGCCACCGACCACGACATGAGCGCGACCAGACCACCAACGCCGACCATGCCGGCCACCACGCACCAGACCCAACGTCTCATGAGAGTCACTCTTCCCACCGGCGCGCGCCCTGCGAAGGGGCGACGATCCCGTCGGTGAGGGACCAAGGCCCCGGCTCCCCCAGTCGTTGGCCACTCGCAGCGCCCGTCAGCTCGGGCCCAGTGTCGAGGCATACACCGACCTGAACAGAAACAGAGGGAGTGCACGATGAAGCAGGAGCTGCGACCGATCGACGACCTGATCACCCTGAGAGGAAAGACCGCCGTCGTCACCGGTGGCGCGATGGGGATCGGTCTCGGCATCGCCTACCGGCTCGCGGAGGCGGGCGCACGGGTGGCCGTGGCTGACATCGAGGAGGAAGCCGCCGCATCAGCTGCGAAACAGCTGGTCGCCGACGGCTTCGAGGCGATGCCCGTGACCGTCGACGTCTCCGACGAGACGAGCGTCCGGCAGATGGTCGACACGGTCATCGACGCGTACGACGCGATCGACATCCTGGTCAACAACGCCGGGATCTATCCCAACATCCTGGTCATGAACATGACGGCCGACGACTTCCGGCGCGTGCTCGACATCAACCTGAACGGCGTCTTCCTGTGCACGAAGCTGGTGGCCGAGCGGATGATCGAACGCGGGCAGGGCGGCCGGATCATCAACGTCACCTCCGTCGACGCGCTGCACCCGTCCTCCGCCGGCCTCGCTCACTACGACGCCTCGAAGCACGGTGAGTGGGGCTTCACGAAGAACGTCGCGCTCGAGCTGGCTCCCCACGGCATCTGGGTGAACGCGATCGCTCCCGGCGGCATCGCCACTCCCGGGGTCAGGAATGCGCAGGAGGGTGCGCAGCTGCCCAAGGGCGTCGACATGGCGGAGCTGATCGAGCGGTTCACCGCCCGGATCCCGATGGGTCGCTTCGGGGAGCCGGACGACATCGGACGCGCCGCGCTCTTCCTCGCCTCCGACCTGTCCTCCTACATGACCGGCACCCAGATCGTGGTGGACGGCGGCGTACTCCTGTCCTGAGCGGTGCCGAGGTCAGACCTCGGGGTCGACCGGCCAGTGGATCACGGTGCGCTGCTCCTCGGGTGGGACCTCGGGGCCGGTCAGGTACTCCTCCCACATGTGCACCGGGTCGAGCCGGAGGCCGAGCTCGCTCGCGCGGACCCGGAGAGCGTCGTACGCCTGGGGTAGCTCGTCATAGGTGCCGACGTGCACCGTCGACAGCGTCGTCGCGGCGGGGACATCGAACGGTTCGAGAATCTCCGCGTCCGTGATCGGGCCACCCACCGCGCAGCCGAGGCGCACCTCGAAGGTCCCGTCGCCCATCACGTAGTACGCCATCGGCGGGCCCAGCGGCTCGATGCCGTGGTGGCCGAGGTAGCCGAAGAACGTGCCGAACGCGGCGGCCATCTTCGTGCCGATCTCGGCTGCCTCTGCCGTGAACCGCGTCACCGCGAGGTGATGCCCCGGCTCGTCCGACCGAGTGATCTCATAGTCCATCCGACGCTCCTCCGATTCTCGGTTTGCCCGTCGACAGTCGCCACAACGCGATCGCCGTCCAGATCAGCCAGACGAACAGCAGCACCCCGTAGAGCGCGTACGCCCAGCCGAGGACGGGGCGGAGCACCTCCGAGACGATCCCGATGGCGCCCGTCGACACGCCGAGCCATGCCAGGCCACGCCAGGACTCTCCCTTCAGCATCAGCAGGGAGATCAGCAACAGGCCGAGGGTCTGAAGCACCCCGATCACGGCGGGCACGTCGTTGAGCGCGATCAGAACCTCCGCCCCCGCGACGAAGGGCGCCTGAGCCGCGCTCGTCGGGGCGGCAGCGTACTCGTCGCTCAGCAGCACCATGGCCAACGAACCGTCACCCGTCGTCGGCCAGGCCGACGACACGGCCCAGGAGGCGACCGAGATCATCCCTGCGATCGCGGCGAAGCTCTTGTCCAGGTGCCGCAGCGCCACCGCGAGGGCGAGGAAGACCACCATCAGCAGCAGACTCGGAGTCAGCCATAGCACCTGGCGCACGATGTAGACCGTTCGATGGGCGTCGACGTACTCGAGCATGGCCGCGCCACCTGCCGTCGGCGGCGGCGCCACGACGGCGAAGATCACCAGGGCCGCGACGTACAGGACCACGGCCAGGCCGGCCGAGACCGCACCCGCTCGGTGCAGCCGCTGCCATACCGGGTCGCGGATCATCGCAGCCAGCGCAGCGACTTCGGCTTCGACAGCCGGCGCACCATACGGTCGTACGCGCGCTCACCGGCTGCCGTGGCAGCGTCGAGCTCGGACAACGCCGAGGCGACCGGGAGCTCGGGACGACGTTCGGCGATGCGCCGAACCTCGCGGTGAGCGACGACGGCGTCGTGATGGTCTCCCAGGATGTCCTGCAGATCGGCGAGGTCGGCGGCAAACCGCTCGGCCCCCGCGCCGAAGACCGGCACGACCGCCTCGACCGAGTAACGGATCCGCTTGGCGGCCTTGCGCACGTCGTGCAGACGCAGCGCGCGGTCGTGGTCCTCGCTGGTCCGCGCCGCCTCGGTCACCGCACGTTGCAGGCGGCGGATGTCCTGGAGGAGCGCGGCTCGCAGCTGCTTGCGCGCGGGCCTGCCTGCCCTCGGGGACCACGGCGGCCTCTCGACGAGGTCGTGCAGCGAGTCGACGAGCGAGAAGTATCGGGGAGAGGTCATCGCCTCGACCGCCGCACGGTGCGCGGCCTCGTGCTCGGCGACGATGTCGGCACCGATCCGCGAGTCCTCCCCGTTCAGCAGAAGATCGAGACGATCGCGCAGGACCTCCAGGTCTCGGGGACGGCCGAGCTCGTCGACCAACCACTTGACCTCGACCCGCAGCGGTGCGGTTCGCGCACGGTCGAACAAGCCGCGATAGGTGCCCAGGACGGCACGGACCCGGCGGCCGGCCACGCGCATCCTGTGGACCGCGTCGGGGACGTCGGCCCGGACCAGGGGATCGAGCCGGGCGAGCTCGGCCACCTGCGTCGCAAGGTACGGAGCCAGCACCTCTCCCGCGGTCGCGTGCTTCGGCTTCGGGGCGACGCCGGCGGCATCGACCGGCGCGGGTGCGGTGAGGATCCGAGCCAGCTTCGCGCGCCGTGCCGACGGCTGTGCGCCGGCGGCCAGCAGGCGGCGCTCGAGCTCGTCGGCGAGCCCGTCGCGCTCCACGTCGAACTCGACCTCCCACTCCCGCCAGTCCTCGGGCTCGCGCCGATCGGCGCCGAGGCGCCGCGCGGTCACCCGGTCGTCGGACACCTCGGCGAGCAGGCGACCGTCGGCTGCCCGAAGCAGCGTCGACGTACGTCGGGTGTCGACCGCCCCGACACGGATGAGCGGCCGGTCGCGCACCACACCGCGCAGGATCCCCGTCAGCTCCGGCGGTGGCTCCTCGCTCACGCCGTCGAGAGGCACCTGCAGCTCGTGTCGATCCCCGCCGACCGGGAGCTTGAGATGCCAGCCCGCGTCCTCGCCACCGGTGCGGCGGCGCAGCGTGATCCCGGCCCGGATCAGGTCGAGATCCTCGGTGTCGTAGTAGGTCGCCGACAACGTGAAGGGCGTCTGCGGGTCGACCCGGGTGGCATCGGGCAGACCGATCAGGTCGGGAAGCGGCACGTGCTCGTCCACGTCGTACTTCCGCTCGATCTCGATCACCGTGGTCGCCATCGCCGTCTCCCTCGTTCTCCGCCTCCGGATGTCAGAGGGCGGGTGCCTCCTCGGCCTTCTCGATCCGGCCCTCGTGCTCGAGGACGAGGTCGTCGATGGTGATGACGTCGGGAACGGGAGGCTGGATCTCGACCGGGCAGCGGCTCTCGCGCAGCAGCGCACGACCCGTGCTGCCCAGGCGACCCAGCGGGAACGAGTGGCGACGACGGCCGATGACCAGGAGATCGGCGTTCGCCGCCGCGTTCACGATCACCCGAGCGGGCTGCCCGTGGCGGACGTCGACGCTGACCTCCACACCGGACGCGCGCGGCTCCCGGCGGCGGGCACGGCCGAGTCCCTCGTCGAGGGCGCGACGGGCGGACTTCTCCCACTCGGTCACATCCAGGTGCGACAGCGTCATGTCGTCGTAGACGGTGTCCAGCTGCCAGGCGTGGATCACGACCAGCTCCGCGTCACGGTCCGCCGCGTGCCTCAGGCCCTGAGCGATCAGTCCTGCCGAGCTCTCGCAGTCCTTGACCGCGACCACGACCCGGCGAGCGGGTTGCTCCCCCGACCAGTCGCTCGGGACCACGACGACCGGGACCGGCGCGTGTCCCGCGACCCGGTGCGTGATCGAGCCCGTCACGATGTGCTCCAGGCCGTGCTTGCGGTCGTCGCCGAGCACCACCAGGCGTGCCTTCGCGGCGGCGTGGACGAGTCCGGGGACGGTCCGGCCCTCCAGAAGGGTCCCGCTGACATGGTCGGCGCCCACGTAGGTGGCTGCCTCGTCCGCGGCCTTCCGCAACACCTGCATCCCGGAGTTCCGGCTGTCCTGCGAGAGCCACGGGTAGGGATGGATCACGTCAGCGGGCTCGCTCAGGCTCACGTGCATGAGCCAGAGGTCGGCGTCGTCGAGTCCGGCCTCGGCGGCAGCGTAGGCGATCGCCGCCCGTCCGCCCTCTCCCCCGTCGATCCCGACCAGGATCCGGTTGTTCTCGGACATGTCGTCTCCTCCTGGGCGCGGCACGTCCGGCCGCTCCCAGGCTCCACTCTCATCCGCCGGGCCGCGGGAGGGCAGGGACGTCGGGGCCCCACCCCGAGGACCTTGGTCCGTGAGGTCACCGCTCGCGACGGCGGTACGCCTCCACGGCCGTGGGGAGAGTGGGGAAGAGGCGCTCCTCTCCGATCCTGTCCAGGATCCCGGAGGGAGCGAGCGACTCGCGGAGGTCCTGCTTGATCCGGGCGATCGCGAGCACGACGCCGCGGTCGGCCAGCGCCCTGCGCAGCGACTCGAGCGCGTCGACCGCGGTGATGTCCACCTCGACGTTGGCCTCGACGTTCAGCAGGAACCACTCCACCGGCCGTTCGGCAGCGTCGACGGCCGCGAGCGCGCGGGTGCGGAAGTCCTCCGCGTTGGCGAAGAAGAGGGGCGAGTCGTAGCGGTAGACGAGCAGTCCCGGCACCTCCTCGGCGTCGGGGTAGTCGTCCACGTCGTGCATGCCGGCCAGGCCAGGCACGAGGCCCAGGACCGCATCGTGCGGGTGCGCGACCCGGCGCAGCAGGTCGAGCACGGAGAGCCCGACCGCGATCAGCACGCCCCACATCACCCCGGCGGCGAGCACCGCCACCGTCGCGACCAGCGCCAGCACGAGCTCGCTGCGTCGGAACCGGGCGAACCGGCGCAGCTCGCCCACCTCGACCAGCTTGGTGGCCGCATAGACGACGACCGCGCCGAGCGCCGCCTCGGGGAAGGCCTCCAGGACCGGCGCCAGGAACAGCACCGCCGCCACGGTCGTGGCTGCGGTGACGTACGAGGTCAGCTGGGTGCGCCCGCCGACGGCATGACCGATGGCGGTCCGGCTGCCGCTGCTGCTCACCGGGAACCCGTGCAGGAGTGCGGAGCCCACGTTGGCCCCGCCCAGCGCCAGCAGCTCCCGGCGCGCGTCCACGCGCTCGTCGCGGCCCGCGAAGGCACGCCCGGTGAGGATGTTGTCGGTGTAGCCGACGAAAGCGACCCCGAGCGCCGGGGCCAGCATCGCGATGATGCTGCCCAGCTCCAGGTCCGGCAACCCGGGCGCCGGTGGCCGGATCGAGATCTCGCCGACGAGACGGAGCCCGTGCCCGTCGCCGAGCAGCGCGGCCAGTCCGGTGGCGGCGAGCATGCCGAGCAGCGCGACCGGCGCCCGCGGAGCGAGGACGGAGCCGAGAATCATCGCAGCGGCCGCGCCGACACTGAGCAGCAGGGTCGGGAGGTGCACCTGGTCGAGGTTGCGAACGAAGCTGGCGAGCTCGGTCAGCACGTTGTCGCCCTCGATCCGGACGCCGGTGAGGTTGTCGAGCTGGGAGACGACCATCAGCGCGGCGATGCCGGCCATGTAGCCGACCAGCACCGGCCGGGAGAAGAGCTCGGCGAGCACCGAGACCCGGGCGAGCCAGCCCGCGACGCAGATCGCCGCCACCACCAGCGCGAGCGTCGCCGCGAACCCGGCCGGATCGCGCGCCGCACCGGGGGTGGCCCCGATCGCGGCTGCGGTCATCAGCGCCGTGGTCGACTCCGGGCCCACCGAGAGCAGCCGGGACGTACCCAGCAGGCCGTAGACGAGCATCGCCCCGACGCAGGCCCACAGGCCGGTCTCGGGCGGCAGGCCGGCCAGCTCGGCGTACGCCATCACCTGAGGGACCAGGTAGGCGGTGATCGTCACGCCGGCGAGCACGTCCGGCCACAGCCAGCGCCGCTGGTAGCCGCGGCTCCACGACGGCATCACCTGGCGTACGTCCATGGCAGCACCTTCGCACGAGACTCCCCCGCCGCGCCCGGCACCAGGACCAAGTCCCCTCGCCCGGTGGCCGATGGCACTCCTCCACGCACCGGGAGCCGCCGAGGATCGACGCAACCAGACCGAGGAGGAAACGATGAAAGCACTCGTCTACGACGGCCCCGGATCCCGGAAGTGGACCGAGGTCCCCGACCCCGTCATCACCGATTCCGAGGACGCGATCGTCCGCGTCGACGCCGTCACGATCTGCGGCACCGACCTGCACATCCTCAAGGGCGACGTCCCGAGCGTGGCGCCCGGGACCGTGCTCGGCCACGAGGCGGTCGGGGTGGTCGAGCAGACCGGCCCCGGCGTACGCGACTTCGAACCGGGCGACCGGGTGCTGATCTCCTGCATCAGCAGCTGCGGACGCTGCCGCTACTGCCGGACCGGCAGCTACGGCCGGTGCACCGGGGGCGGCGGCTGGGTGCTCGGCCATCTGATCAACGGCACCCAGGCCGAACGTGTCCGAGTGCCGTTCGCCGACCACTCGATGCACCACCTGCCGCGTGAGGTCGACGACGAGACCGCCGTCCTGCTCGCCGACATCCTGCCGACCTCGTACGAGGTCGGGGTGCGCAAGGGCCGGGTCGCCCCGGGCGACACCGTGCTGATCGTCGGAGCCGGCCCCATCGGGCTCGCCGCGATCGCGACCGCTCGGCTCTACAGCCCGCTGCGGATCGTCGTGGTGGACCCGGCCCCGGCCCGGCGCAAGACCGCCGAGGTCTACGGCGCCGATGTCACCGTGACCAGTGCCGAGGAGGCACGCGCCTGGGTCCGGAGCAACACCTCAGATGGCGTCGATGTCGCCATCGAGGCGGTCGGTGTGCCCGAGACCTTCGAGCTGTGCGCCGAGCTCGTCCGACCGTGCGGCCGGGTCGCCAACGTGGGTGTGCACGGTCGCAGCGCCGTCCTGAGCCTCGAGTCGCTGTGGGACCGCGACGTCACCATCACCACCGGCCTGGTCGACACCAGCTCGACGCCGATGCTCCTGTCCATGCTCGCCGCGAGGCGGCTCGCGCTGCCCGACCTGGTGACCCACCGGTTCGGCCTGGGGGAGATCCAGGAGGCGTACGACATCTTCGCCGATGCCAAGGAGACCGGAGCGATGAAGGTCCTGATGATCGGCGACGAGGCCGACCTCAGCGGCGCCTGAGCCCTCAGCTCAACGGCACCGACCATTCGACGACGGTCCCTTTCGGCTTCGCCTTCTCGACGGTGCACCGACCGCCGTGCGCCTCGGCGCGGTGGCGCATGTTGGCCAGGCCGCTCTCCACCGCGGCGTCGGGGATTCCCACCCCGTCGTCGCGGACCCGGAGCACGAGCTCGGTGCCCACCGTCAGCGACACGTCGACCTCGCTGGCGCGCGCGTGGCGGGCCGTGTTCGACAGCGCCTCGCCGAGCACCGCGACCACGTCCTTGGCCACCTCGGGAGGCGTCCTCAGCCGGATCGGGCCTTCGAAGGCGAGCTTCGGACGGAACTTGAGCGAGGTCGCGGCCCGGTTGACCAGCTCGGTGACCTGCGACTGGATGTCCCCGCTGTGATCGGGAGTGCCGAGCTCGAAGACCGCCCGCCGGAGGTCGCGGATCGTCTCGTCGATGTCCTCGACGGCCTGGTCCAGTCGGGCCCGCAGCTTCGGGTGGTCGGCCAGGTTGAGGCCGCCCTGGAGTCGCAGACCGATGACGAAGAGCCGCTGGATCACGATGTCGTGCAGGTCGCGGCCGATCCGGTCGCGGTCGTCGTAGACGGCCAGCCGCTGACGCTCCTCACGGCTCTGCGCCAGCCGGATGGCCACCGCCACCTGTCCGGCGAAGGCGTCGGCGACCGCGAGGTCGACGTCTTGCGCCTGCTCGGCGTTCTCTCGTCTCCAAGCCAGCGCGAGCGCACCGACGGCGTTCATCTCCTCGGACGGGTCGGTGCGGCCCAGCGGCACGAGCACGCCCGGGCCGATGTCGCTCAGGTCGATGACCGCTGCCGCACTTCCGCCCTCGGCAGCGCCCGCGATCTCCTCCACGATCATCGGCACACCCTCTCGGATCGCCTGCCCTGCCACCGACTCGCGCAGCGGAGCGCGCTTCAGCACGTCGTTGTCCACGTCGGTGCCGGAGACGACCTCCACCCGTAGGCGGTCAGCGGCCGGACCGGTGACGATCCAGGCGACGTCGGCGCCGGCGACCTCGCGGGCCCGGTCGACCACCAGCTGGAGAGCGGAGGCGCGGTCGATGTCGCCCATCAGCGCGCTGGTGATCTCGGCGCGCGCGTCGAGCCAGCGTCCGCGACGGGCGGCCTCCTCGGCCAGCAGGGCGTTCTGGATCGCGACGCCGGCGGCTGCGGCCAGGGCGACCACGATGTTCTCGTCCTGGTCGGTGAAGTCCTCACCGTCGGCCTTCTCGGTGAGGTAAAGGTTGCCGAACACCTTCTCGCCGATGCGCACGGGCACACCGAGGAAGGACCGCATCGGCGGATGATGCTTGGGAAACCCGTAGGAGACCGGGTGCTCGTTGATGTCCTGCAGGCGGACCGGCTCGGGGTGGTCGATCAGCAGCCCGAGCAGGCCGTGGCCGGTGGGCAGGTCTCCGATCCGGAGCTGCTGCTCGGCGGAAAGACCTCGGGTGATGAACAGGCGCAGCCGTCGCTCGCCGCCGCTGGCCAGGACGCCGAGCGCTGCGTACTTCGCCCCGGCCAGCGCCTGGGCGACCTCGACGATCCGGTCCAGCAGGTCGTCGATCGAGAGGCCCGCACCCATCGTCACGATGGCGTCGAGCAGCAGCCGCCAGCGCACCTGCTCGTCTCGAGCGTCGGTGACCCTGTCGAGGACTTCGGTCAGCAGCTCGTCGAGCGGTGTGCTGCGCAGCGCTGTCTCTGCCGTGTCATCTGGTGCGTGGCGTTGCCGGGGTGGTGGCGTACGTCCCACATCGACCCTCCCCATCGAACGAGTGGTACGCCTCCAACCTATCAACCCTGCAATGTCTTGGTGACCAGAATCGCCGCCTGGGTCCTGCTCTCCAGGCCGAGCTTGGCGAGCAGGGAGGAGACGTAGTTCTTCACCGTCTTCTCGGCCAGATGCATCTCCTTGCCGATCTGCCGGTTCGTCAGACCCTCGCCGATGAGCTCGAGGATCCGGCGCTCGTGGTTGGTGAGGTTCTCGAAGACCGAGTTGGTCTTGGGCCCGCTGCGGATGCGCTCCAGCACCTGTGCGGTGACCGCCGGGTCCAGCATCGACTTGCCCGCGGCGACCTGGCGCACGGTCTCGACGAGGTCGCCGCTGCGGATCTGCTTGAGGAGGTAGCCCGCAGCCCCCGCCATGATCGCGGAGAACAGCGCGTCGTCGTCGTCGAAGGAGGTCAGGATCAGTGCGGCGATGCTCGGGTCCACGGAGCGGATGTCACGGCAGACGTCGATGCCGGACCCGTCGGGGAGCCGGCCGTCGAGGATCGCGACGTGCGGTCGCATGGCCGGAATCCGTCGACGGGCCTCTTCGGCGAGTCCGGACTCCCCGACGACGATGATGTCGTCCTCGTCCTCGAGGAGGTCCTTGATCCCCCGGCGGATCACTTCATGGTCGTCGAGCAGAAAGACCCGGATGGGCTCTGATGCGCCCTCGGGCGCTGCTGATTCGGTCACCAGACCAACCTACGGCCGAGAACGACGCCTGCCAATGCACGTCTGACCCGTGCGACGAGGACCAAGGTCCCTCGCCGGGCTTGCGAGGTCTCGATCACTGCTGTCCGGTTCCGACGGGATACTCGGTGACCGGCGGCGTTGCTTCGGCCCCGGCGGGGGCCGAAGGTTCCGGCGACACCGGGGCGACCGGCTCGCTCCCACCCTGGTCGAGCCGGAAAGGCGGATAGCTGTCGGTCATCAGGAAGACGTACGCCGCGACCCGCGCCGCCCATCTGTCCATCCCGAGGACCAGGTCGAAGATGCCTCGCGGATAGCCGCGCCCGAAGAGCATCGCGACGCCGGCGAAGAGGACCAGGAGCCCGACGATCCCGCTCCCCCAGGTCCAGGTGTCGGGGTCGTTGCTGGCCTGCGTGACGTACAGCCCACCACCCACGAAGAAGCCGAGGACCAGCAGGTGCGGGATCGCCAGCAGCCACGACTTCACCAGGACCAGACCGCGCGATAGCCGCTCGGGGTAGGCGATGTGGAGGCGAGCCGGGTAGTCGGCGACGTCCTCGAGGGTGAACGGCGGGTACGCGTCGGTGCCGAGCGCGGCGTAGCCGTAGAAGTCCACCCGCCAGGTCCAGCGCAGCACACCGAGGTTGAAGTCGAAGATCGCCCGCGGGTAGCGGCCGGTGAACAGGATCGCGAACCAGGCGACCACGCTGAGCACGGTGAAGGCGATCCAGAGGAACAACAGGATGATGTAGTGCGGGATCAGCAGGAGCCACTTGACCAGCCACAGCGCGCGACTGGTGCGGGGGTCGAGCTGCCCCTCGAGCACCACCGGGGATTCGTGTGAGTTCATGCCACCAGCCTCTGCGCCCCACCGGGCGACTGCATCGGACCTAGGTCCTCGGGTCGGGGACGTGTGCCACTGCCCGGTCACGTCCGTTCGGCCGAGGCTGGTGTCATCGGCACCACGCAGGGGGCGTGGCGCACAGGAAAGGACGTGAACCAGATGCGAGCAGCCGTCGTCTACGAGTCGATGTTCGGCAACACCGCCACCCTCGCGACCTCCGTCGCCAATGCCCTTCGGCGCGGCGGGATGGAGGTCAAGGTGATCCCGGTGGCACTGGCCGGCGCCGACGTGCTCCGTGCCCATGACCTGGTCGTGATCGGAGCTCCGACGCACGCACTCGGCATGAGCAGGCCGAGCACGCGAGCCGACGCGGTGCTGCAAGGCGCTCCGGCAGAGGTCGAGGCCCGCGGGATCCGGGAGTGGCTCGAGGAGCTCGAGGACCGCGACGCGGACTCGGTGCGCATCGCCGTGTTCGACACCCGGGCGCGGGCGATGCGTCATCTCCCCGGCTCTGCCGCCAAGCACGCGGCCCACCTGCTGCGGCGCCGTGGCTACGACGTCGCCCCGTCGGTGAGCTTCTACGTCCGCGGCGTGGAAGGACCCCTGGGCACCGACGAAGAGGCCCGCGCCGGCGACTGGGCCGCCGACCTCGGCCACCAGCTGATGCGACAGGTGGTGGTCTGAGATGTCGACCCTTCCCGACGAACCGACCCTGCGAGCGATCCTGGGGCTGGCATCGCGTGCGCCGTCGGTCCACAACACCCAGCCATGGGCCTGGGCCGTACGAGACCAGATGCTGCTCCTCCGGGCCGACCCGCACCGCAAGCTCCTCCACGCGGACCCCAACGAACGTGACCTGGTGATGAGCTGCGGTGCGGCGCTCCACGAGCTCGTCGTGGCCGCCGCCGGCACCGGGTGGGCGTGCACGGTGCACCGCACCCCCGAAGGCGGCCGCACCGATCTGCTGGCGGTCGTGACGTTCACGCCGCGCGAACCCGACACCGCCGACCTCGGCAGGCTCGCGGCCATCGAGCAGCGCCACACCGACCGGCGCCTGGTCTCGTCCTGGCCGGTCCCGCGCGAACGCCTCGACCATCTCGCCGAGCTGGTCCGTGACCACGCCGTCGTGGCCACCACGGTCCCCGACCATCTCCGTCCGGTGGTGCTGTCGGCGCTGGAGACCGCTCGCGCCCACCAGTCGACCGACGAGGCCTACCTCGCCGAGCTCTACTCCTGGACCCGCGGGGGCACCGAGGACGGCATCCCGGAGTCCAGCCTGCTCGCTGCCGGCAGCGACCCCTCCTCCTACTCCCGGTTCCCGGGCGGGACGCTCGCCGACGACTACGGCGATACCGGCGCGTCCGCCGAGGAATGGCTCGTCCTGGCGACCGCCTCGGACGACCCGCTCTCCTGGCTTCGCGCTGGCGAGGCGCTGGACGCGATCTGGCTCTCGTGCACCACCTCGGGCCTGGCCCTGGTGCCCTACACGCAGCCCATCGAGATCGGGTCCACCCGGCGTACGCTGCAGCACGACCTGCTCGGTGACAACTCCTGCCCGCAGGTGCTCGTACGGATCGGCTGGCCGCAGCGCCACCAGGCTCTGCTGCCGCCGACCCCACGACGTGCCGTCGACGACATCCTCCACCACGAGAGCGCGGCCTCGTCCTGACCCGGCCGGGCGCCCCGTCGGGCGCCCGGCCGGGCGATCAGCCGGCCGATCAGCCGGGCAGATGACGGGGCATGGCACTGGCCAGGGCGTGCCAGTCGGTCGGTACGACCGCGACCGGGACGGCCGCACGGTGCAACAGGCGCCGGCTCACCGAGCCCAACGGCATCCGCCAGTGCCGGCCGTGACCCGGCCGGCCGACCACGAGCAAGGACGCCTTCTCGGCAAGACCGAGGATCACGTCCGCGGGCGGGCCGTGAGGCGAGCGCTGGCTGACCGCGACGTCCGGATAGAGCGCGCGCAGCGGGCTCACCGCGGCGTCCAAGCCGTCGGCGATCCGCTCCATCCACTCCTCCTCGCTGTTGAGCAGCATCGGCGTACCGGACGTTGCCGGCGTGTCCCACGCCGAGACGGCGAGGAGCGGGAGACCGCGCCAGTGCGCGTACGCCAGTGCGAACTCGACCGCCTCCAGGTGCGGCTCGAGCGCGTCGATCGCCACCATCACCGGTCCCGCGGAATCGGGGTGTGGCGACCAGCCGGACGGCACGACCACGATCGGCACCTCAGCGTTCTGGGCGATGGTCATCGCCGTCGCGCCGACGTAGGAGCCGTCGGTGCCGTCCGCGTCCGCGCGCCCGAGGACGACCAGCTCCCGGTCTCGCGAGCGGGCCAGCAGGGCGCTCTCGGAACCGACCAGGACCGAGGAGGTCAGGTTCGCGCTCGGGTGCTCCTGATGCACCTCGTCGAGCAGCTCGGTCATCTCGTCCTTGGCCTCCGAGACCGAACCACGCAACGTACGCTCCCACGACGGCCCGGCGTCGTCGACGACATGACACAGCTCGATCCCGAGTCCGCCCGGCTCCGTGTGCGCCACCGCCCAGTCGATCGCCGGCGTGCGCCGCAGCGGCCGGTCGGCGCCGACGAGCATCCTCGGCGCGGACCGCGGCGGGCGTGCGCGATGTGCGAATCCCTCGCGACCCGACGGCTCCGGCTCGTCGACCTCGTGACGTGCGTCGATGAGCAGCCCGGCGGCGAGCCGCTCCAGAGCGCGGCTCGCCGCGAGTCGCTCACCGACCGCGAGATCCTGACCGGGGCACAGGCCGGCGGCGCCGGTGCCGACCAGTGCCGGCCGGCCTTCGGCGTAGAGCTTGGCCACGGCGTGCACCGTGCTCTCGTCATGGTCGAGGAACACGTCCACCGCCCACACGGTGGCGGCGCGCCGCTCCAGCTCGGACACTGCCTGTGATGATCCGTCGGATCGCACCGAATCAGCTCCCGTTGTGCTCGATGGCGACGCGTGTGGTCTTCGGCTCCTCGACCGCGTACGGCACCCGGACCTCCAGCACACCGTTGGTGTAGGTGGCACGGACCTCCTCGGCCTTGGCACCGCTGGGCAGCGGAAGCGTGCGCTCGAAGGACCCGTAGTGCAGCTCGCGCCGGTTGCGGTCGTGCTCCTCCTCGCGGCGCTCACCCCGGATCGTCATGAGGTCGCCGGCCACGTCGATCTGGATGTCCTTGTCCGGGTCGACCCCGGGCATCTCCGCGCGGACGACGTAGCTGCCGTCCTCGACGAAGTCCTCCACCCTGATGTAGGGCGCCGTCCCGAACGAACGCATCGCCGTCGACTCGGTCTCCAACCAGCCCAGCAGGTCCGCGATCGGGTTGGTCGGGCGCTTGATGATGGTGCTCATCTGTCCTCCCTGAGTTTCGTCGGGTGCCGTCGGCACCCCTCCGATCACAGTCTTGTTGTCGCTCGGCGGCGGGTTCACGAGACCTTGGTCACCCGGTCCGGGACCTCTGCCACCTGCCGTGCCCGGCCGGCGATGGTTGCCTGAAGACGAACCCGCACGACAGCAGGAAGGGCCGCTGATGCTCACCTCACCCGACGTCGTGACCATCACCCTGAACCCGGCGCTGGACGACTCCTTCTCCGTACCTCGGCTCGTGCCGGGTAGCAAGATGCGGTGCAGCGCCCCTCGGATCGACCCCGGCGGCGGTGGGATCAACGTGGCGCGCGTGCTGCACGTGCTCGGCGTTCCGACGCTGGCGATCTTCCCCGTGGCAGGTCACATCGGGCGGGCCCTCACCGAACTGCTCGAGATCGAGCAGCTGCCGTTCGAGGCGATCGACGTCCCCGGGGAGACCCGGCTGAGCCACCATGTGACCGAGCGGGACACCGGACTGGAGTACCGCTTCGTGCTGCCCGGGACGCCACTGTCCGGCGACGACCTGGACCGGTGTCTCGAGGCGGTGAGGCGTGCGGGGCGCCACGCGGCGTACGTCGTGCTCAGCGGCAGCCTGCCGCCGGGTGTCTCCGCCGACATCGTCCCTCGGGTGCAGTGCCTGAGCGACGCCGTCGGCGCCCGGCTCGTCGTGGACGCCTCCGGTGTCGCCCTCGCGCAGGCGCACGGCGCCTATCTGATCAAGCCGAGCGTGCGCGAGCTGGAGGAGCACCTGGGGCGGGAGCTCGCGACGACCGCGGAACAGCTGGAGGGGGCTCGGCAGCTCCTGGAGACCACGCGCGCAGGCGTCGTCGTACTCTCCCGCGGCCACCTGGGCATCGCCCTCATCACCCCGACGCGTACGCAGCTGCTCCCCGCCTTCTCCAACGACCTGGTCAGCGGCGTGGGCGCCGGTGATGCCCTCGTCGCCGGGATCATCGCCGGGCTGACCCAGGGCTGGGACCTCCCCCGGGCGGCGCGGCTGGGCCTGGCCTGCAGCGCGGCGATGATCGCGACCGCGGGCACCTCGGTGTTCACCCGCGAGGGTCTCGCCGAGCTCACCTCGGACCTTCCCGTGGAGCACTCCGGAGGCGGACCGCTCTCGGCGGCGGGGCTCGGGTGACCCGGCCGAACCGAACCGTTGCCTGGTGATGGCTTCCTACCCCGCCCGCTGGGACCTTCGACACTGAGCGGCGCGGCGCACGCGGCGAAGACTGAAGAAGAAGAGAAAGGGGCACACCATGTTTGCTCACGTAGCCCACCGAACGCCCGCCTCCCGCCCCGCGAAGCCGAATCCCGACGAGCCCGTTCCGCTCGAGTCGCTCGTCGAGGGCTGGGTGGCTGATCGGCTGATCACCCGCCAGCAGGCCGCCATGATCATGGCTCGCGACGTGATCGTCCAGCGGGCTGCCGCTGCGCACGAGAGCCCCCACCAGCGTTCCTCGCTCGTCACCGAGGCGCTCGGCTACCTCGGCGGCGTCATCATCCTGGTCGCCTCGATCCTGATCGCGTCGTTGTACTGGGACCAGATCGGCACCACCGCCCGGCTGGTCATCGTCGGCGGCGTCGCCGTCGTGCTGCTCGCCGCCGGGTTCGCCGTCCCCGCGCGTATCGGCGAGGTCGGTGAACGGCTGCGCTCGATCCTGTGGCTGGTATCGACCGGCGCGCTCGCCGGGTTCCTGGGCCTGCTCGGCGGGGACGCGCTGGACCTCGCGGGCAAGCACGTCTTCCTGCTGGTCAGCGCCGGCATCGCCGCGTACGCCGCCGGCCTGTGGTTCCTCGGCCGTACGCTCCTCCAGCAGCTCGTCACCATGGTCGGCTTCGTCCTGACCGCCGCGGCTCTCACCAACGAGCTCGACGTCGGCGACGCGCTGCCCGGGTTCGCCGCCTGGGGCACCGCCCTGATCTGGTCGCTGCTCGGCTGGGGCGGGGTCCTCGAGCCGAGGCGCTTCGTCATGGTGTTCGGGGCCGCCGGGATGTTCGCCGGAGCCCTCACCACGATCCCCACCACCGGCGGCATCGTCCTGGCTCTCGCGACGTCGGTCGCCGTCGTCGCGACCTCGGTTCTCTTCCGTGACCTCCTGCTCCTCGCCGTCGGCGCGCTCGGCACCCTGCTCGTGCTTCCGTCGTCCGTCATCGAGCTGTTCCCCGGTGATCTGGCGGCGCCGATCGTCATGCTCGTGGTGGGCGCGCTTCTCGTCGGCGCCGGCCTGTTCATCGCGCGACGACGCCACACGGCCCCCGAGGCGGCAACGCCCGGCCACGACTTCTCCGCCGGCAGCCCCGCGGCCGCGATCACGGCATCGGGAGTCGCCGGAACGATCGTGGCGATCGTGATCGTGACACTGGCGGTGATCTGATGGCCGAGCCGCTGCTCCGCCTGGAGCACCTGTCCAAGAACTTCGGGGCCGTCCACGCGCTCACCGACGTGACCCTCGACATCCCCGCCGGTCAGGTGACCGCGCTCGCCGGTGACAACGGCGCCGGCAAGTCCGTGCTGATCAAGTGCGTCGCCGGAATCCACCGTCCCAGCAGCGGGCGCATCCTGTGGGAAGGCAGGCAGGTCGAGCTGCGAACCCCACGTGAGGCTGCCGATCTCGGCATCGCCACCGTCTACCAGGACCTCGCTCTCTGCGACAACCTCGACGTCGTGCAGAACATGTTCCTCGGGCGTGAGCGGCTCCACCACGGGCTGCTCGACGACGACGACATGGAAGGCGCGGCCAGGGAGACCCTGCGTGGACTCGGCGTGACCACGATCCGCTCGGTGCGGCAACCCGTCGGCTCGCTCTCCGGCGGTCAGCGCCAGTCGGTGGCCATCGCCAAGTCAGTGCTCTGGCACGCCAAGCTCGTGATCATGGACGAGCCGACCGCGGCCCTGGGCACCGCTCAGACCGAGGTCGTGCTCGACCTGATCCAGCAGCTCGCCGTCCGAGGGATCGGGGTGATCGTGATCTCCCACAACATGAACGATGTCTTCCGCGTCGCCGACCGGATCGCGGTGTTCTACCTCGGTCGCCTCGTCGCCGTGCGCCCGGCCGCCGAGCTCGACATCCGCAGCGTGGTCCAGCTCATGACCACCGGCAAGGTCGTCGACTCCTCACCGGTCGCCTGACCCGTTCGGCAGCGGTGACCTCGGCCGGTCGGCCTGCTCCAGTCGAACCGCCGTCACCTTGTACTCGGGGCAGTCGGTGACCTCGTCGGTGTTCTCGGAGGTCAGCACGTTTGCGGGCACGTCGGGAAAGTGGAAGCTCATGAAGACCTCACCGGGCGAGACGTCCTCCGTGCGCCGGACCCGGGCGAGCACCGATCCGCGCCGGCTGGTCACCCGGACACCGGAGCCCTCGTCCAGACCGAGACGTGCGGCGTCATCGGGATGGATGTCGAGGTGCTCGGCCGGAGCGATCTCGACGTTCGGGGTGCGCCGGGTCATCGTGCCGGCGTTGTAGTGGGCGAGCCGGCGTCCGGTGATGAGGGTGTAGGGGTAGCCGCTGTCCGGCTCCTCGCCGGGAGGCAGCCACTCGCGTGCGTAGAGCTCGGCTCGTCCCGACGGGGGTGCCTCGACCTCGTCGACGTGCCGTCCGGCGGAAGCGACGAAGCAGCCGGTGCCGGTGCACAGCCGCACATGACGGTCGCCCCGAGGCGCCCGGCTGTCGGCGAAGTACGTCGCCGCACCGTAGGCAGCGGCCTCGGGAAGCGGACCGCCGCGCAGCAGCAGCTCCTCGACCGGCCTGGGCGATCTCTCCGGACCCACGGGCCCCCGTCCGTTCCTCATCGCAGCACCTTCCTCACATCGCTTCGCTGACCGAGCACGGCGGCGATCGCGATCTCCACCGACTCGGTGACGGCGCCACCGGTGTCGATCGTGACGGCTCCCGGCCAGGGCCGTTCGGCTCGTCTCAGGTTGGCCGCGACCATCTCGTCGGCATCCGAGATGTCGGTGCGACCAGCGATCCGGGCGGCCGCGACCTCGGGAGCGACATCACAGCGCAGGACCGTGAACGTGCTGTACGTCGCACGCGCGACGTTCTCGACGAGGGTCCGATGCTCCGGGTCCGTCCAGGAGGCGTCGAGCACCACCGACTCTCCGTGGGCGAGCAGCGTGGCCGCGCGCTCGAGCAGCTCGGTGTAGGTCCGTGCGGTCCATGCCGGGCTGTAGATGCCCTGCTGCCACTCGGCCGCCGCGTGGTGCTCGGGATCGATGCCGGCCAGCTCCTTGCGCAGCCGGTCGCTGCTCAGCACGACCATGCCGAGCCGATCGGCGACACCTCGTGCCAGCGTCGACTTCCCGGTTCCCGGGGAGCCACCGACGGCGATGAGCCTGATCTCTCCGCGGCGCAGGTGGTCGTGGGCGAGCTCCGTGAGGCGTACGGCCTCCGCGGTCGCCTCGCCCGCCTCGTGGCGGGTGTGCGCCTGCCCGGCACGCAGGGCGGTCACCTTGGCTCGCATGAACGCGCGGTAGGCGATGTAGTGGTCCGCGAGGGACTCGGGGTAGGTGTCCGCCCCGAACTCGCGGTAGGCGGTCATCAGCTCCGCCGCGAGACCGGCGCCGCCGAGCCGCTCGAGATCCATCGCCAGGCAGGCGACGTCATCGAGGCCGTCGAGACGGCGCAGGCGGTCGTCGAACTCGAGGCAGTCGAGGATCCGCGGACCGTCGGGCAGACAGAAGATGTCGTCGGCGAGGAGATCGCCGTGGCCGTCGACGACTCGCCCGGTGCCGACCCGCTCGGCGAGCAGCGGCTCGCGGCCGTCGATGTAGCGGCTGCTGAGCAGGTCGACCTCGTCGACGAGAGCCTCGTCGAGAAGCCCGCCTCGGAACCGGGCGACCTCGTCCAGATTGTGCCGCCAGCGCGACCGGAGCGCCGGCGCGCCACCCTCGGCAGCGATCTCGGGCCCTCGCTCGGCGCGGGCGTGGAAGGCGGCGACGGTCCGCGCGATCCTGCGCACCTCCCCCACGACTGGCTCCCCCCGGCGAACCAGCGTGGCGAGACGCCGCTCGTCGGGCATGCGCCGCATCACGATCGCGGGCTCGGAGGAACCGTCGGCCAGCGGCAGCTCGGTCAGACCCACGTACACGTCGGCTGCGAGCCGGCGGTTGAGCTCCAGCTCCCGACGACAGACCTGGCGCCTGGCCTCCGGCTCACGAAAGTCCAGGAACGCCAGGTCGACGGGCTTCTTCAGCTTGTACGCGGTCTGCCCGACGAACACGACGAGTCCCGAGTGGGTCTCCCGCAGCCCTCCGTACGCCTCGCCGTCGATCCCCACCGGCATCGGTCCGGTCTCGGTCATGACGGCACCGAGGTTCTGGTCAGGCCGTTCATCTCGAGGACCGCGACGCCTCGTACCCGGTCCTCGGCGAGGTCTGCGATCGCCCGGTCGGCGTAGCCGATGGGATAGCGAGTGACCTCGGCGTGGAGGCCCAGCCGGCTGGCCAGCATGAAGAGCTCTGCGCCGTCGGCCCGGGTGTTCGAGGTGACGCTGGTGAGCGTGCGTTCGCGAAACAGATCGTGCTGGTAGTCGAGCTGCGGGATGTCGGAGAGATGGATACCGGCGACCGCACAGGTGCCACCGGCTTCGAGCCCGGCGAGCGCCTCGCGTACGACCTCCCCGGCGGGCGCGAACACGATCGCCGAGTCGAGCGGCGGGAGGACATCTCCGGGCTCGACCGCGGTGACCGCGCCGAGCTCGAGCGCCAGCCGGCGCGCCTGCTCACCGCGGGTGACGACATGCACCTCGGCGCCTTGATGGATCGCGATCTGCGCGGTCAGATGAGCGCTTGCCCCGAACCCGTAGAGGCCCAGCCGGCCTCCCTGTGGGAGCGCCGAACGGCGCAGCGCCCGATAGCCGATGATCCCTGCGCACAGCAGCGGCGCTGCCTGGACCGGGGTCAGCGACTCCGGGATCAGGTAGGTGTAGTCGATCGGTGCGACGGCGTACTCGGCATAGCCACCGTCGGCGTCCCACCCGGTGTAGCGGGACTGCTCGCAGAGGTTCTCGGCGCCGCGCCGGCACCATCGACACCGACCGCAGGTGGAGCGCAACCACGGCACCCCGATCCGGGCGCCGACCTCCGGCGCACCCACCTCGTGATCGCCGCGAGCCAGCACCCGCCCCACGATCTCGTGTCCCGGCACCACCGGACTGCGGTGGCGGGGAAGATCGCCGTCGACGACGTGCAGGTCCGTCCGGCACACGCCGCACGCCTCCACCGCGATCAGGACCTCCCCGGGAGCGGGCTCGGGGACCTGGATCTGACCTGCCGACAGACTTCCCCCGCCGACCGTCCTCCACCCGAGCATCTTCGCCATCAGGTGTCCCAGTCAGACCCGATCGACCCGATCGGAGGGCGCAGTCGCCTCACGTTCGGGTCAGGGGCCTGCGCTGCCGGGTGCAGCCGGATCTTCGCGTCGACGACCGAGACACCGCGCTCGTGCACGATCACGGGATTGAGGTCGATCTCGGCGACCTCCGGAAGATCGTCGGCAAGGCGACCGAGACAGACGAGGAGGTGCTCGACGGCGGCGGCGTCGGCCGCCGGCGCGCCGCGGTAGCCGGCCAGCAGCGGCGCGGTGCGCAGCTCCGCGATCGCAGCGGCGGCGTCGGCGCGGTTGAGCGGCGTCAGCCGGAAGCTCCGGTCCTCGATCAGCTCGGTGTACACCCCGCCGTACCCCACCATCACCAGGGGCCCGAAGACCTCGTCCTGGGTGACGCCGGCGATCAGCTCGACGCCGGCAGGGACCTGACGCTGGACGATCAGGCCCGGACGCTCGACCGCGATGCCGAGAAGCTCGTGCGCCGCGAGACGCACCTCGTCGGGACTTCGCAGACCGACGCGTACGCCCCCGACGTCGGTGCGATGCGCGACCGGGTCGGCGACCTTGACCACGACCGGGTACCCCACCCACTCCGCGGCGTCGACAGCCTCCTCCGCACCATCGGCCAGGACGCTCGGCAACACCCCGATCCCGTACGCAGCGAGCAGCTGCCGCGCGTCCGGCTCGGGGAGCCGGCACCCCTCCGGAGCCGCCCGCAGCGTGCGCGCGACCACCTCTCGAGCGGTCACCCGGCTCCCGGCAGGGGCTTCGGCGACCGGGGCGTGGGGCTCGGCACGCCACTCGGCGTAGCGGGCGATCGGGCCGAGGGCGCGGGCGGCGTCCTCGGGGAACGAGAACACGGGCACACGATGGTCACCGGCGCTGATCGGCCGGCTCGGGCCATGCGGGTCGAGTATCACGGCGACGGTCGCGACCGGGGGCGCGTCCTCGTCCGGACCGGCTCGCAACGCGGTGCGCAGCGCGCGGGTGAAGGATGCGTAGGAGAGGCCGGGCAGCGGGGTGCGCAGCGCGATCAGCATGTCGATCTCACCGCTGCGGGCGATGGTCGAGACCACGTCGGCGTATGCCTCCCAGCCGACGCCGGAGCCGAGATCGACGGGCATCTGCACGGAGGAGGCGTCCGGGACGATCTCCCGGATCGCGGCCATGGTCTCGGCGCTCAGCGTCGTGAGTTGCAGCCCCTCGCTCTCGCAGGCGTCGGCGGCCAGGATCGCCGGGCCGCCGGCATTGCTGATGATCCCGACCCGGCGGCCGGCGGGCAGAGGCTGGTTCGCGAGCACGCTGGTGGTCTGCAGCAGCTCCTCGAGACCGTGCACGCCGATCACCCCGCACTGCCGGAAGAGCGCGTCCACCGCGTCCGCGGACGTGACCGCCGAGGCGGTGTGCCCGAGCGCCCCCTGCCGGCCCCCACGGCTGCTGCCGCCCACCAGGGCGACGATCGGCTTGCGCGCGCTCAACTGCCTGGCCAGACGGGAGAACTTGCGCGGGTTGCCGAACGACTCCAGGTAGAGCGCGACCACGTCGGTGGCGTGGTCCTCGGCTGCGTACATGAGGAGGTCGTTGCAGCTGACGTCGGCCTTGTTGCCGGAGGAGATGAACGCCGACAGGCCCACGCCGAGCTCTTCGGCCCGCTGCAGCGCCGCGATCCCCACCGCGCCGGACTGGGTCATCATCGCCACCCGCCCGCGTCCTGCGCTCATGGGCGAGAAGGTGGCGTCCAGCCGGACGTCGGGATCGGTGTTGGCGACACCGAGGCAGTTGGGCCCGACCACGCGCATCCCCGATCCGCGGGCGATCGCCAGGACCTCGTCCTGCAGACGCCGCCCCTCCGGGCCCGCTTCGGCGAAGCCGCTGGAGAGGATCACCACGTCGCGTACGCCACCCTGAGCGCACTCCCGTACGGCCTTCGGCACCTCGGCGGCGGGCACCGCGACGACAGCCAGATCCACGGGTGCCACGTCGAGTATCGACGAGTGGCAGCGCATCCCCAGCAGGTAGTCGCAGTGGGGGTTGACGGGATGTACGGTGCCGGTGAACCGCGCCCGCAGCAGGTTGCGTACGACCTGGTGGCCGGGATGGGACTCGCGCCGGCTCGCACCGATCACGGCGACCGAGCGCGGCCGCAGCAGTGTGCCCATCGAGTCGGCGTCCGCCCGTTGCTCACGAGCGGCCATCGCCGCCAGCACGTGCTCGGTGAGCCGCACCGGGAAGCGCACCTCGACGGTCTCCCGGTGCGGGGACGAGGTGAGCTCGAACCCGGCATTCTGAAGCACGTCGAACGCGGCGGCGTTGTCAGCCATCACGTACGTCACGAGATCGGTCACGCCCACCTCGGCCGCCGCGACGGCCAGATGCTCCAGGAGCAGGGTGGCGACGCCGCGGTGGACATGCCGGTCGGCGACGACCAGCGCCAGCTCGGCCTCCCCGTCTCCTGCCGCCCTCGTGCAGCTCGCCAGCCCGGCGATGTGACCGTCGACGACCGCGACCTTCGCGACCGCCTCGCCACCGGCCAGCCGGGGCAGCAGGCCCTCGACGAACCGGGCTGCGTCGAGGTCGCCGACGTGGAAGAACCGCTCGTAGCGATGCCGGTCGGAGAGCTCCTCGTGGAGCTGGACCAGCCGGTCCCGGTCCCCGGGCACCGCGTCGCGTACGCGGGCGATCGTGCCGTCGCGCAGGAGCACGTCCTCGCCCGCCGGCCCGGTGCCCACCCCCGACCGTCCGATCATCCTGCTACCTCCTGCTGTCGATCTCGCTGCTGCCGATCTCTGCGTCATGACCACCAGCCAACCGCCGCCGCTCCTCGACCGTGAGAGAAGTGAGTCCGGAGGCGCGGGGTCCTTCGTCCCGGACACTCACCCGGTGAGGATCCGGCGGCGCAGCGCCCACGAGCCGATGCCGAAGAGGACCGCGGCGAACACCGCGAGCACGCCCAGCTGCGGCAGGATGTCGAGGACGGTGCCGTCGTGGCGTACCAGCGTCGCGAAGCCGTCGGCGGCCCACGCGTGCGGCGTCAGATGGGCGATCGTGAGCATCGTGGGCGAATAGAACTCCAGCGGCATCATCGAGCCGCCCAGGGCAGAGATGCCGAGCCCGGCCAGCAGGCCGACCGCTATGGACTGCTGGGCGTTCGTGGCGGCGGCTCCGAGCACCATGCCCGCTCCCCCTGCGACGGTCGCGAACAACAGCATCATCAGCGCCGCGGCGATCGGGTTGCCCCATGAGACACCGAACAGCAGGGCGGCACCGAGCATGATGATGAGACCCTGGACGACCGCGATCGCCACCCGTCCGAGAGCCTCCCCCGCCACGATGGTGGCGACCCTGGTGGGGGTGGCGAACATCCGGCGGGCCACGCCGAGCCGCCTGGTCTCGATCAGTGAGGCCGCCGTCGTCATCGAGGTGATGAAGATGAACAGCAGCAGCTGGCTGCTCGCGCCGAGATCGAAGCGGCCGAGATCCTCGGGAAGCGGCGCGGACCCGACCGTGGTGGTCGACACCGCGACGTCGGCGACCCGGCCGGCGAAGGCGTCCCCGCGGACGAGATTCGGCCGGAACTCGCCGCCCAGCTCACGCTGCAGGGTCCTGGCCACCCGGTACCGCCCTGCCTGGTCGTCGACGACGGCACGGACGATCATGCCGATCTGCTGGGCGCTCCGGTCGGACCGCGAGAGGTACTCGACCGTGGTGTCCCGCCCGCCCTCGAGCCGGTCGTCGTACGTCGCCGGGACGACGACCGCTGCTTCGAGGCCGCCCTCCTCGACCGCTTCGACCGCCTCGGCGCGGCTCTCGAAGCGACGTACGTCGATGCCCTCGGTGTCCTCGAGGGCGGCCACCAGGTCGCCGGAGAGCGCGCCCGCGACGGGCTGCACGACCCCGACCCGGGGCTCGTAGGAGCCGCCGAACGCGATGCCCAGCACCGTGATCATGAGCAGAGGGAAGAGCACGAAGAAGAAGGCGTTGGTGCGGTCCTTCAGGGACCGGCGCAGGTTCGTCCAGGCGATCGTGAGCGCGGTCATGGCGCCACGACCTTCCTGATCCGCAGCAGCGCGATCCCCATGGTGACCGCGGCCATGCCCAGCAGTGCCGCGGCCGACGGGAGTGCCTGCTCCGCTCCGCCACCGCCGGCGAGGTCGCCCAGACCGCCGAGGAACCAGGCGTGCGGCGTCACCAGGCTGAGGTTCGCGATCATCTCGCCTCCTTGCTGCACCGGGAAGAACGAACCGCCGAGAAGCCCCAGCGTGACGGCGACGACGGCCTGCCAGGTACCGGCCTGCTCGGAGGTTCTCGCCAGTGACGCGATGACGGAGGTGATGCCGGTGCCGGCCAGCACACCGGCGACGACCAGGAGCCCCACGCCGACCGGATCGCCCCAGTCGGCCCCCAGCATCAGTGCGCTGGCCACCATCAGGACGGTGAGGCTGACGATGCCGAGGACGACGCTGGTGAGCAGCTTGCCGACGAGGATCGCCCACCGCGGCACCGGTGCCGCCAGCAGGCGAGCCAGGGTGCCCTCGCCACGTTCGTCGATCAGCGACGAGACGCCGAACTGCACCGTGAACAGCAGGAAGAAGACCGCCATCGCTGCCGCGAAGTACGTCTTGACGTCGAGCACCCGTGCAGTCGCCGAGGCATCCTCGAGCGCCACGGGCGGGACACCGTGCACCGTCTCCTGCGCGACCCGCTCGATCTCGGCGGCGGTCAGTCCCGGCCGGGACGCTCCGACCGCGGCTACCGCCACGCGGGCCGCATCGAGGCCTCCGACGTAGGACCGGGCGACCGAGCGCGCCACCACGGTCGCGGTCGGCGCGTCGGCACTGCCCACCACGCGCAGCTCGGCGGGACGGGGGCTCGCGACGTCCGCGGCGAAACCCCGCGGCAGCACGAACGCCGCATCCAGGTCGCCGTCACGGACACCGGTCCTGGCCTGCTCCTCGTCGAGCTCGCTCACCTCGGCGACACCCTGCTCGTGCAAGGCGCCGAGGACCTCCTCGGTGAAGGCCTGCGAGACGCCGGTGCGGTCCTGGTCGACGACGGCGTACTCGAAGGCTCGCGGTGTCGCCGCGGGCCCGAACAGCAGGCTGAAGATGGCGGCGAGCGTGAACGGCACCACGATGGCGAGCAGGAAGGCGGAGCGGTCGCGGGCGCGCTGTCTCAGATCCTTGGCGGCGATCTGCAGGCTGGGGTGCATGGTCAGTCTCGCAGCCGCTTGCCGGTGAGACGGAGGAAGACCGTCTCGAGGTCGGGTTCCTCCACGGTCACCGAGCGCACCGTGCCGTGCCCGGCGGCGACCTGGATCACCCGCGGCAGCGACGACTCGGCGTCCGGCACGAGCACGTCGACCACGTCGCCCGTTCCGGTCACGCCGGTGACGTCCGGCAGCTCACGCAGCGCCGCGACCGTGCGGGCCGGGTCGCCGTCGAGGGTGAGACGGATGTGCTCGGCGTCGCCGAGCTGTGCGGTCAGCTGCCTCGGCGTACCTTCGGCGATCATTCGCCCGAGATCCATGATCGCGACCCTGTCGCAGAGTCGCTCCGCCTCTTCCATGTAGTGGGTCGTGTAGAGCACGCCCATGCCTTCGGCGCTGAGCCGCTCGACGCTGCCGAGGATCGCGTTCCGGCTCTGCGGGTCGACACCCACCGTGGGTTCGTCGAGCACCAGCAGGCGGGGCCGGTGGATCAGGCCGACCGCGATGTTGAGCCGGCGCTTCATGCCGCCGGAGTACTTCTCGACGCGTTCGCCCGCACGGTCGGTCAGGCCGACGATGTCGAGGACCTCCGCGACCCGGTCGCGGGCCTGGCGTCGGCCGATCCGGTACAGGGAGGCGAAGAAGAGCAGGTTCTCCCGACCGGTCAGATCGGGGTAGAGCGCGACGTCCTGGGGGACATACCCGATGGCGGCCTTGGCTCTGAGCGCACCGGGATGCATCTCCACACCGTCGACCTGCATCGAGCCGGAGTCCGCCTCCAGCACCCCGGAGATCATCGAGATGATCGTCGTCTTCCCGGCACCGTTGGGACCGAGGAGCCCGTACGTCTCGCCGCTGCCGATCCGGAACGAGATGCCGTCCACCGCCTTCACCGATCCGAAGGACCGGCGCAGGTCGGTGCACCTCAGCACGTCGCCCGCCGCCGGCGTCGCGGTGTCGGCGGTACGTAACGAGGTGGTCTCGACGTTCATGACGGCTCGGCGACCGGCGGAACCACCTCGACCGGGCACCCGGACTCGCGCAGCAGCGCATGTCCGGTGCCGCCCAGGCGGCGCAGCGGGAACGCGTGTCCGCGTCGGCCGATGATCAGCAGGGCCGCCTCCTTGGCCGCCTCCTTGATCATCCGGGCGGGCTGACCCCGGCGGATCTCGATCCACACGTCGATTCCGGCGGAGCCGGGAACCGTCCCACGGGCCCGTTCCAGGGTCCGCATCAGCCGGTGCCGGGCATCGGCCTCCCAGCCCGCCGCGTCGAGCTGCCCCAGCGTCGTCTCGTAGTAGACGGCCGGCACCTCCCACGCGTGGACGAGCACCAGGTCGCTGGCGCGGTCCCGGGCCTCCTCCAGCCCGCGGGCGACGAGCTCGGTGGAGGCATCGCAGTCGGCCACGGCGACGAACACCGTGCCCGTGCTCGGGGCGGCCTGTGGGACGGTCGGGACGACCACGACCGGAACCGGTGCCCGCGAAGCGACCCGGCCGGTCACCGAACCGGTCACGACCCGGGCCAGGCTGTGGTGGCGTTCGTCTCCCAGGACCACCAGCGTGGAGTCGCCGGCGGCGTGGACGAGCTCGGTCACCACCGCACCGTCGCGGAGCGTCGTCGAGACGCGGTCGGCGCCGACGAGCTCGGCGGCCTCCTTCTCCGCGCGGGCCAGAGCGGTCAGGCCGGCCTCACGTATCTGGTTCGCCAGGCCCGAGTAGCCGTACGGGTAGAAGACGCCCGTCGCGACGGCCAGGTCGACCACGTGGACGAGCCACAGGTCGGCGCCGCTGCGTCGGGCCTCGTCCGCGGCGTAGCCGATCGCGGCTCGACCACCCTCTCCCCCGTCGATACCGACCAGGATCCGCTCTTGCATGGACATGTTCTCTCCTCCGGGGACTCGGTGCGCGTCCGTGCCTCCAATCTCGCCGGGTCCGACGAGGCGCAGCAGGGCCATCGGTGCTCCGAGCCGAGGACCTAGGTCCACGGCGGCCGGCCAGGTCGCCGGGCAGGTGGGATGGCAGGACGGACGTCCACCCACCGGAGGACCTATGGTCCTGCGCCACGGCGCCGGTGTCGGGAAAAGTCGGGCGGAGGGGCTCGAACGAGACCCCACGAAGGAGGGGACCTTGACCGCTGGACAGGCAGAGGGCCACGTCCTCGACGACGAGCGGAACGGTCTCACCTCCGCGGATGCCGCCACCCTGCTGGCCCGGTTCGGGCCGAACGAGCTGCCGCGTCCGCCGCGTCGCCCATGGTGGCGGCTCCTGGTCGCTCAGCTCACGCACTTCTTCGCCGTGCTGCTGTGGGGCGCCGCCGGGCTCGCCCTGCTCGCGGGCATGCCGACCCTGGCGCTGGCCATCGCGATCATCGTCCTGCTCAACGGCGTCTTCGCGTACGCCCAGGAGCACCGCGCCGACCAAGCCGCGCAGAAGCTCGGCACCCTGATGCCGGCCAACACCCGGGTCGTCCGCGACGGCCGCACGGAGGAGGTCCCGGCGACCCAGGTGGTGCCGGGCGACGTCGTCCTGCTCGAGGCCGGCGACCGGGTGCCCGCCGACGGGACGCTCCTGCGCAGCGAGGAGATCACGGTCGACGAGTCGATGCTCACCGGCGAGAGCGTGCCGGTGCACAAGCCGGCCGGCACCGTCGTCCGAGCCGCCACGTTCCTGGTCCAGGGCAGCGGGCGGGTCCTGGTCACGGCCACGGGAGCGCGGACGGAGGTCGCCTCCGTCGCCGGCCTCATCGCCGGCGCCCATCGGCCGCCGAGCCCGCTGAACCGAGAGCTCGACCGGCTGGTCAGGATCATCGCCGCCGTCGCGCTGACGGTGGGAGTCGTCCTCGGCGTGACCTCGCTGCTGCTCGGCGGGACCGTCACCGGTGCCCTGCTGTTCGCCGTCGGCGTCAGCGTCGCCCTCGTTCCCGAGGGGCTGCTGCCCACGGTGACCCTGTCGCTGGCCCGCGGCGCGCAGCGGATGGCGGAGAGCAAGGCCCTGGTCCGGCATCTGGAGGCGGTCGAGACGCTCGGGTCCACCACGTTCATCTGCACCGACAAGACCGGCACGCTCACCCGCAACGAGATGACTGTGGTCGAGGTCTGGACCCCGGAAGGGCGTGCCGTCCCCGGTGGGGAGGGCTACGACCCCGAGGGCACCGTCTCCGGCGAGCCGGCGGCCGTACGCGTGGCCGCCGAGGCCGCCGGCGCGGCCCGCGCCTGCGTCACCGGGCGAGCCGTCCTCACGGACGAGGTGTGGCGGCCCTCGGGCGACCCGATGGAGGTCGCCATCGACGTCGTGGCCGCCCGGCTGGGGAGCGATGCCGGGGATCCCGCGATCCGGGTCCCGTTCGTCACCGAGCGCCGCTTCAGCGCCGCCGTGATCGAGGATCGGAGCTACTTCCTCGGGGCTCCGGAGCGGATCCTGCCCGGATGCGGGGAGGCCGACGCGGCCGCCACGGCGGTCCTCGACGCGTACGCCGACGAGGGCCGGCGCGTCGTCGCCGTGGCCCGCTCCCGCACCGACCGGCCGCCGGCCACGGCCGCCGAGCTCGCCGGTCTCCTCGACGAGCCCCTCGAGCTGCTGGCGCTGCTGGCCATCGAGGACCCACCGCGTGACGGCGTACGCGAGGCCCTGGAGTCGTGCCGCACCGCGGGCATCCGGGTGGCCATGATGACCGGCGACAACGCCCGGACCGCGGCCGCGATCGCCACCGAGGTCGACCTCCTGCGACCCGGCGGCGTCGTCGTCGAGGGCGACCGGCTGCCGTCCGACGACAAGGCGCTGGCGGACCTGCTCGACGACCCCCGCGGCGCGGTGGTCGCCCGTGTCACCCCGGCCGACAAGCTCCGGATCGCGAACGCGCTACGGCTGCACGGCCATGTGGTCGCGATGACCGGCGACGGGGTCAACGACGCCGCCGCGCTGCGTGGCGCGGACGTCGGTGTGGCCATGGGGCTGGGCGGCAGCGACGTGGCTCGCGACGCCGCCGACCTGGTGCTGCTCGACGACCACTTCGCGACCATCGTCAAGGCGATCGAGCTGGGCCGGGCGACCTACGCCAACATCCGCCGCTTCCTGACCTTCCACCTGACCGACAACGTGGCCGAGCTGGCGCCGTTCGCCGTCTGGGCGCTCTCGGGCGGCTCGATCCCGGCCGCGCTCGGGGTTCTCCAGATCCTCGCCCTGGACATCGGCACCGACATGCTTCCCGCTCTCGCGCTCGGTGCCGAGCCGCCGAGCAGGCGCACGATGGAAGGGCCTCGACGACGGGAGCGGGTGGCCAGCGGCTCGGTGCTGCGCCGGGCGTTCCTGGTGCTCGGGCCCATCGAGGCCGTTGCCGCCGTCGCAGCGTTCCTCTGGGTCCTGACCGGTGGGGGCTGGTCGCTCGGCGAGACTCCCGACGCCGCCTTGCTCGCGCGCGCCTCGGGGACGGCGTTCGCGGTGATCGCGGTCGCCCAGGTCGCCAACGCGTTCGCCTGCCGGAGCGAGGCCCGGCCGGCGTGGCGCATCGATCCCCGCCGCAACCCGCTGGTGTCGGCCGCCGTCGCGGTCGAGCTGGTGCTGCTCGCCGCCTTCCTCGGCCTGCCGTGGCTCGCCGAGATGCTCGGCGGCAGCTGGCCCTCGGGCGAGGGGTGGTTGTGGGCGCTCGGCGCCGGGCTCGTCCTGCTGCTCGGCGACTGGCTCCACAAGGTCTGGCGCGGCGCCCGCCGCCGTTCGACCACGAGGTGAGGAACCGCTCCGGCAGCTCCGGTCAGCCCTCGTGGCGACGGCGGGCCAGCCGCCCGGCCACTCGGCCGGCCGCGACCACGAGGCCCGGTAGACATGCCAGCGCCAGAAGCATCAGCTGGGCACGCGGCTCGAGGACCTCTGTCCCCAGCAGAGCCCGGAGCGGGCCGAACCACACCGCGGACAGCTGCAGCAGCAGCGCGATCAGCACCGCGACCTCGATGCCGCGTCCCGCCAGGGTCCAGCCCTTCCGAGGCGCCCGCAGCGCGAGGGCCAGACCGAGCTGAGCCGCGCCGAGCGTGAGGAACACGGCCGACTGAACATGCCATTCCAGGCGCTGGGCCAGCAGGCCCGCGACGATGCTGACCACCGCGATGAGCAGCCCGGACGTGACGATCTGACGGGCCAGCCCGCCGCCGAGCACCGAGCGTTCCGGCGACGGAGAGGGACGCCTCATGTCCTGCCGGTCGAGCGGTTCGCCGCCGAACGCGACACCGGGTACGCCGTGGGTGAGCATGTTGATCCACAGGATCTGTCCGGCGCCCAACGGGAACGCCAGGCCGAGAAACGGGCCGAGCAGGATCACCAGCACCTCGGCCAGCCCGCCGGCGAGGCCGTAGCGCAGGAACGTACGGATGTTGGCGTACACGCGCCTGCCCTCACCCACCGCGACGACCAGGGTGCGGAGGTTGTCGTCGGCCAGCACCACGTCCGCGGCCTGCCGAGCCACCTCGGTGCCACGCTTGCCCATCGCCACCCCGATGTCGGCGCGACGGAGGGCGGGGCCGTCGTTGACGCCGTCGCCGGTCATCGCGACCACATGGCCGCGGGCCTTCAGCGCGTCGAGGATGTCGACCTTCTGCTCCGGTCGGGTCCGGGCGTAGACGTGGACCCGGTCCACCGCCTCGCGGTGTTCGCCACGGTCCACGGCCGCGCCGTCCATCACGTCGCCGTCCATCACCTCGCCCACGGCGAGGATGCCGACGTCGCGGGCGACGGCACCGGCGGTCGCGGGGTGGTCGCCGGTGATGAGGACGGTGCGGATCCCGGCGTCACGACAGTCGGCCACCACGGCAGCGGCATCCGTACGGGGCGGGTCGGCGATGCCGACGAGCCCGACGAGCAGGAGGGACTCCGGCCGCTCGCCCGGCGGTCGCCACGACCGGTGTGCCACCGCCAGCACCCGGAATCCCGCACCGGCCAGGTCCTCGGCGACCGCTGCTCCGCGGCTCCGCTCCAACCCCTCCGGAAGCATGCTCAGCACCACCTCCGGAGCGCCCTTGACGACCTCCAGCACCGTGCCGTCCTCGGCCCGGTCCACGGTGACCATGTGGCGGGTCTCGCTCTCGAACGGCACCTCGTCGACGCGGGTCCATGTGCGGCGCAGGTCCGCAGCCTCGACCTGCCGGTCGGCGGCGGCCAGCAGCAGGGCTGCCTCCATCGGCTCGCCGATCAGGGTCCGGTCCGTCTCCGGCCCGGTCAGCCGGGCGTCGTTGCACAGCACCACGTCCCTGAGCAGCGCCGCCTCGTCGACGGCCTCCGGCGTCCAGATCCGCTGCACGCTCATCCGGCCCTCGGTCAGGGTGCCGGTCTTGTCCGAGGCGAGCACCGTCACCGAGCCGAGCGTCTCGACCGCCGGCAGCCAGCGCACGATCGCGGACTGCTTCGCCATCCGGTGGGCGCCCAGTGCCAGCGCTACGGAGACGACCGCAGGCAGCGACTCGGGGATGGCGGCGACCGCCAGGCTGACCGCGAGGATCAGCGCCTCACCGAACGAGACACCCCGGAGCACGGAGAGCACCAGGACCAGGAGGGCGATGGCGGCGGTGGCCACGACCAGCTGGCGGGAGAGCCGCCGGAGCCGGGCCTGGAGGGGTGTCGGCTCGGTTCTCGTCGTCGCGATCAGCGCCGCGATCCGGCCCAGGCCGCTCTCGGCGCCGATCCTCTCGACCACGCCCCAGCCGCGTCCCTTGGTGACGACGGTTCCGGAGAGGAGCTCCTCGCCGCTTGCGCGTCCGACCGGCACGGACTCACCCGTCATCGACGACTCGTCGACCTCGAGTCCCACCGCCTCGTCGGCCACCAGGTCGGCGGGCACGACGTCACCCGCCTCGAGACGTACGACATCGCCCTTCACCAGCCCGGCCGCCTCGATGTCGCTCACCCGGCCGTCCCGGAGCACGCGGGCGCGCGGGGCGGCCATCCGGCCCAGGGCCGCCATGGCCTGCTCGGCCCGCCGTTCCTGCACGACCCCGATGGCGGTGTTGACCAGCACCACGACCGCGATGATGCTCGCGTCCGGCACGTCTCCGAGGCCGAGGACCACCACGAACGCGACGCCGAGCAGCAGGATCATCGGATCCCGCAGCTGCGTCAGCACCCGGGCGGCCAGCGTGGTCGGCGGCGGCGCCGGGACCGCGTTGGGACCGTCCTGCTCCAGCCGGAGCGCCGCCTCCGCAGTGGTGAGCCCGCCGGACTCCAGACCTGTACGCGACGACACCGGCCTCAGCTCCGCACCTGGGTGCCCGACGTGCCGGCGAGCACGCCGTTGATCTCGTCCAGGGAACCGATCGCCGAACGCCGGCCCGTCGCCCGGGTGAAGGCGCAGACGGCGGCCACCTTCGGCCCCATCGACCCTGCCGGGAACCGCATCGCGGACAGCTCGGCGACGCTCACCTCGCGCAGCACCTTCTCGGCGGGACCGCCGAAGTCCCGGATCACGCCCTCGACGTCGGTCAGGACGAGCAGCAGGTCGGCACCGAGCGCCTCCGCGGCCAGGCCGGCCGCGTGGTCCTTGTCGACGACTGCGTCGATGCTCCGGTAGCGGCGGTCGCGGTCCACGACCGGGACCCCACCGCCGCCGGCGAGCACGACCGTGACGCCGGCGCCGAGGAGGCGCTCGGCGACGGGCAGCTCGACGATGTCCCGAGGTGCCGGGGAGGCCACGACCCGTCGCCAGCCGGCACCGTCGGGCCGCACGGTCCAGCCGTACCGGTCCGCGAGGCGACGGGCCGTCGGCTCGTCGTAGACCTGGCCGATGAACTTGGTCGGCTCCTGGAACGCCGGGTCCTCGGGATCGACCACGGTCTGGCTGACCAAGGTCACCACGGTCCCGATCCCCTCGTCCAGGAGCGCCTGCTGCAGCCAGAGCCCGATGAGACCCTGGGACTCGGCGACGAGGTCGGCGAGCGGATAGGGCTCGGACAGGGTGGGGTCGGCGCCGCTCTCCAGAGCGAGCAGGCCGACCTGGGGGCCGTTGCCGTGGACCACCACGACCTCGTGCTCCCGGGCCAGACCCGCGAGTCCGGCCGCGGCCGCGGCCACGTGCCGGCGCTGGGGAGCGGCGTCCGGCCGCTCCCCGCGCCGTAGCAGGGCGTTGCCGCCGATGGCGACGACGATCCTCATCTGTTCTCTCCTTCTCGGCCGGGCTCAGCCGGCCAGTGTCGCGACGAGCACGGCCTTGATGGTGTGCAGACGGTTCTCTGCCTGGTCGAAGACGATCGAGCGCTCCGACTCGAACACCTCCGGGGTGACCTCGAACGATGTACGCCCGGTCCGGCTCGCCAGCTGACGGCCGAGCTCGGTGTCGGTCCCGTGCAGCGCCGGCAGGCAGTGCATGAACCGCACCTGCGGGTTGCCGGTGATCTCGAGCAGCGCGTCGTCGACGGCGTACGGCGCCAGCAGTGCGATCCGCCGGTCCCAGAGCTCGGGCGGCTCGCCCATGGAGACCCACACGTCGGTGTGGACGAAGTCGGCGCCGGCGAGGCCACGGTGGCGGTCGCTGGTGATGTCCAGCCGCGCCCCGGTGACCGCCGCGATCCGCTCCGCGTGCTGCACCGCGTCGGCGCCCGGCGCCAGCTCCGCCGGCGAGACCATCCGGACGTCCATGCCCATCATGGCGCCGGCCACGAGGAGCGAGCGGGCGACGTTGTTGCGGGCGTCGCCGACGTACGCGACCGTGATCTGCTCCGCGGGCTTGGCCGAGTGCTCGAGCATGGTGAGCACGTCGCAGAGCGCCTGGGTCGGATGCCAGTCGTCGGTCAGGCCGTTCCACACCGGCACGTCGGCGTACGCCGCGAGCGTCTCCACCAGGGCATGGTCGGAGCCGCGGTACTCGATGCCGTCGTAGAGCCGGCTGAGCACTCGGGCGGTGTCCGCGACCGACTCCTTGTGGCCGAGGTGCGAGCTCGCCGGGTCGAGGTAGGTCACGTGCGCGCCCTCGTCGTGGGCCGCGACCTCGAACGCGCACCGGGTGCGGGTCGAGGACTTCTCGAAGAGCAGGGCGATCGAGCGGCCAGCGAGACGCGGAGCCCTGCCGGGCAGCCGGCGCGCCATCTTGAGCTCCGCGGCCAGTGCGACCAGCGAGCGCCATTCCTCGACGGTCAGGTCGACCTCCTTGAGGAAGTCGCGGCCGGCCAGCGACCTGGCCGTCGTGTCGGGGACGAGCAGCGTCATGACGACACCGCCTCTCGCTCGATCGGGCAGGTCATGCAGCGGGGTCCACCGCGGCCGCGGCCGAGCTCCTCCCCGACGATGGGCACCACCTCGATGCCCTGGTCGGCCAGATAGGCGTTGGTCGTGGTGTTCCGCTCGTAGCCGACGACCACGCCGGGTGCGACGGCGAGGAAGTTGTTGCCGTCGTCCCACTGCTCGCGCTCGGCGCCCAGCCGGTCGATCGGCGCCCGCAGCACGCGCACCCGGTCGAGGCCGAGGACGTCGGCGACGGTCGGGAACAGCGCGTCGTTCTCCTCGAGCTTGAACTCCCCGCCCGTCCCGACGCGGTAGAGCGAGTAGGAGCGCAGCTGGTCGGGAAGGTAGGGATAGACCGAGAACGCGTCGGCGTCGACCATCGTCATCGCGGTGTCCAGGTGCATGAACGCCCGCTCGCGGGGCAGCTCCACCACGATCACGGTGTCCACCGTGCCGCGCCGGAACAGCGCGCGGGCGAGATTCTCCACCCCCTGCGGCGTCGACCGCTCCCCCATGCCGACCATCACGGCCCGGTTGCCGATCACGGTGACGTCGCCGCCCTCCAGCGTCGCGCCGCCGTGGTCGAGGGCGTCGTGGCCGTAGAGGTATTCGACGCCGCGGAACATCGGATGGAAGTCGTAGACGACCTTCGAGTTGATCGTCTCGCGGCGCCTCGCCGGCTTCGCCATCGGGTTGAGCGAGACGGCGTCGTACGCCCATGCCACGTTGTCGCGCTGGAAGAGGTGGTTCGGCAGCGGGGCCAGCAGGAAGTCGTCGTCTCGGAGGTACTCCAGCAGCAGGCTGCTGGCGTGCACCCGGTCGGCGACGTCGGACTTGAGCACCCCACCGATCAGGTACGTCGCCAGCTCCTCCGCCGGGGTGGTGGCCACCAGGTCGTCGAGAGGCTGGTCGAGCGCGGGACCGAACCGGTGCGCGGTGGAGAGCTCCTCCTGGAGGAGCTCACGCGCACCCGGCTGGTCCAGCGCCTCGGTCAGCAGGTCGGCGAAGTGGTGGACCACGACCCCGTGAGCCTCGAGCGCGGCCACGAACCCGTCGTGCTCGGCCCGGGCACGCTCGGCCCACAGGACGTCGTCGAAGAGCAGCCGCTCGATGTTGCTCGGAGTCAGCCGGCTGAGCTCGAGGCCGGGCCGGTGCACGACCGCCTGACGCAGGCGTCCGACCTCGGAGTCGACGTGGAGGGTCACGACTCGCTCCCGTCCGCCGGCGCCGCGCCGCTGTCCGAGGAGGCCGCCTGGAGCCGGCGGCGCTGGCTGAGGTAGACCGGGACTCCCAGGATCGCGGCGGCACCGGTCATGAGGAACGGGCCCCAGACGACGTACCAGCTGTTGTCGGTGTTGCGGGAGTAGTAGACGAACGCGATCGACATGGCCAGGGCGACGACGGCGACCGCGAGATCGAGGGCGAGACGCGGGGTCGGGCCGCGGCGGTGGTCCTGCCAACGCCACTTGAGCTGGGCCAGCGCGGAGAAGGCGTACGGGATGGCGGCGGTGATGCCGGTCATCAGCACCAGCGTGGTGAACACCGTCGCCCCGTCGGCACCGAGATAGCTCACGACGACCGCGACCGAGGCCAGGGCGGCGGACGCGATGATGCCGAGGGCGGGCACACCGCGACGCGAGACCCGGCCGAAGATCTTCGGGAACAGGCCCTCCTTCGCGGCGGCCAGCGGCATCTCGGCGCAGATCATGGTCCATCCGTTGAGGGCTCCGATCCCGGAGATGATCACGGCGGCCGCGACGATGTTGCCTGCCACGGTGCCA
Organism: Nocardioides sp. NBC_00368; assembly: GCF_036090055.1. Classification (NCBI taxonomy): domain Bacteria; kingdom Bacillati; phylum Actinomycetota; class Actinomycetes; order Propionibacteriales; family Nocardioidaceae; genus Nocardioides; species Nocardioides sp. NBC_00368. Next base: position 1,732,351 of record NZ_CP107970.1, read on the forward strand.
CCGAAGACCTCGTTCGCGGCCGCGGAGTAGGAGGCCTGGTTCGCGTCCTGGGCGAGCTGGGAGGCCGGCAGGATGCCGAAGACGGCGACCAGGGAGAGCAGGTAGACCACCGCACTGCCGACGGTCCCCAGAACCGTCGCACGCGGGACGTTGCGGCCGGGATCACGGACCTGGGCGGCGGCGACGGACGCGGTCTCGAGTCCGAGGTAGCTGAACAGGCAGATCGCCATCGCCCCACCGATCGCCGAGATGCTCGTCTCGCCGCTCGTGTTCCACGGGGAGAAGTTGCCGCCCTCGATGAAGAAGAGCCCGGCGGTCGCCATCAGCGCCAGCGGGACGAACTTCAGCACCGTCGTCCACAGCTGGAAGACGCCCATGGACCGTACGCCGGTGAGGTTGATCGCCGCGGGGATCCACAGGCCTGCCAGGGCGATCACGATCGACCACCCGGTGGCGCCACCCTTGTTGAGGAACGTCTCGACGTAGAAGACCCAGCCGACGGCGATGGCGGCGTTGCCCGCCCACGCGGTGATCCAGTAGAGCCAGGCCTGGCTGAATCCCCAGCCGTTGCCGAAGGCGGCGCGCGCATAGGCGTAGGGCCCGCCCCCGGCAGGCATCCTGCGGGAGAGGGAGGAGAACACCAGCGCGAGGGCGACGGCGCCGACCGTCGCGACGGCCATCGCGACGAGGCTGATCGGGCCGTAGGACGCCACGGCGTACGGGAGGCTGAAGACGCCGACCCCGATGATCGAGCCCATCACCAGAGCGGTCGCATGCGGGAGCCGGAGCTGGCCTTCGGGGGTCTCCCTTCCGGGGACAGGTCGGTTCGCCTGCCGGGGTGGAGGCGCTGCCTTCCCGGCGATGTCACCACGTGAATCGCGGTGGAACGGGGTTCTGTCGAGAAGGGACATGGCCCTCTCCTTCGTCATGGGATCACGGACCGCTCCAGCACACCGCCAACCACGATCCAGGCAGCAGAGCCGCCCGGTCCGGACCGTGACGACGTTCGTCCGTGGGCAGGATGACGAAGGTCCCGCGGCAGGCCGAAGGTCTCACCGGAGCAGGACCTTCCACTCATGACCGGCTCCGGGAGCCGGAGGAGGCTCGTTCCATCAGTACCGAGCGCCCTAGGTGGGATCGACCATGCTTGTCCGAGAGATCATGACCTCTTCACCCGTCACCGCACGGAGAGAGACTCCCGTCAGGGAGGCGCTCGGACTGCTGCGCGACCACCACATCACCGCGTTGCCGGTGGTGAGCTCGGCCGGCCGGCTCTGCGGCGTCGTCGCCGAGATCGACCTGATCCGCAACCGTGTCCTGCCGGACCCGCGCGCCCATCTGCGCCCGGCGCCTCCCCTGACCGACCGGCCACCGGCGTACGTCGAGGACGTGATGAGCCCGGTGGCGGTCGCCGTGCGCGACACCGCGGAGGTGTCGGTCGCGGTCGACATCATGGCCGAACGAGGGCTGAAGAGCCTTCCCGTCCTCGATGCCGACGATCTTCTGGTCGGCGTCATCAGCAGGAGCGACGTGGCCGGCGCCCTCGCCCGAGACGACGACACCTTGGACAAGGAGCTCAGCACGCTCCTGGCCAACCTCGGTCATCCCGACTGGCGCGTCGTGGTCGCCGACGGGAGCGTGACGATCACCGGTCCGGCGACGCTGAAGGACTGCGCCCTGGCCGAGAGCGCCGCGGCGACGGTCGCCGGCGTCAACCGAGTGCGGGTCACCCAGCCATAACCTTCTACCCATCGAGGAGTGACATCATCATGAAGCGCATCCTGATTCCCACCGTGGCGGCCGTGGCCGCCGTCGTTCTCGCCCCGTCGTCCGCCTCGGCCGGCACCGGACGAGACTTCGGACAGCACGTCGTCCACTGCACCCAGAGCGTCGGCTTCGACGGAACCCACAACCCGGGCATGCACCAGGGTCTCAACGGCTTCGCCACCGATCACATGTGCGTGATGGCATGAGTACGCCGTCGGCCTCCACCGCGCCCGTCCTCGCCGGGGTCCAAGACCCGGAGACGGAGGGTGCTCTGCTCGACTACGCGGGGCGCCTGGCCGTGAGCAGCGGCCACCCGCTGCGGCTGGTCCATGTCTTCCAGGCCAACGTCCTCTTCGGCGACCCGATCCTCGGCCTGCCGGGAGCGATGCAGCCACAGTCGATGATCATCGACGACTCCGCGGTCGGCCGACTCGCCGAGCAGCGCCTCGCCGAGGCCAAGGCACGTGTCCGGGACGCCCTCGACGGCGCGGTCGAGGTCACCGGTGAGCTGCTGCGCGGCCATGCCGCCCACGTCCTGATCAAGGAGTCCCACGAGGCGCACCGCGTGGTGATCCAGCGTCGGCAGCTCTCCCGCGTGCGCCGGGTGTTCACCGGCTCCGTCTCGGCTCGCGTCGCGGCGCATGCCAACTGCCCCGTCACCGTGGTCCCCGAGGACTGGTCGGCCGAGGGACGCACCGGCATCGTCGTCGGCATCAGCGGTGACAAGAGCGACGACCAGGTGCTGGCCTACGCCCTGGAGGAGGCTGACCGGCTGAACCAGCCGGTCACCGTCCTCCACGCCCTCGAGCTGATGGCCATGCACGCCGAACTCGCCGACCATGCCACCACGCGTGACTGGACGATGCGCGCCGAGGCCTATGTGGAGGACCTCATCCAGCGGGCCAGAGCACACGCCCCCGAGGCGGCTCGGACGCCGCTCGCGGGCCGTGTCCTCGCGGAGGCCCCCGCGGATGCGCTGGTCGCGGCCTCCGAGGCCGCCGCCCTCGTCGTGGTGGGACGGGCATCGCATCTGAACGCCTTCCCACACCTGGGCGGCGTCACCCGGGCGCTGCTGCGCGAGGCGGCCTGCCCGGTCGAGGTCCTGCCGCTGCCCGCCTGAGCTCGGCCGCCGACGTCTTCATCCCTTCACCGCACCCTCCAGACCCTCGCTGCGCAGGAACAGCCGCTGGAAGATGAGGAAGAAGAGGATCGGCAGCGCGGCCGAGATCGCCATCGCGGCGAGCAGCACGGAGAGGTCGGTGGCCGGCGCGATCGACGGCAGCCGTACGGCGATCGGCTGTTTGGCCGGGTCCGGCAGGACGATCAGCGGCCAGATGAAGTCCTTCCACGCGGCCAGCACCGCGAACACCGAGACCACCCCGAGCACCGGCCGTGACATCGGCAGGACGACGGACCAGAAGAGGCGGTACGGCCCGGCACCGTCGATCCGGGCGGCGTCCAGGATCTCGCGGGAAAGGCTGTCGAAGAAGCGCTTCATGATCACCACGTTGAACGCCGAAGCGCCCGCGGGCAGGAAGGCACCGGCGTACGTCCCGACCAGCGACCAGTGCACGACCGGCAGGCTCAGCACGGTGAGGTAGAGCGGGACGAGGAGCAGCACGATCGGCACGAACATGGTGGCGAGCACCGCACCGTAGAGAACCCGGCCCAGCCGCGGGCGCAGCACCGAGAGCGCGTAGCCCGCGGTCGTGGCGACCAGCACCTGGACGGCCCACGAGCCGGCCGCGATGACCACCGTGTTGACCAGGTAGGACGACAGACCCAGCTCCGTCCACGCCTGCGACAGGATCGAGAGGTCGGGGCCGTTCGGCCACAGCGCGATCGGCGAGCGCAGGGTGTCCTGGGTGGGCGTGACGGCCGACTTCGCCAGCCACAGCAGCGGGCCGAGGCAGACGACGATCAGAACGACGAGCGTCACGACCTGGACGGCGCGGACGCCCCAGCGCACCGACGTACGCCGCCGGTCGAGGGAGGACACGAAGCTCATCAGTCGCTCCATCCGCGCGTCAGCCGGAAGTAGGCCCACGACAGCAGTGCCAGGCCGACCGCCATCATCAGGCTCAGCGCCGTCGCCGGGCCGTAGGTGCCACCGCCGGTGGTGCTGCCGAAGGCGTACTCGTAGATCAGCAGAAGCAGCGTCAGCGAGGCGTGCGAGGGGCCGCCGCCGGTGAACAGGTAGGGCTCGAGGAAGACCTGGGCGGTGCCGATGATCTGCAGGATCAGGGTGATCAGCAGCACCGGGCGCAGGTGCGGCAGGGTGACGTGCCAGATCTTGCCGAGCACGCCCGCGCCGTCGGCCGAGGCGGCGTCGTAGAGCTCCTGCGGCACCGTGGTCAGCGCGGCGAGATAGATGATCACCGTGCCGCCCGCGGCGGCCCAGGTCGCTTCCATCACCAGCGAGGGCAGCACCCAGGAGGCCGACTCCAGCCATGGCACCGGCCCGAGCCCGACCCATCCCAGCACGGTGTTGAAGACACCACCCTCCGAGGCGTCGTAGAAGGTCTTCCACAGCAGCACCGCCACCGCGGGCGGCACCACGACGGGCAGATAGGCCAGGCCCGCATAGAGTCCGCGCAGCCTGCGCAGCGAGCTGAAGACCACCGCCATGACCAGCGGGATCGGATATCCGACGACGAACGCGATGCCCGCGAAGACGGCCGTGTTGCGCACCGCCACCGGCAGCAGCGGGTCGGCGAGCACCGTGCGGAAGTTGTCCAGGCCCACCCACTCCGCGGGCCCGACGAGGTTGGTGTCCTGCACGCTCATCACCACGGTCCGCACGATCGGCCACCACGAGAACAGCCCGAAGACGAGGAGCATCGGCAGCAGGAAGACCAGGGTCGCCGCGCCGCCGCGCCACCACCTCGCGAGCACACTGACGGACGATGTGCGCCGGCGGGCCGGCCCTCGCACGAGGGTCGGCCCGCCCACCCGGGACATGTCGGCGGTCACGCTCAGCCCTTGTCCAGGATCTGCTGGACCGAGGCGTCGGCATCCTTCAGCAGCGCGGCGATGTCGGCTTCCTCGTCGCTGAGCACCTTCTGCACGACCGGGTCCAGCGCGCCGTACACGGCCTGGGTCTGCGCGGGTGGCTCGGGGATCAGCGAGAGGTCGAACATCCTCGAGGTGTAGCCGGTCATCTGCTCCAGCGGCACGTTGACGTAGTCCTTCACCCAGCCCTGGTAGGTGGTGTACGAGGCCTCGTCGAAGATCGGGAAGGTCGGCGTCCCGACGGGCTGGTCGGCCGCGGTCTGGGTCTTGGCGTCGGCGACGGCCGCCGACTCGTCGGTGTACCGGCGGACCCGGAAGAAGTCGGCCCAGGCCACCGCAGCCTCGGCCTCCGCGTCGGTCGCCTTCGCACTGACCACGTTGACCGACCCGCCGCCGAGCACGCCGGCGTCGGCCGAGTCCCCCAGCGGGACCGCGGTCAGTCCGTACGTCTCCGGGTCGATCGCCGAGGTGGTGACGAGGGAGTTGTAGACGTCCGAGCCGCTGATGAACATCGCGACCTTCCCCGCCGCGAACGCCTGGTTGATGCTGTTCCAGTCGTAGGCGGTGTTGCCGGAGAACGACTCGTCGGTCCAGCGCATGTCGTGCAGCAGCTGCAGCGCCTGCTCGGTCTGCGGGTTGTCGACGGTGGCGGTGAACGTGTCGCCGTCCTGCGTCTCCATCCGGCCGCCGAGCGCGTAGGTCAGGGTGGTGAGGATCCAGCCGCCGGTGTTGGCGGTGGTCATCTCGGCATAGCCGGTGGCACCGGTCCGGTCGTGGATCTGCTTGGCGGCGGCGCGCAGCTCCTCCCACGTCGTCGGCGGCTTGTCCGGGTCGAGCCCCGCCTTCGTGAACAGGTCACGGTTGTAGTGGAGCGCATTGGCGTAGACGTCCGAGGGCAGGCCGTAGACCTTGCCGTCGGTGCCCTGCGCGGCGGCGAGCACGTTCGGGTTGAGCTCGTCGAAGTAGGGCAGCTCGCGGATCTCGGCGTCCACGTCGGCGACCTGGCCACGCTCGACCAGGCCCTTGGTGTCGGTGAACGGCACCCGGAAGGAGATCGGCAGCGTGCCGCCGGCGAGCTGCGCGGGGAACGTCTGCGCGTTCCACTGCCACTCCACCGGCTTCACGGTGATGTCGGGATGCTCCTTGTTGAAGGCCGCGGCCTGCGCCTTGACGGCGTCGATCGTGGCCTGCTTGTCGCCGGGCCGCCAGCCCTCGACGGTGATGGTGACGCCGTCGCCGTCGTCCGACGTCTCGCCGCAGGCGGCGAGCGAGCCGAACGCGAGAGCCGCGACCGCGGTGAGCGCGACGGTGCGCAACCGAGTGGATCTCATGGGTCTGTCTCCTGGATGTTGTGGTGGGGTCTCAGGTCGTGGGCCGCAGCCATACCGCGGCATCGGGGGCGAGCCGGCCGGCCTCGAGAGGCGAGCTGGCCAGCCAGACGTGATCGCTGTGCGGCAGCTCCACCGGCACGTCGGTCAGGTTGACCACGCAGGCGAAGTGCGCACCGCGACGGAAGGCGAGGATCCCGGGAGCGGTCTCGATCCAGCCGAAGTCGCCGGTGGCGAGGTCGGGATGCGTACGCCGGATCAGCAGCGCCATCCGGTGCAGGGACAGCATCGAGCGCGGGTCCGCGGACTGCGCCTGCGCCGTCATCCGTGCCCAGCCCTCGGGCTGCGGCAGCCAGGTGATGGTGCCGGGGGCACTGAAGCCGTACGGAGGCCGGTCCCCGCTCCACGGCAGCGGCACCCGGCAACCATCCCGGCCGGGATCGACGCCACCGCTGCGGAAGTGCATCGGGTCCTGCACCCGCTCCGGCGGGATGTCGGCCTCGTCGAGGCCGAGCTCCTCGCCCTGGTAGAGGTAGTAGGCCCCGGGCAGCGCCATCGCGAGCATCGCGGCCGCCCGGGCCCGCCGCTCACCGAGAGCGCGATCGGTCGGTGTGCCGAAGCGCTTGGTCTCGAACGCGAACGCGGTGTCGGCGCGGCCGTAGCGCGTCACCAGCCGGGTGACGTCGTGGTTGGAGAGCACCCAGGTCGCCGGAGCTCCGGCCTCGCCGTGCACGCGCAGCGTCGTCTCGATGGAGGTACGCAGCGCCGCGGCGTCCCACGGCGCGGTCATGAAGTCGAAGTTGAACGCCGCGTGCAGGACACCCGGCCCCAGGTAGCGGATGAACCGGGAGGTGTCCGGGAGCCAGACCTCGCCGATCAGAGCCCGGTCGGCGCCGTACTCCTGCGCGATCCGCCGCCAGCCGCGGTAGATCTCCTGGAGCTCCTCCCGGTCGACATAGGGATGCTCGCCCGGCCGCGGGTCGACCGGGACGTCGGGGAGGGCCGGGTCCTTGGCGAGCAGGGCAGCTGAATCGATCCGGATCCCGGCCACCGCGCGGTCGAACCAGAACCGGAGGATCTCCTCGTGCTCGCGGCGTACGTCCTCGTGCTGCCAGTTGAGGTCGGGCTGCTCGGCGGAGAAGAGGTGCAGGTACCACTGCTCGGGGACGCCGTCGGGTCCGGTCAGTCGGGACCAGGCGGGGCCGCCGAACTCGGAGGTCCAGTCGTTGGGCGGCAGGTTGCCCCCGGGGCCGCGGCCGTCCCGGAACCAGAACCGGTCCCGCTCGGGCGCACCGGGCCCGGCCTCGACCGCGGCACGGAACCATCGGTGCTGGTCGGAGACGTGGTTCGGGACGACGTCGATGATCGTGCGGATGCCGAGCTCGAGGGCGTCCTGGATGAGCGCCTCGGCCTCGGCGAGGTCGCCGAAGACGGGGTCGATCGCGCGATAGTCGGTCACGTCGTAGCCGCCGTCGGCCATTGGCGAGGGGAACCATGGCGTGAACCAGATCGCGTCCACCCCGAGGTCCCGCAGGTAGGTCAGGTGCGCCCGCACGCCGGCCAGGTCGCCGGTGCCGTCGCCGTTGGCGTCCGCGAAGCTGCGGGGATAGATCTGGTAGATCGCCGCGGAGCGCCACCAGTCGGCGGGGCGCTCCGTGAAGGCCGGAAGCGCGGCCGGTGCCGGCTCGCTCTGTCGAGGTTCCGTGGCGGTCACGGGCCCTCCCTTCTCAGCAGCTCACATTCATGTGACGGCCGTCACCGTGACGGCGTGCTGAGACCGTAGAGCCAGCATCAGAAGCGACGCAAGAACTTGACAGAACGTAATTAATTTCAGGACTTTGCGCGCTGACTTGCAGGTCCGGTCGACCGCCGGACCACCAGCTCGCCCTCGAAGAGGAGCTCGTCGACCGGTCCGAGCGTGCCGTCGATCTGGCTCACCAGGAAGTCGACCGCCGCGCGGCCCATCGCCTCGATCGGCTGCCGGATCGTGGTGAGGGGCGGGTCGGCGCAGGCCATGAAGGCGGAGTCGTCGTAGCCGATCACGGAGACGTCCGCCGGGGTCGACAGCCGGGCCCGGCGGACCGCCCTGACAGCTCCCAGCGCGAGCGGGTCGCTGGCGCACACGATCCCGGTCACGCCCGCCTCGATCAGCCGCGCCGCGGAAGCCTGCCCGCTCTGGAGCGAGTAGAGGCTGCGTACGACCAGGTCCTCGTCGAACGGCACCCCGGCCCGGTCGCAGACTGCCCGGAAAGCGGCCAGCTTGCGCTCGGAGGGCACGTGGTCGCGCGGGCCCAGCACCAGCCCGATCCGTTCGTGTCCCAGCGCCAGCAGGTGCTCGGCAGCCTGCTCCATGGCGTCGGCGTCGTCGCAGACAACCCGCGGGAACGGCAGATCGTCGATGGCCGCGTTGATCAGCACGACCGGAAGGTTGCGCCCGGCCAGCCGGTCGTAGTGGGCGTGGTCGGCGTCGCGTTGGGCATAGGTGCCGCCGGCGAAGACCACGCCGGCCACCTGCTGCTCGAGGAGCAGGTCGACGTACTCCGACTCGGTCACGCCGCCGGCGGTCTGCGTGCACAGCACCGGGGTCAGCCCCTGTTGCGCCAGGTTGGCGCCGAGGACCTCGGCGAGCGCCGGGAAGATCGGGTTCTGCAGCTCCGGGAGCACGAGGCCGACGAGCCTCGCCCGCTCGCCGCGCAGCTTCACCGGTCGCTCGTAGCCGAGGACGTCGAGAGCGGTCAGCACCCGCTCGCGCGTCGCCTCGGAGACTCCCGGCTTGCCGTTGAGCACCCGGCTCACGGTCGCCTCGGAGACCTTGGCGCGGGCGGCCGCATCGGCAAGACGTCTACTCATGAACGCAAGAATATAACTGCTTTACGCAAGCCGTCTGCAAGCAGCGGGATCCACCGACCTTCCTTGACGACGGATTCAATAAGTGATTTAGTCACTTACTGTGACCAGCAACACATCATCGCTCTCTGAACGCATCGCCGACGGGATCGTCGCCATGATCGAGGCCGCGGGCCTGGAGCCGGGCGACGCCCTGGCCTCCTCGCGCGAGCTCGCCAAACGGTTCGAGGTGACCACACCGACGATCCGGGAGGCACTGCGCCGTCTCGAGGCCACCGACGTCATCCGCTTCCGGCACGGCTCGGGCACCTACGTCAGCGGCGGGGTGAACCGGCGGCTGCTGGTCAACCCCCATGTCTCCGAGTCCCGCAGCGAGTCGGTGCTCGAGCTCCTCGACGCCAGGATCGTGCTGGAGCCGCCGGTCGCGGCGGCAGCCGCCGCGGCGCGTACCGACGACGACCTCGCCGCGCTGACGCTCTCGGCCGACAACTCGCTCAAGCCGCAGTACGCCGACGAGCGCCCCGAGCTGCACTTCCACGTCGCGCTCGCCGGCGCCTCCGGCAACCTGCTGCTGCGCGAGACGATCGAGGCGCTGCTGCAGGTGCGAGCCCGCGACCAGATCGAGATCCGCCACCGCTACACCGACCGCGACCGGGACCACGCCGACCACCTCCGGATCGTCGAGGCCGTACGCGACGGCGACGCCGACGCCGCCGCCGCCCTGACCCGTGAGCATCTGCTCGCGATCCGCGAGGCGATCGCCGCCACCCTCGGCACGGAGCAGCCCCGATGACCGCGAGGCTCGCGGAGATGACCACCCTCGAGGCCGCGCGGTCGGCCGAGGGCGGGACCGTCGTGGTGATGCCCGTCGGCGCGTTCGAGCAGCACGGCGCCGGGCTCCCGCTGGCCACCGACCAGATCCGCGCCGAGGCGCTCGCCGACGCCGTCGCCGAGGCGCTCCCGGGCAAGGTGGTCATCGGTCCCGGCGTACCCGTCGGCGTCTCGCCCCACCACCAGGCCTTCGCCGGCACGGTGAGCCTGCGGCCGGCGCTGTTCGCGGCCGTCGTGCGGGAGTACGTCGAGTCGCTGGCCGCCCACGGCTGGCGGCGCTTCCTGGTGATCACCGGCCACGGCGGAAACAACGCCACGCTCGGCACCCTGGCTCAGGAGCTGCTGCGCGACCGCCCCGACCTGGAGCTGGCCTGGACCCCGGTGACGACGCTGGCCAAGGACAGCGTCGGCCGCATGGAGCTGAGTGAGATCTCCGGTCACAGCGGCGAGGCAGAGACGGCCCAGATGCTGCACGTCGCCCCCCACCTCGTACGCCACGACCTGCTCGCCCCGGGCACGACCACGCCGGACGAGCTCGATCCGCTCGCCCGGCTGGCCCGCTCGGTGAGCCAGCCCACGGTGGCCCTTCCCTACGACCGCCTCTCCCCCACCGGCGTGCTCGGCGACCCGCGCCGCGCCACCGCCGAGGACGGCCGCGCCATCCTCAACGAGGCCACCGACCGCATCGTCGCCTTCATCAAGGAGTGGCTCGACACCTAGATCAGTCACGACGGGTGGTCTCGACAAGCTCGACCACCTTTCACCACCGGGACGCGCACCGCGTCGCCGGGCGATCCAGCACACCCGAAAACGCACCGATCTGCCCCGAAGGAGCACCCCCATGTCCCCACGACAATCCCGCTTCCTGGCTCCGGCCGTCGCGGTCACGGCGGTGGCGGCGCTGTCCTTGGTACCGACCGCCACCACCGCCCTGACCCGCACCTCCGTCCAGGACCAGGCCGCCGGAGGGACCGCGCCCTGCGCCAAGCCCACCGAACAGGAGTCCGACAGCAGCCAGAAGTACGAGCTGACCAGCGGCGATCTCGAGCGCAGCTATGTTCTCCGCCTCCCGGAGAACTACGACCGCCGCGCCGACTGGCCGCTCATCGTCGCCTACCACGGCCGCGGCAGCACCGGCGTCGAGGTCGAGGGCTACTCCGAGCTCTCCGACCTCCCGGCGGTGGTCGCCTATCCCGACGGTGCCATCGGCACCGGCTCGGGCTACCGCAAGGCCTGGCAGGGCGCTCCCTACGAGGCGCCGGGCGTCGATGACGTCGCCTTCACCCGCGACCTGCTCGCCGCGATCGAGGCCGACCACTGCATCGACACCTCCCGGGTCTATGCGACCGGCAAGTCCAACGGCGCCGGCCTCACGGCCCTCCTCGCCTGTCAGCTGCCGAACACGTTCGCGGCCATCGCCCCGGTCGCCCCGGCGCTCTACCCGGGCGCCCGGGTCGGCTGCGAGGAGGCTCCGCCGACACCGATCCTGGAGATCCACGGCGTCGCCGACGCGACCATCCCCTACGCGGGCGACGCCGACCGCGACCTGCCCGCCATCCCCGAATGGGTGCAGGGCTGGGCCGACCACAACGGCTGCACCGCCTCCACCACGCGCACCAACCGCGACATCGAGACCACCCGCTGGACCGGGTGCGACCAGGACGCCGAGGTCGCGCACGTCGCCGTCGACGGCGGTGGCCACGTCTGGCCGGGCGGCGACATCTACTCCGGTGGCGGCCACGTCACCCACACCATCGAGTCCGCGACGGTGATCTGGGACTTCTTCTGCCGCCACCGCCTCACCAGCGAAGGGTGACTGACATGACCAGCACCGCAACCCCGACCGGCAGCGAGCGACTGCCGTGGATCATCCGCGCCATGGGCGTGGTCGAGCGCGTCGGCAACGCCCTGCCGCACCCGTTCTGGCTCTTCTGGATCCTCGCCGGGATCCTCGCCGTGATCAGCGCGATCTGCGCCGCCGCGGGCGTCTCGGTCATCTCGCCCGGTGACGGCGAGAGGGTCGTCGTCCAGAGCCTGCTCAGCGGCGAGGGCCTGGCGATGGCCACCTCCACGATGGTCTCCAACTTCGCCGAGTTCCCACCGATGGCGACCATCGTCGTGGTCATCATGGGCGTCGCCGTCGCCGAGCGCACCGGCTTCCTCACCGCCGCGATGAAGACGGGCATCTCGCGCGTACCGGTCGGCTGGGTCGTCTTCGCCGTGGCGTTCACCGGCACCGTCGCCCACGTGGCCTCGGCGGCTGCGTACATCATCCTGGTGCCGCTCGGCGGTCTCGCCTTCCGCGCCGTCGGCCGGTCCCCGATCCTCGGGATCGTGGTCGCCTACACCGCGATCGCCAGCGGGTACGACGCCAGCCCGATCCCGACGCCGAACGACGCGATCTTCGCCGGCATCACCACCGCCGCGGCCCAGATCGTCGACGAGAGCGCGTACGTCTCCCCCGTCAGCAACTGGTTCTTCAACATCGCCTCCTCGGTGCTGCTGGCCGCGGTGATCACCCTGATGACCAAGTTCGTGCTCTCCAAGCGGCCCGACCTGGACGCGGACGAGGATGCCGACGACGGCGACTTCGGGTCCCTCGAGCTCGACGGCCGTGAGCGCCGGGCGCTGCGCTGGTCGCTCCTGGCGCTGCTGGCCGCGATCGTGGTGATCGCCGCCGTCGTGATCCCGCCCGCGTCCCCGCTGCGCGGCGAGGACGGCTCCCTGACCGAGTCGCCGTTCCTCACCGGCATCGCTGCGATCGTCGCGGTGCTCTTCGGGATCGCCGGCATCGTGTACGGCACGCTGTCGGGCTCGATCACCAAGGCCGGCGACGTACCGGCGCTGATGGGCCAGGGGATCAAGCAGATGGCGCCGGTGCTGGTGCTGTTCTTCGCGATCGCCCAGTTCCTGGCGTACTTCGAGTGGTCCCACCTCGGCGACGTCCTCGCGGTCAACTCCGCCGAGGCGCTGGAGACCAGCAACATCCCGGTCTGGGTGGTGTTCCTGCTCGTCCTGGCGCTGCTCAGCGTCGTCAACATCATGGTCACCAGCGGTTCGGCGATGTGGTCGATCGCCGCGCCGGTCCTGGTGCCCATGCTGATGCTGCTCTCGGTGCCGCCGGAGACCACCCAGGCGCTGTTCCGGATCGCCGACTCCGGCTCCACCGCCATCACCCCGATGAGCCCCTACTTCGTGATGGCCCTCGGCTTCCTGCAGCGCTACCGCAAGGACGCCGGCATCGGCACCCTCGCCTCCTACACGCTGCCGCTGGCCATCGCGATGAGCCTCGCCTGGACCGCGCTGTTCTTCCTGTGGTGGGCGCTGGGGATCCCGCTCGGCCCGGGTGCTCCGGTCCGCTGACGCACTGGCCTTCCGGCCGGGCTCGCCTCAGGCGCGCCCGGCCGGAACCGGCTCCGGTGAAGGCGACGGCCCGAGTGCGGCCGCCTGCTCCTCGGCGAGCTTCCTGTAGAGCCGGCGCAGCCGGACGACACCGAGGTCGTGCTGGTAGAGATTCTCGGCCTGGTCGGCGTCCTCCGCCATCGCCTCGAGCATGACCCGGTCCTGCTCGAGCACATGCCAGTGCCGGGCCTCGAGCCTGGTCCGGTAGAGGAAGCGCCACACGTCGCGCTCCCAGCCGCTGACCTTCCGGTAGCGCCAGAAGAAGACCGCGGTGGTGCCCGCGTCGATCGGGGTGCCCATGCCGACGATGCCGAAGGAGCCGCCGGGGCCTGCGGTCGGCGGGTACGGGATGGAGAGGTCGACCCAGTCGATGCCGGTGCGGCAGAACTCGACCCAGTCGAAGTTCACGCCACGCTGGTCGGTCTTCTCGAAGAAGAAGCCACGGTCGGTCTCGCGGATCCGGAACCTCGCCTCGGTGTCACCGCCGAACATCGAGTGCGACTCGCGGTGCAGGAACGCGCCGTGCATCGGGTCGAGCAGGTTCTCCATGGCGTAGCGCCACGGGGTGTCCCACTCGGCGTAGCAGAGGAACGAGGAGATCTCCTCGTCGACCAGCGGGTCCGGCAGTGCGACCGGGGCCGGGTCGGGGTGCTGCTCGTCGCCGATATAGGCGAGGATCGCGCCGCCCAGCTCCTGCAGCGGCGGGCTAGGGACGAGCGTCTTGCCCTCCAGGTTGCAGCCGGGCAGGCCGGGCACGGAGACGACCTTGCCGGTGCCGTCGACCTGGACGCCGTGGTAGGCGCAGGCGATCTTGCTGCCGAGGTGCTGTCCCTGCGAGAGCGGCGCGCCCCGGTGCGGGCAGCGGTCCTCGAGCATCCGCAGGGTGCCGTCGGACTCCCGGAACAGCACCCAGTCGATCCCGAGCCGGCGCACTCGATGGACGCCGCCCTGCGGCACCATGTCGGAGGGGCAGATCGCGTACCACTGGTTGCGCAGTCCGGTTGCGAGAATCTGGTCCGCGCTCAGCTGTCGTTTGACCATCGGTCCCATGGCTCAGTCCTCCTGCTTCCCCGCCGCGGCGAGCTCGGCGATCGCTGTGGTGAATCCCTCGGGGGTCCACGGACCACCGCCGGGGGCCGGGATGCCGAGCTCGTTGAGCCCCTCGACGAGACCCGGCAGGTCGTGCCGGCCGCCACCGAAGACCTCTTCGATGGCACCGGCGAGCTTGGTCTCCCAGGGGGTCGTCTCCGCGACCGCCGCCTGGATCGGCGCTAGATAGCCCATTGCTGTGTTCTCCCTCGTGTGCAGTCGGTACGGCGCGTCAGATGTCGAGCGCCAGCTCGGGGGTCCGCGCCCGGGAGACGCAGATCATCATGGTGGTGCCGGACGCCTGCTCGGTGTCGCTGAGCAGGGAGTCACGGTGGTCGGGGGTGCCGGCGAGCACCTTGGTCTCGCAGGTGCCGCAGATCCCGTCGCGGCAGGAGCTCGAGACCGCGATCCCGGCAGCCTCGAGGGCGTCGATGACCGGTACGTCGGCGGGCACCTGCACGACCCGGCCGGAGCGCCGGCAGTCGACGGCGATCGGCTGCTCGCCGTCGGGGTCGACATCGATCTGCTTGGCCTTGAACCGCTCCACCTGGAGGGTCCCCTCGGGCCAGCCGGCGGCGTGCTTCTCGACGGCGGCCAGCAGCCCTTCGGGTCCGCAGCAGTAGACCAGCGTCCCGGGGTCGGGGGTCGGCAGCGCGGTGGCGAGGTCGAGCCGTCCGTGGGTCTCCTCCGGGATGACCTTCACCCGGTCGCCGTACGTGGCCAGCTCGTCGAGGAACGCCATCGAGTCCTCGCGACGGCCGCCGTACCAGAGCTCCCAGTCGGTGCCCTGCCGCTCGGCCTCGGTGAGCATCGCGAGCAGCGGGGTGATCCCGATGCCGCCGGCGACGAACACGTAGCGCTTGGCGGGGAGGAAGTCGAAGTTGTTGCGGGGACCGACCACGCGCAGCCGATGCCCGGGGCGCAGCCCCTCATGGACGTACTCCGAGCCGCCGAGGGCGGCGTGCTCGCGCAGCACCGCGACCCGGTAGCTGCCGCGGTCTGCGGGGTCACCGCACAGCGAGTACTGCCGCACCAGTGACCCCTTCAGGGTCAGGTCGACGTGGGCGCCCGGGCTCCACTCCGGCAGCGGGTCGCCGCCGGGATGGACGAGCCGCAGCGACAGCACGCCGTCGGCCTCCAGGGTCATCTGCTTGACCAGGAGCTCCAGCTCCTGCTCGTCGGTGGTGACACTCATGACGACCTCCTCTTGGTCCGGTCGGGAACCTTGACCGGCGGTGTGAACGGCCGCGGCATCGGGCCGAAGGACTCCAGGTCGACCTCGACGAGCACGGGGCCACGCCGGGCCACCGCCTGCTCGAGCTCGGTCGTGGCCTCGGCGGCCGTCCCGATGCGCTGGTAGGGCAGCCCGAGCGAGCTCGCGAGCCCGGCGAAGTCGGGAGTGGTCAGGTCGACGCCGGCGCGGTCGACGCCGCGCGCCTCCTGCATGTTGCGGAGCACGCCGTAGCCGCCGTCGTTGAAGACCAGCAGCACCAGCCAAGGGCGCTCCTGGGCGAGCGTGAGCAGCTCACCGAGATGTACGGCCAGGCCGCCGTCGCCGGCGATGACGACGGTCGGTTCGTCGTGGCGGCCCATCGCGGCGCCGAGTCCCATGCCGAGTCCCTGGCCGATCCCACCACCGCGTGGGAAGACGTTGTCCCGAGGATCGTAGATCTCGAAGAGCCGGTTGCCCCACGACGAGGACGCGATGGTCACGTCGCGGGCGAGCACGGACCGCCGCGGCAGCGCGGTACGCAGCGCGTCGGCGAGCACGGCGTGGTCACCGAGCCCCTCCCGCTGGGTCGCACGTACGTCCTGCCGTGCCCGGGTCACCCGAGCCCGCCACTCCCCCGCGACCCGGGCACGCTCGCGTACGACGTCGGTGATCGCGGGCAGCACGTCGCGGGCGTCCCCAGCGACACCGGCCGCGATCGGGAAGACCCGTCCCAGCGCGGCCGGGTCGAGATCGACCTGGACGTGCACCGGCGGAAGCACGAGGTCGTAGTCGCGGGTCTCGTTGGACCGGAAGTGGGTGCCGATGCTGAGCAGCAGGTCAGCCTCGGCCAACAGCTTGCCGCCGCCTGGGGTGGCGCCGTAGTTGCCGACCACGAGCGGGTAGTCCTCGGGGACCGCGCCGCGCCCGGAGTTGGAGGTCAGCAGACCGGCGCCCCAGGTCTCGACCAGCTCGGTCAGCTCGGCGCCGGCGTCGGCGACCCCGCCGCCGGCCCAGATCAGCGGCCGCTCGGCAGCGACGATCAGCTCGGTCAACGCGTCCAGGCCGGCCGGCTTCGGAAAGACGGCAGTCTCCTCGCTCACCTCGACGATCTCGACGACCTCGCGCTGCGGCAGGTACTGCAGGTCGATGGGCCACTCGACACTCACCGGGCCGCCGGCCCGGCCTCGCCCACCGAGCGCCCGGTCGACGGCGGCTCTCAGGATGCCGGCCGACTCCTCGAGCGAGGGCACGGACACCGCGTCCAGCGAGACCGCCTGCAGCATCCCCAGCTGGTCCTTGGTCTCGTGGATGAAGCCGCGCCCCGAGCCGAGGTAGGCCGACTCGACCTGCCCGGTCACGTGCAGCACCGAGGTGGCCGAGCTCAGCGACTCGATCAGCGAGCCGGCCGCGTTGCCCGCCCCGGTTCCGGTGCTGGTCAGCGCGCAGCCTAGACCGCCGGTCGCCCGGGCGTAGCCGTCGGCGGCGTTGACCGCGCTCGCCTCGTGGCGGACCGGCACGAACCGCAGCTCGCGCGAGACCGCTTCGACGAGCGGCAGGTTGTGCACCGAAATGACGCCGAAGACGGTGTCGACGTCCACCTCTCGGAGCACCGCGACGAGCAGGTCGCCGCCGTCGGCGTACGTCACCACATCCGGAGCTTGAATTGTGGGGGCGGTGGTCAGATCAGTCATCTCGGTTCTCCTCAGGCCACGTAGCGGGCAACGCCGCCACACACGTCGAGCGCCGCGCCGGTGACGTACGAGGCGCGCGGGGACAGCAGGGTCACGACCATCGCGGCGACCTCCTCGGCCCGGCCGAACCGACCGAGCGGGATGCCGCGGTCCGCGGCGAGGTCACGCTCGAACCCCTCGTACGAGGTCGCGTGCTCGTCCGCCTCGAATCGCCGGCGCCATTGGCCGGTGTCGACCAGCCCGAGGCAGACGCTGTTGACGCGGATGTCCGGGGCGTACTCGGTGGCCATCGACTTGGTCAGGTTGAGCAGCCCGGCACGGGCGGCAGAGGTGGTGACCAGCCGCGGTTCGGGCTGACGGGCGAGCACGGCGTTGATCGTGACGATCGCGGCGGCGTCGGAGGCCCGCAGGTGCGGCAGCGCCGCGCCGGTGACGCTGAGGACGCCGCCGAACTTCAGGTCGAGCTCGTCGCGGAAGTCCTCCACGGTCGCGCGGTCGAGCCCGAGCATCCGGGACTGGCCGGCGTTGTTGACCAGCCCGTCGATCCCGCCGAACCGAGCGGCCCCGGCCTCGACCAGCGCGGCGACCTGGTCGGCGTCGCGTACGTCACAGCTCATCGCGAGCACCCGGTCGGCGGGCGCGCCGAGATCGGCGAGCGCCTTCTCGAGCACGTCGAGACGGCGTGCGCAGGTGATGACGTTCGCACCCTCCTCGAGGAGGGTGGCGACGGTCGCGAGACCGACGCCGGAGCTGCCGCCCGTGACGAGCACGGTGCGATCGGCGAGATGGAGATCCATGATCTGTTGGTCCTGTCAGTGGAAGACGAAGCCGCCGTCGACGACGAGCTGCTGGCCGGTGATGTAGGCGGCCTCGGGGCCGAGCAGGAAGGCCGCGGCCCCGACGACGTCGGCGGGCTCCTGGTCCCGGGTCAGTGCCCGGTTGTCGCGGTAGAGCTGGTGGCGGTGCTCGGGGATCTGCTGTGCGGCCTCGGTGGTGGTGAGGCCGGCGGCCAGGGTGTTGACGGTGATCCCGTGCGGGCCGAGGTCACGCGCCATAGCCCGGGTCAGCGCCGCGAGGCCACCCTTGGAGGCGATGTAGTGGGCGAGGTTGGCAGAGCCGTAGAGCGCCGAGTCCGAGCCGATGTTGAGGACCCGGCCGCGGCCGGCCTCGATCATCCCCGGGACGACCTCCCGGCTGACCAGCCACGGCCCGCGGAGGTTGACGGCCATCAACGAGTCCCACTCGGCGGGGTCGATCTCGTGGACCGGCTTGCCCCCGACCCCGTCGGCGCGGGCGGCGTTGTTGACCAGACCGTAGACAGGCCCGGTCTCCTTCACCATGGCCCGCACCGAGGCGTGGTCGGTGACGTCGACCGGCACGGTCGAGACGTCGTGGCCCTCCGCGCGGAGGGTGGCTCCGGCCGTCTCCAGCCAGTCCTCGCGGATGTCCGCGAGCCAGACCCGGGCACCGGCCCGGGCCAGGCGCCGGGAGATCGCCAGCCCGAGGCCGCGACCCGCGCCCGTGACCAGAACCGGTGCACCGTCGAGACTCATGGGTCAGTCCCGGGTGACGCCGTGCATCGCGGAGGTCTCCGGGTACGTCGGGACCTGTGGCTTCTGGGCGCCGATGATCACGCAGAAGAGCGCGTCGGTGTCGCCGTTGTTCTTCAGGCTCCGCGGCACGCCGGCCGGCACCACGATCATGTCGCGGTAGCCGAGGGTGCGCTTGACGACCTGGCCGTCGCGGTGCACGCCGACCTCGACCTCGCCCTCCAGGACGAAGAAGGCCTCTTCGGCGTCGTGGTGGGTGTGCTCGGGGCCCTCGCCACCCGGGGGCAGCAGCATGTTGGAGAAGGTGAAGCCCTGGGACTTGATCGTGCGGTTGTCGTTCTCGTGGTTGCCGGTCGCACCGGAGCCGACGTAGCGGATCTGGGCACGCTTGAACTGGTCGCCCGCCTTCGCCTGGAAACCCAGGGTGTCCCAGTCCTCGTGGCGCGAGGCGCGGGTCAGGATGATGGAGTCGGTGAACTCCTCCAGGCTCTCGGCCGTCTCGTACGTGAGCGGCTGCTGGGTGATCGACATGGGTCGTTCCTCTCTTGCTGTGTTTCGTTCTCGGGTTGGGCTCGGGGATCGGGACGGTCAGCCGTAGAGGCGTTCGACGATCCCGACGAAGGAGGAGAGCCAGGCGTTGAACGCCTCGGGCGACTCCTGGTTGGCCAGGTGGCCGGCGCCGCGCAGCGTCACCAGGACGGCGTCGGGGATGCCGCCGGCGAGGGCCTGCGACTCGGTGATCCCGGTGACCTGGTCCTGGTCGCCGCAGAGCACCAGCGTCGGGGTGTCGATGGCGGCGAGCTCCGGCGTCAGGTCGGTGGCGGCCATCGACTCGGCGGCGAGGCCGTAGCCGGGCAGCCTGATCGAGTCGCGCATCGTGGCGACGACCCGGTCGACCAGCTCGCCCGGAGCATCGGAGCTGACGAGCCGTGGCCCGCGGCCGCCGGCGAAGGCAGCGCTGCCCGCCGAGCCCAGCTCGGCGGCGCGCGTACGCATCGCCGCAGCCTTCTCCGCCGAGGTGCCGGAGCCCCGGCTCGCGTCGGCGAGCACGAGGCTCCGGACCAGCTCGGGCCGGCGGGACGCGAGCCGGACCGCGATGACCCCGCCCCAGGAGACACCCAGGACGTGGACCGGGCCGGCTGCTGCGTGCTCCTCGATCACGGCGGCCGCCGCGTCGGCGAACCCGTCGAGGTCGAGAGAGCTCTCGGGGTCAGCGGAGCGGGCGTAGCCCGGGGCGTCCCAGGCCAGCAGCCGGAACTCGCCGGCGAGCGCCGCGACCTGGGGCGCGAACGAGGCCGAGCTGGACCCGATCCCGTGCAGGCACAGGATGGTCGGGCCGGTGCCGACATCCTCGACGTGGACCCCGGTGGCACGGAGCGTGGTGGTCGTCATCGCGGCCTCAGATGATGCTGACCGCGCCGACCGGGCGGCCGACGAGCATGGACAGGGACCGGACCACGGCCCGCGAGACGACACCACTCGTACGCGGGTTGGCGGCCGAGGGGTGGTTGCGGATCTCGAAGCGGTAGCTGCCGGCGTCCGCGTCGGCCTCGATGACATGGCTGGTCAGCTCGGCGGCCGGGTCGGCGACGAGACGCACCTCGACCAGCGCCAGGTCGCCCACGGCGAGCCCGACGGTGGCCGCGACGTTGAGCGAGCGCGGAAAGTAGCGCGCCGCCTCGGCGGCCGATCCCTCGAAGATCGTGGTCGGCTCCGTGGTGGCACGGACCCGCTCCTGGGTCTCGTCGTCCATCCACGGCTGCAGCAGGGTCGCAGGCAGCTTGGTCGTGGTCACCGACGCGCTGTGCACGGCGCCGTGGCTGGCGGCGCTGACCAGCAGGTCGATGCCCCCGATGGCACCGGAGGTGATGAACATCCGCCCCGGACCGGAGGCCCTGAGCCGAGCAACCAGCTCCTGATCGGCCAGCGCTCCGGCCGAGGTGATCAGCAGGTCGCGGCCCGCCTCGAGGATTTCGGCGCCGTGCCGGGAGACCACAACCTGACCGGCGCACTCCACGATCACGTCGCTGCTCTCGATCGCCTTGGCGAGCCTGATCTGCGGCACCGGGCACTCGCCGACCGGGGTGTCGTTGACGACTCCCACGACCTCGACGTCCTCGACCGCTCCGCCCACCAGCGCCTCGATCACGGGCCGGCCGATGGCTCCGGCGCCGATGATGCTGATCTTCGTCATCGGGCCACCTCCACCAGGTCGCGGGCGTTCGCCGGCGCGTAGGACGCGGCCAGCTCCGGACGGTCGGCGAACACGCCCGTGTCCTCGATGCCGGCCATGTGGCGGCGTACGTCCTTGGACGGCGGGCCCGCCGTTCCCCACAGGTCGGAGAGCTCGGGGACCCGGCGCCACACCTTGCACAGCCACTGGTCCTCGACGACCTGGGCGACGTCCGAGGTGTACTCGCACACCAGCCCGGCCGGGTCGGCGAAGTAGGAGAAGGTGTTGTTGCCCGGGCCGTGGCGGCCGGGGCCCCACAGCGGGGTGACGCCCTGCTGCTTGAGCGAGCCGATGCCCCGCATGAAGTGGTCCATGCTCGGCATCTCGTAGGCGACGTGGTTGACGGAGGTCCAGGCGGCCTGGTTGAAGGCGATGCTGTGGTGGTCGGTGTTGCAGCGCAGGAACGCCATCTGGTGCTCGGACCAGTCCGAGACCCGCATCCCGAGGACGTCGGTGTAGAACGCCACCGCACGGTCGATGTCGACCGTGTTGAGCACGACGTGCGTCACCCCGATCGGGACCGGCCGGTCCCGGTCGAGCGGCTTCACGGCGTGGACGTCGGCGACAAGCTCGATCACCCGACCCTCCGGGTCGGCGAAGCGGATGCCGTAGCCGCCGCCCGCCTGGTCCAGGGCACCCGGCTCGGTGAGCATCGGGATGCCGCGCAGAGCGAGCCGGCGGGCGGCCTCGTCGACCTCGGCCGGCGTACGCACCGCGAACGAGATGGCACCGAGACCGTTGCGCTCGGCGCGGGTCAGCTGCAGGACGTGGTGGTTCTCCCCCGTACCGCGCAGCCAGGTGTCGTCGTGGTCCTGCTCGACGACCGAGAGGCCCCAGACCTCGGAGTAGAAGTCCGTCGACTCGGTGAGGGTCGGCACCTGCAGCTGGACGCTGCGCAGCGAGTGCAGTGTTGCGATCGACATCCCGACTCCTTTCTCTTAGTGATTAATATTTAAGTGCTTAGGCTTTTTCGTGTCAAGAGGAAACCGTGGCCCAGATCACCTCGAGGCCCTCGTCGTGACGCGCTGGGTCAGCCGACCCAGGGGTGCGGGGCCTCGTCGAGCCCCCAGTAGAGGCTCTTCTGGCGCGTGTACTCCGCGATGCCGCGACGGCCCTTCTCGGTGCCGAGGCCGCTCTCCTTCATCCCGCTGAACGGGGTGGAGATGCTGAACTGCTTGTAGGTGTTGATCCACACCGTGCCCGCGTCGATCCGGCGGGCCACCCGCCACGCGGTGCGGTAGTCACGGGTCCACAGGCCGCACGCCAGCCCGTACACGGAATCGTTGGCGCGTGCGACGAGGTCGTCCTCGTCGTCATAGGTGAGCACCGAGAGGACCGGGCCGAAGATCTCCTCCTGGCAGGTCGGAGAGGAGTTGTCCAGGCCGGCGATGACCGTCGGCAGGTAGTAGGCACCGGCGGCGTACGCGTCGCCCTCGGGCACCGCACCGCCGACCAGCACCTCCCCGCCGAGCGCGCGGGCGCGCTCGACATGGCCGGCGACGCTGTCGCGGTGCCGGTGATGGACCAGTGGTGCGACCCGGGTGGCGGGGTCGAGCCCGTGGCCGACGCGCAGCCGCGCGACCGCCTTGACCAGGCGCTCGAGGAACTCCTCGGCCCGAGCAGAGGGCAGGAAGAGCCGGGAGCCGGCGATGCAGCTCTGCCCGGAGCTGGAGTAGATACCGAACAGGATCCCCGCGATCGCGGCCTCGATGTCGGCGTCCTCGAAGACGATGGTCGGCGACTTGCCGCCGAGTTCGAGCGTGACGGGCATCAGCTTGTCGGCGGCGGCGTGGGCGATGAGGCGGCCGGTCGTCGTCCCTCCGGTGAAGGAGACCTTGCCGACGCCGGGATGGCGCACGATCGCGTCACCGACGACCGAACCCCGACCGGGCAGCACGGAGACGAGGCCGGAGGGCAGCCCGGACTCGGTGATGATGTGACCCAGGGCGAGCGAGACCAACGGCGTCCACTCGGCCGGCTTGAGCAGCACGGCGTTGCCGGCGGCGAGGGCGGGCGCGATCTTCTGGGCGTCGCTGGCGATCGGCGAGTTCCAGGGCGTGATCGCTCCGACGACCCCGATCGGCTCGTGGACGCTCATCGTGAGCGAGCTCCCCCGTGGTGCGGTCAGCTCCTCGTCGAAGGTCTCCAGCGCGGCAGCCACATAGCGGAAGGTGCCGGCGGCACTGGCGACCAGCGCCGAGGTCTCGGTCAGCGTCTTGCCGGTATCCCGGGTCTGCAGCCGGGCGAGACGCTCGGCCGAGTCCTCGATCCCGTCGGCGATCCGGTGCAGGTGACGCGCCCGCTCGTGCGGGAGCCGCCTGGCCCACACCGCGGCAGCCTCGGCCCCGCGGGTGACCGCCTCGTCGACGTCGGCCTCGGCGGCGTGGTGCACCGTCGTGATCACGCTGCCGTCGGCGGGGTCGATGCTCTTCGACCCCGGTCCGCCGCCGCGACGCCACTCCCCCGCGATCAGGATCTCGTCGGCCGGGACGACCACGTCCGCCAGGTCCACAGCACTCACTGGGAGATCTCCTCCAACGTACGCTCCCGCGTCTCGACCGCGAACACGACCGTGGTGAGCGCGCCGACGACAGCGACCGCACCCATCACGACGAACACGTCGGCGATCGAGAACCCGCGGCCGATCAGGCCGCCGACGACCAGCGGGCCGACGATGATGCCGAGCCGGCCGAATGCTCCGCCGACACTGACGCCCAGCGCCCGCATCCGGGTCGGGTAGAGCTCTGCGGTGTAGACGTAGAGCGCGAGGTTGACCGCGAAGATGCACATCGCCGAGGCCGCCGACCAGACCAGCACGGTGCCTGCACTGGTCGCTCCGGTCGAGGCGAGCACGAACAGGGTGGCCGCGCTACCCAGCATCGCGACCGTGATCGCCACTCGGCGCCCGACGATGTCGATGGTCAACGCGATGACGACGCAGCCGAGGATGCCGGCGACGCTGGTGGCGACGCTGTAGCGCAGTGCGGTGTCGACGTCGAGATGGAAGACCCGGCCGTAGATGGTGGGCAGCCAGGCAGCGATGCCATAGTTGACGAAGTACGCCGTGAGCCAGGCCGTCGCCAGCATCAGCGTGCGCCGCAGGTAGACGCCCTGGAACAGCTCCGAGAGACGGGCCCGGCCCTGCCGGACCGCCGGCGCCGCGCCGATCGCGGGGGCGGGCAGCTCCCCCTTCTGCGCGGCGACCTCCGCCTCGATCCGGCGCGTCGCCTGGTCGGCCTCGTCCAGTCGACCGCGTGCGGCGAGCCAGCGGGGCGACTCGGGGACGCGACGCATGAACGGCACCAAGATCAGCGGGATGGCGCCCAGCGCGAACAGCCAGCGCCACCCGAAGGCAGGAACGACCCAGGCCGCCACCAGCGCCGAGGCCACCAGGCCGGCGGGGAAGATCAGCTCGTAGAGCAGCACGAAGCGACCGCGGCGGTGGGCGCGGGTGATCTCGCCGATGTACGTCGCCGCGACCGGGACCTCCGCACCGAGGCCGAAGCCCTGGACGAACCGGAGCACCAGGAAGATCCAGAGCGTGGAGGTACCTGCCATCAGCAGGCTCATGACCGCGTACAGCACCAGCGACCCGATGAGGACCGGGACTCGGCCGACCCTGTCGGCCAACCAGCCACCGGCCAGCGCGCCGAGCAGCATCCCGATGCCGCCGATGGCGATTGTCCAGGCGATCATGCCGGGATCGAGTCCGAAGAACGGGATGAGCACCGGCAGCGCGTAGGCGATCATCAGCTGGTCGAAACCGTCGAAGAAGGTGGCCACGCCGACCAGAACGCGGGTCTTGACGTGCCAGCGCGAGAGCGGAAGTCGCTCGAGCCTGGCACTGATCTGCTCCGCCGTGACAGCCGGCGGCACCGGGGTGATGTTGACCATGTGAGGGGAACTTTCGGTTCACAGCACTCGACAGGCATAATTGCTAAGTGCTTAATCGTTAAGTCCTAAGAGTGTGCGGTGGATCACGATCCGCCGTCAACCCCCTTCGTGTTAACTTCCTGTCTCGCCGAGCCCGAGCCGACTCGTACACTGCGACCATGAGTCACACCGGATCCGGCGTCAATCAGCCCTCGGGCGGCGATGACGCGGTCGACGCGATCGTCTCCCAGTGGACACACGAGCGCCCCGACCTCGACCCCTCTCCCATCGCGCTGTTCGGGAGGGTCCACCGGATCTACCTGCGCTACCAGTCGGTCCTGACCCAGGTCTTCGGCCGTCACGACCTCAACTCCGCCTCGTTCGACGTCCTGGCCGCACTGCGCCGCGCGGGCGCGCCCTACCGCAAGGCCGGTCGCGATCTCGCGAGCGGCTCGCTGCTCTCCTCGGCGGGCGTGACCTTCCGGCTCGACCGCCTGGAGGCGGCCGGGCTCATCACCCGCCAGCGCGACGCCGAGGACCGGCGCGTCGTCTACTCCCAGCTCACCGACAAGGGCCTCGAGCTGATCAATCGCGCCATCGAGGACCACCTGCGTGCGGAGAACGCCCTGCTCCACCACCTCACCCGGGAGGAGCGCGACGAGCTCGCCCGGCTGCTCAGCAAGCTCGAGCGCTCCATCATCGAGGCCGACTTCGACGCCGACGGCGAGGTCGCCTCCTGAGACATCGACTACGGCCCGGGACCGCGCGGCGAGGAGCCACGCGGCCGCCGGGCCGCAGTCGTCGTGAAGGTGTGATCAGCCGAGCCGCTCCAGGAGCGCCTTCGCGGTCGAGACGCTCGACTGCGGGTTCTGGCCGGTGATCAGGGTGCCGTCGACGACGACGGTGTCGCTCCACGGCTCACCGGTCTCGACGATGCCGCCGGCAGCGCGCATCCGCTGCTCCACGGAGAACGGGATGCTGTCGCCGTAGCCGCCCTGCTGCTCCTCGGTGTCGGTGAACCCTGTCATCCGGCGCCCGCCGAAGAGCCAGCCGCCCTCCCCCGTGGCGGCCAGGAGACCGGCGACGCCGTGGCACAGCGCCACGACCGGGCGGCCGGCGGAGTCGGTGGCGGTCAGGATCGCGGCGAGCGCTGGGTCCTCGACCAGGTCCGCCATCGGGGCGTGGCCGCCGGGGATGTAGACGGCGTCGTACGCCGACGAGTCGATGTCGGCGAGCGAGAGCGGGTTCGCCAGCTGCTCCTCGAGGGTGGCGAGGTAGGCACGGAAGCGCTCGGCGTCCTCGGGCTGGACGCCGCCCTGCTCGCTGAGCGAGAGCGCGTCGACGGTGGGCTTTTGGCCGCCCGGAGTGGCGATGTCGATCTCGACGCCGGCTCCGGCGAGCGTCTCGTGGGAGGCGGCGACCTCCTCGGCCCAGTAGCCGGTCGGGTGCTCGCTGCCGTCGGCGAGGACGAGGGTGTCGGCCGCCGAGACGACCATCAGTACGCGTGTCACGAGTTGTTCCTCCAAGTTGTGGTTTGGTGATGACCTAACGACGACTCTGCTCCGCCTCACTCCCGACGCCAGCCGGGAGGTCATAATGATTTCTATGACCTCGCTCGATCTCTGGGAAGCGTTCGCGCACGCCTACCGGGAGCGCTCGATCAGCGCCGCGGCGCGTCGGCTCGACCTCTCCCAGCCGGCGGTGACCGCCCGGATCCGCAAGCTCGAACACGAGCTCGGCGAGACCCTCTTCGAGCGCTCGCGGACCGGACTGGTGCCGACGGAGCGGGCCGACGCTCTCGCCGCCCGGATCACCCCGCTGGTCGACCAGCTCCGCAGCGCCGTCGGCACGGAGCCCCCGATCGGCCCCGCGAGCGTCCGGATCGGCGGCGCGGCCGACGTGATGGCTGCCCGGATCGTGCCCGCGCTGGCGCCTCTGGTGCGCGACGGGCTCGACGTGTCGGTGGCCACCGGCCTCGCCCAGGATCTCCTCGACGACCTCGCCTGCGAACGTCTCGACCTCGTCGTCTCCTCCGTACGCCCCGGCGACGAGCGGCTGCGGTCGACCGCACTTGTCGATGAGGAGTTCCTGCTGGTCGCGGCCCCGGCGATCGCGGCGCGGATCGATCCCACCGAGCTGGCGCAGGACCCGGTGCGCGCACTCGCCGCGGTCCCGCTGGCGGCCTACTCCCCCGACCTCCCGATCATCAGGCGCTACTGGCTCACCGAGTTCGACGAGCGCCCCACCAACCGCACCGCGCTCGTCCTCCCCGACCTGCGCGGCATCCTCCGCGCCGTCGTCGCCGGGGTCGGCGCCTCGGTCCTGCCCCGCTACCTGGTCGACGGAGCACTCGCCGACGGCACTGTCGTACGTCTCCACGAACCCAGGCTCGGTCCGCTCAACACCCTCTGGCTCGTCACCGGGACCAGTCCGTCACCGGCCATCGTCCACGTCTGCCGACATCTGGGCGCCGAAGCCGCCGGATGGGCGAGCACCTGACCGCATTCCTGAAAGAATCGGCCCTGTGAACGTACTCATCAGCGCCGACGAGCTCGCCACCGAGCTCGCCTCCGACCGGCCCCCGGTCCTCCTCGACGTACGCTGGCAGCTCGGCGGCCCGCCCGGACACGAGTCCTACCTCGAGGGCCACATCCCCGGCGCGGTCTACGTCGACCTTGACACCGAGCTGGCCCGGCACGGCGAGCCCACCGATGGACGCCACCCGCTGCCGGAGCTCGCCGACCTGCAGGCGGCCGCTCGCCGCTGGGGCATCTCCGAGGGCGACAGCGTGGTCGCCTACGACGCCGTCGGCAACACCTCGGCCGCCCGCGCCTGGTGGCTGCTGCGCTGGGCGGGCATTGCCGACGTACGTCTCCTCGACGGCGCACTCGGCGCCTGGACCTCCGCGGGCCACCCGCTGACCACCGCCGACGTGGTGCCCGATCCCGGCACGGTGACACTCACTGCCGGACACCTGCCCGTGCTGCCGTTCGAGCACGTCGAGGCGTACCAGGGTGTTCTGCTCGACGCCCGCGCCGCAGAGCGCTACCGCGGCGAGGTCGAGCCGGTCGACCCGAAGGCCGGGCACATCCCCGGCGCCCTCTCCGCGCCCACCGTCGACAACCTGGCCGCCGACGGTCGCTTCCTGCCCGCGAAGGAGCTCCGCGCCCGCTTCGACGCCCTCGGGGTCGAGGCCGGTGCCCCCGTGGCCGCCTATTGCGGCTCGGGCGTCACCGCCGCCCACCAGGTCGCCGCCCTGGCGATCGCCGGCTACGACGCCGCGCTCTTCCCGGGCTCCTGGAGCCAGTGGAGCAACCACGACCTCCCGGTCGCGACCGGCTGAGCCGTGGCCAACGAACACCCTTGACCTCAAGTCAACTTCATCTTTCAGGATGGCAGCACACCACGAGAGATGGAGTTGAGATCATGACGGACATCAACGACCGACCGGCCGTCACCGTGATCGGGATGGGCAACATGGGATCGGCGGTCGCGCGGGCATATCTCGAGCGCGGCTATCGGACCACGGTCTGGAACCGGACGGCGGACAAGGCCGAGGCGCTCGCCGAGGCTGGCGCCAAGGTCGCTTCCACCGCGGCGAAGGCGGTGGCGGCGAGCCCGCTGACGGTCCTCAGCCTGCTGGACAACATCGCGGTCGAGGACGTCCTCGACTCCGTCGGCGCCGCCGCGGCGGGACGCACGCTGGTCAGCCTGACCAGCGGCTCACCGGCACAGGCGCGGGCCAACGCGGCCTGGGCGGTCGAGCACGGGGCTGCGTACGTCGACGGGAAGGTCATGGGCGACCCGCCCGACGTCGGCACGTCCAGGATCTCACTGGCCTTCAGCGGTGACCGGGAGACGTTCGACGCCGTGGAGCCGGCGCTCGCCGAGCTCGGCTCCCTGACCTACCACGGGCCCGGCGCCGGCTTCGCCGCCGTCGAGTTCAACGCGCAGGTCGCGGTCGGCTACGAGTTCCTGATCGGATTCCTGCACACGCTCAGCCTGGTCGAGGCCGAGGGCATGGACCTGGAGGCGTTCACCGAACGGGTCGCGGGATCCCTGAACGGCTACGCCGGTCTGCTGCGGTTGATGGCGGGCGCGATCAAGAGCGGGACGTACGGCCCCGACCTCGGCTCCCTCGACGTGCAGGCCGCGCTGATGGACGACCTGATCGGGCACCGGGAGTCGACCGGCGTCGAGGCGGTGCGGATGCGGGAGGTGAAGTCGCTGATGGACCGCCGGATCGCCGAGGGCCACGGCGATCAGGGATTCTCCAGCATGTTCGAACTGCTCCGGCTAGGAGCCTGACGCCTGCGCCTCCTGGGCTGCCACCTCGGCCTCGGAGCGCAGCACGCAGAACGGGTTGCCCTCGGGATCGGCGAAGATCACCCAGCCGCTCCCGGGGCCGTACTTCCCGCGGTGGTCGGCGACCAACGTCGCTCCCAGGCCCAGCACGCGCTCCACCTCCTCGTCACGCGTGCCGGTGCGCGGGCGCAGGTCGAGGTGGATCCGCTTGGCGGGCAGCTCCTCGTCGGGCACCTCGATGAACAGCAGCCGGTGGCCGGTCTCCGGGTCGAGGATCATGCACTCCTCGTGACCGGGGAGGTTCGGGTCGCCGTCCACGTCGACGTAGCCGAGCAGCTTCTTCCACCACTCCGAGAGCGTGTACGCGTCGTGGCAGTCGATGGTCGTGTGCGAGACGAAGAGGGCCATACCCACATCGAAACCCACCCGTGGACCTGAGTCCACCGGGTTTCGGCGCCTCAGACCGGCTCGGCAACCTTCTCGTCGATGAACTGCGGGAGCAGGTCGATGGCGATCGGTGCGGCCGCGTCGATCTTCTCCTGCGGCACGTCGCAGATCCGCAGGCAGGTCGCGGCGATGGCCCACGCCTCGCGGCACGGGATCTTGCGGTCCGGGTCCTCGGTGCGCATGTTGATCACGCCCTCGACCTGCTGGATGAGCAGGTCACCCAGCTGCTTGCGGCTGACCGTCGAGCGCACCGTCTTCGAGGCGACCTCGCTGGCCAGGTCCGCGTAGTGGGCGGCCAGCTCGGCGTGCTCGTTGCGGAACTCGTCGTAGACCTCGCACTTGGCCACGTCGGGCAGCTGGTAGAGCATGCCGACGTTGTGCGGCACGTCTGCGAGGGTGCGTACGTCGACGAGGACCAGCAGGTAGAGCGCGGTCTCGAAGTCGAGCGGTGGCACGCGGTTGAGGATCTTCTCCACCTTGTCCGTGGTCGGACGGACCGACCGGCGGAGCAGCTCGCCGAGGATCTCGTCCTTCCCCGCGAAGTGGTAATAGAGCGATGCCTGGCGGATGCCGACCATGTCGGCGATCTCGCGAGTAGACGTCGCCGCGAAACCCTGGGAGACGAACAGCCGCGATGCGGCATCCAGGATCTGGTCTCGCGGTGAGGTCGTACCTGAGTCGGGAACATGCCTAGGGCGGCCGGGCCGAGAACGCCTAGTTGTCATGTTGCCCATCTAACTCCCGTCCGGACTTTCAAGGAAGACTTGAAAGGACTTTATCCTCTACAAAATATGAGCCATAGGGCCTATTGGACATAGTTCGATCGGGCTATGTCCACGATGTGTGTGTTTGTGCCCGTCAACACCCGGACACGTACACCGGAAGCCCCCATGTACGACTGAGCACCGGGTCGCGCCACTTGCGTCTGCGCTGTCATCCGGCTGTTACCCGCCGTCACAGGTGCTAACGACGATGTGGGTGACAGGTCACGCATCTGTTGGATATCCGTGTAACGCCTGTGGCGACCGCCACATGATCTTCGCCTGACCCGCTCGACTCGTCAGAGCTTGGATCCTCCGTGCTCCGCCGGACCGCGCCCGAGACTCGGCCAGGTGACCCCGGGGACCCGCGAGCCGCCTACCCTTGTTCCGTGGGGAAACAGCAGACCAAGTGCCGGCGTGACGACGACCTGACCGGACAGCTCGGCACCACGCTGCGGCACTTCATGCATCTGGAGTCGACGAGCGCCACGCTGTTGGTGATCGCCTCGCTGCTCGCGCTGGCCTGGGCCAACTCACCGTGGTCGCACGGCTACGAGCACCTGTGGGAGACGGTCGTCTCGGTGCGGTTCGGCGACGTCGGGCTCTCGATGGACCTGCACCACTGGGTCAACGACGGCCTGATGGTGGTCTTCTTCTTCGTCGTCGGCCTGGAGGTACGCCGCGAGCTCGCCGTCGGCGAGCTCACCGACCGCCGCCGCATGGTGGTGCCGCTGATCGCCGGGGCGGGCGGACTGGCCCTGCCCGCGCTGATCTACCTGCTGCTCAACCCCTCCGGCGAGGCCGCACGCGGCTGGGGCGTCGTGATCGGCACCGACACCGCGTTCCTGCTCGGCATGCTCGCGCTGGTCGGGCCGGCGGTGTCGACGCAGCTGCGCATCTTCCTGCTCACGCTGACCGTCATCGACGACATCGTGGCGGTGAGCGTCATCGGGGTGGCCTACACCGACCACCTCGAGGTCGGACCGCTGGTCGTCGCCGGGCTCGCGCTGGTCGGCATCTTCGTGCTCGACCGGGTCAAGGTGTGGCGGGCCGGGCCCTACGTACTGCTCGTGCTGATCGCCTGGGTGGCCACCCTCGGGGCCGGCCTGCACGCCTCGATCGCGGGGATGCTGGCCGGGCTCCTGGTGCCGGCCGCCGAGCCGACCCGGGCCCAGATGGAGGTTGCGACCTCTCGGTTCCGGGCTTTCCGGCAGTCGCCGCTGCCCACGCTGCAGCGCGAGACCCGCGACGAGCTGACCCGCACGATCTCGGTCAACGAGCGGCTCCAGGAGTCGCTGCACGTGCCGACGAGCTATCTCATCGTGCCGGTCTTCGCCTTCGCCAACGCCGGCGTCGACCTTCGCGACGGCGTGCTCGGGGAGGCACTGAGCTCGCCCGTGACCTGGGGTGTCGTCGCTGGCCTGGTCCTCGGCAAGACCCTCGGCATCGGTGGCGGAGCGCTCGTGGCCACCCGGCTGCGCCTCGGCAGGCTGCCCCAGGGCGTCGGCGGCGGCCACGTCCTCGGCGGCGCGGCACTCTCGGGCATCGGCTTCACCGTCGCGCTGCTGATCACCACCCTCGCCTTCGACTCCGAGACGCTGCAGCGCGACGCGGTCGTCGGCGTGCTCCTCTCCGTCGTCCTCGCCTCCGCCCTCGGCTGGCTGATCTTCCAGCTCTCCGCGCGCTTCCTCGGCCAGCGCGACGCGGCGCTGCCCAAGGTGCTCGCGACCCCGGTCGACCCGGAGCGCGACCACATCTACGGCGACGTGGACGCCGAGGTGACCCTGCTCGAGTACCTCGACTACGAGTGCCCCTTCTGCGCCCGCGCCACCGGCACCGCCAACGAGGTCCGCGACTACTTCGGGCCCCGGATCCGCTACGTCGTACGCCACCTCCCGCTCCCGCAGCACCCGCACGCCGAGCTGGCCGCGGTCGCCGCCGAGGCCGCCGCACGGCAGGGCCGGTTCTGGGAGATGCACAAGCACCTCTTCGACCATCAGAACGAGCTCGAGCACAAGGATCTGGCCGGCTACGCCGGTGTCCTCGGGCTCGACGTGGAGCAGTTCCTCCGCGACCTGGAGGATCCGGCGCTGGCCGAGCACGTCCGCGAGGACATGGCCTCGGCCAACGACAGCGGCGCCCGCGGCACCCCGACGTTCTTCGTCGGGTCGCACCGCCACGAGGGCCGCTACGACGCCCGCACGCTCATCGCCGAGCTGGAGCGCGCCGCCACCGGTGAGTCCGCGCGGTTGGGGATGCGCTCGCGTCGTTAGGCGTCCGTGTCGCCGGCCGGCTCGGCGTCCTCGGCCCGCGCGTCCTGACGCTTCGGCCGCCAGAAGGCGGCGAGGAGGAGGGCGGTGCCGAGCACACCGCCGCCGAGCGCCACCGCGCCGCCGATCCAGCCGTCGTAGACGATGCCGAGAGCGGAGTCGAGCGAGATCGTCCCGGGGCCGGTGACGCCGAGCACGACCGCGACGACGGCCAGGATCATGACGTACTCCCAGCCCTCCTTGAAGACGAAGAACCCGTTGGGCCGGTGCGCGAGCAGGGCGGCGACGAGCATGACCCCGACCACGCCGGCCGCGGCGAGCGGGGTGATCAGACCCAGGATCAGCAGGACACCGGCACCGATCTCGGTCACCACGCTGGCCCAGGCCTGGAGCCTGCCGTGACGCAGTCCGAGACTCTCGAACCAGCCGGCGGTGCCGGCGATCTTGCCGCCCCCGCGCCAGTGGTTGACGCCGTGGGCGATCATCGTTCCGCCCACGGCGAGGCGGAGCAGCATCAGGGCCAGGTCGACGGGGTCCATCAGGGGTTTTCCTAGCTGTTGTGGGACTGGTCGGCCCAGCCTAGGAGGAGGCCGGGCACGATGCACGAAGGGACACCGTAGGCTCACCCGGATGCTGCTGCTCGGAGTCACCCTCGCCCTGGGCTCGGCGGTCGCCCACGCCGCCTGGAACACGGCGTCGAAGACCATCGCCCCCGCCGGCCGACAGGCGCTGTGGGCGGTGGCGATCGTGGAGTGCTGCCTGGTCGTCACGGTCACTGCGGTGGTGATGATCGTGCGCGGCCACGGCATCGCGGTCACGGGCGAGCTCCTCCTGCTCTCGCTCGGCAGCACCGCCATGCACGCACTGACCATGGGTCTGGTCCAGGTCGCCTACCAGGACTTCGACGTCAGCCAGATCTACCCGCTCTCCCGCGGTCTCGCACCCGTGGTCGTGGCGCTCACCGGCATGGTCGTGCTCGGGCAGTGGCTGAGCTGGGCGCAATGGGGTGGCGTACTCCTAATGGCGGCGGCGGTCGGGGCGCTGCTCTTCGAGACCGTCCGCACCCGGGGCTCACTGCAGGCGAAACCGCTGCTGTGGTCGGCGTGGATCGCGGTCTCGATCGCCGGCTACACGACCTACGACGGGTGGGCGGTCGTCGAGCGCGGCCTCGACCCGATCGCCTACTACGCGGTCGGCACGGTGATCCAGGTGGCGCTGTGGAGCGTGATCGTGCGGGGCAAGTACGCCGAGGGGCTGCGCCAGCTCCGGATCCACGCGCGGACCGTGGCCGTGCTGGCAGTGCTGATCCCCACCTCGTACGTCCTCAGCCTCTACGCCACCCTGCACGCCCCGGTCTCGCTGGTGGCGGCGGTGCGCAGCTCGAGCCTGATCTGGGTCGCGCTCTCCGCGGCGCTTGTCCTGCGCGAGCCGATCGGGAGGGTACGCGTCACCGCGACGGTCCTCGCCGCCGCGGCCGTGGTGGCGATGGTGGTCTGAGCCCTAGGCGTTCGAGGGGGCGAGCAACATCGGCATCAGCCCGACGACCTGGGTCCGCAGGTCCTCCAGGGCGCCGTCGCGACCGTTGAGGTGGCCCAGCAGCGCCTGCTGGAAGATGCCGTCGAACATCCCGTAGGCCACCGGCGCGGCGATCGCGGGCTCGGCGCCGGCGAGCGAGGCGTAGCGGTCCACGATCCGCGCGATCATGTCTTCCAGGCTCTGGTCGATCTGGGTGACCGCCTCGCGCAGGCTCTCCTCGAACATCGACTGCGAGCGCAGGTCGTACCAGAGCCGGTGCATCGCGGCCTCCTCGACGATCGTCTCGACGAGCTTGTCGCCGAACCGCTCGGCGAGGTCGTCAGGTGAGGTCGCCTCGGCCACCACGCCGTCGTAGCGGTGGACGCAGGTCTCCTTGTAGTAGCGCACGCAGTAGACGATCAGCTCGAGCTTGTCGTTGAAGTAGTAGTGCACGACGCCGTGGCTGAACTCGGAGTTGTTGGCGATCTCGCGCAGGCTGGCCCGCGCGTAGCCCAGCTCCCCCAACGTACGCAGCGCGGACTCGGCGAGCGCCTTGCGGCGTTCGTCGTGCTTGTCGGCGGGCGTGCGGCGAGACGCCTTCGGAGCGGCGACCTGGGTCATGGGCCGCAACGATACCCCCTCTCGCACGCCTTCCGGTGCCATCCGGACCATTTTCTGGTCAATCGTCAAGAGAAATCTTGACACTCGTCAAGATTCGCGATTGTCTGTGAGCCCGATCACAGCGACATCACAGCGACGAAGGAGTCACAGATGACCGATCTGAGTGGACGCACAGCACTCGTCACCGGCGGTGCCCAAGGCCTGGGCGAGGGAATGGCCCGAGCTCTCGCAGCGGCCGGTGCCAAGGTGGCCGTCGCTGACGTGAAGGACGACCAGGGCGCGAAGGTGGCCGAGTCGATCGACGGCACCTTCGTGCACCTCGACGTCACCGACGACGCCTCCTGGGAGGCGGGCGCGGCCGCGGCCGTCGACGGCCTCGGTGGGCTCGACATCCTGGTCAACAACGCCGGGGTGGAGATCACCAGCCTCGTCACCGAGCTCGACCCCGCCGACATCAAGAAGATGCTCGAGGTCAACGTGCTCGGCACCGCCCTCGGCCTCAAGCACGGGCTGCGGACGATGCGGCCCGGCGGCGTCGCCGGCAACGGCGGCGTGATCGTCAACGTCGCCTCGGTCGCGGCGACCATCGCCTTCCCCGGCATCTCGGTCTACTCGGCCACCAAGAGCGCCGTCGACCGGCTGACCCGCGTGGCGGCGATGGAGAGCGGCAAGCTCGGCTACGGCGTACGCGTCAACTGCATCTACCCCGGACTGGTTCCGACCGAGATGGGTGCCGGGCTGGCCAACGACGTCGCCCAGCTCGGTCTCTTCGAGTCTCCGGAGGCAGCCGTCGGCGGCGTCGTCGAGCTGACCCCGTCGGGACGCCTCGGCACGGTCGAGGACATGGCCGACGCGGTCGTCTTCCTCGCCTCGGACCAGGCGAAGTTCATCAACGGAGTCGGCCTTCCGGTCGACGGTGGAATGGGGATGTGACCATGAGTGACAACAAGCCCGTCGTCGTCTACGGCGCCTCCGGCTACACCGGCCGGCTGGTCTGTGAATACCTGCGCGAGCTCGGGGTGCCGTTCGTGGCCGCCGGCCGCTCCAAGGACAAGCTGGTCGACTCGATGACCTCCCATGTCCCAGGCATCGAGACCGCCGACTACGAGATCGCCGAGGTCGAGCACACCGTCGAGGCGCTCACCGAGCTGCTCACCGGCGCGCGCGTCGTCCTCAACACCGTCGGCCCGTTCTCCCAGTACGGGCCGGAGGTCGTCGAGGCCGCCCTGGCCGCCGGGGTCCACTACACCGACACCACCGGCGAGCAGGACTGGCTGATCACCTGCGACGAGAAGTACGGCGCCGACTACGCGGAGAAGGGGCTGCTGCTCGCGCCGGGGATCGCGCAGATGTACACCACCGGCGAGATCGCCGCCGAGATCTGCCTCGAGCAGCCCGGCCTCGACACCCTCGACATCGCGGTCTTCTGGGGCGGCTCCCCCACCATCGCCTCGACCCGCACGATCCTGGTCAACGCGGCCACCTCGAAGGCGCACTACCTGGAGCAGAACGCGTACGTCGAGTTCGACCCGACCGCAGGGCTGGTCCCGCTCGTGGTGCCAGGTCAGCACGAGCTCGCGCTCTCGCTGCCGTGGGGAGGCACCTCGCACCCGGTCTGGTACCGGCGCGACCCGAAGGTGGCCAGCTGCAAGGCGCAGGGCGGAGTCTTCAACGCCGCCCTGATGAACGGGGTGCCGCAGATCGTCGCGGGCGCGCTGGAGGCGACCAAGGACATGGACCCCGAGCAGCGCGACGAGGCGCTGACCGCCACCGCGGCCCAGGTGATGAACCAGATGCCGCCGCGCGAGAACCCGCGGCTCAACAAGTCGCTCGACTCGGTGCACGCCTCCGGTCCGCTCGGCCGCGCGCACTGCGTCATCCACGGCAACCAGAACTACAAGCAGACCGGGCTGCTGCAGGCGTACGTCGCCTACTCGCTGCTGCAGCAGCCGCCCCGCCGGGTGGGCTTCGCCTCGGGCTGCCAGGCGTTCGGCCACCGCGAGCTCCTCGGCCAGCTGCAGGCCTTCGGGCTGGTCTCGGAGCCGGTCGTCACCCGGCAGCGCGGCTGAGGGGGCGCCGATGCGGCTCGTCGACTACCTGGACAAGGGCGCCTCGCTCGGAGGCGACGCGCCCTGTCTCGTCTGCGGCGAGGACACCTGGACGTACGCCGAGGTCGTCGATCTCTCGGTACGTGTCGCCGCGGGCCTCCAGGCCCGCGGCGTCGCGCCGGGGGCGAAGGTCGCCATCCTCTCGGCCAACGACCCGGTCGCCTTCGCCTCCGTCTTCGGGATCAGCCGCGCAGGCGGCGTCTGGTGCCCGATCAACCCGCGCAGCGAGGCGGCGGAGAACCGGGAGCTCCTCGACCTGTTCGGCTGCTCGGCGCTGATCTTCCAGTCGGCCTTCGCCGGCCTGGTCGACCAGATCCGTGGCGACCTCCCGGACCTGACCACCCTGGTCTGCCTCGACGCGACCCACGACTGGGCGATCGGCTGGGACGACTTCCTCGGCTCCCCCGACGGGTTCGAGCCCGTCGAGGTCGAGGACAACCTGGCCATGGTCGTCGGCACCGGCGGGACCACGGGGCGACCCAAGGGCGTCATGCTCACCGGCACCAACCTGGAGATCATGTCGGCGATCACGCTGATGGCCTACCCGTGGCCGGGGGCGCCGACGCGCCCGACCTATCTCGCGCTCGCACCGCTCACCCACGCCGCCGGGGTGCTGTGCTTCCCGGTGCTGTGCCTGGGCGGGACGATCGTGGTGATGCGTACGCCGGACGTGGGCGCGTTCCTCGAGCACATCGAGCGTCACCACGTCACCCACACGTTCCTGCCACCGACGCTGATCTACCTGGTGCTGGACCATCCGGCGCTGTCGTCGACCGACCTGAGGTCGCTGCGCTGCTTCTGGTACGGAGCGGCGCCGATGTCGGCGACCCGTCTGGAGGAGGCGCTGACCCGGATCGGTCCGGTGATGGCGCAGCTGTTCGGCCAGACCGAGGCGCCGATGATGATCGCGACCATGTCGCCCGCCGACCACTTCCACGCCGACGGGACGGTCGCCACCGAGCGCCTCTCCTCGGCCGGTCGTCCGGCGCCGCTGGTGACCGTGTCGATCATGGGCGAGCGCGGCACGCTGCTCGGCTCCGGGGAGCGGGGCGAGATCGTCGTACGCAGCTCCCTGGTCATGCGCGGCTACCTCGACAACCCCGAGGCCACCGCCGAGGCGAGCGCGCACGGCTGGCACCACACCGGCGACATCGGCTTCCTCGACGAGGACGGCTTCCTGCACATCGTCGACCGCGCCAAGGACATGGTGATCACCGGCGGCTTCAACGTCTACTCCACCGAGGTCGAGCAGGCGCTGATGACGCATCCCTCGATCGCCGACTGCGCGGTGGTCGGGCTGCCCGACGAGAAGTGGGGTGAGCGTGTCACCGCCGTCGTCCTCCCCCGGCCAGGCGCCGAGGTCGACGTCGCCGAACTGAAGGCGTACGTCAAGGAGCGCATCGGCGCGGTCAAGACCCCCAAGCAGATCGAGGTCTGGCCGGACCTGCCGCGCTCGAAGGTCGGCAAGGTGCTCAAGACCGAGATCAAGAAAAGCCTTGCCGGTGGTGCCGAGTCGGCGCATCTGCCCCCGTGCCTCGCGAAGCGAAGCGAGCGAGAGGGGGCGGATGCGCCGACTCGGCCGTAAAGCGTTGAGCCGTAATCGATCAGCGCCACACGACGAACAGCGAGTAGTCGTCGAACGGCGACTCGGAGCCGTCGCAGCGCCACTTCTCGATCTGCCCGGCGTACCACATCTGCTGGCCGGCGGCCGCACAGTCGTCCTGCCAGTAGAAGTCGCGGCCGGTGTACTCCCAGCCGTCCTCATCGGTGGCTGCCGAGGCCGAGCTCGCCAGGGCACCCCCGGCGATCAGGGCGGCGGCGAGCGGGGCGGCGGCGGCGATGCGGATGAGCTTCATGATGATCTCCTTGGTGGGTGTTCGGATCGGACACCCACCACGTTCCGCCTCGCCGCTGTCAGAAAAGTCCCCCATCACTCACCGTTTTCTGTCAATACCTTCCGTCTGCGTTCGTTTGCTCCGGAAACGCCGAGGGCTCCGCGGCGTACGCGACCATCCACGTCGGCTCGATGGTGGCGTACACGACGCCGGGCCCCTCCCAGGTCTGCGGGTCGGAGCCGTAGAACTCGGTGAAGTAGGCGTTGTGGGCCTCGAACTCAGCCCCCTCCGAGACCACGTGTGCCAGTCCGTGGGTGAAGACGCCGATGCGCTCACCGTCGACATGGGTCGCGCTGACTGCCGGACGGGCCAGCATGTGCTTGGCCTTGATGGCGGTGGGCGAGGTCCCGAACAGCCAACGACCGTGCAGGAAGTGGCCGTCGACACAGCTCGTCCGCGGCTCGCCGCGAGCGGTCACGGTGGCCAGCACCAGCACCTTCATGCCGGTCAGCTCGGTGACGAGCTGACGGGCGTTCAGGCGCTGGTCATCGTTGACGATGCCGGTCAGATGGCCGCTCGCGCGGCCGATCGAGGCGTCCAGGAGGCGTTGCAGGTCGGCGATCTCTTCGTCTGTCTCGTGCACACGAGGAGTCTCACACCGAGCACCCTGGGACCGCTTGACCGTTCTTGCGCTAGCCGATCGCGGCGACGA
Source organism: Nocardioides sp. NBC_00368 (assembly GCF_036090055.1). Lineage (NCBI taxonomy): Bacteria > Bacillati > Actinomycetota > Actinomycetes > Propionibacteriales > Nocardioidaceae > Nocardioides > Nocardioides sp. NBC_00368. Next base: position 1,771,761 of record NZ_CP107970.1, read on the forward strand.
TCTCCGGCGGGATGGCGGTGGTGCCCGATCCGTCGGTCGCGACGATCACGTAGACGACGGACACGGCGCAGGCGACCTCCTCGCCCCGGCGGAACTCGAACTCGAGCGTGAAGCTCTTGGTGCCGACCCGGGTGGTGCGCACCGGCACCTGGACCCGGTCGCCGAAGCCGATGCCGACCTTCCAGTCGAGGTCGGCGTGGGCGAGGTGGGCATCCACCCCCAGCTCCTGCCAGCGGGCGTAGGGCACCCCACGGGCGTCGATGAAATGGTTCATTGCCTCGTCGACGTAGCCGAGGTACCAGCTGTTGAACATCACCCCCTGCTGGTCGATCTCGAAGTAGCGGGGCGTGAACTCGTAGACCGTCGTCATGGGCGCTCCTTGGCTGGCAGGATCCGGCCGCTGACCTCGCCGAGGGCGATCCTGCTGCCGCTCGGCGCGGGCGCGGTGGCGGTGATGGTGACCTCGTCGCCATCCTCCAAGAAGGTACGCACCGACCCGTCATCCAGCGTGAACGGCTCGGCGCCCGACCAGCTGAGCTCGAGGAACGAGCCGCGCTGGCCCGGCTCCGGGCCGCTGATCGTGCCGCTGGCGAACAGGTCGCCGACGCGCAGCGAGGCGCCGTTGGCGGTCAGGTGCGCAAGCATCTGCGGGGCTGTCCAGTACATCGCGGCGTACGGCGGCTCGGCGACCAGCGTCCCGTTGAGCCGCACCTCGAGCGCGAGGTCGAGGCCCCAGGGGTCCAGCGTCGAGTCGTCCAGGTAGCCCGTCAGCGGAACGTCTCGCTCCGGAGGCCGGACACGTGCCGCCTCCAGCGCCGCGACCGGAAGGACCCAGGGTGAGATCGAGGTGGCGAACGACTTGCCGAGGAACGGACCCAGCGGCACGTACTCCCAGGCCTGGATGTCGCGCGCCGACCAGTCGTTGAGGAGCGTGATCCCGAAGATGTGGTCGGCTGCCTTGCGGAGCGGGACCGGGGTCCCCTGCTCCGAGCCGACGCCGACCACGAACCCGAGCTCGGCCTCGATGTCGAGCCGGATCGAGGGGCCGTCGACGAGCCCGTCGGGGGTCTTGCGCAGCCCGGTCGGCCGGACCACGTCGGTGCCGGAGACGACCACCGTGCCGGAGCGGCCGTGGTAGCCGATCGGCAGGTGCTTCCAGTTGGGCGTCAGCGGCTCGGAGTCGGGGCGGAAGATCTTCCCGACGTTGGAGGCATGGTGCTCGGAGGCGTAGAAGTCGACGTAGTCGGCCACCGTGAACGGCAGCAGCAGCTCGGCGTCCTCGATCGGCACCAGGTGCGGGCGCACCTCGGCCTCGCTCCCGGGGTCGCCGAGTAGCCGGGTCACCTCCGCGCGCACCTGCGCCCAGGCCTCCGGGCCTGCCGCGAGCAGGCTGTCGAGCCCGCCCTTGCACAGCGCGGCAAGGTGCTCGGCCGCTGCCGAGACGTCGAGCACGAGGTCACCGATCCGCACCCCGAGTCGCGGGGCGGGATCCGCTGCGGTGCGGAAGGTGGCGTACGGAAGCGCCTCGAGGCCGAACTGACCGTCACCGATGTCCAGCCACGACATCACCGGCGGCCCCCTGCCCAGGTCCAGGCGTACTTGCCGTCGTCGACCGCGGCGCCGGCCTCACCGACCTCGAGCGGCCGGAAGGTGTCGACCATGACCGCGAGCTCGTCGAAGAACTCCGCGCCCAGGCTGCGCTCCGTCGCGCCCGGCTGGGGACCGTGGGCGTGGCCGCCCGGGTGGAGGGTGATCGAGCCGACGCCGATCCCGGATCCCTTGCGGGCCTCGTAGTCGCCACCGACGTAGAACATGACCTCATCGGAGTCGACGTTGGAGTGGTAGTAGGGCACCGGCACCGCGAGCTCGTGGTAGTCCACCTTGCGCGGCACGAAGTTGCAGATCACGAAGTTGTTGCCCTCGAAGACCTGGTGGGCGGGCGGTGGCTGGTGCACCTTGCCGGTGATCGGCATGTAGTCGGCGATGTTGAAGACGTAGGGGTAGAGGCAGCCGTCCCAGCCGACGACGTCGAACGGGTGGTGCGGGGTGACGTGGACCGAGCCGGCGATGCCACCGGCTCCCGGGCCGCGGTGCTTGATGTAGACCTCGACCTCCTCCCCGGCGATCACCCGCGGGTCGGTCGGGAGCCGGAGGTCGCGCTCGCAGTAGGGAGCGTGCTCGAGGAACTGGCCGAACCGGGAGAGGTAGCGCTTGGGCGGGGCGATGTGGGAGTTGGCCTCGATCGCGTAGACCCGCAGCGGGGCGTCGCCGACCGGCACCCAGCGGTGCGTGGTGGCGCGCGGGATCACCACGTAGTCGCCCTCCCCCACCATCAGGTCGCCGAAGACGGTCTCGACGACAGCGGTCCCGGACTCGACGTAGACACACTCGTCGCCGATCGCGTTGCGGTAGAGCGGTGAGGTCTCCCCCGCGACCGCGTAGTGCAGGCGCACGTCGCCGTTGCCGAGCACCAGCCTTCGACCGGTGACCGGATCTGCGCTCTTCCAGTCCTCGCCGGGAAAGAGGTCGTGCAGACCGAGGTGCATCGGGCGCAGCGGGTGGTTGGGGGTGGTGCCGTGGTCGGGCAGCTCCCAGATGCGTACGTCCGTCACCGCCGAGGGGATGTGGCGGTGGTAGAGCAGGGAGGAGTCCGAGGAGAACCCTTCCTCGCCCATGAGCTCCTCGTAGTAGAGATTCCCTTCTCCGTCGCGGTGCTGGGTGTGCCGCTTGGGCGGGATGTGCCCGCGCTGTTGGTAGTGCGCCATACCCTCGGATCGTACGTGACCTGGACCACACCACCGGGGCCGAACGTCCTGACTTCGTCCGGGTACCTCCCGGGGCATACCTCTGCTCCCCTAGGCTCCTTGGATGCCCTCCGAGACCCCCGAGACCCTCTTCGTGGCGCACGCGACGGGTCGTCTCCTGCACGTCCGGGCCTGCCCCCAGCTCCTCAGCCTCGACGCCCCGGTCATGGCCACTCCGGCCCAGATCGAGACCCTCGGCACGTGTGCCTGGTGCGCCAAGGAGCTCTCCGAGGACGGCCGTAGATACTTCGACTCCGTCGAGCAGGCCGTACGCACCCTCGACCCCTCCGACGAGGCCGTCCGGGCCACCGAGGAGGCGCTCGGCGACGTCGACTACGAGCTCGTCTGGGTGCCGCCCAGCTACTCCTACATCGCTGTCGGGGACAAGGAGCACGCCGTTGCCTGGATCGGGCGGGGCTGTGTGATGCACGAGGACGGGCGGCTCATCGACTTCGGCTGAGCCCGTCTTCAGGTCCCGTCGTCACCCTGTGGTGTCGGCTGCTCCCTCGGGGTCCGCCAGCCGGAGGGCGGCGTCGATCTCGCCGAGCTTCGCGGAGGACAGGGCGCCCGCTCGCTCGATCAGGTCGTCCCGCGACAACCTGGTCAGCCACGTGCACGGGGTGACGCCGGGACGCGGGAGCGCGACCCGGAGCACGCCCTCGAAAGGCAGTCCTTCCGGTGCGCCCACTGCCACCTCGACGCCCAGACCGGTGATGTCGACACCCGCCGGGGCGACGACCTGCATCACCTGGATCCCGGACGGGTCGTCTCCTGACAGCAGCACGACCGGCCGTCGCTCGTCGAACTCCACCCACCAGATCTCGCCCCGTTGCACATGTCCTCCTGACTCACGACGGCAGGCTATCCTCGAACCATGACCGCGTTGCCCGACTGGATGCACCCTCCCCGTGAGGAGGGTTGGTACTCCGAAGACCTCGACATGCTCGTCGAGGCGCCGCGTCATACCGAACTCATCGATGGAGTCCTGGTCTTCAACATGTCACCGCAGCGACGCTGGCACAGTCGGCTCGTCACGGCCCTCACCAACGCGCTGACGGCGCAGGCGCCCAACGGGTTCGAGGTGGACCGGGAGCTGACGGTCGTGCTCGACCGGCGCAACCGGCCGGAGCCGGACGTGCTGGTGAGCACGACCCGGATCTCCGACCAGGCCTCGTTCTACGACGCCGACTCCGTGGTTCTCGTGGTCGAGGTGGTCTCCCCGGAGTCCGAGCATCGCGACCGGGCGGTGAAGCCGCAGAAGTACGCCGAGGCGGGGATCTCCCACTACTGGCGCATCGAGAACGAGGACGGCGCGCCCGCGATCCATGTCTACGAGCGCGACGACCTCACCCATGCCTACGTGGCGACCGGGATCTTCCGCGACCGCCTCGACGTCGCGGTTCCGTTCCCGGTCAAGATCGACCTCATCGATCTGCTCCGCTGACCTCCTCCGCGGTCACGTCGGCCGGCAGCTGCTCCTGCTGGACGAGATGGAGGTAGGAGAGGTGACGCTCGTACTGGTCGAGGACGTCACCCATCAGCTGGTCGCGTGAGTAGCCGTTGACGTCGTAGCCCTGGGTGCCCTCGGCGAGGTGGACCTCGGTGCGGAAGTAGAACTCGCCGGAGACGCGGCCGACGGCGAACGTCGGTGCGGGGCAGGGCTGCGGGGTGAGCTTGTAGACGAACGCCGGGGCGTCCTCGAGCTCGGTGTGGAGCTGGACACCGTGGACGCCGCGTACGGCCTTGGTCTCCGACACCTCCGAGGTGAGCCCGTGGGAGCAGAGCTCGGCGGCGACCTCCTCCAGGACCGGCGTCGCGACGCTCTCGATGAACCGCTCCGTGTCCCGCGCGGTCGGGTAGGTGACCGAGCGGCGCAGCCGCTGCGACAGCGAGGGACGTACGCCGCCGTCGGCCGCCCCGGCCAGGCGGGCCGATGAGATGGCGGCCGGCAGGGAGTACCGTGCGCTGTCGGTCTTGAACGACTCCAGCCGTAGCGATCGATGGAGCCCGACGGCGACCAGGGCGAGCACGATCGAGAACGGCAGCCCCATGATGATCGTGGCGTTGGTCAGCGTCGTCAGCCACGCGTCACCGCCCGCGAACATCAGGGCGAGAGTCAGCGCGCCGATCGCGAACGACCAGAAGATCCGGACCGGGATCGAGCAGTCGGCCATCGGGTGCGGCAGGCGCGAGGTGAAGTTGCCCATCACCAGCGCACCGGAGTCGGCAGAGGTGACGTAGTAGAGGAACCCGGTCAGGGTGGCGAGCGCGACCAGCGCGATCGCGCCCGGGTAGTTGTCGAGGAAGGCGTAGAAGCCCTGGGCGTAGTTGCCGTTGGTGAGCTCGCCGAACTCGGCGTCGCCACCGCGGATCCGGCCCAGCGCGCTGTTGCCGAAGATAGTGACCCACAGCAGGATGAAGCCGAACGGGATCATCATCACGCCGACCAGGAACTGTCGGATCGTCCGACCGCGCGAGATCCGCGCCAGGAACAGGCCGACGAACGGCGACCAGGCGACCCACCAGGCCCAGAAGAAGAGGGTCCACAGGTTCTTCCAGACGCCGACGTCGGGGTTCTCGGCGGTGGCGTACGGCATCGTGTCGAAGCTCATCCCCGGCAGGTGCACCAGGTAGTCGCCGAGGTTCATCACCAGCGAGTTGAGCAGGAACGCGGTGTTGTCGGAGAAGAGCACGTAGAGCATCAGCGCCAGCGAGAGCAGCACGTTGAGCTCGGAGAGCCGGCGGATGCCCTTGTCGACCCCGGAGACCGCCGAGACCGTGCCGAGCAGGACGGCGACCACGACCAGGCCGACCTGAGCGGCGCGGCCCTCGGGGATGCCGAAGAGGACGTTGAGACCCGCGTTGAGCAGCGCGATCGAGATGCCGAGCGAGGTGGCGATGCCGAAGATGGTGCCGAGGACTGCGGCCAGGTCGATGCCGTCACCGAGCCGGCCGTGGACCCGCTTGCCGAAGATCGGATAGAGCGCCGACCGGATCGAGAGCGGCAGTCCGTGGCGGAAGGAGAAGTAGCCCAGCGCCATGCCCATCACGGCGTACATCGCCCAGCCGGACAGGCCGTAGTGGAACAGCGTCCAGGTCACGGCCTGCTCGGCAGCCGCCACGTTGCCGCCCTCTCCCGTGGGCGGGGTGAGGTACTGCGAGACCGGCTCGGCCACGGAGTAGAACATCAGGTCGGCGCCGATGCCGGCCGCGAAGAGCATCGCGGTCCAGGTGAACATCGAGTACTCCGGCCTGGACTCCTCCGGACCGAGCCGGACCCGCCCGTGGCGGGACAGGCAGATGAACAGCACGAACGCGATCAGTGCCGCGGCCAGCGCGAAGTACCACCAGCCGAAATAGTCCGAGATCCAGGTGACGACGTGCCCGATCGCGGTGCCCGCGGTATCAGGCGCGAGCAACGCGAAGAGCGTGAACGCGACGACCACCCCGGCGGAGCCGAAGAAGACGGTCTTGTTCAGCTCCGGCTTCGTCGTGGGGATCTCGTCTGGGGCCGCAGCGGGTTCGCCTAAGGGCGTACGCGGCGGATCGATTGTCTCCGGCATGAGCTGTCTCCTCCGGTTCGGGTGCCCGGGAGGCTAGTCCGCCCGGCGCCGACTTGGGTCACGATCGGGTTTCAGATCTGGTTGCGCGGGTCTCCCGCCGGCCACAGCGGCGAGTCGTCGCGGTGGCGGTAGTAGGGAGCGTCCGAGGGTGCCAGCGGGGTGTTGCCCGCGATCAGGTCGGCGGCCTTCTCCGCGACCATCATCACCGGGGCGTAGATGTTGCCGTTGGTGACGTACGGGAAGACGCTGGCGTCCACGACCCGCAGGCCTTCGGTGCCGTGCACCTTCATCGAGGTCGGGTCGGTCACCGACATCTCGCCGGTGCCCATCGCCGCGGTGCAGGACGGGTGCAGCGCCGTCTCGGCGTCCTTGCGGACCCAGTCGAGGATCTCCTCGTCGGTCTCCACCGACGGCCCCGGGGACATCTCTCCGGCGTTGAACGGCGCGAAGGCGGGCTGGTTGAGGATGTTGCGCGCCACCCGCACGGCCTCGACCCACTCGCGGCGGTCGTTGGGCGTGGAGAGGTAGTTGAACAGCATCGAGGGGTGCTCGAACGGGTCGTCGGACTTGATCCGGACATGGCCGCGGGTGTCGGCGTACATCGGGCCGATGTGCACCTGGTAGCCGTGCTGGCCCTTCTCCTGGCCGGGCGCCATCGAGCCGTCGTAGCGGATCGCGATCGGCAGGAAGTGGAACATCAGGTTGGGCCAGTCCACGTCCTCGTTGGACCGCGCGAACCCGCCGCCCTCGAAGTGGTTGGTCGCCCCCAGGCCCTTCTTCTGGAAGAGCCACTGCCAGGCGATCTTGGGCCGCTGGTGCCAGACCAGACCCGGTGCGATCGAGACCGGCTGCTTGGAGGCGTACTGGATGTAGACCTCGAGGTGGTCCTGCAGGTTCTCCCCCACCCCGGGAAGGTTGTGCACGACGTCGATGCCGTGGGAGCGCAGCAGCGACTCCTCCCCCACACCGGAGAGCTGGAGCAGCTGGGGCGTGTTGATCGCGCCACCGCAGCAGATGATCTCCTTGGCCCGGACCGAGTGCGCCTTGCGGGCGCGGCCGACGCCGCGTACGTAGTCCACGCCGGTCGCCCGCGGGACGTCGCCGGCGGTGTCGAAGCGGATCTTCGTGGCGTGCGCGAAGGTCTCGACGGTGAGGTTGGGACGGTTCATCACCGGGTGCAGATAGGCCCGGGCGGCCGACCAGCGGCGGCCGTTCTTCACGTTGCGGTCGAAGGGGGCGAAGCCCTCCTGGCGGTAGCCGTTGACGTCGTCGGTGAGCGGGTAGCCGGCCTCCTGGGCGGCCTCGAAGAACGCAGAGAAGAGCGGGTTGGAGGCGGGTCCGCGCTCGAGGTGGAGCGGCCCTGAGCCGCCGCGCCACTGGTCGGCGCCGGAGGTGCCGTCCTCGAGGAAACGGCTCTCCATCCGCTTGAAGTACGGGAGCACGTGGCGGTAGTCCCAGCTCTCCATCCCCGGGTCCGCCGCCCAGCGCTCGTAGTCCATCGGGTTGCCGCGCTGGAAGATCATCCCGTTGATCGAGCTCGAGCCGCCGAGCACCTTGCCGCGGGCGTGGTAGACCTTGCGGCCGCCCAGGTGGGGCTCGGGATCGGACTCGTAGCCCCAGTCGTAGAGCTTGGAGCCGATCGGGAACGGCAGCGCCGCCGGCATGTGGATGAACGGGTCGATCTTGAAGTCGCTGTGACCGGCCTCCAGCACCAGCACCTTGGTCGAGGGGTCGGCACTGAGCCGGTTGGCGAGCGCCGATCCGGCCGATCCGCCGCCGATGATGACGAAGTCGTACGTCTGGGTCATCTTCTTCACTTCTCCTCTGCGGTGCCCGCGCTCGGGGCGGACGGGGCGAACCAGTGCTGCGGGCTGGGGTCGATGTTGTGCCAGATGTGCTTGGTCTCGCGGTACTCCTCCAGCCCGGCCTGGCCGAGCTCGCGCCCGATGCCGGACTGCTTGTAGCCGCCCCACTCGGCCTGGGCCACGTAGGGGTGGTAGTCGTTGATCCAGACCGTGCCCATACGCAGCCGGGCGGCGACCCGCTCCGCGCGGCCGGCGTCGCTGGTCCAGACCGCGCCGGCGAGGCCGTAGATGGAGTCGTTGGCGATCCGGACGGCGTCGTCCTCGTCGGTGAAGGTCTCGACGGTGAGGACCGGGCCGAACGACTCGTCCTGGGTGACCGACATGTCGGTGGTGCAGTCGTCGAGGATGGTCGGCAGGTAGTAGAAGCCGTCGGCGAGCGCGGGGTCGTCGGGACGCTTGCCCCCGGTGCGGAGGGTGGCGCCCTCGGCCAGGCCCTTGGCGACGTACGCCTCGACCTTGTCGCGGTGGGCGCTGCTGGTCAGCGGGCCGGTCTCGGCATGCTCGTCGAAGGGGCCGCCGAGGCGGATCTGCTCGGCGCGCGCGACCAGCTCGTCGACGAAGCGGTCCTTGATCGACTCCTCGATGATCAGCCGCGCCCCGGCCGAGCAGACCTGCCCGGAGTGCAGGAAGACCGCGGTCAGCGCGAAGTCGAGGGCCGTCTCGAGGTCGGAGTCGGCGAAGACGATGTTGGGGTTCTTGCCGCCGAGCTCGAGCGCGACCTTCTTCACCGTCGCGGCGGCGTTGGTCATCAGCCGCTTCCCGGTGGCGAGGCCACCGGTGAAGGAGACCAGGTCGATGCGGGGGTCTTCGGACAGCGGTGCGCCCGCGGTCGGCCCCTCACCGAGGACCAGGTTGCCGACACCCGCCGGGAGCCCCGCCTCCTCGAGCACCTTCATCAGGTGGATCGCACTGTGCGGCGTGATCTCGCTCGGCTTGAGCACGAAGGTGTTGCCCGCGGCCAGGCACGGCGCGACCTTCCACGCCACCTGGAGCAGCGGGTAGTTCCACGGCGTGATCAGGCCGCAGACACCCACCGGCTCGTGCACGATCCGGCTCTTCACGCTCGCGTTCCCGGTGTCGATCACGCGGCCGGCGTCCTCGGTGGCGACGTGTCCGAAGTGGCGGAACACAGAGACCACGTCGGCGACGTCGTACTCGCTCTCGACCAGCCGCTTCCCGGTGTCGAGCGACTCCGCCCGGGCGATGATCGCGGTGTCCCGCTCGAGCAGGTCGGCGACCCTCAGCAGCAGGTCGCCCCGCTCCCGCGCGGGCGTCGCCGGCCACACGCCACTGTCGAAGGCGTTCCGTGCCGCGGCGATCGCGGCCCGGGTGTCCTCGGCTCCAGCCTCCGCAACGGTTCCGACGACCGCGCCGTCTGCGGGACAGCGGATCTCCCGCTGGTCGCCCGACTGCGCGGGCAACCAGCGCCCGTCGATGTAGATCTGGCTCATGCAACCTCCGGCGTCGGGTTGCCCGGAAGGCAACCACGGGTGAATTGCAGATGATCCTGCGCGGACGCGAAGGGCCAGGTCAAGGGCTTGGCGGACAAAATTGTTGCAGGTGGTACAAATTTGTTGCAGGTGATACAAATGGCGCCTCCGGTTGTTACAGTCGCCGCATGACGACCGCTGGCACCGCGCCCGCCAAAGATCCGCAGCGCCGCGCCGCCTGGGCCGAGCTGGCGACCGACTACGTCCACGCGAACGGCCTGATCGGCCTGAGCCTGCGGCCGCTGGCGGCCGAGCTGGGCACCAGCAACCGGGTCCTGCTCTACCACTTCGGCACCAAGGACCAGCTGGTCGCCGACGTCCTCCGCACCTCCAACGAGCGGTCGGTCGCCGCGGTCGCCGCGCTCGAGCCCTCCGAGGACCTGCGTTCCGCCGTCCACGACCTCTGGTCGGTGATGGAGGGCGACCGGTGCAGCTGGATCTATGTGGAGGCGGCCGCGCTCGGCCTCTTCGGCAGGGAGCCGTACGTCTCGGCGGTCCGCGATGCCAACGCCCTGTGGATCGCCTGCCTCATCGCGCATCTGACCAAGTCCGGGGTGGATCCCGCCGTCGCCGAACGGGCAGCCAACGTCATCGACGCCGCCTTCATGGGCTTCCAGCTCAGCCAGGCTCCCGACGGCAGCCTCCCGGAGCGTGCCCGGTCCGTCGACGATCTGGCGGACGCCGTCGCGGCTCTGGCCTGACGATCGCTGGTTTCCGCAACGCTGCGGCGCCGACGCCGTTACTCTCGATGGTTGACCGAGTTCGCCGTCGATGGAGGCATGCGCATGATTCGTTCGGGCCCTATCCAAATTCTGACAGCGGCGTTGGCAGTCGGCGTCGCCACCGTGCTCATCGCCGCGTCGACCACGTCATCCGCCACTGCTCAACCCCGGGCGGAACGCCTGGGCGAGGCCGAGACTCCGGTGCCAGGCCTGGTGCCGAAGCCGCTCCAGGTGAGCGCGAAGGGTGGGCCCGACTTCGTCCTGACCGGGCAGTCCCGCATCGTCGCCCGCGGCACGGACGCCGGCGAGGTGGGCGACCTCTTGGCCGCCGAGCTGCGCCCGGCGACCGGCTTCGGCCTCCCGGTGGTCACCGGCAGGCCGACCTCTCGCGATGTGGTCCTGACGGTCGACCCCGAGGCAGGGTTCGACGAGGTCGAGGGCAACCCGGAGGCGTACAGGATCTCCTCGACGGCCAAGGGGGTCAGGGTCACCGGAGCAAGTCGCCACGGGCTGTTCAACGGCACCCAGACGCTTCGGCAGCTGCTGCCGGCGTTCGCCGCGTCTCCCTCGCGCGTCAGCACGACCTGGACCGTGCCGGCGGTCTCGATCGTGGACGCCCCGCGATTCAGCTATCGCGGACTCATGCTCGATGTCGCCCGCTCGTTCCTTGAGGTCGACGAGGTCCAGCAGGTCATCGACGCCGCGGCGGCGGCCAAGATCTCGGTGCTGCACCTGCACCTGGCCGACGACCAGGGGTGGCGGATCGACATCACCAACTCCGGCCGGGCGCCCGGTGACGACATCGACTACACGGCGCTGACCCGGGTCTCGGGCGCGACCGCGGTGCTCGGCAACCCGTATCAGAGCGCCGACGGTCACACCGGGTTCTACACCCAGGACGACTACCGCTCGCTGGTGCGGTATGCCGCCGAGCGCGAGATCGAGATCATCCCCGAGATCGACATCCCCGGCCACACGAATGCCGCCCTGGCCGCGATCCCGCAGCTCAACACCGCCGGGTCGAGCCACCCGGCGACCGAGGACGAGCCGGTGGCGCCGCACAACGGGACCATCGACGTCGGCTACTCCTACCTCGATCCGACCTCCGAGGTGACCTACACCTTCATCGAGCACGTCTTCTCGCAGCTCGCTGCGCTCACGCCGTCGGAGTTCCTCCACGTCGGCGGGGACGAGTCGCATGCGATGACGCAGCGCTATGGCCACGAAGGCTACGTGGCGTTCGTCGAGCGGGCGCTCGCGATCGTCCACGGACTCGGGAAGAAGACCATCGGCTGGAACGAGTACGCCGAGTCCGGGCTCTCCGCGGGTGATGGTGTTCAGTACTGGGCCGGCACGACCGAGCACGCGAAACGCGCCGTCATCGAGGACGGCGCCAAGCTGCTCGTCTCGCCGGGCAACATGTCCTACCTCGACATGAAGTACCACCCGAAGACGCCGATCGGGCTCTCCTGGGCGTGCTCGGGCGACTGCGACGTCGCGCACTACTACGACTGGAGCCCGCAGGAGGTCATCGCGGGCGTCGGGGACGAGCACATCCTCGGCACCGAGGCGCCGCTGTGGTCCGAGACGATCCGGGGCGTGGATCAGGCCGAGTTCATGATCTTCCCGCGCATCCTCGCGCACGGGGAGGCCGGCTGGACCGCCGAGTCGCTGCGCTCGCCGTCTGACTTCGCGGCGCGGCTCGCCTCGGTCGGTCCGCGACTGGCCGCCGCCGGCACCAACTTCTACGACGGGCCGCAGATCGCCTGGTCGACGGCGCTGGCGGGGACCGATGCTGCGCTGTCGGTCGGATCGGGCGGATCGGGCGGATCGGTGTCGGTCGGACTGCTCGCCGCCCCCGGGACCAAGACGGACGGGACCGCGGTCACCGTCGACGAGGTCGACGACGCGGACAGCACCGGTGGCTCGTCGCTGACCGCACCCCTCACCGCGACGGTCGACTTCGGCGACGGGTCGGCTCCGGTCCCCGCACGGTTCACCACGTCCGAACCCCGGGACTCGCTCCACGCTGCCGGGGTCTATGCGGTGACGGCTGCTCATGCGTACGACTCCCCGGGGACGTATCGCGGCACGATCACGGCCTCCGACGGCTCGAGGGCGAGGTTCACCATCAAGGTCTCCTGACCGGTGGAGGTGGTGAAGCCGAGAGTGACCTGTGGCTCACTCCCGGCTTCACCACCTCCCGATGTCACAGACCTCGCTGGAGGGGTGTCTTGAGGGTATGAGCAACCAAGGAACCTCCAGCAGGAGCCGGATCGTGGTCGTCGGCGGCGGATATGCCGGCGTGATGGCCGCCAACCGGCTCACCAAGCGCGACGACATCGACATCACCCTGGTCAACCCGCGCGACCAGTTCGTCGAGCGGATCCGGCTGCACCAGCTGGCCGCCGGCGGGACCTCGGAGGCCGTGGTCGCCTACGCCGACGTGCTCAGCCCGCGCGTTCAGCTGGTGGTCGACACCGTGGTCTCCATCGACGCGGGCCCGCGGACCGTCGCACTCGGGAGCGGGCAGGAGATGACGTACGACTACCTGGTCTACGCCGTCGGCAGCGCCGGCACGACCCAGGTCGCCGGCGCCGCGGAGCACGCGTTCGGGGTCTCGACCTTCGAGGAGGCGACCCGGCTGAAGGCGGCGCTGGACGCGACGCCGACCGATGCCCCGGTGATCGTCGTCGGCGGCGGACCGACCGGTATCGAAGTCTCTTCCGAGCTCGCCGAGTCGGGCCGGAACGTGGCTCTGATCTGCGGGGACAGGCTCGGTCCGTGGCTGCACGAGAAGGGCCGGGCGGTGGCCGAGCGCGACCTGCGACGCCTAGGAGTCGGCATCGTCGAGGGAGCCCGGGTGGCCGAGGTCATGGACGGCCGCGTACGCCTCGACAACGGCCGCGAGCTGCCCAGCGCGGTGACGATCTGGACCGCCGGTTTCGCCGCACCGGACCTGGCTCGCGCGAGCGGGCTGTCCACCGACGAGCTCGGCCGGCTGGTCACCGACGAGACCCTGACCAGCGTCGACGACGACCGGATCATCGCGACCGGCGACGCCGCGGCACCGTCGGGGATGGCGTACCGGATGAGCTGCCAGGCGGCCAACCAGCTCGGGCCGTTGGCCGGCGAGACAGTGCTCACACGACTGGCCGGCGGGACCCCTGAGGCCACTAGCATCGGCTTCGTGGGTCAGTGCATCAGTATCGGCCGCGAGCGCGGCCTGGTGAACCTCGCTCGTCGCGACGACTCCGCGGTGGCCGGACGGGTCCGGGGCGTACCGGCGGCGAAGATCAAGGAGCTGGTCTGCCGCAGCACGGTCTGGGCGCTGTCGATGGAGGCACGTCGCCCGGGATCTGCGTTCGGCTTCAAGGATCGTTCGCGCGCCGGACGGGTTCAGGCGGCCGCCGTCACGCCGTTGACGGAGCGGAGCCGGTGAGCTTGGCCGTCACCATCGTCGCCTGGCTCCTGGCCGCGTTCGTCATCGTCGTCGGGGTGGCCCACCTGGTGACCCCCGCCAAGGTGGAACCGCTGGTCCCGGAGTGGTGGCCGGCGAAGCGGGCGACGGTGTACACCTCGGGGGTCGCCGAGGTGGTGATCGGGATCGGTCTGCTGGTCCCGGCCACCCGCACCTGGGCGGCCGGCGTGGCGATGCTGATGTTCCTCGCCTACACGCTCGTCCACCTCGACGACCTCCGCCACACCTCCCGCGCGACCCGAGCCAGCGACACCACCGGCGGCGTCATCACTCGGGGCGTGGTCAACCTGGCGTACGCCGGGTTGGCCCTCTTCGTCTGCCTCGGCTAGCCCTTCGGGAGGAGTTCAGGCTGGGGTCGTACGGCGGTCGCCACGGGATCACGCGGTGCGGACAGGTTGAGGTCCACCCTCACCGAAGGAGATCCCGATGCGTACCTTCGTCCGCTCCCTGACCGCTGTGCTCGCGGCGGCGGCGTTCCTCTCCCCCGCCGCCGCGGCGGGCACGACCGACTCCACGCGTACGACCGCCGAGCTCGGTACGCCGCACCCGCAGGCGCACGCGCACAACGACTACGAGCACGAGCGCCCGCTGCTCGACGCGCTCGAGCACGGCTTCACCAGCGTCGAGGCCGACGTGTGGCTGGTCGACGGCGAGCTCCTGGTGGCGCACGACGCGGTCGATCTCGACCCGGCGCGGACCCTGGAGGGTCTCTACCTCGCCCCGCTCAAGGAGCTCGTCAAGGGCAAGGGGCGCGACGTCCACCCCGGCTACGACGGCACCTTCCAGCTCCTGATCGACATCAAGAACACCGGCGAGGCGACGTACGCGGCGATCGAGAAGGAGCTCGCCGCCTACGAGGAGCTCTTCACCCGCTACCAGAACGGCGTCGTCAAGGATGGTCCCGTCGAGGCCGTGATCAGCGGCGACCGGCCGCTGGAGACGATGCGGAGCGCGACCCGACGGCTCAGCTTCTACGACGGTCGGATGGGCGATCTCCGCTCCGGGATGCCGGCGTCGCTGATGCCGCTGGTCAGCGACAACTGGACCAAGGTGTTCACCTGGCAGGGCGTCGGCCCGATGCCGGAGGCCGAGCGCCGCAAGCTGCACGAGATCGTCGACCATGCCCACGCGCAGGGCTACCGGGTGCGCTTCTGGGCGACCCCGGACGTCGACGGTCCGGCTCGGGAGGCGGTCTGGACCGAGCTGCTCGCGGCCGGCGTCGACCACATCAACACCGACGACCTCGCCGCCCTCGACGCCTTCCTGACCGAGAACCGGTAGCTCACCGCCGGATCGGCGGCCATCCGGCGACGTCGCACTGACCGTGCTCGTTGCTCCCGGTGGCGACGACCGACCCGTCTGCCCGAAGTCCGAGCGTGTGCCTGGAACCGGCGGCCACCGCGACGATCTCGCGCCAGCCGGCGACATCGCACTGGCCGGCGTCGTTGCCCCCGACGGCCAGGGCTCGGCCGTCGGCGGTGACGGCGACGGTGTGGTAGCTCCCGGCGGCCACTGCCACGGCGTCTCTCCAGGCCTCGACGTCACAGGCGCCGCCGGTGCGGTCTCCCACCGCGAGGACGCGGCCCGCGCCGGTCAGACCGACCGTGTGAAGGTAGCCGGCGGTGATGGCGGTGAGGTCGGTCCATCCGCCGACGGAGCACTGCCCGCGGCGGCCGTTCCCCACGGCGATCGCGCTCCCGTCCGCGCGGAGGCCCACCGAGTGCCAGTCGCCGCACGCCAGCGCGACGATCTCGCGCCACGAGCCCACCTCGCCGGCGCCTTCGGCGAGCCTTCCCGCGGCGAGCACCGTCCCGTCGGCACGCAGACCCAGCGTGCGACGCCAACCTGCCGCGACCGCGGTCACCTCACTCCAAGAGCTCACCTCGCACTGGCCCTCGTTGTTCCAGCCCGTCGCCACCACGGTGCCGTCGGACCGGAGCCCGACGCTGTGGGAGCGTCCGGTGTTGGAGGCCGTGTGCACGTTCCCTGCCGCCACGCCGATGACATCGGCCCACGTCGTTGTTCGGCACTCCCCCGACGCTCCCGCACCGGCGGCGACGACAGTGCCGTCCATGGAGATCCCGAGCGAGTGGCGCGGCCCGGCCGCGATCAGATGACCCACGAGAGCAGTCTGGAACCCATGCCGGCCGATGTCACAGTCCCGGGCGCTGCCTCGTCCCAGGGTGGAAGATGTGACCCGAGGGAGGACGACCGTGACACCTGAGACCGAGATCGAGTTCGAGGAGCTGCGCCCGCTGCTGTTCTCGATCGCCTACCGCATCCTCGGCAGCGTGAGCGAGGCCGAGGACGCGGTGCAGGAGACCTGGCTGCGCCTGGAGTCGACCTCGACCCAGCCCGACTCACTCAAGGCCTACCTCTCGACCGTCGTCACCCGCATCTCCCTCGACGTGCTCCGCTCCGCGCGCGTGCGGAGGGAGACGTACGTCGGGCCGTGGTTCCCCGAGCCGCTGCCGACCGACTCCCGCGCCGGCGAGCGCGAGGACCTCTACGCCAGCCCCGAGCGCGCGACCGAGCTGGCCGACTCGGTGTCGATGGCCGCACTCCTGCTGCTCGAGCGGCTCAGCCCGCTCGAGCGAGCGGTCTTCGTGCTGCGCGAGGTCTTCCACTTCGGCTTCGCCGACATCGCGGCCGCGGTCGACCGCTCCGAGGCGGCCTGCCGCCAGCTCGCCTCGCGTGCCCGCCGGCACATGGACGACGGCAAGCCGCGCTTCGAGGCCGACCGGCGCAAGCGGGTCGAGCTGGCCTCTCGGTTCTTCGACGCGCTGCGGGACGGCGACCTCGACCAGCTCCAGGCGCTGCTGGCCGCCGATGTCGAGACCGTCAACGACGGCGGTGGGATCGCCGGTGGCGTCGGCGGGCGGTTCGGCGCGGAGAAGGCGGCGCGCATCCTGGTCGCCGCCGTGCCCCCGCTCCTCGCCATCGGTGCCCGCTTGGAGCAGCGCGAGCTCAACGGCGAGCCCGGCGCCATCCTGCGCGACGCCGACGGCGCCATCCTCGGCACCTGGACCCTCGACATCCTCGACGGCCAGATCCAGCGGATCCGCTCCGTCACCAACCCCGAGAAGCTGGGCCACCTCGGCCCGGTCGCGGATCTCAAGGACGTCGTACGCCGCCGCAACCGCCACCGCCGCGAGCGGTGACGCCGCTGGTCGAGCCGCGAGCGGCTCGACCAGCGGCGTCGGAGTCAGGCGACAGCGCCCTGCGGGGTCGGCGACGTCCGCAGCCCGAGGTCGGCGGTGCGTACGTCCTTGGTCTCACGGGCGGTGAGCGCCGCGATCGACGCGACGAGGCAGACGACCGCGGTGTAGCCGGCGGTGACGACCCAGCCGCCCTCCTTCACGCCGCCGAGAGCGGTGACGATCGACGGCGTGAAACCGGCCAGCATGAAGCCGATCTGGGTGCCGATCGCGACGCCGGAGAAGCGCACCGGGGTGGAGAACATCTCCCCGTAGAAGGAGGGCCAGGTGGCGTTGGCGGCCGCGTAGCCGAACGAGAAGGTGACGATGGCGAGCGCGAAGACGAGCAGCTCGCTGCCCTGGCTCATCGAGAGCAGGTAGAACGGCATCATGACCGCGCTGGCCACGGCCCCGTAGATGAAGACGGGCTTGCGCCCGATCCGGTCGGCGAGCCGCCCGAACATCGGCTGGGTGAACAGCGCGACCAGGTTGGCCGCGACGACCAACCACAGCGTGATCGAGTCGACCATGCCGACCGCGACGCCGTAGGCGATGGCCAGGTTGCCGAAGACCGTGGAGACGGCTGCGATGAAGGCGCAGCAGATGACCCGGAGCACGTCGGCCCAGTGGTCGCGCAGCAGCACCGCGAGGGGCAGCTTGGCGACCTCGTTGTTGGCCTTGGCCTCCTCGAACTCCGGGGTCTCGTTGAGGCGGCTGCGGATGAAGAACGCCACCACGACCACGATGGCGGAGAGCCAGAACGGGATGCGCCAGCCGATGCCGTACTTGATCTCGTCCGGCAGTGCGACCACCGGGATGAAGACGAGCGCGGCCAGGATCTGGCCGCCCTGGGTCCCGGTCAGCGTCCAGGAGGTGTAGAAGGAGCGCTTGTCGTCGGGGGCGTGCTCGAGGGTGAGCGAGCTGGCGCCGGCCTGCTCGCCAGCGGCCGAGAGCCCCTGGAGCAGGCGGCAGAACACCAGCAGTGCGGGCGCGATCCAGCCGGCCTGGTCGTACGACGGCAGGCAGCCGATCAGGAACGTGCCGCCACCCATCAGCAGGAGGGTGAACAGCAGCACCTTGCGGCGGCCGATCCGGTCACCGAAGTGGCCGACGAAGACCGCACCGACGGGCCGGGCCACGTACGCGAAGGCGAAGGTCGCGAACGACATGACCAGTGCGGCGTCACCGGCGCTGGGGAAGAAGACGTGCGGAAAGATCAGCGCTGCGGCAGAGCCGAAGACGAAGAAGTCGTAGTACTCGACGGCACTGCCCATGAAGCTGGCAAGCGCGGCCCGGACCGGGGTCTTGCCTTCCTGGTTCTCGGTGCTGTCGATGTCAGGTCCCGCCATCGGGTCCTCCTCGGGGTCTCTCCCGCGGTCCTGACCGCGGGGCTGTGGGGGGGGTGGATGAGGTGTTCAGGGGTCAGCCGGCCGCGGCCAGCTCGCGCAGGTGGGCGAGCATCCGCTCGGCATCGGGGTCGATGCCGGTGATCAGCCGGAAGGCGTCGACGGCCTGGTAGACCGCCATCTTGCCTCCGTGGAGCGTCGGGCAGCCGACCTCACGCGCGGCCTGCAGCAGCGCGGTGTCCAGAGGCCGGTAGACGATGTCCGCCACCCACAGGTCAGGGCGGAGGAGGCTGGTGTCCAGGGGCGTGCCGGGGTGGTCGGCCATGCCCATCGGGGTGCAGTTGACCAGTCCGTCGGCGTCGGGCACGAGCGCGGCCAGCTTGTCGACGTGGCTCGCCTCGACGGCGCTGTCCGGGTGGTGGCGCCGGATCTCCTCGACCCGCGCCTGGGCACGGTCGAGGTCCATGTCGGCGATGACCAGCCGGTCGACGCCCTGGCTGACGAGCGCGTGCGCGACGGCCGAGCCCGCCCCGCCCGCACCGAGCTGCACCACGGTGCCGAGCGGCGCATCCGGCATCCCGGTGCGCAGCGCGTGGCCGAACCCGGTCGTGTCGGTGTTGTAGCCGACCGCGCCCTCGTCGGTGAAGACCACGGTGTTGACCGCGCCGAGCCGTGCCGCGGTCTCGTCGAGCCGGTCGAGGTGCTCGATCACGAGCTCCTTGCATGGGTGGGTGATGTTGAGCGCGTCGAAGCCGAGGCGCCGGGCCTCCCTCATCAGGTCGCCCACGCCTTCGGCCGGGACGCCCAGCTCGGTGATGTCGAGCGTCTTGTAGACGTACGACAACCCGTGCTCGAACCCTTCGCGCATGTGCAGCGCCGGACTCAGCGAGGGGCCGACTCCCGCGCCGATCAGGCCGACGAGAAACGAAGACTTCATCTGGGCGATCCTTAATGTACGAACTAGTACGTTACGAGAGTGAAGGGCATCACATCACACCTCGACTCGTCAACCCCCACACAGCAAAGAGCCCGTCCCTGCAGCGCGGGAACGGGCTCTTCTGGGTTGGCGATCAGTGGGCGGTGAGCCAGCCGACGACGATGTCGCCGAGGATGCGGCGGTGGCGCTCGCGTACGTCAGGGGCGAGCATGTCGCGCCCGAACAGGAAGCCGAACGTGGCACTGTTGGCGACCTGGAAGACGCAGTAGGCGCTGATCATCATGTGCACGTCGACGGCATCGACGTCGGCGCGCAGCTCGCCGGAGGCGCGACCGCGCGCGAGCACCTCGTCGAGGACGGTCGCAGCCGGAGCGCCGAGCTCGCGCAGCGACTCGACCTTCTCCAGATGCCGGCCACGGTGGATGTTCTCGACGGAGACGAGGCGGATGAAGTCGGGATGGTTGACGTGGTGGTCGAAGGTGAGCTCGGCGATCCGACGGATCGCGTCCACCGGCTCGAGATCACCGGCATGCAGGCTCTGCTCGAGCTCGCGGATCCGGCGATAGGCAGCCTCGAGCACCGCCAGGAACAGCCCCTCCTTGCCGCCGAAGTAGTAGTAGATCATCCGCTTCGTGGTGCGGGTGCGCTCGGCGATCTCGTCGACCCGGGCACCCGAATAGCCCTGCTCCGAGAAGACCTCGGTCGCGACCTCGAGCAGCTCGGACCGGGTGCGTTCGGCATCACGCGACTGAACCATGCCCCGAGCCTAGAGCACGACCCGCTTCCCAACCCGTGGCAATGAATGTACCGTTTCGTACATTAGCCACGAACGGAGAACCATGCGCACCGCGATCGCCACCGTCTGCCTCAGCGGCGGCCTCGTCCAGAAGATGTACGCCGCGGCCGAGGCCGGCTTCGACGCGATCGAGATCTTCGAGCCCGACCTCATCGCCGCACCGCAGTCTCCGGAGGAGATCCGGGCGCTGGCCGACCGGCTCGGACTCACCCTCGACCTCTATCAGCCCTTCCGCGACGCCGAGGGCGTCGACGAGTCGGCCTTCGGCGACGTGCTGCACCGGGCCGAGGCGAAGTTCCGGCTGATGCGGCGGCTCGGGATCGATCTGATGCTGGTCTGCAGCAACGTCGGCACCGCGACCGTGGACGACGACGAGATCTCCGCGGGGCAGCTGCGTCGGCTGGGCGATCTCGCGGCGACGTACGGCATCCGGTTGGCGTACGAGGCGCTGGCCTGGGGCCGGTTCGTCGACGACTACCGGCGCTCGTGGCGGATCGTCGAGCTCGCCGACCATCCCAACGTCGGCATCTGCCTGGACAGCTTCCACATCCTCTCGCGCGGCCACGACCCCAAGCAGATCGAGGACATCCCTGCCGAGAAGATCTTCTTCCTGCAGCTCGCCGACGCGCCCGCGCTCAGCATGGACGTGCTCTCCTGGAGCCGCCACCACCGGCTCTTCCCCGGCGAGGGCAGCTTCGACCTGCCGGCCTTCCTCGGCCACGTGCTCCGTGCCGGCTACGCCGGACCGCTCTCGCTGGAGGTCTTCAACGACACCTTCCGGCAGACCGATCCGGTCCGCACCGCTCGCCAGGCCCAGCGATCGCTGCGCTGGCTCGCCGACCGCACTGCCGAGCTGCTCGGCGAGGAGGCGGGTCCGCTCCCCCGGCTGCCCGAGGTGACCGCGCCGGAGGCCTTCGACTTCGTGGAGATCAAGGCGTCGGACACCTCCGGCGTCGAGGTGCTGCTCGAGCAGCTCGGCTTCGACTTCGGCGGCCGCCACCGTAGCAAGCAGGTGCGCCTGTGGACCTGGGGCTCGGCCCGCGTCGTGTGCAACGACGTACCCAGCGCCTCCCCCGAGCCGCACATCGCGGCCGTCGGCTTCGACGTCGCCGACTCCGACCCGGCCGCCCAGCGCGCCACCCGGCTGATGGCACCGCCGGTCCATCGCCGGACGTACGCGGGCGAGCAGGCGCTGCGCGCCTTCACCTCGCCCGACGGCACCGAGGTCTTCCTCTCCCACGCGCAGGACTGGATCGGCGAGTTCCCTTCGACAAGCTCAGGACATCGCGACGGCGGGGTGTCGCGTCCCGACGGACACGACGCACGGATCGACCACGTCAACCTCGTCCAGCCGTGGCACAGCTTCGACGAGGCGGTCCTCTTCTACACCAGCGTGCTGTCGCTGACCCCGCAGCCGACCCAGGAGGTCGCCGGCCCGGCCGGCCTCGTGCGCAGCCAGGTGATGAGCTCACCGGCCGGCGGCGTACGTCTGCCGCTCAACCTGCTTCCGACCGAGCAGCAGGGCCAGGCACAGCACATCGCGCTCGCCTGCCACGACGTCATCGGCGTCGTCGCGGCCGCCCGCGAGCGGGGACTGCGGCCGCTGAAGGTGCCGGGCAACTACTACGACGACCTCGTCGCCCGCTTCGGTCTCGCCGACGATCTCGTCGCCACTCTGCGCGACCTCGATCTCCTCTACGACCGCGACGCCGACGGCGAGTACCTGCACTGCTACACCGAGACCGTCGGCGAGGTCTTCTTCGAGCTCGTCGAGCGCCGCCAGCGCTACGACGGCTACGGCGCCGGCAACGCACCGGTCCGCCTGGTCAGCCAAGCCGGCTGACCCCGCCGAAACCGTAGAAGTGGGCGACGAAACCACAGTTTCGTCGCCCACAACTACAGATTCGGCGGTCAGAAGTTGCCGCGGCGCTCCTGCTCGCGCTCGATGGCCTCGAAGAGGGCCTTGAAGTTGCCCTTGCCGAAGCCGAGGGAGCCGTGGCGCTCGATCAGCTCGAAGAAGACCGTGGGGCGGTCGCCGATCGGCTTGGTGAAGATCTGCAGCAGGTAGCCGTCCTCGTCGCGGTCGACCAGGATGCCGCGCTTCTGCAGCTCCTCGATCGGTACGCGCACCTCACCGATCCGGGCGCGCAGCTCGGGGTCCTCGTAGTAGGAGTCGGGGGTGTTGAGGAACTCGATGCCGGCGTCACGCAGCGCGTCGACGGTGGCCAGGATGTCGCCGGTGGCCAGTGCGAGGTGCTGGGCGCCGGGGCCCTGGTAGAACTCCAGGTATTCGTCGATCTGCGACTTCTTCTTGGCGATCGCGGGCTCGTTGAGCGGGAACTTCACCCGGTGGTTGCCGTTGGCCACGACCTTCGACATCAGCGCGGAGTAGTCGGTCGCGATGTCGTCGCCGATGAACTCGGCCATGTTGGTGAAGCCCATGACGCGGCCGTAGAAGTCGACCCACTCGTCCATCTTGCCGAGCTCGACGTTGCCGACGACGTGGTCGAGCGCCTGGAAGAGGCGCTTGGGCGCACCCTCGGGCTTCTTCAGCGTCGAGGTGCGGGTCACGTAGCCCGGCAGGTAGGGGCCGTCGTAGCCGGAGCGGTCGACCAGGGTGTGGCGGGTCTCGCCGTAGGTGGCGATGGCGGCGATGCGTACGGTGCCGTGCTCGTCGGTCACGTCGTGGGGCTCCTCGAGCACCGTGGCACCGGCGGAGCGAGCGTGGGCGATGCAGCGGTCGACGTCGGGCACCTCGAGGGCGATGTCGATGACGCCGTCACCGTGACGGGCGTGATGGGCGATGATCTCGCTCTCGGGCGCGACGCCGCCCTTGATCACGAACCGCACTCCCCCGCTGCGCAGCACGTAGGAGTGGTGGTCGCGGTTGCCGGTCTCCGGGCCGGAGTAGGCGACGAGCTCCATGCCGAAGGCGCTCTGGAAGAAGTGGGCGGTCTGGGTGGCGTTGCCGACGGCCCACACGACCGCGTCCCAGCCGGTGACCGGGAACGGGTCAGAGGTGTCGTCGTAAGCCACCAGGCCGACGAGCTGCTCCAGCTCGGCCAGGCCGAGTCCGGCGAGCTTCTCTTGGTTGGTCAGGGTGTCTGCAAGCGTCATGCGGGCAAGTCAAGTGTGCCGAGTCACACCAAACAAGTTGATCACTGAGCACTGGTCAATCTGTCAGATCGGACCAGCCATTACCGCTTCTCGCTAGACAATTTGGCTACCATCGAGCCATGAACCTCGATGACCTCGACGTCACTCTCCTGGAGACGCTGCACGCCCATCCCCGCGTCGGCGACCTCGAGCTCTCCCGCGTCGCCGGTGTCGCCCGCGCGACCGTGCAGAGCCGGCTGCGCAAGCTGGCCGAGGCCGGCGTGATCCGCGACTGGGCGCCGACGATCGACCCCGCCGCGGCCGGCCACGCCGTCCAGGCGTTCGTGACCCTGGAGATCTCCCAGGGAGCCCTCGAGGACGTACGCCGCGACCTCGCCGAGATCCCCGAGGTGCTGGAGGCGTACGTCACCACCGGCTCCTTCGACGTCTTCTGCAAGGTCGCGACCGGGTCGCACGCGAAGCTCCAGGAGGTGCTCGTCCGCATCGACCAGTCCCACGCCGTCGTCCGGTCGACCAGCGTGGTCGCCCTCTCCACGCTCATCGAGCCGCGCACCCTCGACCTGCTGCGCACCGGAGCCGCGCCGCGCTGACCGACGCGTCAGGAGGCCCTGGGCAGCTCGACCGAGACCCGCAGCCCGCCGCCGGGCCGGGCGAGGACGGCGAGGTTGCCGTCGTGGGCACGGGTGATGCTCTTGACGATCGCCAGGCCCAGCCCGACGCCGGCATGGTCGACGTGGATGCGCTGCGTGCCCCGCTGGAACGGCTCGGTGAGGGTCGAGACGAGCTCGCGGGAGAGCTCCTCGCCGGTGTTCGCGACGGTGAGGACCACGCTCCTCTCCCGGGCGGTGACGGCGACCGACACGGACCCGTCCTCGGGCAGGTTGTGGACGACGGCGTTGTGGATCAGGTTGGTCGCCACCTGGAGCAGCAGTGCCGGGGAGCCGCTGACCGGAGCCTGGTCACCGGTGACCTCGATCCGTACGCCGCGCTGCTCGGCCAGCGGCAGCAGCGTCTCGACCGCCTCCTCGGCGACCAGGGACAGGTCGACCCGCTCACGGACGAAGGAACGCTGGTCGGCACGGCTGAGCACCAGCAACGCCTCGGTCAGGTCGATCGCTCGGGAGTTGATCAGCCGGAGGCGGTCGATGAGCTGGTCGACGTCGCGGTTCGGGTCCTTGCCGGCGACGTCGAGGAGCGTCTGCGTGATCGCGAGCGGGGTGCGCAGCTCGTGGGACGCGTTGGCCGCGAACCGCTGCTGCTCGGCCACCTGCGACTCGACCTTCTCCAGCATGTTGTCGAAGGCGTCGGCGAGCTCACGGAACTCGTCACCGGGGCCGTCGAGATCGACCCGGTGCGAAAGCGATCCGGTCGCGGCCGTACGCGTGGCCTCGGTGATCTTCCTCAGCGGCGCGAGCATCCGGCCGGCGAGGATCCATCCTCCCACCAGCCCGAACACGACCAGGAAGCCCATCATCGTGGCCGCCCGCGGCGCGAACGCACGCTCGAGGTCGGAGCGGTTGGGGACGAAGGGCGCGCCCGGTCGCCCGGCCTGCTGCGGCCATTCCAGCCACACCCCGTCGGGGACGTACCGCAGCAGGAACACCCAGACGACGGCGAGGAGCAGGACCCCGGTGACCACGATGACCCCGGCATAGCTGAGCGTCAGCTTGAGCCGGACGCTCATCCCCGGGCGTCTAGGAACCGACATCGATCCGGTATCCGACACCGGGCACGGTCGCGATGATCGCGGGATCGCCGAGCCGCTTGCGCAGGGCGGAGACGGTGATGCGTACGGCATTGGTGAACGGGTCGGCGTTCTCGTCCCAGGCCCGTTCCAGCAGCTCCTCGGCGCTGACCACGCCGCCCTCCGCGGCGGCGAGCACCTCGAGCACCGCGAACTGCTTGCGGGTCAGCGCCACGTAGCGGCCGTCGCGGTAGACCTCCCGGCGGAACGGGTCGACCCGCAGGCCGGCGATCTCCCGCACCGGTGGCCGGCTGTGGGCACGGCGCCGGTCGAGGGCGCGCAGCCGGAGCACCAGCTCGCGCAGCTCGAACGGCTTGGTCAGGTAGTCATCGGCACCCAGCTCGAACCCGGAGGCCTTGTCGTCGAGCCGGTCGGCCGCGGTGAGCATCAGAATCGGCATCCCGGTGCCGGAGGCCACGATCCGCTTGGCGACCTCGTCCCCCGACGGCCCGGGGATGTCGCGGTCGAGCACGGCGATGTCGTAGGCGTTGATGCTCAACAGCTCCAGGGCCGTGTCGCCGTCGCCGGCGATGTCAGCGGCGATCGCCTCCAACCGCAGCCCGTCCCGGATCGCCCCTGCCATCAACGGCTCGTCCTCGACCACCAGCACCCGCATGCTCCGATCCTAGGTGGACGACATATCGCCGACGTATCCGAAATGCCATACGCCCTGACGACATCGCCTCGGGTTCACTGGCACGGTGACCTTCACTGTCCGACCGATCAGCCCCGCCGAGCACCTCGATCACATCAGGTCGCGCCGCTCGGTCAGCTTCCTGCAGACCCCGGCCTGGGCCGACGTGAAGACCGAGTGGCGCAGCGAGTCGCTGGGCTGGTACGCCGGCGACCGGCTCGCCGGGACCGGGCTGGTGCTGCACCGGCCCGTACCGCGGCTGGGCCACACCCTGGCCTACCTGCCGTGGGGCCCGGACATCGACTGGTCCGGCGGGCTCACCGTCTGGTTCCCGCCGCTCGTCTCCTACCTGCGGTCCCAGGGTGCGTTCGCGATCCGGGTGGCGCCGCCGGTGCCCACCCACACGTGGGACGCGACCCAGGTCAAGGAGGGCATCGCCGACCCCGGGGTCGCCCGGCTCACCGACCTCCCCGGCGGGCCCGACCGGGCCGGCGCCGAGGTGACGCGGTATCTCCGCGACTCCGGCTGGATCCCGCAGAACCCCGAGGACGGGTTCGGGGCGGGGCAGCCGCAGTTCACGTACGAGATCCCGCTGCGGCGCTTGGACGGAACCGCCCGTTCCGAGGACGAGGTGCTCCGGGGCATGAACCAGCTGTGGCGGCGCAACATCAAGAAGGCCGCCAAGGCCGGCGTCGAGGTCACCACGTCCACCGGCGGCGAGGACCTGAAGGCCTTCCACGACCTCTACGTGCACACCGCCGAGCGCGACCACTTCACGCCGCGGCCGCTGGCCTACTTCGAGAGGATGTTCACCGCGCTCTCCGCGGAGGACTCCCCTGAAGACGGAGAACGGCGGATCACGCTCTACCTCGCCCGCCACGACGGCGACCTCGTGGCCGCGACGATCTACGTCCGCGTCGGCGGCCACGCCTGGTACGTCTACGGCGCCTCCTCGACCGAGAAGCGGGACGTACGCGGCTCCAACGCCTGTCAGTGGGCGATGATCCGGGACTCTCTCGCCGCCGGGTGCGACGTCTACGACCTGCGGGGCATCACCCCGACCCTGTCCGCCGACGACCCGCACGTAGGACTCATCCAGTTCAAGGTCGGCACCGGCGGCAGGGCGGTGAGGTACGTCGGCGAGTGGGATCTGCCCCTGCGGCCGATCCTCTACCGGGCGTTCGACCTCTACATGAGACGGCGAGGGCGCTGAGCAGCATGACGAAGGATTGGGGAATCGGATGATCGTGAACGAATCAGGCTCGCTGACCGAGACGGGGGTCGTCGTCCTGACGATGCTGGCTCTTCCGGTGGCCGTGCTGGCCGTGCCGGTGCTCGCGGTGCTACGCCGGGCGCTCGGGGTGGCGTGGCCCCGGGCGTGGCGCCACTCGCTGGCGGAGGTCGCCATCGTCTACGGCACCGTGCCGGGTGTGCTGCTGACCCTGTTGCCCGGCAACAACGGCATCCTGTCGGGCAACGTGAGCCTGGTTCCCTTCGAGGACATGGCGACGATGGGCCCGATCGGGCTGATCGGCAACCTGCTGATCTTCGCCGCGCTGGGCTTTTTCGGCCCCATCCGCTTCCCGGCGCTCCGCTCGGTGTGGCGGGTCCTGGTCCTGGCCGGCGCGGCGTCGGTGTCCATCGAGGTGATGCAGCACCTGTTGCCCCTCGGCCGCGTCTCCTCGGTCGACGACGTCATCCTCAACGCCGGAGGCGCCACCGCCGCCGCGATCCTGTCGTGGCCGTGGTGGCGCCGCCGGCGCTCCTCGCCGCCGCCGAGCCCGGCTCGCAGCAAGGAGCTCGTGCGGTCTGTGTGACCGCCACCGGGCAGCCATGCCTTCGGCCGAGCGGGGCGTCATTCCCCCGCATCGAGCTTGCGGCGCTCGGTGCGGCGCTTGGCATCCTCGTGTGCTCGGCGAAGGAGCTGGGCTGCCAGCTCCCGAGTGGCGGCGGCAGGGTTGACGATCGACACCCATCCCTGTGGGCGGTAGAGCGGGTGCGGAAGCACGGTGTCGGTGACCGCGTAGTCGCGGGGCGTCGCCTCGGCCCGGGGATGCTCGCCGGTGAGCTCGATGAAGGCGTCCGTCCCGACGTGGATGTTCAGCCGCCAGCGATCGGGACGGTCGAGGGCGCACAGGGTGTCGCCAGGGTAGTTCTTCGTCACGACGGTGGCGTAGGGCTGCTCGCGCTGAGGCACCCGGCCGTCGGGGGCGAAGTAGAAGAAGTGGTCGCCCCAGGCGATCTCCGGGAATCCGCTGCCCTCGGTGGGTGCGAGTTCGAGGACGCCGTCGAAAGCTCGGATGGTCTGAAGGATGTCATCCATACTCATGGTTCAAGTGTGAGCTTGAAGTGCTTATGGAGGGTTCTGGTGAACCGAGCGACCGAATCAACCCGACACATGAACACCGCCGCCTTGGCGGCAGCGTCCGGATACTCGGTGCAGCAGGTGCGCGACCTGGAGGCGCAGGGCGTGATCCCGGCGGCGACCAGGTCGGCCAACGGCTATCGCCAGTTCTCCGCCGCGCATGTCAGCGCACTTCGTGCGTACCGCGGTCTCGCGGAGGCGATAGGGCCGGTCGACGCCCGCACCGCGATGCGGGACCTCCGCACCGTGCCGGCCGGGCAGGGGGCAGCGTTGATCTGCGGGTTCCACGCGAGGCTCAACGACGAGCGCGCGCAGGCGCTCGCGGCCCGTCACGCTCTGGAATCGATCCGTTCCGAGGCGAGCACGGAGGCGGAACCCGTCGAGAGCGACTCGATGACCATCACGGAGCTGTCCCAGGCCCTCGGCGTCAGGGCATCGACGCTCCGCTTCTGGGAGAAGGCTGGTCTGGTGGCCCCCGAGCGGGTCACCACCCCGGCAGGTACCGCGCGCCGCTACCCGCTCACCGCCATCCGCGAAGCACGCATCACCGCCGCCCTTCGAGCAGGTGGCTACCGCATCCCAGACGTACAGGCCGCGATCACCGCTGTCCGAGAGCTCGACGAGGTGAGCCACACGATCACAGCGCTCGACGCGCGACTCGCGACCATCGCGCAGCGCACGCTCGCCCTTCTCCGGGCCGGAACCCTGCTGGCGGTGATCATCGAGTCATCCCGAGACGAGCGCCGCGGCGACCTGGTCGAGCCGGGCTCCACGTGAGGCCTTGACGAGCACGACGTCGCCGGGTGCGAGGTGGCTGCGCAGCCAGTCGATCGCGGCGGCGTTGTCGGGCAGCGCCACCGCCTTCGTCCCCGCGCCGTCCGCGATGACGGCGGCGGCCTCGCCGATGGTCAGGACCAGGTCGGCCCGGGTGGCGGCGTACGTCCCGACCTCGTGGTGCGCCTCGCGGCTCGCCTCGCCGAGCTCGAGCATCTCGCCGAGGACGGCGATGCGACGCCTGGCCTCGATCGAGGCGAGGGCGTCGAGGCCGGCGCGGGTCGACTCGGGGTTGGCGTTGTAGGAGTCGTCGATCAGCGTCGCACCGTTGGACAGGGCACGCAGCTCCATGCGCCACTTCGAGATCGACGCGGTGTCGAGCGCGGTCGCGGCCTGGCCGAGCCGGACGCCGGCGGCCAGCCCCGCCGCCGCGGCCGCCGCGGCGTTGAGCGCCCAGTGGGCGCCGACGAACGGGAGCGTGACGACGACCGTGGTGCCGTCGTTCCGGAGTCTGAACGAGGGCCGGCCGAGCCGGTCCAGGGCGAGGTCGCGCACGTGCACGTCCGCCCGCTCGCCGGCCCCGAACGTGAGCACCGGACCGGTGGTGAGGTCACGCATCGCGAGCACCCGGGGGTCGTCGGCATGGAGCACGGCCGTACCGCCGGTCGCCATCCCGCGCACCAGCTCGCTCTTGGCGACGGCGATCGCCTCGCGCGACCCGAACTCGCCCAGGTGGGCCCGGCCGACGTTGGTCACCACGGCGATGTCGGGCGCGACCAGGCCGGTCAGCTCGGCGATGTCGCCGATGTGCCGGGCACCCATCTCGAGCACCAGGAACCTCGTCGTGGCGTCGGCGCGCAGCATCGTGAGCGGTACGCCGAGCTCGTTGTTGAACGAGCCTGAGGTCGCGACGGCCGGTGCGGCGCTCGACAGCACCGCCTCGATCATGTCCTTGGTGCTGGTCTTGCCCTGGGATCCGGTCACCGCGACCACGGTGAGCTGGTCGCGCAACAGGGCGACGACATGGGCGGCCAGCCGCTGCAGCGCGGCCCGTGCGTCGTCGACGACGACCGTCGGCAACGCCGTCGGGCGCGACCCGAGGGCAGCGACGGCGCCGGCCTCGGCGGCCTGTGGCGCGTACTCGTGGCCGTCGGTGTGCTCGCCCGCGAACGCGACGAAGAGGCCGCCCGGGTCGGCCCCGCGACCGTCGATCACGGCCGGGGCGCTGACCGTCACCGAGCCGTCGCCGATGACCTTCCCGCCGACCAACGAGGCTATTTCGTCCAAGCTGAGGGGAATCATCCCCTCAGTCTTGGAAATCCCTTGTTGCCGGCGTGTATCCGCTAATCGATATGCGCACGATAACTCCAGCCGGCCTCGTGTTCTACCTATCGTCGGCATATCGGAAATTCCATACGGAGTCGCAACCGCACCTTCGGTTTGCTGGCCTCGATGATCTACCACGAGCCGACCCTGACGGCGCCGACCGAGCCGACGGCGCACCCCGCGATCTCGCCGACCGTCGGGATCACGGTCTATGGCTGCGCCCCTGATGAGGGCCGACTTTTCGACTCCCTGGCGTCCGCCCACGGCGTCTCGCTGACCACCACCACCGAGCCGGTCCGCGAGGACAACGCCGATCTCGCCCGCGGCGACCGGTGCATCAGCGTCAGCCACAAGTCGCCGATATCGAACGAGACCCTCCTCGCTCTGCAAAGGCTCGGGGTTCGGTATATCTCGACGCGAAGCGTCGGTTTCAACCACATCGATGTCGACTTCGCCGCGAGCATCGGGATAACCGTCGGAAACGTCTCCTATTCACCCGACTCGGTCGCCGATTACACCCTGATGCTGATGCTCATGGCGGTGCGCCAGGCGAAGGCGATGGTCCGGCGCACGGACGCGCACGACTACCGACCGCCGACCGCCCGGGGGCGCGAGCTTCGCGACCTGACCGTCGGTGTCGTCGGGACCGGGAGGATCGGCGCGGCCGTCGTCGACCGGCTGCTCGGCTTCGGCTGCCACGTGCTCGCCTACGACATCCGGCCCCGGTCCGCCGTCGACGGGGTCGAGCACGTCGACCTCGACACCCTGGTCGAGCGCAGCGACATCGTCACGCTCCACACGCCGCTCAGCGAGGAGTCGCACCACCTGCTCGACCGGCGCCGCATCGACCGGATGCGGCCCGGAGCGTACGTCGTCAACACCGGTCGTGGCGCGCTCATCGAGACGCCGGCACTCGTCGCGGCGCTCGAGGACGGCCGGCTGGGTGGCGCGGCCCTGGATGTCATCGAGGGCGAGGACGGCATCTTCTACGCCGACCTCCGCGGACGCGAGCTCCCCAACGACTGGCTGTCCCGGCTCCAGGAGCTGCCGAATGTGCTGGTCAGCCCCCACATCGCCTACTTCACCGACCATGCCCTCATGGACACGGTCGAGAACTCCATCGTGAACTGTCGAGAATTCGAAAGCAGGTTTCAGCATGTCTAAGGTCAAGGTCGGCATCATCTTCGGTGGCGTCTTCGAGGAGCACCCCGTCTCGGTGAAGTCGGCGCAAGAGGTCGCCAGGCATCTCGACACCGACACCTACGAGGCCTACTGGATCGGCATCACGAAGAGCGGTGACTGGCGCCTGTGCGACGGTCCTGAGGCCAGCTGGGAGGACGGCGCCCACCGCCCGGTGGTGCTCTCCCCAGACCGCAGCGTCCACGGGCTGCTCGTCCTCGACCAGGACGACCACGGCGGCAGCTACGAGACCATTCGGCTCGATGTCGTGCTCCCGGTCCTGCACGGCAAGCTCGGCGAGGACGGCGCGCCCCAGGGGCTCTTCGAGCTCTCCGGGATCCCGTACGTCGGCTGCGACGTGCAGAGCTCGGCGCTGTGCATGGACAAGTCGCTGGCCTACACGGTCGTCGCCGCGGCCGGTATCGCGACGCCGGCGTGCTGGACGCTGTTCCCCGGCGACACAGTGCAGACTATTGGCGATCCCGGCGAACTCCCCTATCCGGTCTTCGTGAAGCCGGCCCGCTCCGGGTCGTCTTTCGGGGTCAGCAAGGTGAGCTCGGCCGCGGAGCTGGACGAGGCGGTGGCGACCGCGAGGCAGTACGACGAGAAGGTGCTCATCGAGGAGGGGGTCGTGGCCGAGGAGATCGGCTGTGCGATCCTCGGCAACGGCTCCGAGCTGGTCACCGGGGAGGTCGACCACGTCGCGCTCTCGCACGGCTTCTTCAAGATCCACCAGGAGGACGCCCCCGAGACCGGCTCTGAGAACGCGACCTTCATCGTGCCCGCCGACATCCCGGCCGAGGCGCGGGAGCTGGTCAGGACCGAGGCGCAGCGGGTCTACCGCGCGCTGGGATGCCGGGGCCTGGCGCGGGTCGACATGTTCCTGAAGGCCGACGGCACCGTGGTGCTCAACGAGGTCAACACCCTGCCCGGGCTCACCTCCTACAGCCGCTACCCGCGGATGATGGCGGCGGCCGGGATCTCGATGGCCGAGCTCCTCGACCGCGCGATCGCCCTCGCGCTGGAGGAGACGGTCCGATGAGGGAGGGCTTCGCCTTCGTCGACGAGCTGGTGCCGGGCATCCGCTGGGACAGCAAGTACGCCACCTGGGACAACTTCACCGGCAAGCCGGTCGACGGCTACCTGGTCAACCGGATCGTCGGGACCCGCGAGCTGTGCGCCGCGCTCGCCCAGGCACGGGACAAGGCCGCGGCTCTCGGCTTCGGGATCCTGCTGTGGGACGGCTACCGCCCCCAGCGCGCGGTCGACGCGTTCCTGCGCTGGGCCGAGGAACCCGCCTCGGCCGACGACGAACGCAAGCGGATCCACTACCCCGCGATCACCCGTCCGGAGATGTTCGAGAAGGGATACGTCGCCACCAAGTCCGGCCACAGCCGCGGCAGCACCGTCGACCTGACCCTCTTCTCCCTGGCCACCGGCGCGCTGCTCGACATGGGCGGGGACCACGACCTGATGGACGAGATCTCCCACCACGGCGCGGCCGGTGTCTCGGAGGCCGCAGCACGCAACCGGTCGCACCTGTGCTCGGTGATGGAGTCGTGCGGATTCAGTCGCTACCAGAACGAGTGGTGGCACTACTCGCTGATCCAGGAGCCCTACCCGGAGACCTACTTCGACTTCCCGGTCGGCTGATCCAGCCAGCCACGGACCTTGGAGCGCTTCGCCTTCTTCCAGACGGGGGCGAACCGCTCCTCGGCGTCGTCGGCCGCCGTCATCTCCGTATGGAGGAGCTGGAGGAGGGTGTCGTCGCGCTCCGGGAGCTCCTCGATCGCCCGGATCGTGACCACGGAGTCGTTGAGATCACCGAGGGTCGACTGGATCGACCTGGTGGCATCGGCGAGGCGCTCGGCGTCCTTGCCGAAGACCTCTCGCAGCGACTCCGCGGCATAGCGGGTGCGCTTGGCCTTCTTGCGCGCCTCGTGGAGCTGCAGGCGTCGTTCACCGGGATCAGCGGCGCACTCGGCGGCCTCGACCGCGGACTCCAGGCGCCGCCAGCTCTTGCGGACGCGCTTGCGCAGCCCCTTCCTGCCCGGCGCCCCGTCCGACCAGGGAAAGCCGTCGGTCGCAGCCAGCGCCGCGACGAGTGTGCGGTAACGCTCGCCGTCCAGCTCCGGCAGGAGCCGGGCTCGCCCGACGGCCTGGCGCTCGGCCAGGGCGGCCCGGAGCGCGTCGACACCGGACGGTGCCGGACCGTGCTCGGCCGCCCAGCGGCGGATCCGTTTGCGGAGCACTTCGGCGTCGCGTACGTCTCCGAGGAGGGCACCCAGCCACTTCAGCTCGTCGCGGAGCGGCTCGGTCTGCTCCGGGTCGAGGAACGGGCGGTAGGTCGCCAGGACGCTGCGCATCCTGCGTACGGTCACGCGCATCTGGTGGACCGAGTCCTCCTCGTCACGCAGCACGAGCCGGCCCCAGCGGTGGAGCGCGGCCACCTGGTCGCGCCACCACTCGCCGACCGGCTCGTGTGGATGACTCATCCCTCTATTACTACCGTGCCACGGCGTCCAGGTCACGCTCGGTCCGCTGGGTGCTCTCGGCCTCGGCGCTGCCCTTCTCGCGGTGCGGGAGCACGGTCAGGAGCAGGCCGACCCCGGCCCAGCAGGCCAGGACGATGAGCGGCGTGGCGGTGCCCGCGCCGTCGAAGAAGGAGAAGCCGCGCAGCGCCGACCCGGCCGCGCCCGGGGGCATCAGCTGACCGAGCCAGCCGAACGGCACCATCTCCGGTGCGGAGGTGATCCCGGAGAGCGGGTTGCCGACCAGCAGGATGAGCAGGGCGACGATGCCCACGCCTGCGGTGCCGATGAGGTGCCGCAGCCCGACGATCGGGAGCGCGACGGCGAGGATGCCGAGGGCGACGACGCCGGCGTTGGCCAGGTAGCTGCCCTCCAGGGCGCCGAGCCAGCCCTGGACCACGCCGGTCATCGCGAGACCGCCACCGATCGCGATCAGGAAGGCGGCCGCGACCCGGTCGCGGGTGCGCGTCAGCACCAGAGAGGTGATGGCGCCGGCCATGATGCCACCGATGACCAGCGGCAGCGCCGAGGCACCGAAGACGACGCCGCGCGGGTCGTCCTCCGCGCTGGCCACGACATCGGTCACCTGGGGCGGGGTGCCGGTCTCGGCACCCATGGCGGCGGCCATCTGGGTGAGCTGTTGGGCGACGTTGGCACTGGCGGCCGAGGCGACCAGCACCTCCTGGCCCGCGGGACCGACGACGATCGCGCCGTACGCCTCCCGGTCCTCGATCGCATCCACCGCCTCCTCACGGTCGGCGACGGCAGTGATGTCGAAGGCGTCCTCCCCCGCGTTGGCGGCCAGCTGGGTCTCGATCTGGGTGACCGCGGCCTCGGGGCCGGCGACGACCAACGGCAGGGATCTCGGCTCGAGCTCGCTGGTGGGCCAGGCGAACGCGGAGATGAGCAGCGTGAGCAAGGTGACCAGACCGAGGCTGACCCCGATCACGGCTTTCACTGACTTGGGCATATCGGCTTCCTTCTTAAAAAAACGAATGTTCATTCTCTTTGAGGGTCACTCTCCTCCGTCTCGCCGGATTTATCAAGAATGAATGTTCGTTTTCTTTTGAGGTATGCTTCCGCCATGCCGAAGATCAGCGAGGAGCACCGCGCCGAGAAGCGCCAGCAGATCATCGCGGCGACGCTGCGCTGCGTGGAGCGTGACGGCTTCCACAAGACGACGATGGCCGCGGTCGTCAAGGAGTCCGGCCTGTCCGCAGGTTCGGTCTACACCTACTTCCGCGGCAAGAGCGACATCATCCGTGCGATCGCCGAGTCAGGCCTGACGACCATCGCAGAGGCGATCACCCGGTTCACCCCGGATCCGGCCTCCGGAGCGGCCGCTCCCCCGCCGGAGCTGGCGATCGAGGCCGCGACCCAGCACCTCCTCGACCTCTCCGAGGAGCTCGGCGTCGACCTCCCCAAGATCGCCCTGCAGACCTGGGCCGAGGCCGCCCGTGACCCCGAGGTCCGCGAGCTGATGGCGCCCGAGGCGCGGCGGATCCGCGGCGCCTGGCGCACCTACGCCGAGGCCGCCATCGCGGCCGGCCGGTTCCGCCCGGACGCCGATCCCGAGGGCATCGCGATGGTCCTCACCGGCCTGCTGCCCGGCTTCATCCTGCAGCGGCTCATGCTGGGCGACGTGACCCCGAAGGTCTACGCCGCCGGTCTCACCGACCTGCTGGACTACCCGGCCCGAGCCGCCCAGCGGGCCACCCAGTAACGCACCCCGTAGGGGTCGTCGTCGTAGTCGACCGCCACCGTCCCGACGCCACGCAGCAGGCCGGCCGCCTCCACGATCGGGCCGACGTCGGCCCACAGCTCCTCGGCCAGGCCGAGATCGAGCGCGCCGAGCGCCTCGGGATCGGGCGCGGCCAACGCCTTGCCGAGCACGTCGTCGAAGTCGGCGGCTCGTGGGTCGAGGTGGCCGGGCGCCTTCTCGCTGCGGCGGGCCGAGCCGTTCCCGACGATGAGGTACGCCGCCTCCTCGTCCGTCACCGGCACCGCACCGACCTCGGCCAGCAGGGCCGCGGCGACGCGGGCGCCCTGCGCACCGGCGATCACGCGTACGTCCTCGCCCAGCCAGGCCACCGCGGCCAGGCAGGCGGAGCGGAGCTCGTCGACGGGGTCGTCGAGCGAGGCGTACTCCGGCAGCAGGGCCAGGCATCCTGGAACCAGCGCCACTCGCGTCACTGCAGCCCCCTGATCGCTCGCGCCGGACGACGGCGTCCGGCGATCGTCCAGACCATGTCGACGGTCTGCCGGGTCTCGATGACCTGGTGGACCCGGTAGATGCGTGCCCCGGCCATCGCGCAGACCGACGTCGCGGCCAGGGTGCCGAGGAGACGCTCACCGACCGGCAGGTCGAGGGTCTCCCCCACGAAGTCCTTGTTGGAGAGCGAGACCAGCACCGGCCAGCCGGTCTCGACCATCTCTCCCAGTCGGCGGGTGATCTCCAGGGAGTGGAAGGTGTTCTTCCCGAAGTCGTGGGCGGGATCGATCACGATCGAGTCCTTGGCCACGCCGGCGTCGAGGGCGCGCTGGGCGTAGGCCAGGGTCGAGTCGATCGCGTCGCGGACGACGTCGTCGTACTCGACCCGGTAGGGCCTCGTCCGCGGCGTCACACCGCCGGTGTGGGTGCAGACGATCGCGGCACCGTGGGCGGCCGCGACATCGACGAGCTCCGGGTCGGCACCGCCCCAGGCATCGTTGATCAGGTCGGCACCGGCCGCGCACACCGCGTCGCCGACCTCGGCGCGCCAGGTGTCGACCGAGATCACCAGCGCCGGGAACTCCTCACGCACCCGGGCGACGAAGTCGACCACCCGGGCCTTCTCCTCCGCGACGTCGATCTCGGCGCCAGGGGCCGCCTTGATCCCGCCGATGTCGACGATCTCAGCGCCCTGGGAGGCGACCAGACGTACGCGCTCGAAGGCCGCGTCCTCGGCCCAGGTCGCTCCCTTGTCGAAGAACGAGTCCGGGGTGCGGTTGACGATCGCCATCATGAGCGCTTCGTCATCGCCGAAGTCGTGTCGTCCGAGGCGCAGCATCAGGCGACCATACCGCCCGGGCCGTCACTCAGTGGCGGCCGCTCCAGGAGGCTCACGCTCCGGTCGAGCACCTTGGTGGAGCCGTCGATCGGGATGTACTGCCGCATCTCGACGTCGTCGCCCGCCGGACCGGTGCCGAGGCGACGCGACATCATGCCCACGATCTGGGTCGCCATCAGGCCGAGGTCGAAGAGATCCTGGTGGCTGTGGTCCCGCTGGCCGAGGTCGACCTGCGCGATCGCGTCCATCCCCCGGGTGTCCAGGGTGTCGACGAGCGCGGCCAGCTCCACGCCGTAGCCGGTCGGGACCCGCAGCCGCTCGAACAGCGAGCGGCGGATCGACCACTCCCCCGCCAGCGGCTGGATCAGGTCGCGCAGCGGCCGGCGGTGCAGGGCCAGCAACGGGCGGGCGACGAGCTCGGTGACCCGGCCGCCGTCGAGACCGTGCTCCCCCGGGCGCCGGTAGAAGCCCTTGACCAGCTCGATCGTCGGATTGTTGACAAGGGGGCCGACCAGGCCGCGTACGAAATGGGTGTCCCAGTCGGTCAGGTCGGCGTCCATGAAGACGATGAGCTCGCCGGTGGTCACGAACTGCGACTTCCACATCGCCTCGCCCTTGCCGGGGTAGGAGCCGAGATCGGGCCGGATCTCGGCCGAGGCGTAGACGTCGGCGCCCGCGTCCGAGGCGATCCGCGCGGTCTCGTCGGAGGAGTCGGAGTCGATGACGACGAGCTCGTCGACCAGGTCGGAGGTCTCCATCAGGCTGGTGCGCAGGGTGGTGACCAGGTCGCCGACGGTCGCGGCCTCGTTACGCGCCGGGACCACGAGGCTGACCCGCTGCCCCTGTTTCGCCTCGACGAGCTCGGCCAGCGACCAGTCGTCCCAGTGATGGGTGTTGCGCTCCAACCAAGACATGCCCAAACCCTATCGACGGAAACCCAGACACCTGACCGATACCCGATCCGTCCGGCTCCCAGTCGCCTAGGGCGCGTCCTCGTGCGAGCGCGCGAAGGTGAGGACCTCGTCGGTGGCACCGTTCATCCAGACGTCCTGGCAGGCCTGCGCCATCTCCTCGAGACCGTCGACGACGGTGCCGAAGACGTTGCCCGGCACCCATCCCTGGTCGCCGTTGATGAGCAGGTTGTTGCGGCCGTAGAAGAGGGCGAGGTCGACGATCTCGGTCATCGCCCCGGGCCCGCGGTCCTCCGGGTAGCCGTAGGACGGGTTGCCGAGGTCGTCGGAGGAGAACGCGAAGTAGCACAGGTCCCCGGGGATCGGCGTGACCGTGGTGTTCTCCTTGCCCGGCTCCTTCGCGGCGAAGGCTGGGACCAGGTGGTAGATCTCGTTGCGGGCGTACTTGCCGTGGAAGACCTGGCCGCTGAGCGGCAGCGCGTCCCAGACGGCGCCCGCGGTGCGTGGTGCCTCCTCGTCGAGGAGCCGTGCGAGGCAGGAGACCCCTCGTCGTTCCAGAGTGACGGTGATGTAGCGGCTCATCGGGCTCCTCGAGGATTGTCGACAGGTCGGGCGAACAGCTCACCGCTGGCGCGCTCGTACGCCCGCGCCGCTCGCAGCACTCGGGCGTCGTCGTGGCGGGCGCCGACGATCTGGAGTCCGACCGGCAGCCCGGCGTCGGTGGTGCCGCACGGCACGCTCGCCGCCGGCTGCTGGGTCATGTTGAAGGGATAGGTGTAGGGCGTCCAGCTCGGCCACCATTGCGAGGGCCACCCCTGCGGCGCCTGCAGGCCCCGCTCGAAGGCGGTGATCGGCATCGTCGGCGTGACCAGCAGGTCGTACGTCTCGTGGAACCGCCCCATCAGCCGGCCCAGGTCCATCCGGACGGCGGTGGCATCGAGGTAGTCGGCGGCGGAGCCACGGCCCTTGGTCTCGATGCCTTCGCGCAGCAGCGGGTCGATCCGGTCGATCGCGCCGGCCGGGTAGGCGTCGATGACCTTGCCGGCGCCGCAGAACCAGAGCACCTCGAAGGCCTCGACCGGGTCGGCGAAGCCGGGGTCGATCTCCTCGACCACAGCCCCCTCGGACTCCAGGACGGCGACCGCCGCGCGGACCAGCCGTTCGACCTCGGGGTCGTTCTTCACGTACCCGAGCGTGGGCGAGAACGCGACCCGCAGCCCCTCGACTCCCCCGTCCAGGCCGGTCAGGAAGGAGGCCGTGGGTGTCGGCATCGCGGACCAGTCGCGCGAGTCGAAGCCGGCGATCACGTCGAGCAGGGCGGCGGCGTCTCGCACCGTCCTGGTCATCGGGCCGGCGTGGGAGAGCGTGCCGAACGGGCTGGCCGGGTAGAGCGGCACCAGGCCGTAGGTCGGCTTGATCGTCACGGTGCCTGTGAACGATGCCGGGATCCTGACCGAGCCGCCGCCGTCGGTGCCGAGCGCCCAGGGGCCCATGCCGAGGCCGACCGCCGTGGCGGCGCCGCCACTGGAGCCGCCCGAGGTGAGACCGGGGTCCCAGGGGTTGCCGGTCGAGCCGTGGCGCAGCGAGTCGGTGACGCCCTTCCAGGCGAACTCCGGAGTCGTCGTCTTCCCGGTGATCACGGCACCGGCCTCACGTAGCCGCGCGACGGCGGGCGCGTCCTCCGGCCAGGGCCCGGCCTCGTCGATGAGCCAGGTGCCGCGGATTGTCGGCAATCCTGCAGTCCACAGGATGTCCTTGACCGAGGTCGGTACGCCGTCTGCACTGCCGAGCGGACGCCCCGCACGCCACCGCTCGGTGGACGCGGTCGCCTGCGCCAGCGCCCCGTCCGGCTCGACGCGGACGAACGCGTTCACCGCAGGGTCGCGCTCCTCGATCGTGTCGAGGACCGACCGGGTTGCGTCGAGCGGCGTGAAGGCACCCGAGCGGTAACCGGCCACGAGCTCGGCAGCGGTCAGGGTGCTGAGGCCGGGCTCGGTCATGCCTGCTCCCCCTTCTCCGCGACGACGAAGCCGTGCTGCTTGTCGACGACGTTCAGCAGCGGCTCACCGCTCAGCCAGCGCCCGGCGTTGTCGACGAACTGACGCGCCAGCGCCTCCCGCCAGCCTTCGTAGTCGCCGGACATGTGGGCCGAGACCGCGACTCCCGGCATGGTCCAGAGGGGGCTGTCGTGCGGGAGCGGCTCGACCTCGAAGACGTCGAGCGACGCCGCCTCGAGCGGGCCGTCCCGGAGCGCCGAGACGAGCGCTTCCTCGTCGACGATCGGCCCGCGGCCGACGTTGACGAGATGGCTGCCAGGCTTCATCGCCGCGAGTACGTCCTTGCTGATCAGACCCCGGGTCTCGGCGGTCAGCGGCGCCGTCACGACGACGTGGTCCGCCCAGCCGACATGGGCCGTCAGGTCGACGCTCGCGACGACCTCGCCGAAGTCGGGATCACCGCCGCGGGCGCTGCGACCGGCGCCACGTACGTCCATCCCGACCGCACGCAGCAGCCGGGCCGTCTCACGGCCGATCGCGCCGGTGCCGACGACGAGCGCGGTCTCGGTGCTGATCAGCCGGGTCTCGCGGCGACGCCAGGTGCGGGCGGCCTGCAGGTCGTGGCTGTGGTGGATGTCCTTGGCCACGGCCAGGATCGAGCCGAGCACGAACTCGGCCATCGCCCGGTCGAAGATGCCGCGGGCGTTGGTGACCACGACGTCGGAGTCCACCAGCTCGGGGAAGAGCAGCTTGTCGACCCCAGCGGCGGCGACGTGGATCCAGCGCAACGAGTCGGCGCTCGGCCAGGCGTCGCGGACGGCCTCGGAGAAGTAGTCCCACAGCAGGAGCGCCTCCGCTCCGCGGAGCGCGTCGGCGAGACCGGCGGCATCGGTGTAGGTGACCTCGGCGGCGGCCTCGACACTCTCCATCCCGGTGGGTCTTCCGCCGTCAGGCGGGCAGAGGATCGTGATCGCGGGGCGCCGGGACGTCTCCAAGAAAAATCCTCCGTCGCATCGACACACCTCCGCAACAATCCGAGACTACGCTAGGAGGGCAGTTTGCAGATTGTCAACAATCCTAGCGAGGTGCGATGTCCCCGACGGTACGCATCGCCGTGGTAGTTCCGCATGACATGGTGCTCGACCACGAGCTGTGGCGCTGGGCCCCGGCCGACACCACTCTGCTCTTCAACCGGACGCCCTTCACCGACCGTGCGGTCACCCTGGAGATGGCCGAGGAGATCAGCGAGACCGCGGTCGTCGAGCAGGCCGTGCGCGACCTGTCGGCCGCCGAGCCCCACGTCTACGTCTATGCCTGCACCTCGGGCAGCTTCGTCCACGGCCGGCACGGCGAACGCCGGCTGACCGCCGCGATGCGCCGCGCCGGCGGTGCTCCCGCGGTCACCACCTCCGGTGCCGTGCTGGAGTCGCTCGCCGCACTGCACGTCTCGCGGGTCGCGGTCGCCACCCCCTACGACGCCACGCTCGCCGCTCGGTTCGCCAGCTTCCTCGCCGACGCCGGGATCGCCGTGGTGAGCGCGGGCGACCTCGGGCTGAGCCACCACATCTGGGAGGTTCCCTACGAGGCCACGCTGGAGCTGGTGCGGGCAGCCGACACCGACGCGGCCGAGGCGGTCGTCGTCTCGTGCACCAATCTGGCGACGTACGCCATCATCGGCCGGCTCGAGGCCGACCTCGGGAAGCCGGTCGTCTCGGCCAACCGGGCGACCATGGAGGCTGCGCTCCGGCTGGTCGGGCGCACCCCGCCGACCGCCGAGCGCCTGTGGGGGCACGCCTCGTGACCCGGCCGCCGGTCGTCGGGCTGCTCTATCCCGGTTACGCGGCCGAGGACGACTTCCCCGCGCTCGAGAACGCGCTCGGCGGTGCGATCTGGCTACCGCTCGTCCACACCTCCATGGGGCGCGACGAGCACACCGTCGAGGCTCTGCTCGACACCGGCTCCGCGGCCAGGCTCGCCGAGGGCGCCGACGCGATCGCGGTCCACTCCCCCGACGCGGTGATGTGGGCATGCACGTCCGGCAGCTTCGTCTACGGCCGGGACGGCGCCGCGGCCCAGGCGGCCGCGATCAGCGAGCGCTTGGGCGTGCCCGCCTCGTCGACCTCGATCGCGTTCGTCGAGGCGGCCCGGGCGCTCGGGCTCGGGAAGGTCGCTGTCGCCGCCTCCTATCCCGAGGATCTGGCCCGACACTTCCGCACCTTCCTGGCGGCGGGTGGGATCGAGGTCGTCTCCTTCGGCGCCAGCGGGATCTTCACCGCCGTCGACGCAGGCCGCCTGGGCCCGGATGCGGTCCTGGAGATGACCGTGGCTGTCGACGTTCCCGAGGCCGAGGCCGTCCTCGTACCCGACACGGCGGTGCACACGCTGACCTGCATCGATACGCTGGAGAAAGCCGTCGGGAAACCCGTGCTGACGGCCAACCAGGTGACCGTCTGGGAGGGCCTGCGACTCGCCGGGAGCCCCCGCCCCCTGCCACGGCTCGGAGCACTGTTCGGGTAGCCTCGCGGCTTTATGTAAACCTCCCGCCCCACCCTGCGTCACCATCGCCGCGCCCTAGCCAGGGCGCATAGACAGCGCTAACGTGACGAGAATTGTTGACAAACCTACTGTCGACACTGCGGGTCAAAAGCGGTCCCCAGCCATCAATCACACCGAATAGGTGAGAAGAAATGTCCGGAACCCCAACCATCCCCTCCGACGAGGCACAACCCGACAAGTCGAAGCTCCGAAGAGCCATCACGGGCTCAGCGGTCGGCAATGCGACCGAATGGTTCGACTACGGCGCCTTCGCCTATGTCGCGACAGAGATCACCGCCAACTTCTTCCCGGAGTACGGCTTCGCAGGCACGGCTCTGACGTTCGCGATCTCGTTCATCCTGCGACCGCTCGGCGGCCTCTTCTGGGGCCCGCTCGGCGACCGCATCGGACGCCAGCGCGTCCTCGCGATGACGATCATCCTGATGGCGGCCGCCACCTTCCTGGTCGGCTGCCTGCCGACGTACGACTCGGTCGGCATCTGGGCCGTGGTCCTGCTCGTGGTTCTCCGCGTGATCCAGGGATTCTCGACCGGCGGCGAGTACGGCGGCGCCGCGACCTACATGGCCGAGTGCGCACCCGACAAGAAGCGCGGGTTCTACGGCAGCTTCCTCGAGTTCGGCACCATCGTCGGCTTCACCGCCGCCATCGCGGTCGTCTTCACCACCGAGTCGATCATCGGCGACGCGGCGATGACCGAGTGGGGCTGGCGTATCCCGTTCCTGATCGGTGGTCCGATCGGCCTGATCGGCCTCTACATCCGGACCAGGCTCGAGGAGACCCCGGTCTTCCAGGAGCTCGAGACGCAGGACGCCGTCGAGGGCGGTGCGGGAGCCGCGCTGAAGGACCTCTTCGCGCTGTTCTGGAAGCCGATCCTCACGCTGATCGGCCTGGTCGCCGCGCTCAACATCGCCAACTACACCCTCCTCGCCTATATGGCGACCTACCTGCAGGAGGAAGCCGGGTTCAGCAGCGCCGACGCCGACCTGCTGGTCATCTTCGGGCAGATCGCGATGTTGATCTTCCTGCCGATCGCCGGAGCACTCTCGGACCGGGTCGGCCGCAAGCCGATGTGGGGTGG
This sequence comes from Nocardioides sp. NBC_00368, assembly GCF_036090055.1. Classification (NCBI taxonomy): domain Bacteria; kingdom Bacillati; phylum Actinomycetota; class Actinomycetes; order Propionibacteriales; family Nocardioidaceae; genus Nocardioides; species Nocardioides sp. NBC_00368. The sequence goes on from NZ_CP107970.1 coordinate 1,815,224, forward strand.
CTCCTTCATCGGGCTGATCGTGCTGTCGGTCCCGATGCTCCTCCTGATCGGCCAGGGCTTCTGGCCGGCCGTCCTCGGGTTCACCGTGCTGGGCATCGTCTACGTCGCCCAGCTGGCGACGATCTCGGCGACCTTCCCGGCGATGTTCCCCTCGCAGGTGCGCTACGGCGGGATGGCGATCGGCTACAACATCTCCACCGCCGCCTTCGGCGGCACGGCCCTGTACGTCAACAACGCGCTGATCGGCGCCACCGGCGACGTGCTGATGCCGGCCTACTACATGATCGCCGGATCGGTGGTCGGTCTGATCGCGCTGTTCTTCGTCGTCGAGACGGCGGGCAAGTCGATCCGGGGCACCGAGATCCCGGGTACGCCGGAGTCCGAGGCCGAGCTCGCCGAGCTCGACAAGGCCCAGACCCTCTGATCGGCGACTGCTGACGAGCGGGCCGGGGCGCGTCATTCGTGCCCGGCCCGCTCGCTGGTCTTTCCGCCCCGCATGCGTGGCCACATGCAATGATTGTCAACAATCAGAACTCTTTCTCGGTGACCCATCGGAGACCACGTTGACAGTGACATCGAGCTTCGAACCCGTGCACAGAGAGTCGACTGCCTCGGTCATCGCTCGCCAGCTGCGCACGGCGATCATGGAGCGCACCCTGCAGCCCGGTGCGCAGCTGAGCGAGACCGCGCTCTCGGCCCAGTTCGGCGTGAGCCGCGGGCCGCTGCGCGAGGCCATGCAGCGCCTGGTCCAGGAGGGCCTGCTCCGCAGCGAGCCCAACCGTGGGCTCTTCGTGATCGAGCTCGACGAAGCCGACATCCGAGACATCTACGTGGCGCGGGCCGCGGTCGAGGGTGCCGCCGCCACGATGATCGCCCGGGCGCAGGTTCCCGCGGCGCTGCGCGAGCTCCGCGCGGCCTGCGAGGCGATGACCAAGTCCCTCGAGCTGGGTGACCCGGCGGCGCTGAGCGACGCCGACTTCCACTTCCACGACGTGCTGGTGCAGTGCTCCGGGAGCCGACGCCTGGCCCGGATGCACCAGACCCTGATCGTCGAGACCCGGATGTGCCTGACCGCGCTGGAGGGCACCTACCAGCAGCCGCTCGAGCTCGTCGAGGAGCACAACCAGATCGTCGACGCCATCGAGGCCGGCGACGTGAAGCTGACCCTCAAGCGCGTCGAGCAGCACATGGACGAGGCGCTACGGCGCCTCATCCACGCCGAGGACAACGACCCGGGCTACGTCTAGCCGCCCGGATCAGGTCCCGGTCACATCGCGATCCCGACGTACTTGGTCTCGAGGAACTCCTCGATCCCGGTACGCCCGCCCTCCCGCCCCAGCCCCGAGGCCTTGACGCCACCGAAGGGCGCGGCGGGGTTGGAGACCACACCCTGGTTGAGCCCGACCATCCCGGACTCGAGCGCCTCGGCGACCCTCAGCCCACGGCGCAGGTCGTTGGTGAAGACGTAGTTCACCAGGCCGTACTCCGTGTCGTTGACCGCCGCGACGACCTCGTCCTCGGTGTCGAACGGGGTCAGCGGCGCGACCGGGCCGAAGATCTCCTCGCTGGCCATCCGCGCGGAGACCGGCACGCCGGTCAGCACGGTCGGCGGGTAGAAGTAGCCGGGCCCGTCCGGGGCGGTGCCTCCGGTCAGCACCCGCGCGCCACCGGCCACCGCGTCGTCGACGAGGGTCTGCACCTTCTCCCTGGCGGTCTCGTCGATGAGCGGCCCGACGCGTACGCCTTCCTCGACCCCGCGGCCGACGGGCAGCTCGGACATCGCCTTGGCGAGCCGCTCGCCGAACTCGTCGATGACCGAGCGCTGCACGAAGATCCGGTTGGCGGCCGTGCACGCCTCCCCCGTGTTGCGCATCTTCGCAGCCAGCGCACCCGCGACCGCCTCGTCGATGTCGGCGTCCTCGAAGACGACGAAGCCGGCGTTGCCGCCGAGCTCCATGGAGGTACGCAGCACCTTCTCCGCGCTCTGGGCGAGCAGCACCCGCCCGACCGCCGTGGATCCGGTGAAGGAGAGCTTGCGGATCACCCCGGAGCTCAGCAGCGGCTCGGTCAGCTCCCCGGGCCGGGTCGTCGGCAGGATGTTGACGACCCCGTCGGGCACACCGGCCTCACGCAGGATCTCCCCCAGCGCCAGCATCGAGAGCGGCGTCTGCTGGGCGGGCTTGATGATGCTGGTGCAGCCGGCCGCGATCGCCGGCCCGATCTTGCGCGTCCCCATCGCCATCGGGAAGTTCCACGGGGTGATCAGCAGCGCCGGGCCGACCGGCTGCTTCGTGATCAGGAAGCGGGAGCCGCCGGCGGGCGCGGTCTGGTAGCCGCCCTCGATCCGCACGGCCTCCTCGGCGAAGTGGCGGAAGAACTCCGCGGCGTACGCGATCTCGCCCTTCGCCTCGGCCAGCGGCTTGCCCATCTCGAGGGTCATCAGCAGCGCGAGGTCCTCGATGCGCTCGTGCAGGAGATCGAAGGCGGCCATGAGCATGTCCGCCCGGGCCCGCGGCGCGGTCGCGGCGAACTCCTTCTGCGCACCCGCGGCAGCATCGAGCGCGCGCCGCCCGTCCTCGGCGGTCGCGTCGGCGACCGCGCAGAGCACCTCCCCCGTCGACGGGTCGAGTACGTCGAAGGTGCCGCCGTCGCCGGCATCCACCCACTGACCTGCGACAAGGAGCCCCTTCGGCACCTCTGCCACGACCCGTGCCTCGTTCGGTTCTCCGCCCATCACGCATCAGCCTCCCAGGTCGGCATCCGGCCGTCCGGCTGACAGCCGGCGGACGCTGGCCTAGTGTAGTAGCGGGTCAGATTGTCAACAATCGACAGGAGTCCACGGTGGCCAAGCTCTCCCCCGTCCTCAAGCAGGCAACTCCGGTCGTGGCGGCTCGCGGCGAAGGCGTCCAGCTCTTCGACGAGGACGATCGCCGCTATCTCGACTTCACCGCCGGCATCGGCGTGACCAGCACCGGCCACAGTCATCCGAAGGTCGTCGAGGCGACGCAGCGCCAGATCGCCAAGCTGATCCACGGGCAGTACACGACGGTCAGGCACCGACCGCTCCTCGACCTGGTCGACAGGCTCGGGTCCGTGCTCCCCGACGGCCTCGACAGCCTCTTCTTCGCCAACTCCGGCTCGGAGGCGGCCGAGGCCGCGGTCCGCCTGGCCCGCCAGGCCACCGGCCGGCCCAACATCATCGTCTTCCACGGCGGCTTCCACGGCCGCACCGTCGCAGCCGCCTCGATGACCACCTCGGGCACCAAGTTCCGCGCGGGGTTCAGCCCGCTGATGCCCGGCGTCGTGGTCTCCCCCTTCCCCGACGCGCCCCACTTCGGCTGGCCGCAGGAGCAGGCGACCGAGTTCGCGCTGCGCCAGCTCGACTACACCCTGCAGACCCAGAGCGCTCCGGCCGACACCGCCGCGTTCCTCGTCGAGCCGGTCCTCGGCGAAGGCGGCTACGTACCCGCTGACCGGGCCTTCCTCGACGGTCTGCGCGAGCGTGCCGACAGGCACGGGATCCTGCTCGTCATCGACGAGGTCCAGACCGGTTTCGGCCGCACCGGCGAGTTCTGGGGACACGACCACTTCAACTCCCGGCCCGACATCATCATGACCGCCAAGGGCCTGGCCTCCGGCTTCCCGCTGTCCGCGATCGCGGCGAGCGAGGAGCTGATGTCGAAGGCCTGGCCGGGCTCCCAGGGCGGCACCTACGGTGCCAACGCCGTCGCGTGCGCGGCGGCCCTGGCCACCCTCGACGTCATCGAGGAGGAGGACCTGGTGAAGAACGCCGCCGAGCGCGGCGCCGAGCTCCGCTCCGCCCTGGAGCAGGTCGCGAGCAAGCACGAGGCGATCACCGACGTACGCGGCCTCGGGCTGATGCTCGGCAACGAGTTCCGCACGCCCGACGGCGAGCCCGACGGCGCCACCGCCGCCGCGGCCCAGCAGGAGGCGGCCAGGCGCGGCCTGCTGCTGCTCACCTGCGGCGCCTGGGGCCAGGTCGTGCGGTTCATCCCGGCCCTGGTGGTCGACTCCACTGACATCGACGAGGCCGCCGGCCTCTGGGCCCAGTCCGTCGACGCCGTCCTCGGCTGACCACCCGACCCAGAACGATGACAGACGATCTCGAGCGACTGCTCCGCTGGGAGCAGGCCGGCGCGACCTGGGAGGCGATCTGGCCACGTGCCGGCGAGGTCACCATCGTGCTGTGCACCTGCGACAGCGGCGAGGAGGTCGACCGCTACACCTCGGCGGCTCCCGACCTTCTCGAGTACGTGCGGGACGCCGGCGCCGCCGAGCGGGGATAAGCGGTTGCCCGCGGCACCGGCCAGTCTCGATGATGGCCCGATGACCCTGACCGAGGTGTGGCCGCTGTTCGGCCTGGTGATCCGGACCCCGCGGCTGGAGCTGCGGCTGCCGACCGACGACGAGCTCGCGCGCCTGGCCCAGGTCGCGGCGGACGGCGTGCACGAGCCGAACGAACGGCCGTTCCTGACGCCCTGGGCGGAGCAGCCGCCGCTGGAACGCGCCCGCCACGTGCTGCGCGGAGCCTGGGGCAGCCGGGCCGAGTGGCGGCCCGGCGACTGGAGCCTCGGCCTCACCGTCTTCCTCGATGCACGTCCGATCGGCGTCGTGTGGGTCTCGGCGACCGAGTTCGCCGAGCGCCGCGAGGTGAGCACCACCTCCTGGCTCGGCCTGCCCCACCACCGCCGCGGCTTCGGCACCGAGGCCCGTCTCGGCGCGCTCACCCTGGCCTTCGACATCCTCGGCACCGCCTACGCCACCTCCGAGGCCTTCCCCGACAACGCCGCTTCCGTCGGGGTGTCCAGCAAGCTCGGCTACGAGCCCGACGGCATCTCGCGCGACGTACGCGACGGCGAGGTGCTGGTCTCCCACCGCCTCCGGCTCGGCCGGGAACGGTGGGAGCGCAACGACCGCAGCGGCGTCGAAGTCAGCGGCGTGGAGCCGTGCCTGCCCCTGTTCGGTGCGGCCTAGACACGGCTCAGCGCAGGAAGCAGAACACGAACACGGCCATGCACAGGACCAGCGACAGCGTGGCGTTGAGGAAGAGGTTGCGGCCGATGTCCCGGGCTTGGATGTGTGCGGCCACGGCACACACGAAGTAGACGATCAGGGCCGCACTGGTCAGCGCACCGACGTACGGCACCCACAGCCCGGCGACCAGACCGACGGTGGCGGCGACCTTGACCCACGGCATCACCGGCCACAGCGCCCGCGGCAGCCCGACATCGGTGAAGCACCGGGCGATGAACCCGACCGGCTTGAAGCACATCACCGCGTCGCCGATCTGGATCACCGCGAGCAGCACGACCGGCCACCACGGGTCCGGCAGATCACTGACGTACGCCGACACGGCCCCGCCGAGATCGTCCTGCCCCGCGGCGTACATCCCGGTGACGACTAGGGTGGCCACCGCCAGCGCGAGACCGGCCCCGGCGCGCCCCAGGCTCCGGTCGCCCACCCGCAGGTGCGCGCCGATCGCGAGCACGAAGAAAGCCACGAACCCGGCGGCCGCGACGATCCCGACCGCCGGCACCGCCACGCCGACCAGCAGACCGAGGAAGCCCAGCGCGTAGGACACCCCGATCGGGAAGCTCAACCATTCCAACGGCACCGAGAGCCGTTGGGCCTCGGTCACAGGTATCCGGTGGCCGGTCAGATTGAGGACCGCCCCGCCGAGGGCGGCGACCGAGGCGACGAAGGTCAGAGCGAGATAGGTAGCCGTCATGGTCATCCAGACACCGGTCGCCCCATGCCTGTGACGGCTACCTGCTGAGCAGCCCCGCGATCGCCCCCAGCCCGGCGAGGCCGGCATCGCGGGCAGCCACGACCGGCCCGTTCTCGATCTGGCCGAGCGCACCGACCAGCCGGGAGGCCCGCACCAGCCGCTGGGTCGCGGGGCGCCGGGTGCGGTCGTAGGCGACCAGCGCGCTGTCGATGCGAGCGTGACCGGCGAGCTGGGCGGCCAGGACGGCGGCGTCCTCGATGGCGGCGCAGGCGCCCTGGCCGAGGTTGGGTGTGGTCGCGTGCGCGGCGTCGCCGAGCAGCACGACGCGGCCGTGGTCGAACCGCCTCAGCGGGAGCCGCAGGTCGCAGATGTCGCCACGGATGACCGCGCCGGCAGGGGTCGCGGCCAGCAGCTGCGGGATCGGGTCGTGCCAGTCACCGACCAACGCGGTGACGTCGGCGTAGTGATCGCCGCTGGTCTCCCCGGCGGGCCGGTTGGCGGTTGCGAACCAGTAGGTCCGGCCGTCCACCAGCGGGACGTGGCCGAACCGCACCCCGGTCCCCCAGGTCTCTCCGCCCGTGCTCGAGGCTTCGCCCGGCACCGGCTCCGCGGTGACGCCGCGATAGGCGGTGTAGCCGGCATGACGTACGTCCTCCCGCTGGTGCAGCTCTTTCCGGATCACGCTGCGGATGCCGTCGGCGGCGACCACCAGATCGGCCGGGCCACGGGAGTCGAAGTCGTCGAGGCCGGCCAGGCCGGTGACGGCCACCCCGGTGCGTACCTCGACCCCGTCGCGCTCCGCCAGCGTCGCCACCAGCGCCGAGTGCAGCCGCGCCCGATGCACCATGACCGGGGTGCGCTCCACGGCATCGGCACGCACCTTCACCAGCCAGCGCCCGTCAGGTCGGCGCAACCCCGCCTGGATCGCCGGGCGGGTCCCGTCGACGAGCCGGTCGGCGACCCCGAGGTCGGACAGGATCCCCCACGCCCGCGGCCAGATCGAGAGGCCGGCACCGACCTCGCCGAGCTCCGGAGCCCGCTCCAGGACGGTCACCTGCCAACCCGTCCGCGACAGCGCGAGCGCTGCGGTGAGCCCGCCGATCCCCGCACCGACCACCAGGGCACTCCGGTTGCTCGTCGATCCACTCATGACGCGCAATCTAGCCGACCTCTGCTCGAGCAAACCCTTGCGCTCTTCAATCGTTGTCGATAACGATTTACACCCGCGTAACCTCACCCCCGAAGGTCTCCCGTGAACCAGCTGCTCTCCCCCGACCCCACTCTCCGCCACCGCTCCCACGAGACGATGCTGACGCTGCGCCGCCCCGACGGCAGCGCCTACGCCGACACCGAGGTGGTCGTCGAGCAGACCCGCCACGCCTTCGCCTTCGGCAACATCGGCTTCGACTTCATCGGTCTCGCCAACGCCGACACGGCCGAGGCTCCAGGCGCGGTCTTCGGCGGCGCCGACCCCGAGACGGCCGAGCGGCTCGTGGATCTCTGGCTGGCGGTGTTCAACACGGCGACGCTCCCGTTCTACTGGTCGGGTTTCGAGCCCGTACGGGGCGAGCCGGAGACCGAGCGACTTCTCACCGCGGCACGCTGGTTCCGCGACCGCGGAGTGTCCCTCAAGGGGCATCCGCTGGCCTGGCACACCCTCTCCCCCGCCTGGCTCCTCGACGCACCGACCGAGGAGGTCGAGCAGGTACTCCGCGCCCGGATCCACCGCGAGGTCACCGCGTTCGACGGGCTGGTCGAGACCTGGGACGCGATCAACGAGCTGGTGATCATGCCCGTCTTCGACAACGAGGAGCGCGAGAACGCCATCACCCGGCTGTGCCGGCAGCTCGGCCGCATCCCGATGGCACGCCTGGCCTTCGACGAGGCGCGGGACGCCGATCCCGGCGTACGTCTCGTCCTCAACGACTTCAACATGTCCACGGCCTACGAGTGCCTCATCGAAGGCGTGCTCGAGGCGGGGATCCGGGTGGACGCGATCGGGCTGCAGAGCCACATGCATCAGGGCTACTGGGGTGAGGAGCGGACCCTGGAGGTCCTTGAGCGGTTCGCCCGCTTCGGCCTCCCGCTCCACCTCAGCGAGACGACGCTCCTCTCCGGCGACCTGATGCCGGCCGACATCGAGGACCTCAACGACCACCAGGTGCCCAGCTGGCCCTCGACTCCCGAGGGCGAGGAGCGGCAGGCCGACGAGCTCGTACGCCACTACCGCACCCTGCTCTCCCACCCGTCGGTCGAGGCGGTCACCTACTGGGGCCTCACGGACCTCGGGTCCTGGCTCGGAGCACCCGCGGGGCTGGTGCGCGCCGACGGCACACCGAAACCGGCGTACGACGCGCTCCACCGCCTGGTGAAGCAGGAGTGGTGGACTGGGCCGACGCACCTACGCACCGACTCCGAGGGGCGCGTGAAGGTGCAAGGCTGGGCGGGCGACTACCGGGTCAGCGTCGAGGACTCGACCGCGGCGTTCGAGCTCGAGCCAGGCAGCTCGCGAACCGAGGTGACCGTCACGCGGTGACGGCCGGGCGGTCTACGGCTCCGGCGTCCAGTCCGCGTCCGGGACGCCGCCCCGAGGCAGGGTGAAAATGTAGCCCTCGGCGAGCTTCTCCGGGAGCACCGTCGCGACCGCGCGGACGGTGTTCTCGCGGTTGCCGCCCCCGTCGTGGGCCAGGGCCACCGCGCCGGGCTGGATCGCCGCACGAAGGTTGTTCGTCAGGGTCTCCTCGGAGAGGTCGTTGCCGTCCCAGTCGAAGATCACGTTGCCCAGCCCGAGCGGCTGCATACCGAGGGACGCGGCAACCTCTCCGGTGGCACCCCAGCTGCCGTTCGGCGCCCGGAAGTAGGGCACCTCCTGAGCCGGGTCTCCCAGCACCTCCCGGATCGTCGCGAGGTTGTCCAAGAGATCCCGCTCGACCTGGGAGCGTGTCCAGGTGCCCATGTCGGCGTAGGAGGTGGAGTGGTTGCACAGCGTGTGGCCCTCGGCGACGATGCGCCTCAGGATGTCGGCGCCGCCGGTGGCGGTGATGTTCTGGCCGATGACACAGAACACCGCGGTCACCTCGTGGGCCGCGAGGATGTCCAGCAAGCGATCGGTCTCGCCGGGGTTGGGCCCGTCGTCGATGGTGAGGGCGGCCATCTTGCCCGTGCCCCTGGCTGCGGCGAGCGGCATCGTCGTCGCACGGACCGCGCCTCCCGGCACGAAGCCGGGGTCCCGGCTGGTCTGCCGGTCGCTGCTCGCTTCCACCGTCGTGACCTTGGCTCCCCTCTCGGCGGCTGTCAAGCCCCGAGCCGTTCCCCCGGACCTGAGTACCCGCGCTCATGCGCCTCGTGCCTTCGATCCAGGATCCTGAAGACATGAAGCTCTTCGTACGGCTGGCCGCGATGGTCGGCGGCAGCGTCCTGTTCTCGGTCGCAACAGACATCCTCTTCCGTACCGACGACGCCACCATCGGCGCCGGCCTGCTCTACTTCGCGCTGCTGCTCACCGTCTCCGGACTCTGGGGCCTGTGGGACGGATTCCACGCGAAGCGTCTCGCGCCCGTGTTCGTGCGGTGGGCGCTGGTCGCCGGCGCGGTCGGCCTCAGCGGCCCGATCCGGATCTGGTTCGAAGGGGATCGTGACCTCGGCGTGCTGTGGAGCGACTTCTGGAGCCTGACCCCGTTCCTCACCGGTCTCGTCCTCGTCCCTGCCGCGGTGGGCATCGGCATCGGCTACGCGCTCGGCAACGGCGGCGGGACGGTGAGGAACGGCACGCCGCATCCGCCGTCCCTCTAGGCTCTCTTCCACCAACCGACCCAGGAGGAAGCCACAGATGACCACCTTCCGCGAGGCGATCGAGGCAAAGGACATGGACGCCGTCGAGTCGATGCTGGCCGACGACGTCGTGTTCACCAGCCCGGTCGCGTTCAAGCCCTACCCCGGCCGGGCGATCACCGCCGCGATCCTGCGCGCGGTCGTGAAGGTGTTCGAGGACTTCACCTACGTACGCGAGATCCACGACGGCGCCCACCACGCCTACGAGTTCACCGCCAAGGTCGACGGCCTCGACCTCAACGGCTGCGACTTCCTCACCTACGACGAGGAGGGGAAGATCGTCGACTTCAAGGTGATGGTCCGCCCGCTGCGGGCCGCCGAGGCCCTCGCCGCCCGGATGGGCGCACAGTTCGAGGAGATCAAGGCCACCGCCGAGGCGAATGTGTCCTAGATCACACTGCTCGGGTGTCAGGAAACAGCCCGCTTCCTCGCTCATCTCTCGCCTGCACATCAGAGAGAAGGAGCATCGCCATGAACGAGTCACGCAGACACCGCCTCGTCGTGCTCGGAGCCGGCTACGCCGGAGCGTACGCAGCCGGCATCCTCGCCCGCCGGCTGTCGCCGAACGACGTCGAGATCACCGTCGTCAACGCCGAACCGGACTTCGTCCAGCGTCTGCGGCTGCACCAGCTCGCCGCCGGACAGGAGGTCGAGGCGCCGAAGCTCACCGACGTCTTCGCCGGGACCGGAATCAACCTGCGTCTGGCACGAGTCCTCGACATCGACCCGACCCGTCAGATCGTCGGTGTCGCCGACGCCGACGGCGGTGAGGAGATCGGGTACGACACCCTGGTCTACGCGCTGGGCAGCAGCGGCGCCTTCCAGGTGCCCGGCGCGGACACGTACGCCTTCGACATCGCGAGCCGGCCGGCCGCGCTCCGGCTCCGTCGTCGCCTCGAGGCGCTGAGCAGGAGCGGACGGGGCGGAGAGGTGGTCGTGGTCGGCGACGGGTTGACCGGCATCGAGACGGCCGCGGAGATCGCCGAGTCCCGGCCGGAGCTGGCGGTGACCCTGGTCGCCCACGGTGAGCTCGGCGCCCGGCTCTCGGCCGGTGCCCGGCGCCATCTGCACCGGACCTACGACCGGCTGGGGGTCACCGTGGTCGAGCACGCGCGGGTCGAGTCCGTCGAGGACACCCGCGTCCTCTGTTCCGACGGCACGGTGCTGCCTGCTGACGCCACCGCGTGGACGGCAGGGTTCGCGGTCAGCCCCATCGCCGCTGCCAGTGGCCTCGACGTCACCGATTCGGGCCAGATCGTCGTCGACCGGATGATGCGGTCGACCTCGCACCCCAACGTCTACGCCGTCGGAGACAGCGCGCACGCGATCGGCGACAACGGGAAGCCGCTACCGATGTCGTGCGGATCGGCCGGCTACACCTGCCGTCAGGCCATCGAGGCGATCATCGGCGAGCTCACCGGTCGCGACATCCCGACCACAAAGCTCGTCTACCCCGGCAACCACATCAGTCTCGGACGGAAGGACGCCATCTTGCAGATGGTCGACGAGCAGGGACGACCCAAGCCCAGGTATGTGGGCGGCCGTCGGGCCGTACGCTTCAAGGCAGCCGTCCTCAGGATCGCGCTGTGGGCCGTCGCGCACCCCACCTTCGGTCTGCCCCGGCGCCGGCTGCGCCTGGCGACCTCGTCGGAGCCGGTCGCGGAGCGTGTCGCAGCGTGAGCGACGTCATCGACCGCTTCGATGCGGATCGCTTCGAGGCCAGCCGTGACCGGCTGGCCTCGCTGGCGTACCGCCTGTTGGGATCGGCGTCCGACGCCGAGGACGCAGTTCAGGACGCCTACCTTCGGTGGCAGACGGCCGACCGCCAGCGGATCGAGGTGCCCGAGGCGTGGTTGGCCAAGGTCGTCACCAACCTCAGCCTCGATCGCTTGCGCTCGGCGCACAAGCGCAAGGAGCGCGCCAGCGCCTGGTTGCCGGAGCCCGTCCTCGACGGCGACCCGATGCTCGGTCCCGCCGAGACGGTCGAGCAGCGCGAGATGGTCTCGCTGGCCGTGCTTGCGCTGATGGAGCGGCTCGCGCCCGTCGAGCGCGGCGTCTACGTCCTTCGTGAGGCCTTCTCGTACACCCACGCCGAGATTGCCGACATCCTGGAGATCAGCGAGGCTGCGAGCCAGCAGCACCTGCATCGAGCTCGACGACGAGTGGCTGCCGGCCGACGCCGCGGGCTCGTCGACGTCGATGCGGCATCGGCCCGCCGGACCGTCGAGGCATTCCTCGAGGCGGCGTCGACAGGCGACACCGCTCGACTGGTGACGCTGCTCACCGACGATGCCACCGCGATCACCGATGGAGCCGGCCTCAGCGAGCGGATCCTGCGCTACGACACTCCTGGCAAGGTCGCAGCCATCGCCCGAGCAGGCTTCCGGCCGTCGCCCGCGAAACGGCGAATCGCCGGCGGCGTGCCGGTGATCCACTACGCACTCGTGAACGGCGCGCCCGCGATCCTGGCCGTCGTGGACGACCGCGTCGCCGGAGTCGTCGCGTTCGACGTCCTCAGCGGGAAGATCTCCACGGTACGCGGGATCGCCTCCCCCCAGCGGCTGGCACACATCGACGCCGTATGGAGGCAGCAGGAGCACGACTCGCCGATCATCGCCGAGTGGTGACTCCGCGATCTGTCGACAACGTCGATCATGTCAGCCTGCTGAACGCCCTTCCCGCCGCTCCTGCTGCCGCTGCTGCGCCTCGGGCAGGAACTTCAGGCACGGCGCGTCCGCCTCGGGGTGCTTCTGCGTGAGGTGGAAGATCCATCGGTCCATCGCCGCCATGAAGCCGTTGTCCTCACCGGCACGATAGGTCGCCCACTTGATCCTGTCCCGGACGACGCACTCCGTGCACGTGATCTTGTAGACGAACTGATCCTGCGCGTCGAGATCGATCTTCACCGTGGCCAGCGGCCCGGCCTGCGAGGCTGCCTTCCGCTCCCGAGCGGACCTGCTCGCTGTCATGCTGCACCTCGTTCTCGTCGGGAGACGAAGCCTACGTCAGCAGGTCGTGACCACGTCGAAGCGGCCGCCCGCCGACTCCTGGAGGGTCGTCACGGTGGCGTCGCCCTGGCCCATGTAGTCCTCCGAGACATCGGCGTAGTACGGGTTGTAGGGGTTGGTCCCGTAGGAGTGGGCTCGCCCGGCGGCCTGGTGCTGGGCGTTGGTCGCCGAGCCGCAGTAGAGGCCGGGCTCGGTCGGCGGGTCGGTGGGCTCCTCGGTCGGCGGGTCGGTCGGCTCGGTGCTCCGATCGACGCGGCGGTTGTTGTCGAAGAAGAAGTCCGTGACGTACGCCGGGTAGTCGATCGAGTTCGTCGTGATGTAGGAGCCACCGGGGCCACCGCCGGCCGGCCAGTTGTGTCCCATGCCGGTGTTCTGGATCAGCGAGACCCGCGGGCCGCTGCCGTCCGACCAGAGCGTGCCCGAGCCGGCGGTGTTGTTGCCGGCCAGGCCCGACAGCGAGAACGACGACTGCGAGGAGGCACCGTAGATCCCGGCCATGACCTGAGCGTTCAGGGTGTTGTAGCCGGGCGCGACGGTGGTGTCGTTGGAGCCGTAGATCACCGAGGTGACCTGGCTGCCGAAACCTGACGAGGCGGAGCCGGCGAAGGTCCGGCAGGTGTTGGTGACCTGGGACTGGGTCACCGCCACGGACCCGATCTGCCCCGAGGTCGTCCCGACCGACGGTCCGGCGTTGATCCCGATCCCGGCGAAGACGTCGGGCGCGAGGCACCCCATCACCATCGTCTCGCCACCACCGGAGGACAGCCCGGAGAGATAGACCTGATCGGGGTCGATGTCCAGCGCCGGATCCGCGAGCAGGTCGCTGACCAGCTGGAGCAGGTTGTCATCATGCCGGCTCGGCGAGGTCCGGGAGTGGTTGCTGTCGTAGTAGTCCCAGCAGCCGAGGATGACGCCGCCGTTCGGGGCCGCGGGGACCGCGACGACCATGCCGCGGGCGTCGGCGGTCGCCGTCCAGTTGCCGCCGTCGCGCAGGTTGGCCGAGGTCTGGACGCAGCCGTGCAGACTGACCATGAGCGCGCGCCCGGTGCCGAGCGTCGGAGGGGTGCTGGGGACGTACAGCTGGGTGGTCATGCCGCCCGCCGTCCGTGCCGTCCACGTGCCTGCGGCCGCCGCAGGCTCTACGGAGGGCGCGACCGCGAGCGCCGCTCCACCGGCGAGCACCAGGCCGAGGCCCGCGAGCGCCGCACCGATCCGTCGGTGCTTGAACCTGGATGAGATCCGTGACCCGAGACGCATGACCGATCCTCCTGAGCGAGACCCGCCCGCCGCCTCCCGGCGGGCAGATCGACGGTAGATGTGGCGCCCGCCACAGGTCTATGTCGACCCGACCCACATTCCGCCGCCCGGATGTATCGATCCGGCGCCGGTCAGCGGTAGAGCTCCTCGTCGATGCTCGCCAACCGCGACGGGTGGACCCGCTCCCCCAGCCCGTAGAACTGCTGGAAGCTCATCACCAGCGGCCGCCACCGATCCGGATCGATCCGGTTGGGATGACCCTCGAGGCGTACGAGGCATGACCCGCACCGCCGTCACCGCGACCTCCACGGCGAGCAGCTTCGGCTCCCCGAGCTCGTGGATCGCCGAGATGGTCCCCTCGATGTGCACCGGGCATTCCGCGACCGACGTCGGCAGCACCGTGTCGGATCCGTACGCGGTCAGCCCGGCGTGCGCGTACTTGTCAGCCACGTGCACGTACCCACGCTCCGCCTTCGCCGCCGACATCGCCGCATTGCCCGTCGTCAGCGCCAGCCGGTCCACCTGGGTCACCAGGTCGACGCTGGGAAGATTGAGGACGATCTCGGGCCGCTCCCTCAGGTTGCGCGCCGTCTGCGACGAGGCCCCCATCCCGAGGACCGCCGTACGTCCCAACCAGAACACCGACGACATCGGCATCAGGTTCGTGCTGCCGTCCTCGTTGAGCGTCGAAAGCACCACCACCGGCGTGCCGAAGTAGAGGATGGCCGGATCGATGTCCACATGCGTACCCATGCCCAGAACCTAGGGCGAGCCACCGGACACTTCCGGCGGGTATCCGACGGAGCACTCAGGGGCGGCGAGTGAATCGGATGGTGCCGTCCGGCAACCGCTCATGAACATAGGCAGGGCTGTGCGCCAGGCGATGGTGATGTGGGCACAGGAGGGCGCCGTTCTTGAGATTCGTCGTGCCGCCGGTTGCCCAGGGGTCGAGGTGGTGGGCGTCGCACCATTCGGGTGGCATGTCGCAGCCTTCGGCCTGGCAGCACTTGTGCTGCAGCCGGAGCGCTTTGCGCTGGATGGGCTGGAATAGCCTGCTGGATCGGCCGGCGTCGAGGACCTCGCCGTCTCCGCCCAGCACCCAGGGGATGATGGTGGCGTTGCACGCCAGCTTGCGGGCCTCGGCCGCACTGATGGTGGTGCCGTTGGCCTCGTCGTAGCCCAGGGTCGCGATCCCGAGGTCTTTGCGGAGCTCCTCGAGGCTGATCACCACGTTGATGGTGGTGGCATCCCCGCCGTGGCGGGGCAGGGCGGCCGGGTCGATGGTCTCCAGGAGCCGGGCGAAGCCTTGACCCATCAACCGCTCCCACGGCGGCAACGGGGCCTGCTTGTCGAGGAGTTGTTGTTTGCGGGGTTGGGCGTAGGCCTCGACCAACCGCTTGAACCGCATCCCGACCGAGACCGGCAGAACACCGTCGAACCCGATCGTGCCGTCGTGGTTGTCCCACACCCGCAGGCCGGTCTTCTGCTGGGCACGCTCCTCCTCCGCCAACAGTGCCTTGGCTTCGGCGTCCTCGAACCGGGCGGGGTCGATCTCGGCCAGGATCCGTCGCCCGACGATCCGCAGCTCGTGGGCGGTCAACCTAGTGGCGTGGTCGACCAGCAGCTTCTCGGCCAGGATCAGGTCCTCGGCACTGGCGACCGGATCAGCGCCGATCTTGTCCAGCGCCGTGGTGATCACCCGAGCCTTGTCCAGGGACACCACACCCTCAGCCAGCCCGACGGCGACGCACTCGTACTTCGCGACACTGGCAGCCAGCTTGATCTGCGAGCGGGCCACCGCCGTGTCGACGAGCAGCTCGGCCCGCATCCACCCCGAGGCGTCTTTCGCGCCGGTCTCTTCAGCGATGTCACCAGCCGATGCGAGCACCCGCAGCTTCAACGCAGCCTGCTGGGCCTGGAGCTTCTCCAACCGCTCGAGCACGTCCTTCTTCTGACTAGTCCGCCAATAGACAGGGTCACTCGCGAAGAGGTCCTGGAGGGAGGATTCGATAGCGCTCAAGGCAGCGTCGATCGCGTCGCCGGGGTTGGCTCCCCAGTGGTCGATCTCGCGCCCGAGACTCATCACGATCCTCCTTCAGAGGTGTGCTGTGATGGGTCTCATTCTACCTCCTCCAGGCCGATCGATCCACCTATTTCCCCAGGTCAAAGCCCATTTCGCGGTCAGCAAACATCGTCGTTCCTGTGGACGGTAAGTGGCCCGAAGGGCCACCCTTACACCCGGAGCATCCCGATCCCGTACAAGAATCTCGCTGCGCCACACCCGGGCCGCCGCCCCGATAGCCAGCCAGATCTTTTCTCGATCTGGTCCGGAGTCCAGGACCGCGAAGCGGCCGGCGAAGCCGGCGGGCCGAAGGCCCGTCCTTGACGCCGGAGCAGATCGAGAAGACCCTCAGGAAAGGGTCGGCGGCCCAGATCCGCCACGAAGAACGGTTACGCACAGGGTGGTCTCGACAAGCTCGACCACCGGGGCATCGCTGGTCCGCGACACGTGGTCTCGACAAGCTCGACCACCGGAGCAGGCAAGCTCGACCACCGGAGCAGACAAGCTCGACCACGAAGGCATCACTCGGAGCGCCGCGCCAAACCTCGTCCCGAGACAAGAGTCATGATCTCAGCGCTCGGCGTCGACCCACGTACGCAGCCGAGCGATGATCGCGTCCATGGAGCCGTCCTGGAACGCACGCCCGAAGACCCCGTCGTTGAACCGCTCACCCCGAACATAGACAGTCGCCAGCCGCGCAGCGTCGGCGACCGGCGCTGCGGCGAGGCGAGCAGGCTCGGTGCGCAGCGGGTTGCCGTTCATCCATTTCATCCAGTCGGCGTTCGCGCTCGGGAGCGCGACGTAGAGCTGGCGCAGCCGGTCGCTGTACTTCGGATACGGCCACTGGATCACGCCGGCATCGTTCTTCTCGCCACCGCCCCAGGTGAACTCGCGGTCCTCGGCCGTCAGGCCGTCGGCGACCTCGAAGAGCTCACGCCACTTCTGCTCCGGCACGCCCCGCAGCTCGGCCTCGATCTGGGCGTCCGACGGGTCGAGGGCTTCGCGGGCACGGTCGAAGGCGTCGTACGCCTTCTGGTCGAAGAGCACCAGGCGCACCTCCTCGACGGAGGTCGGCGTCCGGGCGAGGGTCCACAGCGAGACGTACGCGGCCTCCTCGAGCGGGTAGCGGTAGACGCCGGTGGAGATCGCCGGGAACGCGATGGTGCGCGCTCCGAGCTCGTCGGCGATCCGGAGCGACTCGCGGAAGCACGAGGCCAGCGGACCGACGTTGTCCTGGTAGTCGCCGAACACGGGGCCGACCGTGTGGATCACCCACCGCGCGGGCAGGTTCCCCGCCGTCGTCGCGACCGCCTGTCCGACCGGCAGGCCGCCGCCGAGATGTCCCGCCCGCAACCGCCGGCACTCCTCGAGGATCGCCGGGCCGCCGCGCCGGTGGATCGCCCCGTCCACTCCTCCCCCGCCCAGCAAGGACGAGTTGGCGGCGTTGACGACCGCATCGACCGGCTGCTCGGTGATGTCCCCGCGTACGACCGTGATCCTCACGCGGTCAATCTAGCGACCCGGGCTCGAGCGACCCATGCGGCAGGCCCGAGCGCGACAGCCACCCCGGCAGCCAGGGAGGCGAGGACGCCGAGCCACCCCAGCCCGGCGGCTTCGAGCCCCGGATAGATCTGCCAGTGGACGAGGTAGATCCACAGCGACGAGGCGGCGAGCACGGCGGTCACCCGGGACAGCGGCCAGGGCAGCAGGGCGGGCCACGGGACCAGCAGGACGAGGATGCCGAGAGCGACGGTCGCCTCGCGGACCGGATCCCCGAAGAACCCGTACGTCCCCACCACGACCATCACCGAGACGAGGACACGCTGCCACGGCCGCTCCGCCTCGGCCGCTGCCCACCCCAGCGCCACGCACCACAGGACACAGCCGATCGTGTAACGCTCGGTCGCGCCGGCCTCGAGGCCGACCCACAGGTACCGCACGGCGAGGGTTGCACCGACCACCACGACAGCGGAGGCGAACCGGTGACGCCGCTGCCACCGGTCCAGGACGGGCACCAGGAGCAGGAGGGCGAGCCCGGCGAAGGACCAGGTGATGACCTCCAGGAACCACAGCTGCCAGTCACGCGTCCACCCGTCGCTGCCGAACGCCTGGTTGAGCCCCAACGCGGTCGGCCAGTGGTAACGGTCGCTGACCAGGGCCACCGCGGCGACCCAGAGACCGGCCGGGAGGGCGACCGCCGCCGCGCCCCGGAGCAGCCGACGGGCGCGCAGAGTCCGTGTCGCAGCGGTGAGCCCGAACCGGGCGAGGTTGAAGCCGGCCACCGCGAGCAGGATGTGCGCGCCGCCGAGGAGGGTCCAGACGTCCGCGTGGCTGCCGACGATGGCCACGATGGCCACCGCGCGCAGCAGCACCGGGATCTCGACGGGCCGCAGCCAGCGCCGCGGACTCCGCGCGCTCGCCGCGAGCTCGGTGATGCTGCGGTGCTGCCAGCCCGTGGGCAGCGTGCCGAGCCGCTCGCCGAGCTGGGTCGCGATCTCGACGAACGAGAGCGAGTCGCCGCCGAGCGAGACGAAGCTGTCGGACACGGTCGCGTCGGGCCGCCCCAGCACCGTGGCGTAGACCGTACGCAGCGCCTCGGCGTCCGCACCCGCAGCCAACCCGGTGTCCGGCGGCCCGGCCGCGTCGGCCACGCTCGCCCAGGCGTTGAGGGTGGCGTAGTCGACCTTCCCGTTCGGCGTACGCGGCACCTCGTCGATCCGGTGGACCTGGACCGCCGCGCGCGGCAGTGCCACGATGCCGCCGACGCGTTCCGGCAGCCGACCCACTGACGCTGGATCGGCGGTGAACAGATGCAGGCGGCCACCCGGCGCGACCGCGCGGACCGCCCCAGGACGGAGCTCCGACTCGATCCGGTCGAGGTCGAGGCGCAGCCCGAGGACCTTGCCGAACCGGCTGCGCCGACCGGTGATCTCCCACAGCCCGTCGTCGGCCTGACGGGCGAGGTCGCCGGTGCGGAGCTCGGTGAGCTCGGGACCGCGGGCGAGGTCGCCGACGCTCTCGGCGTACCCCATCATCACGTTCGGCCCGGTGTAGACCAGCTCGCCGACGCCCTCGCCCACACCGTCGACAGGATCGAGTCGGAAGTGCCCGCCGGGGATCGGGATGCCGATCGCCTCGGGCCGGCTCGCGGCCAGGTCCGGCGGGAGGTAGGCCATCCGGGCGGTGGCCTCGGTCTGGCCGTACATCACGACCAGGTCCCAGCCACGAGACTCCCCCAGCGCCGCATAGCGACGGACCGTCTCGGGCGGCATCTTGCCGCCGGCCTGGGTGATGTAGCGCAGCGACGGCAGCGAGCGCTCGGCGAAGCCCGAGGTGTCGAGCAGGTCGAAGGTGTAGGGCACCCCGGCGAACGAGGTGGCGCCGTTGCGGGCGGCGACGTCCCAGAAGCACTCGTCGGCGACCGAGAGGTCGGTGAGGATCACCGCGGCCCCGGCGCTGAGGTGGGAGTTGAGTACCGAGAGGCCGTAGCAGTAGTGCAGCGGCAGCGAGCTCATCGCCCGGTCGGCGGAGGTGAGCCCGAGATAGGCCGCGATGCTGGCCGCGTTGGCCGCCAGGTTGTCCCGGGAGAGCCGGACCAGCTTCGGCGACCCGGTCGACCCCGAGGTCGACAGCAGCAGGGCGAGATCTGGGTGGAGCTCCGCCGAGCCCTCGAACGCGGCCCGGTAGCGCGCCCGGAGCTCACCGAGGTCGCTGCCCGGCGGCGTCAGCAGCACCGGCCGCCGAGCGGCGAGCGCGGCCAGGTAGCCGATCACCGAGTCCAGGTCGTTGCCGGCCTCGAGCAGCACGACCCCGTGCGAGGGACCGTACGCAGCCACCCGGTCCGTCACCGCCTGCTCCAGCTCGGCGTAGGTCAGGGTCGACTCGGCGGTGATCACCGCCGGATCCCCCGGCCGCCCCTTCAGGAGCAGATGGGTCCCGGTGGCGATCGTCGAGCTCATCGCTCATCCCCGGGATAGCCGACCAGCGGCCCGAGGACCTCGAGCGAGACCGTGGCGCCGATGTCCGGGATCCCGGTGCCCGGGACCCGGGCGGTCACGCGTACGTCGTCGCTCAGCCGCACCCGGATGGTGGCGTCGTGGCCGAAGAAGGAGACCTCCTCGACCACGCCCTTGGTCCCCGAGGTGGCATCGGCCGAGACCTGCACCTGCTCGGAGCGCACGACCAACGTCACCGGCCCGGCCGGCAGCGGCGCCGCGAGCCTGACCTCGCCGAGCGGCGAGTCGACGCGCCCGTCACCGGCGGCCTCGCCGGGGAGCAGCGTCGCCGAGCCGAGGAAGGCTGCCACCGTGGGATGCTCGGGGGTCAGGTAGACGTCCACCGCGGAGCCGACCTGCAGGAAGCGCCCGGCGGACATCACGGCCACCTGGTCGGCCAGCGAGAGCGCCTCGCCCTGGTCGTGGGTGACCAGCAGCGCTGCCGCGCCAGCCGTACGCAGCGCCCGCACGACCGCGCGCCCCGACTCCTCCCGCAGCCCCGCGTCGAGCGAGGAAAACGGCTCGTCGAGGAGCACCAGACCCGGCCGGGGTGCGAGCGCACGGGCCACCGCGACCCGCTGCTGCTGGCCGCCGGAGAGCTCGTGCGGATGCCGGTCGGCCAGCTCCGCGGGCAGCTCGAGCAGCCGGAGAAGCTCGGCCACCCGCTCCTGCCGCTCGGCCCGGGACACCGAGCGCCCCAGCCCGAAGGCGATGTTGCCGCCCACGTCGAGGTGCGGGAAGAGCGCGCCTTCCTGCGGGACGTACCCGATCCCGCGGCGCCGCGGCGCCAGCCCCGCGACGGAGCGCCCGCCGATCCGGATCTCCCCGGCGGTGGGCGTGATGAACCCGGCCACGCAGCGCAGCAAGGTGGTCTTGCCGCAGCCGGAGGCCCCGAGCACGGCGGTCACGCCGTCCTCGACGGTCAGGTCGAGCCCGTCGAGCACCTGGCGCCGGCTGTGTCCGGCGCGCAGCCCGCTCACCTGCAGTGCCACCGTCATCGTGCCAATCCTCTCGACGAACGTCCCAACAGCACCGTCGCCGGGATCGCGAGCAGCACCAGCGCGAGCGCGTAAGGCGCCGCGGCCCCGTAGGCGACCGCGGAGGCCTCGCTCCAGAACTCGGTGGCCAGCGTCGTGGTCCCGATCGGGGCCAGCAGCAGCGTGGCGGTCAGCTCGGTCGAGACCGCGAGCGCGACGAGCGCGGTGGCCGTGGCCAGCCCAGGCAGGAGCAGCGGCAGCGTGACCCGCCGCATCGCCCCGGCCCGGCTCTGGCCCAGGCTCAGCGCGACCTCCTCGAGCCGCGGCGGCACCAGCTCCAGCACCCCGCGCACCGCGACGAGCGCCCGCGGCAGGAACAGGATGACGTACGCCGCCACCAGCAGCGGCAGGGTCTGGTAGACCCCGGGCAGCCAACCGATCGCGACGGTGACCAGGGCCAGCGCGACCACGACGCCCGGCAGCGCGCTGGTGGTGTACGCCGCCCGCTCGACACCCAGCGACCAGCTGGACCGGTGGCGCACCGCCTGCCAGACGACCGGGAGCGCCGCGGCCGTCGCGACCAGGCCGGCGACGGCGGCGAGACCGATGCTGGTGCCGGCCGCCGGGAGCAGCCGGGTCAGGTCGAGCTCGGCCGAGGCGCCCCGGACCAGCCAGCGCACCAGGCTGGCCGCGGGAAGACCGACGGCCAGCGCCACGAAGAGTCCGAGCCCCACCATGACCGGCGCGGTCCAGCGGCCGAGCCGCGTCCTCGGCGCCGGGCGGGCGGTGCCGCTGCCGACCCGGGCGCGATGGGCCGGCCCGCGCACGAGCATCTCCAGGGCGAGCAGCCCGAGGCAGGCCAGCAGCAGCACGCTGGCCAGCAGGGTCGCGGCGGGACCGTTGAAGGCCGTGCCGTACTGCTGCAGGATCGCCGTCGTCAGGGTCGGATAGTTGAGCAGCTGCAGGGCGCCGTACTCGGCCAGCAGGTGCAGCCCGACCAGCAGCGCACCGCCCAGGACGGCCGGGGCGAGGGTCGGCAGCACCACGCGCCAGAAGATCTCCCGCGGCCGTCGGCCGAGCGCCGCCGCGACCTCCTCCAGGGAGGGATCGAGGCGGCGCAGCGCGGCCACCGTGGGCAGGTAGACCAGCGGGTAGTAGGACAGCGAGACGACGAGCACCGTCCCGGGATAGGACTGCACCGCGTGGGTGGTCGCCACCCACGCGTAGCCGTTGACGAAGGCCGGGATGGCCAGCGGCGCACACAGCGCGCCGTGCCACCATCCGGCCAGGGGCAGCGAGGTCCGCTCGACCACCCACGCCCCGCAGACGCCGAACACGACGGAGAGCAGGACCCCGGCGACCACCAGCCGTCCGGTGTTCCACAGCAGCTCCCCGATCCGCGGCCGGACCAGGAAGTCGTACGCCTCGGAGGGGCCGACCGACGCGGCCGACCACAGGACGTACCCGACCGGGATCAGGCAGGCCGCGACGATCGCGCCGGCCAGCACCGGGACCAGCCACCGCCCGTACCGGACGGTGTCCAACGTGCCGAGATGCACGCTGCTCAGAGGAAACCGACTTCCGTCATCATGTCGACCACCGCAGCACTGTCGAGGTCGGAGACCGCCACGGCGGGCGGCGCGAGCTCGGAGAACTTCTTGACCGGCGGGTCGAGCTGGACCTCGGGGTTCAGCGGGTACTCCAGCGCGTAGCTGTCGGCCAGGCCCTGCTGGCCGGTCTTGCCGGTGAGATAGCCGACGAACTTCTCGGCATCGGACTTGTGCTTCGCCGAGGCCAGCACGCCCGCCCCGGAGACGCTGACGAAGGCACCGGGGTCCTGGTTGCCGAAGAAGTGGAGCTTGGAGTTGTCGCTGACCTCACCGGACTCGGCCTGGTCGCGGTACCAGTAGTAGTGGTAGATGATCCCGACCGGCATCTCGCCCGCGTTGACCGACTCCAGCACGACGTTGTTGCCGTCGTAGACGGTGCCGTTGGCCTTGAGCCCCTCGAGCCACTTCCTGGTGGCCTCCTCGCCCTCCGTGGCCAGGACCCCGGCGACGATCGCCTGGAAGTCGGCGCCGGTCGGCGAGAAGGAGACCTTGCCCTTCCACTCCGGCTTGGCCAGGTCGAGCAACGAGGCGGGCAGCTCCGCCTCGGTGATCTGGTCGGTGTTGTAGACCAGCACGGTGGAGCGGGCCACGAACCCGGTCCAGGCGTTGCTCGTCGGTCGGTACTGCTCGGGGATCGGCGCGGTCACGTCGTCGGGCAGGGTGGCCAGCAGGCCCTCCCGCTCGACCGCGGCCATCGCCGGCGAGTTCTCGGTGAGGAAGACGTCGGCCGGCGACTTCTTGCCCTCCGCGACGAGCTGGGCAGCGAGCTCGAGGTCCTTGCCGTTGCGCAGCTCGACGTCGATGCCGGTCTCCTTCTCGAACGCCGGCACCAGCTCCTCCATGAGCTGCTCGTGCTGGGCGTTGTAGACGACCAGCGCGTCGCCGGAGGAGCAGGAGGTGAGCGTTGCCCCGAGCAGGGCAACCGAGACCGAGACCACAACAGCGGAGAGAGGCTTCACGGCCATCCTTTCATTTGGTAAGGCTGACCTTAGAAAGGTTTACCTAAGAATGCGAGCGCAAGGGTGCCATGCACGCGGCTCGCACCAGCTCGCGGGGCGACCTGCATCGATTTTGGCGATGTCTTATGCCAAAAGGATTCGTTTGCCAGAGGAATGTAAGGGTCACGACCATGGGTGGTGCGCCTCACACCCTTTGGAGAACGAACATGCCAGACCAACCAGTCGTCGAGAAGCACACCATCGGCTACGTCCCGCCCGAGGACCGCCATGGCAAGGTGCGCGACCTCTTCACCCTGTGGTTCGGGACGAACATCGCTCCCCTGCCCGTCGTCACCGGTGCCGCTGGCGTCACCGTCTTCGGCCTCGACCTCTTCTGGTGCCTCGTCGCCATCGTGGTCGGCCACCTCGTCGGCGGCGTCTTCATGGCGCTGCACTCGGCCCAGGGCCCACAGATGGGCATCCCGCAGATGATCCAGAGCCGCGGCCAGTTCGGCTCGTACGGGGCACTGATCGTCGTGGTGATCGCGGCGGTGATGTACCTGGCCTTCTTCGCCTCCAACATCGTCCTGGCCGGCCAGTCGCTGCACGGCATCGCCGAGCCGATCCCGGTCGAGGCCGGCATCGTCATCGGCGCGCTCGGCTCCGGCCTGATCGCGGTGATCGGCTACAAGGTCATCCACTCGCTCAACAAGATCGCGACCTGGGTCCTCGGCATCGGCATCGTGCTCGGCACCGTCGCCATCTTCGTCGCCGGCCTGCCCGCGGGCTTCTGGACGCAGGGCGGGTACAGCACCGCCGGCTTCCTGGCCACGGTCTCGCTGGGTGCGCTGTGGCAGATCGCCTTCGCTCCGTACGTCTCGGACTACTCCCGCTACCTGCCGGCCGGCGTCGGGGTGAAGGCCACCTTCACCGCCACCTATCTCGGCTGCACCCTCGGCTCGATCCTGCCGTTCGCCTTCGGTGCGATCGTCGCACTGGCGATGAAGCCGGGCATCGAGGTCATGACCGGCGTCCGGGACACCACCGGCGCGTTCGGCACCCCGCTCCTCGTCCTGTTCCTGCTCTCGGTGATCAGCCACAACGCGCTCAACCTCTACGGGACCGTGCTCTCGGTCATCACCTGCGTGCAGACGTTCGTCGCCACCTGGATCCCGACGGCACGCAGCCGCGTGGTGCTGTCGCTGATCGTGATGGCCGCCTCGACGTACTTCGCCATCGGCGTCTCGGGCAACTTCATCTCGTACTTCGTCGACATCGTGCTCGCGCTGCTGGTCGTGCTGGTCCCGTGGACCGCGATCAACCTGATCGACTTCTACCTGATCCACCGCGGCAACTACGACCTCGACTCGATCTTCGCGGCTGACGGCGGCATCTACGGCCGCTTCAACGGCCAGGCGATCCTCGCCTACGTGATCGGCATCCTCGTCCAGATCCCGTTCATGGCGACGCCGCTCTACACCGGGCCGGTCGCGGACAAGCTCGACGGCGCCGACCTGAGCTGGATCCTGGGCCTGGTCGCGACCGCGCCGATCTACTACCTGCTGGCACGCGGCCGCAAGCTCGCCCCGAGCG
The DNA here is from genome assembly GCF_036090055.1 of Nocardioides sp. NBC_00368. NCBI lineage: Bacteria > Bacillati > Actinomycetota > Actinomycetes > Propionibacteriales > Nocardioidaceae > Nocardioides > Nocardioides sp. NBC_00368. The sequence continues at coordinate 1,840,244 of NZ_CP107970.1, forward strand.
AGGTCGCGCTCGCCCCGCAGGTCTGAGCCACCCAGCACTTCCTCGGCGGGAAGGTCGCCTCAGCGGCCTTCCCGCCGTCGTGCTGCGCGGCCCGCGGACCGGACGAAGGCCTGGGCACGGGCGGTGAGGCGCACGCCCTTCATCGAGGCCAGCACGACCTCGAGAGGCTCGACCGGATCGCTGATCTCCAACGTCACGATCTCGGCACCGTCGTACGTCGTGGCGCTGGCCGGACGCTGGTTGAGCACCGACCACCCCTGGCCGTTGGCGACCATCGCGCGGACGGTCTCGAAGCCGGCGCTGCGGTGGCGGATCTCGGGGCGGAAGCCGGCCGACTCGACCAGCCGCTCGAAGTACTGGCCGCTGTGCGGCAGATCGAGGAGCACCATCGGCTCCTTCTCGAGCTCGGCGAGCGCGACCTTCTTCCGGCGGGCCAGCCGGTGGCCCTTCCCGACGAGGACGTACGGCGCGGCTAGGCCGACCCGGACGTGGTCGATGTCGTCGTCGAGGTCGTAGCCGTACATGAGCGCCAGCTCGCAGCGGCCCGAACGCAGCGCGTGCTTGAGCGCCGCGTGCTCGTCCTCGAGGACCGAGACGTGGATGCCCGGGTGGTCCTGCTCGCAGGCGGCCAGCAGCCGCGGCAGCTCGAACGGGCCCAGGGTGGTGAAGCAGCCGATGGTGAGGTCGCCGACGAGCGCCTGGCCGGCGGAGCGGGCGACCTCGACCAGCTCGCTGGTGTGCACCAGATAGCTGCGCAGCTCGCGGTAGAACTCCTCCCCGGCCGCCGTGAGGGTCAGGCCGCGCGCGTGGTGGCGCAGCAGCAGCTGGACGCCCAGCTCCTTCTCGAGCTGTGCGACGGCCGTCGAGACGGCCGACTGCGAGACCACGAGCTGCCGCGAAGCGGCGGTCATGGAGCCCAGCTCCGCAGCTGCGGCGAAGTAGCGCAGCTGGGTCAGGGTGAAGGACGGCTCGGCCATACGGGCCATCCTGCCGGAACTCACTCCCGATTCGCCCCGTTCGCGCCGGTCGCGCCGGTCGCGCCGTTCACGCCGGTCGCGTCGAGGTCGGCGAGCGTCTCGGGACGCAGCAGTGCATCGAGGACGGCCGGGTCGAGTCCGCCGGCGGCAAGAGCGAGATCGCGCACCGCTCCGGCGCCGCCGAGTGCCGCCTTGGCGATCTCGGCGGACTTCGCATAGCCGAGCAGCGGCGTCAACGCGGTGGCGAGGCCGGCGTTGGTGGCGGCCGCGGCGGCGAGCTTCGTGGCGTCGACGGTGATCCCCTCGACGCACAGCTCCCGCAGCGAGTCGAAGGCGGCGGCGGTCCAGGTGAATCCCTGGAGCAGGCCGTGCGCCATCACGGGCTCGAACGCGTTGAGCTGGAGCTGACCGCCCTCGGCCGCCATCGTGACGGTGAGGTCGTTGCCGATCACCCAGAAGGCGACCTGGTTGACCATCTCCGGGATCACCGGGTTGACCTTGCCGGGCATGATGCTCGACCCCGCCTGGCGGGCAGGAAGGCGGAGCTCGCCGAGCCCGGCCTGCGGACCCGAGCTGAGCAGCCGCAGGTCGTTGCAGATCTTGGAGGCCTTGACGACGATCCGCTTCAGCACGCTGGAGACCTGCACGAACGCGCCGGTGTCGCTGGTCGCCTCGACCAGGTCACCGGCGCCGACCACCAGCAGGCCGGTGATCTCGGCGAGGTGCGCGACGGCGAGCCGCGGGTAGTCGGGGTGGGCGGTGATGCCGGTGCCGATCGCGGTGGCCCCGAGGTTGATCTCGCACAGGAGCACGCGGGAGTCGGCCAGCCGGGCCAGCTCCTCGCGCAGCGTGGTGGCGAAGGCACCGAGCTCCTGGCCGACCGTCATCGGGACGGCGTCCTGGAGCTGCGTACGTCCGATCTTGGGGACGGCGCGGAACGCGGTCGCCTTGCGGGCGAAGGAGTCGGCCAGGGCCTCGGTCGCCTCGGCCAGGCGGTCGATCGCACCGACGAGGGCGAGGCGGACCGCGGTCGGGTAGACGTCGTTGGTGGACTGGCAGCGGTTGACGTGGTCCAGCGGGTGGATCTCGTCGTAGCTGCCGAACGGCAGGCCGAGGATCTGCAGGGCGCGGTTGGCGACGACCTCGTTGGCGTTCATGTTGGTCGAGGTGCCGGCGCCGCCCTGGATCACGTCGACGACGAACTGTTCGTCGAGCTTTCCGTCACGCACGTCCCGTGCGGCGGCGGCGATGGCCGCGTGGCGGCGGTCGTCGAGCAGGCCGAGCTCGTGGTTGGTCCGGGCCGCGGCGAGCTTGACCGCGCCGAGAGCGGCGACGAGCGAGCGGTGGCTGCCGACCGTGGTGCCGCTGACCGGGAAGTTCCGCAGCGCGCGGGCGGTGTGCACGCCCCAGTATGCGGTGGCCGGCACCTCGAAGGCGCCGAGCGAGTCGTGCTCGGTGCGGGTGGACGGTGCGTCGACGGCGGTCATCGTCCGGCCGCCTCCTCGGCGACGTCGAGCGCGGTCCAGGCCAGCGCGGTGGCGGCGTCGAGGAGCGCCTTCTCGGCATCCCCGCCGACGCAGTGCGCGGCGAACTCGGGCTGATGGTTGAGGGCGCTCCCGGAGTTGATGCCGACGTAGGGGTGGATCGCATTCACGACCTGGGAGACGTTGCCCATGTCGGTGGAGGCACGGTTCATCCGGCGCGCCGGCGTGCCCGGATCGAAGACCCGGCCGATCTCCTCGGCGTTGCGCCGGTACGCCGCCAGCGCGGGCGCGAACGTGCGGAACTCGGCGTACGGCTTGCTCTCCGGCTCGACGGTGAGCGTCGCGCCGGTGGCGAGGGCACCGGCCTCGAAGCAGCGCCAGACCTTCTCCTCGGTCTCGGCGAGCTGGGCGAGGCTCTCGGCACGGACGTACCAGCGGCCCTCGGTGCGGGCGGGGATGGCGTTGGGTGCCTCTCCCCCGTTGGTCATCACGCCGTGGACACGTACGGTCGGCGGCAGCTGCTGGCGGAGCAGGCCGATGGCGACCTGGGCGATGGTGAAGGCGTCGGCGGCATTGACGCCCTGCTCGGGGTAGGCCGCCGCGTGGGCGGCCTTGCCCTGGTATTCGACGTGCGAGTGCGAGACCGCGAACGGCTCCGCCTCGGCCACGTCGACGGGTGCGGGATGAGCCATCATGGCCAGGTCGAGCCCGGCGAAGGCGCCACGCTCGAGCAGCTCGATCTTGCCGCCACCGCCCTCCTCGGCGGGGGTGCCGTAGACCTCGATGGTCAGCCCCGCCGTGTCGGCGAGCGGGGCCAGCGCGCGGGCCGCACCGACGGTGATCGCGGAGATCAGGTTGTGGCCGCAGGCGTGGCCGAGGCCGGGGAGCGCGTCGTACTCAGCGCAGAGGCCGAGCCGGAACGGGCCGCTGCCGAAACTCGCCTGGAACGCGGTCTCCAGGCCGAGGAGGGCCGGGGTCACGGTGAACCCGGCCTCCTCGAGCGACTCCGCGACCCAGCGCGAGGAGCGGTGCTCCTCCCAGGCGGTCTCGGGGTGGGCGTGCAGCTGCTCGGAGAGCCGGATCAGGCGCTCGGAGTCGCTGCTGACCGTCGCGGCGGCGTCCTGCTTCGCGGTGGTGGGCATCGAGGTCACTCGTCCCCGGGCACGCCGTAGGACGGTGCGGTGGTGGGGTCGAGACCGCGGGTCACGTAGTCGTCGCGCTGCGGCAGCCAGACCTTCAGCAGATCGCGGAGCTCCTCGATCGGGCGCTCGCTCCAGTCGACGCGGAGGTCGGTGACCCGCCAGGCGACGTCGCGTACGACCGAGAGGCCCGCCGAGTGCAGGGGCCCGGCCTCGCCGCCGGCCGCCAGTCCCGCCTCGAGCCCGGCGAGCAGCCGATCCTCGAGCTCTCCGGTCCCGGCCTCGAAACCCGCCACGACGGCGTCGACGACCTCGGTGCCGGACAGCAGGTTGCCGGCGGCGACGACCTGCGGGGCGACGACGTGGCGGTGGACACCGAGGGACCCGGACCCGCTGTACGCGGCACCGGCCCCGTCGAGCCCGAGCACGGTCAGCTGACGGTGCTCGATGTGCTCGCGTCCCTGGGTGACCGCGGCCAGTGCGGCCCGGGCGTCGAGCCCCGAGGCGAGCGCGTCGAGCAGCTCGATGCCCAGGCGCGGGTCGGTGATGTTCTGCGAGGAGGCGCCACCGACGCCGGGGCGCAGGTGGACGCAGCGCGCGGCGACGGCCGGGCTGGAGGAGGTCACGGCGATGCCGACGGCGCCCTTGCCGTCGGTGGCGAGAACGGAGAAGGTCACTTCGACGCCTCCGGGATCACGGCGATCGCGTCGACCTCGACCAGCCACTCCGGGCGGGCCAGGGCGGAGATCACCAGGCCGGTCGAGATCGGGTGCACGCCCTTCGTCCAGCGGCCGATGGTGCGGTAGACGACCTCGCGGTAGCGCGGGTCGACGATGTAGATCGTGAGCTTGACCAGGTGCTCCATCTCGGCACCGGCCTCCTCGAGCAGCATCTTGATGTTGGCCATCGCCTGCTCGGTCTGCGCCTCGACGTCGCCGATGCCGACCGACTCGCTGGTGTCCAGGTCCTGCCCGATCTGACCGCGCACGTAGACGGTGTTGCCCGCGACGACGGCCTGGCACAGGTCGTTGTCGAGGTTCTGCTCGGGATAGGTGACGCTGGTGTTGAACGGGCGGATCCGGGTGTGTCCGCCGACGACGATGCTGCTCTTGTTGGTCTCCACGACGTCCAGTCCACCTCGTCCCCGTGCATGTGTCCAACAGATGTTTCCGAGGACTGTCGTCAACGAAACAGATGCAATGGCGTCAGGCGTGCTTGCATCAGCCGATCCGATGGGTAAGGCCAACAACATCTGTTGGACATGACCAAGGACGGCGGCCGAGGATTTCGGCATGGCAAACGAAGACATCGAGGTCCTCGTCGTCGGCGCAGGTCAGGCCGGGGTGGCGATGAGCGAGCACCTGAGCGACAACGGCGTACCCCATCTCGTGCTGGAGCGTGACCGGATCGCCGAGCGCTGGCGCACGATGCGCTGGGACTCGCTCGTCGCCAACGGCCCCGCCTGGCACGACCGCTTCCCGGGTCTGGAGTTCCAGGACGTCGACGCGGACGCGTTCGCCACCAAGGACCAGGTCGCCGCCTACTTCGAGGCGTACGCCGAGAAGATCGCCGCTCCGATCAGGACCGGCGTCGAGGTGACCTCGGTGACCCGCAACGAGGGCCGTCCGGGCTTCCGGGTGGAGACCTCCGACGGCGTCATCGACGCGCGCTTCGTCGTCGCCGCGACCGGCCCGTTCCAGAAGCCGGTCTACCCGCCGATCGTCCCCGAGGACGCGGTACAGCTGCAGCTGCACTCGAGCGACTACCGCAACCCTGACCAGCTCCCCGAGGGCAACGTCCTCGTCGTCGGCGCGGGCTCCTCCGGCGTCCAGATCGCCGACGAGCTGCAGCGCTCCGGCCGCCAGGTCCACCTCTCCGTCGGGCCGCACGACCGTCCCCCGCGCAGCTACCGCGGCCGCGACTTCTGCTGGTGGCTCGGCGTCCTCGGTCTGTGGGACCTGGAGACCCCGGCCGCCGGCGCGGAACACGTCACCATCGCCGTCAGCGGCGCCCGCGGCGGCCACACCGTCGACTTCCGCACCCTCGAGGCGGGCGGGATCCAGCTCGTCGGCATGACCGACCGGTTCGACGCCGGCACACTAAGCTTCCGCGAGGACCTGGCCGAGAACATCGCCCGGGGCGACGCCAACTACCTCGCCCTCCTCGACGCCGCCGACGAGTACGTCGCCCGCAACGGCATCGACCTCCCCGAGGAGCCCTCGGCCCGTGATCTCGGCCCCGCCCCCTCGGCTGCGACCACCCCCCTGCTGTCCGTCGACCTCGCCGAGGCCGGCATCACCACGGTGATCTGGGCGACCGGCTTCGCGACCGACTACAGCTGGCTCCGAGTCGACGCGCTCGACGAGAACGGCCGCCCGGCCCACCGCCGAGGCGTCTCCACCGAGCCCGGCGTCTACTTCGTCGGCCTCCCCTGGCTCTCCCGCCGTGGCTCGAGCTTCATCTGGGGTGTCTGGCACGACGCCAAGCACGTCGCCGGCCACATCGCGACGCAGCGGAGCTACGCGGCGTACGACCGTCAGGCGCGCGGCTGATCACAGGCGCACAGCCGCACCGGTCGAAGGCCCGGATCCCTACGGGGGTCCGGGCCTTCGGCATTGTCCGAACCCAACCTACGACGGGGAGTTCTGCAGGGGTTACCAGCCCGTAACCCCTGCAGAACTCCCCGTCGTACCCAGCTCACCGGCCGATCACCAACGAGAAAGCCCGGTGTGGAGGGGAGGTCCCCTCCACACCGGGCGCCAGCCGGCTGGTTGCGCCTCAGGCCAACTGGGTGACCTCGCGCCGGAACGGCACCTCGTCGTTCGACGGCAGGACGGCGTCGAACTCCTCGGCCGCGCGGCGGCCGGACCACACGGCGGCCGCGATGGTGCCCGGCGCCCAGGAGTCGCCGATTCCGCGTACGGAGGCGATCTCACCGGCGTCGCGGCGAGCGAGGAGGTCGAGGTAGAGCTCCTCGCGCGGGAGCCGGGCGGTCACCATGACGACGGCGTCGCAGTCGAGGTCGCGCTCGATGCCCGCGTAGACGTCCTGGACCCGGACACCGCCGGCCCCGACCGACACGACCGCGTGGTCGGTCACCCGGGTGATGCGGTTCTCGATCAGGCGGCGCTGGATCCGGTTGATCTCGAAGGTGTTGTTGGTCCACGACGAGACCTGCGCGCCGGTGGTGACGATCGAGACGTCGTAGCCCTTCTGCGCGAGCAGCTCGGCGACGACACCGCCCAGGTAGTAGTGGTCGTCGTCGTAGACGACCACCTTCTTCCCCGAAGGAAGCCGACCGGCGAAGAGGTCGTCCGGCCCGAGCACCTGCGCACCCTCGGCGATCGGCATCGCAGTGGTGTGGAAGCGGGCGACGCCGTCCGTACGCCAGGTGGCGCCGGTCGCGGTGATGACGTGCTCGAAGCCGAACTCGACGATGTCCGCAGCCGCCATCGGGCTCTCGCGGTAGATCTCGACGTTCGGGAGGTCGGCGAGGACGGCCTCGCGGTACTCCTTGACCCGGCCCCACGCCGAGAGCCCTGGCAGCGCGGACTCCTGCGTGACCCGTCCACCGAGGTCGCGCCCGGCCTCGGCCAGCACGACGTCGTAGCCTCGCAAACCGAGGGCGCGCGCGGCCTCCAGACCGGACGGACCTGCGCCGACGATCAGCACGCGCGAGTCGGTCTCCTTCGCGCGGATCGTCTCCGGGTGCCAGCCGCGACGCCACTCCTCCCCCATGCTCGGGTTCTGGGTGCAGCGGATCGGCGACATGGTGAGGTCGCCGGAGACGCAGATGTTGCAGCCGATGCACTCACGGATGAGGTTGAGCCGACCGTCGCGGATCTTGTTGGGCAGGAACGGGTCCGCGATCGACGGGCGGGCGGCGCCGATCAGGTCGAGGATGCCGGCCTTGACCTGACGCACCATGGCGTCGGGCGAGGTGAACCGGCCGACGCCGACCACCGGCTTGCTGGTCAGCTTCTTCAGCCCGGCGACGAACTCCTCCTGGCGGCCCTCCGGAGCGAACCGCGAGGTGACCGAGTCGCCCTCCCAGCTGCCCATGGCGAAGTCCCACAGGTCCGGCAGCTCGCCGAGCTCGCGCAGCACACCCTCGATGTCCTCGCGGGTGATGCCGCCGTCGACCTCCTCCTCGACCGTGATCCGGCAGGCCACGGCGGCGCGCCCGGCGACCTCCTCGATCGTGTCCTCCAGCAGCTCGCGCAGCAGCCGCATCCGGTTCTCCAGCGAGCCGCCGTACGCGTCGGTGCGGTTGTTGTAGCGCCGGGAGAGGAAGTGGTGCGGGGCACCGTAGCCGTGGGCTCCGTAGACGTAGACGACGTCGTAGCCCGCCTCGAGCGAGCGGCGTACGGCATTGCGGTGCCAGCGGCGCAGGTCCTCGATGTCCTGCAGCGACATCGCTCGCGCCTGGACCGGCGCGATCGTGTCGGGCGCGACCGGGAGGTGCGCGGGGCCGAGCGGGGTCTCGCGGCTGAGCTGGTTCGGCGCGTTCATGCCGTTGTGGGCGAGCTCGATGCCGGCCAGGCCGCCGCCCTCGTGGATCGCGTCGGCGATCCGCCTGAGCGCGGGCAGGTCCTGGTCGTCCCAGATCCGCAGCTCGATGAACGGCGCAATGTCGGAGGTTGCGTGGATCTCCACCTGCTCGGTGCACACCACCGACCAGCCGCCCTCGGCCTTGATCTTGCGCATCGCCGCCTGGGCGCTGGGGTCGCGGTAGCCCATGCCGTTGCAGTGCGGCACCTGGTAGAAGCGGTTCTTGGTGGTGAACGGCCCGATCTGGACGGGCTCGAAGAGGAGGTCGTACGGAGCTGCGGTCATCGGGTGGGCTCCTCGGTCGGGACGGACGGGACGGGGGCGCCGACCTGGGCGCGGACGCGGGCACCCCGGGCGTACCCGACGGCGCACAGCAGGAGCAGGAAGCCGAGGGTGCCGAGGGTGAAGACCTCGAAGGTCACCTGGCTGACACCCCAGATCTCCTCGAACGGGTACGTCTCGCCGAAGAGACGCTCGAGGGTGCCCGGGAAGACGGCGACCCAGGACCCGAGCAGGATCCAGGCGAAGGCCAGCCAGCCGAGCACCGCGAAGCCGCGGTCGGAGACGGGCACCCGGAACGGGCGCGCACGGTCGGGGTAGCGGGTGCGCAGCCGGATGGCGGCCGGGATCACCAGCAGGTAGCTGAGCAGGAAGGTCGAGATCGAGATCGTGAGCACGACCCCGAAGATCGAGGCACCGTCGCCGGTGACCTGCATGGCGACGAGAAGGAACGCCGTGGCCACGACACCGGAGAGCATGTTGACCCGCACCGGGGTGCCGAGGCCCTCGTGGAAGCGTCCGAAGAACCCGCCGAAGAAGGCACCGTCGGCGGCGGTCATCGCCTGCATCCGGTCGGAGATGATCATCCACGCGGCGCCCTGGCTCATCAGGATGTAGACGAAGACGACGGCGGTGAGCGTGAGCAGCGGCTCGGCCGCGGTGCCGTAGACCGAGTAGACCGTGCCGACGGCGTCGAGGAGTCCGCCGATGCCGGTGATCTCGTCGCTGGCGACGACGAGCAGGATCGCGAAGATCGGCACCAGGTAGCAGACCGCGGCGGTCGCGCAGGAGCGGAAGATCGAGACCGGTACGTCGCGGGCCGGGTTCTCCATCTCGCCGGCGGCACTGTTGGAGGATTCGAAGCCGAGGTAGGCGAAGAGCAGGATCGGGACCGAGCCGAACAGGCCGAGCAGCGTCGGGCTGAAGTCGCCCGCGCTGAGGCCGACGACACCGTTCTGCGCGGCGTAGACGATCGTGGTCAGCACGAAGAACGCGAGCAGGCCGACCTTGAGGATCGCGCCGCTGGTCGGCAGCCACTTGCCCTTGGCCAGGCTGGCGATCGCCGCGACCACGGTGATCCAGATGAAGACGATCTTGAAGACGTAGTCACCGAAGGAGCCGTGCTCGAGCGGGGTGATGTAGGTGCTGACGGTCTCGGCGGCGAGGAAGGCCATCGAGCCGCCGACCCACACCGGCTGGGTGATCCAGGTGAGGATCGCCGCCACCGCGGCGGCCGGTCGGCCGAAGGCGTCCCGGACCCAGGTGTAGGCCCCGCCCTCCTCGCTGAACGCCGCCCCGGTCTCGGCGAAGATCAGGCCGTACGGCACGAGGAAGAACACCGCGAGCACGAGCGCCCACGTGAACGCCTCGGCGCCGTAGAGCGAGACCTGTCCGAGGGTCTCGAGGCCGACGACGGCGGCGATGAGCAGGAAGACGATGTCGAAGCGTCGTAGCGTCTTGCGGAGATGTGACTGCTGCTCGGCCGCGAGCGCGGTCGGCTGGTTGGTCTGCGTCATGGTGTGTCCCTGGTGTGTGGGGCCGGCGGTCAGTGGTTGATCCAGACGGTCTTGAGACCGACGTACTTGTCGAGAGCGTGCAGCGAGAGGTCGCGCCCGAAGCCCGAGCCCTTGAACCCGCCGAACGGCGTCCAGGCGCTGAAGGCGTCGACGCCGTTCACGGTCACGGTGCCGGCGTGGATCCGCTCGGCGAGCCGGTGGGCGCGGCTCAGGCTGCCGGTCGCGACCGAGGCGGCCAGGCCGTACGCGGTGTCGTTGGCGAGCGCGACGGCTTCGTCCTCGGTGTCGAAGGGGGTGACCGCCAGGACCGGTCCGAAGACCTCCTCGCGGGCGAGGGTGGAGGCCGGGTCGACGCCATCGAAGACGGTCGGCTGGACGTAGCAGTCGCTGCCGTCGCGGGTGATCCGCTCACCGCCGGTGACCAGGCGCGCGCCGGAACCCTTGGCCTCGTCGACGTACTGCATGATCCGGTCGGTCTGCTCGGGCGAGACGATCGCGCCCATCCCGGCGGCCGGGTCGAGCGGGTCACCCGGGGCGTACGCCTCCGCCTCCTTCGCGACGAGGTCGACGAACTCCTCGTGGACCTCGCGCTGAACCAGGACACGGGAGTGCGCCGAGCAGACCGCGCCCTGGTTGAACCAGATGCCGAAGGCGGTCTGCTTGGCGGTGGCCGCGAGGTCCTCAGCGTCGGCGAAGACGACGTGCGGGCTCTTGCCGCCGCACTCGAGCCAGACCTGCTTGAGGTTGGACCGGCCGGCGTACTGCAGGAAGTACGCACCGACCTCGGTCGAGCCGGTGAAGGCGAGCACGTCGACGTCCGGGTGCAGGCCGAGCGCCTTGCCGGTCGTCTCTCCCAGGCCGGGGACGACGTTGAGGACACCGTCGGGGATCCCGGCCTCGGCGGCGAGCTCGGCGATCCGCAGGGCCGAGGACGGCGACTGCTCGGCAGGCTTGAGGACGACGCTGTTGCCGGCGGCCATCGCCGGGGCGACCTTCCAGGCGAGCATGTCGACCGGGTAGTTCCACGGGACGACGGCGCCGACGACGCCGAGCGGGACGCGGCGGATCAGCGCGGTCGTGCCCGGCGGGGTGGGCGCGACCTCGTCGTTGATCTTGTCGATCGCCTCGGCGTAGTAGCGGAACAGGTTCACCGAGAACGGCAGGTCGAGGTCGTAGGCGTCCACCACCCGCTTGCCCATGTCGAGCGAGTCCAGGACCGCGAGCTCGGCAGCGTGGTCGGCGAGAAGGTCGGCGAAGCGGAGCATCCGCTCCCGCCGGAAGGCGACTCCCGCCCGCGACCAGCCCCCGTCCTGGTACGCAGCCCGCGCCGCCCGCACGGCGGCGTCGACCCCGGCCGGGCCGGCGTCGGCGACCTCGGCGAGCAGGGCCCCGGACGCGGGGTTCCGGTTCTCGAAGGAGCCGTCCGCGGTGTCGACGGAACGGCCGCCCACGAACGCTCGCGTCCGGGGGCGGACCTCGGCGGCGATCTCTCGCCAGTCCTGGTGGGTACGCACAAGCAAGTCCTTTCTTTGCGCTTCACCGCAAATATGAGGCGCGCCACACCAGGTGTCAATCGTCCGCCCACAGATTTCACATACGCGTTACGGTTGAGCATGGCTCGACGCAAGGACCAGGCCGCACGGCGCGAACACCTGACCGCGGCAACACTGACCGTGATCGCCGCCCACGGCTTGGCCGGCGCCACGATGAAGAACATCGCCGCCGAGGCCGGCATCTCGCCGCGCCTGATCGCCTATTACTACCCCGAGCTCGACGGCCTCATCGAGGCCGCTCACCAGGCCGCGACCGACCGCTACTACTGGTCCCGGCAGCGTGCGATCGAAGGCGACCTGTCCCCCGCCGAGAAGCTCGGCCGCCTGATGTACTCGGGCCTTCCGCGCGGCGAGGACCTGCTGTTGAGCCAGGTTCTCGACGAGATCTCGGTCAACGCGAGCCGCAGCCCGATGCACGCCACCCTGATGACGCTGCTCTTCGACCGCGAGGTCTCGCTCTACACCGCGGTGCTCGAGGTCGGACGCGCGACCGGCGCGTTCTCGCTGACCGACTCGGCCGAGGCGATCGCTCGCAACTTCGTGGCCCTCGAGGACGCCTTCGGCCTCCACCTGCTCGCCCACAACTCCTCGCTCAGCCTGGAGCGCGCCGAGCAGCAGCTGGCCAGCTACGCCCACTCCGCGCTCGGTGTCCGGGTCGCCCCGATCGACCCGGAATTGCCGAAGAACGCAAAGAATCCGCCGGCTGCGAGGTAGCGGTCAGGCAGTCGCGACCTGGGCCGGCCGCGCGGTCCGCGACAGCGCCTCGATCCCCCAGCAGACCAGGCAGCCGACGAGCGGGATGGCCACGCTCGACACCATCATGAAGAGGTCGGTCACGAACGTGTCGCCGACCATCGACTCCCAGACCCTCCCCGACCAGGTGATCCACACCATCATCAGCACCGCAGGGACGATCAGCCCGGCCAGCCACAGGAAGCCCTGGCGGCGCGCGATGCCCCAAGCAGCCACGAGGCACAGCACCGTGACCACCATCTGGAGCCGGATCAGCCACAGCCACCACTCACCGTGCGGCAGATCGAACGACCCGCGTGCCTGGAGGAAGTTCGCCATCAGCCAGAACGAGTCGAAGAACCACGGCACGAGCAGGAGGAGCGGCGCCGTCATCCGACGAAGGAGCGTTCGTCCACGCCAGACCAGCACTGCTGCGTACGTCAGGTAGACCAGCGTGAACAGCACCCCCTGGAACGCGTAGATCTCGGGATAGCCGATCTCCCACTGGAGCCGGCTCAGCAGCACCAGCCGCAGGGCCTCTGCCGCCGCGACGACCACTGCCGCCACCACCGAAAGTCCGACCCGATTCGTCCGCTCCGCGGTTGTCGTCATGCCCAGCAGTATTGCGGGTTCGCCGACGTACGCGGCGGTAGAGGACCGCCGTGTCGGTCATTCCGTGACACGGCGAGCCGGATGATCAGTCCTCGGCGCGGTCCCCGATGACGACTGGGCGGCCGGCGACGTACCCGGCGAAGAGCTGGACCACCGCGATGCCCAGCAGCAGCGCGATCGGGACCGACCACGATCCGGTGGACTCGCGCAGCAGCCCGACGAGGAACGGGCCGCCGGCAGCGAGCAGGTAGCCGATGCTCTGCCCCATCGAGGAGAGCGCGGTGGTGCCGGCGGTGGTCGCGGTGCGGATGCTGAACAGGGTGAGGACGACCGGGAAGACCGCACCGCCGATGCCGATCAGCACCGCCCAGACCCAGGCGCCGGCGACGGGTGCGACCCAGAGCCCGGCGAACCCGATCGCGAGGAACGCGGTCAGGACCGCGACCAGGTGGCCCTGCGACGATGCCCGGATCGCGAGCGATGGCGCCAGGAAGAACACCGGTACGCCGACGAGGATGCTCACCGCGAGCAGCAGCCCGGCCGTCGCGTGGCTGAAGCCGGCGTCGGCGTAGATGCTGGGCAGCCAGCTCATCACGACGTACGCGAACAGCGACTGGGTGCCGAAGAGGATCGTCACGGCCCATGCCACCGGCTCGCGCCACAGCGAGACCCGGGTCGTGGCTCCGCGGCGGTGGCCGTGGTCGCGCAGATGTGGCACCCACGCGAGCAGGGCCAGGGCGGCGAGCAGCGCCCAGACGCCGAGACCGACCCGCCAGCTTCCGGCCGCCTCGGCGATCGGCACCGTGACCCCGGCGGCGATCGCCGCGCCCAGCGACATGATCGCGCTGTAGGCACCGGTGACCGCGCCGACCCGGTTCGGGAAGCCCTCCTTGACCACGGCCGGCAGCAGTACGTTGGCGAGCGCGATGCCCGCGCAGGCGACGAAGGTGCCGACGAGCAGCAGCCAGGGGTCGCCGATCACCCGGACCAGCAGCCCGGCCACCAGCAGGCCGAACGCGACGCCGATGTCGCGATGCACGCCGAGCCGGCGCGCGAGCGTCATCCCGGTCGCACCGACGACGGCGAAGCACAGCACGGGCAGCGAGGTCAGGAACGACCTGGTCCCGGCCGAGAGTCCGTCGAGGCCGTCGAGCAGCGCACCGAGGGAGGTGATGCCGCCGCGCAGGTTCGCCGCCACCAGCAGGACCGCGACCAGGAGCCACACCGTCGACCGCAGGTTCGACGGCGGAGCATCGGGGCGGGACTGGAGTCGGGAGGTCACACGCCCTAGGATGCCAGACATCGGATGATTGGATGAAAGGACGGCATCGTGCCGCTCTCCACCACCACGCCTCGCTCCCTGGTCGACCAGGCGATCGACGGCATGCGCGCGCTGCTCGCCGACGGCGAGTGGGCCGTCGGCGCCCGCATCCCGCCGGAGCCCGAGCTGGCCGCGGCGCTCGGCGTCAGCCGCAACACCGTGCGCGAGGCGGTGCGGGCGCTGGCCCACACCGGCGTGCTGGAGGTGCGGCGCGGGGACGGGACGTACGTCGCCGCCGCCAACGAGGTCGCGGCGATGATGCGGCGCCAGGTCGGCCGCGTCGACATGCGGCACGTCCTCGAGGTTCGCCACGCGATCGAGACCCGGGCGGCGGCGCTGGCCGCGGAGCGACGCTCCGACGACGACCTGCGGGCGCTGACCGCCGTCATGGATCGGCGTACCGCGGCGGTCGCGGCCGGCGACGCCGAGGCCTTCGCCGCGGCCGACGCGGAGTTCCATCTCGGCGTGGTCACCGCGACCCACAACCCGTTCCTCATCGAGCTCTATGCGGGTTTCGAGGACACCCTGCGCGCGACCATCCACCTCGACGACGAGACCGCCGAGATCGCCGACGAGCACGTCGCCGTCTTCGACGCGATCCGCGCCCAGGACCCAGACGCCGCCGCGGCCGCCGTCACCGGCCTGCTCCACACACTCGCCCGCTGAGGCCTGAACCAATGCCGATCAACCTGGGGAGGGCTGTCCGAACCAGGTTCGGACAGCCCTCCCCAGGTTCGCTCTGATCGAGGTCGGTCCCAGAACTCGCGATCTACCGAATGCGGGGTACGTGCCTCGGAACCCACGTTGACTCGCGTCGGTCCCCCTAGAGTCGCCACGACTTGGAGGAGGGACCGATGTCGATGAATGGCGTCTTCTGCCTGGAAGGCGAGTGGGATGCAGACCTGCGCAGACGCACCAGTGTCCTGCCCGTCCTCGATCTCTTGGAACGGCTCTGCGCGATCAAGGTGATCCATCGAAAGGTCGCGACCACTGGTGAGGTCGAGCATTACCTCAACCTGTGGCGCCAGGCCCGATACGACGACTACCCAGTTCTATATCTCGCAGCTCATGGCGACAGAGGGTGGCTGAGTTGGTCGAGCCGCAACGACACCAGCCTCGACGATCTCGCGGAGATCCTCGGCGAGAGCGCCGTTGGGTGCTATGTCCACTTGGGTTCGTGTCTGACGCTGTTCAACGAGAAAGAGGCGCGTGCTTTCGTCGAGAGAACCGGTGTGCGCGCCCTGCTCGGCTACCGCGCCGAGGTCGAATGGGTCGAATCAGCAGCGTTCGAGACGCTTCTTCTGCCCACGCTTGCCGAGTACGCGCCTACCAGGCGAACAACCAATACCTTGTTCAACACCGTCATGGGTCTGCAGAGCGACCTCGCTCGGCGCCTCAAGTTCGTCATGATCACTGCCGACGGAACCCTGCGAGGCCAGGACTGGTCACGTGGCAAGAGCTCTGTAGCTGACCTGGTTCCATGAGCACGAGCTCCGAATGGACAACGCTGCTATCCGCGACCCGCTTCACCACCGTCACGTTGTCGCGCAGTGAGATCCCGCGCTCACCGGGCGTGTACGCCTGGTTTCAGGACGGCGAGTGTGTCTACGTAGGCAAAGCCAGCAACCTGCGGAGGCGAATCGGCAAGCACCTCAGCACCTCCTTGGACCTGAGCCGAAGCACTCTTCGTGCGTCGATCGCGGTCACGACGCTGGGAATCACCCGCAAGCACGCCCGGAGCCGACCGACCGTCTTGACACCAGAGCAAGTCGATGTCGTGACCGCGTGGTTCGCAGCTACCGAGGTCAACTGGCTCGAGTGCAAGACGCGCGACGAGGCAGACGCCCTGGAAGGTCGACTTCGGAAGAGTTGGATGCCCAGTCTGAACCGGATCTGACCTCCGAAACATCAAGGACGGGATCGACCGATCGACAGGCGTCCCGGACATACGCATCTGCGGCGGCGTTTCCGTCCGCATGAGAGCGGAGCGCCCTACCATCGCCGCATGATCGAGTTCGTCAAGCTGATCGTCGACGTGGTCCTCAGGGCCGTCCCGGGCATCGTCAGCAGGAACGAGCGGGACCGGGCGGCACAGCTCGGGGCGGACCTGTTCCTGCTCTACGTACAGATCAACGACGTGCTCGTGCGGGCGGAGCAGATCGTCACCGAGATGGAGCGCTACGACGGGGCGGCCGATCTCGAGCTCGCCACCGCACGCGGGGCGCTGCTCCGGCTGGTGCCGGATCAGATCGCCGACATCCGGGTGATCGCAGAGGGTCTCGAGCGCCTGCGTTGGGAGCTCCAGGTGCTCGACGGCCAGTCCTCTCTCACCATCGACTTCCTCCTCGACCGCAAGCTCTCGGCGCTGGACCTGCTCTCGCATGCGCTCACCCTCGACCACCTCCCGCTGGGAATGACGAGCATCGAGGTCGACGACGAGGGGATCCGATGGCCGAAGATCCGGCCGACCCACGAGGCCCGCTGGCTGGTGTGCCGCAATCTGAGCGGAGAGCTCGGCGGGGACAACCCCACCCGAGAAGACGAGGTACGCCGCATCCGGCTCTATCTCGAGCGCCGGCAGCCGCGGGAGGAGATGCGGGCGATCCGCGAGAGCCTGGAGAAGGTGCGCGAGGCGATCGCGGCCAACTTCACGATCCAGGACATCCTGATCCGGGCGGGCGACCCGCGTCTCAGCAAACGCCGTCTCCGCTAACCGCGAGGGAGATCGACGCGGATGAACTTCGGCCGGTACAGGAGCGGGTTGCGCAGCACCGCGCCGAAGTCGGTGCTGTTGCGGCTGTAGGACACGATCACCGAGCCCGGCTCCTCGAGGATGTCTGGGTGGGCCAGCGGCATGTAGCGCAGCTCGCCCCGTGCCACCCCGGAGGGCAGGGTGCCGACCGGAGGCTGTGCCCGGAACGGTCCCGTCGGTGACGGCGAGGTCCAGAAGACCAGGTCGTCGCCCAGGAACTCGCCGCTCTTGCTGAACGCGTACCAGCGACCGTCGCGCTCGAAGACGCTCAGCGTCTGGGAGACGCCGTCGGCCGCGGGGATCAGCTCGCTCGCGGCACCCGGCCGGCGGCCCCAGCCGGCGCCGTCCCAGTAGGTCCAGCGATCCGGGTCCGCGACGTGGTCCGGCTCGACCCGGGCGACGCGGAGCGAGAAGCCGGTGCCGAGCTCCGGGTCGGGCTCGCGCGCGGTGCCGTAGAGGTAGAGCCACTCCCCCGACACCGCCGCCGCGGCTCCCCACATCGGCCGGCGGGTGTCCGCGTCGTCGGCACCGACGTCGGTCACGGCGATCAGCTGCGGGACGCCACCGTCCGGGACGACGAACTGGGCGATCGCCGGGCCGAGCGCCTCGAACCCGAACACGTCCTTCGAGGTCGTACGCACCCGCTGGGCGGCCACGACGACGAGCGCGTAGCCGGGCTTGTCGAGCGTGGTCACCGACATCGGCCAGTAGCCCACGCCGTCGCCGCGGTCGGGGATGATGGCGCCGCCGGACTCCGGCAGGACGACGCGCAGGCAGTCGGGCTCGACGAGCAGCATCGAGTTGCGTACGAAACCTGCGCCGGGGAGCTCCTTGGCTCTCAGGGTGTCGCCGAACATCCAGATGCTCCGCCCGTCGGCCAGGGTCGCGCTGACCCCCACGTCACCGCCCTGCAGGGCCGGCTCGGCCCGCAGCCTGGTGATCCGGTTGAGGTCGTCCACGTCCTCGACGGGACCCGACGGTACGCACTGGGTGGTCGAGGCGAGACTGGGCAGCGGTCGCGGCACGGTCTCGGCGTGCAGCGCTGAGGTCAGCGCGGTCGCCAGCACCGTCAGGCAGGTGGCCGAGACCAGAACCAGGCCGAGGGTCGTCCGCCACCCGCTCACCGAGACACGTTCTCCATCGGGCGCGACGAGGCCTCGGACCAGCCATCGGGTCGCCACCAGCACGACCAGCCCGAGCAGTGCGGAACCAACGATGGTCACCACCGGTTGAGCGATGCCGGTGCGAGTCTCGACGGCCCACAGCAGCGACTCGGCCGCCCCGGCGATGGTCCATCGGGATCCGATCGCCCATGCTCCCGAGAGCAGCAGCCGGTCGCCGGCGACGACCAGGGGTGCAGGCCCCGCGACGATCACCGCTGCCGCGAAAAGCAGACCCGGCAGCCCACCGATGACCTCGCAGGCGAAGGTCAGCGCCCCCGCGGCGAGCACCGTGGCGGCGAGGATCGATGCGGTGAGCACCCGCTCCCCTGCCGGTGTGGGCGCAGCGAGGAGCCAGCCCCAGACGCCCGCTCCCACCGCCAGGGCGGCGAGCGCGGTCAGCCGGGCCAGGAGCCGAGGCAGCGTACGTGCCAGCGGCCCCCACACGAGCGAGACGATGCACACCAGCAGGAAGCCGGCCAGCGCGGTCGCAAAGGTGAGCGGGCCCCACGACCGCTCCTCGTGCCGGTCATCGGTCGGGGCGAGCGCGACCGTCCGACCGCGGGTCTTCTCGATCCGCGTGACCTCGGCATGGATCTCCCGCGCGAGCTCGGGCCGGTGGGCGGCCGCGATCCGCAGCTCGTCGCGCGTCCCGGACAGGTCCAGATGGAGCGCCGCGACGACGTCGCCGCTCTCCAGCAGATCCGCCGCCTCGGCAGGGTCGTCGACCCCGCCGGCCGTGAACGGGTGCCCGGGTACCGCGTTGACCTGCTTCACGAGCGGCGCGGTGACGACGTCGGGACCGACCAGCACGACCGGCGCCTCGTGCAGCTCACCGGAATCGGTACGCAGCCCGGTGACGATCCAGCCCAGGGCGATCAGCACCAGGACGGCGCACAGCACGACCTCACCACGACTTCCCGGCCGCACCGCTCACCGCCCCTCCTCGGTCACCGCACAGCGCGGCGCTCATCGAGGGTCATGTAAGCAGTGCGACCGGGTCGCCCGCCACCGGTCTAGTTCGGAGTGGCGCGCCAGCGCTGCGAGCCGGCTGCGGAGTCGGTCTGCTGGATCACCAGTCCGTCGGCGCCGGCCGCCAGACTGAGACCGCTGTGCTTGGCGGAGATCTTCAGGGCCGCACCGTCGGCCGCGATCACCCATCGCTGGTTGGGCGTGCCGGTGCAGGTGTACTCGACGACCGGGTCGCCGCTCGTCCTCGAGCTGTAGGCGACGTCGGCGCACAGACCGGTGCCGGCGTTCTTCAGCTGGTAGCTCCCGTCGTCCTCGTTCCGGGTGACCACCCACTTCTGGGACGCCGCCACCCCGACCGCGGAGGTGGTCAGCTGACCGTTGCTCGCCCCCGTGGCGGCGTCGAGCGCGAGCCCGGAGCCGACGTTGCCGAGCGAGTACTGGCCGTCCGCCAGCGCCGGCGGAACGATCTCCTCGTCACCGACCGTCATCGCGAAGACGTGCACCGCCGCGTTGGCGGGCAGCGTGACCGCCGCGATCTCCTTGGCCGGGTCGGTGCGCAGGGTCTTGGTGAACAGCCGGTAGGAGACGGTCGGGTAGGCCGGGCCGCTCGGGGTGTTCTTCCCGAGCGTGGTGACGGCCACCTTGGCGCCGTAGCTGTCGGTCGCCGCGCAGCACCAGTTGGGGAAGCCCAGCGTCCCCGTCGAGGAGGTGCCGTCGGCGTAGTGCACCGTCGCCTTCCCCGATGCCGACAGGCTGGTGCCGGTCCCCAGGAACGCCAGCGCGTTGCCCTTGCCGCTGATCCGGATGGTCTCGCCGCCGGACGCGGTGTTGTCCTTCGTGCCCGGCTCCGAGCCCGGCCAGGTGAAGTCGAAGCCGTTCGCGCTCACCGTCGCCCCGGGCGTGACTCCCTTCTCGGCGAGCTTGCCGGCGAGGAAGCTGCTGCCTCCGCCGTCGATGTCACCCGGCGCCGGGTCCTCGGCCCTGGTGACCCCCACGTTGTTGAACGCCGAGGCGAGATCCGGGTGCGCGACGGTGGTGGTGGCCGAGTCGGTCACCGCGTACGTCCGGTGGTGGGTCACGTACGTCGCGCTCACCTCGATCCGGACGCGTCCGGGTTCGGCGTCCGCCGGCGGGGTGACGCCGAAGGTCGCGGTGCGGGAGGCACCCGGCGCGAGCCCACCGGAGACCCCAGCAGCCGGACGTACGTCCCAGCCCTCGGGCGCGGTGGCCGTGATCGACTCGAGCTGCACACGGGAGCCGGTGTCGTTGGTGAAGGTGGCGCTGACCTCGGCCTCCTCACCGGCGACCGCGATCGCGGAGGTGGTGGCATCCAGGCTCACGTCGCGATCGCCCGGGTGGCCGCCGCCGACGGCCGAGGAGCCGTTGAGCGAGACCACGGCCGCCGCCGACGTGGACAGCTTCCCCGTCTTGACCGACGTGATGCCCGTCGCGGCATCGTGGAACCACCCGGTCGCGGCTCCCTCCAGCTCGGCGGCGGAGCCCCGCTGCGGCAGCTCCTCACCGTCCAGCTCCACGCTTCCGGGCTCGGCATCGGCATGCACGGCGAGGCCGTACTCGCGCGAGGCCGGCTTGCCGGCGTAGGAGCCGTCGACCTCGCCCAGCCGCACCACGACACGGCCGCGACCCTGCTCGGGGGCGTCGACCTCGAACTCCTGCGTGGCGGACTCGCCGGAGGCGTGCGCCTGGCTGCGCCCGTCGTCCTCGTAGTTCACGAAGGACGAGGAGCCCTGCGGGTAGATGTCCAGGTCGAGGCGGCCCGACTTCTTGCCCCGCTGCCAGTCGAGCGTGCCCTCGGGGAACTGCGGCACGACCGCACCGGCGCGTACGAACAGCGGCAGCGTGTCCAGCGGAGCCTTGTAGCCGTCGATGGTGGTCGGTCCCTGGTGGACCCGGCCGCTCCAGTAGTCGACCCAGGTGCCCTCGGGCAGGTAGATCCCGTCGCGGGTGGTGGCGTCCTCGTAGACCGGGGCGACCAGGAAGTCGTCGCCGGCGAGGAACTCGTACTTCACCGCGTCGCCCCAGGTCTTCGGGTCGTCGGGGTAGTTGAGGTAGAGCGGCTTGACCGCGCCGACACCGTTGCGGTTCGCCCGCATCGTGTGCGTGTAGAAGTAGGGCAGCAGCCGCTCGTGCAGGTTCAGGTACTTGCGGTTGATCGAGGTGTACGGCTCGCCGTAGCGCCACGGCTGCTTGTCGGAGGCCGCCCACCCGCTCATCAGATAGGTCATCGGCAGGAACATCTTCCACTGCATGTCGCGGACGTACGTCTCCGCGCTGCCGCCGAAGATGCCGTCGACGTCGCCGGTGGCGAGGTGCTGGCCGGACATGGTGGAACCGGCGTACGTCGGGATCTGCCAGCGGATGTAGTCCCAGCTCCCGGACTGGTCACCGCTCCACACCGCGGCGCAGCGCTGGGTGCCGGCCCAGCCCTCGACGGTGAGGACGGTCGAGCGGTCGGTGCTGTTGGTCTCGATGCCGTCGCGGGCCTGCTCGCAGGCGTCGAGTGCGAAGCGGTAGCCCGGACCGACCCAGGCGACGTCGGTCTTGCGGACGCGTACGCCGGCCTTGACCTCGCTCTCCTGCTCGGTGAGGTCGTCCTCGGTCCACAGGCCCAGCTCGGCGCCGTGGTCGTTCAGCATGTCGCCGGTCTCGGCCAGGTCCTCGTAGCCGCAGCCGTAGCCGTCGTTGACCAGCATCCAGCCCAGCGGCAGGTCGTGCTCGGCGTAGCCCTCGGCGATCGCGGTGGAGTCGCGCAGGGTCTCGCGCTCGCCGCGATTGGCGTTGTGGAGGTAGCAGTCGGCGTCGCCGATCTCCAGGGCGTACATCGGGACCGCGACCGGCCGCCCGGTCAGCTCGGTGTAGGAGTCGATGACGCGTTTGGCATCACCGACGAAGTAGTAGGCGTCGAAGCGCTGCTCGGCGTGGGTCGTCGTGGTCGGCGCACCGAAGTCGTAGCTGCCGGGGGCGAAGGTGTTGCGCAGCACGCCGTAGCCGCGGGAGGAGACGTAGAACGGCACCGCGTTGGGGTTGCCGCCGTCGTTCCAGTTGAAGTCGCGCGAGATCTTGATCGTCTCGCCGCGGTGGCTGAACCGGCCGTTCTGCATGCCGCCGCCGAAGAACTGCTCCTCGGCACCGCGCTCCAGGTGCTGCGCCGTGCCCTTGTCGTCCCAGGACAGCGGGGAGGACTCCGCCATCAGCACGCGGCCGCTCGGGTCGGTGAGACGCAGGGTGATCGGCCGCTTCGTCACCGTGAGCACGGCTTCGCCGCTGCTGATGACGTACGCAGCGTCGTTCTCCTTCACCTGCGACCGCCCGCCGGGGTAGTCGCGCTTGACGACGATGTCGGCGTCCGGAGCGCCAGGGTCGGTGGGGTCCTCGTTGGCCGGGTCGTCGAACTCGCCGTTCGGGGCGAGCCGTACGCGGACCATGTCGGCGTCCTCGAAGGTCACCCGCAGGGCGGCCTCACCGGACTCGAAGGTGTAGCTGTCGCCGTCGCGCTCGAAGCCGGTGACGTCGCCGAGCTCGCTCGTCGCCTCGGCCGCGACCGAGCCCACCGGGCTGAGTGCGACCAGGCCCGCGGCCAACGCGACTGCCGCGACCAGAGACCGTCTGAGTGATTGATTGAACATGATCGCATCACGCCCTAATTAGTCAGAATCAATCGAAGTCGAGGGCGACTGTAACGTAGGTCACACAGCCCGGTCCACCCTCGGTCCACCGATCAGCGCGAGCAGGCGCGCGGCCTCGCCGGCGACCGCGTCGCGACCGGCGCCGAGGTACTTGCGCGGGTCGACCTTCGTCTCGTCCGCCAGCGCGGCGCGTACGGCCCGGGTGAACGTCGCGTTGAGATGGGTCGCGATGTTGACCTTGGTCATCCCCGCGACGATCGCCGCGACGATGCCCTCGTCGGGGACCCCGGACGAACCGTGGAGGACGAGGGGCACGTCGACGGCATCGGCGAGCCGGGCGATGAGCTCGTTGTCGAGCGAGGCCGTACGCGTCGTCATCGCGTGCGAGGAGCCGACCGCGACCGCGAGCGCGTCGACACCGGTGGCCTCGACGTACGCCGCGGCCTCGTCCGGCCGGGTGCGCACCCCCGGCGCGTGCACCCCGTCCTTGCCGCCCACCTCGCCGAGCTCGGACTCGACGGAGACACCGCGCTCGTGGCACCAGGCCGCGATCTTGGCCGTGGCCGCCACGTTCGAGTCGTAGTCGAGCTTGGAGGCGTCGAACATCACCGAGGGACAGCCCAGCTCGACGGCCTCCTCGACGAGCTCGACCCGGGTCGCGTGGTCGAGATGCACGCACACCGGCACGGTCGCGCGCTCGGCGATCGCGAGAGTGGCCCCCAGCAGCGGCGCGAGGCCGCCGCGGTAGTCGGCGGTGTTCTCGGAGATCTGCAGGACGACCGGGCGCCCGGCCTGCTCGGCGCCGGCCACGATCGCCTCGGCCAGCTCGAGCTGGATGACGTTCATCGCGCCCAGCCCGCGGCCGGTCCCGCGGGCGTTGTCGAGCAGCAGCGACATCGGTACCAGGGGCATGTCAGGGCTCCTCGTGGTCGATCCGTTCGACCCTGACACCCGCCAGGACCGAGGCGTACGTCTCGGTGTCGATCTCGCCGGCCACCGGCGCCGCCACCGCGGCGGCGCCCAGCGCGGCGGCATCGCGGAGGATCTCCGGCCACGGCCTGCCGTGGGCGAGGCCGCGGACGATCCCCGCGGCGGTGGCGTCGCCGGCCCCGGTCGGATTTCCGGCGATCCCGGCGGGCGGGCTCACCTCCCAGCAGGCGCCGTCGGCACATGCGATAGACCCGAGGCGTCCCCGGGTCAGCACGATCGGTCCCCCGTGGCGGGTGGCGAGCTCTTTCACCGCGACGACGGGATCGTCCGGGGCGTCCCCGAGAAGGCGTGCGGCCTCGTCCTCGTTGGGCGTCAGGACGGCGCCGGTTCCGACCGCGGCCGCGAGGGCCGCGTCGTCGAGATCGAGGAGCACCGGGACGCCGGCGGCCGCGGCGAGCCGCGCGATCCGCGCCGGAAGGTCGACGGGCACGCCGGGCGCCAGGCTGCCGGAGACGGTGAGAGCCGTCGCGTCCACGACCCAGTCCTCGAGGAGGTCGAGCAGCCGCAGGTCGGCGCCGGGCGCGGCCTGCCGGCCCGGCTCCCACAGCGAGGTCGTCGACTCGGCGGCGGCGACGACCACGGTGCGGCGTACCTCCTCGAGCTCGGGCAGGAAGGTCGAGGGCAGCTCGCTCGCGAGGGCTTCGGCGAAGGCCTCGTCGGCGAGACCGACGGCATGCGTCGGCTCGGCCAGCTGGTGCAGCACCCGGGCGACGTTGACGCCCTTGCCGCCGAGGCGGCTGGTGACCTCGGCGACCCGGTGGACCTCGCCCACGGTCAGCCGGGGCAGCCGGTAGGTCACGTCGATCGCCGGGTTGAGCGTGACGGTGATGATCATGGGTTCGTCCTCACCGCGGCCAGGGCCAGCCGGGCGGCACCGATCAGGCCGGCGCGGCCGCCGAGGGTGGAGAGACGTACGGGCGGGACGGCTGTCACGCCGGCCCGCTCGCGCATCCGGGCCTGCAGCGGGTCGAGCAGCGCTCTCCTGGCCTCGGCGACGCCGCCGCCGAGGATGATCTCGCCGGGTGCGAGCAGAGCACCGACCGCGAGGAACCCGTCGGCGAGGGCGGTGATCGCCTCGGACCAGACCTCGGCGGCGAGGCGGTCGTACTCGGCCCGCGCGACCAGCTCGGCGACGCCGGAGACCCTGGTGTCGCCGCCCCGCGACGCGTACCTCTCCAGCATCGCGCGCGCACCCGCGTACGCCTCCACGCAGCCGCGCAGCCCACAGCCGCACCGCGGTCCGGCCGGGTCGACGACCAGGTGGCCGATCTCGCCGGCCTGCCCCGAGACGCCGAGGATCGCCCGACCCCCGACGTACGTCACCGCAGCAACACCCGTCCCGAGCACGGCCACGAACGCGGAGGCCGGCGAGCCCGCGTCCTCCCAGATCGCACCGGCGGCAGCGGCCGTGTCGTGCGCCACCGTGACCGGAAGGCCCAGGTGCTCGGCGAGCGGGGCCGCCACGAGGGTGTCGACGAGACCGAGGTTGACCGCCCTGCGGGAGATGCCGGCCTCGGTGTCGACGAGTCCGGGGAAGGCGACCCCGACCGCGGCGACCTCCGCCCGAGCCGCCGGACTCAGGCCGGCGAGGAGTCCTTCACCCATCCGCGCGATGTCATCGAGCACCGCCGGACCGATCCGGGTGGCCACCCGCGACTCGGCGAGCACCACGTCGGCGGCGCCGACCACCGCTCCGCGCACCGAGGTGCCGCCGACGTCGAAGGCCAGGGCGAGCGCCGGCATCACGCTGGAGGGGCGGCAGCCGGGCCGAGGATGATCGAGCGCGTGAGGTTGCGCGGCGCGTCGGGATCGAGCCCGGCTCGCCGGGCCCGCTCGACGCAGAGCAGGTGCACGCGAACCAGCTCGGCGAGCGGGTCGACCTCGTCGTGGATCAGGTCCGCGCCGGTGACCGCGACGTCCTCGGCGAACCCGGGCACCAGGTCGCCGAAGGCCCACACGACCCGGCCGGGAGCGCTGATCGAGAGCGGACCGTGGCGGTACTCCATCATCGGGTAGGACTCGGTCCACAGCTGCGCGGACTCCCGCAGCTTGAGGGCCGCCTCCTGGGCCACGCCGTTGGTCCAGCCGCGGCCGACGAAGGTGAGCTGGTCGGCGGTCAGCGCCGGACCGAACCCGCTGACACCGGCGTCGATGATCCGCTGGGCCTGCTCGGCAGCCAGGCTCAGGTCGTGGCCGAGGTGCCATCGCAACAGGGCGAGCGCGGTGGTCGCGAAGCGGGTCTGGACCACCGACTTCTCGTCCACCTCGGGCATCAGGATCGGCTCCGCCAGCTCGAGCGCCGGGGTGCCGGGCGAGGAGGAGATCACCGATGCCGGGATCGTGCCCTCGACGCGGGTGAGCAGGTCGATGACCTCGGTCGTGGTCCCGGACCGCGTGATGGCGACCAGCCGGTCGTAGCCCCGGTCGATCCGAGCCTCGGTCGGCGTCCAGGCGTCGGTGACGCCCTGGCCCTGCTCCTCCCGGAGCGCGGCGTAGGCCTGCGCCATGTAGAGCGAGGTGCCGCAGCCGACGACCGCGACCTTCTCCCCCGGCCGCGGCAGGGCGTCGGCAAAGTGTTCGGCGGTGCTCCTGGCGGCCATCCAGTTGGCGGGTTGGGTCGCTATCTCGGCAGCGAGATGCGTCGTCGGTGCGGATGCGGTCATATCTGAATCATCCAACGGGTTGATCGTTTATGTCAATATTTGTGTCCAACTGATCATTTTCGCTCAGCAGCGATCACGATCTCCGCTCCGTGCTCGGCCAGCGCCTTCGCGAGCGGCTCGGGCACCGCACGGTCGGTGACGAGCATGGAGACGCAGTCGAGGTCGCGGATGCGCGCGAAGGTCGGGTGCTCGAGCTTCGTGCTGTCGGCCACGACGATGGTGCGCTGCGCGGCCGCGATGAAGTCGGCGCTGATCTGGGCCTCGGCCGGGTGGATCGTGGTGAGCCCGGCACGTGTGCTGATGCCGTCGACGCCGAGGATCGCGGTGTCGATGTGGATCTTCGACAGCACACCCTCGCTCAACGGGCCTACCAGCTCGTAGGACTGAGTGCGCGCGGCCCCGCCGGTCACCACGATGTTGACGTTGGGCCGGATCGAGAGCTCGTAGGCGATGTTGAGCGCGTTGGTGACGACCGTGATGCTGTCGTCCTCGGCCAGGTCGGGGTGGCGTCCGATCGAGCGGGCCACCTCGCTGGTCGTCGTCCCCCCGTTGAGCGCCACGGTCTCGCCCGGCACGAGCAGGTCGGCGACCGCGGCCGCGATCGCCCGCTTGGCCTCGGCCTGGCGGCCGATCTTGTACTGCAAGGGCAGCTCGTACGCCGAGCCGAGCGCCGTGGCACCGCCGTGTGTCCGGGTGACCAGCCGCTGGTCGGCGAGGTGCCCGATGTCGCGGCGGGCGGTCGCCGCCGAGACACCGAGGGCGCTCTCCACCTCCGCGATCGAGACGTGCCCGTGCTCGCTGATCAGCTCGAGCAGCTGGTTGAGTCGCTGTTGCCTCATGGGCCCCCTTCCTGGGTCCCGGACAGCCTACGCAGATCTCACCCTCCGCAGTGGAAGGTCGCGTCGGCCCAGTCGGCGTGGTCGTTGCCGTTCCCGTCGCCGGCATCGCCCACCACCAGGTCGACGAAGTCGGCGCCGGTGACGTCGGCGGTGATCGACGCGGTCGCGCTGGCCGGCCCGAGGGTGCCGGTCTCGGCGACCGTCCGCCCGTCAGCGACGACGGAGAACCGCACCGATCCCCGCGAGGTCTGTACGTCATCCACCCCCACGTCGGCGGTGAAAGAGGCGCAGTTGCCGGCCAGGTAGTAGCGGACCTTCGAGACCGCGTGCGCGCCCAGCCCCTTGGCGTAGACCTTGCCGGCCAGCGTGATCGGACCGCCGTCGCCGGCGGCGTTCTCCCCCACGCTGGTGTCGCGCTCGACCGGCCCCCAGCCGTTGGTGGCCGAGATCCAGCCGAGATCGCTGGCGTAGGTGTCCGCGGTCGGCGGAGGCGGTGCGGTCTGCACGGTGGCCGACCGGGTCACCGTGCGCGTCGCACCTCCGATGTCGTACGTCGCGATCCCGTCGAGCTGGTGGCTCGACTCGGCCGCATCGGCCGGAGGGGTGACCTTCCAGGTCACCGCGTGGCTCTCCCCCGGAGCGAGCGAGTCGAACGCGGCCGGCGTGGTGGCCTCCGCTGTCCAGCCGTCGGGGACGTCGAGGTCGATCGACCCGGCGCCGGTCGCCGACGCCTCGTCGCTGGTCAGCGTGGTGGTGACCTCGGCGGCCGCGCCGGGCAGCAGCTTCTCCTCACCGGCGTCGACGGCGAGGGTCGCGCAGGCGGGCAGGTCGGCGGCCGCGCCGAGGTCCTCGACGGTGAAGTCGTCGATGCTGATGTCGCCGTTCGCCCCGCTGTCGTCGACGGTGCGCAGGCCGACCCAGTAGTCGCCGCAGCCACCGGCCACGAACTCCTCGCTGAACCGGGCCGTCTCCACCTGCCTGCCGATCGGGCGGGCAGCGACCTCGACCGAGCGCGGCTCACCGCTCGCGACCGAGTCGTAGCCGGTCACCCACTCGTAGTCGTCGGCCCGCTCGGTCTGGTGGTCGAAGGAGACCCGGTAGCGGTGGCCGGGCTCGAGACGTACGGTCTGCGGGACGGTGCGATAGACGAGGCCGCCGTTCTCGGCGTGCGACTTGAGCGACCAGTCGCCGCTGATAACGTCGTCGGTGACCTTCCCGTTCCAGCCGCTCTGCGTGTACGGCTCGTGCCGCTCGGCCAGGTGGGTGCGCGGGTCGGTGACGCCGCCCGAGGTGCCCTTGACGAACGGCGACCAGCCCTGGACGACCTCCTCGAAGTCTTCCTCGACGATGACCTTCGCCCCCGGCGCGGCCGGCAGGTCGCGATCGATCGCGACGACGCGTACGTCATCCAGGCGGACGCGACCCGAGCCTGCCTCCGCGGAGATCTTGACGGTCGCGGTGCCGTCGCCGGCAGCGTCGAAGGGCACCTCGACCCGCTGGAAGTAGGTGCTGTGCAGCTCGTCCGCGGCGACCAGGTTCTTCGCGGTCGAGCGCTCGACGCGGTTGGTGAAGGTCTTCCCACCCGAGGTGACGGAGACGGTGGTGGCCCGGGTCCGGCCGGGCTCGACCTCGACCCAGACACCCAGCGCGTTGCGGCCGCTGCGCAGGCCGGTCAGTCGCTGGCTGATCGCGGCCTTCCCGCCGGCGCCCAGGACGGCGACCCGCTGGCCGGTCGAGGTGCGTCCCGTCGCGGCCGGGCCGCTCGGGTGCCACGCGTCGAGGTTGCCGGCGTTGAAGCCGGGGTCGGCGATGCGGCTGCCCTGACCCCACTGCGGCGCGGGCGAGCCACCGGGAGCCTTGGTCAGGACGTACGCCGTTCCGGGCTTCGCATCGAGCGTGACCTTGCCGCTTCTGACCGGCACGCTGCCGGCCGCGACCCGGCCCTGCTCGGTGAGTTCGTAGACGTTGAGCCGGCTGCTCCCGCTCCACGCGTCGGTCAGGGTCCAGGTGGTCCGGCCGCCGTCGGTGTTGTGGTGGTAGAGCTTCGAGTCGTTCTTCCACGGGAGCAGGTAGGCGTCGCCGTCGAGGACGAGGTCGCCGTCCTGGTAGATCTTCCGGGTTGCCTCGGTCGTCCCGGTGTTGACCGCCCGGACCCCACCCTCCTGGACGATCTCGTCCGGGCTCCAGCGTAGGATCGGGTTGCGCTGCAGATACTTCGTCGGCACGTTCGTCCGCCAGATGTTGTCGTAGAAGGCGTCGACGTCGTTCTCGCCGGTCCACCCCTCGAACTCCACGATCTCGGTGTGCCCGAGCAGCTTGTCGGGGTTCCAGGTGTCCTTCTGCCCGTTGCGTACGAACCGGATCAGCTGGCTGTTGAGACCCTTGTTGGTGGACCCGCCGTAGGACTCGTCGTTGGCCCAGTGGGACCAGAGCGCGTCCTCCTCGAAGTGGTAGGACCACTCGGTGCCGATGTTCCAGCCCTGCCCGCGCAGCTCCTGGGCGAGCCGCTCCTGCAGCCAGCCGTAGGAGTAGTAGACGTCGATGTAGAGGAAGTCCAGGTTGTCGTGCGTCTCGCGGCGCAGCTGGGCGAAGCGGTCGACGATGTTCTTCGTCGCCAGGTCGGTGCGCTGGTCGATGTAGTAGGACTGGTCGATCCAGTCCCAGCCGGGCTTGCTCTCCTCGACCAGGTTCTCGTCGAAGGTCTTGGCCTCGGGGTAGGCCTCGGTCGCGTTGACGTGGACGCCGAAGTCGGCGCCCCACTTCTCGCCCTCACGGGCCAGCGTGTTGAGGTCCTCGAGCCCGCCGGCGCGGGTGTTGTAGTTGCCGCCGTAGTCGGGGTGCGCGGAGTCGTGGCCCTCGGAGCCGTAGCCCTTCAGCACGGCCAGCTGACCCAGCCCGTCGGTGGCCAGCGAGACCCGCTTGACGTCGTCGAGCGTACGCAGGAACGGATGCGTCGCCTGGCTGGCGAAGTTGAACGGGATGTGGGTGACCACCCGCTCGGGCGTCTCGTCCGCGCCGTTCACCGGCCGCTGGATGTCGCGTAGCGCGATCGCGCCGTCCTGCCAGTCGACCCGCTGGTCGCCGTTGGCGTCGGGGGTGATGGTGACCTTCGCCCACGGGAGCTCCTCGGTGTAGGGCGAGCCGGCCGCGCGGTAGGTCCACTGGCCGCTCCACAGTCCGACCCTGCGGCCGTCGTCGGTGGCACTCACGCTGCGCCAGATCCGGCCGCGCTCGTTGGTCGCGTCGCCGCTGCTCTGGTCGTAGACCGAGTTGGTCTCGAGGGCGGCGGCCAGCTGGTCGGTGTCGACGACGGCGTACGCCGATCCGACCGGCTTCTCGGTCGTGGCCAGGTCCGCGGTCACCTCGGTGTGGGTGTCGCCGTTCTTGGTGCGGTCGGCGCTCACGACGGCGGTGCTCACCGTCGCCCCGGTCTGGCCGGAGCTGACCGAGAGGAGATCGTGTCCGGGGATGTCGAGGGTGCCGACCCGGTGCTCGGCCGTGTCGGTCACCTCGGTGACCGCGAAGGTGACGACGTCGCCGGCCACCTCGAGCTTCGCGCCGAGCTCGACGCCGGGCAGGTCGGCGAAGGTCAGCCGGTAGGTCGCGGTGTCGGCGTCGACCTGGGTGCCGGTCACGGTCGCGGTGTATGCCGTGCCGTTGATCCGTACGGAGGCGGGCAGCGTCGCGGCGCCGCCGATCTCCCCGCCGGCCGTGTGCCGGTAGCCGAGGACGGCCGGGAAGTCGTCGGCCACCTGGACGGTCAGCACGGGCGAGGTCAGGGTGAAGCCGCTCGCGGGAGCGGCGTGGCTTTCGGGCGCGATCGCGACCACGCCGGCGAAGGCCGTCACGGACGCGAGGAGGGCGGTGGGGAAACGCTTCGGCATCGTGACTCCCGAGGGTGGGGGTGGGCCTGACGAGGTTCGTCCATCATGCAGAGTTTTGCGCGGATTGGCTACGTTCTGCGCAAAAGTTGTCATAACCTCGGGCGGGTGAGCCCCACCTTGACCTGGCGCGACGGCGAGTTCCTGAGGCACGGCGTCCCCCACCGGATCCTGTCCGGATCGATCCACTACTTCCGCATCCACCCGGACCTGTGGGAGGACCGGCTGCGCCGGGTCGCCGCCACGGGGTTCAACACCGTCGACACCTACGTCGCCTGGAACTACCACGAGCCCGACGAGGGATCGGCGGACTTCACCGGGCCTCGCGACCTGGCCCGCTTCGTCACCATCGCCGGCGATCTCGGGCTCGACGTGATCGTCCGCCCCGGCCCCTACATCTGCGCCGAGTGGACCAACGGCGGGCTGCCGTCGTGGCTGACCGCGCGCACCCGGGCACCGCGCAGCACCGACCCGGTCTACCAGGACGCGGTCTCGCGCTGGCTCGACGTCCTGCTCCCCCACCTGGTCCCGCTGCAGTCGGCCCACGGCGGGCCGGTCGTGGCCGTGCAGGTGGAGAACGAGTACGGCTCGTACGGCGACGACGCCGCGCATCTCACCTGTCTCCGCCAGGCGCTCCTCGACCGCGGCGTCACCGAGCTGCTCTACACCGCCGACGGTCCGACCGAGGTCATGCTCGACACCGGCATGGTCGAGGGCACCCTCGCCGCGGCGACCTTCGGCAGTCGCGCCGCGGAGGCCGCAGCGAAGCTGAGCGCGCGGCGGCCCGGTGAGCCGTTCCTGTGCGCCGAGTTCTGGAACGGCTGGTTCGACCACTGGGGCGAGAACCACCACGTACGCTCCCCCGCCAGCGCCGCCGCGACGCTGCGCGAGATCATCGACCTCGGTGGCTCGGTCAGCGTCTACATGGCCCACGGTGGCACCAACTTCGGGCTCTGGGCCGGGGCCAACCACGACGGCCGCCGCATCCAGCCCACCGTCACCAGCTACGACTCCGACGCCCCGGTCGGCGAGGACGGCCGGGTCTCGGAGAAGTTCCGGCTCTACCGCGGCGTCCTGGCGCCAGCCACCGGGCGCACCGTCGACGAGCTGCCCGCGCTGCCGCCAACGCCTCCGCGTCACGCGTCTGCCTCCGCGCCGGTGTCACCTGGCGTGGACCTGCTGTCCTTGGTGACGGGCGCGCCGGCGACCCGCGCTGCGCCACCGCTGAGCTTCGAGGAGCTCGGTATCGACACCGGCCTGGTGACGTACCGGTCCTCGGTCACGCTCCCCGGCCACGACGTCCATCTCACCGTGCGGGGGCTGCACGACCGGGCGTACGTCTTCCTCGACGGGCGCTTGCTCGGCATGCTCGAGCGCGACGACGCCGAGCCCGCGGTGCTCACGCTTCCCGGGCTGGGCCGGGTCGCCGACCTGACCCTGGTCGTGGAGGCGCTCGGCCGCGTCAACTACGGCCCCCTCCTCGGCGAGCACAAGGGCATCCTCGGTGGCGTCCAGGTCGACCGGCGTCTCGTCCACGGCTGGGACCACCACCCCGCTCCCCTCGACCGCTGGGACGACCTCGACGGTCTCCCTCGCACCACCTTCGAGGTCGAGGCGCCCGCCGACGGCTGGCTCGCCGTCCCCGGCGACGGTGACCGGTTCGTCTGGCTCAACGGCACCCTGCTCGGCCGGCTCTGGGCCCGCGGACCACAACGGCGCCTCTACGCTCCCGCTCCCCTGTGGCGGGCCGGCGCCAACCAGGTCGCCGTCCTGGACCTCACCCACCCGGCGACCAACGTCGAGGTGCACCCGGACCCGGACTTCGGACCGAGCGAGGAGTACGTCGAGTCGCTGCCGACCGGCCTGGAGGAGCCAGCCGAGAGCGCAGCGGTCGACTGACGGCGCTGGCCACCGAAGATCGGCACCGGGCCACCACCCTGGGGAGGGCTATCCGAACCTGGTTCGGATAGCCCTCCCCAGGGTCAACGACCTGAGGCGTGCCGGCCCGCGCGACCATTCGACCGAGGTCCGACTGGGGCTCAATCTGAAGCGGCGTCGGCGCGGGGGCCCGCAGCAAGCTCTTCGGTGATCGCGAGGATGTCCGAGTGCTCTTCTTTCGGAAACGGATGCAGCGGCGTCGTCGGCATCCATTCGTCGCCCACCGGAAGCAGACGCGCCGCAACGTAGTCGCCGCGCCGAAGTCCGCTCTCGTCCCATCGCCCATAGCGCGGGAAGACCGATGCATAGAGCCTCCCCGTGCCGAGCTCGACGAGTGAGCCGGTCTGCCCGCCGGACTGCGTGGCCTCGAAGAACCTCATCCCCGACTCGCCCTTGACCCACTCGGCAAGCAGAGCGCGGGCCTGGTCGGGAAGGTTCCGCTGAAACTTCAGGTACCGCTGAGCCAGAGACACCTTCGGTTTCTCCGCCTGAAACAGCATCGAGTCCACCGCCAGCCAGAATGCGTCCTCTTCCAAGTCACCAGAGAGCCCGGCTCCGAACACCTCCCCGACTGGGCCCATACACGCCTCGACCTCTTCCTCGAGTCGACCGGCGAACCCTGGCGTCTCCGCGTACGACGTCAGGTGGTCGCCGTACAACGTACGCGCGTGCTCGCGCTGCGTATCCCGCAGACTGGCCCGAGCGCGCGCCAACTCGTCGGAGGTCGGCGTCTCGTTCTCGCTCACCCAACTCATCCTTCCCACGGACCCAGTGGGTCCAGATCTTCGACTCCAAACCTCGATGGTTGCTCCCACCCAAGGTCATCACACACGGTTAGCCTCGTACATGTGAACCCACTCAGCCCCGACACACCTGACATCAAACCCAGGTCGCGCGCCGTCACCGACGGTCTGGAGGCCACCGCTGCCCGAGGCATGTTGCGGGCCGTCGGCCTGGGAGACGACGACTTCGCCAAGCCGCAGATCGGCGTCGCGTCGTCGTGGAACGAGATCACCCCGTGCAACCTGTCCCTCGACCGGCTCGCCAAAG
Organism: Nocardioides sp. NBC_00368; assembly: GCF_036090055.1. NCBI lineage: Bacteria > Bacillati > Actinomycetota > Actinomycetes > Propionibacteriales > Nocardioidaceae > Nocardioides > Nocardioides sp. NBC_00368. The sequence continues at coordinate 1,874,301 of NZ_CP107970.1, forward strand.
CGGTGAAGAACGGCGTGCACGCGGCCGGCGGCTATCCGCTGGAGTTCGGCACCATCTCCGTCTCCGACGGGATCTCGATGGGCCACGAGGGCATGCACTTCTCGCTGGTGTCGCGCGAGATCATCGCCGACTCGGTCGAGACCGTGATGAACGCCGAGCGGCTCGACGGCTCCGTGCTGCTCGCGGGCTGTGACAAGTCGTTGCCCGGCATGCTGATGGCGGCCGCTCGGCTCGATCTCGCCTCGGTCTTCCTCTACGCCGGCTCGATCATGCCCGGGCAGCTCGACGGTCGCGATGTCACGATCATCGACGCCTTCGAAGCGGTCGGGGCCTGTATCGCGGGGAAGATGAGCCGCGACGAGGTCACTCGCGTCGAGAAAGCGATCTGTCCCGGCGAGGGCGCCTGCGGGGGTATGTACACGGCCAACACGATGGCAGCCGTCGCCGAGGCGCTCGGCATGTCGTTGCCCGGCTCGGCCGCTCCCCCCGCAGTCGACCGGCGTCGCGACGGCTTCGCCCACCGCTCCGGCGAGGCGGTGGTCGGGATGCTGCGGAAGGGCATCACCGCGCGTCAGATCATGACCAAGGACGCCTTCGAGAACGCCATCGCCGTCGTGATGGCTCTCGGCGGTTCCACCAACGCCGTGCTGCACCTGTTGGCCATCGCCAACGAGGCTGAGGTCGACCTGACTCTCGACGACTTCACCCGGATCGGAGACAAGGTCCCCCATCTCGCCGACCTCAAGCCTTACGGCAAGTACGTCATGAACGACGTCGACAGGATCGGCGGTATCCCGGTCGTGATGAAGGCGCTCCTGGACGCGGGCCTGCTCCACGGCGACTGCCTCACGGTGACCGGGAAGACCATGGCGGAGAACCTCGCGGAGCTGAGCCCGCCCGCGCTCGACGACGAGGTGATCCACTGCTTCGAGCGGCCGATCCACCGCACCGGTGGTCTCACCATCCTGAAGGGCTCGCTGGCGCCCGAGGGTGCGGTCGTGAAGACGGCCGGCTTCGACGACACCGTCTTCCGCGGCACCGCCCGGGTCTTCGACGGGGAGCGGGCCGCGATGGACGCCCTGGAGGCGGGGCTCATCGTCGCGGGCGACGTCGTCGTCATCCGGAACGAGGGCCCGAAGGGCGGCCCGGGCATGCGGGAGATGCTCGCCATCACCGGAGCCATCAAGGGCGCTGGTCTCGGGAAGGATGTCCTGCTGATCACCGACGGCCGGTTCTCAGGTGGAACCACGGGCCTCTGCGTCGGCCACATCGCTCCAGAGGCCATCGACGCCGGCCCGATCGCCTTCGTCCGCGACGGCGACCCCATCGTCCTCGACGTCGTCAACCGCACCCTCGAGGTCGAGGTTGAACCCGAGGAGCTGGAGCGGCGGAAGGTCGGCTGGGAGCCGCTTCCCCCGAAGTATCGTCGGGGCGTGCTCGGCAAGTACCGACGTACGGTGCAGTCGGCCGCGGTCGGCGCCGTCACGAGCTAGTCGCCTGCCCGGGCCGGCGGAGCCATCACCCGCGGTGTCGGCGGGTCGTCGAGATCATGTCGCGAGGTCCGCGAAGGCATCCTCGAACGCCTGCCGGACGCCGGCGCCCGGCGTACGGTCGAGGATCCCGAACACCACCTGCTCGAAGGTCGCCTCGAACCGGCCTCCCGGGCCGAGCAGGTCCCGGAACGATCCGGCCACCATGGCCGGGTCGTTCTGGAACACGCCGCATCCCCAGGCGCCGAGGACGAGGCTGCGATACCCGTTGGCCGCCGCGGCCTCCAGGACCAGAGCCGCACGGCCCGCGAGCACGGCCGGGATCTCGTCCATACGCTCCGGGGCCTTCTTGCGGATGACGCCTGCGTTCGGCGCCGGCGAGGTCAGGAAGCCGACCTCGAACGGCTCGTCGAGCAGCTGACCGCGGTCGTCGCGGAAGACCGGAACGCCCGGCGAGTGGATGACCCGGTCGCTGTAGAACGGGTCCCGCACGGCGCGATGATGCACGTAGTAGGCGGGCGCCTCCAGCAGGCAGGTGTACAGAGCCGAGGCCCGGCACAGCGCCTCCTCCTGCGCCTGGGCTCCGTTGACGTACCCGCCGCCAGGGTTGCGCGCCGAGGCGAAGTTCAGCACCGCCACCGTGCCCAGCAGCCGCCGCGCCTCCCACAGGCTGCTCCCGCCGGTGACGGCGAACCGCGTCTTCACCGGCTCGATCACCGGCACCTCGACCGGCTCCGGTCCGTAGATCCGGGTCCCCTCTCGCGCTGCCTGGACGGCATCACCGATGACCACCTTCGTGCCATCCGTACGCCGGTAGTACCCGGCCTCGATGAGGTGCTGGTTCTCCCGCGCGAGCGCGCGCAGCCGCGCGCTCATCCGGTCACCCTCATGGTGACCGCCGTCGCCCCTCCGGCGGCCCCTTCGATCTTCCTCACGGTAAGCATGGTCAGGCCCCGAGGTTTCCATCGCAACCAGGTTTCTCCCATCACGGGACCTGCGATGACGCTCCTCGGTCGCGATGCGCGCCATGATCACCGGGTGAACACCGTCGCCAGCCTGACCATCGCCGTCATCGCCGTCTTCTTCCTGGGGATGGGGACGTACGCGCTGATCTCCCCGGGCGCCCTCGTCGCGCCGTTCCGCCTCGCGGCGCAGTCGCCGGAGTCCCGCTCCGAGATCCGCGCGGTCTACGGCGGCTTCGGAATCGCCATGGCTGCGGTGCTCGGCGCCGCCGCGCTCGACGTCGGCGGCATCCGGTCCGGTGCCGTCGTCACCGTCGGCCTCGCGCTGATCGGGATGGCCGGCGGCCGACTCGTCTCGCGCCTGTTCGACACGGCCGTACGCTTCTATCCGATCTGGTTCTACTTCGGAATCGAGCTTTTGACCGGCACGGCGTTGCTTGTGTGCGCCTGACCTCGGCTGATTCGGCTATGCTCGCGCCCGTGGGATCTCGGCCGACCTTAGACGCGTCTCTACAACCGCCACGTCCTCGCTCCCCTGAGGTGAGCAGCACGGGCCGGCGAGTCGACTGGCACAACGACCCCTCGGCTCCCGAGGTCAACACCATCAGGCCGAGCGCCGGCGTCTTCGTTCTCGACGACCCGGGTCGGATGCTGCTGATCCGCCGCGACGACACCGGCGACTGGACGATGCCGGGCGGGGCGATGTATCCGGGCGAGTCGCTCACCGCCTGCGCCGTCCGCGGGACTCTCGAGGAGACCGGCATCACGATCGAGGTGACCGGCCTGGTCGGGATCTGGACCGACCCCCGCCACCGCATCGAATACACCGCCAACGGCGAGGTGCGCCAGGAGTTCAGCATCATCTACGCCGGCCGCTACCTCGCCGGCGAGCCCACCCCCTCGGCCGCGAGCACCCACGTCGAGTGGCTCTACCCCGAGAGCGTCCCCAGCCTTCAGATGGACCGCAGTCAGCGCATGCGGATCGACTGGGCCCTCAACCGCAACTTCCCCCACCTCGACCCCAACCCCTGAGCACGTCAGGCGCCAGGCCCACGAGGCGCACGCCGACCCCGAAGGAAATAGGTCACCGGCCCCACGAAGTTCACCGCGATGACCGCAGCCCATTTGGCCTTGCTCCCGTTGACCAGCTCCGGTTTCCGAACTGCCAGGTCGGTCCACGCCGTCGCAGCCAACGACAGCTGGATCGAGGCCAGAACCAGAACGGCTGCCTGCTGGCGACTGCTCAGCTCGCTCCACCGGTTCAACTCCATCACTTCCTTCCGAACGCAGGGGCGTTCCTCGATGTGGTTCAGCCGACGTAGTACGTCGCGCTGTTGAGGTAGGCGTAGGTGACGCACAGAGCGCCGAGCACGGTGTTGAGAGCCGTAGCCAGGAGGAACTTGGCGTAGTTCTCCTTGCCCTTGCGGCGGGCGGTGCGGTGGTTCATGGGGTCTCTCCGCGATGGTGCTGGTGGCCCGGGCAATCTGACGGTGCACGACCGCACCCGGTGGACGACTCGCCACCAGCCTGCCGACCTCCGGCCGCGTGGACGTACGGTCGTTGTGCCCGCCCTGAAAGTCCTTGGTCACACCGATCGACGAGGGCCGAGAACCACAGAGGTTGGGTATGGCGTCGCTGCGCCCAGAGGGGTAGACAGGGAAGAACCGGCGGTGCCGGTCCGGGCACTGCCCTGTCCTAGAAAGGAGCGGGCTGTGTACGCACGTTCCACCACGTTTCACGGGAGCCCCGGCAACATCGACGCGGGCATAGCCTTCGTCAAGAACGAGGCCGGTCCCATGCTCGACAGCATCGAGGGCTGTCGCGGCCTCTCGATGCTGGTCGACCGCGAGACCGGGCAATGCATCGCAACAAGCTCGTGGGAAGACGAAGCGGCCATGCGCGCCAGCGATGAGCAGCTTCGCCCGCTGCGCGATCGAGGCAAAGACATCCTCGGCGGCTCCATGCAGATCGACGAATGGGAGATCGTCGTCATGCACCGCAGCCACCACGGCGAGTGCGCCCGAGTCAGCTGGCTGCAGGGCGACCTCGACGCCATGGCCGAGACCTTCCGGGCCGCGATCCTTCCCCAGCTCGAGCAGACCGACGGGTTCTGCAGCGCCAGCCTGCTGATGAACCGGTCCTCCGGCCTCGGCTGCGCCACCACGGCCTGGGAGTCCCGCGCCGCGATGGAAGCCAGCCGCCCGGCGGCCGACGAGATGCGCAACCGGGCCGCGACCGACACGGGCGGCGAGATCGTCGACGTGCACGAGTTCGACCTCGCGTACGCCCACCTGCACGTCCCCGAGATGGCCTGACCTCCACATCCCTTCGCCGAGCCCGGCCTGGCCGGGCTCGGCCAACCATCAGGGTCGCCACGAGTGCCCACACCTCACGCGTGCCGCTACGCCGGCCGCTCCTCGGCAAACCGCAGCAAGAGGTCGTCAGCCGTGCCCGTCGCGCGAGCGATCCTCGCCTCGGGCACGCCACAGATGCGAAGACAGGTCGCCGCGATCGCTCGCGCCTGCGCAGGTGTGACCTCGACGCGGCGCGAGCGGATCCGGATCACGACCTCGACCGCCTGGACCAGCAACCCACCCAGCTGGTCCACGCTCACGGTCGCGGCGACAGGGCCGCTGACGATGTCGGCACCCAACCGACCGTACGCAGCAGTCAGCTCTTGCAGCGCAGGCTCGAACTCCCCGAAGACCTCGCTGCTCCTGACGTCCGGCATCCGGTAGAGCCGGCCGATGTTGTGCGGCACCGTCGCGAGCGTGCCCGCGTCGATCAGCGCGAGCAGGTAGAGCGCCGCCTCGGGGACGTCCGCCGGGCAATCCCGCTCGATCTTCTCGACCTTCTCGAGGCTGGGCCGCACCGAGAGCTCGAGGAGCTCGGCGAGGATCCCGGGCTTGCCCGCGAAGTGGTAGTACAGCGACGCCTGCCTGATCCCCACCTTCTCCGCGATGTCCCGCGTCGAGGTCGCCGCGAACCCACGGTTGACGAAGAGATCCGCCGCCGCATGGAGGATCTCGTCGCGTGGTGCACGTGCGCCGGCCAACCGCGGGATCACCCGAGGCCGGCCCGGTCGGGTTGCGGTGGCGAGCGCATGCTGGCTCATCGCGATCCTCTCGTCCGGAGTCCTGTCACACTCACGATGGCCGCGGACGACCGCGGGCAGCAGAGAGCAGCCGGGGAGCATCGCCGTTGATCCCCATGGTCCCCCGCTCCTCGGTTTCGTTGTTAGGTTGGTGTGAGTCGTCCTGTCGCCTCGGCACGCGCGACGAGACACCGAACGCACCGGGAGGCCGGATGGCTGAGCAGTGGTACGAGAGGCTGGTCCGTCTTCAGGCCGCCAAGGGCTGGAGCAACCGGGAGACCGCGATGCACTACATCGCTCTGTCGCCGTTCCACGAGGAGACTCAGCTCGACTCGGTGCTCGCGATGTTCAAGCGCTACCGGCGCGGCGAGATCGCCAACCCGTCCCCCGAGACTCAGCAGGCCATCGCCGCGATGTTCGACCTGCCGGTCGCCGACTTCTTCGCCCAGCGTCCGCTCGCGAACCAGAACGTCCCGGACCGGTTGAGCCCGACCGAGTTCACCGACCTGGTGGCCGCGCTGCGTATGCCGAAGGTGGGCGAGGCTCATCTCGCTCAGGCGGAAGCTGAGGTCGAGCGCCTGTGCACGGCTTATTCAGCCCAAGACGCCCGCTCGCTGACCATCGAGGTCGACGACTGGCTGAAGGAGCTCGCCTCGCTGGTGCATGAAGGGCGAGTGTCCCTCGCCGGCCACGAGCGAGTCATCCACCTCACCGGCTGGTTATCGCTTCTCCGGGCTTGCCTCATGTGGGACCAGGGCGACGAGCAGGCCACCCACCAGGCCCGCGTCGCTGCCGAGGGTTTCGCGGCCGACCTGGGCGACAACGTCATGGCCGCGTGGACGTGGGAGATCCGTGCCTGGATGGCACTGACCCAAGGCGACATGCCCAACGTCATCGCGGCCGCCGACGCCGGCATCCGCTGCGCCCCCAACGCCTCGGTCGCTGCGCAGCTCCACGCGCAGAAGGCCAAGGCGTACGCCCGGATGAAGGACAGTCACAAGACCGAGGTCGCCCTCGACCGGGTCCGCGAGGTTCTCGACGGCAACGACCTGCCGTCGAACGTACGCAACCACTTCAACGTCGACCCGACCAAAGCCTCCTTCTACGCGATGGACGCCTACCGCACCCTGCACGGGCGCGAACGGATGGCCGACGCCATGGCCGACACCGTCATCGCCACCAGCACTCGTCCGGACGGCACCGTCATCAGCCCGATGCGTCTCGCGGAGGCGCAGCTGACCAAGGCCGTCCTCGCCGCCCGCGACGGCAGCCCTGTCACCGCACTCGAGCTCGCCGAGGCCGCGTTGAATCACGAGCGCCGTTCACAACCCAGCCTGTTGCTCGTCGCCAGCGAGGTCGCCCACGAGCTCGAGTACCGCTCCCCCGCCGACGGCGCCGAGTTCCGCAACCACCTACGTGAGCTCAGCGGGCCAGCAACGTAGGTCACCGCAACCGGTGTCGCCGACGCCGGAGCATCAGTCCTTGCGCCGCGTCCCGAACTCGTGACCCTGCATCACCTGCAGCATCAAACCTGAGTTGGCTCAAGTGGTTAGTGCGTGAGGTTAGGCGTGCTCGAGCGCGTCGAGGATGGCTTGCTGTGGTTCGGGGATGATGGGGGCGAAGGTCTGCTGGGTGCCGTTGATCGCGATGGTCGCGGACCGCAGTGGCCGTAGTTGGCGAACGACGTTGCGGATGGCGAGCCCGGTCCGGGCTTGGACCTCGCGGCTGACCGCGAGCGCGGTGAACACGATGGTGAGGTGGGCCTCGATCGCGTCGCGGGTGTGGTGGAACATCGGCCGGGCGCGGAGGTCGGTCTTGGACATCCGGAAGGACTGCTCGACCTGCCATAGGGCGTGGTAGCTGGCGATGACCTCGCCGGCGGGCATCACCGTGGCGGGGATGTTGGTGACGTAGCCCTTCAGCCCGACCAGTCGCCGGGCTCGGGCCAGCGATGCCTCGTCAAGCTCGGCAGCGCCGTTGCGGGTCTTGACGAACCGGGGCGTGCGGGCGGCCTTCTCGCCCGCGACGACGGCTTTGGCCTTGTTCTCCTGCAGGGTCAGCGTCCGGTTGTCGCGCACTGCGCGCTTGGTCGAGTAGGCCCACACCGCTCGCCACGAGCCGGGATGGTGCTCGGGGTCCCAGACCGGTTCGGCCTTCTGCTTCGGGTCGTTCTCGATCTTGTGCCCGGTGCGTGGGGTGATGGTGTCGATGACTTGGGCGTCGGTGAAGGCGTCGCCGTGCCAGCGGAAGTGGGACTCCAGATCGTTGGGTGCCTTGGTCACTCGCGATCCCACGATGAACCGCAGGTCAGCCTCGTCCAGGTCGCGCAGATTCGTGGCTGCCAGCATCCCGGCGTCGGCGACGATCACGATGTCAGCCAGCCCGTGCCGGGTCTGGAACTGCTTCACGATCGGGATCAGCGTGAGCGTCTCGGCCTTGTTGCCCTCGAAGCAGCCGATCTCGAGCGGGAACCCGCGTCGGTCGACCAGCAGGCCCACGACGATCTGGGGGTCGACGCGGCGTTCCTTGGAGTAGCCGACCTTGCGCAGTTCGTCTTCCTTCTCTGCCTCGAAGTAAAGAGTGGTGACGTCGTAGAGGATCAGGCTGATGTCGCCGCGGGTGGCGGCGTGAGCGAAGCAGGCGGTCGCGATCTGGTCGCGGTAGCTGCTGCCCTTCTTCGCGCCGCCCGTCGTCGCGGGCTTGGTCTTGGCGTGTGCGCGGCTCAGGGTGCGCTTCATCGTCGCGTAGCTGGCTGGGGTTCGGCCCAGGTCCTTCAACACGCGCCCGGTGTCAAGCAGTGAGGTCGGCTCTACGATCCGGGCGATCACCAGGTCGCGGAAGACCGGATCGTCGAGGATGTTGAACCCCAAACTGTCGAAGACCGTCGCGAGGGTCTCGTGCAGGAGTCGGGAGTCAGTGCTCACGACCCGACCGGGTTCATCACGCCGCGCCCTCACCGGCCGTGGAACCGGGTCGAGGACGCCCTGTGCAACCGGTTCGGACACGAGTTCCGCGACCCGCGGCGTGGGCGCGACATCCAGGTCGAGAGCGTCCTGTCCGGGATCGGCCAGCAGGCTGCGTGCCTGTTCAAGCAGGAGCCCGAGCTCGGCATCAGTGTGCGCCGAACCAAGGTGCTTCACGATCCGCTGACGCCCGCCGGCGTATTCAGCGATCTGGACCGCGGTGGCACCCGACCCGGTCCTCACCCGCCGAATGAACGCCACCCCGCGACCCTAGACCGCGCCCGCTTAGTGCGTGAAAACGTACTAAGCGTCATCCATACCCGCAGGTCAGCGACATCTCGTCCCGCCCATCCCCGACCGGTGAGCCAAGTCAGGTCAAACTGGCTGCGGGTCGCACTCGATCGGAGTTCTCACGCCGCTTCGTCTCCCGCAGGGGCCGAACGGTCATCGGCTGCCGCGCGTAAGCAGAACTCGTCGTTCAATTTGATGACCAGCGCCACGAGCAACTTGATAGCAACCAAGTAGGAACTAAAGTGCGCCTCCTCTGTTCCCTCAAGTTGAGCACCGTGCGAGTACCTGTTACGCAGGTTCGGACCGTTGTGAAATCTACGGTTGAGCATGAAGTCGAGGTAACACCCCTCGGCTTCCGTCAGCAGTGTGGATCTCCGTGTTACCCAACCACGACTCTCCACGTCGTCCACGTAGGCGCGGCCCGCGTCCGACAGATGATAGTAACTCACCGCTTCCTTTGCCCATAGGGTGTGAAGGATGAGGAATTTTTCCTCGCTGGCCAGCGAAACGCGCCCGTCCCGAACAGTCAGCACGTCGTGCTCCATAAGATAATTGAGACCGCGCAACTGGTGCCGGCCGAAGTCCTCCATCTTGAGCTGGTTTGTTATCACAAGCCGCGCGAAGTTCACGTCTTGCAGGTCTTCTCGGACGTAAGCGAGGCCAGATTGATCAGAGAAAAGGGCGTTCAAAATGCCAACGAGGTCAGTGCCGTCGACCCGATAAACGTACTTTCCTTCCAGAGCACTCGGGACGTCGGTATATGCAACCGCATCGGACGACATGTCCAGCATGGCGAAATCAACGATCCCGTCCTCAATGAACAGATGAAACTGGCGAACCAGACCTTCCATCTCAGGGAACAGGTGGCGGCAACGCTCAAGGTAGGTGGCCGTGGGCGAAGACGCCTTAAACCGGAACCCGGAGACGGAAAACTCCGACGGAAGGTAGTCATTGACGAACCACTCCAATAGCGGCTCGAGCTCAACGTCCTGAGATTTCAGAAACCGAATATACATCGCGGTCTGGAGCGTCGAACTCCAGTCCTTTACTTTGTATACCGCGCCCGTGACGTAGTCCTTCGCTCCTTTGGCCGTCATCAACCCTTCGAGGATCCCAAGGTCGGCGTCGAATGCCGGCAAATTCAGCAGACCATCAGCATCTGCGAAGTCGAACAGGAACTGGAAGTTGTTTAGAACACTCGGCGGCTCCAAAGTCTCCTCAAGCCACGTTCGACTGTAAGAGTACTTCGCCACCATGCCGACCAAAGCTTCCGCTACAGGAACAGTCTGGTCAGCATCAACCGTCACCTCGCAGCCTGTCTTGAGGCCATTGTTCGTCTCGAAAAACTTCGCGACCACCTCTTCGCTGCGCTTCCGTGCGCGGAAGCGCAGACGGCGGTCAATTCCAACCTTCGCGTCGTCAGACGTCCGAGAAATTAATTCCAACGAGTTCGGGTGCGCGTCTTCAGACTCGATGAAGCTACTCATCAGAACCCGCGCATCTGCGGAGTCGAAACTGCTAGGCATAGATCGGCGTCGCGGTGCTCGCCGCCAGATACTTTTGGACCAGAATCTCACCGTTCAACGGGTCGGACAGCAACAACGACCGAACATCGGCGCCATAAGCCTTGACCAGGGCCTTCGAATTCAAGAAGTCCCGAAGGACGAATCCCGTCGCTTGCAACGCCGAAAGCATAGAATTGGCTTGGCACCGCTCGAACGCTCCTTGTCGGGCCAACTCATCGAGCAAATCAATTCGATAGAAGACAGGAACGCCTACCATCACCGAAGTCACGTTCGACTCGTCTACCGAGCGGAAGAAGCTTGCCACTGCGCGCCGTATCATTGGGACCCGGCCCAACAGATCCGAGCGATCTTCTTCACTCAGCCGATCCGGAACCAGCCCCGCCTCAATGAACTTGATGACATTCGCCAACTCCAACGCATCTCCGACGCTCGCGACGCCCTTGACCGCATCGAACTTCTGTGCAATTTCGGCAGCACGAGACGCTTCCAGGCCGACGCTCATGTCAGTCACGCTGTAGAACTTCACGCGCCGAGCCTCGACGTCGACGTTCTCGTGATCCGCGGCAGGCTCCAAGGCCTTTTCTGACTCGTTGTCTCCGCTTCGGTCGGCCTCAGTCTTGTCGGACACGCTGTTTACCCATTCTCCTGCTCGGTTGTAGCGGATCGCCAACATGCACCCCGCACTCGATGACTCTACGGAGTGGCACCGACAGTTTGCGTCGCGGCGTACGACGGTTAGGCGGAGTCGTCGCTTGCCCAGCCACCCCAGGATTGATCCACGTCAAATCCGAATCACCCTGCAGCAAAGGCTGGCGCCTCCACGACTCGCGCGTTCCGCTACGCCGGCCGCTCCTCGGCGAACCGCAGCAAGAGGTCGTCTGCCGTAACCGTCGTGCGAGCGATCCTCGCCTCGGGCACGCCACAGATCCGAAGACACGTCGCCGCGATCGCTCGCGCGTGCGCAGAGGTGACCTCGACGCGGCGCGAGCGGATCCGGATCACGACCTCGACCGCCTGGACCAGCAACCCACCCAGCTGGTCCACGCTTACTGTGGCGGCGACAGGGCGACTGACGATGTCTGCACCCAACCGACCGTACGCAGCAGTCAACTCCTGCAGCGCAGGCTGGAACTCCGCGAAGACCTCGCTGCTCCTGACATCGGGCATCCGGCAGAGCTTGCCGAGGTTGTGCGGCACGGTCGCGAGCGTCTCCACGTCAATCAGGGCCAACACATAGAGCGCCGCCTCCGGCACGTCAGCCGGACACGCCACCTCGATCCTCTCGACCTTCTCGAGGCTCGGTCGCACCGAAAGCTCCAGGAGCTCGGCGAGGATGCCCGGCTTGCCCGCGAAGTGGTAGTACAGCGACGCCTGCCTGATCCCCACCTTCTCCGCGATGTCCCGCGTCGAGGTCGCCGCGAACCCACGGTTGACGAAGAGATCCGCCGCCACATGGAGGATCTCATCGCGAGGACCTGCCGCGCTCGCCGCCCGCGGGATCACCCGAGGCCGGCCGGGTCGGGTGATACCTGCAGGCGCAGACGTGCTCATCGGATCCTTCTCAGGGAGCGGAGGCGGGCTGGAGGTCCCCAGCGCTCCGACGCTGTTCCAGCCTGGTGCGCCGAGGACTGAAACCACCATCACCTCGGACCCCGGGACGTTTGCACCTCCCGCCAGGGACATATGGGGACGTTTGTCCGGTAGGTTGGCGGCATGCCGAATCACAGGCTCCGATCCGCGCTCGCTGCTCACGACATGACGACCGCAGGATTGGCCGCCACTGTCGGAGTCGATCCGAAGAGCGTGGAGCGATGGCTGACCCAGGACCGCGTCCCCCACCGCGGCACCCGGGCGCGGGTCGCGACCGTGCTCGGTCACGAAGAGACCTACCTGTGGCCGAGCCTCCGGGACGGACTGGGTGCGACGGCGGCGACCGCGTCGGAGCTGGTCAGCATGTGGCCCACACGGGACAGCGTCCCGGGCGACGTGTGGCGCTCGCTCTCGTCGCGCGTCAGCCGCCGACTCGAGGTGCTCGTCTACTCCGGTGGGTTCGTGGTCGAGGCCTTCGGACTACCTCGCGAGATCAGACGGATGGCTGCTGACGACGGCAGCGTCAGGATCTTGCTCGGCGATCCCAAATCCAACGAAGTCAGGCGACGAGGTATGGCCGAGGGCCTCCCGACGCTTCCCGCACGTGCAGCCTCGACTCTCGACTATCTCCGTGACGTTCGCGGTCTTCCAGGAGTCGAGGTCCGCGTCCATGACGTGCCGTTGTACGCCTCGATCTACCGCTTCGATGACCACATGCTCGTCAATCCGCACACCCATGGCATCGGCGCCAAGGACTCGCCGGTCTTCCACTACGAACGCGTCGGGACCGGCGGGTTGTTCGGCTACTACGAGAAGGCGTTCGACCGTGTCTGGGAGACCGCCACTCCCCCAGCCCCCATAGGGTGAATCGACATGGGCCGCAGAATCGACTGGTACGACGACCCCTCCGCTCCTGAGGTCAACAGCATCAAACCCAGCGCCGGCGCCTTCGTACGTGACGACCCTGGCCGGATCCTGTTGATCCGACGCGACGACAACGGCAACTGGTCCATGCCCGGCGGCGCGATGGACCCGGGTGAGTCGCTCACGGCATGCGCGGTTCGCGAGACCTTCGAGGAGACCGGCATCAACATCGAGGTGACAGGTCTCGTCGGGATCTGGACCGATCCTCGCCATCGGATCGAGTACACCTCCGACGGCGAGGTCCGTCAGGAGTTCACCATCATCTACGCCGGCCGCTACCTCGCGGGCGAACCCACCCCGTCAGCCGAGAGCACTCACGTCGAGTGGGTGTCCCCGGACAAGGTGCCAAGCCTCCAGATGGACCGCAGCCAGCGCGTCAGGATCGACTGGGCGCTCAACCGCAGCGACCCACACCTCGATCCCAACCCCTGATCATTCGGCCCTCAGAAGACGGTCCTCAACCCGGCGCACCGTCCCAACGAGGTCGCCGCGCGCAGCTTCCACGAAACGACCGACGACGTCGCCCTCGCCGTAGCGCGTCTGGATCTCGGCCAGCCGATCCCCCACCGTCACGCGCTCACCTCCTGGACCCGTCGTCATGTCGCAGAAGCACAACGCATCCTCGAGCTCAGGAGACGGGCGTGGGAACTCAGCAAGCGCTTCACTCACGCCGCGCAGCCCAGCCTCGAATCTGCTGCACGAATGGTGGGCCACGAGTCGTACGATCTCCTCGTCCCATCCCGTGCTCCTCAGGTAGCGGGCGCCATCAACGGGATGGAAGCCGGTCTCGCGCAGTTCGTCGGCATAGCCGATGTCATGGAGCCACGCCGCGGCGACCAGCGTCTCCGAGTCCAACCCGAGCTTGGCCGCGGCGCCCGCAGCCGCGTCGGCCACTGTCTGCACGTGCAACCAGCGACGCCCCAGTGGTTCCACGAGCCGACGTGCCTCGTTGCGGGCACTGATCAGCTTGCTGGACACCCGCGGAAGCCTAGTTCAGACGATCAGGCCGTACGCAGCAGCCTGAACTCGTGCTTCTGCAGCACCTGCAGCACCAGCTTGGCCGGATAGCCGAAGGCATCGCGCCCGGCATCGGACGGGAATGGCTCGATGGCGGAGACCTGATGCCACTGCCCGTCCACGAACACCTCGCAGCGCCCGGCGGCGACGATGTTGCGATACCAGTTGACGTTCTCGCCGTAGGTCAGCTCCGCGATGAACCCTTCCGGCACGAGCGCCAACATGATCGGCGTCTCGTACGTCTTCCCCGACTTCCGTCCCACATGACGCACGAGCGAGAACGGGCCGTGCCCCGAGCGGGCCACCCGGATCGTCACCCGGTTGAACGTGTTCTTCATAAACCACAGCCACTTGCGACGCATCTCAGTCTCCTATGAGCTTCAGGTTCACCATCGGCAGTCCCTCGACCTCGTGGCCGACCGCCGTCTCGATCGCGCCGCGCAGGCGCTGCCAGGCCTTCGGATGTGCCTGCTGATAACGACCCAATGCGGCAGCGGACTCCTCCTCGGAGAGGAACCGTGCCTGCGCCGTGATGCTTATCCGTTTCCCGATGCTGACGCGGCACGACGGCTCGGCAACGAGGTTCTGGTACCACTGTGCACCCGTGCCGAACCCGCTCACCACCACGACCTCGTCCGCGCTCGGCCTCTCGACGACCTCTAGACACACATACCGCGCCACGCCTGATCGGCGCCCGACATGCTCGAGCATCAGCATCCGGGACCCGAAGAGCCACCCGGCGTTGTGACGGTAGAGCCAGATCGGCGCACGTACGACGGCCCGGGTCCGCAGCAGCCGGGACACGATCGAGTCGATCATCGACGTCACGAACCGACCTTACCGACCGACTCGGTCGATCTGGCCCGATCTGGCAGCACCAGGGTTACGCTCCAGGAATGGCAACGCTCGAAGACCTCACCCGGATCATCGGCGAGCTGCCCGAGGTCACCGAGGGCGAACGGCACGGACACCCGACCTGGTCCGTACGCGGCAAGAGCATCGCCTGGCTGCGCCAGTTCAGCAAGGCCGACATCAAGCGCTTCGGCGACCAGACGCCCCCGGACCCGCCGATCCTCGCGGTCAACACCGCCGACCTGCACGAGAAGGAAGGCGTCCTCGCCGCCGGCATCGACGGCGTCTTCACGATCGAGCACTTCAACAACTACCCCGCCGTGCTCATCGAGCTCAGCGTCATCGACCCAGGATCTCTCCGCGACCTCCTGGTCGACGCCTGGGTGGCTGCCGCCCCTGCAGACCTGGGGGCGGCGTTCGACGGCTGAGTACCGGTCGAGTTGGAAACAGGTCACCCCGACCGGCCGCTGTCCTGCCATCTCGTGCGCACCCGGCGCGGGGAGCCACCGCTGCGTCTCGTCCAACTCGCCGAGCGCATCGGTGTGGCCTGCGGGGTCGACGCCGGATCCGTCAGACCGACTCGGCCACCAGGCGACTCGTGTACCCAGCCGCGACCAGGCGCTCGTACGCGGCCAAGGTCCTGTCATCGATCTCCTGCGGCGTCGCGAACCCCTTCTCCGCGTACACCCACAAGCGCTGGGTGTCGCCGACCAGCATGTCCAGCACTCGCTTGTCGCTGCCGATCGACGCGATGTACGCACCCAACTCCTGGCTGCGAGCCGAGCACACAACATCCAGATCTGGCCACAGCTTCTGAGCCGTCGCGTACGCCCGCCGCTGCTGATACGGGCGGCTGATCAAGGTCGCGCTCGCCACGCTGATCTCGTGCTCGGCGAGGAGCTCGCGGCTGTACGTCAGGTTCTCGCCGGTGTTGGTCGCACGGGGCTCCACGAGGATCGCGCTGCGCGGCACACCCAGCTCCTCAGCATGCTCCGCGAAATGGACCGCTTCGCCGCGCGGGAAGTCCTTCACTGTCGTCGGCGCGTTCGCCCCGGTGAAGACGATCAGCGGGAATCGACCGGCACGGAAGAGATCCGCAGCGTGCTCAGCCACCCCGATGTCATGACTACCCAGCGCGATTGCCACATCGGTTGGACGAGGCTCATCGGGAAGTTGATGGAAATCCCACAAAACACGGGCATCGTCAAGCGCGGTCGATGGCATCGGCTCAGTCTGCCATGCGAATCCGCCAGCGATTCCTAGTCACTCTCCGACTCCGACTCCGGGGCCCGCAACGAACCGACAGATCGACCTCGTCACCGGGATCTCGTGATCGCCACTTGGCCCATCCCAGTGCCTCACTTCGCCCAGTATGACGCGCCGTCGCCATGCCTTCGTGGCTGTTGGTCAGCGCGAACTGCGTCGTGTGGTGCGCTGAAGCTGGCTGCCGTCGCCCTTCGCGTCAGATGTAGGGCCGCGCCGTCCACCTTGAACCAGGTGCGATCTCTTGCGACCGTCGCCAGTGGCGGCAAGCCGCGCGTCGGATCCCGGCGGGCTGCCTCCCGCTCCACCGTTGGAGCCAAAGGTTGCCTCGCCTCGAGCGGGGTCTGAGGCGATCGTCGCTGAGGTTGCCTTCCACTGACCCGCCCTTGAGTGGGCCGCGTCCACAGTGCGTGGCACCAATCCCGATTGTCAGTCTCCGCTTGTGTCGTTGGTCTCGGCAGCGTCTGGCACGGTCTCGGCCTTGGCGTCCACTTCGACATCGTCGTGGCCGAGATCCGACTTGGATGCGGCGGTCTCCCGCGGGCCGAAGTCCGGCAACCCGAAGTCGTGTTCACGCAATGAGAATGACCTCTCGAGAAGACCTGCGAGCATCGCCTCATGTTCCTCGGCGCCCATCAGTGTCACCTGGTCGCGAAACGACTCGCTCAAGCTCGATGGAGAGCCCAAATCTGCGTCGGCCGCCTCGAGCCGCGCGATCACTTCGTGCGCTAGCAGGTATGCAGTCGTGTCGAGCGCATACCGTCGGGCGGTCAGCGGAGCGTGCGGGTCCGGCTCGGGCTGCTCGGGCTGCAGGGCGGTCAGCAGGCGGCGCGCGCCATTGGTGCGCTGTCGCAGACTCGTATGCGAGAACTCGCCTAGTGCCCGACCGACCACGGCTGCACGCTTCCAACCGGCGGACTCGATCCAGCGCGCCGGTGACTGTCGTGTGGGTGCTTGCGCGGCGAGCTTGGCTGCCCGCTCAGGCTTCATTCGCCAGGCGCGCGCCACGCAGGTCTGCTCGAGCAGCGTACGGATACAAGGCAGAGAGAGATCAGTGTCCTCGAGCCAGAAGTAGGACGCACTTCGCAGGGCGCCCGCTGCCATCAGCAGTGCGACCCGTTCGTTCTCGGTGGCCGACCAACCGGAGACGATCTCAGCTGCTTCAGTGATGGCAATGTGACGAAACAGTCGAGCCGGAAGAGCGCCGGGTTGAAAGTTGTCTCCTTCGATCTCGTACTCGTTCTGCCACGCCAGTGCGAAACGATCGCTGGCACGCGCCCGCCGCTCCGCCACCGCGGCGACGATCCGGTTCATTTCGACGGCGGCCAGACGATCCTTTGCAGCTGCTTGCGTCACCTCGAAGCGGTATCCGATCGCCGCCAACCGGTTCGTCTTGGCCCAGCCACCGAAGGCCACCTCGGGAGCCATGGGCCAGCTCACGACCGGCGGGGGCCAACGATGACTTGACCTGTCAGTCTCGTCACTGATGAGGAACGCGCTCTGAAGAAGCGGTACCCAGTCCTCACGCCCGCGCTCGCGGGCGATGGTGGCAACACACCCAAGGACCTGCCGAAAGGTAGCTGACGCGATCTCACCGATCCGTTCATGCAGGGCGCGGGTGTCGCTACTTGGCGCATAACGAACGCGTCCGACGCGCCCGGCCTCGACCGCCCATTCCTGGCCTGCGACGAGCGGTCCTCTGGCGTGGAGGAACTCCGACAGGTCCGACCACGCCTGACCCATGTCGATCGCGATCGCCGGGTAGACCGACCACACGCGAGTTATCCAGTCGGCGGTTCCCTCCCCGTTTCGAACCGGCTCGATCTCGTGATGGTTCTCGATGTTGTAGGTCCAGCGCTCAAGTTGGCTTCGAGCGATGACCGCGGCGGCGATCGGGCGACCGCCCGCCAGATGACGGACGGTCTCAGCGAGGCAATCTGCGCCCCACTGGACGTGAGCGGGCCAGTCAATCATGTCGGTGATGCGCCCGTCGGGGTTCAGTGACCAGACCTTGCCAGGCCTAGGTCCCATGGCCGCGCGAGCTGGCTCACGGAGACCATTGATATCTGGGGGAGTACCCGTGAAGAAGGCGAGAACGCCATCGATGCGGGGCACGTGCACCAACGCGCCGAGGATGCTGAGCGGCACAAGGTCGCCAGCGTTCTCGGCGACAGTGATCCGGTTGCTTTGTCGACCCATCCCGAGAACGCCCCAGAACTGGTCCGTGCGCCGCTGCGCGGCTGCCACAGAAGTGGGGTCGTCGAGCCGTACGCGTGCCAGCCGACGTGTACTGGTCTTGTGGTCGCGCTTGCTCTGCCTGTCGACCTTCATCCAGCTCAGGTCGTCGCCGATCATCGCGGTTCCTCTCCCGTGGTGTTGGGTCAGCGCCAGCGCGACAGACCGAGACACAGCAGCGAAGGTATCAACCGCCTTAGGCGTGATGCTCAGACACGTTAGTCACACGCGGCTGATCGGTGGGAGTCCTCCGCATGCGCCGCGGCATCGTTGAGGGTTGTGGTGCTCGATCCAGCGCGCAAGGGCGGCTCCGGGGGCTGCATGGTTCGCAACAACCGAACCTGTTGCACTCCGCCGCCAGCGTCGCTGATCCTGGCGGAAGCTGTTGATGTGCGTGATCACGCGCCGCGGCCCTCGATCAAGGCTTAGTGTCTGACGCGTCGAACCTCCTCGGTTGTAGCTGTTTCTCAAGGTTGGGCCGATCGGAATCGTTGGATCTGGATACCGCGAGGCTTCTAAGTGCTGGGCGTAGGCGGCAGCAGGAAGGACGGAAGGAATGCCTGAAGACGGCGGTCGTGTGCGGTGGTGGGCAATAGTCGCTGTGACACTCACCGGGATTGCGATCACGGCCTCTCCATTTCTGCTCTCGGCGCGGGTTGACGACGCGTATGGCAGTGGAGAGTCGCTGGCGTCGTCGATTCTCACGAACGTCGGAACCGCGGTGCTCTTGGTCGCCGTGGTCTTCCTTCTGGAACGCGGCTTGGTAACTCGCGTGCGAGCCGCGGCCGAACGGGGTGCCACCGACGCGGTTGAACGACGCACCCAGCACTTAGACGATGCAAACCGCGAACTCGCGGTGCGACTGGACGCTGTCCAAGCTCAGCTTGACGACAAGGTCGCGGCTGAAGACTCGAGCCGCGCGGCCGTTGTGGATCGGCTCGGCAGCGAGGTCTCTTTCGACACAGTCGCCGACGCGCTGGAACAGGCCAACGACCTCGGAGCCCTGGGACAGGGTGACATCACTGTCCCGGCGAGCGATGCGTATGACACGCCGCTGGTGAACGTGTCGTGGCGGGAGCATTCCACCACCACCGGTCCGCCTTACATGTCGTCGTCATTCTGGGATGAGGACGAATCGACTCAGCCCAAGATGACCTTCCGATATGAGGCGCAACACGACCCTGGCGGAGGCCCAAGCCTTCCGTACGTTGAGGTGGTCTGGCATCCGCGAGTGTCGGCTGTCGACGTCCTACACGAACTCCGAAGCGAGATGCGCCGACGCGGGTTTGCACATGAGGCCAAGCAGGTCGGTGACCGTCTCTTCGTGAACCTTCACTCAGCCATCAGCGATGCAATCGCAGCGAGAACAGGTGCCGAGCATGCGTGGGCCAACGGCGCAATGTACGAGTGGATCGCGGATGGATGGGCAGTGACCGACCGGGGCCTGGTGACCCGTGATCATGGGATCGTCGAGTCAAACGAGTTCCCCGAGTCCGGTGCGCAACGTCTAAGACGCACCGGGTCGAATGTTGGAACCAAGCGGTTCTCGAAGCCAGCCCCAGATGGGGCGGACAAGGCATTGTGGTCTCACGCGGTGGCCCGTGCCACGCGGCACCATCCGCGTGAAGGCCCGGTGGCAGCCCTCGGTTTCGGGCCGGTCGCGTATACGCCGGAAACCTCCCCCCGAAACCGTGCCGGTTGGCCGCCCGCGTGAGCCCAGTTGGTTTCACCTCCTCAGGTCGCAGAACTCACCTCCTGCGAGTCATGAGCAGGCAGTTGAGGCAGCCAGCAGCATCGTGCGACTCGCGACCCGTGACCCTGTCTTCGGGAATCAATGTGGTTCGCATTTCCTATCGCCACGTCCCGGATGGCTCCCAGGTGCAAGTCGCTGGACGGTTGGATGGCGACTCGTTCTATTCGGTCGAGAAGCTTCGACGTACCGGAGAACACGAGGTGTCTGCTGGAGGCATCTGCGGGCTTGCGGCCACCCAGCCCACATGGCTGAAAGCGGCCCAGTCGACCTAGTCTCGGATTTCGTAGGTTTCGAAAAGCTTGGGTTGTCCGAACCTCCAGTCGTTGGCTTCGTGCTGGTGGCGGCCCGCGACGATTGCTGGCGCGATGCCAAGGCGCTTGGCCAGTGCGACTGCGTCGGCGGGCGTCTTAATCGCCGCCAGGTCGGTCTCCGCCTCGGCCGGGATCAGCAGTCGGCCGGCGAAGTCGTTCGCTTCTTGCTCGATCTGGGCCTGGGCTCCGGCGCCGGCCTTCGTGTCCGGGAACCGCATGAAGGTCTCCTTCTTGCTGTGTAGCAGAAGGTGACCGAGCTCGTGGAACAGTGCAAACCAAAACTTGTCGTTGCGCTTACCCCGGTTGCTGAGCTGTACAACGGCGCGGGTTGGGGAGATGAACCGGGATGCCCCGCTCGCGCGGGTGCCCACAACGTCAGGGACGACGACCAGGCAGACGCCGGCTGAAGCGCAGGTGGCGACGAGTTCGGGGAAGAAGTCGTCGGGGCTTTGGACTGTCATCGCGCGCAGCTTGGGGAGAGCAGCGCGCAGTACAGCGCGGTCGAAGGGCTCGAAGGCGACCTCTTTGGCTACCTCTTCGGCGGCGAGTTCGCCGAGGCGAAGCCACGCCGCGACCGCTGCTGCGTCGATCTCGTATGCGCCCGATTGAAGAAAGGCTGCTGCAGGCTGGTCCCAAGCTCGTTCCCAAGCGTCGAGGCTCCCGACCCCGAAGAATGCCAAGACCTGCTGCAATTGGCGCCCCGGATCGCTTCTTGTTGCAGTCACGTGCCCGCGATCACGTAGAGCCTTCAGCGGCATACGATCGAGCCAGCCGGCGTGGTCGGACAAGGCGGCCAGCTCGTCGGTGCGGACCTTGTGGTCTTGGTAGTCGGCCTCAAGAGTGTTCCAGAACGCGGCCGGCATGCCGGTTGCTCGTTCGAGGGCGATCGCGGTCGCGGGGGTGATCGCAGAGTTGCCTTTCACGATCTGGTTGATGTGCTTGAGTGTCAGACCGGTCCGTGCTGCGAGCTTGCTCTGTGACATCTCGAGGGCCTCGAGCGTTTCCAGAAGAGAGTCGCCGGGCGCCGGGACCTCGTCCGGCTCATACGGATACCAGGCCAGATCGCTGGCGTTGTCGGTGTCATTCGTGGTGTCGTCGTTCATCGTCTCCTCCTCTCTGGCTTCAGTGGGTGTCGGTGATCTCGACGAATGCGAGGCGAGTGACCTGTGCTCGGTTGACGCCGCCGTCGTGTCCGCGGGGAACCGGATCGTCGGCAACCTCAACGATCATGCGAAGCGGATGTTCCACATCCAACGAGAACTGCTCGCTGCGGTCGGCGACGAGCTGATGGCAGCGCGCCTGGGGAAGCTGGCACAGCACCTCGAGGTTGGCTGCGGCCCTGATCTGAGTCAGGCGCAACGCGATCTTCTTCGCGCACGCCGGACCGTACTTGCGCCTCAATCGGGCGCTGCTTCGGAACAGCGCCTGCTCGGACGCCCGCCGGAAGCCGATCTCCACTCCGTCGCCTCACAATGAAAATGTTACACCTTGACGGTGTAGTATTCTAAACGTTGAACCCGTCCGGTTCAGAAAACTGACCCGGAGATGAGCGATGGTGGCGCTGCCATTCGACCGGAGGCGCCACCATCACCCAGCCCTATGAAGGAGGACTGCCATGACGGTAGCCGACCAGCCGACCCGCGACCCCAAGAACCCGCACGAAGTTACGATCACGGTCAACAACAGCCCCGTGACGCTGACCCAGGGCAAGTACACCGGTCTCCAGATCAAGGAGGCCGCCATCGCCCAGGGCGTCAGCGATGTCGGTATCGACTTCGTGCTCTCGGTGCAGCGCGGCAACCACTACGACGTCATCGGCGACGCGGACGTCATCGAGATCCACCCCAACCTCGACTTCGTGGCGGTCACCGGTGACGACAACTCCTGAGGTGCGCACTGCGGTCGATGTGGCCATCGACCAGATCCACGAGCAGTTCGCCACCCATGCCGTCGACGTCGTGCGAGAGCCCGGAGGCGATGCCACGATCATCATCGATGAGGTCATGATCGGCGAGCAATACGAACCGAGTACCACTTGGCTCGGGTTCCGTATCAGCGCGGCGTACCCGAATGCTGATGTCTACCCTCACTACCTCGGCCCCGTCAGTCGCCGTGACGGCGCAGCCCACGGTGACGCTTTCCAGAACGTGATCTGGCGGGACCGGTCTGCCCTGCAGATCTCGCGCCGCTCCAACGGCTGGAACCCGCGCCGCGACACCGCTGCGCTCAAGGCCGTGAAGGTTCTGGCATGGCTCGCCGACCAGTGAACCCGCCGGCGCGGGGATGGAGCCTCACGCTCCGTCCCCGTGACTGGGCCCGTCTCGAACAGCACCTCTTCAGCGACGGCGAGGAGCACGGAGCCGTCGTATTGGCCGAGCGCGTCGACGGCCCCCGCGGCCCCCGCCTGCTCGCAACCCAGATCCTGCTCGCTGAGGACGGTGTGGATTACGTCGCCGGCACCCACGGGCACCGGGCACTGACCGCAGCGTTCGTCCGCGATGCCGCCCTGCGGGCGCGGGCTGGCCGACTGGCGTACATCGCCTTCCACAACCACGGCGGCAGCACCCGCGTCGGTTTCTCGAATGTCGATCTAGACAGCCACGAGCGCGGATACCCCGCGATCCGCCAGATCACCGGGCACACCGTCGGAGCGGTCGTGTGCACGCCACAGGCAGCCGCTGGCGACCTGTGGCTGCCTGACGGCACCCGGGCGCTCCTAGCCGAACTGGTCGTGCCTGGGCCTCAGTTGCGCCGCCTACGCCCCGAGCCCGCACGGCCACCTGTCGGTGGCCCTGCGGCGTTCGACCGGCAGGCGCGCCTCTTCGGAGACCTCGGCCAGGCCACCTTCCGCGAGATGACGGTCGCGATCGTCGGCCTGGGTGGCGTGGGGAGCATCGTGGCCGAGTACCTGGCTCGCGTCGGCATCGGTCACCTGATCCTCATCGACAACGACACGGTGGACGAGACCAACCTCCCGCGCTTGGTCGGCGCCACCCGTCGCGACATCGGCAAGCCCAAGGTGAAGCTCGCGCGCCGAAACATCCGTCGGGCCAACCCGCACAGCAAGGTCACGCTCCAGAGGTCGGCTGTGCAGGACCCCGACGCACTGCGACTGCTCGCCATGGCAGACTGGATCTTCCTTGCCGCCGACACCCATGCTGCCCGCCACTGGGTCAACGCCATCGTCGAGGCGCACCTCATCCCCGCCACGCAACTGGGCGTAAAAGTTCCCGTTAACACCGACGGCGAGATCGGGCGCATCCACGCGGCCTACCGCCGCATGATCCCCGGATACGGCTGCTTCTGGTGCAACGGTCTTATCAATCCTGCAGAGCTTGCGATCGACATGGCACCCGACACTGAGCGAGAGCAGGCCCAGTATGTCGAGAACGTACCCGCGGCCAGCGTCATCACCCTCAACGGGATCACGGCCGCTCAGGCCACCACAGACTTCTTGCTCGCCATCACCGACCTCAGCGCATACGCGGCAATGCACCACTTCGAGTTCGTCCGCGAACGCACCGCGATAAGCACGGTGCCGCGCCGTGACGCGGACTGCGGCTGGTGTGGTGACAGCGATGAGGCTGGCCTACGTTGCCAGCTCGCTGCACGCCTCACCGCCACGCCGCGCGCAGTCCCTGTCAACTGGGACAGGCGACTGCTCGACCTGTTTCGTCGCGGTCGCAGCCCAGGCAACCGGCATACCGCATGAACCGGACGGGTCGAATCACGCATATCCATAGGAAATCCCACCCCGCTGGTTCGTCACTGCGCCGGAGGGCAGCCCCAAGCCAGCTCCTCGGGACAGACAGGCCATAGATACGAGCACTTGCTGGTTGGGTCTGAATAGCCAAGATCCGGCTACGGTCATTCCGCCGCGAGCCGGGCACACGGACCTGTCGCGATGCCCTCCACCTGGCCATTTGAGAGTGACGACCGGCGGAGCACCTACCTGCTCTGACAAACTCAGCCCATGAGCTACGACCTAGCGGTGTGGGCCGACGTTCCGCCGTTCGCTGGACTCAGCCCCGATGCCGCCTATGAGGTGGTCTCCGAACTCCTAGACGACGAAGCGCTTGCGGAGCCGAGCGCCGGTGTGATCAATGACCTCGTCAGCTCGCTGCTCGCACGATGGCCTGCGCTTGGCGAACCTGGAGACGAGAAGTCGCCTTGGGCGATGGGGCCGGAGATCGGGGAGGCATTCGGCTCGTGCATCTACATCACCATGACGTTTCCGGGGGCAGATTTCGCCGTTTCAGTGATTGCTGCGGAAGCCCGGGCGCGCGGCCTTGTGTGCTACGACCCGCAGCTCGAAGAGACGATCTGAGCCGTCCGGCGCACCTTAACTCTGCCTGACAGACGCATGTCGGAGCCGGGCGCGAGTAGCGCGTCTGGAACGTGCGTCCTTCCGCCGCCTGCGAGGCGCGCCGCTCATTCGACCAGTGCTGACGAGATCGGCCACACTGTCGGCATGGATCGCGAAGGTCGTCAGGATCTCCACTATCGCGCAGCCGACGGCGACGTACCGGCCATCCAGGCACGCCTTGCGGCAGGTGACGATATTGGCCTGGCCGACAAGCAGGGATTCACGGCTCTGCACTTCGCTGCCCAGCAGTCGCAGACCGAAGCGGTCCGGGCGCTACTCGAGGCTGGAGCACCCGTCGACCCACGAGATCGATACGGGAACACGCCCCTTTGGCGCGCAGTGTTCGACTCGAGAGGACAGAGCGCCACTGTGCAAGCACTGCTTCAGGCTGGTGCTGACCCAGACATCATCAACAACGCCGGGGCTACGCCGCGCATCCTGGCAAGCAGGATCGGAACCGCAGAGCTTGCCGCCCTCTTCGCCAGACCGCATTGATTGCTGGAATCCGCTCGCTTCGAACACCCGCGTCACACCGCCGCGTTCCGGCGTCGAGGGCTCCAACTGAACACCGCCGTGTGGAGGCGAACCATGCGTCCCCGACTCCGTCACGATAGGTGACGCGACGGGCCGCCAACCTCTGCACGTACTTCGGAAGCGGCGACGCCGACTGGTGCAAGGTATCCGTGTGGACGAACAGCAGATCCGGCAAGCGTTTGATGATGTGCTCGACCAGGCATTGGTCTTCCACGGCTTCGCCGACTATATGCGCGATTACGAGTTGTACATCTACGCAACCGCGGATCCCCGCACTGGGATCGAGCCCGAGCACCTGAGGTACCGGTTCACCCACTGTGTCCGCGCCACAGTGAACACGGCCGTCCGGCGAGACGTCTGGAGCTACTCGCAAGACGACGACCTGATCGACTACGAGACCTGGATCGAGGCGGGTGAGCGCGACGCGTATGTCTGGGGCGTCAAGTGGCAGGCGTTGTACCCCGGCATGCAGCTCGTGAGTGGGTCCTTCGAGGCCCAGGAGTGGACAGCCGAGATCGGTCGGCCGTTCCATGAAGCCTTGATCGAGACGAACGGGCATAACATCTCTCTCGTGTTCGCAGACCTCGAGGTCACAACGATCCCACCCGGGTTCGCGCCGTTCGTCGTGGCGGCATCAGGGCCGGACGCCAAGTTTCCCCTGGATTGAAGTTCAGGACCTCCTCACCACCCACGTGGCCGGCGCTTGACCACTCAGCAGGGGCACGTCACCTTCGCCAAGAAATGGCGGCAACCAACCTGAGCCGGTGATGGCGCGAGGCGAAGCACGTTGGCAGGTCGCTGATCCGGGTTGAGCTCGGGGACGAGGTAACCCATATGCTCCGCGCATGGCGCTGCTGCTTGACCCCGACCGAGACGTCACGACGTTCACCTGCGAACACGGCGATCTCCACGAGCGGATCTGTGGCTTCATCAACGATGACGAGCGCGGCGCGTTCGCGATCTACTTCGCCAACTGCGTCCACCACGAGGGCGTGCACGAGGCGTACATCGACGTCATACTCGACAACGACTGGGACCCCGACCACCCGACGTCGCCGAGCCCGGATCGAGTCACTTTCGGCTGCCGCTACGGCTGGATCGAGAACCATGGCCTCGCCTGCTCACTCGTTCAGGGTGGGAGCGCTGGCCCGAACATCGACTACTACGGACACAAACTCTCGCGCGACGAGGCGCTCGCCCACCCTTGGCTTGCGGGGTTCTGGGAGGCTGTCGACCTCATCATCGAACATGACTCAACGGTGCTAGGTCATTTCACCAACGACGACGCGGAGTAGCTACAGGCCACGTCACTCCGCCGCGTCTGATTGCCTTCGATGACGCAGGCTGGGTTGCGCCCGACCGCCCCGACATGCGCCTCACGGAAGCCGCACACCTCGGTTCCCAGATCAGGAAACCGGGCGACAAGTCACCCGGACGCGCCAGGGGTAGGGTCAGTCGAATGACGTCGTCCGTCGACCTGGCATACCCGTTTCGGGACCGCTGGCTGACCCAGAACAGTCCTGCGAATCGAGTACCCAGCCACGGCACCGCCCTGTTCGCGACGTCATTCGCTATCGACTTCGTCCCGATCAACGAGGCAGGACGCACGGCACCGATCACGTTGGGGTCGCTTCTGCGCCCCGAACCGGCAGAACGTTTTCCTGGCTTCGGCCGTCCCATCCTCGCACCTGTCGACGGCGTGGTCGCCGGGGTGCATCACACGGCGCCTGATCACCCGTCCTTCCGCGGGCTCCCGTCCGTGGTGTATGCCCTGACCCAGGGCCGACGGGCGGCAGCGGGTTGGCCACAGCTGGCTGGCAACCACGTAATGATCGAAACAGATGGCGGACCGGTGGTTGCCGTATGCCACCTGCAACGCGGCAGCGTCCAGGTGCGGCAGGGGCAACGCGTTCGAGTCGGCGAGACGCTGGGGCGTTGCGGCAACTCGGGCAACAGCACCGAACCGCATGTCCACCTTCAGGCCATCGACCGCTTGGACGTGCGACACGCCAATGCCGTGCCCATCACCTTCGGAGGCCGCCTACCCCGCAACGGCGAGATCATCGACGCAGGGTAGGACGATACGTCTGACGCGAGCGTCGCTCCCGCGTCACTCCGGACCGTACGCGACCGGCACCGTGCCTGCGCGGGCGCGCTCTCGACGGACAGCACACGATCTCGGGCCGGCGCCCTTTCGCCGGGTGCTTTCTTGGCAGATCGCAGAGTCGCTGCGCGCCATCAGCCAGTGGCCCGCTTCGACGCCAGAATCCTCTGGCGGCGTTCGCGGGTCATCATCGGGGCGAAGTCCCGGTCCCAGGTGAGTCCCATCGGCGCCAGATGCTGTGGGGAGAGCGGGCGCCAGGACGGCATCGCGGCCATGATGGCGTCGAACGCCTCGTCGTCACGCCCTGAGCGAACCAGGTTGCGCGCACGGACCATGGCGGAGTCGAACTCAGGGACAGAACTGAAGTCGGCGGTGAGGCCGCTTTCTTGCTGCAGAGTGTCGGCCAACGTTCTGAGGTGGTCGGCGACGCGTCTTGGAGCGCGTTGCAGGGCGTAGTCGAGAGAACGCTGCTGGTTGTCGCGCGGGTCAAGCGCAGCAACGACGAACATCGGCCACAGGTCGTTCAACATCGCAGCGTCCTCGACGTACGTATTGTTGGCGAGGTTGAGCACCTGTGTCTCGGCGCGGTAATTGCCGTTGAGCACATTGATCTGCACATCCAGGACATCGGCGCGGTCGCTACCGAAATGACGGGCTTCGGCAACGACCGCCTCACCACTCCGATCACCGTTCAGCAAGGCCCTGAACGCATCATCGACCTTGTCGGCGACCTCGCCATTGGTTGGGCTGTCAGATGCGCAGAAGCGGACGAGACTCGCGTAGTGCATCTCCATCCCGGCACGAAATGAAGCCTCGGCGTTCCCTTCGTCGCCACCCCAACTCGTCCACCAACGGGTGCCCCATTCACCATCACGACCGACGCAGCCGGTGTCGTAGAGGAAGTTGTCGAAGCCGGTGCTGAGCATCAGCGACCGGTTCATCAGGTTAGGGCCAGCGTCCGGAGGGCTGTCGTCGCCGTAGACATCGGCGAGAGCTTTGCAGAGGCTGGGTTTGGCCTTCGCGACCCAGTCCACGTCGACGACCCGCCGCACGCTACCGAAGTCAAAGGACACCAGTGGCCAGCCGTCGCTGACCGCAAGGAAGTCTCGATAAGAGCGCGGGAAGCTCAAACGGACACGCGCCTCGGCGGCTGCGATGTCCGCCTCCGATGCAGGAGAGCCACCGACCCACCCTGAGGCAGCCATCTGCGGCGTCACCTTGAAGGCGACGTCATCGGCATGCGCGATGATCTCAGCGCTCCACCGTTGAAGGAGTTCGCGCCAGCCGAGATGCTCGAGCATCTGCCCTCCGTGGTCGTCTGATCTGGTCCACGGAGAGTACCGATGCTGATTCGTCCCTGCGCCGGAATCCGACTGATCAGTCAGGGGCGGCATCGGCGAGACTGATCCTCGCCACCTCTTCGATCTCAACCGGCTGATCGCCACGGACCCGATGGATCTTGACCACGACCTCCGCGGGTGAGGTCTCGAACTCGAGGAAGTGCTTGAAGAAGGGCGGCTCGTCGAGGGAGTAGATCTCGGAGACGAACTTCTGGATCGGGCCGAAGGGCGGGTTGAGGCCGGGGAAGGCGATCTGCGCGCGGCGTCTGGTCCGCCAGCCGACGCCGTCGACCACGGCGGCTTGGCCGCCCATCTCCTCCTGCTCGGCCTTGATGATGGCCGTCGCGTCCGCCTCACTGATGAAGTCGTAGGGCGTCGTGACGCCCGGACGGTAGCGCGGGCTCACCCACGCCTTGGGATCTGCGATCAGCGAGTAGGCGCCGAGGAACACCAGGTGGGCGAGGAGGACGGCAGCACCCGCCGCGACCAGGGTGAAGAGGGCCGCGCCGACCGCCACGGCCGGCCACCACGTCCTGAGCTCGTTCGCGAGCTGGCCGGGCGCCTCGAAGCCCGGTACGTCGAGCAGACCCGGCACCGCCGCCCCCACCAGCAGGACGCCGACGGCCAGGATGACGAGGACCATCAGCGGCGTGTAGAGGCGCTCGTGCTCCCGGCGCAGCCAGTCGACGACCAGCATGCCGATCGCGGCCACCGTGAGGAGCGCCGGCAGGGCGAAGGCGGCTCGCATCCACCCCGAGTCGACGGCATCGGCGACCCACCACCAGAGCATCAGCGTCACGGGCGCCGTGAGGAACACGAGGGGCTGAACCACCCGCCGCCACCGGAGCCACGCCTGCACCCGGCGTACGGGCTCGTCGTGCAGGTGGCGGGTGAGCAGGTCCGGGGCGAGGATCGCGACGAGCACCACCACCGCGATCACCGCCAGCGGCACGAGTCCGAGCAGGCCGCTGAAGAACAGCAGGGTCAAGCCCTCGCCGCTCATCACGCGCAGCATCTCGCCCGAGACGACGGCCGCCTGCGCGAGCAATGCCCACACGACCGAGCGCTCGAGCCATCGCGCGGCCTTCACGCCGTTCACCGTGGAGACGATCCGCTTCCGCCACCCGACGGTCGCCACGACGGCGTAGATGCCGACCGCGACGAACAGCCACCACGACACCGCACCTCCCTCGCCCGAGCCGAGCTGATCCACACCCCAGGGCACCAGGGCCACGACCACGAGAGCCGCCAGCACGCACGCGAAGGCGAGGTGATGCCATCCGGGAACCTGCTCGACCGGGTGCCACCATCTCGACCAGCGCACGCACCAGGCGTTGAGGCAGATCCACAGGGTGCTCCACCCGAACAGCACCAGCAGCGCTCCTGCCGCATCGGGCAGGTACTGGTGCAGGAACAGCGTCGCCAACACCCCCGCGACCAGCGCTTCGAGACGTAGGAGCAGGCGGCGTCCGAAAAGACTCTGACCGGGACGTTGCGGCAGCTGGTGCAGCAGCATCAGCACCATCATCGCGGCGATGGCCGCACCACCGGCGCCGGTGAGCCACTGGCCCAGGACCACTCCCCCGCCGAACAGCACGACGGTCAGCAGCAGCCGCCAGATGCTGGGGACGAGCTGCTGGGCGAAGTACGCCAGGGACTCGGCCGACCCCGGGAAGAGCCTGGTCGGCCGGAACCGTAGGTCCATTCGCGCGTCCGAGACGGCCGTCCGGATGGGGTGCGTGGCGTGGGTGTACGCGCCGCCACCACCACTGACGATGTGCCACCGGCCGTCGCGTGAGCTGCCCTCGCTCTGCGGGTCGTACAGCTGGAAGTTGTGGGTGTCACCGCCCACCGTCGCGACGTAGCGGTGCTTGCTCTCGGCCACGACGTCGTAGACGGTCTCGCCGGCGCTTCCGGCCACGGCGCCCTTCCGGCGCTCACCGTTGACGAACAGCGGCTTGCCGGTCATCAGGATCTTCGGCTTCTCACCGCCCAGCTCGTTCAGCCATTTGAACTGCCGCTCGTCGATGGTCCCGTCGATGCCGGTGTCGAGGCACACCAAATCCACGTGCTCCGCCTCGATAACGAAGTACGGCGCCGGCTGCAGCTGGGCCTCTGGGGCCGGCTGGTCATCGTCGGCTGGTTCGCCCCAGCGCGCCGGCGCGGTCTGGTCGTCCGGCTCACTGGGCGTACGCCACATGATCCGGCCGAAGCGGTCCCGGATCAGCTGCCACCATCCGAGCGTGCCGTCGAACGACGGCGCCAGGAGCTCACTGGGCCAGGTCGGCCGTCCGTCCGCCGGATACAGGAACTGGTGGGCGAACCCGTAGAGGCCGTCGTACCAGTCGTGATTGCCCGGCATCGCGTAGACCGGGACGTTCTCGGGAAGCGCGAACTCGTCCCGCACCTCGGGTGGCGTCTTGAGCCCCGGCACCCGGTTGGAGCGGTACGGCTTGTAGAAGCCGTCCACGTAGTCGTTGACGTTGCCGGACGGGTAGATCACGTCGCTCAGGACGAGCACGAAGCTCTTCTCGTCCCCTTCCGCACACGCGAACGCGGCTCGCGCCAACGCCGGCGCGACGACGTACTGCGACGGGTCCTGCTCGCCGGTGTCGCCGATGACCAGGAACCTCGAGACCCGGTCAGCTGCGATCGTCAGGGGCACGTCCTTCTTCGTCCAATGCGTGCGCAGGTCCTCGACGAGCCCCCGCGTACCTTTGCCCAAGATGTCGTTGACCGAGTCGATCAGGCTGCGTGCGGTGATCCAGGAGAGGCTGTTCCACTTGGTCGGATCGTGCTGCAGATAGGCCTTCGTACGCTCCCAGTCCGTGCTCCCGTTCTCGGAGCCGTCGGCGTGGGTCATCGACATCCCTTCCGCAGGACCGGAACTGATCGGTTTGGACCCGTGCAACCGCATGCAACAGGTCTAGACAGAGTCCCACGCGGCGCCCCGGTCGCGCCCAGGACTCCCCCAGATTGGCGTATGACAACCCGTCGGCAGCGGACAGATGATGAAAATCCAGGCCCCGAAAGCCGACCGAAGCTCGGTGCCACGGCAGGTCACATCAGGGGCATCGAAGACGGAAGGAACAGAGGTCATGAAGCTTTTGATGAAGAGCTGTGCCATCGCGGCGGGGCTCGTGCTGGCCGGAGCCGGAGCCGCGAGCGCCGGAGAGGTGAACGGCACCGGCGGCGAGATCCCCGCACCGGACCACGCCTCCTCGGAGTGCGTGTTCTCCGGCCTGGACACCGCGGACGCCATCGAGGGCAACCCGCCGCAGTTCAACGACGACGCACTGGGCGTACGCGGCAACCAGAGCCCCGGCGGCGAGGACCGATACCACGGGGTGCAGAGCTACGGCATCTTCGTGCGGGCCGGGCTCAAGGAGTTCGTGCCGTCACCCGGCGAGGCATGCCGGGGCAACCACTGACGGCTCAGCTCAGTCAGGTGGTGAGTTCCGGAACTGGAACTGGACCCGCACGTCGTCGTCCAGCCGGACCAGGATGGTCGTGCCGCCGGCGCTCCAGGTGTCGGGCACGAGGAACATCCGGTCGTCGCCCTGGATCAGCAGCCTCAGCCGCCAGTAGCGGAACCGGTAGTCGTCCTCACCGGCATCCGGGCGTACGACCTCCTGAACCCCGGCGGTGGCCGGGATGTGCAGGCGCTCCCGGGTGTCGAGGACGACGCTGGGCAGGCTGCGCAGGTTGCGGGCCTGCTCCATCGCCAGCCCACGGCCGGTCCACTGCGCGGTCGTGGCCGTCGCCCAGACCACGCAGGCGGCGACGCCCACCCAGAGCAGCGCGACCCGCGGCTCGAACCTGCCGCGCAACCGGAGGGCGTACGCCACGAGCGCCGCGCCGGCACCGAGCAGGACCGGCGTCAGCAGGGAGTAGTAGGCCCAGCCGCCGATCACGGAGTACGCCGCCAGCAGCACCGTCCCGGCCGCGAGGAGGACCAGCCCGGTGCCGAGGACGGTCGTGACCACCCGGCGGAACCAGCTCTCGGTGTCGTGTCGGCCCACCCAGCGGTGGAGGGCCACCACCGCGACGCCACCCAGCACCAGGACCAGCATCGGGGTCAGCAGCGGCTGTGGGCTGCGCATGACGTAGGCCCGGGTGCTGAGTCCGATGACGTCGACGTCGAGGCCGAAGTAGTCGTACTGGGCGCGGGCCGCGACGTACCCGAAGTAGAACAGGACGCCGCTGATCACGGTCACCGGCGCGACGAAGCTCGTCGCCAGGCTCACCCAGCGGTCGATCCCTGCCGGCGGCGTCTCGGTCATGACTCAGCCCGACTCGGTCGAGTCCGTGGGGTCCGTCGGCTCGGTCGGCTCGGGGTCCACCTCCGGCGCCTCCAGGTTCACCTCGGTGTCACCACCCTCGACGTTCTCGAGCTCGCAGGGCTCGGTCGGGCAGGTCATCTCGCCACCGAGCCGCAGCACGGCATCCTCGCCCTCCTGCTCGTCGGTCCAGGGCACCAGCGAGCGCATCGCGATCTGGCAGCCGGTCGAGTCGGCGGTGAAGACGAACCCGTCGAGGCAGGACGTACCGTCGCACGCCGCGTCCGCAGTCGGCTCGAAGACCTCCGGCTCGACCTCGTACTCGGTGACCCGGACCGAGATCCCCTCGGGGACCGACGGGTTGTTGCCGTCGGGCCAGAGCCAGCTGACGTCGGCGCAGACCACGCCGGGCGTACCGTCGAGCGGATACGACCCGCCGCCGATCGGGAGCGTCGGCACGGCCACCACCGGCTCGTCGGGATCCGTCGGCTCGTCGGGATCGGGGTCTTCGTTCCCGGTCGTCGCAGAGCTCGCGTCCGTGATGTCCACCTCCGACCCTCCATCGGTCGAACCACAGGCGGCAAGGAACAGCAGTGCGCTGGCGATGACTGCGAGGAGTGAACGACTCATCCACATGATCAACACCTCCTGAGAACTAGGAGGTACGTCCGCGAGCGACTGATACCCCCGCCGGTTGCAAGGGGACGAAGGGTCGTACCGCCACAGGTCGGGGCCGTTCGCCCCTGTCCCCCAAGGTCGGAGCGACCGAGGCTGAATGCTGAGACAGGACGGCCGACGGTGGTGATGTGTGGTGGATGAGATCGATCCCTGGACCCTCGGGCTGCTGTCCTCTCCGGAGCCGTCGGTGGCGTGGCGAGCCCACCGGCTGCTGGCCGGACTCGGTGATGACGACCCGGCTCAGCGACGGCGCCGTGAGCTGGTGGCCGAGAGCGACAACGTGAGGCGGATGTTGGCCCACCGACGCCCCGACGGCACCATCCGAAAGGGCAACGAGACCAACGCCTACCGCAAGTGGCAGGGACCGCACTGGACGCTGGCCGGGCTCGCCGAGCTCGGCTATCCGCCCGGTGACACCTCGCTCGGACCGCTGGTCGACCAGGTCTTCGCCTGGCTGCTCGCGCCTCGCCACCTACGCCCACCCTCGACCGCGGTGCTGCCGGGCCAGGGCGACCGGATCAGGCGCTGCGCCTCCCAGGAGGGCCTGGCGCTGTGGTACCTGCACGAGCTGGGGTTGGCCGACGAGCGCACCGAGATCCTCGCCGCCCGGCTGATCGAGTGGCAGTGGCCCGACGGCGGCTGGAACTGCGACCGGAACCCCACCGCCCACACCTCCTCGGTCCAGGAGACCCTGCTCCCGCTGCGTGGCCTGGCCCGCCACCACCGGTCCGCCTCGACTGCGCCGCCGGCGCACCTGGCGGACGCCGTGGACCGGGCAGCGGAGGTCCTGCTCCGGCGACGCCTGCTGTGGCGACGCCACGACGGCGCCCCCATCTCCCCCGACTGGGGACACGACCCGCTGCGCATCCAGTGGCCGATCCGGTTCTACGACGTCCTCTTCGTCCTGACCGTGATGGCCGAGACCGGCCACATCGGCGACCCCCGCTGCGCCGACGCGCTGGCCCTGCTGGAGAGCAAACGACTCCCCGACGGTGGCTACCCTGCCGAGATCCGCACCGCTCGCACCGTCGACGTCGTCGCCAGCGGCGGCATCTTCGCGGACTGGGGACCCACCGGGCACACCCGGCCCAACCCCTATGTCAGCATCGACGCCGCCTGGGTCGGCATCAGGTCCGGCCAACGGGACGGAACGGCGATCACGCCGCTCCGACGAGCTTCAGCCAGTCGCTGAGAGCGTGCGCGCCACGCGACGACCGGTAGCCGACATGACCGTCGGGACGTACGGCGGTGATGCCTGTGCCGGGCCAGCTGTCGATCCGGTGGACGGTGACCCGTGGACCGAGACCGCCGAGCTCGGCGCACTCCGCCTCGCGCGCCAGGAGCAGATGTACGCCGGGCGCGGCCGTGAGATCGTGCAGCCGCGCCTGCCGATCGCCGCACGTCACGGCGCGGTTCGGCAGCCGGTCGCCCGGGCGCGGTCCCCGGGCCAGGAGACCGTCGGACACCGACAGTGCGCTGCCCGGGTAGCGCACCCAGGGCTGGGAGAGAAGGGCGATGACGGCAGCCATCGCGCGGGGTTGTCGCAGCACCGCGGGCAGCGCGGAAGCGAAGAGCGGCAGCGCCCTGCCTCGCAGGAGCTGCGGCAACGGGTGGGTGGATGCCTCGGCGAAGAAGACCGCGTGGGTGAGGGCGAGCGACTGCCGTGCCGCCGGCCGGCGCTCGTGCTCGTAGGAGTCGAGCAGCGCGGGCGATCCGTGGTCGGCGTACGCGAGTTTCCAGCCGAGGTTGACGGCGTCGATGATGCCGGTGTTCATGCCCTGGGCGGCGGCGGGTGAATGCGTGTGCGCGGCGTCGCCGGCGAGGAAGAGCGGCCCCTGCCGGAACCGTCGGGCCACGCGGTGCTGGAGTCGCACGCTCGCCGACCACGGCATCTCCCGTGCCTGCGCCTCCAGCCCGGCGTCGTCGATGAGGGCCTGCACCTCGGCAGCGGGTACGGCCTCGCCGGGCTGGCCGAACGGCTGGCCCCCGTCGCGGGCCGGGCGGGTGCCGAGCAGCCGCCACGTCGCTCCCTCGCCGAGCGCGAACAGGAACAGCAGGCCTCGACGACCCGCGACCACGTGGAGTACGTCCGGCGTGAGACCGGCCTCGAGCTCGAGGTCGGCGAGCACGATCTCCTCACGGTACGGGCCGCCCTCCCAGGCGATCCCCGCGGAGTCACGCACCTTGCTGCCGGGGCCGTCGCAACCGACGACGTACCGAGGCGTGACCAGCTCTCGACCATCCGCCGATGTGAGAGTCGCACGCGTCTGCCCGCCCGTCACGTCGACCGCGTCGAGCTCGACTCCCCACTCCACCTCGACGCCTCGCCGACTCAGGGCTTGCGTCAGCACCTCCTCGACGTCCGCCTGGCGCACCATCGTCAGATGCGGGTACGGCGTACCTGACATGGCCGCCTCCCCCAGCCTGACGTCCACGACCCGGCTACCGAGGTGGAGCTGCGCGCGCGGGGTCCGGTCGGCGCGGTCGAGCAGGGCTGCCGTCACCCCGAGCGGGCGAAGGCACTCGAGGGTCCGAGAGTGCACGATCATCGCCCGCGAGCGTCGGAACGCCTCGCTCCGACGATCGACCACGCGTACCGTGGCGCCGTGCTCGTGGGCCTGGAGGGCAAGGGTGAGTCCGGTAGGACCGGCCCCGACGACGAGCACGTCGGGTGGGCTCATGACGTGCTGGCCGGACGCCACCAGTCAGGGGCTGCAGGCTCGGTGCGGCCGAGGCTGCCGAGGCTGCCGAGCAGGCTGGGATCCGCGAGGACCTCGTCACGATGCAGCCCGGGCACGACCCGGAAGTCGATCGACCCCGGCTCGCTCACCAGCGCGAGCACCCTCCACAGCGATCGGGCGTAGTGCTCGGCACGGTCTGCTCCGTCCCACTCGTAGACACCCCGGTAGCGGCCCTGCTCGTCGTCGGCCAGCCAGAGCTTGGAGACGAATCCCGGAAACCCGACGAACAGCGGGGTGTTCAGCCAGCTCTCCCACCGGAACAGCGTGTGCCCGCGGCCGCGGACCAGTCGGAGCCGGAAGCACACGACGAGCAGGCACGGCTCGAGAGGCTCCCGTGCGACCGCCGTCTCCCGGTACACCCCGCCGGTGGTCCCGTCGGCGAACCGCAGTCGACGGCCCACGTTGAGGCGCGGCCAGCGCACGACCCCGGTGGTCAGCATCCGCGCCGACTCGACGACGCAGCGAGCCACCGCACGCCACGCGGTCGCGGGCGGCAGGGGTCCTGACGGGGAGTCGACGGGAATCGACTTCGGCGCGTCCGTGGTCATCGGCGGATCCCTCTCGTACGACGGGTGACGATCTGGTGCCTCCCAGGCAACGCGATCAGGTCGCGGCCGACGAGGGGACTTCGTCCTCTCCCTCGGTGACGGATGCCCGTCACGTGCGCCGAACGGCAGCCAAGGTCCTGCCGAACGGAATCGAAGGTCCCTCCCTTCGCCTCCGGGGCGGCGCGACGATGAATGATGAAGGAGGTCCACCATGACGACTGCCACAGCCCGCGAACCACGAACCCGGACGCGCCGCTTCGGGTACGTCGTTGCCATCCTGGTCAACCTGATCCTGGCCTGGCTCATCGCCATATGGCCCGGATGGGACGCCGTACCGTTCCTCACGGACGACACCACGGATGTGCTGCCGTTCGTCTACGCCTCGATCGCGACCGGCGTCCTGGTCAACCTCGCGTACGTCGCCGACGATCGGCCGGCGGTGAAAGCCACCGGCGAGCTGGTCAACGCGTTGGTCGGGTTCGTGTCCGTGCTGCGGATCTGGCAGATCTTTCCGTTCGATCTCGACGGGCACTGGGGCGGCTGGGAGTGGATGATCTACATCGCGCTGGTCCTAGGCGCGTTCGGCACCGCGATCGGTGCGATCGTGCAGTCTGCCACCCTGGTTCGGATCGGCTTGGGGCAGCAGCGCTGAGTCCGCTCCGCAGATCCTCCATCTGGGCGATGCCCACGAAGGCGCCCACTGAAACGCTGACGAGCAAAGGCAGCGGGCGATCGGAGGCCTACCCATGCGGCACATCATCTACACCGGTAACGGCACCGCGCCTCCGGGCGTCGCGCGTCCCCACGTCGGCCGCTTCTTCACGGTCGAGGACGACGGCGCCCTGCGCTACTTCCGCTACGACGGGTTCGGCGAGCAGGACCCGACGGGCGCGAACGGCTTCGTGGGAAACAACTCGGGCAACCAGATCGGCCGAGGCTTCGACAAGTTCCTCCATGTCATGGGCGGCGGCAACGGCATCATCCTCGCTGTCGCGCCCAACGGGGATCTCACCTGGTTCAGGTACACCGGGGCGGGCGAGCACGACCCCAGCGGGACCAACGGCTTCGTCGAGAACAACCCCGGCAACGTCATCGGCAACGGTTTCCACACCTTCCGCCACCTGTTCGTCTCTCCGCGCGAAGGACAGACCACGGCGACGACCATCTTCGCCGTGGCCGAGAACGGCGATCTGCTCTGGTTCCAGTACGAGGGCCACGGCGAGCACGACCCTACGGGGGTCCGCGGATTCCCCGGGCCCAACCAGGGCAACCAGATCGGCAACGGCTTCCTCGGCTTCCGCCGCATCGTGGGCGTCGGCGACGGCGCATTCCTCGCAATCCGGGACAACGGCGACATGCTCTGGTTCCGCTACACGGGCAACGGCGAGCTCGATCCGTCCGGGACCAACGGGTTCGTGGAGAACAACTCGGGCAATCAGATCGGCAACGGCTTCGACACGGTGCGTCACCTGTTCGGCGGGATGACCGACCGCGCCGGCCTCGAGGGACAGCCGGCGCCTGCGCGGATCTTCTACTTCGTCGACGCGAACGGTGATCTGCGCTGGCTCCGCTACGGCGGCAACGGCGAGCAGGACCCGACCGGGTCGTCGGGATTCGACGGCCCCAACCAGGGCAACCAGATCGGCAACGGCTTCTCCGCCAGCAGGATGGACACGACCAACATCCCGCGCGACGCGGTGGAGCGGCTGGGATCAGCCATCGAGTCGGCCAACCAGGACTGGAAGGCGTTGCCGGAGGAGGAACGGAACCGGCCCGAGTCGCTACCCGCGCCGGCGCCGTTGGCAGTCCTGTGCGCGCAGTACAAGGAGTCGGCCGCCCTCATGCACGCCGAGGCCCGCAGCGCCAGCCAGGCCGGGTTCGCGCAGCTCGCGGAGGTCGCCACCGAGCTCGCCGAGGAGTACGACGAGTTCGTCCGCATCGCCTGTCCCCCACCGGTCGACTGAGACCCGAGCCCTCGCGTCGGCTCAGCTCGGTCCGGCCAGCTCAGCGAGCCGGGCGAGAGCGGGCTTGGTGTGCTTCGCCAGCCGCTCCCGCGCGTCGTCGAGCGCTGCGGATGCCGGATACCCCGGCGGGACCCGGGCCGGGTTGAGCGCAACCCGGTCCGACCATGCCTTGATGTCCGGCTCGGAGGAGAACGACATGGCTGCCTGGGTGCCCAGGACGTTCATCCGCGCCCACGTCGCCATCGTGTCGGGGAACGGGCTCGGCGGGCAGAGCCTGTTCTTCTCGGCCTCGGAGTCACGGGTCGCCTCCACGTAGCCGGTGACGGCGGCGCCGAAGCAGGGGAACCCGGCCCGGATCGGCTGGAGCGTGATCGTCTCCGGACCCCAGACCGGGACCAGGGGCGGGTACTTCAGGCCGTCGGCGGCGCAGTGCACGACCAGGGCGTCGTCGGCGACGGCGACGGTGCCCTCATCGAGGGTGAGGGAACCTCGGTCGACGCGACGGATGTGGCCGCGGCGTACGACGTTCTCGAGCGTACGCAGCTTCTCCAGCTCCCACGTCGCCAGCGTCGGCGCCTTGGCCATCGTCGGCATGACGGTGCGGTCGATGCGGAGCATGATGCCGGCGGCCTCGAGCCGGAGGAAGAAGTCCTCGGGCGAGGTCGACTGCTCGGCGGCCTGCATGGTGTCGGCGGCCATGCCGAGGAAGATCGCGGGATCGGGCTGGACGACGGCCCGGTTGAACATCCACGGGTCACGCGGGCGCACCCAGCAGATCGCATCGGGGTCGACGCCGCGGGAGAGCAGCCAGATGCACGCGTCGGTCGCGGTCTTGCCGGAGCCGACGACGACGTACTGGCTCGGCGCCTCCTCGAGCCGCGCGAGCTCGTTGACCGGCAGCACCCGGGCGCCCTCGGCGACGCCGAACGGCGGCGGCTTCTCCGCGGGGATGCTGGGAGCCAGGTAGCGGGCGTCGACGACCCGGGCCCCGGGCATCTCGAGGCGCTCCCCCGAGATGTGCGAGACGACGGTGCGGTCGCCGACGTACTCGCTGTTCGGGAAGAACTCGACCTTCCCCGACTCCACCATCCGGTCGAGGACCCGGGCGTAGTAGGCGCAGATCTCCGCCTGCGCGGCCCGCTCCTGAAGACCCGCCTCGGGTCCGCGCTCCTGCAGCTGCCCGCCGCCGAGCAGGGTCGAGGCGACGCCGTAGAAGGCGGAGGCCTGGTGCAGACGTACGAACGGGTACGCCTCCAGCCAGTGTCCGCTGACGCCGTGGCGGCGGTCGACCAGCGCCACCCGTACGTCGGCATGCTCGATCAGGGCGTCCGTGAACGCCATCCCCATGGCGCCGGCGCCCACCACCAGGTAGTCGACCTCGACCGTGCGCGTCATGGATCCACCAAAGCACGGCGACGACCTTTGGGGTCAATAGGCACTCGGAGCTATACCCGGTCTCGGGCACAGGCGATGAGTGCTCCGAGGTCGAGACCGTAGGTGGGACCGTCGCCCTGCTCGTACGCCTTCAGCCGCCGCGCCGCCCGCTCGATGAGTCGCGAGGCGCCGACGGCGTTGCCGCGCTCGTGGTGGGTCAGGCCGACGCACAGCTGCGCCAGTCCCTGCCACAGCTCGCGCTCCTCGTCCGGACACGACTTCCACCGGACCTCGAGCGCCTCGTGGGCGGCGAACGGCCGGCCGGCGTCCAGGAGCTCACGGGCGTACGCCAGGGTCTCCTCCGGCGGGAGCGGCTCCTCGGAGATCGGCTCGACGCCGACCTCGCCGTAGGACAGCGGACGTCCGAGCGCGTCGCGCGGCCGGGACTGTTGTGCCCGGCCCTGCTCGTTTCGGTCGCGATCGCTCACCATGTCAGCCCTCCTCGGCTCCACCCTAGGACCAGCCGACATAAACCGATTGCGCGGGACGCCGCGGCCCGTGACGCTCAGCGCCATGGAGTTCTTCTGCTACCACCGCGACCGTCCGGGATCGACACCGCTGCGAACCGAGATGGTGGAGCAGCACTGGACCTACATGGACGCCTTCGCCGAGACGATGATCGCCCGGGGTCCGACCTTCCTGGACGACGACACCCTCACCGGCAGCGTGCACATCCTCGACCTCCCGGATGCCTCCGCCGCCCGCGCGTTCGCCTTCGAGGAGCCCGGCTACCAGGCGGGGGCCTATCGCGACGTGATGCTGCGACGGTGGAGCAACTCCCTCGGCCGGACCATGTGGGACTACGACGGCCGGCCCGGCAGCGACCGTTACCTCGTCCTCGGGTTCACGGAGCCGACGACGGACCGCCTCGACCTGCCGGACAACGACGCGCTGATCGCCGCCGGACCGCTGCTCTCCGACGACGGAGCCGCGGTGCTCGGCGCGGCCGTGCTGCTGGAGGCGGCATCCGAGCCGGTCGCGCGGGCGATCCTCTCCCCCGACCCCTACGTCGGGATCGAGGTCCACCG
The DNA here is from genome assembly GCF_036090055.1 of Nocardioides sp. NBC_00368. NCBI lineage: Bacteria > Bacillati > Actinomycetota > Actinomycetes > Propionibacteriales > Nocardioidaceae > Nocardioides > Nocardioides sp. NBC_00368. The sequence continues at coordinate 1,915,589 of NZ_CP107970.1, forward strand.
CTGGGAGTTCGGCGGGCGGCCAACGCAGCAGGGCCCGGCCCGGTAACGTGAGCGCCATGACCGGCACACCAGGGATCGACGTCGCTGCCCCGCCATCCGGCACCGGATGTGCCGAGTGCCTCTCGAGCGACTCCGGCTGGTGGTTCCACCTTCGGCGGTGCGCCGAGTGCGGACACGTGGGCTGCTGCGACAGCTCCCCGGCGCAGCACGCCAGCCACCACTTCCGCGAGACGGGGCACCGCTACATGCAGAGCTTCGAGCCCGGCGAGACGTGGTTCTGGGACTTCGAGAACCAGGAGGCGCTCCAGGGTCCGGAGCTGGCCGCGCCGACGAGCCGGCCCGAGTCGCAGGCCGCACCGGCACCCGCGGATCGCGTCCCGCAGGACTGGCAGTCGCACCTGCACTGACCGGGGCGACCCGAGGGCGCGTACGCACGAGGGGCCCCGACCGCAGCAGCGGTCGGGGCCCCTCGTGGTGAATCAGGAGACGCGGACGTTCTCGGCCTGCGGGCCCTTGGGGCCCTGGGTGACGTCGAACTCGACCTTCTGGTTCTCGTCGAGCGACTTGTAGCCGTTGGTCTGGATGGCGGAGAAGTGAACGAACACGTCCTCGCCGCCGCCGTCCTGCGCGATGAAGCCGAAGCCCTTGTCAGCGTTGAACCACTTGACGGTGCCCTGAGCCATGATCTTTTCCTTTGTTCGGTGCCGGGACACTGTGCCCCGAGCCGCTGAAGACATCCATCTGTGCTGATGTCCAGCGAACCGAAAACCAGGATAAAGAGATACAAGCCGCGACTTCGTGTGCGGCCAGGACGACTTGCAGAGCCGTCCCTTCAACATCCCTCACGGTACGCCATCAGGCCCGGAATCGCGGTTTCCACGCGATCCCGGGCCCGTCGGATCAGACCCGCGCCGACTCCTCGCGCGAACCGTCGGCCTCGAGCAGGCGGATCGCCTCGTCGAACTCGGCCTCGATGTCCGGGTTCTCCTTGTAGGTGGCCAGGCTGACCACCACGGCGACGATCGTGTTGAGCACGAAGCCCGGCACGATCTCGTACATCTGCGAGCTGAGGGCCTCGATGTTGCCCCACACGACGACGGTCACCGCACCGACGACCAGACCGGCCAGCGCACCAGGCGCGGTGAGCTTTCGCCACCACAGCGCGAGCAGGATGATCGGGCCGAAGGAGGCGCCGAAGCCCGCCCAGGCGTAGGCGACCAGGTCGAGCACGGTGCCGGTCTTCGGCCAGGCCAGGAACGCCGCCACGACAGCGATGCCGAGCACGGCGAGCCGGCCGAACAGGACCAGCTGGCGGTCGGAGGCGTCGTTCTTGAAGACGGCCTTGTAGAGGTCCTCGACCAGCGCCGAGGAGGTCACCAGGAGCTGGGAGGAGATCGTGCTCATGATCGCGGCGAGCACGGCGGCGAGCATGATGCCCGCGACCAGCGGGTGGAAGAGGATCTGGCCCAGGACGATGAAGACGGCCTCCGGGTCCTTCAGCGTCGCGTCGGGGTTCTGCTGGAAGTAGGCGATGCCCACGAGCGCGGTGCCGACGGCGCCGAAGAGGCTCAGCAGCATCCAGCCGATGCCGATGCGCCGCGCGGAGGCGGCCTCTCCTGCCGTACGCAGGGCCATGAACCGGACGATGATGTGCGGCTGGCCGAAGTAGCCCAGACCCCACGCCGCCGCCGAGATGACACCGAGCGCGGTCGCGCCTTCGAGCATGCTCAGCCGCGACGGGTCGACGGCGCGGATGCTGTCGAAGGTCTCAGCCGGCCCGCCGGTCACGAAGACACCCACGACGGGCACCAGGATCAGTGCGAGCAGCATGATCGCGCCCTGCACGAAGTCGGTGTAGGAGACCGCGAGGAAGCCACCGAAGAGCGTGTACGCCACCACGACCGCGGCCACCACCAGCATGCCGGTGTGGTAGTCGGTGTTGAACGAGCTCTCGAAGAAGACGCCGCCGGCGACCATGCCCGAGGACACGTAGAAGGTGAAGAACACCAGGATGACGGCGCCGGAGGCCATCCGCAGCAGCCGCGAGCTGTCCTTCAGCCGGTTCTCCAGGAAGCTCGGCACGGTGATCGAGTCGCCCGAGACCTCGGTGTACGTCCGCAGCCGCGGCGCCACGACCTTCCAGTTGAGCCAGGCGCCGACGGTCAGGCCGACGGCGATCCAGCCCTCCATCAGCCCGGTCGCGTAGATCGCGCCGGGCAGGCCCATGAGCAGCCACCCGGACATGTCCGAGGCACCCGCGCTCAACGCACTCACCATCGGGCCGAGGTCACGGCCGCCCAGCATGTAGTCGTCGAGGTTCGAGGTGCGCCGGTAGGCCCAGGCGCCGATGCCGAGCATCGCGACCATGTAGGCCACGAGCGCAAGCATTTGGTAGGTCAGGTCTGACATCAAAACTCCATAATCGGGGGAAACGCCGCCGCAGAACCTAACCCGTAGACCTCGTTTGACTGTGATCGACGCCGCACGGCCGCGCTGGACCACGTCTGAGGTTGCTTGGCATCGGCGTGACGATCTCGACGTACGCACCCGCGGCGGGCTCAGATGCCCTACGGTCTTCCGCTGTGAGTACCACTGTCATCGTGGCCGCGACGAGTCTCCTCGCCACCCTTCTCGGTGCCGGGCTCGGCGCGTACTGGCAGCACCGGAACAACCGCAACCTGCAGCTGCTGGACGCCAGGATCCGCGTGTACGGCGAGTGCGCGGCGAGCCTGTACGAGTTCGAGCGCGTCACCTACAGCCGCGTCAAGGCCAGGCTCGACGATCTCCCCCACGCTGAGCGGGAAGCCCTGCGACAGGAGGCCTACCGCAACAACTCGGCCGCGCGCGCAGCCATCGGTCAGCTGAGCGTCCTCAGCGCCGGCAGCGCGGTCCCCAAGCGGTTCGGGCGCATCCGCGAGGACATCGGCGACCTCAACGACGCCACGGACCGCGAGGACCTCAAGGAGCGGCACGACAAGATCTACGTGGACCTCGACCGGGTTCTCGAGCAGGCCCGCACCGACCTCACCCGCTAGCTCGACGGTGACCAAAGCCCCTCGCCGGGTCCACTTTGGGCCCTGCCGACCCGACTCTCCCGCGGGCGAGATTCGTAGGGACAGCGGGTCGCGAGGAGGATCGGCATGCAGGCAGTCATCGAGGGAGAGTCTCGGACCTTCAGCGACTACGAGGAGGCGTACCGCGCCTTCTCCTGGGAGTCGGTGCGCGCGGGTATCCCGGACCTGCCCGACGGCCGCGGGTTGAACATCGCCCACGTCGCCGTCGACCGGCACCTGGCCGAGGGCCGCGGCGGCACCGTCGCGATCAGATGCGTGGCCGAGGACGGCACGGTCGAGGACCTGACCTACGCCGATCTGGCGGCCCGTACGAGCCGCTTCGCCAATGTCCTGGCCGAGCTCGGAGTGAGGAAGGGCGATCGGGTGATGAGCCTGCTCGGCCGACAGCCCGAGCAGTACGTCGTCGCGCTCGGCACGCTCAAGCACACTGCGGTCTTCTCGCCGCTGTTCTCCTCGTTCGGCCCCGAGCCGATCCGGGACCGGCTCTCGCTCGGCGATGCCCGCGTCCTGGTCACCACCCCGTCCCTCTACCGCCGCAAGGTCGCGCCGATCCGCGCCGACCTGCCGGGGCTTCAGCACGTCCTGCTCGTCGGCGACACCGCCGTCGAGGGCACGATCGCACTCGATCCGGCGTTGGACGCGACGTCGCCGGACTACGCGATCCCGCGGACCGACCCCGGGGACATGGCTCTCCTCCACTTCACCAGTGGCACGACCGGCAAGCCCAAGGGCGCCGTGCACGTGCACGAGGCCGTCGTGGCGCACCACGCCACCTCCGCCTTCGCGCTCGACCTGCGCCACGGCGACGTGTTCTGGTGCACGGCCGATCCTGGTTGGGTCACCGGCACCTCGTACGGCATCATCGCGCCGCTCACCCACGGCGCGACCCTGATCAGCTACGCCGGTGAGTTCGCCGCCGAGGCGTGGTATCGCCTGCTCGAACAGCAGCGGGTCGACGTCTGGTACACGGCACCCACCGCGCTGCGCATGCTCGTCAAGTACGGCACCGATCTCCCCCGGCAGCACGACCTCTCCGCACTCCGGCACATCGCCAGCGTCGGCGAGGCGCTCAACCCGGAGGTCGTGGTCTGGGGCCGCGAGGCGTACGGCCTCACCGTGCACGACAACTGGTGGCAGACCGAGACCGGCGCGATCATGATCAGCAACTACCGGGGCACGGAGGTACGCCCCGGCTCGATGGGCCGGCCGATGCCGGGCATCCGGGCCGCGGTGCTGGCCCGTGGCGAAGACGGCCGAGCCGCGATCGTCGACGGCGCCGCCCGCGAGGCAGGCACCGACGAGGTCGGTGAGATCGCCCTGCGGCCGGGGTGGCCCTCGATGTTCCGCGGCTACCTGAACGACCAGGAGCGCTACGACTCGTGCTTCGCCGGCGGCTGGTATCTCAGCGGCGACCTGGCGCGCGTCGACGCCGACGGCTACTTCTGGTTCGTCGGCCGGGCCGACGACGTGATCAAGTCCGCCGGTCATCTCATCGGGCCGTTCGAGGTCGAGACCGCGCTGATGGAGCATCCGGCCGTGCTCGAGTCCGGCGTCATCGGTAAGCCGGACGCGGTGGCGGGTGAGGTCGTCAAGGCGTTCGTCACGCTCAAGCCCGGGTTCGAGCCGTCCGACGACCTCGAGCTGGAGCTGCTCGCCTTCGGCCGGCGCCGGCTCGGCGGGCTCGCCCCGAAGGAGATCGCGTTCGATCCGCACCTGCCGCACACCAGCAGCGGAAAGGTGATGCGCCGGCTGCTGAAGGCGCGTGAGCTGGGTCTGCCCGAGGGCGACCTGTCCACCCTGGAGCGGCCGTCATGACCGCCCACCGCCGCCCTGCTCAGACCAAGGCTCCGCAGACTCAGAGCGGCGCAGTCGCCAAGCATCGGGCCGAGCTGCTGCGTACGATGCTGGCCATCCGCCGCTTCGAGGAGCGGTGCGCGGAGCTCTACAGCGCCGCCAAGATCCGCGGCTTCCTGCATCTCTACGTCGGCGAGGAGGCGATCGCCACCGGCGTCGTCTCGGCGCTGTCCGGCGACGACGCGATCGTCTCGACGTACCGAGAGCACGGCCACGCGCTGGCCCGCGGCGTCCCGATGGACGCCGTCATGGCCGAGCTCTTCGGCAGACAGACCGGCTGCAGCCGCGGCCGCGGCGGGTCGATGCACCTGTTTCACCGGCCGACCTCGTTCGTCGGAGGCAACGCGATCGTCGGCGGCGGGATCCCGCTGGCCGTCGGTCTGGCTCTCGCCGACAAGCTGCAAGGACGTGACCGGGTGACGGTGTGCTTCTTCGGCGAGGGCGCCGCGGCGGAGGGCGAGTTCCACGAGGCACTCAACCTCGCCAGCCTGTGGCAGCTGCCGGTGCTCTTCTGCTGCGAGAACAACCGCTACGCGATGGGCACCACGATCGCGAAGGAGCACGGCCGGACCGATCTCGCGCTCCGTGCCTCGTCCTACGGTCTCGTCGCGGCCCCGGTCGACGGCATGGACGTTCTCGCCGTCGAGAGCGCGGCGCGACGGGCGGTCGACGGCATCCGGTCCGGCGGCGGTCCGCACTTCCTCGAGCTGGCGACCTACCGCTTCCGGGCGCACTCCATGTACGACCCGGACCGCTACCGCGACAAGACCGAGATCGCGGACTGGAAGGGACGCGACCCGATCGACGCGCTCGAGACGGTGATGCGGGCCGACGGCCAGCTCACCGACCAGGCACTGAGCGCGATGGAGGCCGAGATCGCCGCCGAGATCGACCTGGCCGTCGCCGCCGCCGAGGAGGGCCCGCTGGAGCCGGTCGAGGAGCTGACCCGATTCGTGTGCTCGGACCAGGAGGCGTCATGACCACAGCGACCGCGTTGGAGACCACCTATCGCGACATGCTCCGAGAAGCGCTGCGCGAGGCGCTCCGCGAGGACGACCGGGTGTTCCTGATGGGCGAGGACGTCGGTGACTACGGGGGCTGCTTCGCGGTGAGCCTCGGTCTGCTCGAGGAGTTCGGTCCTGAGCGGATCCGGGACACCCCGCTCTCCGAGTCCGCCTTCGTGGGGGCCGGTATCGGCGCGGCGATCGGCGGGATGCGACCGATCGTCGAGGTGATGACCGTCAACTTCAGCCTGCTCGCGCTCGACCAGATCATGAACACGGCGGCATCGCTGCTCTACATGTCCGGTGGGCAGTACAACGTACCTCTGGTGATCCGGATGACCACCGGCGCCGGACGGCAGCTGGCCGCGCAGCACTCGCACAGCCTCGAAGGCTGGTACGCCCACATCCCAGGCATCCGGGTGCTCACCCCGGCCACGCTCGAGGATGCCCGCGGAATGCTCGCCCCCGCGCTCGCGCACCCCGACCCGGTGCTGATCTTCGAGCACGGCTCGCTGTACACGTTGAAGGGGACGATCGCCGCCGATGCCGGCCCGGTGGACATCGACCACGCAGCCATCCGCCGGCCGGGCACCGACCTGTCGTTGATCACCTACGGCGGCACGCTGCAGAAGACGCTCGAGGCGGCCGAGACCCTGGCCGAGGAAGGGATCTCCGCCGAGGTCGTCGACCTGCGCACCCTGCGCCCGCTCGACGACGCGACGATCATCGAGTCGGTGCGACGTACGCATCGGGCCGTCGTCGTGGACGAGGGCTGGCGCAGCGGGAGCATCTCCGCCGAGATCGGCACTCGCATCATGGCGCAGGCCTTCTACGATCTCGACGCCCCGGTGGAGCGGGTCTGCACCGCCGAGGTGCCGCTCCCCTACGCCAAGCACCTGGAGGACGCCGCTCTCCCGCAGTCCGAGGACGTCGTCGCCGCCGCCCGCAAGGTCGTGAGGTGAGCCATGGCCGACTTCACCATGCCCTCGCTGGGAGCCGACATGGACGAGGGCACGCTCCAGGAGTGGCTGGTCAAACCCGGTGACGCCGTCCACAGGGGCGACATCGTCGCCGTCGTGGACACCGCCAAGGCCAACATCGAGGTGGAGTCCTTCGTCGAAGGCGTCGTCCAGCAGCTGCTCGTCGAACCGGGGACCACCGTCCCCGTCGGACAGGTCCTCGCGGTCCTCGGGAACGGAGTCTCCGCAGCGCCGTCCGGCGAGGAACCGGTGGCGCCATCGCCCGAGGTCGAAGCACCACCTGTCGCACCGACCCACGCCCCGAAGAGAGCGCCCAAGAAGGCGCCGAAGAAGGGCGCGGAGGAAGCCGCGGCGGACGTCCCGGTGGCTGCCGAAGTGGCTGCCGAGGTAACTGCCGAGCGCCCCGGATCGGTCCGCGTGACTCCTCTCGCCCGGCGACTGGCCGCCGAGCTGGGCGTCGACCTCCGAACCGTGACGACGACGGACGACGCGCCGATCCGCGCCAAGGACGTACGCGCCGCGGCGGCCTCGCCCGCCCCCGTTGCCGCGGCCCCGCCGGAGCCGGTTCCCGAGGAGACCCACCCGGCGCACCAGCCGCCCAAGGCGGACGCGATGCGCACCGTGATCGCCAACCTGATGAGCCGCTCGAAGCGCGAGGTTCCGCACTACTACCTCTCGACCACGGTCGATCTGGGGCACGCGATGGCGTGGCTGCACGAGCGCAACCGTGCCCTCGACGTCAGCCACCGGCTGGTGCCGGCGGCGCTGATGCTGAAAGCGACCGCGCTGGCCGCGCAGGCGACGCCGGCGCTGAACGGCTTCTGGGTCGACGGCGGCTTCACCCCCGGCGGTGCCGTGCACCTGGGCATCGCGATCTCGCTGCGTGGCGGTGGACTCGTCGCTCCCGCGCTGCACGACGCGGCCGACCTCTCCGTCGAGGAGCTGATGGCAGGGATGCGGGACCTGGTGACCCGCGCCCGCGCGGGCCACCTTCGTGGCAGCGAGCTCAGCGACTCGACCATCACGGTCACCAACCTGGGCGAGCAGGGCGTGGAGGCGGTGCACGGGGTCATCTACCCGCCGCAGGTGGCGCTGGTCGGCTTCGGCCGCGTCGTCGAACGGCCCTGGGCGGTGGACGGCCTCATCGGCGTACGTCCTGTCACCACGCTGACTCTCGCGGGCGACCACCGCGCCACCGACGGCTTCACCGGCGCCCGCTTCCTCACCGACATCGAGCAACGACTCCAGCACCCGGAGGACCTATGACCCGCGACGCCACCACCATGTCTCCCGCCGCCGCCCGCGCGGCGATCGCTGCGGCGATCACGCGAATCGTGCCCGACGCCGACTTCGACGCCCTGCCCGACGATGCTCAGCTCCGCGCCGAGCTGGAGCTCGACTCGCTCGACTTCCTCTCCTTCGTCGAGCTGCTCAGCGGCTCGACCGGCATCCGGATCGACGAGTCCGACTACCCCGACCTCGCGACCATGGGCCGCGCCATCGCCTTCCTGACGGCTCGTGCCACCGACGGCGGGGGCCGCGGAGGAAAGTAGCGAGCCGTCGGCTCGATCAGCCCGCCTCTGTCACCCCAGGCCACCTTGCGCCCGTACCCATTCGTCGTACGGCACGGGGTCGGCGTCCTCCTCGGCCTGACCGACGATGCTGTCGGTGAACCAGGTCCGCAGGGACACCATCTCCGGCGTCGAGCGCAGGGTGAGCAGGTGGTGGGTCTCGCCGATCTCGTCGGCCAGGTTGTCCGCGGCGAGCAGCTCACGGAGCAGGGGCGCCATCTCGCGCGGAAGGGTCATCTCGATGTCGACGTACTCCAGCCCCGCCGCGGCTGCGTCCAGGGCGATCCGACGACCCATGTGACGCGCGAAGGCCGGCCGGGTCACCAGGCGTTCGATGAGCTGGCCGAGCTCGCGCGGCGGGGTCGGGCCGTCGTCGGAGTCGATGAGCTGGAGCTCACGGACCAGATCGTCGAGGCGCTGGTCGATCTGGAGACCGAGCTGCACCGGGCAGCGAGGCAACCGGACGGTGACCCAGTCCGCTGGCAGGACGACCGGCTCCGCCATCGGCTGCTCGCCGAACTCGACCGCGGGAGGTCGTACGTCGTGCTCGACCCCGTCGCCGACGAGGTCTGCCCAGATCCTCCGGCCGTCGACACGCTCCTCGATCCCCCATGACTTCGCCAGCACCGACACGATCGCCAGCCCGCGCCCGGTGGTGCCTTGACTCTCGACGGGCGGCGGAGCCACGGCCGGGAGCGGAACCAGTGCGCCGTCGTCCTCGACGCTGAGCCGCACCCCGGGCTCGAGATCACGCATCCGGACCTGCATGTAGGGGCTGCCGCTGTGCAGCGCGGAGTTCGCCGCCATCTCGGTCACGCACAGGGCGGCGTCGTCGACCAGATGCGGACGGCCCCACTCCCGGAGCCCGTCGGTGACGAATCTGCGCGCACCGGGCACGCTGGCGGCCTCGGCGGAGAGACGCACCCGCAGCTCAGGACGGCCTCTGTCGGGCACAGAGATCATGGGCCCAGTCTGCCCCGCGCCTCCCCCAGTCGTCACTGATCTCGACAGGGCCGATCAGTTGACGCCGGATCGCCGGGCCCGGTGGCGGCGGACCGCAGCCCGGTTGGCACAGCGGACCGAGCAGTAGCGCTGGCGTCCGTTGCGGGTCACGTCCACGACCACCGCGGTGCACGAGTCCCCCTCGATCTGCCCCGCGGCGCACCTGCTCAGGCGGTGGATCCCGCGAGTGGTCAGGTGCAGCGCCGTGCCCACGCTGATCACCGCTCGCAGCACGTCGGGAAGCGAATCGTTGGTGTCGTCACGGAAGTGGATGTGCCACCCCTCCTCGTCGTGGTCGGTCAGCCTCGGGTACGCGGTCGCCTGCGCCATCAGCTCGTTGAGCAACCGCGCCCGTTCCGCCGGCTCCTGCGCATCGACGACACGGAGCCACTCGTCGATCACCTCCCGAGTACGTCGGTGGTCGTCCGCAGACTCACCGAAGTCCATCGTCATCCCGAACTCCCGGGTCCGAGCCTCGATCCCGGCCCGGTCCTCGGGCCAGTCGTCGGCCAGCGAACCGGCCATCAGCACGGCGTACTCGCCGTAAGGGTTGAGATGCATAAGACCATTACAGCAAAGTGGCGACCATGACCGACAGCGCAATCGAACAGTCCCGGGACGTGGACGCCCTCCACGAGCACGGCTGGCTCACCGAGTCCAGCCATCAGACGTCGGAGGGTCGAGTTCTCTACGTGCGCTGCGCCCGGTGCGGCGTACGTCGTGTCGACCTCCAGCCGCACCCGCTCCTGCCGCCGCAGTCACTGAGCCGCGAGCAGGGCTGACACCTGACGCCACATCGGGGCGCCGGGCCGCGACCCCGAGCAGGTGTCGAGGTCGCGGCACCCGACGACGCCATCGTGGTGTCACTTCCGCACCTTGCGGCAGGAAAGAAGTCACCCAGACCTTTCATCGGGTGAACCCACGGTAGTCGCGCCCCCACCCCTACATGCAACCGATCATCGTGTTTCACAGTCGCCTGAGCCGAACTCGCGGTCAGCCTCGAACGTCCGATTCGAGAACCCGCGTGCCCGTGGAAACGGCCATTCCGGCCACGCCACCCGCTCCGTTCTGAGAAGGTCAGGATGTGACCGGGCCGAAGTTGGTGCGAGTTGCGGTGATCAGTCCGCAGGAGGTCGTCAGGCGTGGGCTCACCACGATGCTCGATGACTATCCCGACCGCGTGGCGGTGACCGCACTTCCATGCGCCCACTGCCACACCGCCCGGGTCGATGTGATCGTGTACGACACCTTCGGCCTGTTCCTCGCCGGCGAGCGTGAACTCGCCCACCTGCTGCACGAGACCGATGCGAAGGTCTTGATCTGCAGCCGAGACCTACGCCCCGACCTACACGCCCGGGCCCACGCACTGGGCGCCAGAGCCTGGATCTCGATGAGCGCGCACGCCCACGAACTCGTACGCAGTATCGAACTCACCGCCGCCGGCGAGCCGATCAACGAGCCCCGCAGCGACCGGCAGGGCACAGCAGCGGGGCTCACCGCCCGGGAGATCGAGGTCCTCATGCTGATCAGCCAGGGGTGGTCCAACCAAGAGATCGCGGAAAGGCTCGCCATGAGCGGGAACACCCTCAAGAGCCACGTCCGGCGGGCCTACCGAAAGATCAAGGTCACCACCCGCAGCCAGGCGGTCAGCTGGGCAATCGCCCACGGCCTCGCGTCGCCGACCGAGCGTCCCTGACTCGGCCGGGCACGCGAGTCCTGCCTCTCGGATGTGCTGGATCGATCGACCATCGCCGACAGCCGGCGACCATCTCCGCTGTCGGACTCACCGGCGCCAGCGTCGACGCCCACGTCGGGCGAGGCGAGGTGCGACCTCGAGCCCGACGCGAGGCAGCATCCGCGCAGCACGTCTCGACAGAAGAAAGGCCGCCTGACCTGCTTATCAGCAGGTCAGGCGGCCTTTTCCAGGTGGTGCGTGATACTGGGTTCGAAGGGGTCGGACCTGGATCATGAACCCTGCGGAATCACCAGGAAAACCAGCAGCCGACCTGGGACTTTATGATCCTGCGAACTCGGTCCCGTCCGGCATGTTCCGGAACCGCGTGCCATCCGAAGTAGCACTCACGTAGCACTTTGGAGGAACGATGACGACCAAGACGAAGCGAGGCTTCGGCCGCGTCCGGCAGTTGCCGCCGACCAAGGGCGCACGCTCCGGGCGATGGCACGCATTTTACAACGACCCGTACGGCGCGGTCCGGCTCTCCGCCAGCGGGAAGCCCACCCCTGTGCGCCACAACGGCCCGCACACCTTCGACACCAAGCTCGATGCCGAATCCTGGCTTCTCGATGAGCGCAGGCTTATCTCGAACGGCACTTGGACGCCCCCGGCCGAGCGCAAGCTCGCTCGCAAGCGCGCAACAGAATCCGGCGTCCTGAAGTTCGGCCCGTACGCCGACGAGTGGCTCGCCAACCGCAAGGTCAAAGGGCGTCCGCTCGCAGGACGCACTCGCGACGAATACCGACGCCTTCTGGACAATCACATCTTCCCGACCTTCGGCGACCTCCCGCTGACTGCGATAAGCACCCCGATGATCGACAACTGGTATCAGGTCACTGCGAAGCGGACGCCGACCCAGCGCGCCCGCGCCTACGGACTGCTCCGCACGATCCTCGGCACCGCCGTAGAACGCGACCTGATCACGACCTCCAACCCTGCCAAGGTACGCGGCGGCGGGACGTCCACGCGGCGACACAAGGTCGAGCCAGTGAACAACGAGGAGCTCGCGATGATGGTCACCGTCATGCCCGAGCGTCGCCGACTCATGCTCCCGGTCGCGGCTTGGTGTGCCCTCCGCTTCGGCGAGCTCACCGAGCTCCGTCGCAAGGACATCGACCTGGACCGCAAGGTCATCAAGGTCCAGCGGGGCGTCACCCGGGTAAAGGACACCAGTGACCTCCCACCCGATTCCCGACTCTGCGGGTGCCGGCCGAGCTGCGTGATCGGACCGCCGAAGACCGAAGCAGGGGTCCGCGACGTACCCATTCCGCCACACCTCATCCAGGACCTCCGCGACCACCTCGACATTCACACTCAGCCAGGCGCCGACGGACTGCTCTTCGCCGCAAAGACCGGCAACCACCTCAACGCCAAGCCCTTCTACGGTGCCGCGACGACCTTCCACACGAAGGGCCCGAAGAAGGGCGAGGTGAAGCGCTCCGGCTACGGCTGGCACGAAGCCCGCCGGCTCGCCGGCCGCCCCATGCTCCACTTCCACGACTTGCGCCACACCGGTTTGACCAACGCCGCGATCGCCGGCGCGACGTTGGCTGAACTCATGGCTCTAGCCGGCCACACGACGCCCACCGCCGCGATCCGCTACCAACACGCCGTCGCCGACCGTATGCAGGACCTCGCTGCCAGGATGTCCGTCCTGGCTGGTTATCCGGCAGAGACCAATCCGCCCACGTGACCGACACTCAGCGGTCGCCGGTAACGACCGGGATCCTGTGGAACAGCGTTTCCAGATCCGTTCGCCTCACCCGCACGATGCGCGCACCGATCCGATATGCAGGCAGTTTCCCGCGTGCGATGTAGTTGCGCAGCGTCCGGTCCGTCACCCCAAGGATCTCCGCCGCCTCGGCGAGTGAGTACGACGCCATCGGGTCCTGCTGCATCCTCGTCGTCGTCATGATGATCTCCCTCCGAAGTGGCGACGTTCCTCTGGTTTCCACAGCACACCCGAGGCGATTCGAATGGACCATGCCCGCATGTTTGCCCGCACGCTGTCGCAGCGGTCAGGGCACTCCCCGTTCGGTGATCGGCGGTTGAGTCACCGACACCTACGTACCCCCGCGGACGAGCAAAGTACGGCTACGCGGCTTGTTCGATGTGCTCGAAGATGTCCGCGTCGGTCTCGCGCTGCCACTCCGGCATGTCCGCCCAGTCGGCGACATAGGACGGCTTCGGGTCGGGGAAGTGCTTGAAGATCTGCCCGATCCAGCAGAGGGCTACGAACCGGCCCTTCTGCTCACGAGTGAGTTTGGCCGTCGCGCCGCCTGAGGTCTCGACGAAGGCACGGACCTGCTGATAGACCGCAGCCGCGCTCGAGCGCTCCCAGTCGGGGGTCTCATCCCACGGGGCCACGTAGCTCGGCTTCGGCTCGCCCGGGTAGTGCTTGTTGATCCCGGCGATCCAAGCCTCGCGAAAGACTCGTCCCTGGTCGACCGACAAAGCGTTCTCCTTCGTTGTTGTCATGACGCCGTGATCGACGCCAACTTCTGGCTGAGTTGGTTCACCCGCGGCTCGCCCATCAGCGGCGCGAGCTGGTTGTTCAGGCCAGTGAGCTTGCGCTCGACCCATCCCGAGCCGGTGGCCCTCGCGACCTCGATCGCGGCGTCGGCGTGGACCACGAGCTGGTCGAGGTCTCCCTGCTGGAGCCCGAGCATCGCGAGGTCGGTCAGGACACCGCCGCGTCGACGGGCTGAGATGTCCGTACTCAGGGCTGTGTCGAGGGCCTGCTCGGCGAGGTCAGCGCGCTGCAGGGTGACGTAGCAGGCGCCACGCTCTTCGGGGAGCCTGGAGCCGTCGAAGCGAAGCCAGCCGTCGGTGTGAATCCGGCCGGCCAGGTGGCGGACGTCATCGGCATGATCGAGGGAGCGCTGACAGGCGGCCAGATCGCCGAGCCCGGCGTGTACCTGTGCCTGGACTGTGCTCACCCAGAAGCGCGTCGACAGACCCGGGTTGCCCTTGGACGCGACCCGCGCGGCCAGGTCGAGCATGGGCCGGGCGTCGGCGTGCTGATTCTCGTAGACGCCGATGAACGCATGGCGCGTCAAAGCGGTCGCCCACACGTCATGCGCGCCGGCTTCCTTCCCTGCCGAGGCGGCCAGGGTGTAGCAGTGCGCCGCGTCGGTGTAGCGGTTGCTGTCGAAGAAGATCTCCCCGGCGAGCTGGAAGAGGTCAGCGATCAGGGAACACAGCTCCCGATGCACGTCTTCGCTGTGCGTACGCTGCAGCGCCGAGACCAGCACGCCGAGGTGCTCGCGCACGAGCGGGTAGGTGTGGCGCTTCGTCTTCGCCAGTGCGAAGACGCGCCACAGATGGCCGTTGAGCGCGGCGTACTCGTCGAGGGTCTCAGGACCGATCCGGCCGATGTGCTCGATGCGTTCCCAGTCGATGCCGTCCTCGAGCCCGGCCATCGCGATGAGGGTTCCGGCCATCGTCATCAGCCGCAGCAACTCGCGGCGGCTCAGATCGTCGAACTCCGGGCCGTGCGCTTGATCCGAGACGACGTCGTCCGTCACGGCCGCGGGATGGGTGAGCGCCACCCGGCGCTCTGCCAGGGCTGCCTCGAACCGGAGCCGTGCAGCGGAGTCGACGCGATCCAGAACGGTGTCGAGCATGGCCTGCATGTGCGGCCGCGGGACCCTGGCCGAACCGGCCGCCTCCCACTTCGAGATGGTGCGCGAGGGGATGCCTAAGCGATCGGCGAAGTCACGCAGGCTCAGCCGCAGCGCCACCTTACGCAGCAACCGCGCCTCTGCTCCCGTCCACGTCTCCACCCCCGGCATTGAATCAGGTTTGAGCGCTGATGGGCAGGGCAAGGGCAGCGGAAGGGCAGCACTCGAGCATTCCGAGCGGTCCTCACGCTGAGCAGGCTTGAGAACGACACCCGGCACTGGCCGAACGACGACCCTCGGAGCTGGCCATCGCAGTCTCCCGCGAGCGCCTCCGCCACGGGTCCTGCCGAGTCACCGGTGCCGGGGTCATCAATCAGTAGCCGTCCCCACCTTGACAGCACGGAGCACCGGCGTGAGTTCAGCACCAGCCAGCGGTAAACGACGCGGAGGGCCCGGGCGGCCTCGCCTCCTGCCCCAACACCACTCAGGCACGCCGCGTGAGCAGATCCTCGATGCGGCAGCCCGCCTGTTCACCAGCAAAGGTTTCGCCGCGACCTCGACACGCGAGATCGCCGAGGCAGTCGGGATTCGCCAGGCCTCGCTCTACTACCACTTCGCCGGCAAGGACGAGATCCTCTCCGAACTGCTCAGCCAGACCATCCGGCCCACCGTGGACAGCGTTGCCCGGATCGAATCCATCACCGACGACCCCGACACGACCCTCTACCTCGTCGCGCTGACCGACGTACGCACCTTGGCGCGGGCGCCGCACAACATCGGATACCTCGCCCCCGACGTCACCCAAGTCCAGGGCTTCGAGGAGTTCACCGCCGCCCGAGACGACCTGGCAGCCACCTACGCCCGTTTGGCCGAGCCGATCACCTCTCCGGAGGTGCTGGGCCGACTGGGCACCTCACGGCTCGGCAAGCAGCTGGTCCACACAGTCGAGGAGGTGATCAGCCTGCGCAGCGCCGGAAGCCGCATCGACCTCGACGAGGCCGCCTGGATCGCATCTTCGTGCCTGCGTCTCTGCGGCGTCGACCAGGCCCGGATCGAACTGGCCAAGAAGACCGCAGAGACCCTCGACCAGGTGGACCTCTCAGAGAACGGAGACTGAGAGCCTCGACTCCCAGAACAGCGGGCCTGGGACAGTGCGATCGGACACGAGCGGATCACCTGCGCGGAGCGACGTGTCGGCCACGAACAACGCCCGGATCACCGGGACCGACGTCGGTAGCTCGGGCGAGGTCGTACGTCAGGTCGCCCGTCAGCCCGAGTGCGGTCTTGGAGCTGGCGTGACCGCCGACGATCAGCGAACGCAGCAGGTCGACGCTCTCGACAGTCCGACCGACTCGCTGGTGCGTCTCGAGAAGGCGCTGGTCCATCGGGTCGTTCGCGACACCCGTGAGCTTCAGGATCGCGTCGCCGTGCTGCGCGAGCTGCTCGGCAAGCGGGACCGCGTGGGTGAGCACGGCGCCGATCCGGGCGACGTGAGCCCGCAGCCGCGCGAGATCTTCGCGGTGGCCCTCGACGGGTGTCATCGTCTCCAAGGTTCGGCTCACGTAGTCGGCCGCGACCGTGGCGCGGTCGAGGTGCTCGATCAGATCGCGGCTGCCATTGGCGATGAAGTCCGCGCGCGTCCGCAGGCGCAGGAGGTGCGCGTCGGTGACGTCGTGGAGGCGCTCGGCGCGACGTACGGGATCTTTCTCGTCCCGAGCTCGGAATGCCTCCAGCGACGCCTCGTTCAGCACGCCGACGGACGACTCAGCGACCGTATCGAGCTCGATCAACACGAGGCCGGCGTGACGCAGGGCTTCCTCGGCGTTGCCGACGGCGTTCTGGACCTTACGAAGCGACTTTCATCGGTCTCATCGCCGCTCACTCCGCGGCTCGGCGCCAGCATCGATTTCGGCGAGCACGGTGGCCAGGCGATGGACTACCGCGCAGAGCTCGCCCACCTCACGGGTCAGGTCAGTCACCCGGTCGGACAACACGGACGGTCGATCGCAATTCGACATGCTGGGTCTCCCCTCGTCGACGATGTTCACGTCTTCGACAGCACCGATGCTTGGTCGCGCTGGGACGCTCACCCCACGAGCCGGTCGCGGGCGGCCGCGACGATCCGAGCGATGTCTGGGTCACTCGCCAACTGTGCGTGGGCTCTCAGCACCAGCACGGCGACCGTGTCGTCATCGACGAGGTAGACGTATGCCAGGTGCTGATCGCCGAGCGACTCGACCATCCCGAACCCGCCATCGCCCTGCCCGAAGTCGGCCGGCGACCTCTCGCCGGTGAAGGTCTGCTTGCCGGGTGCTGTCACCGTGAAGTGGCGGCAGGCGTCGACCATGGCGTCGAGTGCGCCCATCAACCCTGCGGGGTTTGCGCCAGGGGCAGAGACGATCTCTTCCTTGAGGTCGGCGGCGTCTGAGGCGTACGCCACCGACACCTCGACCACGCCGGACCCGGTCCACCTCGTTCGGGCTCTCTCGAGCCGTTCGCCAGCATGCGCACAGGCCGCTGGGCCGACGTGACCGGCGCTACCGTCGACCGCCGGCGTTGTCGTCCGGACCTGCCGCCACTCCCCCGGCAAGTCGCTCTGTTGCAGAAGCAATGTGCGAAGCCCGTCCTTCGTGCGCATCGTCCCGGCCGCCTCGTGCTGATCGCGGCCATCTCCAGATGCGCAACCGGCACCGGTGCACACCAACACGATCGCACTGCCCAGCCGGGCAGTGCGGTTCCAGATCGAGTTGCCCATGCCGTCCACAGCACGCCGACGCCGGGCTTGGTGGACCACACCGTCGATCAACCGGACTCATCTGGCGACCGACCTGACTTCTCGCTCAACTTGTGGAGCCTCCTCCTGCACATTCGCCGTTGGTCGCACTCGCGGCAGGAGGACCGCCTGCTGGAGCGCTGGGCCGATGGCCACGGGGTCTGCGACACGGACGTGAGTTGCCGCGGCGAACGACTCTGCCGCGGCGGAGTTCTCGTAGCCGGCACGAGCCAGAGCACGACTGACGAGAAGCGGGAGGCGTGCGAGGCTGTTCTCTCGGATCGCCGACGGGGCGACGTACGCCTCGAACCTGAGTCCGAGGCGGTCGGCTTCCTGCTCATTGAGCCGCATCACCTGTCGCGCCGGGCCGCGGAGGCGAGCATCTTCGGATGCGTACTGGACACGAGCGGCGATCTCGACGCCTGAACTCACGGCGGCACAGAGGACGCCGACCGCCTCGGTGAAGTCCTCTGAGTTCGACGACGCGTGCAGGAGGTTGTTGGAAGCCGTACGTACCTCCCGCCCAACCACCACGATCGCCTCGTCCGGCCGGTCCGTGTGCCCGGCCAGGTCGAACCAGCGGTGGCCGAGACGACGCCATGCTTCTTGTGACGCGCCGGCAGATCGCTCGATCCGGTGAGGGTCCACGAGATCGGAGTCGACGGTTCCGGCGAGGACCGTCCCGGCCGTCTCCGCGACGAGACTCTGCATGTGTGCGATGAGTCCAACCGTCCTCGGCCCGGGGCCGGCCGCCAGGACTCGTCCGACCTCGGCTTCCCAGGACGCGAGAGCGACCTCCAGCCGATTGGCTGTGTCGTCGGATCCCAACCGCATCGGACCAGGTCGTGCATTGCTCTCGAGCTCGGCGTGCAGGAACCGCTCGAACGACTCCACCCGGCTCCTCCATCCATGCGCCGGCCGCCCTCGACCATGCCCTGGCCCGCTCGGCAAGGCCGACTCGCCGCGGAACGCGTCGAGGGTGACCCCGACTGCGTGGGTGGCGACGTACAGCGTCTGCAGCGCCGAATGACGCGCAGCGCGAACGTCATCGACATGCTCCAGAAGGACCGGTTGATGATGGTCGGGACGGGTTCGCAAGATTCCGGTCGCGTCGCGGAGATTGCGCACCACCATCTCGAGGCCGACATCGGAAGCATCCCCCGATGTCCAACCCGCGCCGCTCACACTCTGCTGAAAACCGATCGCGCAGCGCGCGAGCGCATCGGCGAAGCGCTCATGACCGGGCGGTGGCACGGCGGCGACACCGGGCAGTGCTGCAAGCAGTTCACTCGTGGCGTCGATCGCGCGCACCCAGCTGCTCACCATGCCCGGCGCCTGGGTGGCCTTGGGGTCGTAAAGAATCTGACGCGCCGTCGACGATGCGTCCTCGAGCAGCTCGCCGACGCTGAGTGGATACCGAGCAGCCATCGTCGCTGTGACCTCGAACAACGGCTCCTCTGGCGCCATCTCGGCCACTCGCCGTCCGTTGATGCCGACCGGCGAGATCTCGGTGACGAGCTGATCGAGGTGGTCGTGCACCCAACCAGCGACCGGCGAGCTCGGATCGACATCGTCCAGGAGACTGCGGACGACCCCGATCGCCGACCGGAACTCCTCGATCCGGTCGCCTTCCTGCGCCGCCCGATGGAGCGGACCAAGCCGAGCAAGACCCAGCGCAACCTTGACCGCGGTCATCCCGCCCAAGCCAGTCTTGCGCGCCAGCACCGCATCGCGTAGCGACATCGCCTCCGGCTCGGGCTCCACGTCGAGGTCCGCGAGGGCATCGACCCAGCGCTTGAGCGTGCCGTGCCGTACGCCGACGATCTCCTCCATCCGTCGCACGCTCACTGAAGGCGTGGACTGGAGAACCTCGACGACCCCTCGACGGAACGCCTCAGAGCGACGGCTGCCCGACATGGCGCGCCTCGCGGAGGAGATTGCTGATCTCGACAACCAGCTCGGTCAGGCCAGGCTCGACGGGTAGTTCGGAGACCAGCTTCCAAGCCGATTCCAGGACCTCAAGCACGCTCCGTTCTCCCGCCTCGGCCGTCTCGGCCAGGTGATGCGACTTCTCTGAGAACGAATGTCCCGACGGAAGCAGGTTCAAAACCTCAGCCCGTGCCGCCTCGAGGCCGACGGTCAGAGACGAAAGGCCCGGCGTGTACGTCGCTTCGCCCGTCGCTTGAACCGCAGCGAACAACAGCAGCGACACCGTCTCCAGCACCGTGTCCTTCTCCAGCTTCACGCTCATCGGTCGGGTCCTCTCTGCTCCGGTTAACTCCCTCACGTGTCGCTGGATGTGGTCGGGCATACGACCTCCGGTTGCGGACAACCTGGCCGAACGCTCTTGGGTCCGCGATCGTCGGCCTCACCTGCTGATCCCCGCCCGCCTGGGTGCCCTCGGCGAGACATCCAGATCCGTACTCCTCAACTGCGACTCAGGCGGTGACGGTGGCGCGATCGCCGGCCGTTCATCCGGCGCTGGCGGACTGCCGTCACCGACCTGGAACGTCCCGAGCTTGTCCAGCGTCGCAATTGCGCTCTTCCGCACCCGCTCCGCGGTCTCCTGCACGACCTCGACCGGCTCCTTGCCAGGCACCCGGCTCGCCCAGGTCGAGACGTACGGCACCGTATAGTCGCTCGTATCCATCCCGTGCGCGGCCGCGATCATCAGCGCGAAGCTCTCCGCCTCGACCTCTTGGATCCCCCGGTGCAGCGAGGCGTCAACACTGTCCGGGCCGCCCAGCGTCAGATGCCCCAGTTCGTGCGCGAGCGTCTTCACCTGCGCGGCATCGTCCATGTCCGTACGCACCGACACCTCGCCGAGCATGTAATCGGTCAGCCCGTTCGCCCCACCGATCGCCTCCGCGCTGTTGACCAGGCGCAGCTCGAACCCACGCTGGGTGACCTGATCGGCGAGCGCGTCCCACAGGCCGTCCGGCGCCTGCCCCTCCAGAACCTTCGGCTGCGGCGGCTCAGGCAAAGGTGCGCCATCCGTCTGAGAGACATCGAAGACCGTCGCCAAACGCGTCCCGATCATCCGTGACCTGACCGTCTCCCCCGCCGCCGGCTGCTCACCCCGACCAAGCCGCCGCCACGACCGATCATCCTCAGGAGTCGCAGACGCGAACCTCCCCGTCACCGGCGCCAGGATCGCGTACCCCGTCTGCCCCTTCATCACCTGCCGCCCCATCTGGAGCCACTGCCGATAGCCGGCCACGTAGGTCGGGAACGGCTCAGGAACCAACCCCTTCTCGTACGCTCCCAAGTGCTGCACCGCGATCAGCATCGTGTTCCGCCAGGACCTCGACCGAAACTGCGCTGCGAACGTCAGCGACCGCTTCCAGTCCTCCCCCGTCAGCAGAGCGCTGACCGACTCAGTCAGCTTCTCTTGGACTGCCTCGAGCTTTTCCTCGCGCGACTGCTTCGCACGTGACTCAGCCTGCGGGGTGGAGCCGACGGTGTCGTACTCCACCAACCCGCCAGTCCGACGTCGCTCGGTCGCCTCGGCGACAAGCTCACTGAAATAGTCATCAGCCGCGCGGCCGGATGTCACGTACGTAACGCTCCGGTCGGCCGCCGCGACCGCCTCGTCAACGGTGTCAGCGTGGCCCTCGTCGTCGTACCGACTCCGCCACGGCGTCCTCGCCTCCGGATCCCGGCTACTTCGATCCGGCTCGACCCGCCACTGGAACCCGTCAGCGATGAACGAGTTGTGATCCCCCGGCTCGATCCGGCACACCAGTCCATCTGCGACCCGCCGGAACCCGAAGAACTTCCCCGGCCACCGGTCCTCTGCCGCGTCGTACTCCACCCACCCTGCGGGGACCTGCTCGGCGCTGCTCTGCGTCTGCTCCCAAACCATCGTGATCACCAGCTGTCGAGACTCGCGCCGGGCCATGCCGGCGCCTACTCCCTCGACAGCACGACAGGATGGCACTGACTGGACGAGAACCTCGATACATGTGCGTCAGTCCGCCCACAAAGGGCTCGGATTGGAATCGTGGGGAGGTGTTTCCCCCGCCAAGTTCGCAATGGGAGGTTGCAATTGAAGGGTCGGCCCCTGCTCGTTGTCCCCGTCAGAACAGCCCGTCGGCTGACCATGCTGCGGCCCCCAACTCTCCAGATTTGCACGCCAGTCCGTCTCGCTTGCGCCATACTGCTACGCAGCCAAACGCGCCCGACGTGCCGCCGTGCTCGTGTCTAACGCAGGGTGTATTGGCCTGAGTCTTATGGCGACATCTCCAGCGCGCCACGCGCCGGAGACTTACGTGAGGACCTAGTACCGCATGCCCGACGAGGAAGTCCAGGAACGTGGTCGCGAAGGCGTGGGCATGGTCAAGGCCTGGCTAGAAGCGACCACGTGGATGGAATTCCCGGTCAATGCTTACGAGGACGGGTTGAGATGCACCGTCCCGCTTCTCGCCGGCAAGAAGAAGTTCGATCTACGTGGTCATCATCTGGGCCACAAGCACCAGCGGCGTGGCTTGACTGTCGAGTGTAAGCGCTACAGGACCAAGGGCGGCCAACTCAAGGAATACCGGCGGTTCCTGGCGATCGCGTACAGCTTCCACGCGAAGCAGATTGAACTTCTCGGCGGACCGCTCGCTGAGGACTTCCTGTGGGTGACGAGCAACCCCTTCGACAACACCAAGATCGAGTGGGCCCACCTTCGCTCGGAGGAACACATGCTTGACGCGCTCGCGGACGAGGCCAACGCGGATGTCCTTGGTGAGGATCACGAAGTCGACGAGAAGCTGGCGCGAACGGTTGCGTCGGGCATCTGGCTCTTGGTCTTCGACGAGCGGCAGATGGACGTGACCCTGACCGCCAGCGAGCTGAAGAAGGTTATGACAGTGCTTGAGCGAGAGGGGCCTGGACTGTGGCAGCACTGAGCGATGCGATGGCCGCAGCCGAGAATGAGACCGACCTGTTCGAGTACATCCGTCAGGTCAAGAGTGCCGTGATCCGCTCGGTTGAGGAGATGAACCCGACGGTCAAAATCAACGACACGGGTCACTTCAATCACAGCGCGGCTCCGGACTTGGTCCTGAGTTGGCCGGGACAACGCGAGGAGCGGCCGCTCTACGTGAGACGGTCCTACGACGAGCTCGCCGCCGGCCACGACGTGCAACGGCTCGCCGAGGTCGCGCCCGTCTTCCTCTCCGTCGGCCGACAGGACCGAGGCGACCGAAGCGAGAACCTCCAGCGCCTCGGCGTGGCCCGGCCTGAGAATCGATCCGTGCTGGTGACCAACGCGGCGACTGTCGACATGTTCACCGAGTCACACGTTGGCTCTGCCTCACCCCTCGCCGGAGCCGTCGCGTCCGCGATCCTCCCGACCGGCCAGGGGCTGGTCGACCAGGAGACCGCGGCGCCCGTAATTGACGGCTCCGCTGACGTGCTTGCTCACCTGGCCGAGGTCTTGAACCCGGAGGGTCTGTCGAGGGTGACAAAGGTTGCCGCTGTCGTCTCCGCCGCGTTTGGCGCCGACCTGCCTATGGCAGGCGACGACGTTGCCCTGTTCTCGATGCAGGAGGCGCGCGAGCTCTTGCCGTGGCTGCTGCGTAGCGACGGGGTGACCGACGACACTGACTTCTGGCAGTTCATCGCCGAACGCGTGACCGTGCATCACCTCGAGGAGCTCGCCGAGGAGCTGGCCGACATCGAGCTGTCTCCCCTGTGCAACCAGGGGTGGTCCACCTGGTGGGCGAAGGGCGGATCGCTCGGGTTGTCGATGCGCGCCCAGGGCGAGGACCGTTCAGGCGACGGGTGGTTCATGCGCGGGAAGCTGCTGACATACGAGACCGGCGACGCGGCGTTCAGGTTCCCCACCTACGGCCAAGCACTCAAAGCCCGCGGGTCCGTATCGAGTGCGACTTGGGAGGCCATTCGAGACGGCCTCCAGGATGCGCGACTCATGCAGATCGTTCTACGAGGACTGGCGCGGTCCATTCGCATCGACGCCGAGGAATCCGGCGACGTCGCGGACGACACCGACGCCATTTTGTCATCGGTCGAGGATCGCTACTACGTCGACCAGGTCACTCTTCGCTACGGACTCGCCGATGAGGAACGACTGGTGCGAGTCATGTTTGGAGACCAGATCGCGCACAACGAGGGCTCAGCAACTGTGCGTGACCTACTGGTGGCGCTGGCACGCGCAGGCGCCTACCGTAACCCTGTCGACCTCACGCATCTGACCAAGTAGCGACTCCAATCGACACCGGAGCGCGGCAGCACCCATACGCGTCGACTACGACGCATGCATCGACCGTGGCGTCCCCCGTTCGCTTAAAGGGCAGACAGGCGTGGAGAGAAGCAGCGATGCTGACCACCGAGCTTCCCGGTAGCCAGATCGAGGCGAGGATGGCCAGGACTCGCTGTGGGTGGTCGCGTGAGGTGTCGCATGTCCGCCACATCGAAGCTGCTGCCGCTCCAACCACTGTCGATGACGACCACCGAACTGGCCGGGGTCTCCTTGGGGCGACTCGACGGTTCTTGGGCCACACTGTTCCGCTGTCCGGCATATTCATAGCACCCGAAGTGGAAACTTGACGCCAGTTCCAGCATTCCACGGCCCCGCCCCAGTCGTGCTGATTCACTTCGATCAGTGCTCAGCCGAGGGGGACGCCGTGACAGCTCTAGAAACGGGTGTCATTTACCGCGAGGACAACCTGCTCGCGCTCTCTCGCTTGCCGTCTGATTCGGTTGATCTTGTCTACCTCGACCCGCCCTTCTTCTCAAACAAGAACTACGAGGTCATCTGGGGCGACGAGGCGGAGGTCCGATCTTTTGAGGACAGATGGGACGGCGGCATCATGCATTACATCCTCTGGATGCGGGAGCGTGCCCGCCAACTCCACCGAGTTCTCAAACCCACTGGCTCGTTCTACCTGCACTGCGACCCGACCGCGAGCCATTACCTCAAGGTCATGCTCGACGACATCTTTGGCCTGGCGCGCTTCCGCGGCGAGATCACCTGGCTTAGGACGACGACACATAACGACGCGAGACGCTGGAGCCCTAACTCGGACACCCTTCTCTACTATGGCAAGTCCGGCTCAGTTACGTGGAACCCGGCCCACGGCCCACACGACCCCACCTACGTAGCAAGCAAGTATCGCCACCAAGACGCCGACGGCCGCCTGTACCGCCTCGACAACATGACCAGCCCGACCGAGCGCCCCAACCTCACCTACGAATGGCTGGGCCACAAGCCACCCCGAAAGGGCTGGCGCTACTCCCTCGAGACGATGCAACGCCTTCATGAAGAAGGACGAATCTGGTATCCGGCCTCGAAGAACAACCGGCCACAGCTCAAACGGTACCTCGACGAACAGCCGGGTCCGGTTATCGGCAACGTGTGGACCGATATCCGCCCCCTCAACAGCCGCGCACGTGAACGGCTCGGATACCCCACACAGAAACCCGAGGCCCTCCTCCGGCGGATCATCGAGGCCAGCAGCAACCCGGGCGACATCGTGCTGGATCCCTTCTGCGGCTGCGGAACGACAATCAGCGTAGCCGAGCAGACTGGTAGGCGATGGCTGGGAATCGACGTATCGCTCACCGCCGTCAACATAATCAGTGCCCGACTTAACCGAATCCCCGGTGCGACCCGCGTCCGATATATCGGACTCCCAGAGGATCCAAGCAGCCTCTACGAACTTCGACCGTTCGAGTTCCAGAACTGGGCCATTCGCAAGTTCTTCGGCACTCACTCACCTCGTAAGTCCGGCGATATGGGCATCGATGGCTACAGTCTCTTGGTCGGAAACCCGATCCAGGTCAAACGCTCGTACAGTGTTGGCCGCAACGTGATCGACAACTTCGAGACCGCGATGCGCCGCGGCGGCCACGACGCTGGCTACATCGTCGGTTTCTCCTTCACCCGCGGCGCTCGGGAAGAGGTGGCCCGGGCCCGCGTTCAGGATGGCCTAGATATCCGACTCGTCACCGTTGAACAGCTCCTGGACGAAGCCCGGCTCCCTGACCGCGTGCCCGAATTGGCCAGTGTTACGGAGCTGCCACTTCCGCCTGCACGAGAGCGCGACGCTCTCCCCACCGCGGAGGAGCTCATCGCGAGCGACACTGTCACAAACACTGCATGACCTCGCCCGGATCGACCTTAGTCAACCTGGACTCAGCCCAGCTGCGTGTCAGCACTGAGGTCAATCCGACCTGACTTGGCTCACCGGTCGGGGATGGGCGGGACGAGATGTCGCTGACCTGCGGGTATGGATGACGCTTAGTACGTTTTCACGCACTAAGCGGGCGCGGTCTAGGGTCGCGGGGTGGCGTTCATTCGGCGGGTGAGGACCGGGTCGGGTGCCACCGCGGTCCAGATCGCTGAATACGCCGGCGGGCGTCAGCGGATCGTGAAGCACCTTGGTTCGGCGCACACTGATGCCGAGCTCGGGCTCCTGCTTGAACAGGCACGCAGCCTGCTGGCCGATCCCGGACAGGACGCTCTCGACCTGGATGTCGCGCCCACGCCGCGGGTCGCGGAACTCGTGTCCGAACCGGTTGCACAGGGCGTCCTCGACCCGGTTCCACGGCCGGTGAGGGCGCGGCGTGATGAACCCGGTCGGGTCGTGAGCACTGACTCCCGACTCCTGCACGAGACCCTCGCGACGGTCTTCGACAGTTTGGGGTTCAACATCCTCGACGATCCGGTCTTCCGCGACCTGGTGATCGCCCGGATCGTAGAGCCGACCTCACTGCTTGACACCGGGCGCGTGTTGAAGGACCTGGGCCGAACCCCAGCCAGCTACGCGACGATGAAGCGCACCCTGAGCCGCGCACACGCCAAGACCAAGCCCGCGACGACGGGCGGCGCGAAGAAGGGCAGCAGCTACCGCGACCAGATCGCGACCGCCTGCTTCGCTCACGCCGCCACCCGCGGCGACATCAGCCTGATCCTCTACGACGTCACCACTCTTTACTTCGAGGCAGAGAAGGAAGACGAACTGCGCAAGGTCGGCTACTCCAAGGAACGCCGCGTCGACCCCCAGATCGTCGTGGGCCTGCTGGTCGACCGACGCGGGTTCCCGCTCGAGATCGGCTGCTTCGAGGGCAACAAGGCCGAGACGCTCACGCTGATCCCGATCGTGAAGCAGTTCCAGACCCGGCACGGGCTGGCTGACATCGTGATCGTCGCCGACGCCGGGATGCTGGCAGCCACGAATCTGCGCGACCTGGACGAGGCTGACCTGCGGTTCATCGTGGGATCGCGAGTGACCAAGGCACCCAACGATCTGGAGTCCCACTTCCGCTGGCACGGCGACGCCTTCACCGACGCCCAAGTCATCGACACCATCACCCCACGCACCGGGCACAAGATCGAGAACGACCCGAAGCAGAAGGCCGAACCGGTCTGGGACCCCGAGCACCATCCCGGCTCGTGGCGAGCGGTGTGGGCCTACTCGACCAAGCGCGCAGTGCGCGACAACCGGACGCTGACCCTGCAGGAGAACAAGGCCAAAGCCGTCGTCGCGGGCGAGAAGGCCGCCCGCACGCCCCGGTTCGTCAAGACCCGCAACGGCGCTGCCGAGCTTGACGAGGCATCGCTGGCCCGAGCCCGGCGACTGGTCGGGCTGAAGGGCTACGTCACCAACATCCCCGCCACGGTGATGCCCGCCGGCGAGGTCATCGCCAGCTACCACGCCCTATGGCAGGTCGAGCAGTCCTTCCGGATGTCCAAGACCGACCTCCGCGCCCGGCCGATGTTCCACCACACCCGCGACGCGATCGAGGCCCACCTCACCATCGTGTTCACCGCGCTCGCGGTCAGCCGCGAGGTCCAAGCCCGGACCGGGCTCGCCATCCGCAACGTCGTTCGCCAACTACGGCCACTGCGGTCCGCGACCATCGCGATCAACGGCACCCAGCAGACCTTCGCCCCCATCATCCCCGAACCACAGCAAGCCATCCTCGACGCGCTCGAGCACGCCTAACCTCACGCACTAACCACTTGAGCCAACTCAGGCGCGTGCCCGAATTGGCCAGTGTTACGGAGCTGCCACTTCCGCCTGCACGAGAGCGCGACGCTCTCCCCACCGCGGAGGAGCTCATCGCGAGCGACACTGTCACAAACACTGCATGACCTCGCCCGGATCGACCTTAGTCAACCTGGACTCAGCCCAGCTGCGTGTCAGCACTGAGGTCAATCCGAGGCTGGCCAACCTCGCCCATGATTCGTTGGGGCCGCGCGGACGCCCGACCACATGAAGATCAACGCTTGCATTCAACGCGCGTCTGTCCGCCGCGTGTGTGCCGCGATCAGTGCGCCGACAAGGGACTACGTACGCTAGACCTTCCTTGACTCCGACTCTTCGTCGCCGTCCTCGAGCACGATCTCGCCGGCAACGACGAACACCACGTCGAGCTCGAGTCACCGGCCATCCGCTACGCCCGCGCCGCGTCTCGACTCCGACCTGCTCCTGAACACCCCTCACACACCACGCACCTCATGCACCGTCGGAGCGGAGCGGCTCACCTCCCGTCCGGCGCTGGCGCGCCAGAGGTGCCGTCGTGAGCGTGATGGGCCTGCACAAACTGACAGCCGGGGACGGGTACACCTACCTGACCCGCAGCGTCGCAGTGCATGACGCGACGGACCGCGGCCACACCGGCCTGGGTGAGTACTACTCCGAGAAAGGTGAATCGCCGGGCCGATGGTGGGGATCAGGGCTGCCGAGCGTAGACCTCGCACCAGGCGATGAGGTCAACGAGCAGCAGATGAAGAACCTATTCGGCCAGGGTCGCCACCCCGACGCCGAACGGCTGGAACGCGACGCGCTCGACCAAGGAGCGAGCCCCGTCGAGGCCGCTAAGGCAGCGAACCTGGGCAATGCGTTCGCGGTCTGCACCGGGAATGCACCGGACTTCGTGCAGGAGACCGCGCGGAAGTTCATCGCCTACAACCGCGCCCACGGGCTGCACTGGAGAACGCCGGTCCCAACTGGTGCCAGAGCACAGATTCGCACACAGATCGCGAACGAAATGTTCGCCGAGGAGCACAGGCGCGAACCGCTCGATGACCGGGAACGTGCTGGCTTCCTCGCCCAGGCGACGAGGCAGAGGACGAAGGCAGTGGCCGGCTTCGACCTCACGTTCACACCGGTGAAGTCGGTCTCGACGCTGTGGGCGCTCGCCAACCGCGACGTGGCCCGCCAGATCGAGGCAGCTCACCACGCCGCTGTCAAGACGACACTGACCTGGCTCGAGAACAACGTGTTGTTCACCCGACGAGGCCGGGGCGGCGTACAGCAGGTCAAGACCCGCGGCATGATCGCCGCCCTGTTCACGCACCGCGACTCACGGTCGTCCGACCCGCATCTGCACACCCACGTCGCGCTGAGCAACAAGGTCCAGGATCCAACTGGGCGGTGGCTCGCCGTCGACGGGCGGGTTCTGCACAAGGCGAACGTGACGCTCTCGGAGACGTACAACACCCTCCTCGAGGGTGAGCTCATCGCGCGCCTCGGGGTGCGGTTCGAGCCGCGCGAAGGTCCGACCGCGAACAAGGAGAAGGGGGTCGTACGTGAGATCGTCGGCGTCGACCCGCGCCTTGCCGTGGCGTGGTCCTCACGGAACCGGCACATCGAGGCGCGCCGTCGTGAGCTGACGGCCGAATTTCAGGACACGCACGGGCGTCCGCCGACCGCGGGTGAGGCCGTCGGGCTCACGCGACAGGCGTGGGCGGACACCCGGCGGGCCAAGCACGCGCCGCGTTCCGAGGCTGAGCAGCGCGAGACTTGGCGGTCCGAGGCCGCACGCATCCTCGGCTCTGATGCCGCCGTCATCCAGGTTGTCACCGCGGCGCTCGGCCGGGGCGACGGCTTTCAACGAGTCTCGTCGAAGTGGATCCGGGAGACGGCTGCGGCCGTCGTGGCGAAGGTTCAGGACAAACGTGCCACGTGGCAGGTCTGGCACCTCCGCGCTGAAGCGCAGCGGCAGGTCAGGACCGCAGGCGTACGCCTCGTCGACGTCGCCACGGCGGTCGATCGAGTCGTCGAGCGGGCGATCGAGGAGCACTCGATCGCGTTCGTCGAGCCCGACCCGCTGATCGACCCGGAACGGGCCAAGAGGCTCGGCGTCGATGTGCCCGTCGCGCTGACCCGGAGCGACGGGGAGTCTGTCTACAGCGTTCACGGTGCACAGCGGTTCACGTCGAAAGCGGTGCTTGAAGCCGAGCAGCGCATCCTCGTCGCAGCCGAACAGACTGGCGGGCGCCGGATCAGTGACGTACGTGTCGGCATCGCAATCGCCGAGACCGCCGCCAACGGCGTCACTCTCAACTCAGCCCAGGCCGCGATGGTGCGGGAGCTCGCGACGAGCGGGCAGCGAGTACAGCTCGCACTCGCCCCTGCGGGGACGGGCAAGACCACGGCAATGGAGGTCCTTGCACGTGCTTGGCGTGACGCCGGCGGCAACGTCATCGGACTCGCTCCCCAGGCCGTCGCCGCCCAAGAGCTCGACACCGCGATCAACCCGCCGGATCACGATCGCGTCGGGCACAGCGACACCCTCGCCAAGCTCGTCTGGCACCTCGAGCACGGCGACGAACCACCCTGGATGCAAGCGACCAACCACCGCACGCTCGTACTCATCGACGAAGCCGGCGCCGCCTCGACTCCCGACCTCGCGACCGCGATCGACCACCTCGTCGCCCGTGGCGCCTGTGTGCGCCTGGTCGGTGACGACAAGCAGCTCGCCTCCGTGGCCGCGGGCGGGGTCCTGCGCGATCTCGCCCACGAGACCGGCGCGGTCACCCTCACCGAGGTCCGCCGCTTCCTCAACCCCGACGGCTCACTCAACACCGCCGAGGCCGCAGCGACACTCGCGATCCGCGACGGCGACCCGTCGGCGATCGCCTTCTACGCCGACCGCGGCCGCATCCACGTCGGCGACCTCGGCACAGCGGCCGATCAGGCATACGTTGCGTGGCATGAAGACCGAGCCGCCGGCCGAGACTCCCTGCTGATCGCCCCGACCAACGAGCTCGTCGCCGACCTCAACACCCGCGCTCGACGCGACCGGATTTCCGCCCTCTCCCCCACCCAGATCGGCCGAACGGTCACCCTCACCGACGGCACTCGCGCCTCGGCAGGCGACGCGATCATCACCCGCTCCAACAACCGGATGCTCGCGATCTCCGCGACCGACTGGGTCAAGAACCGCGACCGCTGGACGGTGACCCAGGTCCACGACGACGGCTCGATGACCGTACGACACGACAAGCTTCGCAAGCAGGTCCGGCTGCCCGCAGCGTACGTCTCGACCTCCGTCCAGCTCGGTTACGCCACCACCGTGCACGGAGCTCAAGGAGCCACCGTCGACACCTGCCACCTGGTCCTGACCGGAGAGGAGGACCGCAACCTGCTCTACGTCGGCCTCTCCCGCGGCCGCTTCGCGAACCACCTCTATCTGGCCAGCGGTCACAACGGGGATCCGCACGAACTGGTCCGGCCCGAGGCACTGATCCCGCCGACTGCACTCGACGAGCTGATCGCGATGCTGGAACGGGATGGCTCCCCGGTCTCGGCGACGAGCGAGATGCGTGCGATAGAGGATCCGCGCCAAGTGCTGTGCGATGCCGTCGCGCGATATCAAGACGCGGTCTCCGTCGCTGCCGAGAGCACTCTCGGCAGCCGACGCCTGGACGATCTCGACCACGTCGCCGAGGCGCTCGTCGACGGCCTGACCAACGCCCCGGCGTGGCCAACGTTGCGGTCCCATCTCGCGCTGATCGCACTCGATGGGCACGAGCCCATCGACCTCCTGACCGAGGCACTCGGCAACGGCGCTCTCGACGACGCCCGTGACGCCGCCGCAGTGCTCAATGCACGGCTCGATCGGATCACGCCCAGCCGAACAGATCTATCCGAGCCGAACAGATCCAGACACCTCGGACAACTCCCCTGGCTTCCCTCGATCCCGGCACAACTCGCCGGCGACGTCGACTGGGGTCCGTATCTGACCGCGCGACGCTCCCAGGTCAACACAGCTATCTCCGCGGTCAGCGACCTCGCCCGATCCTGGACCGGTGGCTCCGCACCGGCCTGGGCCAAACCGTTTCTCGACAACACCGACGCTGGCCTTCGAACAAAGCTGGCCATCTGGCGCGCTGCCATGGACGTCGACGATGTCGACCGACGCCCAACCGGTCCCAGCAGGATCGGCGCCCCGGGCGACCACCAAGCCGACCTCAACCAAGCCGTACGCGCAGCCCGCCCGTCCTACCCCCACTCCCAACGCGCCTGGTATCAAGCACTGCCGAAGTCCGTACGCCACGACCCCTGGATCACGCCGCTCTGTGAGCGCCTGGCCAAGCTCGAGCGCGCCGGTCTTCCCGTCACCGACTACCTCACCAAAGCGCTCACAGACGACCCGACCGGCCAGTGTGGCCGCCGACCGCTTCCCGACGAGCACCAGGCCGCGGCCCTGTGGTGGCGCCTCGTCCCGCACCTCGGTCCAGCGGCCCTCGAGGCCAGCGCCCACACGTACGACCTCCTGACCCCCACCTGGAACGACACCGTCAATGACCTCGTCGGTCAAGATCGAGCCAACTACCTCCGGCACGCCCCCGTCTGGCCTGCGCTCGTCGCTGCCGTCGACGAAGCATGTGCACATCACAACTGGACCCCACGCGAGATCCTCCGCGATGCGATCAGCGGCCTCCCCGACGACGGGAGCTTGACCGGCCACGAGGTCGCCGACGCCATCGTGCTCCGCATCGCGACACTCACCGACCCGCCCACAAACGCCGACGACGCACCAGACGACTTGGACCGCCCCGACGACCTCGACAATTTCATGACCGAGGTCCATCGAGATCTCGACGACACGGCCGCTGGGCGCACCATCGAACGGATCGATCCGGCACAGGCCGCCTACGCAGCACTAGTCAAGGATCCGTACGCTCCCCCGCTTCCCGCCAGCGGCCCGGCCGACGTCGAGCACGCCTTCCCAGAACCAGGCGAGATCCCCGCGGAACGAATCCTCGACCTGAATCAGCAGGCGCTGGCGTACTTCCGGTCCTGTTATCCCCGCTCCTGGGCACCCGCCTATATGACCGATCGCCTCGCCACGGACCTGTCCAACCACACCGAGTTCTCGGTCGGATACGCACCGCAAGGACCCCGCAGCCTGCTCACCCACCTCACCGCGACCGGCGCCACACTCGACGAGCTCGAGCAGGCCGGACTGATCCGCGCCCGCAACCACCGCGACGGCACCAGCGAGTGGGTCGACGTCTTCCGCGACCGCGTCATCCTGCCCATCCATGACCCGTCCGGAGCCGGCGTGATCGGATTCATCGGCCGCCGCAACCCGAGCAAGACCGACGACGACTACGCGGGCCCGAAGTACCTCAACACCCGCACGACCTCGGTCTTCACCAAGGGCGAAGCGCTCTTCGGCTACGCGGAGAACCGAGACAGCCTCGCCGCTGGCGCGCTCCCTGTCATCGTCGAAGGACCGATGGATGCGGTCGCCATCACCCTCGCCACCGGAGGCACCGCCGTCGGCCTCGCACCGATGGGAACCGCCCTCACCACCGAACAGATCAAGCTCCTACTCCGACACATCAACCTCGAGACCGGCCGCGACCGGATCGCCGTCGCGTACGACAACGACACCGCCGGATGGAAGGCCGCCCGAACGGCCTTCTGGCACCTCACCAGCGCCGACCTCGATCCCACATTCGCTGCCCTGCCCAATGGCTTGGACCCTGCCGAGCTCGCTCGGACTCGTGGCCCCGACGCCCTGACGGCCGCCCTCGCCGCACGCCGGCCTCTGGGCGAAGCAATCATCGATCAGCATCTTGCTCAGACGGCGGGAGCATGGACAGAACCTGCGGTGCGGCAGGAACTGATCACCCGCGCCGCTGACGTCCTCGCAGCACGTGGCCCCGACAGCTGGCCTGATGAGCTAGGCCGGATCAACAAGTGTCTCTGCCTGTCGGACGGCGTGCTCGCTCACGCGGCTATCGAGGCGAGTACCGAACGCGACAGCGATCGTGCGTCGTACGCCCGTGCCCGCGTAGATCGGATCAACGCACACCCCGGGCCGATGTTTACGCCTCCAAGTCTGTCCATGGGCATCACGTCCGCGGACTCCCGGACGACAGGAATCACCGCCGGCGGCCGACAGCCGGCTTTCCACCCGACCGCTCGGCCGTCAGCGGCTCCTCGACCATAGGCCCTGAGATGGTTGCAGGTCCTCGCGACGGATCGCGGCGGCTCCCAGATCCCATGCCGCCATTTCATCCACCGCCAGCAAAGCTCTGCACCGTCACCACGTCTCATTCCTACTCGACGCTATCGACGCCGCCTTTGAACTTTCCTCGCCTCGCAGGTTGCACGGGAGCCTCTTCGCCCATGTGACCATCAAACCGCCGAGAATTTCTGGCTCCTCGATTCACACTTGAGTCGGCGACCTTCGGCGTCGTCATTCGAGTCGAGCCGAACGAACACCTCGGCAGCAGCCACCGCCCATACGTCTCGCCCGGCGTTGCCGCTAGCTATCCCGATTAACTCACTTCTCGCAACACACTCCACAAACTCATTCACTGCGTGTCCCAGACGGCCGCGTTGGCCGCTCTTGTGCGCGACATTGCTTACCTACTCACCCCTACCGGGGCCAACGACACCAGCCTGCCGGCGACTGGGACGATGGCCTTCCTGGCAGGCCTGACCCGCGGCTACATGCCTCGTACGAGGCATGCGGATCGACCGCGCAGCCGCCGCGGCAACGCTCAACATGCCGTTCCACGACCGGCGTATCGATCTGGTTGCGGGTTTCGCATCTAACGCGTCGTGTGTCGCCAGCCTTGTCACGCTTCCAAGTGGTGCCGTGGTCAGGACAGTCGCTGGATGACCATCGCCATGCCTTGGCCGCCGCCAACGCACATGGTTTCGAGACCGAACTCCGCATCCTGCTCCTGCAGCCCGTGGATCAACGTAGTGGCGATCCGCGCGCCGGTCGATCCGAATGGATGCCCAATCGCGATGGCCCCGCCGTAGACGTTGAGCTTGTCCTCTCCGATGCCGAGATGGCGGGCAGAGGGAATGACCTGCGCTGCGAAGGCCTCGTTCATCTCGACGAGGTCGATATCCGCCACGGTGAGACCGGCACGGGCCAGTGCGCGTCGACTGGCGTCCACTGGGCCGAGTCCCATGATCTCGGGCGACAGACCGGAAACGGCAGTGCTGACCACCTTCGCCAATGGCGCGATCCCCAGTTCACGGGCCCGCGTGTCCGACATGACCACCACGGCGGCCGCACCGTCGTTGAGGGGGCACGCGTTTGCCGCCGTAACCGTCCCGTCCTGGCGGAACGCCGGCTTGATCCCTGAGACGCTCTCGAGCGTGACGCCCGGCCGCGGACAGTCATCGGCACTGACGACGGTCCCATCCGGGAGTGTGACCGGAGTGATCTCGCGCTGCCAGAAGCCATCGACGGTGGCCTTCTCGGCTCGGTTCTGACTCAACACGGCATATTCGTCCTGGGCCCGGCGTGTCACCTGCTCGAGGGCAGCAACGTTCTCGGCCGTGAGCCCCATGGCGACATAGATGTCGGGAAGCTCTCCGTCCCGACGGGGATCGGACCAGGTGCGCTCCCCTGCCGCGATGCTGGCGCTTCGGGCCCGTGCTGAGTCGAAGCGCGGATTCTCGGTATCCGGGTGACTGTCGGCGTTCCCCTTCGTGAACCTGCTGACGGCCTCCACACCCGCGGCGATGAACGCATCACCCTCGCCCGAGCGGATCGCATGGGTGGCCATCCGAATCGCCTGAAGGCTGGAGGCGCAGAAGCGGTTGACCGTTGTCCCGGGCAGGTGATCCATCCCGCCAAGCACGCCGACCACCCTCGCCAGGTTGTAGCCGGCCTCGCCACCGGGCTGGGCACAACCAAGAATCAGATCTTCAAGCTCAGTGGGAGGAAGCGAGGGCACCTTGTCCAACGCCGCCTCGATCGCTTGGAGCGCAAGTTCGTCCGGTCGCATGGAGGCGAGTGACCCCTTGTAGGCGCGTCCGATAGGCGTGCGCGCAGTTGCCACGATGACAGCGTCAGACATTGACTTCTCCTTGGTGAGGCCTCAGCAGCCCGGCGGCCGCGGCCGCCCGGGTGTCGATCAATCGGTTCGGGTCTGGAGCGCCGGGGATCGTCATGTCCACGCGGCGGCGCAGCGCGATCAGCTGTGCGAATCCCGCGTCGGACGGAGCGACGGAGATCGGGAGGGTTGCCAACACGGCCTTCACGGCGCTCGGCCCGAAGCCCGCAGAACCGAGCTCCGCGCCGACATCGATCAATGGTGCTGCTCGGCACCAGTGCACCGCCTCCTCGAGGGCAGCAAGGTAGGAAGCAACACCGGTAACGGAACGGTCGAGCTTCGATCGCCGCGCCACGATCGCAAGTCCGGGGTAGGCCGAAACGATGTCCCGCACACGCATGAACGCAACCATTCCCTGCGACTGGCCGATCTCATCGAGCGGCGCCGCAACGAGGGTGGCATCTGCGGTGCCGTCGACGAGAGCCTCGAAGCGCTGGGCCACGCCACCGACCTCAAGGACCTCATACGCAGATCTGTCTCGCCCGAGGTGCTCCATCATCGAGTAGGCAACTACGGCGAAGCCGTTCGTAGGCGCGTCCACTGCCAAGCGGAGCACACCGACGTCCTCTGGTCGAACCAGACCTGGCCGCAGCAGCAGGACCAGCTCCGTGGTCGCGTCCACCTGACCGACAACCGCAAGGTCGGCGCCTGAGCCATTCCAAACCAAGAGGTTGTCAGTGGCCGTGACGGCCACGTCGGCACGGCCACTCATCAGCTCGTCGAGTTGCTGACGCGATGAGGCCACGGGCGACTGAACGACCTCGAGCCCGTGCTTCGCGAAGAACCCGCGACGGCCGGCAATGACCGACGCCGCCGGAGGCACGAAGACCGACTCGACCAGGCGCCTCATCGGGCAACTCCCAGGAATGGGAGGCGTTCTGTGAACCAAGTCACCGGATGGGATTGTGACGAACGTCGCATGGGGTTACAGTACTCGGACAGATACGAGACGTCCAGTACAGAATGGAGCTTCCGTGAAACACGACTACGACGTGTTGGTCGTCGGTGGAGGGCCCGTGGGAGTCACAACACTCGCACTCCTCGGCGCCGTTGGTCTGCGTGCGCTGGGCATCGAGCGCGAGCAGAACGTGTGGCACACCGCCCGAGCCGTCCACTTCGACGGCGAATCCGTCCGCACCCTGCAGGCGATCGGCACGGCTGACCAGGCGTTGACCCACTTCCAGCCGATGAGCTCCTATCGCATGGAGAACGAGGCCGGAGAGACCTTGATGGCCTTCCCCAGCGGCGCATTCGGTTCGCAGGCGTGGTTCGACGACGTCATGTTCCACCAGCCCGAAATCGAGTCGATCCTCCGTGCGCGACTCGACGCTTTCCCGTCAGTCACCCTGAGGTCGGGCGCTACCTATGAATCGCTTGAGCAGGACGAATCCGGTGTCACCTGCACCGTCGTCGCCCCGGACGGATCCAAGGAGACCATCCGGTCCAAGTGGCTCATCGCCGCAGACGGCGCCACCTCTACCATCCGAGGGCAGCTAGGTGTCACCACCGAGAAGCTCGGCACAGACGACCCCTGGCTCGTGGTCGATGGGCTCCTTCACGACATCAACGGCCTGGATGGCGACATGGTGTTCTTGGGCCACCACACACGGCCTGCCCTCTGGGTCAACCTTCCTGGCGAGCGATGCCGGATGGAGTTCAAGGTGATGCCGGGCGACGACTCTGACGAGATCACCACTGCGGCGGGCGTGGAGCGCCTGAGTCGTGGAGTACTTCCGGTCGACAAGTTCGAGGCCGACCGGATCGCGATCTACACATTCCGCGCTCGCGTCGCGGAGAAGTGGCGGATCGGCAACGTCTTCCTCGCCGGAGACGCCGCTCACCAGGCGCCGCCGCTCTTCGGCCAGGGCCTGTGCGCTGGCATGCGTGATGCCGCCAACCTGGTGTGGAAGCTTGCCCTGGTAGCTGACGGCCTGGCGGATGACTCGCTCCTCGACACCTACGAGTCCGAGCGGCGCCCGCACGCGCGCTCGTGGGTCGAGCAGGCGTCCACCATGGCGACGCTGGTTCAGACCACCGACCCCGAGGTCGCGGCCGGCCGCGACGCCCATATCCGCGCCAACCCGCAGGATGCTGCCCCGAAGTCCCCCATCCTCGGGCCGGGTCTGCATTCTGGTCGCACCGATGAGTACGCGGGCGTCCTCTCGCCCCAGCCCACCTACGACGGCCAGCGCCGCCTCGACGACGAGGTGGGGTTGCGCTTCCTCGTGGCGTGCGCCTCTGCCACCCTCGACACTCTCCCGCCGCGGGTTCGGGCCGCCCTCACGAAGGACGAGCACGTCGTGGTCGTCACCGATCCCGCCAAGGTGACAGGCCTTCTTGAGGCCTACGACGCAACAGCCGTCGTCGTACGCCCAGACCGCTACGTCCTCGGAGCCGCGAACTCTGCCGAGCGCTTTGAGGAACTGCTCCGCCTCATCCCGTCCCTCGCCCACACCCTCACGCCGCAGTCGGCGTGAGGCCCAACCTCCAGAGGAGCTTCCCATGTCCTTCAGCCTGATCACCCACCTGCGGCACGTCGACATCGCCGTGCCGGACTACGACAAGCAGGTGGAGTTCTACCGTGACCATTGGGGTCTGTCGCCGATCGGTGGCGAGACCGGCTTGACCTACTTCGCAGCTGTCGGCTCGCCCGAGCAGTACGTCGTGCGCGTACGCGCGGCAACCGAGAAGCGCATCGACCTGATCTCCTTCGGCGCGGCGAGCCGCTCCGACGTGGACGCCCTGGCCGCGAAGCTCGCCGTCGAAGGCGTTTCCCTGATCCACGAACCCCAGGACTTGCAGACACCTGGAGGCGGATACGGCTTCCGGTTCTTCGACCTCGAGGGACGTGCTGTCGAGGTCTCCTCGGATGTCGCCACTCGCAAGCACCGCAAGATCGAGCCGAAGGAAGACGTGCCAGTCCGTCTTTCGCACGTCGTGGTCAACTCACCCCAGCCCGAAGTTCTCTTGGCCTGGTACGAGAAGCACCTGAGCTTCCGGCTCTCCGACACCAACACGCATCCGCGCGTCGGTCCGATCTTCTACTTCCTTCGCTGCAGCGCGCAGCATCACTCGCTGGCCATCTCCCGAGGACCGCACGTGGCCCTCCAGCACATCTCGTTCGAGATGCGCGGCATCGACGAGTACATGTACGGGTCGGGACGAATGATTCGTGCTGGATGGGAGAAGCTCTGGGGCCCCGGTCGTCATCGCGCCGGCGAAAACACCTTCACGTACTTCCTCGACCCGAACGGCAACACGATGGAGTACACCACCGAGCTGCTCACCCTCGACGAGGACACCTGGCACCCCTCGGTATTCGACGTCATGGAACCAGAGACGGCCGACCAGTGGGGCACCGCCAACGACATGAATGAGTTCATCACCGAGAAGATGTTCAACACCCTGGACAAGGGGCTGTTCATTCCGCCGCCTGTCTGACCCCAGCTGAAATCCGGAACACGAAGGCCCGCGACCCCGCGTGGGATCCTACGGTTCTAATCGGTCCCCGCAACACCCTGGGAATCAGGGAGTTGCGGGGACCGTGCTTTCAGCAGAGCTCAAGGTGAGGTTCTTCAGCGTCTGCCAAGGCCGAGATCACCACCCACAAACGGCCGATCACGCAGACGCTCGGCTGGGGTATCCCAGCCGAGCGTCTGCGTGATCTACTGACAACCGCTTAGGTCATCAGGGGTTGCGTGGACCCTGGATTCCGCTCACCGGCGGGGCCCTTCGTGTCTCAGCTGTGAGTTACGGACCAGCGACACAACGGGTCCGCTGCATCCCCAAGCCGTCGATCTCACACTCCATGACGTCTCCGGCCTGGAGGAAGCGGCCGTGGTGCGACCCGTTTCCTGGCGGCGAACCCGTGATCACCATGTCTCCTGGCTGCAACTCCGCGAACCGTGAGATATAGGAGATCAGCTCCGCGGGCCCGAAGATCATGTCGCCCGTGTTGCTCTCCTGCATCGTCGCACCGTTCAGCCGCAGGCGGATGCCCAGGTCGAGCGGATTCGGGACGAATGCCGCCGGGACCAGCCACGGGCCGGTCGGGAAGAAGGTGGGGAAGTTCTTCGCTCGCATCCAGTCCGTACCCATCATCGGGATGTCCTTGCGTGGCACCAGGCTGCGCGTCGTGAGGTCATTGCAGATGGTGTATCCAGCAACATAGTCGAGAGCTCGATCGACCGAGACGTTGCGAGCCTTCCGCCCAATGACGACTCCGAGCTCGAGCTCCCAGTCGTGGTCGTCATACTCCGCTGGAAGCAGGATGTCATCGAACGCGCCGCTGATCGACGACGAGACACCGGTCCACACGTAAACCCTCCCGCTGGACTTGCGCTCGTCGATCTCGCGACCTGCCTCGGCAGCCAGCTCCGCTGCGGTCGCATCTTCCCGCCCGAGCTTGTGTGCAACCGCCATCTGGACGACATGCTCTCGATAGTTGGCCCCAGCCGCGAAGATCTGTCCCGGCGGGCTCACCGGGGGCAGCGTTCGCAAAGTCCCCTCAGGAATGCCCGCGACCGGAGGCCGTTCCGCGGCCCGGGTCAAAGCGGTGAACGCGGCGTCCCAGTCGACCAGCAGTTCCGCCGTCGACCGATACGCTGTGAAAGCACTGATGTCGTAGACCGTGCCATCGACCACCAGCCCAGGGAAAGGGCCCTGGCCAGCCTCGTATGTGCCGATCGCAAAGCGCTGCTGGGTCATCATTTGCCCTTCCTTGTTGTTCCTCGGCCGCGGAACTCCGCGACCACCCTGTCCCCCGCGCGGACGGTCACATCCACGACGCTATGTCTCCCGCTCGTGCTGCGCACCTCGGCCTCGGCTACCAGCTCCTCGCCCACACGAGCGGGGGTGAGGTAGATGATGGACGACTCCGCCGTCACGGCCCCGGGCGCCAGCGAGCTCGCCGCGAAAGCGAGAGCCGTGTCCGCAAGCGCAAAGATCAACCCACCGTGCGCCAACGCGTGCCCGTTGCTGAATTCCTCCGTGACCGTGACGGACAACGTGGCGCGTCCCTGGTGGGCGTGCAGGGTGCTGATGCCGAACGAAGAAAGCGACCTGTCGGCTGCTAGCAGTTCCAGGACGGCTGGTGCGATCGTGCCGGTCAGTCGCGTCGTCGCGCTCATGCCGGCACCCGCCGACGAGCCACCTCGTGGACTTCGTGCAGAACTGCGACCGAGTCGACCGA
Organism: Nocardioides sp. NBC_00368; assembly: GCF_036090055.1. Classification (NCBI taxonomy): domain Bacteria; kingdom Bacillati; phylum Actinomycetota; class Actinomycetes; order Propionibacteriales; family Nocardioidaceae; genus Nocardioides; species Nocardioides sp. NBC_00368. Next base: position 1,956,517 of record NZ_CP107970.1, read on the forward strand.
ACCGATATCTACGACGTCGTCCACCGCCGCACCCATCAAGATGCGCTTCACCGGGACTTCGAGCTTCTTGCCGGTGCGGGTGTGCGGGATCGCGGAGAGCACGATGATCTCGTCCGGCACGTAGCGCGGTGAGAGGGCGCCGCGGATGGCGTTGCGGATCGTCGCAGCCACTGCGTCCTCGTCGGCATCGGTTTCCAGCGCGACGAAGAGCGGCATGTAGTAGCCCTCCGGTTTCTCGACCCCTACGACCATTGCCTCCTTGACCTCGGGAAGCGCCTCGACCACGCGATAGAGGTCGGCGGGACCGAACCGGATGCCGTTGCGGTTGAGCGTGGAGTCTGATCTGCCGACGATGACTGAGCTGCCGTCACTGCCAAACTCGACGAGATCGCCATGGCGCCACACGCCCGGGTAGGTCTCAAAGTAGCTGGACCGGTAACGTGAACCGTCCGGGTCGTTCCAGAATCGGAGAGGCATCGAGGGCATCGGGACGGTGATCACCAGCTCGCCGGCTTCGTCGGTGACTGGTTCACCCTCCGCGTTCCAGGCAGCGGCGGCAACGCCCAAGGCTGGCGGCTGCAGCCGCCCGACTCGGACAGGCTCCGTTGGGGCTCCGCCAATGAAGATGCCCGCGATGTCCGTACCGCCGCTCACGGATGCCAGCCACACCTCGCCCAGGGACTCATAGGCCCAGTTGTACGCATCCGGGGAAAGCGGCGAGCCGGTGACCTGCATCATGCGGAGCGCCGCCAGGTCGTGGTTTGTCCCCGGCATCAGGCCGGCGCGCATGCAACTGTGAAGGTAGGCGGCCCCGACACCAAGCACTGAGACCCGCTCGTGTGCCGCGACCTGCCAGACTCGCTCGAGGCTGGGGTAAGCGGGGTTGCCGTCCAGTAGCACGATCGTGGCGCCGCGCAGGAGGCCTGACGCCAGCGTGTTCCACACGACCCAGCTGGTGGAGCCAACAACGAAGAACCGGTCGCCCGGGCTCAGTTCGGTGTGGAGCGTGAGGGTCTTCAACTCCTCGAGCACCACGCCGCCGTGGCCGTGAACGATGCCCTTCGGCACACCGGTGGTGCCTGAAGAGAACAGGACCCATAGCGGATGGTTGAAGTCCACCGCGTCGGCCACCCAGGGCCGTTCGACCGCGATGACATCGTCCCAGCGATGCGAGCGCGCGGGGGTCTGAGGATCGCTGACCGGCTCGCCCACCCACACGATTTCGCGAAGGTCTGGCAGGCCGGCGATCACCTCGCGCAATACATCGCCACGGTCGATGGAACGCCCGTTGTAGTCGTAGGCGGCGGTCGCCAAGAGAACCACCGGCTGCAACTGCTGCAGCCGGGAGACGATCGCACTTGCGCCGAACTCGGGTGCGACGACAGACCAGACGGCGCCGACTGACGCCGAGGCCAGCAGACCGATGACCGCCTCGGCCCGGTTCGGCAGGACGGCCGCGACGCGATCGCCGGGCCTGACGCCAGCGTCGCGCAGGAATCCTGCCAGCGCGCCGACACGCGTCCTGAGCTCGCGCCAGCTGAGCACGTGCCGCGTACCATCCTCGTCGACGCCGATGATGGCATCGCCCCGTCGCTCCTGGGCCAAGGCGACCGCGGCGTAGTTCAGAGAGACGCCTGGGAACCAACGGCCGTCCTCCGGCTCTGCCCCGAGCTTGCCCGGCATGATGTCGCTGTCACCAGCCGCGGAAACGTCGACTCGGACATATTTCGCCAATGCGCGCCAGAACTCCGCCGGATTCTCGACGGACCAACGCCAGACCGAGAGGTAGTCAGTCGGATCGGCCGCGCCAAGCAGACCCTCGGCGACGAGTGCTTTGGTGAACTTTCGGAACTCGCTGCCCTCGATACGTTCATCGTGCGGACGCCAGATCACGTCACCGACTTCAACGCTCACGAGTGACCCGCCGCCAGTGCATCCTCCGCGGACTCCCCCGCTGACACAGGCAGCGCGCCGACGAGCACGAACGCCATGCGGCAGGTGCGATTGGTCCTGTTGGACCAGGAGTGAGCTGTTCCACGCTGGACAACGACATCCCCGGATCGGAGGAGGCACTCGTCGTCGTCCAGAAGCAACGAGATCTCGCCGTCGAGCACGACGGCGAAGTCGATGGTGTCCGTCTTGTGGAACCAGAAGTGCTTGTGGCTGCTGTGAGCCGCGCCGTCACGTGCCTCGTCGCCGCCGGTGATGGAGTCGAAGAGGCGCTCCTCCCCGGCCTTGCCATATGCCTCGTCCGGGGGGAAGTCTGCGACTCGGAAGATCACTTCACCGAGGTTGGGCGACATGGGGACCACGGCGTCGGCGGCGGCAGTGTCGGCGGCGCCGTCGTTGGTGAGCGGACCGGCTGGCGAATACCAGGCGACAGATGCGCCGAAGCCTTCAACGTCCGGGGACAGGAAGGCGTTCGGCGCGAGACCATCACTGACGATGTAGGACCGACCAGCTTCGTTGACCCCGGTCACCACGCGCCGGACCCGTCCGACGCCCTTATCAGCACTCATCAGTAGCCCACTCGCTCCCAGTTCTCGTCCCAGGCGAATGGCTTCTCGTCCGGCCACCATGGGGTTGTCTCGATCTCTCCGATCGGCGTCTTGAGCACACCGACCTTCTCCAGGTCCAGCTCGAGCACATCTCCTGGAGAGAGTCGCTTGTCCAGTTCGAAGCCCGATCCGAAGCCCATGGTTCCCGTCCCGATTAGGTCACCGGGGAGGACAGCGTCCGCGACCGAGACCCACGCGACGAGCTCCGCCGAGCTGAAGATTCGCGGGGTCGACTCGACCGTCGAGATGACCTCGTCGTTGAGACGTACCTGTCCCTTGAGGCCGTCGATCTCGGGCAGCTCGTCCGCGGTCACGATCACTGGACCGATGCCGAAGGCGAAGTCCTTCGACTTCTGCGGTCCCATACCCATGGCCATCTCCCGAGGCTGCACATCCCGGGCCGACCAGTCGTTGAAGATGGTGTAACCGAAGATGTGCTTCTCCGCATCGTGCGCCGTGAGGTTGTGACCCTGCCTGCCGACGATGATCCCGACCTCGAACTCCCAGTCGAGGTACTCAGTGAAACCGGGGTAAGGGAGCACTTCGCCGGTGCCATAGATGCGGCTGGCGGAGCCCTTGAAGAAGGGAGGTGTCTTGAACGCCTGCTGGTCAGGCTTGTTGCCGACCTTCTCCAGGAAGTTCTGCATGTGCGTCGGGTACGTCAGGCAGTCGCGAATCACCGGCGAGTCGACAGCTGCGATCCAGGAGACCTCCTCCACGGACTTGGTGGCCTCGTCGCTGTAGCCGAGCGCTTCATGAGCGGCGTCGAGGAATACGTCGCCGGCCGCGATCGCCTGGGACATACTCGACGGAAAGAGCGCACGCGCAAGGCGGAGCGCACCTTCTGAGTTGGCGCCCCGACGTCGCAGGGATGCGGCGTACGCCACCGAGAGGTCCACGACAGAGCTGTCGTTGTTGGTGAGAGCGACGATGCGGGCCTGAGCACCATCGGGAGTCGGAACGCTGATGCGACCGAGTTTCATTGAATCCTCCATTCGATACGATACGCACCGAACTCTAACAGGCTCGCGTGACCTGCACCACTGTCATCTCCAGGATTCGATACGATACGGCCACCATCCGCTACGATGCTCCCATGGCAATTCGCAGCGAAAGCAGCCGCAAGGCGGTTCTGGACGCAGCCCTGCAGCTCCTCGGCGACAAGCCGCCAGGCCCCCTGACATTGCAGAAGCTCTCGATCGAGGGAATCGCGCGCCAGGCCGGCGTGAGCAAGATGACGATCTATCGCTGGTGGGCCAACAAGGCCGAACTCGTCATCGAGGCGTTCCTCGAGAACCACATCGCGCAGACGCCGATCGCGACCGAAGGACGTGCCGTCGAGGCACTTCGGGCGCACGCAGCCGCCCTGACCAAGGTCTACGCCGGGCCGGAGGGCAAGCTGGTCGCACAACTGATCGCCGAGTGCCAGTACGACGCCGTCACGCTCGAGACCTTCAAGGGTCAGTTCTGGCGCGGTCGCACCGAAGCCGTCAACGCGCTCATCAAGCGCGCGCAGGCCGAGGGCGACATCCGCGCCGACCTCGACCCCGACCACGTCGCAGAGATCATCTACGGCCCCATCTACTTCCGACTCCTGTTCCAGACCAGTGACTTGGACGCCGACACGACAGGCCACCTCATAGACGCCGTTCTGCACGGCATCTCGGCCTGAGCCCCGGAGCGAGCAGACGCCGCGGACGACCGCCTGGATCTGCGGCTCCCGGCCGGCCTCGAACTAGCTTGCCCGCGACAGTCATGAGTGCGTTATTGCCGGCCGCCCGAGCATTGGACCCGCTGAGTGCGAGCCGCACGCTCGGGCACCACATCCGACTTCCCGGGGTTCTTATGGCGACCGCGATGTCCAGCATCCGTCGCGCGCAGGAGGCGGCGGTCGCGCTCGGTGACATGTCATGGTCGCACCAGACGATTTCAGAGATGCAAGGAATATGCGGTTCCTGATCTCAAGCCTGATCACGAACAGGGCGGCCGGCAACCCGATGCGCCCGGCAACGGTCAGGTCTCCTTCTCTTCTTGCGAACGCCGGGCCCGGCGGTGCTGCGCTTTCGGGAGGGCCAGAACCAGCCCCGGCCGAACTCGAAGACGAGACGCCGCCACGTTCACCCGGCTCGCTTCTGTTGTCCGTTGCAGGTCCTTCACCGTCAGGACCTTGCCGACCGTCGGCTGGCTGACGTGCAGCCGTCTGGCGGCCCTCGTGATGTTGCGCTTGGCCAGGATCGGGTCCAGCGCGACAGCAGGTTGAGGGGACGACCGATTTGCGCACCTTGAACGACGTCTCTCGTCTTCGTTAGCCACCTGCTCAAGCTATGCGGTACTGGACGGATCGTATCGGGCGTGCTTTCCTTACGCAGACGTGATCGAGGTCACAACACGACCAGCATCGTTCGTTGCTATCGAACAGAGAGGTTCATTCACCACCATGCCTGCATCCACCGACGTTCCCCGCACACTGGCGGAGGTAACCGAATCCATAGGCCTCACCTGGCGCCACTGGGTTTACTTCGCTCTCATAACGCTCATCCTCCTCACCGACGGAATGGATGTCACGATCGTCAGCCACATCTTCCCCTCGCTGATTCAGGGGTGGGGTGTATCGATCGGGGGCGGGATCGCGCTGGTCGTCACCGGTGGATTCATCGCTATGGGCCTCGGCGCCCTCGTCGCCGGTCGCCTCGCGGACCAGTGGGGGCCCAAGGCCGTGCTGGTCGGCGCCACGCTCGTCTTCGGCAGCGGCACCATCCTTGGCGCGACGTCTGGCGACTTCACCACGTTCACGGTCTGGCGCCTTCTCGCCTGCCTCGGTATGGGCGCCGCGATGGCAACGGGGAACACGCTCCTCGCGGATCTGATACCGGCGACGCGACGCTCCGCCATGCTGGCTGCCGCTTACGCCGGGGTCGGACTCGGAGTGACAGTCGGCGCGACGCTCGCCGGAATCCTGATCCCGACTGGCGGCTGGCGTGCGCTGCTCGTCGCGGGCGGGGTGATCCCGCTCGGTCTCATTCTGGTGCTCGCGATCGTCGTCCCGGAGTCGCCGGCGTTCTACGCCGCTCGCGGAGCCGTCGACAGGGCGCAGCGCACACTTCGACGCCTCGCTCCGGGCGTGGATGTCACCAGTGTCGAACTGGAGCCCCCGGCGAAGCAGGACCGGAAGGAGACGCTGACCGTCATCCTGTCCAAGCGATTCGCGCCTAGCACCGTGCTGCTGTTCGTGTTCGGGTTCTTCTCGCTCGGTACGCAACTGCTCGTTGCCCAGTACCTTCCGACGCTGCTCCAGCTGCCGCTTCCGGGCCTCGACACCGTGCAGAGCAGCACGATTGTGGGCGTGTACGGATTCGCGAGCGTCGTCGGAGGGTTGGTACTCGCGGCCATCCTGGCGAAGGTGTCGCGGTTCCTGATCATCGGTCTCGCGCTGGGCCTCTCCGCCGTCATCGTGCTCGTGATCGGGGTCGTCCCGAACCCTAGGTTCGGGACGCTGCTGGTGTTGCTCACGATCACCGGGCTCATCCTGCCGACCGCTCTGGGACCGACGAGAACCGTCCTCGCAGCCGCAGCCTATCCGACGAAGGTCCGCGGCACCGGAGTCGGCGTGACCGAGTTCGCCGCACGAATCGGCTCGGCCACGGGTGGCGCGGTCGGCGGCGCACTGATTGGAGCCGGGCTCGGCCTCGGCGGCCTCTTCGTCGCGCTGCTTGTTCCCATCGGCATTCTGCTCGGATCCCTCGGGGGTTTGAAGATCGAAGCCAAGCGGACGGGTTCCGACTCACGAGCCGGATTCAAGGAAGAGCTGGCACCGGTCGCTCCGACGACGACCCCGGCCCGGAGGGAAGCTCCGGGCGCGGTCTAGGCGCGTGACGACGCCCGAGCTCGGCGCCGCCGGTCCCGTAGACAAGCTTGCGACCGAGCCAGCCGCGCACGGTGCCGCGGGCCTCGTGCAGGGCCTCGAGGTCATGCACATAGCGGACCACGTGCCCTGCCTCGACCAGTCGCCAGACCAGGTCGACAGCAGCCAGCCAACGGCCGCGCCAGGGCGCACCGCCCCCACTCTCGTGCCCAGCGAGAGCGGGGGCGGCCAAGTCGTGGCGTTCGAACCACGCCGACCGCGCCTTGTCGCTGTGCCCACGCACGAGCAGCCCGCGGCGTGTAGGCGAAGCAGCCCGAGCGAGCCCGCGGCAGAGGCGAGCGCGGCAATCGGCAGCCCCTGGGGTCGGGCGCGGCGAGCATTCATCCTCTACCTTCCGACCGGCTGGCGAGGGCGCCTAGCCTCGATGTTTCGTGAGTGAGCCCGAGCCGTTCGGCTCGGGCTCACTTGGTCGTGGGGTGAGGTGGGCGTGGAGAATCCCCGGCGCTGGTGTCGCCGGTTCTCCTGTTCCTGGTCGTGGGTGGTTGGGAGTGGTGCCGTCAGGCAGTGCGGAGCGTGTGCCAGCCGGTGTCGATGAGCTGGTTCCATGGCCAGTCACGTGGGAGGAGCCGTAGCCGTCTTCGGCGGCCGGTGCGGATGATGCGTCCGGCGATGGCGAGGATCCGGAACCGGAGGCGTTTGGGTTCCCATCGGCGCGCTGGGTCTGACTCCTCCCATGCGCCGGCTCTTGCCAGCCCGCTTGTGTGATCGCCATCACCAGCGGTACGGTACGAACCGTACCGAAAAGCTAGGAGCCTTCTGTGACCCTTGTACTGAGCGACGAAGACGTGCGCGAGTCCTTCGACTGGGGCTTGGCCATCAAGGCGCTGCACGCGGCGTACGCAGCCGCCGGGACGGCCAGTCGTTACCCGAACCGAACCGTCGCCAAGGGCGGGATCAATTGGCTGAGGTCGCTCACCGGGATCCCCGCTGATGGCAGCCCGATGGGCGCAAAGATCATTGCGGGGGCCTGGGCGAATCGCCAGGTGGCCTACCTCATCTCGCTCTTCGACCAGGACACCGCCGAGCTCGTCGCTCTGATGGACGGCAACTCCGTCACAGGTTTCCGCACGGCCGCCACGTCTGCGCTCGCCACCAACCTGCTCGCAAGGCCAGGCACGATCTCGGTCGGAGTCATAGGATCCGGGTTCGAAGCGCAGAAGCATGTTCGCGCGCTCGCGGCTGTGCGCCGTCTCGAAGCGGTGAAGGTGTTCTCTCCTCGCCCGCAGTCGCGCGTCCGCTTCGCCTCCGAGCTCGCCGACCTCAACGTCCCGGTCTCAGCCGCAGAGTCTGCTCGAGAGGCCATCTCGGAGGTCGACGTCGTCGTCTGTGCAGCACGGTCGTACGACGAGACCCCCACCTTGCTGGGTGAGTGGCTCCAGCCTGGGCAGACCGTGATCTCGATCGGGTCGACGGTCGCGGAGCAGCGGGAGGTCGACACCGAGACCATCAAGCGAACCGACGTCATCATCGCCGACGTCCTCTCGGAGGTCCTCCACGAGACCGGTGATCTCCTCGCCGCGAAGGCCGACAACATCGACGCCGAGCACAAGGCGTTCTCCCTGGCCGATCTCGCTGCCGGCAACGTCAAGGGTCGCCAAGACGAACGGCAGATAATCCTCTACAAGTCTGTCGGCGCCGGTCTTCAGGATCTCGCCGTCGCTTCCATGTGCGCGGAGCGGGCCGCAGCCCTCGGGCTCGGCGCTCCACTTCCCATCCGCATCCAGCCCGTCACGAAGTAGGTCACCCATGACTCTCGCCCCAAGCAACCGCGCCGACGTCACATCGGTGCTCAACGATCCGGGTCTGTTCAAGACCGCTGCCTACGTCAACGGGGAGTGGGTGGCGGAGGGGCATGGCGGCACCTTCACCGTCAGTAACCCGTCGACGGGAGAGCAGGTCGCCGAGCTGCCTTCGCTGAGCCGAGAGCAGACAAGGGCCGCTATCGAGGCCGCCCAGCGCGCGCAGGTGAGTTGGCGTGCCCTCTCGGGCAAGGAGCGCTCGCAGATCCTGCGTCGTTGGTTCGACCTCGTCGTCGAGCACACCGACGATCTCGCCGCGATCATCACTCTCGAGGAGGGCAAGCCGCTGTCGGAAGCCAAGGCCGAGATGGCATACGCCGCATCCTTCATCGAGTGGTTCGCCGAGGAGGCGAAGCGGATCCGCGGTGACGTATTCGAAGCCCCCACCGCGACGCGACGGATCGTCGTCCTGAAGGAGCCGATCGGCGTGTGCGCCGCGATCACTCCGTGGAACTTCCCGGCCGCGATGATCACCCGCAAGGCCGCACCGGCTCTGGCTGCCGGCTGCACGATGGTGGTCAAGCCTGCGTCTCAGACCCCACTGACGGCGCTTGCGCTTGCCGAGCTCGCCGAGCGTGCCGGTATCCCCGCCGGAGTCCTCAGCGTCGTCGTCGGCAGCGCTCGCACCATCGGCCCGGAGCTCACCGGCAACCCGATCGTCCAGAAGCTCACCTTCACCGGATCCACCGAGGTCGGTCGCCAGCTCATGGAGGAGACCGCAGCAACGATCAAGAGGGTCTCCATGGAGCTCGGCGGCAATGCACCGGTCATCGTCTTCGACGACGCCGACCTCGACACCGCCGTGACTGGCGTCCTGGCAGCCAAGTACCGCAACACCGGCGAGTCGTGCATCGGGGCGAACCGCGTCTACGTCCAGGACGGCATCTACGACCGCTTTGCAGAGGAGTACGCGAAGCGCGCCGCCAGGCTGGTCATCGGCGACGGCTTCAAGGAAGGCGTCAGCATCGGGCCGCTCATCGATGCGGCCGGCGTAGACAAGGTCGACGAGCACGTCAAGGACGCAGTCTCGAAGGGCGCGACACTCGCAGCGGGCGGCCGTCGCAGCGACGTCGGGGACCTGTTCTACGAGCCGACTGTCCTGACGGGTGTGACGCAGGAGATGCTCATCGCCCACGAGGAGACCTTCGGGCCGATCACCCCGCTCATCCGGTTCACCGATGAAGCGGATGCCGTTCGGATGGCCAACGACACCGAGTTCGGACTCGCGTCCTACCTCTTCAGCGTCGACAGCGAACGCATCTGGCGTGTGGCTGCGGCCATCGAGGCCGGCATGGTCGGCATCAACACGGGCCTGATCTCGAACGAAGTCGCTCCGTTCGGCGGCGTCAAGCAGTCCGGCATCGGGCGCGAGGGCTCGGTCTACGGCATCGATGAGTACCTCGAGATCAAGTATCTGTCCTGGGAAGGAGCTCGGGGCTGAGCCCCGAGGAGAGAAGAGACATGGCTACCTACACGAAGGCTGAGTCCCGCACCTGGGCTCGCGAGAAGCTCGTCGGCGCGGTGAACTGCACGATCCCGTCGTTCACCGCAGATCTGAAAGGTCTGAACGAGAAGGGCATCCGGCACGACATCGCCCTGGCGAAGGAGCACGGTTTCATCGGCAGCCTCGCTATTGGCGAGGTCAGCATCACGCCGGAGGAGTACATCGACTTCATCCGGATCGCCAAGGACGAGGGCGGCGAGGACTTCTTCATCTGCCACCACGCCTGCTTCAACACCCTCGAAGAGAACATCGAGATGGCGCAGCTGGCCGAGGCGGCGGGCGCCGACCTGATCCTGCTGAGCTACCCGCCGAGTTTCTACCCGGAGAGCGAGGACGAGGTCCTCGAGTTCACGAGAACCTTCGCCGACTCGACGAACCTCGCGATCATCCTGTTCCCGATGACGATCTGGAACTTCTCGCGGCTCCACCCCTCCGACATCTCGACGGGCCTCATCCGTCGCATCCTCGACGACGCACCCAACGTCGCGGTGATCAAGGCCGAGGGCGGCTACCCGAATATCATGAACGCGGTCGAGTGCCACCGTCTGTTCGGTGATGAGGTGGTGATATCGGTCCCGATCGAGGCAGACCTGATCCCGCTGTCGCAGGTGATCCCAATCCAGTTGTCGGCGACGAGCGACCACGAGTACTACGGCCCCGTGATCCCCCAGATCATGAAGCTGATTCGTGCCGGAGACAACGACAGGGCCACCGAGCTGTTCTGGAAGCTGCACCCGGCCCGGGTCGCCAAGAACGGTCTTTTCGCCGCCGTGCACGGCGGCTCCGTGCTCAACCGGATGGGGTGGAAGTTCCAGGGCTGGTTGCAGGGCTACAACGGTGGTCCTCTGCGAATGCCCACGATGCGTCTGCAGGACAAGCAGATGCGGGCTTACCGCAACGCCCTGCTCGAGGCAGGTTTCGACATCCCGAACGAACCGCTGAAGGACTTCTTCATCGGTCGCAACCCGGCCTGACATATCCGTCGGACGGGGCGTGCCGAGCGCGCCCTGTCCAGTGCCCATCTCCGGGAGGAGCGACATCGCCGTGCACCTTCCTCGCCAGGCGCCCTACACACTCCGTCAGCTGGAGTACTTCGTGGCGGTCGCAGACGTGGGCACGATCTCCGGCGCCGCCGCCGAGCTTCACGTCTCTGAGTCGGCCATCGCGGACTCGTTGTCCACTCTTGAGAGGTCGCTCAAGACGAGCCTCGTCCAACGGCATCGATCACGCGGCATCACCCTGACCTCCGACGGCATCGCCGTCCTTTCGGCCGGGCGACGACTGCTGCAGGGCGCCGAAGAGATCGTCGATGCGGTCGGAGACGGGGTGCTCTCGCGTACGGGTGCCGTCCGGATCGGGGCCATCCCGACGCTGGCACCGGTGATTGTGCCTCGCCTCTTGACGATGGTTGCTCATTCACATCCCGGGCTCCGCCCCGACATCAGGACTGACGATCAGCCCACGCTCATGGCGGAGCTCCTCAAAGGCAACCTCGACCTTCTCATCAGCTACGACCTCGACGTCTCTCCAGATCTGAGCAGAGAGGCGCTCTACCAGACACAAGCATGCGTGGTGCTCTCCTCATCGCACCCCTTCGCGTCACGTCCTCACCTGGGACTCGAGGAGATCGCCGACGAGCCGATGGTGCTCCTCGACATCGCACCGAGCCGTACGCACACACTTGAGCTGATGTCCAACGCGGGAGTCACGCCACGGACGGTCATCCACACCAGCAACTATGAACTGTGCCGCTCATTGGTCGGCCGAGGGCACGGATACACCCTGCTGATGTGGCGTGACTACGCGCGGCAGACATGGGACAGGTCTGAGGTCGTCTTCATTCCCATCACGCCACGACCCCGCATGGTCAACATCTTGGCCCTCTGGCGCCAGGAGCACTTCTCCGGGCGCGTGCGGGCAGTCGTGGAGACCTTGCGCACGCTGAGCCCAGCACTGATCGAGGAACACCGGTTCATCCGGTGAAGTACCCCGGAAATCACCGTGTGCATTGTCCCTTCCCCGCCTGCATACTCCTGTGACGTGAGTAACAGCAGCCCCGCCGTCGCCGCTCAGGACGCCCCCGTGTTCGAGCGGTTCGACCAAGAACGCATGATGCTTGATCCGTACGCCGACTTCGCGCAGATGCGGGATCTGGCACCGGTCGTCCACGTGCCCGCCATCGGACGCTACCTCCTGACCACTCACGCGGCCGTCACGTCCGCTGAGAACAATCCGGAGATCTTCACGGCACACGCCTCGCGGCCGACGATGGTTCGAGCCTTCGGCGCCCGCCCCATGCTGCGCAAGGACGACCCTCAGCACGCCGTTGAGCGAGGTGCCATCAACCCCACGCTTCGACCGAAGCCGGTGCACGAGACGTGGTCTCCGCACTTCCGCGAGAACGTCGAGCACTGGCTTGATCGCCTGGAGGAGATCGGACCCGACAACGCGGATCTCAATCGAGACTTCGCGGTGCCGGTCGCGAGCAAGAACCTTCTCGACCTGTTGGGGCTCCCGAAGGCGGTCGACGTTCGGGACGTTGCCCGGTGGTCGACCGACTTCATCGCCGGGATCGGAAACGTCCTGGACGATTCGGAGATCTGGGCCCGGTGCGACCGCAGTCAGGCGGAAGCGCACGCCGTTCTCGACGAGCTCCTACCGCACCTCACACGCGAGCCCGACGCCTCCATCACCTCTCATCTGCTCCAGGTCGGACTGGACGAGCAGACGGTGCGGGCGAATGTCTTCCTCACCATTTCGGGAGGGATGAATGAGCCCCAGCACATGATCACCAACCTGGTGTGGGCGCTGTCGGGTCACCCTGACCAGCTCGACCTCATCCGCAATGGACAGGTCAGCTGGGGCGATGCCTTCGAGGAGGCCGTGCGGTGGCTCTCGCCGATCGGCATGCTTCCGCGAGAGACCACGCGTGACGTCGACTGGGCCGGCCACCACATCCCGGCAGGCGCCGACATCGGGCTGCTCCTCGCGTCCGCGAATCGGGACGAGGCGGTCTTCGCGGACGCCAACTCCTTCAACATCGAGCGCAATGCCCGCGGTCACGTCGGCTTCGGCAACGGGGTGCACATGTGTGCGGGCCGATGGGCAGCGAAGACCGCCGTCGGCGAGGTCGCGCTGCCCATGCTCTACGCGCGGTTCCCGAACCTTCGCGTTGACGAACGACGAATGACGACCTGGGAGGGCTGGGTCTTCCGCGGCGTCACCAGCCTTCCGGTGACCTGGTAGTCGCAGCGACTCCCCCTCTCACCCCTACCGAACGGAGCAGTGAAGCAGATGCCGACGATCACCTACCGGCAACCCGACGGATCCACCCTGAGCGTCGCAGTGAGCGATGGGACCTCAGTGATGCGGGCCGCGTTGGAGAACGATATTCGAGGAATCATCGGCGAGTGCGGAGGCCAAGCCATGTGCGCCACGTGCCACGTGTACGTGGGGTCGACTCCCGAACTGCCACCGATCGCCGAGGAGGAGCAGGAGATGCTGGAGTGCACCGCCGCCCCACGAGACCCTGCCCGAAGCCGCCTGGGTTGTCAGCTCAAGGCGGGTAGCGACTTCGAAGCCATCGAAGTCGAAATCCCCGCACGGCAGGTGTGAGCATGACTCTCGACGAAACCGTTGCCTGCATCGGCGCCGGGCACGCCGGAGTTCAACTCGCAGAGTCTCTTCGGACCGAGGGCTTCGCAGGGCGCATCGTCCTGATCGACGAGCAAGAGCACCTCCCGTACTCGCGTCCGCCCCTGTCCAAGGAGTTCATGACGGGCACCGAGATGGCGCCTCTCCCCCTCAAGGGCGCATCGTGGTACGCCGCTCACGACGTCACCCTCCACACGGGCACTCGGGCAACGTCTATCGATCGGGAGCGACGACGGGTGCACCTCGAGGATGGCAGTGCCCTTGGCTGGAACCATCTCGTGCTGGCGCAGGGAGCCCGCGCCCGGACACTCGACGTGCCAGGGTCCACCCTCGCCGGGATCCATACGCTGCGGACCCTGAACGACGCGAAGGGGCTCCGAGCGCCGCTCGCTAGATCAAACCGGGTTGTCGTTGTCGGCGCGGGCTTCATCGGCCTCGAGTTCGCGTGCGCGGCCCGTGCGACCGGACTCGACGTGACGGTTGTGGACCCGGCAGGCCGGGCTCTCGCGCGCTCAGTCAGCAGCGTGACGGCAGCCGCCCTTGTCAGCCGCCTGGAAGCCGCCGGCACGCATTTCAGCTTTGAGACCTCGGTCCTGGCTTTTCAAGGGGAAGACCACGTCCGTCGAGTCCTGACCTCGAATGGCGACCTCGATGCCGACCTGGTCGTCATCGGTATCGGTGTCGTACCCCGCGACGAGCTCGCCCACGAGGCGGGACTCGAAGTCGACGGCGGCATCGTCGTCGACTCAGCGTTGCTCACCAGCGATCCGAACATCACAGCCGTCGGCGACCTGGCGGTCAGTTCCTCGACAGGCGCACGAACCGAATGCGTTCAGAACGCAGCCGACCAGGCCCGCTATGTCGCACAGCGCATCGTCGGCAAGACAGCGGAACAGTACGCACATGTCCCCCGCTTCTGGAGTCACCTGGGGCCGAATCGGCTCCAGATCGTCGGCACCTGGACCGGATCCGACAACAGTGAACTCGCGGGCAACCCGGATGGCGCCTTCTCCATACGTCACTATCGCGGCTCGTCGCTCATCGCGGTGGAGTCGGTCAACCAACCGAGGGAGCACATGCAGGCTCGCAAGGCGCTCGAGTCGCGGCTCTCCGTTGCCTGACTCGAGCCGCAACGCTCAGCGAATGTCGTTCCGAATCGCCGACGCTGCATCGATGAGGCGCTCACCGATCCGCCCGACGTCGGCCGGACCTGTCAGATAGACCACCGCGATGGCCGCAGGCTGCTGGCCAGGCACCGCGAGCGGTGCGGCAACAGACGACAGTCCATGGATCATCTCGTCGTGACTCGTCTCGTACGGGAGGTCCCACGTGTCCGTATGGACCAACCGTCCGACGGCTCTTCCCGGGGCACCGCGGTCCAGCGGATGACGCGTCCCAGGTCGCTGGGCCACCGCCGCTATGGCAGCGCGTGGCTCGACGCGCACGATGGTCACCGCGTCCTCTCGGTCCAGAACGACCAGAAACGCCGTCATCCCGAGCTCGTTGGCAACGAGCGTCAGTTCTGGAAGCGCTGCCGTCTGTAGATCACGAGAGACGTTGCGGGCCAGAGACGCCAAGCTCACGCCCAGGAGGACATCGCCCGCGGCATCCCTGGAAACCAGGCCGTGGCTCTCCAGCGTCCTGACGATTCGGTAGGTGATGGACCGGTGCAGCTGGAGTCGGGCGGACAACTCAGTCACCGACAAAGGGCTGTCGGCCTCCGCAAGCACCTCGAGTGCCTTGATTCCTCGCGACAGCGTCTGCAGCGACGTGGGCTCCGCCACAAATTCCTCCTCGAAAGTCTTGTGTCCGACTGATCCGATACGTATCGTACTCGGTGTCGCCGTTATCCGATATGCCTATTCGATAATAGAACTCATAGGGAGTGTTGATGCAGTTCCACGACCACGGCTATGTGTCTGGCGATCCGCGTGTAGAGCCAGCCGCAGGTGTCGGAGTCGACCGTCCGGAGGATCTTCCGGACCGTGTCGACGCCTTGATCGTTGGGGCAGGTCCCGCCGGCGTCACCGCCCTCGCCCAGTTGGCGCAGTTCCCCAATGTCAACGCCCGCCTCATCGAGCGTCGACCCGATCGCCTCGCGGTCGGACAGGCTGACGGGATCCAGGCCCGCAGCGTAGAGAGCTTCCAAGCGTTCGGGTTCGCCAATCGTCTGACCGAAGAGGCCTACCGGATCTACTCGATGGCGTTCTGGAAGCCGGACCCTCTCGAACCCAAGCACATCGTCCGCACGTCTTTGGTGCCCGACGACCCCCAAGGGGTCAGCGAGTTTCCGCACCTCATCATCAACCAGGCCCGGGTCCAGGACTACTTCGCCGAGTTCGCCGCCAACTCGCCGAGCCGCGCCACCCCTGACTACGGAGTCGAGTTCCTCGGACTGCGGGTGACCGATCGCGCTCACCATCCCGTCGACGTGGACGTGCGTCACACTGTCGGACCGCGAACGGGCGAGATTCGTACGATCCAGGCGGAGTACGTCGTGGGTTGCGACGGGGCGCGCAGCAGCGTCCGCGACGCCATCGGTCGAAAGCTGGTGCGCCAGGCGGCGATGCATGCCTGGGGCGTCATGGACGTCCTGGTGGAGACCGACTTCCCCGACTACCGCACCAAGTGCGCGATCCAGTCGCACGACGGCGGCAACATCCTGCTCATCCCTCGCGAGGGCGGTTACCTCACCCGGTTCTACGTCGACTTGGGCGAGGTCGCCGAAGACAACGATGGAGCCGTGCGGCAGACGCCGCTGGCGACTGTCGTTGCCCGCGCGAACAAGATCTTGCATCCGTACTCCATCCAGGTCCGCCAGGTCACCTGGTGGAGCATCTACGAGGTCGGCCACCGCCTGACCGACAAGTTCGACAACGTGCCTGCGGACGACGAGACGAGGACACCGCGGGTGTTCATCGCGGGGGACGCCTGCCACACTCACTCAGCCAAGGCCGGCCAGGGGATGAACGTCTCCATCCAGGACGGCTGGAACATCGGCTGGAAGCTCGGACACGTTCTCGACGGCCGTGCTCCAGCGACGCTGCTGCACACCTACTCCGCGGAGCGGCAGGTCATCGCCCAGGACCTGATCGACTTCGACAAGGAGTGGTCGACTCTGATGGCCACACCGGCCGAGGAACTGGCAGAACCGTCATCTCTCGAGGAGTTCTACGTCAAGACCTTCGAGTTCCCCGCAGGGTTCATGACTCAGTACGGACCTTCGATGCTCGTCGCGGAGCCGACCCACCAGCACCTGGCAGCCGGATATCCGATCGGGAAGCGCTTCAAGTCCGCTCTGGTCAACCGCGTCGCGGACACTGTCCCGATCCACCTGGGACATCACGCACGCGCCGATGGCCGATGGCGGATCTACGTCTTCGCAGACGCCTCGTCCCCGGGCATCGGCCCGGTGAACGACCTCGCAGCCTGGCTGGAGACCGATCCGGCATCTCCCCTCAAGGCGCACACGCCACCTGACCTTGACATCGACGCGTACTTCGACGTCAAGGTCATCTACCAACAGCGGTTCGAAGACGTCGACCTGCGGCTGGTGCCCCGAGTTTTCCTTCCCCGCGCCGGCAAGCGCTCCTTGGTCAACTGGGAGAAGGTCTACGCCACCGAGGACGGGCAGGACATCTTCGAGGAGCGCGAGATCGACTGCGGCGGTGCAGTCATCGTCGTACGCCCAGACCAGTACGTGGCCAACGTGGTGCCGCTGACCGCGACCGAAGAGCTCGCGACCTTCTTCGACGGCATCTTCATACAGAGTCGGTCGAGCCGATGACTGCCGGACAAGTCGCCGAGCGCCATGTCCGCGCTCGATCCGAAAGGCAGCTGTTCCGGTTGCTCGGACCTGCCTTCATCGCCGCCATTGCCTACGTCGACCCCGGAAACGTCGCGACGAACCTGACTGCCGGAGCCAAGTACGGCTATCTGCTCGTCTGGGTCCTCTTGCTCGCAAGCGCTGCGGCCGTTGTTGCCCAATACCTCTCCGCGAAGCTCGCCATCGTCACCGGCCGCAGCCTCCCGGAGGTTCTCGGCGAGCGGCTTCCCACCAAGCGGCGGCTCCTCTACTGGGCCCAGGCGGAGGTCACGATCGCAGCCACCGAGGTGGCCGAGGTGATCGGCGGGGCGATCGCCCTCCAGATCCTCTTCGGTCTTCCATTGGTGATCGGAGGATCGGTCGTCGCCCTAGTCTCCTTCGGCATCCTGATGCTGCAGTCACGGCACCGACAGAACTCGTTCCAGTTCGTGATCCTGGGCATGCTCGCCATCATCACCATCGGGTTCTCATCTGGACTCGCGGTAAGCCACGTCGACTGGCTCGGCGCCCTCGGCGGGATGGTTCCTCGCTTCGACGACACCGAGTCCGTGCTGCTCGCCGCCGGAATCGTCGGCGCCACCGTCATGCCGCATGCCATCTACGCCCACTCCAGCCTGGCGCGAGACCGTCACTGTCCGCCTGGACGCTACGCACCTTCCTGGCGCGTCAAGCGCCTCTTGCAGGCAACCAGGTGGGACGTGGGCGCCGCCCTGGGCGTTGCGGGGAGCGTCAACCTCGCGATGCTTCTCCTAGCGGCCGCAGCCCTGGGCGGGATCCCCGGCACCGACACGCTCCAGGGCGCCGCCCGCGCCATGAGCGACCACATCGCACCGATGATCGGGCTCGTCTTTGCCATCGGGCTTCTCGCCTCCGGCCTCGCCTCGACCGCCGTCGGCGGCTATGCCGGCTCGGAGATCATGGCGGGACTGCTCCGCGTCCAGGTCTCCGTTCTGGTGCGCCGCGCGGTCACCATCGTCCCGGCACTCGTGATCCTCGGTGTCGGTCTGGATCCCACTCGAGCGCTCGTGCTCAGTCAGGTCGTCCTGTCGCTCGGGATCCCCCTCGCTCTGGTGCCGCTCGTACGACTGACAGCCGACCGGGCGGTGATGGGCCAGTTCGTCAACGGAGTCCCCCTGCGGGTGGCCGGCGCGGTGGTCGCTACAGCGATTGTCGGCCTCAACGTCGTACTTCTCATCCTCACACTGAAGGGATAACCCGTGCTGGAACCAGCTCAGATCGAGCACATCGCGGACGAGCTCCTTGCCGCGGACAGGGGACGGTCGGTCGTGCCGCTCCTGACGGCACACCACCCCGGAATGACCGTGGACGACGCCTACGCCGTGCAAGCGCTGTGGGCGAAGCGGCGAGCCGAGTCGGGACACCGCGTGGTCGGCCACAAGATCGGCCTCACCTCCAAGGTGATGCAAGCGGCAACCGGAATCACCGAGCCGGACTACGGCGTGATCTTCGACGACATGGTCTTCGAGAACGGCGCGGTAGTCCCATTCGACAACTACTCCAACGTCCGTATCGAGGTGGAGCTCGCCTTCGTCCTGGACAAGCCGTTGAGCGGGCCGGCCTGCACGATCTTCGACGTCCTGTCGGCGACGAAGTACGTCGTGCCGGCACTCGAGATCCTGAACTCTCACGTCGAGCTGCAGGGCCGCACCATCGTGGACACCATCAGCGACAACGCCGCGATGGGCGCCATGGTCCTCGGCGGGCGTCCCGTGGCCGTCGACGAGATCGACCTGCGCTGGGTCGGGGCTCTCCTCTACCGCAACCAGACGATCGAGGAGACGGGCATCGCCGCCGGCGTGCTCAATCACCCTGCCAGCGGCGTCGCCTGGCTGGCCAACAAGCTGTTCGCCCACGGCACCACCCTCGCTGCCGGCGAGATCATCCTGGCCGGATCGTTCACTCGTCCGATGTGGGTCGAACGCGGCGACAGCATCCACGCCGACTACGGAAGCCTGGGAGCCATCACATGCCTCTTCGAGTAGACCCCACGTTCCGCGAGGCGCTCACCACCGCCAACCGCCCGTTGATCGGCATGTGGGTGTGCAGCGGGAGCCCCCTCGTGGCAGAGATCTGCGCCGACAGCGGCCTGGACTGGCTGCTGATCGACGCCGAGCACAGCCCCAACGGCCTGGAGTCTTTGCTTGCACAGCTCCAGGCAGTGCACGGATACGCTGCGACGCCGCTGGTGCGACCCCCGTCAGCCGACACGGTCACGATCAAGCAGTACCTCGACCTCGGGGTGCAGAACCTGCTGGTCCCCATGATCGACACTGCTGCCGAGGCGGCCGCCGTCGTGCGCGCAGTCTCCTATCCGCCGGCGGGCGTACGCGGCGTCGGCAGTGCGCTGGCCCGAGCCTCTCGCTGGAACCGGGTTGTGGACTACCTCGACGTCGCGCGGGAGACGATCGCGGTCTTCGTCCAGATCGAAAGCAGCGCAGCCGTCGGGAACGTCGAGGCGATCCTCTCCACACCAGGCATCGACGGGATCTTCGTCGGTCCCTCCGACCTCGCCGCGTCGATGGGCCTCCTCGGGCAGCAGGGCCATCCCGACGTCATCGCCGCCGTCGAGCGATGCATCTCCGCAGCCAGTGCCGCGGGCGTCAAGGTCGGGGTCAACGCCTTCGCGCCAGAGCTCGCACGGCGCTACCTCGCCCAGGGCGCCGACTTCATCCTCGTCGGCGCCGACGTGCAACTGCTCGCCCGAGGCAGCGAGAAGCTCGCGGTGGATCACATCCCCACCACAAACACCAAGGACGCGTGATGAACGCAATCGAACGGCCCGGCAAGATCGTCGCCCTCCACCTCAACTACCCGTCCCGCATCGCCCAACGGGGTCGGACACCGGCGTATCCGTCGTTCTTCCTCAAGCCGACCACCTCCGTGGCCTCGAGCGGCGACGCGATCGAGCGCCCCGCCGGCACCGAGCTGCTCGCGTATGAGGGCGAGATCGCGCTGATCATCGGTCGCCGCGTACGTCGAGTCACCCCTGAGGACGGATGGGCCGCCGTGTCCGGCGTGACCGCCGCCAACGACTGGGGCGTCTACGACCTGCGCAGCGTGGACAAGGGCTCCAACCTGCGCAACAAGGGCGGCGACGGCTTCACCCCGCTCGGGCCCTCGGTCATCCCCGCGAACACGATCGATCCAGCAGCGCTCCGCGTGCGCACCTGGGTCAACGGCAAGCTGAGGCAGGACGACACGACTGCAAACCTGACCTTCCCCTTCGGCGTCCTCGTGGCCGATCTCTCCCAGCTGATCACCCTCGAGCCTGGTGACGTCATCTTGACTGGCACCCCCGCCGGCTCGTCGGTGGCCCTTCCGGGCGACGTCGTGGAGGTCGAGGTCGACTCCCCAACGGCGCCAGGTGCACCGACGACCGGCCGCCTCGTGACTCACGTCATCGAGGGCACCACGCCATTCGAGAAGTACGGCGCCCAGCCCTCCGTGGACGATGTGCAACGAATCGAGGCCTGGGGCGACGCCTCGGCGGCCGGCGTCACGGTGCCACAGCCAGTGCTCACCGAGGATCTGCGCACCATGCTCAGCGGAGTCGCTGTCGCGACGCTCAGCGCCGAGCTGCGCAAGCGGGGCCACCCGCACTCCACCGTCGACGGAGTCCACCCACTGGTGCCCGGCACCCGAATGGTCGGCACCGCCCGCACGCTGCGGTTCGTCGCTCATCGTCCGGACCTCTTCGAGTCGCACGGCGGCGGGTACAACGCACAGAAGCGCGCCTTCGACTCGCTGAAGGCCGGCGAGGTGCTGGTGATCGAGGCCCGCGGAGACGCCACCGCCGGAACCGTCGGCGATGTCCTCGCGATCCGCGCGCACACTCTCGGCGCAGCCGGAATTGTCACGGACGGGGCCGCCCGCGACTCGGTAGCAGTGGCGGATGTCGGTATCCCGACGTTCGCCCAAACCACGCATCCCTCTGTCCTCGGCCGCCGCCACGTGCCTTGGGAGGGCGACACCACCATCACGTGCGGTGGCGTCGCCGTACAACCGGGAGACATCCTCGTCGGCGATGACGACGGCGTCGTGGTGATCCCGGAGCACCTGCTCGATGAGGTGGCAAGAGCTGCCGCACAGCAGGAAGCGCAAGACGCCTGGGTCGCGGCGCGGGTTGCCGAAGGTCACCCGGTCGACGGCCTGTTCCCACCCAATGCCGAATGGCTGGCCCGCTACCGCGCTCAGACAGGCACCCAGGCTTAACAACCGGCCCGACGACACCAGAACCCAAGGAGAGAAGATGACGCGGAACGCCCCCGCTGGCCTGCCCGACCGCATCCAGCACTACATTGACGGCCAGTTCGTCAACAGCATCGACGGAGACACCTTCGACGTCCTCAACCCCTCGACGAACGAGGTCTACATCCAGGCCGCGTCGGGCAAGCAGGCTGACATCGACCTGGCTGTAAGCGCGGCCAAGCGTGCCTTCGATGACGGCCCGTGGCGCATGATGCTCCCGCGCCAGCGCTCCCGGATCCTGCACAAGATCGCCGACCTCGTCGAGAGCCAGGACAAGCGACTCGCCGAGCTGGAGACCTGGGACACCGGACTCCCGGTCACCCAAGCGCTCGGCCAGGCACAGCGTGCCGCGGAGAACTTCCGGTTCTTCGCCGACCTGATCGTCGCCCAGAGTGACGACACCTACAAGGTCCCCGGTCGGCAGGTGAACTACGTCAACCGCAAACCCAAGGGCGTCGCGGGGCTGATCACACCCTGGAACACGCCGTTCATGCTCGAGTCGTGGAAGCTGGCGCCTGCCCTCGCCGCCGGCAACACCGTCGTTCTCAAGCCGGCTGAGTTCACGCCACTCTCCGCCTCCCTGTGGGCCGAGACCTTCCGCGACGCGGGCGTCCCCGATGGCGTCTTCAACCTGGTCAACGGCTTCGGCGAGACCGCGGGAGACGCGCTCGTGAAGCACCCGGACGTCCCGCTCATCTCCTTCACGGGTGAGAGCCGGACAGGCCAGGTCATCTTCGGCAACGCCGCCCCCTTCCTCAAGGGACTGTCGATGGAGCTGGGCGGCAAGTCGCCCGCGGTTGTCTTCGCCGACGCCGACCTCGGTGCTGCCCTCGACGCAACGGTCTTCGGCGTCTTCTCCCTCAACGGAGAGCGTTGCACCGCCGGCAGCCGGATCCTCGTAGAGCGGTCGGTCTACGACGAGTTCGTCGAGCAGTACGCCGAGCGCGCCAAGAACATCATCGTCGGCGACCCGGGCGACGCCGCCACCGAGGTCGGTGCACTCGTTCACCCCGAGCACTACGACAAGGTGATGAGCTACATCGAACTAGGCAAGGGCGAAGCCCGGCTCGTCGCCGGCGGCGGCCGCCCGGACGGCTTCCCCGTCGGCAACTACGTCGCCCCCACCGTCTTCGTCGACGTCAAGCCGGACGCCAGCATCTTCCAGAAGGAGATCTTCGGGCCTGTCGTCGCCATCACTCCCTTCGACAGCGACGCAGAAGCCCTGGCTCTGGCCAACGGCGTGGAGTACGGCCTCGCGGCGTACATCTGGACCAACGACCTGCGCCGCGCGCACAACTTCGCCCAGGACGTCGAGGCCGGGATGGTCTGGCTCAACTCCAACAACGTCCGCGACCTGCGTACGCCCTTCGGCGGCGTCAAGGCCTCCGGTCTTGGTCATGAGGGCGGCTACCGCTCCATCGACTTCTACACCGACAGCCAGGCCGTCCACATCAGCCTCAACGATGCCCACTCCCCACGTTTCGGTCGCGGACCCGACGCGGCCACGTCCTTCAAGACCCAGAAGTAAGGAACCTCAGATGCCCACCGTGACTCACCCCGCACCGCTACCCGAGCCCCCCTTCGACATCATCCGCTGCGCCTACATGGAGCTCATCGTCACCGACCTCGACGCGTCCCGGCACTTCTACGCCGACGTGTTGGGCTTGGTCATCACCGCTGAGACCGAGGACGCGATCTACCTCCGGTCGATGGAGGAGTTCATCCATCACAACGTCGTTCTGCGCAAGGGCCCCGAGGCGGCCCTCGCCGCCTTCGCCTACCGTGTGCGCAGCCCCGAGGAGCTTGACAAGGCCGAGGCGTACTACAACGAGATCGGATGCGAGACCCGCCGCAAGCCGGGCGGCTTCGTCAAGGGAATCGGTGAGGCGCTGCGCGTGATCGACCCCCTCGGATTCCCCGTGGAGTACTTCTACGAGATCGAGAAGGTCGAGCGCCTCGCCTGGCGCTACGAGCTCCACACGGCGGGCACTCTCGTGCGGCTGGACCACTTCAACCTGGTCACCCCAGACGTCCCTAAGGCGATGAAGTTCATGGAGGGTCTCGGATTCCGCGTCACCGAGGACATCGAGGACGACGAGGGCACGGTGTACGCCGCGTGGATGCGCCGCAAGCCCACGGTTCACGACACCGCTATGACCGGCGGCGACGGCCCGCGCATGCATCACGTCGCCTTCGCCACCCATGAGAAGCACAACATCCTCGCCATCTGCGACAAGATGGGCGCCCTCAGGCTCTCGGACATGATCGAGCGTGGTCCGGGGCGCCACGGAGTGTCCAACGCCTTCTACCTCTACCTGCGAGATCCGGATGGCCACCGCATCGAGATCTACACCCAGGACTACTGGACCGGCGACCCCGACAACCCGCTGGTCACCTGGGACGTGCACGACAACCAGCGCCGTGACTGGTGGGGCAACCAGGTTGTCCCCAGCTGGTACAGCGATGCCTCGCGCGTGCTCGACCTCGATGGCAACCTTCAGCCCCTGGTCGAGCGCACCGACGCCAGCGAGATGGCAGTGACTATCGGCGCGGATGGGTTCTCCTACACTCGAGAAGGCGACACCGAGCGCGGATTCAAGCTGGGCGAGCAACTCTAACTCCTACCGCACTTACATCGCGCGAGACGGCGACCCGGTACCTCCTCAGGGTCGCCGACTCCTCCTCATGTAGCCGACCGCGTGGCCAGGAGTTGTTGGGTGCTGGCTGCCTCACCGCCAGCCGTCCCGGTTCAGCGTCACGTCGCTGTAGTAGTGACGCGGCTGCAGTCCGCCAGAGTCAGGGGTTCAGAGCAGATGGTCACGGAGTCGAAAGCCTGGCCACCGGCGCTGGACTCGCGCCGAGCACCCAAGTGGGCAACCAGAATCCGAAACCGAAGCTTCCACAACGTCCTCCTGATCCACCGGCCGTACGTAGACAGCTACGCACGGGTTTTGGTGCCTGCCCCGACGCCAACGCACATCGTGAGTTCCGCCAGCGGCGATCGCTTACAGCAAACGGCGACACTGGCGTCATTAGAGACTCTTCGTATCCTATTGACCGGCGAGTCGCGTCCATCTACTGTGACCACGGTCACTTGAAACCTTTCACTCATATCGAGGTCCGTCATGGTTCAGTCTCTGTCGACCCAGCCAGTCGTGCGTCGCCTCGCCGCGTATGCGGTACCGGCCACGCTGGCCATCGCCATCGCGGCGCCACTCAGTCCAGCCTCTTTGGCAGCAGAGGCCCGGTCGTCGGCTGGGGCCTCGACGCTCGCCCAGACCCATGAGCAGCCTCGGACACTCACCGCTGAAACGTTCGCAAACCCGCCGACCAGTGTGCGTCCGATGTACCGCTGGTGGATGCCGCTGGCGTACACCGACGACGAGGTGCTCAGGGAGGAGCTACGCGACATCGCGGCTTCCGGCGGTGGCGGCGTCGAGGTGGTTCCGTTCGCGGTGCCGGGAGCCGGCCACCAGGACAACTCCTTCCTCGCCGAGTACGGCTGGGGCACACCCAGGTGGGCGCACAAGATGGAGGTGATCACCGCCGAGGCGGCCGATCTCGGCCTGGTCGTCGACCAGAACCTCGGCCCGCACTACCCCGCGACCGTTCCCAGCCTGAACAGCTTCAACCAGCCCGAGGCCGAGCAGCAGCTGATCTACGGCAGAGAGTTCGGTCAGCCGGGCAGCACGCGAACCGGTCCCCTGC
The DNA here is from genome assembly GCF_036090055.1 of Nocardioides sp. NBC_00368. Classification (NCBI taxonomy): domain Bacteria; kingdom Bacillati; phylum Actinomycetota; class Actinomycetes; order Propionibacteriales; family Nocardioidaceae; genus Nocardioides; species Nocardioides sp. NBC_00368. The sequence goes on from NZ_CP107970.1 coordinate 1,981,757, forward strand.
CGTCTCCGACCACGGCTCCGCCGTCGGTGACCACGCAGCTGTGCGCGCCCGCGGCGGTCGGCGACACGGTGCTGCGGCTCAAGAGTCTCGGCGGGCTTGCTGTCGGCGACACGATCACGGTGGGCGCGGGCGCGACCATGGAGAAGGTGACGGTGTCGGGACTCGGCGACCGGACGTCGGCCTGTGCTGACCTGACGACGTCTGGCGTCGGCAAGCCCCACCTGGAAGCCGAGTCCGTCGTGGACGTCGCTCGCACGACCCGGATCCGGACCCTCGTCGCTCAGTGCGCCACCGAGTGCGGACCGCAGACTGCCAAGCCGGTCGCACTGGTGCCGTCGTCGGTCAGGGAGGTGACCGACGAGGTCGTCGATGGCCGACTTAGCCACACCTTTGGGAACGGCAATGGCAACCCGTGGGTGCTCATCGATCTTCAGCAGACCGCCTCTGGCCTCATCGCCCAGCGCGGCGGCTACACCGCGACCCAGCCCAACTACGTCCCCGATCACCTCAGCCGCGGCGGGGTCGAGATCCAGGCCGACTACTGGGACGAGCACATCCTCACCGACGCCGTCCGCGCCAACCTCGACCGCATCGGCCACGGAGCGGTCTTCGAAGACTCCCTGGAGATGGGCACCACTCAGAAGTGGACCTGGAAGCTCCTCGAGACGTTCCAGCAGCGTCACGGCTACGACCCGGCGCTGCTGCTGCCCGCACTGCTCGGCTCGGGCCAGCAGGCCAACGAGGCGCCGGCGTTCGAGCTCCCCGGCATCGGCCCGAAGGTCAGGGCGGACTACCGCGAGACCCTCAGTGACCTCTACACCGACCAGTACGTCGCACCGATGCAGGAGTGGGCCAGCGGCCACGGACTCGACTTCCGGGTGCAGCCCTACGGCCTCCCGATCGCGGCCGGTGCCGCGTCCGCGGCCGCCGGCGTCACCGAGGGCGAGTCGCTCGGGATGGGGAACTTTCTCGGCACAGTCGGACCCGAGCAGGGCTTCCGCGCCCTCGCCTCCGGTGCCCACGTCGCCGGCCGCAACGTGGTGTCCAGCGAGTGCTGCGCGGCGTTCCTCGGCAACTACCGGTCCAGCGTCGCCGGCCCACAACTGCCCGGCATGTACGGCGAAGGCGGCGACGGCTCCCAGGTGGGCGGCAAGTACTCCAACGGGGTGCTGGACAGCGTGTACAAGGGATACGCCGGCGGAGTGAACCAGGTGGTCTGGCACGGCTATCCCTACCGCGACGCCCCGGCCGGAGTCGGCACCCCCGGACGCGACGGTTCGTGGCCCGGCTACCACCCGTGGGACATCTTCGGCGTCCTAAACGTCAACGACGAGTTCGGTCCGCGGCAGCCGAACTGGCCCGACTACAGGAACGTCAACGACAACCTGGCGCGCACTCAGCTGGTGCTGCGCCAGGGCCGGAGCTCCGTCGACCTCGGGATCTACTACGACGACATCGGCAACGCCGACCACGTCGTTCCCGGCATCGCCCAGCACCTGCTCGGAAACGACTCCGCCACCTCGTCTGCTGGGTACACCTACGACTACTTGGCGCCGGCGTTCCTCGAGAAGCCGCACGTCACCGTCGCTGACGACGGCAGCTACAGGGCAGGCGCCGCCAAGGAGAAGGCGCTGGTTCTCAACGACCAGAAGTCGATGTCGGTAGCGAGCGCGAAGCGCCTCCTGAAGCTCGCGAGAGACGGCATGCGGATCTTCATCATCGGCAGCGCCCCGAGCGCGACCCCGGGTGCGGCACCTGACGAGGACCAGCTCGCCGGGCTGGTCACCGATCTGCTGGCCCAGCCGTCGGTCCACGAGGTCAGGACCGAGACCCAGCTCCCGGCGGCGCTGCGGGCAGCGGGGATCCGCCCCCACGTCACTCCAGAGACGCCGACAGCGGCGCTCGGACTCGTGCGGCGTCAGGGAAGCGGGATCAGCTACGACTTCATCTACAACCGTTCCGCCAAGCCCGTCGAGCAGCACCTGACCCTGACCGGGTCAGGCCGGCCGTACCGACTGAACACCTGGACCGGCAAGATCGAGCCCATCGCGGAGTACACCTCCGACGGGCGCAGCGTCACGGTGCCGGTCAGGATCGCGCCGTACGACAACGTGGTCATCGCCCTCGCCGGCAACGGCAGTGCACTGGGTCCGACGCCGGGCGTGCACGCGGTCGGCAGCACGGGCGAGCTGCTCGCCACCGGTGGTAAGGCACTCTCGCTGAGGGCGTCGGTGAACGGCGACTACGTGACCACGCTCAGCAACGGCAAGCGGGTCGTCACAGAGGTCGACGGCCTGGCGCAGCCGCACGAGCTGACGGACTGGACGCTGCGCCCGCAGACCTGGACACCAGGAGCGAACCAGTACACCAGCGTCAAGACAGACCAACCGGAGATCCCTCTGACATCAGGCCCGAACGGCCTTCCCTCGTGGCGGGACATCACCTCGCCGGTCGACCTCAGCACCGCGTCCGGAGTGGCCACGTACCGCACGACACTCACCCTCCCCGAGAGCTGGCGCCCTGAGGACGGGGCTCACCTCGACCTCGGCAAGGTCCTGGACACGGCCTCTGTCGCGGTCAACGGCACCAACGTCGTGGTGAACCAGGCAGACCGCGGCAGGATCGACCTCGGCGCGACGCTGAGGCCCGGTGCCAACACGATCACCGTGCGGGTCGCAACCACGATGTTCAACGCGGTCCGCGCCTCCGGAGACAGCAACTACCAGCTGCCCGACTGGCAGCGCGCCGGGTTGATCGGCCCGATCCGGATCACGCCGTACCGGGACGTGCCGATCCGATGAGCGCCGGTAACCAGACCTTGTCGACCAGTGCCACCAGCCCCTCGTCGGGCGGCGGCGAGGCGGTGTGGAGGAACTCCGACATCACGATCGCATGACCGAGGTTCGCCGTGAGCGGGTCCGGGTCGCTGGGCAGATCGCCCCGGGCCCGCGCACGGCCGATGATCTCGTCGACGCGAGTGACGACCACCGAGCCCGCGAACAGGCTCTGTTGCGTCGACCGGTCACCTTCGCTGATGACTCCCCGCACCGCCTCCCCGAACGGACCGCGAAGCAGCTCCGACATGTCGCGTACGAACTGGAGCAAGTCCTCACGCAGTCCGGCGCCGGTGGCGGAATCCGACAGGTACATCCGGTTGGCACGCTGCAGCACCTGTTGGGCGAGCTGCACCCGGTTGTCCCAACGGCGATAGAGGACCGTCTTCGCCGTGCCGGCGCGGACGGCAACCCCCTCGATCGAGAAACGACCCCAGCCGCGTTCAGCCAGTTCTTCCCAGGCTGCGTCCAGAATCGCCTTCTCCAGCGTCGCGCCTCGGCGACGTGTCTGTCTGACGGACATGCCTCCAGCATGCCGGGTTCACGTCAGGAATCCGCGCGACGGCCCGTGCAGCGCGTTCTATTGCTTGGGCTGGGCGAGCGCCATCGGTGGCGTGTTGCCAGCCGTGGCGCCCTCGGCGTACTGCGGCGTGACCATGAAGACGAACTCGTACACGTGGTCGTTGGCGAGCTCTTCGGAGACGTAGGACTCGCCGATCCGGATTCCGTTGCGCATGAGTAGTTCTTGGTGGGCGGGGAAGGCCGTCCAGTCATTGTTGACGGAGTTCCCCAGAACTTCGAGTGCCCAGGTGTCGCTGCCGACCATCGCAGGTCTGAACTGTGCGAGCCAGCGTGCCTCGCGCAGGTAGATTCCAGGCAGGCCGGAGGCGCCTTCCCACCGGCGGATGTCGGCCTCGTCTCGGGTCTTGAGGAGCTCGTTCCATCCGGTGTGGAAGAGGAGGGCATCTCCGGGCTCGATCTGGGAGATCCCACCGAACTCCATCGCCTGTTCGATGTCTTCGACCGTGATTCGGTAACCCTCGCGGAGCAGCGGCTTGTTGTTGGCTGCGGGTTCGGCGAGGTCGGAGGTGGCGTTCTGCGCCAGCTTGACCCCGAGAATGTCGAGCAGCACGCCCCGCGTTGCGATCGGCCCCATGTGCTCTGACCCGAGCTTGGTCGTGCCGTGGCTCTTCGCGATCTCGGGCCCACGGTGTCCGTTGTAGAAGTACTCCCCTGCCCCGATGTGGTTGAGGTTGTCCAACTGAGAACCGATCTGATAGGTCGTTGCAAGCGGAGCGGGGTGCTTGTTGGAGGCGAACCCCTGGAATCGCTCCTCGTGAATGCTGAGCTTGTTCTCGCCGAGTGGGTCGACCCCGACGAGGACGCCTCCGTCGTCGACGAATCCGGGCGGCGGCTCGTAGCCGGCGATGGTGAGCCGCTGTTCGTAGTTGCGGGGCGGGTTGGTCTTGAAGGCCGGGAACCCGTTCCACATGAGCTCGCCCAGGTTGTACGTCTTGACCGGTCGGTGTCGCTTCAGCAGGCCGACTGCGGCAGCGGTCTTCAGGTCGGTGACCTCGTTGAAGCTGCCTCGCTGGTCCTCGGGGCCGTACGGGCCAGGTGCCCAGTCGGACAGTTTCGAGGGATCGGCGTAGTCGAACGGGATGTCGTCGAAGTCCTGCGGCGTCGAGGGCCGCCTCCCCCGGGCCGACGGCATCGCCGCTGCCGCGCCGGCGTCAGCGTGGGTGCCGAGCGCCGCGGCCGCGCCGACAGCGCCAGCCATTCGAAGCGCGTCACGACGGCTGGGGCGGTGCTTGTCCAGGTAGTTGGTCAACAGATCGGGGTTCACGATGAGTGCCTTTCGTTGCGAGATGGTCAGGTGATGTCAGGCCTCGTCGAGCACCCGGTCGTGCCGAAGCGAGGACCGCGCCGTCTCCTTGGCGGTCAGCACGGCTGCCAGGGTGAGGACCGCGGCGATCGTCACGTAGACCGCGACAGCGGTCGTGTTGGGCGCCTCGACGTCGCCGAGGAGCTTCAGGGCGATGATCGGCGCGAGTGCTCCGGCGAAGATCGAGGCCAACTGGTAGCCGACCGAGGCCCCGGTGTAGCGCACCGAGGTGCCGAACAGCTCGGAGAAGAACGCCGCCTGCGGTGCGTACATCAGTGCGTGCAGCAGCAGACCCACGACCACGGCAAGGACGATCTTGGAGTCGTCCTTGCTGCCGATCAGGTCGAAGAACACCCAGGACCACGCGGCAACGCCGATCGCGCCGACGATGTAGAGCGGGCGCCGACCGACCCTGTCGGAGAGTGCTCCGATGATCGGGATCGCGACGAAGTGGACGATGGAGGCGAGCAACAGCGCCTGGAGGATGGGGCCCTTCTCCCCGCCGACATAGTCGACCAGGTAGGTGATCGAGATGATCGTGAAGATGTAGTAGGAGATGTTCTCGGCCAACCGCATGCCCATCGCCACCAGGACCTCGCGCGGGTACTTGCGGATCACCTCGAGGAGCGGCATGTGGTTCGCCTCAGCCTTCTTGTGGCTCATCTCGGCCCGCGCTTCCGCGTAGACCGGAGACTCCTCGATCTGCAGGCGTACCCACAGTCCGACGCCGACGAGCACGGCGCTGAGAAGGAACGGAATCCGCCAGCCCCAGGCGTTGAACGCGTCGTCGGACTGCATCATGGCGAGCAGCCACAGCACCCCGGTGGCGAGCAGGTTGCCCAGCGGTACGCCCGCCTGGACCCAGGATGACCAGAATCCGCGGTGGGTGTCTTTGCCGTGCTCGGCGACCATCAGCACCGCGCCACCCCACTCGCCCCCGACGGCGAACCCCTGCAGGAGTCGGCACGCCAGCAGTAGCAGAGGCGCAGCCAGCCCGATGGCGGCGTACGTCGGCAGCAGCCCGATCGCGATGGTGGACAGGCCCATCATCATGAGCGAGAAGACGAGCATCTTCTTTCGGCCGACCTTGTCACCGAAGTGGCCGAAGACGATGCCGCCGAGTGGCCGGGCGACGAAGCCCAGCGCGTACGTGCCGAAGGCGAGCAGGGTTGCCGTGACCGGCTCGGACTCGGGGAAGAACAGCTTGCCGAACACGAGCGCGGCCGCCGAGCCGTAGAGGAAGAAGTCGTACCACTCGACGGCGGTGCCGACCAAGGAGGCGAATACGACTCTGACGACGCTGACCGGTCGCTTGCCCTTCGGGGGCGAACTCACGTCAGGGGTGTTGAGGTTGGGCATGTGAACTCTCTTTTCGAGGGCGGGTGGGAGTAGGTCGGTCAGACCCGGTGGATGTGTGGGCCGCTCACGGCTCATCGAGGACGATCACCTGGCGTACGGCGTCGCCGTTCGCGAGTGCGTCCATGGCGTCGTTGATCTCGTCGAGCCGGATCCGACTGATCAGCTTCTCGACAGGCAGGCGGCCGCTGCGCCACCACTGGACGAAGCGAGGGATGTCGCGTGAGGGCACAGCCCAGCCGAGGTAGCAACCGAGGACTGTGCGCGACTCCATGGTCAGCGTGAGCGGTGAGATCTCGCTGCGCGCCTCAGCTCGGGGAAGCCCGACGGTGACGGTGCGGCCGCCCGGCGCGGTGGCGGCGTACGCGGTCTCGAAGGCACGGGCGTCACCAGCGCACTCGAGGACATGGGAGGCCGTGACGCCGAGCTTGGCCACTTCCGTAGCGGTGTAGACGGCGTCGGCCCCCAGCTCGCGGGCGAGCTGCAGCTTGTCGAGGTTGTTGTCCACCGCGATCACTTCGCCGGCGTCCTGCGCGACCGCGGCCAGCAGTGCTGCCATGCCGACACCGCCGAGGCCGACGATCATGACGCTGTCGCCGGCGGTCGGCTGAACGGCGTTGAGAAGTGCTCCCCCGCCGGTCAGCACGGCGCAGCCGAGGATCGCGGCCACGTCGGGAGGCACGTCGTCATCCACCGGCACCACCGAGGCGCGGTCGACGACGGCATGGGTGGCGAAGGCCGACACCCCGAGGTGGTGGTGCACCTCTTCGCCGTCCCGGGTGAGCCTCTGGGCGCCGGACAAGAGAGTGCCGGCGGCGTTGGTGGCCGAGCCACGTTCGCAGGGCATCCGTCCATTCGTGTCGCAGCCAGAGCATTCCTGGCATCGCGGCAGGAACACCATCACGACCCGCTGGCCGATGCGGAGGTCCCCGACGTCGGCACCGACGGCCTCGACGAGCCCGGCCGCCTCGTGGCCGAGCAGCATGGGAACGGGTCGTGGGCGATTTCCCTCGACGACCGAGAGGTCGGAGTGGCACACGCCCGCGGCCTCGATCCGCACCAGCACTTCAGAGGGCCCCGGAGGAGCGAGGTCGAGCTCGGTGATGGTGATCGGGCGCGACTGCGCATAGGGGCGCTGACGTCCAAGCTCTTCCAGAACGGCTCCGGTAATCCGCATGTTGGCCTCCTCGGCTTCTTTGGTGATGACGGTCACGCTATTCCCGCGCCGACCGCCTGCACTATGGGTGTGGCTCCATGTGTGTGGGAGTCTTATGTGCATGGATGCCATGTCTTCGCGCTCCCGAGAGGACCTGCTCAGGGTCCTTCTGGACACCGCGGCCGACCTCACCGCGCTTCGAGACGTCGAGGCAGTGCTCCAGGCGATCGTTCGCCGGACTCGCGCGATCGTCGGTTCGGACATGGCGTACGTGAGCCTGAACGACGCCGGTCGGCGGGAGACCTACATTCGCGCATCCGAAGGTGTGGCCACCGCTGCGTACCGGACGATCCGGATGCCCCTTGGCACCGGCGTGCTGGGCCAGGTGGCCACCGGGCTTGCGCCGTACCAGACGGCTGACTACCTCACCGACGACACCATCAAGCACCTGCCCGCGGTTGACGAGGTGGTCCGGGCCGAAGGCGTCTACGCGATCATGGGGGTTCCGCTGACCGTGGTCGGCCGCGTGATCGGGGCACTCGTCGTCGCCGAGCGCCGCCCGCGGAGCTTCAGCGCCGAAGAGGTCGACATCGTGGACTCGATCGGCACCCACGCCGCGGTCGCGCTCGACAACTCGATGCGGTTCGAGGCGACCGAGCGGATCGCTGAGGACCTGGGGCGTCAGCAGGAGCGCAGCGCCGAGGAGCTCGCCGTGATCACCGACGTGCTCGACCTCGACCGTCGGCTCATGGATGCGGTGATGGTGGCGCCCGAAGTACATCGGATCCTGCGAATGGGTCGGTCCGCGCTGGGCTGCGACCTCCAGCTGCTCGATCCCGAAGGCAGAGTCGTCGTCACTGCTACCGAAGACACCGCCGCTGCCGAGAACATCCCCCCTTTGCCATCGGCCACAGTCGTTCCCGTCACCGCCGCGGCCGAGCAACTGGGCAGCATCGTCGCGCCGGTGGTCCTCTCAGATCACGACGTCACCCTTCTCGAACGGGTCGCGGTGCACGTCACGCTCGCGATGCTCTTCGCCCGTGCGCAGGAGGACACCGAGCTGCGGCTGCAATCCGAGCTGCTCGACGATCTGCTGGAAGGACGCATCGCGGCACGCGAGCGCGTCGAACGCCGCATGCACCACTGGGGCCTGCGCCCCACCGACGGTCTCTTCACCATCGCGATCGAGGCCCCGATGGGCGAGGCCAGGCGCCGGTTGCAGGCGATGAGGACTGCAGGCGTACGCGGCGCCATGATCGTCCATCGCGACCACGTCTGCATCCTGACCTCCGACCCACACTGGCGTGCGAGCCTGACGCGCCTGTTCGCGGAGCGAAACTGGCCATTGCGTGCCGGCTTCGGTGGGCCGAGCACCGATGTCCGCGCGATCGCCGACGCCCACCGCTCAGCCGAGCTCGCCCTCGGCTCGCTGACGACCCTGGGACGCGAGGGCGTGATCGACGGGTCAGAGCTCGGAATGCTCGGAGCTCTCCTCGACCTCGACCGCCGCGGTCACCTGCCACGTGGACTCACGGCCATCATCGATCCGCTCCTCGACTACGACGCCGCCCGAGGCACCGACCTGGCTCACACCGCATTCCACTACCTCGAGACCGATGGCAACATCGCCCGCACCTCTCAACTACTCCACGTGCATCGCAACACCATCCGCCAACGACTCGAGCGGATCACCACCCTGCTCGGCGCCGGCTGGGACGCCTCCCCCCGTCGTCTCGAGATCCACCTCGCCCTCCGCGTGCGCCAAGCCCGCGGCGACCTCGACTAACCCGGCACCCTCGTCGCGGTTGAGGTCGACGTATCCGGCGACCTTGTCGCGCTGGTCCTCGGAGGCGAGCGGGCCGAGCTCGGTCGCCCTGTCCAGCGGGTCGCCGATCTTGAGTCCGAGCGCTCGGTGATCTGCTCACAAGCCAGGCCGGTGGGTTTGGAGAAGACGGTTCGGATTGCTTTCGCGTCCATGGGCGCCGACAGCTGCCGCGAGTCCTCGCCCCAATATGGTTTCAGTCGCCGCTGTCCACGAGCGCGCGGACCTCATCCAGAGTTGGGATCGAGGGCTGGGCTCCCCGCTTGGTGACGCTGAGCGCACCTGCCGCACTCGCGTTGAGCAGTGCAACCGTGATCGATGCACCGTTCGCCAGGTGAGCGGCGAGCACCCCACAGAAAGTGTCACCGGCACCTGTGGTGTCCATAACCTTGGTCGCGAAGGGCGGGATGCGTGTGACGTTGCCTTCGTGATCGCTGTGGAGGCTGCCCTCGCCACCTAGCGTCATGATCACGTCCCCGGCGCGACGCCGGAGAATGTCTAGAGCAAGTGGGGGCTCGCCCGCCCCAGTGATCTCTTGTGCTTCGTGCTGGTTGACGACCAGCACGTCCACGGCATCCCACTCGCTGTGCGTCATCGGGACCACTGGAGCAGCGTTGAGGATAAGCAGCCCGTCTTTTCGCATGGCGTGCCTAGCCTGACGGATGTAGTCGGTGGGGGTCTCGAGCTGAAGGAGCACGACATCTGCCTGGGCCACGGCGGCCCGCTCGTCGGCGTTCAACGGCAGCGCCGAATTGTTCGCGCCGGGCACCACGACGATTGAGTTCTCACCGGTTTCGGACACGGTGACGAACGCCTGACCCGTATGGGTCGCGGGGACAATTTGAAGCTGCGTCGTCACTCCCCCATTGGACAACGCCTTCTCGAGTAGAGAACCCTCCTCATCGTCGCCTATGCGTGAGATCAAGGTGGTTGGTGCACCGCCGGCGCGCGCCGCCGCCAGCGCTTGGTTAGCCCCTTTACCCCCGCCGGACTTCTCCAGTGTCCGAGCGAGTACCGTCTCGCCCGGCCGGGGGATGGCTGACACTCGCGCTGAGGTATCGCAGTTGACACTTCCGATGACGACGACGCGGCCGGAACTCATCGCGTTGCGGTGATCTCTGCGAGGGTCTTGCCCTGCAGCGTGGGCAGAGAATGTCCCTTGAGCACGGCGGCGCCGGCATCCAGCGCGGCGGGCGCCCATCCGGTTCCGAACATTGCGGCGGCCGCTGCACCAGCAAGTGCCGCCAGAACGGCGCCGTTGCGGGGCTGCGCAAGAGCTCCGAGCAGGAGGTCCTCGGCGGATCCTGCCTGGGCGACGTGGGCAAGGAGGAACGCGAAGGTCTCCGGCGCCGCGACCGGGTAGCTGTAGATCCAGTCTCCGATCTTGGTGCTGAGCACGAGAGCTCGCTGCAGCCCCCCGCTGGTCTCGGCTGCGGCCGACAGACTCTCCTCGGCCAGTCGCCTGCTCCACGTTCCTTCCGGGAGAACGGCGGTGGCCTGCTGGACAGCGCTCATAGCCGATGCACCATTGAGGAGGTGGCGGATCAGTACTGCGGTGGCCTGTGCGCACCAGACGCCGTCACGACCGTGGGTGATCTCAGCGTCGGCACGAACTGCGTCGAGCAGGGTGGCGTCGTCACTGTGGGTGACGGCGACGGCCACGGCGCGCGGCATGGCCAAGTCGTCAAAGTAGTGCGGGTTGTCATTCCCAGACTGCGGCGCAGTCAGCCCCCGGTTGAGATTCGTCAAGGCGCTGCGCAAGCCGATCCGCGTCTTGATCGACGGCTCGAGCCCGGCCAGATCCTGCCAGTTTGCGAGTCTCTCCTCGCGCGAACTGAACTGCGTGTGCTGCCACAACGCATAGGCGAACCACTCGCTCGCCTCCGCAGGCGCCGGGTGAAGAAGAGCCGGGGGACTTGCGTGGACGAAGGGCCGCGGGATGTTGGTCGTGTTGTCGTCGTCGGAGAGCTTACTGAGCGCTCGGAGGCGGCTGAGACGCCGTGCCGGGACGCCGTAGACCTGGAACTCGGCGTTCATAGCCGAGGCGGCGTCGCCTGCGAGCAGCCCGTGGGCGACCAGCTGTGTCTGGGTGTTCATCGGTTCTCGCTTTCGATCAGGGCGACCAAGTCGTCGGCCGCGGCAACGGGGTGAATTCCTGCGGTGGATCGGATGCAGGACCCTTCCACGGGCCTGAGGCCGTCGATCCACTCCTCGGGGAACGAGTTGACTCCGGAGATCGCCCCGGCGATACAGCCGGCGATGGCGGCGTTCGTGTCCGCATCGCGGCCCATGTTCACGGCAAACAGCATGCTGGGAGCAAACTCGCCGCCACCTACGAGCAGGCTGGACAGGGCCAAGCCCACAGCCTCAGGGGCCACGTCTGCCCAGAAGTAGTTGTGAACCGCGAGCCGGTTGTGCAACGCGATGGCGAGTTCGTCATGTCCCAGGCCGGAGTCCACCAGAACCCTGCCGTCGCGCAGATTGCGTGCCGTCCACGAGTCTTCCGGGACGGCGTCGAGGCCAGCTTGGAAGCACTCGCGTGCATCAGCGCCAGCCATGGCGGCAGTCACGGCCACGGCGACGGCGACGCCGGAGTAGATTCCCTCGCCGTTGTGGCTGACGTGCCCGTCTTCGGTAGCGAGGCGCGCCGCGAGTTCGCGGTCGCCGTTGGCAACAACCCCGAGCGGAGCGACCCGCATCGCCAGGCCATCGCTCCAGGCGTGGAGGCCCGGTATGGCGCCGACATCGCGGCATGCACTGATGTCAGTGTCGAAGAGCTTGTGCGGACTGGTGATCGGCCAGCTGATCGACGAAGGTCTTGTCGAAGAGCAGTCGGAGATCGGACGGGTGATGCCGCGCCTGAAGCGATCGGCGTACGGAAACGCCACCATCAGGGAAGCCTTGGACATGCAAGTCGCCGTCGAGTACGACGAGACGTACCACGACCCGACCGCGCACGTCGCACAACAGGACCGCGTCGCCGGATGGCGCCCCGCACGCCCAGACGACCCGGCCGACACCTACGAGTTCCTGACGTCGCTACGGTCGGCCGGTCCCCACGGCGAGCGCCTCCAGTACTGCTCAGCGACGACCGACGTCCTGGCATGGGTGGTCGAGGCGGTCACCGGCGAGCGCTACCACAACGTGCTCTCCACCCGACTGTGGTCGCGGTTGCCGACCCAGGACGACGCGGGGATCACCGTCGACCGTGGAGGCTTCGCGTTCGCCAACGGAGGATTCGTATGCACGACCCGTGACCTGGCACGGCTCGGCCAACTCGTCCTCGACAGGGGCGCCGTGAATGGCCAGCAGGTCGTACCACGTTCGTACGTCGAGGACATCCTGGCCGGCGGGGACACCACGGCCGCCAGTGGCTCGCACTTCCATACAGTGCATCCCCGCGGCAGCTACCGCAGCCAGTGGTGGATCACAGGCGACGACCACGGCACCATCTACGGTGCCGGGATCCACGGCCAGTACCTCTGGATCGACCCCACAGACGAGGTCGTCGTCGCCAAGTTCGGCGCCCACCCGCGGGCTCTGTCGGCCGACGCCTTGGCCGCCAACAGCGCCTTCATGCGCTGGCTGGTCGCCCGACACCGATAGCGGAGAGCACAGTCGTTTCGCCCGTGGCGGGCACGGTCATCAGCGTGACCGTGCCCGCACTCTCGAGTCGGGCTGACGGCCTAGGCGAAGGCCGGCACGACTTCCTTGATGAACAGCTCGAGAGACGCGCGCTTCTCCTCGTGCGTGAGACTGTTGTCGATCCAGAAGCTGAACTCGTCGATGCCGAGGTCCTCGTACTCGCGCAGACGCTCGATGACCTCGTCGGGCGTGCCGATCATCGCGGTGCGGTGCAGCGACTCGAGCTCGAACTCGGGGCGGCCCTCGAACTTCGACTCAGGGCTGGGCTCGAGGAAGCCGTTGACGGGAGTGGTCTTGTTGCCGAACCACGCGTCGAAGGTGCGGTAGAAACGCGAGATGCCGGCTGCGGCCGGGCGCCAGCCCTCGGGGTCGTCGGTCGAGTGGACGTGGGTGTGACGCAGCACCATCAGGTCGGGGCGCTCGACCTCGGGATGGTTGGTGACCGCGGTGTCGAACTTCTCCTTGAGCGCCACGACCTCCTCATCGCCCTTCATCAGCGGAGTGACCATGACGTTGCAGCCGTTGGCGACGGCGAAGTCGTGGGAGGCCGGGTCACGCGCGGCGATCCACATCGGTGGGGTCGGCTGCTGGACCGGCTTCGGCACGCTGGTGGAGGTCGGGAACTGCCAGATCTCGCCGTCGTGGGCGTAGTCGCCCTGCCACAGCTCGCGCACCGCGGGCACCAGCTCACGCAGGTGCTTGCCGCCGTCGGAGGCGGCCAGTCCGTCGGCCATCCGGTCGAACTCGATCTGGTAGGCGCCGCGCGCCAGCCCGACCTCCATCCGGCCGTTGCTGATCACGTCCAGGAGAGCGCACTCCCCCGCGACCCGGAGGGGATGCCAGAAGGGCGCGATGATGGTGCCTGCGCCGAGACGGATGGTCGAGGTACGCGCGGCCAGATTGGCCAGCAGCGGCATCGGGCTGGGGGAGATCGTGTATTCCATCGCGTGGTGCTCGCCGATCCACACCGTGCTGAACCCGCCGGCCTCGGCCATCAAGGTGAGCTCGGTGAGGTTCTCGAACAGCTGACGATGGGTCACCTGCTCGTCCCAGCGCTCCATGTGCACGAACAACGAGAACCTCATGACGGCTCCTTCATCTCGGTGGTGGTGGTTGCGTCCATCTCAGCGAGGGTGGCGTCGCCGGTCGCCCAGAGCGACCGAGGGACCTCGCGTACGACGACGCGGACGTGCTCGGGACGGGTGCCGACGGTGCGGAGGACCGCGTCGTGCACCTCGTGGATCAGGTCGCGCAACTGCTCAGGGGAGCGGCCCGCGCCCAGGGTGATCTCGACGTTGGGCATCGCTCAGCTCCGCAGCACGAACGGGTCGGCGACGGGGTCCTCGCTGGTGTTCACCCACACGCTCTTGAGGCGGGTGTACTCCTTGATGGTCTCGGTGCCGTGCTCGACTCCGACGCCGCTGTTCTTGAAGCCCTGACGCGGTGACATCGGCGACATGGCGCGGTAGGTGTTGATCCAGATGGTGCCGGCCTCGAGCCGGTCGGCCACCCGGTGAGCACGCGAGAGGTTGCTGGTCCAGACCCCGGCGGCCAGCCCGTACTCGGTGTCGTTGGCGAGCCGGACGACCTCCTCCTCGGTCTCGAAGGGCATGATCGCGGCGACCGGACCGAAGATCTCCTCGCGTACGACGCGCATGTCGTTGTCGACGTCGACCAGGACGGTCGGCTCGTAGAAGAAGCCGCCGAGGCCGGCATCGGTGGCGTTGCCGCCGGTCAGGACCTTGGCGCCCTCGGAGCGGCCGAGGTCGACGTAGCCGGCGACCTTGTCGCGCTGGTCCTCGAAGGCGAGCGGGCCGAGCTCGGTCGCCTCGTCGAGCGGGTCGCCGATCTTGATGGTCCGCGCACGCTCGGTGACGCGTTCGAGGAGCTCGTCGTAGACAGAACGGTGGGCGAAGACCCGGCTGCCGGCGATGCAGGTCTGGCCCGCGGCGGCGAAGATGCCGGCCACGACGCCCATCGCGGCGTTGGCGACGTTGGCGTCCTCGAAGACGATGTTCGGGGACTTGCCGCCCAGCTCCAGCGTCGACCCGATGAACCGGCTGGCGGTGTTGGCGGCGATCCGAGCACCGGTCGCCGTGCTGCCGGTGAAGGAGATCTTCGCGATGTCGCGGTGGTCGGCCAGCGCCTGGCCCGCCTCGGCACCGAAGCCGGTCACCACGTTGACCGCGCCGGGCGGGAATCCGGCCTCGAGTACGAGCTCGGCCAGCCGCAGGACGGTGGCGGAGGTGTACTCGGACGGCTTGATCACCACCGTGTTGCCGACGCTGAGCGCCGGGGCGAGCTTGCTCGTGGTCAGCGTCAGCGGCGAGTTCCACGGGGTGATCGCGCCGACCACACCGAGCGGCTCGCGCTTCGTGTAGTTGAGTACGCTGCGGTCCGACGTCGGGATCACGGAGCCATGGATCTTGTCGGCCAGCCCGGCGTAGTAGAGGTAGTACTCGGGCAGACCTGCCAGCTGCCCTCGCATCTCGCGCAGCAGCTTGCCGTTGTCGCTCGACTCCATCCGGGCGAGCTCCTCGGCGTTCTCGCCGATCAGGTCGCCCAGCCGGCGCAGCAGGTGGCCCCGCTTCGTCTGGCTGAGGTCGCGCCAGGCCGGGTCCTCGAAGGTGGCGCGGGCGGAGCGTACGGCACGGTCGATGTCGTCGGCCCCGCCGCGTGCGGCCTCATAGAGCACGTTACGGGTGGCGGGATTGATGCTCGGGAAGTATTCGCCGGAGGTGGGGGCGACGTGCTCGCCGCCGATGAAGTGTTGGTAGCGCGTGGTCTCAGACATGGGCGGATTCTCCGATGAAGGCGGTCAGGTGAGCCGCGAGGGCGGCTGGGTCCTGGACGGGCAGCATGTGACGGGCGCCGGGCACGATGACCACCGATCCTTCCGGGACCGCGGCGGCGAGGCGCCGCGACATCTCCGGGGTCGAGCCGGGGTCGTCGGCGCCGGTGATCGCAAGGGTTGGGACAGCGATCGAGCCGAGGTGGGGCGCGATCTCGGCGTCCGCCGTGGCGAACACCCGGTAGCAGGCGAGGAAGGACTCCTCGTCGTTGGCGAGGAGGACCTCGCGGGTGTGGGCGATGATCGACTCGGGTACGTCGGTGCCGTCGTACCAACGTACGATCGACGCCTCTGAGCTGGCGGCGAGGGCGGCCTCGGCGACGCTGAGCCGGGCCAGCACCGCGGTCCGCTCGTCGGGGGTGCGGTCGCACACAGAGCTCACGCAGGTCAGCGTGCTGACGAGGTCTGGCCGGTGGACGGCGAGGTGCTGCGCGACCAGGGCACCGAGCGAGAACCCGACGAGGTGGGAGCCGGCTGGGATCGACTCTGCGACACCGTCGGCGAGATCGCGCAGGGTGATTCCGGCGGACACCGGGGAACGGCTGCCGTGGCCCGGCAGATCCAGCGCGACGACGTCGTGCTGCTCCCCGATCAGCTCGGTGAGCGGCTCCCACACGGAGCGGTCGAGACCGACTCCGTGCAAGAGGACCATGGTGGGGCGGGCCACGATGTCAGCTCACTGCTCGGTCGAGAGCGCCGCGAGTCGCTGCTGGGGGCGTCCCTGCGCGGCTGCGGCCAGCGCGACGACGATCTCGCCGGGGTGCGGTGCGTCGGCGATCCGGACCTCGACGGTCTGGTGGTGGGATCGGATGGTCGCGTCGGTGATGTGCTTGAGCGGGATGTCGAACAGCACGCCCGCCGGGCCGCGCTTCTCGACGGCCGGCAGCAGCGTGGTCGCGTTGGCCGCCTTGCGGAAGTGGTCACCGAACTTCAGCGTATGGATGAGCGCCGAGCCGTGCTCGACCTCGCCGTCCAGGCCGACGATCGCCGCCTTCCCGTACGCCTCCGGCTCCCCCTCGAGGGCCTCGATCACGAGCGGGGCTATGAGCGCACCGAGGTCGGAGGCGTTCTCGTCGATGCCGGGACCGAGATCCTCGACGAAGCCCTGGCCGGCCCACGGGTTGTCGATGACGGCGGCGACGATCGCCACCTTGGCGGGCGGCGACACCGGCCGGCCGCCCTCGGAGCGGATCTCTTCGACGACGGTGACGATCTTGCGGACGTTCATGAAGGGGCACCTTCCAGGGTGAGGGACGTGATGGCGGGGTCGGTGGAGCGGTCGCCGATCCGCGGGTGCGGCCGGGGGCCGGTGGAGGCGGCCGCGACGACGACGATCTCGCCGGCGCGAGGAGCGTCGGAGACGCGTACGTCGACGGTCTGGTAGTGGCTGCGGGTGGCCGCGTGGGTCTTGTGCCACAGCGGGACGACGAGCGGCTGGCCGGCGTCGGCGCGGGTGTCGGCGAAGCAGATGATCGACTCACCGCCGAGGAACTCGCGCATCAGGTTGCCGAAGTAGGGCGTGTGGATCAGGGCGCCGCCGTGCTCGATCTCGCCGGCGGAGCCGATCAGCGCGGCCTTGCCGAACGCCTCGATGGCGTCGACACCGCCGAGTGAGTCGACGAGGCGGTCGGTCAGCAGTCGGGCGAGGGTGGGCGCGATGTCCGAGACCACCTCGCTGAGGTCGTGCTCGGGACCAGTGCCCAGCCACGGGTTGCTGATGACGGCCGCGACGCTGGCGCGCCGGGCGGGAACGACGGGGGCGTGACCGGCCTCGAGCACGACCTCGTCGCGATAGGTGACCAGCTTGCGCAGCCAGGGAATCTCTTGCATGCAACAGACCATAGAACGGGTCTCTTGTATACGTCAAGGATCCGATAGCGAAGCTCGCCGCGCGTCAGCGCTTCTTCAGTTCGAGCCACGGGAGCGCACGAGTATTTACAGGCGCTTAACCTGCGGAAACATCACGGTCAGCGAAGATCCTCAGGACGGCTTGGCCAGTCGTGAAGCGCCCAGAATCTCGTTGCATGCCAACTCTTGACAGTGCAATTGTGACGTGCGTAACGTCTTCTTGTATGCCAGAGACCGTCACGACTGGCCCACCGACTTCCACACTTCAACTCTGACAAGGGAGTTCCCCCATGACTGACCATCTCGATACAGCGGCGGCTGTTGCCGTCGATGATCTGCCGCCCCGCTCTGTAGGGAACGACAGCGGCGATAGGGCCAACCGGCTGGGATCAGTCTTCTGGGCCAGCGTGGGTGTCTCGGCGATCTTCGTGGCCTGGGCCGTGCTGTTCACCGACAACCTCAACGCCGTCACGGCCAGCTCGCTCAACTGGGTCACCTCGACGTTCGGCTGGACCTACCTCGTGGTGACGCTGGCGATCCTGATCTTCCTGGTGTTCCTGGCGTTCAGCCCGGCCGGCGACATCAGACTCGGCAAGGATCACGATCGCCCGGAGTTCAGCACCGTCACCTGGTTCGCGATGATCCTCAGCGCGGTCATGGGCATCGGCCTGGTGTCCTACGGTGTCGCCGAGCCGATCTCGCACCTGGCGACGCCGCCGCACGGCCTGGCCGACCCCAACACGCCGGCGGCCGCAGTGCGCGCGATGCAGTACTCCTACTTCGACTGGGGCCTGCAGGCCTGGGCGATCTTTGCCATCTTCGGTCTCGCGATCGCCTACTCGACCTATCGCAAGGGCCGCCCCACGCTCGTGAGCCAGCTGTTCTACCCGTTGCTCGGAGAGCGCGTGAACGGCCCGATCGGCAAGCTGATCGACGTCCTCGCCGTCTTCTCGACCCTTTTCGGAACCACCACATCGCTCGGTCTGGGGGCGCTGCAGGTCAACAACGGTCTGGCGCGCCTCTTCGGCATGCCGGTCACGTCGGTGAGCCAGGTCCTGATCATCGCCGCCGTCACTGCGGCGTTCACGATGTCGGCGGTCACCGGGGTCAGCAAGGGCATCAAATACCTCAGCCAGGCGAGCTCGGTCCTCGCGGTAGCGCTCTTCGTCTTCATCCTCGTCGTCGGTCCGACGGTGTTCCTGGCCAACCTCTACACCGAGTCGATCGGCATGTGGGCCAGCGACTTCTTCCGGATGAGCCTGCAGGGCACGGCGTTCGGCGGCCTGGAGTGGATGCAGTGGTGGACCTACTTCATGATGGCCTGGTGGGTGTCCTGGGGCGCCTTCGTCGGTGTCTTCCTCGCGCGCATCTCCAAGGGACGTACGATCCGCGGCTTCATCGTGGGTGTGCTCGTGGTCCCCAGCGTCGTGTTCTTCACCTGGTTCACAGTCTTCGGCGGAACCGCGATCCACATCGACCTCTACGAGGGCGGTGACATCGCGAAGCAGACCGCGACCGACATCAACAGCGCCTTCTTCGCGACCCTCGACCACTTCCCGCTCGCCGGGATCACCTCGGCGATCGCGATCCTGCTGGTGGTCATGTTCTTCGTCTCCGGCGCCGACGCCAACACGTACGTCCTGTCGATGATGACCTCCAAGGGCTCGCTCGACCCGCGTCGCTGGGTGCTGATCCTGTGGGGCGTGCTCACCGGGATCACCGCCATCGTCCTCATGCTCGCCGGCGGTCTGAGCGCCCTGCAGAACACGGTGATCGTCACCTCGCTGCCGTTCCTGGTCATCATCGCCGGACTTGCGGTCTCCTTCTACAAGGAGCTCTCCGCCGACCGCCGCGCGGCACGCGAGGCCCGAGCGGACCGCGAGACCTCAGCGACCACCACCGACTTCAACTGACTGCGACCAACGAGATCTGAAGGAGATCCACAATGAGCGACCGCGATGCGCGGCGGCAGGCGATCGTGACGGCCTGGGGGGCCGCCTGGGACAAGGGCGACGTCGACGTGCTCGACCAGCTCCTCGCACCGTCCTACCGACGGGTGACCAGCGGCAACACCGAGGCCCAGGACCGCGACGGCCTCAAGGCGATGATCCTCACGACCCGCTCCTCGTTCCCGGACCTGATCACGACCGTCGACGACGTCGTCGTCGAGGGCGACCTGGCAGCCATCCGGTGGCACAGCACGGGCACCCATACACATGGCTTCCTGGGTGTGCCCCCGACACGCAAGACGGTCGTCGTGAGTGGCGCGACCTTCGCTCGCTTCGAGGACGGCCTCGTCGTCGAGGAGCACGTCACCTGGGACCCCCGCGCGCTGCTGGCCGCGCTCGGCATCATCCACGTCGGAGAGGACAACTGACATGACCATCACAAGCCCCGACCTCGACACCATGAAGCAGGTCAACCGGAAGTTCGTCACCGGTGTCACCGTCGTGACCGCCATGGACGAGGAGACGCCACGCGGCCTGGCCGTCAACGCGTTCGCGAGCATCTCGCTCGACCCGCCGACCGTGATGATCTGCGTGCAACGTACGTCCTCGACCCATGACTGCCTCTACACGACCGACAACCTGGCGATCAACATCCTCTCGGTCGACCAGCTCGACGTCGTCAACGTGTTCGCGGGCAAGTCACCGGACAAGTTCGCGCAGGTGGACTGGGTGCCTGGTCCGAACGGCAGCCCGCTCATCGAGCGCAGCAGCGCCCAGATGGAAGTCGAGATCCGCGAGCGGCTGCAGGCCAGTACGCATACCGTGTTCATCTGCCGTGTCCTTCACGCCACGGCCTCCGAGAGAGCTGCGATGGTTTACAGTTCCGGCCAGTTCTACGACGGCTCGGCGCTGCCGAGCCTGGCCTGACCGGGTCGAGCAGAGGCAGGGTCGGCGATGGCGCGAATACAAGGGGAGAGTCGGATGAGCCCACGTCAGAACGGGACGTCGAGCCTGATGCAGGGCCGCGTCATCGAGGGACTCCGCGAGCGGATCATCACCGGCGCCATCGACCCCGGAGCGCCGCTGTCCGAGCTCGCGCTGGCCGAGGAGTTCGGCGTGAGCCGCACTCCGGTGCGCGAGGCGCTCAAGCAGCTGCAGACCGAGGGGCTGGTCGAGGTGCGTCCGCGGGTCGGCACGTTCGTCACCACGCCGTCGCGTCGTGAGATCACCGAGCTCTTCGAGATGAAGGAGCTGCTGGAGGGTGCCGCCGCCCGGTTGCTCGCACAGCGCGGCCGGGTGCCCGAGATCGACGCCCTGGAGGAGAATCTTCGCGAGGCCGACGCCGCGGTCGCCCGTGACGACCGGGACGGCTACGCCCGCCTCGTCGGCGAGTTCCACGATCTGCTGATCCGCGGCGCCGACAACGGCAAGCTGGAGTCCCACTACCGGACCCTGATGAACCAGCTCGCCTATGCCCGCCTGGTCACGACCTCGCTCAGCCAGCCCGGTCGGGCCCTCCAGTCCGACCGAGAGCACCACCTCGTCCTCGAGGTCATCATCGCCAAGGACGGCGACAGCGCCGAGCGGGTCATGCGCGATCACGTACGCGCGAGCCGCAGTGCGCTCCTGGCCGGCTTGAGCGACGACTGACTGCGTCCGCGTCGCCGTTGGCGAATCGCTCAAGTAGGTGGAGTTGCGTCGAGCCCGGCCATCAGAGCCCTGTGGCTGGCACGTACGTGCTCACGCATGACCCGCTCAGCGCTCTCGGAGTCCTTGGCCTCGATCAGCTCGAGCACCCGGTGGTGCTCTCGGTCGGACTGCTTCGGCCGGTTCGGCTGGCTCAGTGACGTGAAGACAAGCCGCTGGTAGGCGAGCTGGTTCATCAGGGTCTGGTAGTGGGCGCTCAGCTTCGTGTTGTCGGCGCCCGCGATCAGCAGGTCGTGGAACTCGTGTACGAGCGCGGCGTACCCCTCGATGCTTCCCGAAGTGACGGCCTCGTCTGCGCGCTCGACGTTCTCCCTGAGTGCATCGAGTTCGGCGCACCGGCCCCGCTGAGCCAGGAGACGGGCCGCGGCGCCTTCAAGCAGCTCCTTCATCTGGAACAGCTCGGTGATCTCCCGACGGGATGGAGCATTGACGAAGGTGCCGACCCGTGACCGGATCTCGACCAGCCCTTCGGTCTGCAGCTGCTTGAGCGCTTCTCGAATTGGCGTACGGCTGACCTGAAACGCCTCTGCAAGCGAGATCTCGGACAAGTGCGTACCGGGCGCGAGCTCGCCGCTGATGATCCGGGCGCGCAATTCATCGACGACGCGACTCCGGATGCTGGGCCCGGCGAGCGGGGTTGCCCGAAACTGTTCGGCAGCCATTGTTTCTTGCATGGTACAGATCCTACGGTCGGGCACCTCCGGCAGCAAGTGGATTGGGACGGATCGACGTACAACAAGCCTCTTCAGGCGGCTATTTGGCTTCAGGCCGCGCCAGAAAAAGTGGCGTCAGTTACATATTGACAGGGATGCGAGGCCGGTCCAGACTCCAGATCTGGCATACAAGATGCAGCCTTGAAGTACAGGAGGAACGAATGACCCACTTTCCCGATCATGGGGACGCGCAGGCGAGCTCGCCCGACCGCGGATACCGTGACGCAGTCGCGAAGGTCGAGCCCTACGGTGTCGACCACATCCCCGACGTCGAACGGCATGGCAATCCGCTGTCGCAGTTCTACGTCTGGTTCGCCGCAGGGCTGAACTTCCCGATCATGATCCTGGGCTTCAGCGCGGCTTGGTTTGGATTGAGTCTGTGGCAGGCGGTGACGGCAGTGGTCGCGGGGGCTGCCGTCGGCTCGTTGCTCATGGGGGGTCTGTCCCGAATGGGGGTCCACCTCGGTGTCGCGCAACAGATGCAGGCCCGAGGACCGCTGGGGTTCGTGGGCAACATGCTCCCGGTCGCGTACATCAATGTCTTCGCCGGCGTCGGATGGGCCGCGTTGACGGTGATCCTCGGCGCGAAAGCTCTTGGCGAGCTCACAGGCATTCCGTTCGTCGTCTCGGCGATCGGGTTGGTCGCTGTGCAGCTGGTTGTCGCCGTCTTCGGCTACAACATGATCCATTTCCTGCAGAAGCTGCTCTCCTTCGTGCTCGTGGTGTTGTTCGCGTTGCTGACTGCGGTGGCGATCGCACGAGGCTCCACGACGCTAGAAGCGAACCCCGACGCCGGCGGCTACATCGGTGCGTTCGGCGGCTGGCTGACGTTGTTCGGATGGTTCATCGCCTTCTTGGTGGCGTGGACCCCATTCGCTTCGGACTACTCTCGATACCTTCCAGACGACCGGGCCGTCAGTCTCAAGGCGGGACTGTTCACCGGCCTCGGCAACTTCCTCACCCTGTCCTGGCTGGGTATCGCGGGTGCCGTCGTCGCAGGTGCAGCTACGGCAGTCGACCCAATCGCTGCGGTGCGCGAGCTCACTGGGCCGTGGGCATTTCCGGCGCTCCTGGCCATCTTGCTGTCCTCGTTCTCGCAGAATTTCTTGAACGTCTATGGCGGTGCGATCTCACTGCAGACGCTCGGCATCCCCGTCAACCGACAGCAGGCCGTCGTCCTGATCTGTGTCGCGGCGTTCGGCGTAAGCCTCTGGGCGGAGGCGGGTGTCTACGACAAGTTCACGGTGTTCCTCAACCTCACCGCGTACTTCATTGCCCCGTACGTCGCGGTGATCCTCCTCGACTACTTCGTCGGCGGGCGCAATGACAAGACGCGCATCCCCGAACTGTTCGATCGGAGGCGGATCCTCGAGTGGGGGTTCGTTGCCTGGGCGATCGGCGTCCTCGCTTCGGTTCCTTTCTGGCAGTCGTCGCTCTACACCGGTCCTTTGGCTGACTCCATCGGCGGTGGCGACCTCAGCATGTTCGTCGGATTCGCCGCGGCGAGTGCGGCGTACCTCGCGACCTACCGAATGCCTGCTCTGTGGCACACCAAGACCCCGGTCGGTAGTGAGTCGACTCCCGACGTGACGGGTGTGTCGTGACCGGCCGGCCATGGCTGGTCGTGATCGACATGCAGGTCGTGTTCGGAGATCCGGCATCCCGCTGGGCCGCAGAGGGCTATCCCGCCGCTGAACAAGCAGTGGCCGACCTCGCCGAAGTCTTCGGTGACCGGGTCGTGTGGACGAGGTTCGTCCGCGACGCACAGGAGGAACTCGGCTGGTCAGCTTATTACGACCGCTGGTCGGAGTTCCGGCTGCCGCCCGACGACCCGGCATGGGAGCTCACGCTCCCGATCTCCGAGACCGCACCCATCGTCTCGCGTCCCACCTTCTCGAAGTGGGGTCCTGACCTCGAGTCGATCGTAGGAGACGCACCGCTGGTGATGTGCGGCGTGGCGACCGAATGTTGTGTCCTCGGCACGGCGTACGCGGCCGCTGACGCCGGCCGTCGTGTCACCGTGGTCGCCGACGCGTGTGCGGGCGCCACCGTTGCGCTGCACGAGCAGGCACTGACGCTCCTGGACACACTCGGTCCGTTGGTGACTGTGACCACGTCCGATCGGCTCTCCTGAACCGCCAGGACGCACCGAAAGGTGCGTCCTGGCGGGTCCAGTCCCGGCCTTCAACTGCCCGGCCAGCCTGGCTGGGGTGGCCACCAACCTAGGATCACCATCATGACTTCGCCCCGTGACCGTCGCGTCTCCGCCCGAATCGGCGCCATCGCCGAGTCCGCCACTCTCAAGGTCGACGCCAAGGCCAAGGCGCTCAAAGCAGAGGGCCGCCCGGTCATCGGGTTTGGGGCCGGCGAACCCGACTTTCCGACGCCGGGCTACGTCGTCGATGCCGCCGTCGAGGCGGCCCGCGACCCGAAGAACCACCGCTACACGCCCGCAGGTGGCCTTCCGGAGCTCAAGCAGGCGATCGTCGACAAAACCCTTCGCGACTCGGGCCTGGAGATCACGCCGGCGCAGGTCCTGGTGACCAACGGTGGCAAGCAGGCCATCTATGCGGCCTTCGCCACGATGCTCGACCCCGGCGACGAGGTGATCGTCCCGGCGCCCTATTGGACGACCTACCCCGAGTCGATCCAGCTCGCCGGCGGAGTTGCCGTCGAGGTGGTGGCCGACGAGACCCAGGACTACAAGGTGACCATCGAGCAGCTCGAGGCGGCGCGCACCGAGCGCACCAAGGTGCTGCTCTTCGTCTCCCCGTCGAACCCGACCGGTGCGGTCTACACCGCCGACGAGATCCGGGCCATCGGTCAGTGGGTCGAGGAGCACCAGCTCTGGGTGCTGACCGACGAGATCTACGAGCACCTTCTCTACGACGGCGTCTCGACCGGCTCCCTGCCTGTCCTCTGTCCGTCGCTGCAGGACCACTGCGTCATCGTGCACGGGGTCGCCAAGACGTACGCGATGACCGGGTGGCGGGTCGGCTGGCTGATCGGTCCCACCGACCTGGTCAAGGCTGCCGCCAACCTGCAGAGCCACGCGACCTCCAACGTCGCCAACGTCGCCCAGCGCGCCGCCATCGCGGCGCTGACCGGCGATCTGACCGCGGTCGAGGAGATGAAGGTCGCCTTCGACCGGCGCCGGCAGACGATCGTCGCGATGCTCAACGAGATCGATGGTGTCTACTGCCCGACCCCCGAAGGTGCCTTCTACGCCTACCCGTCGGTCAAGGGCCTGCTCGGGAAGGAGTACGACGGTCGGGTCATCGACACCTCGGCCGACCTGGCGGGCTACATCCTCGACAAGGCCGAGGTCGCAGTCGTTCCGGGCGAGGCCTTCGGCACTCCCGGCTACCTGCGACTCTCCTACGCGCTGAGCGACGACGACCTCATCGAGGGCGTCACGCGGATGCAGAAGCTGTTCTCCTAGACGTACGCTCTCAGACGCCCGCGTCGGGGAAGGCGATGACCGAGAGGAAGCGGATCGGAAGCTCGACCAGGTGCACCGGACCGTGGGCTCCCTCACCGTCGAGCTGAAGGGAGTCGCCGGGCTCCATCCGGTAGGTGGAACGGCTGTGGCCGTAGTCCATGACGCCCTCGAGCATGTAGATGAACTCGGTGCCGGGGTGCTGGAAGAGCGGGTAGACCTCGCTCGTCTCGGACAGGGTCACCAGCAGGCACTCGAGCCGCTTGTGCTCACCGCGTAAGCCGCCGAGCAGCTCGTACTCGTGCCCGACCTGGGTGCCGTTGCGCACGATCGGGGTGCCACGCCCGGACTTCACGTACGCCGCGGGCCGCTCGGTGTCGGCACCGCGGAGCAGCGAGGTGACCGGGACGTCGAGACCGCGGGCCAGGCGTGCCAGGGTGCCCAGCGAGCACGACGTCTGGGCGTTCTCGATCTTGGACAACATCGC
Source organism: Nocardioides sp. NBC_00368 (assembly GCF_036090055.1). Lineage (NCBI taxonomy): Bacteria > Bacillati > Actinomycetota > Actinomycetes > Propionibacteriales > Nocardioidaceae > Nocardioides > Nocardioides sp. NBC_00368. Next base: position 2,007,449 of record NZ_CP107970.1, read on the forward strand.
CTTGGAGATGCCGACGTGCGCGGCCATGTCGCCCACAGAGAGGCCGGCGTTCTGCCGCAGCTCGCGGACATTGCGCGCGATCGCCGCCTCGAGCTCGAGGGACTCGACCGACTCCTCCGGACGCCGGGCGCGGGTCGTGCCGGTATTGCGCAGCAGCGCTTCGTCGCTGGTCATGGAGCGACCGTAACGCACCGTCGTCCACTCCCAGTGGACGTCTCCCCCGCACGTGTCATGACGCCCCCAGCAAAGCCTCGAGGCCGTCGGCCAGGGCCTCCGCGCCGGTCTCCGCATCGGCGTCCTCGACCGCCTCGCCAGGCGCATGGGAGACACCGGTGGGGTTTCGGACGAAGAGCATGGCGGTGCTGACGTGGTCCTTGAGGATGCCGGCATCGTGTCCGGCTCCGGTGCCGAGCCGGGGCGCGTCGTCGAGCAGGTCGGCGAGCCGATCGCGCAGCACCGGGTCGAAGTCGACGGTGGCGCTGAACGACTCCTCGGTGATCACCACCGTGCAGTCCTGCTCGGCGGCTGCGGCCTTGGCCGCGGCCTCGATCTCCGCGACGAGGATGCGGGTAACAGCGTCGTCCGGATGACGTACGTCGAGCCACACGTCGACGTGGGAGGCGATGACGTTGGTGCCGCCCGGCGTGGGAACCAACCGGCCGACGGTCGCCCGGGCATCTGGGACGCGTCGGGTGAGCCGCTGCACGTCGCTGATGAGCACCGCCGCCGCGACCATCGGGTCCCGCCGGCCGGACATCAGGGTGGTCCCGGCGTGATTGCCCTCGCCGGTGAAACCGATCCGCCACCTGCCGTGGCCGAGGATGGAGGAGGCCACCGCGACCGGTCGGTCGTGATCGACCAGGCCGAGACCCTGCTCGACGTGGAGCTCGACGAACGTAGCGATGCGTGCCAGCGTCTCGAGGTCCGGGCCGAGGCGGGCGGGGTCGAGACCGGCGCGTCGGGTCGCCTCCGCGAAGGTCGTGCCGTCGGCATCGGTGAGCGTGCGGGCCCGGTCGGGGTCGATCGCGCCGGTGAGCAGGCGCGACCCCAGACAGGCCAGCCCGAATCGCGACCCCTCTTCCTCGGGGAAGACCGCGATCGCGCGGCGACCCGGCACACCTCGCTCGGCCAGCCGGTCGAAGGCAACCAGGGACGAGGCCACCCCGAGCGGGCCGTCGTAGGCGCCCCCACCCGGCACGGAGTCCAGATGGCTGCCGGTGACGACGGCGCCTTCGCCGACGCCACCCGACCATGCCCAGATGATGCCGTTGCGGTCGGTCTGGACATCGAGCCCGCGACGCTCGGCGTGCTCGACGAACCAGGAGCGCAGATCCAGCTCGGCGGTGGAGTAGACCGGGCGGGAGTATCCGCCGCGGCTTGGGTCGGTGCCTACATCGGCGATCTCGGCCATGAGGGAGGCAACGGTGTCGGTCATCGAGGTCCTTCGGTAGGGCGCGTCGGCTGGTCGGTGTGGTTCGGGAGGACGGTTTCCAGGTGCACCTCGGCGACTCGGTCACCAACGTCGATACGCAGACTTACGCCCGGATGCGCGGGCTCGCCATGGTCACCAAGATGCACGTCGGCTCGGACGGCGTCGCGCCTCGTCATGACGTTCAACGCTCGGGTGGGACGATCAGGTCTGACCGTGACCTCGGCCTCGCCCGCGAACCGGATGGCATCCCCTGCACCCATCGTCGTCGGGTGTCCACCGATGGACAGCACGAGCGGCCCGAGAGCGACGAAGAGCCGGTCGAGGTCAGGGAAGCGGGAGAACTCGGCGTCATGGACAAGGTCAGCGACGCTGACACGCCAGAGCACCTTCCCGTCGGGTCCATGCGCGACCGCGAGCTCGCGGGTGAAGCCGGCGCCGTTGTCCCACGGCACCGGCGCCACCGCGGCCGGATCGAGCACAGCGTTCACCGCATCTCGCCGGCGCCGATGTACGGGTGCGGGCTGGCGAGCGGCTTGCCCTCGGCGAAGCGTTCCAGGCGGAAATCCGCAGCGGGGATGTCGGCGTCTGTGCTGTCGCCCTCGAAGACGAGGTCCGCGACCAGGTCCCCCACCGCCGGACTGATCTTGAAGCCGTGTCCGGCGAAGCCGGCGCAGAGAACGAGGCCGTCGAGGCCGCCGACCGGTGCGATGACCGGGTTCCAGTCCGGCGGCACGTCGTAGACGCCGGCGTACGTGTGGGTGACCGAGGGCTCGGGGAAGCCCGGGAACCGGTGCATGACCTTCTCGGCGTACTTCATGATGCTGGCCTCGCCGGCGATGTTGGAGTAGCTGTCGGGGTCGACGAACTTCTTCTGGAAGTCGGCGTGGTCGCTGTTGCCCACCAGGAACTGCCCGCTGCCCTCCAGCCGGCAGTACTGCAGGCTGACCAGGTCGGAGACCACGGGCAGGTCGGGCAGCGGCTCGCCGGCATCGACGATCAGCAGCTCGGAACGGTAGGCCTCGACCGGAAAGTCGACGTCCAGGTCGCCGAGCAGCTTCTTCGACCACCACCCCGCGGCGACGACGACCAGGTCGGCCTCGATGACCTCACCATCGTCCAGCTCGACGCCGGTGGCTTTGTCGCCCTCGGTCAGAATCCGGGCGACAGAGGTGTTCTGCCGTATCCGCGCACCCTGCTGCCGGGCGACCTGTCCGAAGTGCAGTGCGAGCTGGGTGGCGTCCGCAAAGCCGCCACGAGGCTCGTACGCCGCGAGGGCGACGTCCTCGGTGTTCATCATCGGCCACAGCTGGCTGAGCCGGTCGTTGTCGATGAGATCGACGTCGACGCCGAGGCCCTGGTGGGTGGCGATGTTGGCCTTCAGAGGCTCGATGTTCTCCTCCCCCACGATGACCGAATAGCCGACCTGACGGAAGCCGACCTCGGCTCCCAGCCTCTCGAAGACCGGCAGGCTGCGCCAGGCCATCGCGGCGATCGACGGCACCCCGTAATGGGCCCGGACGATACCGGAGGACTTGCCGGTGCCGCCGCCGGCGAGCTGGTGACGCTCGAGCACGAGCACGTCGGAGAGTCCCCGGTCAGTGAGGGAACGGGCGATCGCGAGGCCGATCAGGCCGCCGCCGATGATGATCGCGTTGCGGGGTGTGGCGTTGCTCATCAGTATGTTCCTCCGGCGGTCTGGCCGGGGATCCATGAGGTTCCGGCGAGCGGGATGCGGGCCATGGCGGCCGCCTCGATGGAGACAGCGACGAGGTCCTCGGGCTCGAGGTGGGTGACGTGCGCCTTGCCGCAGGCCCGAGCGATGGTCTGCGCCTCCATCGTCAGCACGCGCAGGTAGTTGGCGACGCGGCGGCCACCGTCCTCGGGGTCGAGGTTGCTCTGCAGATCGGGGTCCTGGGTGGTGATACCGGCCGGGTCCTGACCTGCCTGGAACTGGTCGTAGAAGCCGGCCGCGCTGCCGAGTCGCTCGTAGTCCGCGGCGTACTTCGGGTCGTTGTCACCCAGCGCGATGAGCGCGGCGGTGCCGATGGCGACGGCATCGGCCCCGAGGGCGAGCGCCTTGGCCACGTCGGCACCGGAGCGGATGCCACCGGAGACGATCAGCTGCACCCCATCCGGCTTCTTGTGCACACCCAGCTCCTGCAGCGCCTGAACGGCCTGCGGGATGGCGGCCAGCGTCGGGATGCCGACGTGCTCGATGAACACATCCTGGGTGGCTGCGGTGCCGCCCTGCATACCGTCGACCACGACGACATCGGCGCCGGCGTGGACGGCCAGCTTGACGTCGTAATAGGTGCGGGAGGCGCCGACCTTGACGTAGATCGGCTTCTCCCAGTCGGTGATCTCGCGGATCTCGTTGATCTTGATCGTGAGGTCATCCGGTCCCGTCCAGTCGGGGTGCCGGGAGGCGGAGCGCTGGTCGATGCCGGCAGGCAGGTCGCGCATGCCGGCGACCCGCTCGGAGACCTTCTGGCCCAGCAGCATGCCTCCGCCACCTGGCTTGGCACCCTGTCCGAGCACGACCTCGATGGCGTCGGCGCGGCGCAGGTCGTCCGGGTTCATGCCGTAGCGGTTGGGCAGGTACTGGTAGACGAGGGTCTTGGAGTGGCCTCGCTCCTCGGGGGTCATGCCACCGTCGCCGGTCGTGGTGGAGGTCCCGGTCGTCGATGCCGCCCGGCCGAGGGCCTCCTTCGCGTTCGCACCCAGGGCGCCGAAGGACATGCCTGCGATGGTGACGGGGATGTCGAGGTGGATCGGGTACTTCGCGTTGCGCGCCCCCAGCACCACGTCGGTGCCGCATTTCTCGCGGTAGCCCTCGAGGGGGTAGCGCGACATCGAAGCCCCCAGGAAGAGAAGGTCGTCGAAGTGCGGCAGCGCCCGCTTGGCCCCCCAGCCGCGGATGTCGTAGATGCCGGTCTCGGCGGCCCGCTGGATGGCGGCGATGGTGGTGCGGTCGAAGGTGGCGGACTCGCGCAGGCCCATCCGGGCTCGGTCGTCGGCGGAGAGGTTCATCGCGTCCTGCCTCAGTACTCGTTCTCGTGGGTGAAGTGGTAGAGCGTGCGGGCCGAGCCGTAGCGCTTGTACGCCGCCGGGTCGTCGTCCTCGTAGCCTGCGGCCTTCAGCAGGCCGGCGAGCTCCTCGAGGTGCTCGGCCCGCATCTCCTTCTCGACGCAGTCGGAGCCGAGGGAGGCGGAGTGGCCACGCAGGTAGATCCGGGCCTCGTAGATCGAGTCACCGAGGGCGTCGCCTGCGTCGCCGCGGATGACCAGGCGACCCCGCTGGGCCATGAACGCACTCATGTGGCCGACCGAGCCGCCGACGACGATGTCGATGCCTTTCATCGAGATGCCGCACCGGGCTCCGGCATCGCCATCGATGACCAGCAGGCCGCCGCGGCCCGTGGCACCGGCGGACTGCGATGCGTTGCCTGTGACCCGGACGCTGCCGCTCATCATGTTCTCGGCGACGCCCTGACCGGCGTTGCCCTCGATGGTGACCTCGGCCTGCTGGTTCATGCCTGCGGCGAAGTAGCCCAGATGCCCGCGCACTGTCACCTCCACGGGCGCGTCGAGCCCCACGGCGACGTTGTGCGCTCCGCGCGGGTTCTCGATGACGTACGTCCCCTCGACGTCGTCGGCATGCAGGGCCTGGTTGACCTCGCGCAGCGGCGTGCTCGCGAGGTCGTACGTGGTGACGGTGCGGTCGAGGGTCGTGCTCATACCAGCGCCTCCTGTCGGTTCCAGTGGTAGATGACCTCGGGCTCGGGCTCCCAGATGCGGGCGTTCTCAACGCCAGGGAGGTGGGCCAGCGCGCGGTACTCGCTCGCCATCGCTACCCAGTCGTCGGTCTCGGCGATGACGGCGGGCTTGCACGCGATCGCGTCACGCACGACAGCGAACGAGTCGCGGTTGGAGACGAGCAGCGTGTAGAAGCCGTCGAACGTCCTCGTCAGGTCGGTGAGGGCCTCGTCCACAGCCTTACCGCCGGCCAGCTTGTGAGCGACGAAGCGGGCGCCGACCTCGGTGTCGTTCTCGGAGTCGAACAGGACCCCCGCCGCCTTGAGATCGCGGCGAATCGAGGCGTGATTGGAGAAGGACCCGTTGTGCACCAGGCACTCCCCCGGGCCGACCGCGTACGGGTGCGCGCCCGCCGAGGTCACGGCCGACTCGGTTGCCATCCGGGTGTGCCCGACGCCCTGCCAGCCCTCGGCCCTCGGGAGGCCCCAGCTCTCGGCCAGCGTCCGGGGCGAGCCGGTGCCCTTGAGCACGGCGAGATCCTCACCAAAGCCACCGACCAGCACGCCCGGGTAGACCCTCCGGACCGCGGCGAGCAGCACCTCGGAGCCCAAACGACCACTCGCCAGCAGCACGTTGCCGACGACCGTGGTCTCGATGACCTCGCCAGCGTCGGCGGTCAGCGCCGCAGCCACCTCCTCGGCCGGGAGAGCCATGTCGATCAACGACACCGTGCCCCTGCCTGCGGGCGACCAGGCGTCGTTGCCGTACACCGCGATCCCGGCGGAGTCCGCACCGCGGTCCTCCATCTCGCAGAGCATTCCGGTGAGCAGCTCCCCCAGTCGGGGGTAGAGCTCCGGGCTGCGCAGGTGCAGCCCGACGATTCCACACATGGGATCGGGTCCTTTCAGAAGGCGGTTCAGAAAGCAGTGAGGTAGTGGTCGATCTCCCAGGTGGAGACCGCCGCGTGGTAGTCGAAGAACTCCTCGCGCTTGAGCCGGGCGAAGTACGCCGCGACGCTGGTGGCGGGATCGCCACCTTCTGGGATGCCGGCGTCGAGGACCGCGCTCAGGACCGGGTCCGCTTCGAGCTGCTCCACGGCGTGGAGCAGCGTGAGCGGCAGCTCCCCTGCATCCTCAGGACCGGAACCGACAGGGCCGAGCGCGGCGCTCCGCTTGATGCCGTCGAGGCCGGCACCGAGCGCGCCTGCGATCGCCAGGTACGGGTTCGCTGAGCCGTCACCGCCGCGCAGCTCGACGCGGTGCTGGTCGGGGACCCGGACGTAGTGTGTGCGGTCGTTGCCGCCGTACGTCGCCTTGCGCGGCGCCCATGACGCGCCCGAGGTGGTGGAGACCGCCCCCGTGCGCTTGTAGGAGTTCACCGTCGGCGCAATGACCGACTGCAGCGCCGGAGCGTGCTCGAGCAGCCCCGCGACGAAGGAGTACGCCGTCGCCGAGAGCCCCAGGCCACGTGGGTCGTCCTCGCCGGGCGCCGCCGGAAACGCCGGAGTGCCGGCGGTGGTCAACGAGAGATGGAAGTGCAGGCCCGAACCGGTCCTGTCTGCGAAGGGCTTGGGCATGAACGTCGCGATCATCCCGGCCTCGTGGGCGATCATGGAGAGCAGATAGCGCAGCGTCACGACCCGGTCGGCCGTTACCAGCGCCTCGGCGTACTTGAAGTTCTGCTCGAACTGGCCGTTGCCGTCCTCGTGGTCGTTGGCGTAGTTGCCCCAGCCCAGGGTGTTCATCGCCGTCGAGATCGCGGCGAGGTGGTCATACATCCGGGTCAGGCCTCGCACGTCGTAGCAGGGCTGAGCTGCGTCGTCGTGGTCGTCCGCCGTTGCCAGGGAGCCGTCAGCGCCTCGCTTGAGCAGGAAGTACTCCACCTCCGCGCCCACCCAGGGCTCGAACCCCGCGTCCGCGGCCTGGTCGATGAGCGCCTTGAGGATGTTGCGCGGCGCGTACGGCCACGGCTTGCCTTCGACATAGGGATCGCAGTGGACGATCGCCAGGCCCTCCTTGATGAAGGGCACCGGCGTGAACGACGCGGGGTCCGGGATCGCCACGAGGTCGGGGTCCTTCGGCTCCTGACCCATCGCACCGACCGCGTAGCCGGCGAAACCCACCCCGTCTTCGGCCAGCTCGTCGACGGCCTCGACCGGCACGAGCTTGGCGCAGGGCTTGCCGCGCAGGTCCACGAACAGGGCGAGGATGAACGTGGTTCCGGTGGACTCGCACAGGGCGGCCAGCTCGTTCTTCTCCGTCATCACAACTCCATTGTGTCCACTGGTATGAATCATTGTCTATACACAGTAGACATCTGCGATGTTTCCAACAGATCACGGAGGCGTGAGTTTGGCATCAACCCGGGCGCCGGCATAGCAAGAGATTGCGATACCGCAGAGCTCCTGCCACGCGATGTCCCAACCCTGCCAAGCCGCGACTTGAGTGCGAGACAGAGGCAGCCACCGCGACAGACCCGCCAGATGACATTACGAACCGGCATACGAAGGCATCGCAGAAAGACGCACAAGAGATCGGGTCTGCGCGTGCGATGGCTCTCGCTCTGACGTATCCCAATGGCGGCGGACGGCATCGGTGTGCTCGACCTCGCGATCGAGTTCAAGGGCGCGAAGACGGCCCTGCTGTCTTGACACGCTCTGTCACTTCCCGAACAGAGGCGCCGATGCCAACTCTGCTGCGTGACACACGGTTAACACGGAGTTCAGGGCCTCAGCGTTGATGCGGTGCGGCACGGACGACGAGAACCTGTCGAGCCAACCGATATCACCAGCGACAGCAACCAGCCTGCCACCCTTTTCGCAGGTGGCGGGCCGATTAGCGGTCGACACAGGTTACAAGTACTGACCCGTGTTGGGACCTGCTCAATGGAACGGCCGGGCTCCGAGCCCTGCTTTCCAGTGATGAGCGTGCGGATGAAGACAATCTGCGCGAAGGCGCCTCAAGCGAATCGCCCACGGTGCGGAGAGACCATGGGAGATGCGCGGAACGCGAGCCCCGTGTTGAGGCCGTCAACAGGCCTCGAAGTAGGAAGCGATCGATGCAGCGGCACCGAGTCACCCGACAAGGCTGCTGTTTGACCCCGAACGTCACCGCGGGCTCCCGGGCTCACGGTAATCAGAACCTCTGCCACTGGGCAGCACCGGCAGCGTCGGTGAGGTCGTGCCGGCAAGTCTGACCGCCGTGTTGAGCGCCTGAGCCAGTTCATGGCCCCGCCTTCGAGTCAGGCCGCTGCGGACAACCGTCGTCGCTGCCGGGCACGCTTCTTCTCGGGAGTCGACCGCTTCAGGCAAGGCAGGACACGCTCCTGCAAACGAAAACCGTCTTCAATCCGAACTCGGAGAAACTTGCGCTTGAGCGTCGACGTCTCGGGAATGCGGTGGACACGGCGGACCGGCTCGTCCCACATGGCATACAGCATCCGGCGGGCGATCCAGCGGAAGCGCCGGGGGAACCAGCGGTTCGCGAACTGCTCGATGACCGCTTCGGACAGATCCTTGTCTACGATCCTGGTCGCTGGGGCTGCTGCCGAAGGTGGCTTCCCCTCCGGCCGGACCTCTGTTGGGCCATGAGGGTCCGGGCCGGACCGAATTCCGCTCCTGAACAGCCAGCTCCACAAGTCTCGACGAGCGTCTAGGACGCAGGTCGACGCTGTGTGATACTGGGTTGAAGTCGCAGGCGCAAGGATCGTGATGGAAGTCTTCGAGATCGCAGGAGCGGCACCGCGCGAACGTGTTCAGATGTGGAACTCGGTCACGTCGAGCACCTTCGGCCCGATCGCGATCACACCTGTCGACGAAGACGACTTCGATGCCCGTATGGTGCGCCGCAGTTCCGGTCCGGTCGGCTTGGCGTCGGTTAGCTCAGCAGCCGCGATCGTCCGTGGAGCGAATTCTCGTGACACAAGACCAGGCCGCTTCATTCTGCTCAACGAGCAAGGCGTTGCGGTCGTACACCAGGACGAGCACGAGGTCGTGCTCAACGCCGGTCAACTGACGGTGATCCGGTCAGCGGTGCCCTACGAGATCAGCTTCTTCAGCCACAACCACATGGTGGTGACGCACCTGCCTGACCAGGTGCGCAGAGTGGACTGGGGATTGGCGACTGGCGCGGCCCGTGACGAGCAACAGGACGGCTTGATCCATGCCTTGATTCGTCAGTGGGCTCACGCAGGCGTGACAGCAGGTGCCGATCCTGGCGTCTACGCACGGCTGGTCCACGACTCCCTCACAGCGTGCTGGGGTGAAGGGATGTCCAACGAGCGATACATCAGTGGCTCCCACGCCAGGTGGCGCGACGACATCTTTGCCTACATCGACGCACACTTAACGGATCCAGACCTGAGTGCGCGCACCGCGGGGGAAGCCCTAGGCGCAAGCCCCAGGCACATCCAGATGGTGGTTGCATCCGCGGGCACGACGTTCAGCCGCGCAGCCCGCGAGCGCCGACTCGCACGCGCCGCAGACCTGCTGCTGAGCGACCCGGACGCATCGATCGCTCGCGTCGCCTTCACCGTTGGCTTCGGCGACGTCTCCCACTTCAGCCGCTCCTTTCACGAGAAATTTGCGTGCACCGCGACCCAGTGGCGTCAGGCACAGCACGCCCCTCGAGACCGCTAAGCGTCACACCCGTCGCACGTCGTCGCGTTCTTCGCTCTCACACAAGAGGTCTGCGCATCAGCCCACGAGTGTGAGCGCCGTCACTCCTAGCGTTGGTCGCGTCCAATGAAATAGGAGAAAACCAGCATGAGTACTGCCGTCTCGCCCCCGGCCGGGGCCAGTGAGCTCACCCAGCCCAAGGGGCGCAAGTGGATCGCGCGAGAGATCGAAGTTCTCGAAGTCGAGTCCGACTACGCGCGGATCTGGGCCTTGACCACGATCTACTACGGCGATGACGTGCTCGTGAACCTGCTGTACGCGACCGGCATGCCGTGCTTCACGCAGAGCCCCTTCGGCAGCGAGCTCCTGATCGCGCGCAGCAAGAAGGCCAAGGAGAAGAAGCACGAGCGCGCCTGGGACACACTCGCTCACTTCTGGCGATGGTTTGAGTATGGACCGGAGCACATCGAAGCCGAGCGCTCGATCGAGATGGTCAACCGCATCCACACCGCAATGTGGAAGATCGTCGAAGAGGCGTTCAGCAATGACGACTTCATCTACACCACGTCCTGGCTGGCCACCTTCCTCCACCGACTCCGACTCGACCTGGGACTTCCCGGGTTCACCGAGAAGCAGAAGGCAGCCGCGCACCTCTTCTGGGCCGCGGTGACGGCCAGGATGCGGGGACCTCACGGTGCGATCCATGGCTATCCGGCGAGCTTTGCCGAGATGGAGGAGTTTGTCGCCGAGTTCGAGGCACGACCGTGGGAGCAGACCGAGACTGGTCGTGAGCTCGGCCAATACGTCATCGAGCAGTTCAACGAAGCCCAGCTGCCGAAACCGCTGTGGGGCCTGGGGCGCCAGCTCGTCCTCACCGTCCAGGCACCGCACATCCGGGCCTTGCACCAGATGGGCGATCCCAACCCCGTCGCGGCCTTTCTCATCCGTCGAGCGCTGGCCACAAAGATCTGGCTGGCCGAGCACATCCAGGCTGATCCCCGGCAGAGCACACCCGAGAAGGCACGGGCGACGGGTGACATCAAGGAGCAGCACCGCGAGCCCCGGCTCGTCGACGCCTCCGCGTGCCCCTTCCACTCCACCCGGGTCGCCGAATGACCTGCGGCAGAACTTCACGACCAGTCAAGAGATTGAGCAAGGAACACCGATGACCGATCGCGTACTGCTGTCCATCGGCGGCCAGCACATGGAGGCCGCCCTCGGGCATACCTTCGAGCGCCGCAACCCCGTGACCGGCGAAGTCGTCACCGTCGCCGCAGCCGGGAGCGTCGACGACGCGGTCGCGGGGGTCGATGCCGCCGCCGCGGCGTTTCCGGCCTGGTCCAGCACCAGCCCCGCCGTGCGGCTGGGTCCGCCTCTTGAGGTCGAACAGCTTCACGTCCATCACGGATCCGAACTCGAGGACTTGGACCTGGTTCCAGTCGGCCGCGGGTGACGGGGCACCGGAGTCCATCCCCATGACGCGCATCTACTCGTGGTCGAGGCCTGCGCCCCGGTCGAACTGCTCGGCCAGGTTGGTGGCGATCTCGTTGATGTCCCTGAGGCTCATCGCTGGGTCTCGCTAGGGTCGGCTAAGTGTGGCCGTGACGACGGCTTGAGCCTGTCACAGGTCGTTAGACGTAGTGGTCCAACACCAGGAAGATGATCGGGCCGACGACGAGGCACACGCCCGCGTAGAAGGCGATGGTGTCGCGCCTGCTTCGGTCTAGCCCGGCGTCGTACCTCGCGAGCGTCCACAAGCCAGCCGAGGAGACGAGCACGCTCCCCAAGGCCTGGAGCCCGAGGATCCCGGAAGCTCTGGGGTCGAGGCGGTGGACGAATGCCGGGTCGATGATCCCGATGTAGAGCAGCGCGGCGGCCGAGAGCAGGCCGTAGAGCAGGAAGAAGATGCGAGTCATCTGGGGGTCAGGCTCCTTCGCAAGGTAGGTCGCGAACGCTAGTGGGCGCGACCTCGTCCCGCGACCGGAATGCGCAAGAGCGCCCCGCCTCCCGAGACGGGTAACGGGGCGCTCCGCGAGGGTGTCAGACGGCGAGCAGCAGCCGCGCCCCGTTGAAACCCGCCCAGCCGTGCACGGCGATGAACCCGAGCCCCACAGAACCCCGGGGACCCCGGTGAAGCTCTCCAGCAGCTCGTGATCTTAGCCGCCGAGCAGGTGGCTGATGGAGTCGAAGAGGCCGCCGAGGAGCAGCATCCACGCCAGGAGCAGGACCAGGATGGACTGTACGAGGGCGGCACCGTCGAGGAGGACCCATCCAGCGACTGCGGCGAGGACACCGGAGAAGAGGAACCCGAACAGGTTGCCGGACTTGATCGCGTTTACGCCGCAGATGAGGGCGAGCGCAGCGAGGACCAGAGCCGTGCGCCCGACTGCGTAGGCCCAGACGGTGAGGAGACCGAACAGGCCGGGCGCGACGTACCCCGCGACTCTAATGCCGATCGCGCCCGGGATGGAGTAGGCCGAGGAGGTAGTCCAGCCGGTTCCATCGCGGTGCGGCTCGATCCCGTCGAACCCGGCACCGAGACGATGGCCGCGATGGCGTGGCCCGCTTCGTAGTGGAGGACGACGATCAGGCGGGCCGGGGTGAGGACCAGGACGAGCCCGGCGACACCGCATGCGATGACCCATCCGATGTGGAGGGTCGGCGTGGTCGCGGACAGCAGCTCCGAGAGCGGGGCGATGGTCGGCACAACGTAAAAGGGTAGAGGTATCCGGCCGGGCCGCGCCCGGGCGTTGTTCCAGGTCAGGTCGGCAAAGCGCCGCGCTACCCGGGGTGGGTAGCGGGGCGAACCGTGAAACGGGCACAGCCCGGTCAGGAGGTGGTCTTGTGCTTGGCGTCGACCAGGGCGAGCCCGGCGACGGTGATTCCGAGGTCGATCGCAAGCGGCGCGATGACCGCCAGGGGCTGGTCGTATCCCCAGCTCTGGAAGACGGCGAGCATCGAGCCGTCCGACTCGGCGAACGCGACCAGGGTCACGATGGCGGCGGCCCAGCCGACACACTGGAACGCCGGATTGCTCCACCGGTGCCGGGACACGAACTCGACCATGCCGAGAACGTAGAGAGGCCATGCGCCAGTTCTCGCTGTGTCGGCCGATGCCGACCAGCACCCATCCCCATCCCGCGGGCAGCCGGGATCCAGGGCCGTCTCGCGGCCTCGTAGGTGTCCCCAGATCCGGTGAGCTCGATCGGCTCGTGCTCGTCGACGTCGGGGGCACTCAACTTCGGGCGAGGTCGGAAGGTCAGGACTACGGACACCGCCTGATCGTACGTCGCCCGGCCCGCGCTCTCGGCGGGCCCTAACCGGCTTATGGTGCCCGTAACGTACATCTTGCTCCCGCCGCGCCGGCCTCCCTCGGAGACCAGCCAGCACGGCGGGTTGCGCGCTCATCGACGCGCGCTTACGTCCAAGCGGGCGAGCCAGACCGAGAGCAGCGCCAGCGTTGGCGCGGGCGGCGACCACGCGGCCCACGTAGTCGGGGTGATCATCGGGTTGCCCGCGGGCAGTGTGGTGCCTTCACGTTTAGGGTAGGTGGTCAGCGGGCCGGTTTCGTGACGTGGCGTCATTGGTCGGATTCCCTCTCCCTCGCGGTGCCTCACTCGAGGCAGGTGCGAGCTCGAGGCCGATGGGACATGACGGCCAGAGGTAACGTCGCGGGCTGACTGCACCGCAGGTGTCAGCTGGCAGGCGCGAACTCCAGGCCGCACGCGTCGCACAGGATCGGGCCGAGCTCGACGACCGTGGCCGAGGCGCGGATCTTGAGGGACTTTGGGGCAGCCACAGCTCAGCACCAGGCCGTTCTTCGGCCGGTGGCCGCCTGCGGGGCCAGCCTGGCCCTCGTCGGCGTCGCCAGCTGCGCCGTCTTCGACGCCTGGGTCGAGATCTCGAGCCCGACGCGATGTAGCATCCTGGTAGCACTTTTCAAATGAAGAAACCCCGCCCGATCGGAGAAGTACCAGATCAGACGGGGTTCATCGGATGGTGCGTGATACTGGGTTCGAACCAGTGACCCCTTCGGTGTGAACGAAGTGCGCTACCACTGCGCCAATCACGCATTCGCTGCCGCCAGAGCGGCTCGCTGCTGTCGGAACATTACCGCATCCCACCTCTCGGTTCACATTCGCCACTCCCCCGGATGGCCGATCTGCTCGAGCCAGGACCCAACCGGTATGGCTTCTGACCAGCCAGAAAACACCCCTCGAGCCCGCGCGCAAGGATCCGCACCCACGCGGCCGGCAGTCGGCGGAGGAGGGTGACGAGCGGGTCCAGTCGCTCTCTGCTTCCGGCATGCCGGACTCGCGTCTCGGTCCGCCCCGGTGAAACCCGGTGAGTCTCGTCCTTACCTGCGACTCGACCCTGCTCCGCCGCCCTCAGTGACCGGGCTTCCCTGCTGGGTGTGACGTCACGTCCAAGTCCCCGGCTCGGTCGAGAAGATGAGCAACGTCGCAGCGAGAGGAACACCGCCTGAGAGCCCACAGGCCGCCGGCTCGCTGCGAACTGGCATCCACGCCTACAGCGGCCGCGGTTTCGTCGAGCACTTCGACGAGATGAACCACGGACCGGCCGACCAGGAGGACTCGAAAATGTGGGACATCCCGGAAACCACCAGGCATCCGCACCTGTCACACGATCCCCCGTGCCCCCGATGCGGACACGCGAGCCACACATACCTACCGTGCAGCGAGACATGCGGTTGTGTCCCGCCCCCGCTGCCCGGCTCGCTGGCCACCGCCGCTTGAAGCACCCGCTGCCCAGGTCGTCACAACGCATCCGCTCGCTCGGTCGAAAGAGTGGAACCGAGCGGAAAGCAATGCCGATGACCACGATCTTGATGACCTGTCCCCGCTGCCTCACCGACATCACTGTGTGGCTGGGCAGCGTGGTGCTGCGCGTCGACGTCACCGCGACGGCGTGCGGCGAGTTGATCTATGAATGCCCGGAGTGCGGGCGGCCGAGCGTCAGCGAGATCGGTAGCGAGCTGTTGTGCAACCTGCTCCTGGCGGGCGCGCGACCGCTCATCCTCGGTGAGCCGGCCTCCGAGGACGCACGTCCCATGAGCCCACCGTTCACGGCTGACGACCTGGTGACGTGGCGCCGAAGGCTCTCCTGGGTCATCTCGGTGACCCCCTGGGAATAGGCATTCCGAAACGGGCCCCACCGACGCCCTGTCGTCATCCCCGCCAGCGCATGCGCGGGACGATCTCAGTCGCCGTGGATTCCGCTCTCGACCGGAGCAGTGGTCTCGACGACGGCCGCCTCGACCGACTGCCGACGGGCGTCGGGGAACCAGACCTGCCCCTCGTGCCGGAAGCCGTAGCCCGGCTGCTGCACCGAGCGCAGCGAGACGATGTCGCGACCGAGCAACGCCGCCAGCAGCCAGACCGAGAGCACCCGCAGCTTCCGCTCCCAGGTGGGGATCACCATGACGTGGTAGGCCCGATGGAGCAGCCAGGCCGGGAAGCCCTTGATCAGGAACGGGCCGCTCTGGAAAACGCCCCAGCCGAGCCCGAGCGTCGCGATCACCCCGAGATCGGCATGCTGATACGGCCGCGTACGACGCCCACGCAGAGAGGCGGTGATGTTCTTGGCGAGCCGCTTGGCCTGGCGCACGGCGTGCTGGGCGTTCGGCGGGGCGACCGCCGTACCGCCGACGACCAGGTCCGGCACGGCCGCCGCATCACCCGCCGCCCATGCGCCCGCGACCGGTCCCGCCTCGGTGCCGACCTGCAGGTCGGACCTGACCTCGATGAAGCCGCGGGCGGTGGTCGGCAGGTCGGTCCGGTTGGCGATCACCGGGGTGGCTGTGATCCCGGTCGCCCAGATGACCAGCCCGGACTCGAAGCTCTCCCCGCTCGCGAGCTCGACCACGCTGTCGTAGATGGAGGTAGCTGTCGTGCCCAGGTGGACGTGCGCACCCTTGGCTCGCAACTTGCGCGTGACCCACGCGCTCACCTCCGGCGTGACCTCGGGAAGGATCCGGTCGGCCGCCTCGACGAGGTGAAAGCGGAGCTCGTCGCGCGCGATGCCGTAGCGGCGCCGGGCGACGGCTCGCGCCAGGCCGAGCAGCTCACCGAAACCCTCGACCCCGGCGAACCCTCCACCGACGACGGTCACAGTCAGCAGCCTCTCCCGGTCTGGCCCCGACGGAAGGTCCGCGGCGATGTCGAGCGAGGTGAGCATCGTGTCGCGGATCGCGACCGCCTCCTCGATCCGCTTCAGCCCGATCGCCTCATCAGGGATCCCGGGCACCGGGAACGTACGGGTGATGCTGCCCGTCGTGACGACCACCTCGTCGTACTCCAGCGCCGTCTCCCCGCCGCCGATGAGGTGCACGCGGACAGTGCGGTTGGCATGATCGATCGAGGTCGCCGCTCCGCTCACCACGTGCGTACGCCGTAGGTGCCGGCGCAGGGAGACGACGGCATGGCGGGCCTCGACCGACCCGGCGACGACCTCCGGGAGGAACGGCTGATAGGTCATGTACGGAAGCGGGTCGACGACGGTGACGACCGCCTCGCTGCGCCGCAGGTACTTCTCCAGCTTCCGCGCCGTGTAGAAGCCGGCGTATCCGCCGCCGACGATGACGATGCGCCTCGGCCTGCCGGCCGCCGCCTGATTGACTGTGTCCATACGCATGCGACCAGGCAGCGGCCACCGATGTGACAGGCCAGAAAGCTCAGCGCTGCGACATCGCCTGCACGAACGCGTCGTACGTCGTCGTGCCGAGCTCGGCACGCTCGTCAGGCACGAGCGTGTCGTCGGCGAGCACCTGGCCGAAGTATGGTGCCTGCGGATCGGTGACGACCCGCCTCGGGTCACCGACCCGCTTCAGCGCCGCAGCGACGAACTCGTCGAAGCGGTAGCGCTGCGGCCCACCGATCTCGACGATCCCGTTGACCGGGCTCCCCGCGGCGGTCCGCCCCACGAGCCGCGCGACGTCCTCGGAGGCGACCGGCTGGAAGCCGACGGGCGGGAGATGTACCTCGTCTCCGATGGTGGCCGAGTCGGCGATCGCCTTGCCGAACTCGAAGAACTGGGTCGCCCGCACGATCGAGTACGCAACGTCCGACTTCTCCACCAGCGCCTCCTGCGCGACCTTGGCACGCAGGTAGCCGCTGTCCGGCGCCCGGTCGCACCCGACGATCGAGAGCGCGACATGGTGCCTGACCCCCGCCTTCTTCTCGGCGGCGACCTGGTTCTCGGTCGAGGTGGCGAAGAACCGCATCACGTCCTCGTCCGCGAACGACGGTGAGTTCGACACGTCGACCACGACGTCGGCGCCCTCGAGCGCCGCGTCGAGACCCTCGCCGGTGATGACATTGCAGCCCGTCTCGAGCGAGGCTGCGACGGCGTCGTGCCCATGCTCGCCCAGCAGCTTGACGACCTGCGAGCCCACGAGCCCGCTTCCACCGATGACCACGATCCTCATCGTGCATCTCCTTCGTTGTCGTGTGGATACCTTCCCTGCCCATTCCCCTCCGACGGGCAGGTCACTGGATACGACCGACCAGTGGCGTTCGGCGTGACACCGTCACGAACCGAACCCGCGTCCGGTCGAGAGTGCACACGCCACATCAGGAGTGGCCATGGACAACGAGGGGACACCATGCGCGCGAAGGAGCGACGGATCACGACGAGCGTGCTCGTCATCGGCACCGGAGGGGCCGGCCTGCGGGCCGCGATCGAACTGGCCGAGCACGGGGTGGACGTGCTGGCGGTCGGCAAACGGCCCCGCCTGGACGCGCACACGTCCCTCGCGGCCGGCGGCATCAACGCCGCTCTCGGCACGATGGACCCGGCCGACAGCTGGCAGCAACACGCAGCCGACACCATCAAGGAGAGCTACTACCTCGCCGACCCGCGTACCGTCGAGGTCGTCACCCGCGGCGCCGAGCAGGCCATCGGCGACCTCGTCCGCTTCGGCATGCAGTTCGCCCGCGAGGACGACGGCCGGATCTCGCAGCGCTTCTTCGGCGCCCACAAGTACCGACGGACCGCATTCGCAGGGGACTACACCGGCCTGGAGATCCAGCGAGCGCTCATCGGCCGGGCCGAACAGCTGCAGATCCCGATCCTGGACGGCCTGTACGTCACCCGCATCCTGACCGACGACAACACCGTGTCCGGTGCGTACGGCTTCGACCTCGTCGACGGAACCCGGTACCTCATCCACGCCGACGCCGTGATCCTGGCCGCCGGCGGGCACACCAGGATCTGGAGGCGTACCTCCTCGCGACGCGACGAGAACACCGGCGACTCCTTCCGGCTCGCCGTCGACGCAGGCGCACGGTTGCGCGATGCCGAACTGGTGCAGTTCCACCCCTCAGGCATCCTCGAGCCGGAGGACGCGGCCGGCACGCTGGTCTCAGAGGCGGCTCGCGGAGAGGGCGGGGTGCTACGCAACGCGCTCGGCGAACGGTACATGGAGCGCTACGACCCCGAGCGGATGGAGCTCTCCACGCGTGACCGAGTCGCGCTCGCGGGGTTCACCGAGATCAAGGAGGGCCGCGGTACGCCGCACGGCGGGGTGTGGCTCGACGTCTCCCACCTCCCCCGCGAGACCATCATGACCCGCCTCCCCCGGGTCCACCAGCAGATGCTCGAGCTGCAGATGCTCGACATCACCGCCGAGCCGATGGAGGTCGCACCGACCGCCCACTACTCGATGGGCGGAGTCTGGGTGCGCCACGAAGACCACGGCACCGACGTCGAGGGCCTCTACGCCATCGGCGAGGCCGCCAGCGGGCTTCATGGAGCCAACCGGCTCGGCGGTAACTCGCTGGTCGAGCTGCTGGTCTACGGCCGGATCGTCGGGCAGGCCGCCGCTGCGTACTCGGCCGGTCTGGTGGTCCACCGGCGCTCGCACGAAGCCGAGGGCCAGGCGCGCGAGGAGATCCTTGGGCTGCTGGCCGAGGACGGCCACGAGAACGTACGCGCCCTGCAGCGGGCCGTGCGCAACACCATGACCGAGCATGCGGGCGTGGTCCGCGACGAGACCGGGCTGAAGCAGGGATTGCAGAGCATCAGCGAGATCGAGGGCCGGGCGGCGTCACTCGGCATCCACCCCGACATCGCAGGGTTCGCCGACCTCGCCCACGCCTTCGACCTCAAGGCCTCGCTACTGGCCGCGCGGGCGACCCTGGAGTCGGCGCTCGAACGGCGCGAGACCCGCGGCTGCCACAACCGCAGCGACTACCCGGCGACCGACCCAGCCTTCCAGGTCAACCTGGTCTGGTCGCCTGCCGACGGCGTCGTCCGTGAGCCGATCGCCGCCGTGCCCGAGGAGATCTCCCAGCTGATCGTCGAAGTCTCCAGCATGGGCAAGCTGGTGGAATGACCGCGGAGTGACGATGACCACGACGACACCCCGCGAACGGACCGCCACCTCGGACATCAGGACCTTACATTTCCAGCTGCACCCGCTGCGGTACGCAGAGACGTACGGTCGCTTCGGCCACCGGGTGGTCCCGAACCTCTGGGCTGCGCTCTTCGCAGCCATCTCCGCGGCCTGCCTCGTGGTCCTGGCGATCACCGGCATCCTGCTGACGGTGGCCTACGACCCCTCGGTCGAGCCAGTCATCTACCAAGGCAGCTACGCCCCGCTACGAGGTGTGGAGGTCTCCCGAGCGTACGACTCGATGCTCCACTACTCACTCGAGGTCAACGGCGGGCTGCTCGTCCGGCAGTCGCATCACTGGGCGGCTCTCGTCCTACCAGCATCGCTGATGCTGCAGATCGGAACCGCGTTCTTCACCGGCGCGTTCCGGCGGCCGCGACGGCTGGCGTGGGTGCTGCTGGTGGCGACCTTCCTCCTCGCCCTCGGCGCCGGCTGGAGCGGCTACGGGCTCCCCGACGATGCACTCTCCGGCACCGGGCTGCGGATCTTCGAGGGCATTTTGGTCGGGACGCCGTTCCTCGGCAGCTGGCTGACCCTGCTGATCTTCGGCGGTGAGTTCCCCAGCGACGTGGTGCCGCACCTGTACTGGCTCCACGTCGTGGGGATACCCGTGCTGCTCGCGATCGTGCTGTCCCTTCGGCTGCGTCTCGCCCGGCGTATCCGACCTGCTCAGCTCCCCGGCCGCGGGCGCACGGCGACCAACCTCGTCGGCCTGCCCGGGCCCGCCGTCGCGGCCCGAACAGTCGGGATGTTCCTTCTCACCTGCGGTCTGCTGGTGACCATGGGTGGACTGCTCACCGTCTCTCCGATCTGGCGCTATGGCCCGGCGAACCCGGCCAGTGCCTCGACCGGCAGCCAGCCCGACTGGTACACCGCCTGGCTCGACGGGTCGCTCCGGCTCGTGCCACCCGACTGGGACTTCTCATGGCTGGGCCGCACCTGGGCACTCTCGGTGCTGGTCCCCGAGCTGGTCGCCGTGGCGTTCCTCGGTGCGCTGACGCTCTATCCGATGATCGAGGAGCGGGTCACCGGCGACCGAGCTGTGCACCACATTCTCGACCGGCCGCGGGACCGCCCTCGGCGAACCGGCCTGGGCGTTGCCGGGATCGTCTTCTTCGGGATCCTGTGGCTCTCGGCGAGCACGGACATCATCGCCACGATCTTCCACGTCAGCTTCGAGACCCAGGTGTACGCACTCCGGACTGCTCTCGTCCTGGGGCCCGTCGTCGCCTACGTGGTCACGGTTGCGATGTGCCGCGAGCTCCGGGCACGCCAGCGCGAGACCGTCCTGCGCGGCTACGAGACCGGCCGGGTCATGCGGGCGACCGACGGGGGCTACACCGAGGCCCACGCACCGTTGAGCCCGGACGTACGAGCCTCGGTGGCCGCCTCTGCCGGCCTGATCCGGCGTGCCGAAGACGAGGAGCAGCCATGAGCCTCGACCTGACCCTCTGTCCCGACTGCGGCGCGCCTGCCGAGGTGGAGTGGCGCGCCGTCATGGAGAGCACCGACGGGCCAGTCGAGCATGCCCGGGTGCGGTGCCTTCGCGGGCACTGGTACCTGCTGCCCGTGGCATCGCTCGCCGGGCCGGGCTGCCGGCTCGCGCAGAGCCCCACCAGTTTCCGGGAGTAGCGCCTGCTCTCGGTGGGCGTGCCCTCGTGCACGTCATCTGCCCATCGCAAGTCCATCGTCAGTGTCAAGGAGACCCTCATGTCCGCCAACCCGCACCACATCTCGCTCGAGCCTGCTGCGCAGGCCTTCGTCGAGGCAACCGCCGACCCGCCGTACCTCTACCAGCTCTCGCCCGAGGAGGGCCGCAAGGCCGTAGACGGCGTGCAGTCCGAACCGATCGACAAGCCGGCGGTCGACGAGGAGTGGGTCGAGATCGCCGGGGGCCCGACCGGCACCGTCAAGATTCGCATCGTCAAGCCGTTCGGCGCCGTCGGTGAGTTGCCGGTGGTGGTCTACCTGCACGGCGCCGGGTGGGTCTTCGGCGATGCGCACACCCACGACCGGCTGGTTCGCGACCTCGCCGTCGGCGCCGAGGCCGCCATTGTCTTCGTCGAGTACGACCGCTCCCCCGAGGCCCGCTACCCGCACGCCATCGAGCAGGCCTACGCCACCGCGAGGTGGATCACGACCGACGGCGCCTCGAAAGGCCTCGACAGCACCCGGATGGCCGTCGCCGGCGACTCGGTCGGCGGCAACATGACGATCGCGCTGACCCTGCTGGCCAAGGAACGTGGCGACGTCAGCTTCGCCGGCCAGGTGCTGTTCTACCCCGTCACCGACGCGGCGTTCGACACCGGGAGCTACCACCAGTTCGCCGAAGGCTACTTCCTGGCCCGCGAGGGCATGAAGTGGTTCTGGGACCAGTACACGACCTCCCAGTCCGACCGCGCCCAGATCACGGCCTCACCGCTGCGCGCCACCACCGAACAGCTCACCGGGCTGCCCCCGGCGCTGGTCATCACCGCTGAGGCCGACGTCCTGCGGGACGAGGGCGAAGCTTACGCCGCAAATCTCCGCGCCGCCGGCGTACCGGTCACCGCAGTGCGCTACCAGGGCATCGTGCACGACTTCGTCATGGTCAACTCTCTCCACGAGACGTACGCCGCCCGAGCCGCGATCGCGCAGGCGGTCGCCTTCCTCACCGATGCCATCAGATGACGACGACACCGGATCAGACCCGACGGCCGGTACGGGCACCCATCGACACCCTCGAGAGCCTCCGAACCCACCTGCAGTGGGCGATCGAGCTCGAGCACTCCACGATCCCGCCCTACCTGTGCGCGACGTACTCGCTCGATGCCGAGCGCAACCCCGCAGCGGTCGAAGTCCTGGCCAGCGTCTTCATGGAGGAGATGCTGCACCTGACCCTCGCCGCGAATCTGCTGAACGCGGTCGGAGGCCGGCCCGTCCTCGACGCGCCGCAACTGATGGAGTCCTTTCCACGGACGGTGCCGCACGGCGACGGCTCCTTCGCCCTCGAGCTGCTGCCGTTCGGCCCGCAGGCGATCGAGCGTTTCCTCGAGCTCGAGAAACCGGCACCGCGAGGTGCCCCCGCAGAGGGCGATCACTACGCGACGATCGGGCAGTTCTACGAGGCGATCGAGGCGGGCATCCAGGACCTGTGCGAGCGCCTCGGCGAGGCGACGGTCTTCTCCGGAGACCCGGCGCGACAGGTTGACGCCGCCCAGCCCTACCCGGGCAGCGGCGCCATCGTCGCGGTCACGGACCTGGCCTCCGCGCTCGACGCGCTGCGGGAGATCGTGGAGCAGGGCGAGGGTGCCGGACACCAGGAGGTGTGGGACGGCGACCACGACATGTTCCATCCAGACCGCGACGAGGTCGGCCACTACTTCCGGATCGAGGAGCTCCGCCTCGGCCGGAGGTACCGGCGGGGCGACACACCCCTCTCCGGGCCGAGTGGCCCGCCGATCGAAGTCGACTGGACCGGCGTACGCCCGATGCAGGCCAACCCGACGGCGGCGGAGACGGACACACCCGTCCGCGACGCCCAGGACGACTTCAACCTCCTCTATAGCGACCTGCTCGGCGCACTCGATCGCACCTTCAACGGCCGGCCGAACACGCTCGGCGCGAGTGTGAAGCAGATGCACGGGCTCAAGGCGCAGGCGCAGGCGCTCATGGAGATGCCGATCGGCGATGGGTCGCTCACGGCCGGCCCGACATTCGCCTACATCGCGCCGGCCGATCGCGGCTGAGGTCTGCCCCAGCGAAGCCCGTCACTTGCTCCTCCCCTCGGTTATAGTCAGGGCCGGAGGGGGAGCTAGTGGCACCTGCGGATTCGAGCGGCTTGCTGGGGCGCCGAGAAGAGTGCCGTGTGCTGGACGAACTCGTGTCGAGCGTCAGGGCCGGTCGTAGCGCAAGCATGGTTCTCCGCGGGGAAGCGGGGATCGGGAAGACCGAGCTGCTGCAGTACCTTCTCGAGCATTCATCGGGATGCAGGACGCTGACCGCTACCGGCATCCAGTCGGAGATGGAACTCTCTTATGCCGGCCTCCACCAGCTGTGCGGACCCTTGCTCACGGAGCTGCATCGCCTTCCCGAGCCCCAGGCGAACGCACTCGCCACGGCATTTGGCCTGCGTACGGGCGACGTCCCAGACCGATTCCTGGTCGGCCTCGCCACGCTGAGTCTGCTTGCTGCCGCCGCGGAGAAGCAGCCTCTGGTCTGCATCGTCGACGACGCGCAGTGGATGGACCAGGCTTCGGCGCTCACCCTCGCCTTTGTCGCACGCCGGCTGCTCGCAGAATCTGTTCTGATCGTCTTCGCCGTCCGTCACGAGGCACTCGACGAGATTCTCGCCGGCCTCCCGGAGCTGACGGTCGCCGGCCTCTCCAGGAGCGCAGCACGTCAGTTGCTCGACTCCGTCGTTCCCGGACGCTTGGACAACGCCGTGCGCGACCGCATCCTGGCCGAGGCCCGTGGCAACCCGCTGGCCATCCTCGAGCTGCCCTACGGGTTGACGGCGGTCGAGCTCGCCGAAGGATTCGGGGAAGTAGACGCGCGGCCCCTGCGGGGCCAGATCGAGCAAGGATTCCACCGCCGCGTGGAATCTCTTCCAGAGGACACTCGGCGGATCCTCGTCACCGCGGCCGCAGATCCGGTGGGCGACGCCGCCTTGCTGCGAAGTGCCGCCGAGCGCCTCGGAGTCGATCTCCACACTGCACTGTCGCAGGGCGACGCAGCGGAACTGGTCGACGTCGGCACGCACGTACGGTTTCGGCACCCGCTCGTGCGTTCGGCGATCTATCGAACCGCCCCTGTGGCTGACCGCCTGGAGGCGCATCGGGTGCTTGCAGAGTCGACCGATGCGGACGTCGATCCGGATCGCCGAGCTTGGCATCGTGCCCAGGCTTCGCCTGGCCCGGACGAAGACGTGGCCATCGAGTTGGAACGATCCGCGGCGCGGGCTCAGGCACGCGGCGGAGTTGCGGCGATGGCCGCCTTCCTGGAGACGGCGTCGGCACTGACCCCCGATCCCGCAACGCGATCGCAGCGCGCGCTGGATGCAGCGCAAGCCAAGATCCGCGCCGGAGCTTTCGAGCAGGCAGCCGCTCTTCTGGAGATCGCGGAGTCCGGCCCGAACGACGAGTACAGGCGCGCACGAACGAACCTGCTCAACGCCCAGATCGCGTTGGCCTATGGACGTGGTAGCGAAGCCACTCCCCTGCTGCTCTCCGCTGCCCGGCAGTTCGAACGGTTCGACGTCGTGCTGGCCCGTGAGACCTACCTCGAGGCTGTGTCAGCCGCGATCTTCGCCGGAAACCTGGCACACGACCCCAGCGGGCGCGACGTCGGCATGGCAGCACGCGCCGCGCCGCTCTCGCGGGGACCGCTCGCTCCTGACATGCTGTTGGACGCTCTTGCAACACGTCTCGCTGATGGCTACGCAGTCTCGATGCGGAGCGTTTCGGCAGTCCTCAAGATCCTCAGCGAGGAAGACACCTCCGCTCAGCAATCGCAGCGCTGGTTGCTGCTCGCAGGGATCCTCGCTGCTGACCTCTGGGACCTCGGACGCTGGCACGACGTCGCGGCGCGACACGTCGCCATCACCCGCGACACCGGTGCACTCAGCGAGCTTCCTCTTGCCCTCGACTCATGCGCTGTCACGCACGTCTTCGCCGGGGAGCTGGCGACCGCGTCGTCACTCGTCGACGAGGTGGCGACGGTGAGTGCGGCCATCGGGGCCAACCAACCGCCATTCGGCATGCTCGCGCTCGCCGCCATTCGCGGCCGCGAAAGCGAGGCACGTGCGCTCATCGAGGGGACCGTCCAGGGTGCGACAGCGCTGGGCCAGGGACTCGGCGTCACGGTCGCGCGATACCACCACGCGGTGCTCTGCAACGGTCTTGCGCAGTACGAGGAGGCGGCTTCTGCAGCCCGAGCGGCCGGCGCGCAGCCGCAGGACTACGGCGCACCTCGATGGGCGTTGGCCGAACTGGTCGAGGCGTCTGCACGAACGGGTGCAACACATGTGGCCAACGAGGCGCTCGAGGAACTGATTGCTGCGACCCAGACCAGCGGTACGGAATGGGCGCTCGGTGTCGAAGCGACCTCCCGCGCGCTCCTCAGCAAGGGGCCGCTTGCCGAAGACCTCTACCGAGAAGGGATCGAGAGGCTTTCGCGGACCGACGTCAGGGTCGGTTTGGCGCGCACGCACCTCTTGTACGGTGAGTGGCTGCACCGCGAGGATCGCCGCCGGGATGCCCGCGCACAACTCGGCAAAGCATACGAGCTGCTGACGCAGTTCGGCGCGGAAGCATTCGCTGAACGCGCTCGTCGCGAGCTCAAGGCCACGGGGGCTACGATTCGCAGACGGTCTGCGGTCAGTCGAACCGACCTCACCGCTCAGGAGGAGCAGATCGCTCGCTTGGCAGCCGACGGCCTCACCAACCCCGAGATCGGTGCCCGGCTCTTCCTCAGCCCTCACACGATCGATTGGCACCTCCGCAAGGTCTACTCCAAGCTCGGCATCTCCTCGCGCAGAGAGATCGTTACCGCGCTTCCCGAGACGACGTCGACTTCGGCCTAGCCTCCACCAGCAGCTGCCCTGCGACGGGGGATGACCACGGCCGGATGAGCAGTGCTCGGTCACAATCGCCATGGCTGCGCGGTCGATTCGACAACCGTCAGCCAGAGAAAGGGGCCACAGATGTCCCTCACCATCCGGTCGAAGCGCCGCGTCCCCTCCGCGTGCCCGCTGCTCACCCGCCCGTCGGTGCCCGAACGTGCGGACGCGAATGGAGAGCACCGCGTTGCGTAGCGCGGAAGAGGCTCGGCTGCATCAGCACGTCGACCGGATCGCGCTGGCCCACCCACCCATCGACGTCGCGTCGGTCGACTTCACCGTTCGCGATCCGGCCGCGCTCCGTAGCCGCTACGGCCCGGTCCTTGCGTACATGGCGCGCGTAGAGATCGAAGTCGAGCGCAACGTGCTCGAGCTCGAGACGCTGATCCCTGACCCTCCCGAGATCGACCGGCACTTCTACCGGGACGTGTGGGGCCCGCAGGAAGAACGGCACGGGCAGATCCTCGATCAGCTCCACCGCCACCTCGGTGGCATCGCCGAACCGGCCGACCTGACATCGGTCAGTGTGAAGCTCCAGGTGCTGGGAGCTCTCGGTCACCTCGAATCCATGCAGGACATCAGCCGCATGCTGTACTACCTGACCGGCATGGTCACCGAACGCTCCGCGGTCCTGGCCTACAACCTCCTCCACGACGGAGTGCTCGAGCTCGGCGAGGACGCGGTCGCCCACAGCGTCCTGGCACCGATTCGACGCCAGGAACCCGGCCACTACGCCTTCTATCTGATGTCTGCGCGCGGCCTGTGGACCGAGCTGTCGCCGTGGCAGCGGTGGCTGACCCGCCGAATGCGTAGCCAGTCCTTCTCGCCGGTGGGCGTGAACAACGATGTGCAGCGAGCACGGTTCGGCGACGTGATGGCGCGACTCGGGATCGACCGCGACCTCGACGGATTCGCTGCCCAGATCATCCGCGCCGAGCGTGACCTCCTCTGGGCCCGGGACCACGGGCTGCCGGTGCCGCGGTACGTCACCCGGGCATTTCGTGAGGCTGTCGCCCTGGCGCACGCAGCAGGCGAGAACAAGGCCGACGATGGCTAGCGGCCGCTGACCCGCGTGACAAGCACTCCGGTGGCACGCGCACCGACGGCGCCGAGCTGTCACGCCGTGAACCTCTCGGCGGTCAGAGATGCAGCGCCGACTCGACAAGAAGTGCGGTCCCGACAAGTGAGGTGTTCACCATGAAGGTCGTCGACCCGTGCGCCGGGTGATGTGCGCGCGCCCGGTGGACGAGGCCAACCGAACCGCAACCCCGCTGGAACTGCTGTTCGACCTCACTTTCGTCGCCGCGGTCGCCCAACTCGCAGCCCGACTCGCGCACGCGACAGTCGACGGCCACGCACCGTCGGCCGTCGGCCCGTTCCTGATGGTCTTCTTCGCCATCTGGTGGGCTTGGATGAACTTCACCTGGTTCGCCTCCGCCTACGACACCGACGACATGACCTACCGGCTCGCGACCTTCGTCCAGATGGCCGGCGTCCTCACTCTCGCCGCCGGCACCGGCCGCGCGTTCGACGAGGGCACCTACACCGCCGTCACCCTCGGGTACGCGATCATGCGGGTCGGACTGCTGGGCCTGTGGATCCGCGCCGCGATCGAGCATCCGGCCGGCCGAGAGACTGCGCTGCGCTACGCCGGAGGCTTGGCCGTGCTGACCGTCCTGTGGCTGGGCCGGCTCGAGCTCGATGGCCGAGTCGCGGTGGCGACGTTCCTGGCGCTAGCCGTCCTCGAGCTCCTGGTGCCTGTCTGGGCCGAGCGGCGCGGTCCGACCAGCTGGCACCCCCACCACATCGCCGAGCGCTACGCGCTGTTCACCATCATCCTGCTCGGCGAGAGTGTGTTCGCCGGCACGACTGCGGTGGTCGCTGTGGTCGAGGACTCCGCAAGCCCAGCACTGCTCGCCGTGTCGGCGGCCAGCCTCGTGATCGTCGCAGGTCTGTGGTGGCTGTACTTCGCCGTCCCGGCTGGTGCAGGCCTCGAGGGGCGACGGCAGTGGTCATTCGTGTGGGGGTACGGTCACTACCTTCCTTTCGCTGCCCTCGCCGCGCTCGGGGCAGGATTGGAGGTCGCTGTCTCTGCCAGCGTCGGGCACGCTGGCCATCTCAGCGTCCACGGTGCCGTGGCCGCGGTCGGAATCCCGGTCGCCGTGGTCATCGTGATGGTCGAGGTCCTCCGCGTGCCCGCAGGGACGGCACGATTCCGTCCGTCGACGGTCGTGGCACTTCTGGCCCTCGCCGCGGTGGTGCTCGTCGCGGATCGGGTCGGTCTCGTCGCCGGCATCTGTCTGGTTGCGCTCACTGTGACGGCCGCGGTCACTGCGGACTCCATGGCGCCGACGGAACCCAGCGACCGCGGGAAGCGCTGAAGAACCTGGGCTGTGCGCGGCCACCCCGAAGCCACTTCGAAGTCACCTCTGTCGGCACCTGTCGCGCCGTCAGGCGCCATGTGGCATTCCGCCAGCGGAGAGCACGGACCGTGTGGCCGCACCGGCTCCGTGCTAGTCGTCGTCTGTCGGAACGACCTCGCGCAGGTGGAGCAGATCGTGGACATGGAGCTTGGCGTAGACCTGCTGCAGGTGAAACTCGACGGTCTGCACGCTGAGGAAGAGCTCGGCCGCTATCGCCTCGCTGGTGAGGCCGCGGGCCGCGCGCTGCGCGATCTGGAGCTCTTGTGGTGTCAGTGCGGCGACCGAGCCAGCATCGTAGGAGGGCACGGCCCGCCCGGATGATGTGAGTGCTCGTCCGGCTCGGGCGGCGAAGGCGTGCGCATGCATGGCAGTGAAGTCGCGGTGTGCGGTGAGGAGTTCATCCTCGGCGTCCGTGCTGCGCCCAGGCCGCTGCAGCAGCCATTCGCCGTAGAGCAGATGGGTGCGCGCCACCTGAATCTCGATCCCCGCCCGGGAGAGATCGTGTCGGGCTTGCTGGAACTTCTCCTCGGCCTGGCGGCCGCCGGCGACGAGGGCCTCGCAGCGGGCTTGGATACCGTGGGCCCAGGCGGTGCCGGCGGGCCGGGTGTGCTCGGCCAACTGACGGAGCGAGGCCGTGGCCGCGGCTCGATCGCCGACTCGGGCCGCCGCCTCGACGTGCTCGGCCAGCGACCAGCCGGTGAAGTTGAACTGGTCGTACTCGAATCCGTCCCGGGTCGCGTCCATGGCGAGGTCGAAGCGGCTCAGCCCGTTGTAGAGAACTCCCGAGGCGTAGCCCCCGACGCCGCGGAGCGAGATCTCCCCGTGCAGCATCCCGCCGTCTCGGCCTTCATCGAGCATGCGCAGCACGTGGGCTTCCTCACCGCGCCAAGCTGCAAGGATGAGGGCCGCGTCGGTATAGGGCGCTGCTCCGGTCGCTGCGCTGATGGAGTCGGCTTCGGCCACGAGTGCGGCCGCGGTGGCGACCTTGCCACGATGCAGGTGTGCGCCGGCCGAGCACATGAGCTCCGCAGGCAGGATGCTCAGGTCGCCGACGACGCGGGCAAGGCGGGTCGCCCGACTGGACAGTCGCGCCCACGCTGCGAAGTCCCACAGGTGGTGGACGAAGGTCTGCTGCGCCAGCGGAGCCAGCATGAGCCACCGGCTGGTGGCGTCGTCGCCCAGAGGGGTCTCGGCTGCGAAGGGGGCCAACGCGCGGCGTACGGCCCCGACGCCGTCGTGGGGGAAGTCGGCGAGAAGGGTCGACAGCCCCTCGAGGAGGAGGTCGGTCGGCGTCACCGTCCGGCCGACGACGTGATGCCGCGCTGAGGCCGCGACCGCGTGTGCTCCGCCCTGACCCTGGACGCGTCCGGCGAGCGCCGTTGCGCTCAGCGCCTCCAGGTAGGTCTGCCGGGCAGCAGACTGCACGGTGGCGGCCATGGCGCTACCAGGGGCGGCTTCCACGGCGGCGAGCTGCTCGGCCGCGTGCACCAGCAGGAGAGCCGCGGCCTCGGGAGCGCTGCGGAGTGCGAGGAGCGCGCGAGCGCGCACGCGTGCGAGGCGTGCCTGCTCGGTGTCCTCGAGCCGGCACGTGGTGGCGACCGCGATCAGACCGGCCGCCTCGTCGAGTGCGTTGGCGGAAAGGTGCGCTTCCGCTGCCGCGAGCGCCCGGGGGCCTCGTCGGAACGAGTCCGGGGTCATCGCGGTGGCGTGCGTGAGCAGGCGTGCAGCGCCACCCGGGTCACCGCGACGCCGGGCACGTTCGGCGGATTCCTCGAGCGCGGCGGCGATCTCTTCGTCGGGGCCGGTGGCGGCGCAAGCGGCGTGCCATGTCCGGTGATCCGCGTCCTGCGATGGTTCGCTGACACGCGACAGTGCGGCGTGTGCTGTACGGCGGTGGCGTGGACCGGCGCGGGCATAGACCGCCGAGGCTGCCAGCGGGTGGGCGAACCGCAGCTCGCTGTTTGGGATAACGAGGCCCGCGGCTTCGGCCGGGCCCAGGTCCCACGGCAGGTCGAGCTCAGCCGCGGCTCGCCGAAGGAGGGCTGGGGTGGCCGCCTGGTCAGTCGAGGCCAGCAGAACCAGCATCCGCGCTGCGGTCGGCAATGTCTCCCATCGGAGCGCGTACTGCTCCCACACTCGGTTCAAGCAAGGAGATTCGGGACGAGTGTCGTTGCGAACGAGTTGCTCGGGCACCCACGGGCGGGCGCTCGCGATCGCCTCGGTGCGAGCGAACAGCGGCTCGAGGAGCTGTCCCACGGAGGCGGCGCCGGTGTCGCTGTCAGTCTGGACCTGGGGAAGGTCGAGGAAAGGGAACGCACCTGCGGGTTCATGGACCGCGAAGGCGATCGTGATGGGTTCTGCCAGAACGCTGCACGCGGCGAGTGCAATCACGTGAAGTGAGGCGTCGTCGACCTCCTCGGCGTTCTCGACGAGCACCAGCACGGCATCGCTGGCGGCGCGTGGTGTGAGCAAGGTGAGGACGGCGAGGCCGAGGTGGACCGGGTTCGGAGTGGGGTTGTTCGCAGCCGGTTCGATCACGTGCTGGAGGACGTCGCGCTGAGCCTGCGGAAGGTCGCCGAACCTGGTGAGCAGCGGAGCACACACTCGACGCAGGCCTGCGAAGGCGACGTTCCGGTCGGGCGGCGTACCGTGGACGCGAATCACGGTTGTGCCTCGAGCCGCACGTCTCTCGAGCTCGTGGATCAACCCGGCCAGGTGCCTCTGTGATGTGCTTCGAAGCACCCAGCCCGCGGCGCGGTGGCCGGTCACGGGTGAGTCCGGCTCCGAGCGCCAGCGCGTTCCCACCGGCTCAGGCAGCGTCCGTCACGGCGGAGGCGGCGAGCGCCTCGAGGATCATCTCAGCGACCTCGTCGGGACATGAGACCGCGATTGCGTGCGAGGCGCCCTCGATCTCGCGGACACCGCGCGCATCGGCACGAGTGGCCAGGTCGCGCTGTACGGCGACTGGGATGTTGCGGTCCAGCCCGGCAAGGACGAACCAGGACGGCACGGTCCGCCATGCAGGGGTGCTGGTCGGCAATCCCTCGCGTAGGGCGTACTCGGTGACAGGCCGCTGGGTGCGGGCCATCTTCCCGGCGACGGGGAGGGGAAGGTCCGCGGCGAACTGGCCCGGGTATGCGTCGAGGCGGATCGCAAGCTCGTTGCCGCCGGTGCTGACCGGGTAGGCGCTGAGCGCCTCGCCGAGGGTGCTGCCCGGGTGGAGCGTGGAGATCTGGAAGGCGCTCTCGCCGGAGTCGGGTGCAAACGCAGCGACGTAGACGAGCCCGATGACGTTGGGGTTGTCGGCACCGGCCTCGGTGATCACCATGCCGCCGTAGGAGTGGCCGACCAGTAGCACGGGACCGTCGAGGCCGCCGATCACGTCGCGGAGGTAGGCGGCGTCGCCGGCGACACTGCGAAGCGGGTTGGCTGCGGCGACGACGTCGACACCGGCGCCGTGCAGGCGCTCGATGACGCCGTTCCAGCTCGCGGATTCGGCGAACGCGCCGTGCACGAGGACGACTGTCGGGGCTTTGTCGTTCATGACGATCTCCTGTCAGGTAGTGCGTGCTCATGGTGGCTCCGGGTAAGGGCGGGCCTGCAAGAGATGACCGGACGGCGGCCTGCGGCGTGACAACGGACGCTGAATCGACCTGAGCTGGTCCTCAGGCCCCACCGCACGCTCGTGCGGGCCCTCGACCCAGCGCTCATGCGACCCGCCACCATCCGGTCCGTGTGTGGTCCGCTGTGTGACAGTCACGCCGACATGGGCTGTCTGGTCGGTGGACCATGAGCAGAATCATTGAAACTCCGCGCCTCGAGCTGCGCCCCTGGACAACTGAGGACCTCGAAGGCGCCCGGTCGATATACGCCGCACCTGCAGTGACCCGATGGCTGCCTTCAGCCACCGTGGTCGGGCCCCCAGACGACTTGAAGACGCTGTTGGCCACGTGGGTCGCCGCCGACAGCGCGAGCCCAGGGTGTCTGGGGCACTGGGCTGTGACCCTGCGCTCGAGCCCCGAGGTCGTGGGCGGATTGTCGCTGCAGCCGGCTCCGCACGCGAGCGAGAGCGTGGCGGTCGCGTGGGCGCTCGCTCCTGACGCATGGGGGAATGGGTACGCCACCGAGGCCGCCAACGCGTTGGTCCGGTGGGCGATGCACGAGGGCGGCGTCATGGAGGTGTTCGCAATCGTCGATCCCGGAAACGCGCGCGCGCTCGAAACCGCCGTGCGGATCGGCATGGAGTGGGTCACCGACCTCAACCAGCCGACAGGAAGGCATTACCGGGTCTACAGGATCAGGCACGGTGACCTGGACTGGGAAGGCTGAATCGGCGACCTGTCCACCGTCTCAGGCCGGCCCCGTCCGACGCTGGGTCGGGCACATCGCTACGGGCGTGCTGAGCCCGCCCCGGCCCTGGTCCGTGGTCTCCATGGTGACCACGGAATGACTACGGACCTTCCGTGGCGCGGACCGTCACCGGGGCGGCGGAGGGTGAGCACATCTCAGCCTCAAGTCGACCACGAACTGGAGACCAGGATGTCCACACCCAGCCCGAAGATGACCCAGACCGAGCCCTGCGAGGGTGTCACCACGGAACTCGACCATGCATTGCGTGCCTTCTTATCGCAGCGGGTGAGGCTGTTCGGCATCGCACTTCGTATCGTCGGCGACCCTTCGCTCGCCGAGGACGTGGTCCAGGAGGCGTGGCTGCGGTGGCAGCGCACGGACCGAGGGAAGATCAGGAACCCGGCAGCCTTCCTGACCACGACCACGACCCGGCTGGCGATCAACGTGGTCCAGTCGGCTCGGCATCGCCACGAGATGCCCATGGACGCCCCGGAGACGGCGAGGAGTGACCTCGGCGAAGACCCTACCTTCCGGGTCGAACAAGCTGTGGCGGTCGAGGAAACCCTGCGTGTGCTGACGGCGCGGCTGAGCCCGGCCGAGCTCGCGGCGTACGTTCTGCGCAAAGGGTTCGACTACCCCTACGACGAGATAGCACACCTGCTACGGACCACCGCGACGAATGCGCGCCAGTTGGCACGTCGCGCGCAGCAACGGCTCGAGGCCGGTGCGGACCAACCCGTCGCTGCAGATCTCCACCGGCGTCTGACCGACGCGTTCTTGGTGGCCGTCCGCCTGGGCGATGTGTCGCCCCTGGCCGACCTTCTCGCTCAACATGCGGCCTTCACGATCCAGCGGAACCGCCGTCGGACATGCCTGCCATCTGAGTCCGCCCTGCCCCGGTCCGCCTGAACAGAGGAGCACAGTCATGAACAACGAGCCCATCCCGCTGCATGTCGAGATCGACCTGGAGATCACCGAGGTCGAGGCGAGCGCCGACCTCGAGGGGAACGACGAACCGGAGCGCGCCCCCTACGAGATCCGGCTGCACAGTCTTCACGACGCCGCGGTGGCGGTCGAGAGGACCGACTTGGACACTGCGGTGTCTGGCGTCGAGGTGACGGTGGAGGTCACGGCCGTCCCGGAGAAGTCCCCGTTGGAGTCCTCGGCGAGGTTTCCCACCGAGTCCTCGGAGGCTTGAGGACCCGAGGGGTGCAGCCTCTCGGAGAACACTATTCGCGGAAGTCGATGCTGCGGTGCGTGCCGTCGCACAGTGGTTTGTTCCCCGAGTGTCCGCACCGGCACAGCATGACCCTGTTGCGGATCTCCCACGGTTGTCCATCCGCGCGGAGAATGGGGATGCCGCCCGTGACCCACAAGGCACTGGCCAGGCCGTGCTCTTCCTCGATCACCGAGACCGCCATCGGCAGGTCGGGCTCGATCGCTTCTGCGTCAGGTTCGAGAGCGTACGTGTAGGAGCCCGAGGGGCATCGGTCGACCATCCACATGACGTGGGCACGGGCGTCAGAGTCGGTGGTGTCGGGCAGCCAGTCGTCGAGCTGCTTGGTCCGCCCGACACAGAACGCGGCGTGCATGCACAGGCTTCCGACGCGGCGTATCGAAATACCTTCGCCTTCTTGACGCCACATCCGGTCGGTGTAGCTGCCGGTCTTGGCGGTCTCGGTGCCGTCGAAGCTGGTTCGGGCGTGGGAACCGTCGCAGAACGGCTTCGCACCCGACCGGCCGCACCGGCACAGGGCGTAGATCTCCTCGGTGGGGATCGTCTCGGTGCGGTGCCAGTCGAGGGAGTCGTCGTTCTCCGGGGCGACGACCTTCACCTTCCGCTGGAGGGGGATCTGGCCGTGCACCAAGTACGGACCGTCGGGCAGGACCTCGATGAGGCGGGAGTCTTCGCTGCGCAATCGCCGGTCGGCGGGGATGACGTACTCGAACGTCGGGCCGGAGCCGATTTCGAACAACGCGAGTGCTTGGGCGCGCAGTCCGTACATCTCGCCGGTCGCCACCGACAGCAGCCGGGGACTACCGTTGAAGGCGCGCTCGAGGAGGTGGAGCAGTGCGGAGTAGGTGTGGTTGAACTCTTCCTGCGCGACCCGCACGGCGCTGCCGGGCGGATGGTCGGCGGTGCGTGGGTTGCTCGGCATGGTGTGGATGCCGTCCCAGTCGATGTGGACCGGGTCGCCGGTGGGCCCGGTGGCGGGCGTATCGCCCCGCCGGAATCGCCGGCCGGTCTTCAGTTCGACGAAGCGGTAGTAGTGGCCGACCTCGTCTCGCTCGGGGTGGAACATGTCGTGATCGCCGTCCCACACGTCGTGGTGCGCTGCGCCTTCGCCTTGTTCGACGATCTCGTCGAGTGCCTGGAGCGCGCTGGGGAGGTCGGTGACGGCGATGATCCGGCCGGCGCCGCCGTAGAACTGTTCGTCCGTGGCTTGTCGGGCTGGTTTCCCGGTGAAGACGGCTGCCTCCCCGAGACGGCTGCAGAGGGTCAGCAGGCCGGAGCGGATAGCGGCGTAGAACTGCCCGATGGTCTCGTAGCTGTCGCTCTCGGCGGGCGCGTCAACTGCCGAGGGCTGTTCGATTCGCAGGAACAGCTCCAGTGCCTCTGGTCCGAACGACCCGAGCGACACCGCGACGGAGCGGTCGCCGTGCGGGAGCGTTGTGGGGTACCCGCGCAACATCCGCGGCGTGTCGATGAGCGGCGCGCCGCCGACGGCGTTGAGCAGGTTTGCGGCGAGGGTGAGGTGGAGCATCTCCTCGACGAAGACGCTGGTGACGACTTCGACCACTTCGGGATTTCGGGCCGGATCGAGCGAGTACAGGGCGCACAAGTACGGCGGGAGCGTGGAATGCTCCAGCTCAATGGCCCACTGGAGATGTTCACGTAGGTCATCGACGGTCTCGATGGGAGAGATGTTGGGCATACCGATGTGACCGAGCTGGAGCCGGGCACGTGACACTCTCCCTGACCGTTCAACGGCAGCGCCCTCGAGATCTCACGCACAGCAGAACCTCGACGCCCCGGACGCGAGCGTTGCGCACGTCCGGGACGCCGACCTGAGACCTGGTGGTCAGGAAGCCGCCGCTGCTCGCTCGATGATGCGGGCGACAGCGCCGGGGTTCGTCATGAGGCCGACATGTCCGGCGTTGTACTCCGTGACCTTCGACCCGGCGCGCTCGGCCATCGTGCGCTGGACGCTGGCGGGGATGATCACATCCTGGGTGCCGATCAGGCTCCAGGACGGGATCGTCGCCCAGGCAGGTTCGGCCGACGGCTCGTTGAGAGCGGCGAGCGTGGCAGGCCGCTGTGTCGCGTGGACGATGCTCTTGTCGGTGCCGTCCAGCCCGGTGGCGAACGAGGCGAACACGGTGGACCGTTTCAGGTAGACCTCGGTGTCCGGGGTGGGTGGGAGGGTGGCGGGCACGAAGTCGAAGATCGTGGTCGGATCTGCGGACAGCGCGGAGTCAGGTCCGGCGAGCTGGACGACGCTCTCGCCGGCGTCGGGCTGGAACGCGTTGATGTAGACGAGCGCCTCGACGTTCGGAGCACCGGTGGCGGCGTTGGTGATGACGGCCCCGCCGTAGGAGTGCCCGACCAGGACGACGGGGCCAGGGATGGTGTCGAGGAACGCCCGGACCGAGGCGGCGTCGCCGGACAGCGACCGGAGCGGGTTCGGCAGCGCGCGAACCTTGTAGCCGTCGCTGTGCAGCGTGGTGATGACTCGTGTCCAGCTGGCCGCGTCGGCCCAGGAGCCGTGGACCAGGACGACGGTCGGCTTCGCGGCCGGCGCGTGGCTCTCGGGGATGCTGTGCGCCGGGGCAAGGCCAGCGGTCAGGAGTGCGAGCGCCGACAACAGCAGCGCCACGGTGCGCGGGTACGTCGATGTCCGCCGCGACGTTCGAGCGGTGGGGTTTCTCATGTGGATGTCCTTTTCAACAGCGCGGGACAGCTCCGGGTTGCCGGTACACGCCCGGGAAAGGCGTCCGAGAAGGACCGTGGCAGCAGTGTGCTGCCCGGAGAGGAGCCGACAGGGATGTCGACTCCCTGAGTTGACCGAACGCACGCCATGCCCGTGACAACCGCCGCTGTCAGCTGCGCCTGCTCGCGGCACAACGCTCACCTTGAATGAGTCATGTGGAAGTCGCGGACGACGTCGACGATGAGGTCCGTGGTGCGGGCCAGGTAGGTCCGCCCGTCGGGCAACCGTGCGTCCGGGCTGATGTAGCTGTGTGGCCCGACGTGCGAGGAAGGGTCCAGCCAGTGGACGGTGACCTTACCGGCGCGGACAGCCCTGTTCCACGGGCTGGTGCGCCACAGGCGCCATCGCGGCGGGAACAGCCACGTACTGACCGGCTCGATCCGATCGCTTCGACTGGTGATCCGGTGGAAATGGGCGATGCCAGCGAGGTCGTTCGCTCCATTGTGGAACCCACCGATGGCGACGAGCAGGACCGGCGGTGCGAGGAGATCTGCTCGTAGCCGGTCGACCGCGCCCGTCGCGACCTGAGCGCCGCCGCTGTAGCTGAGGAGCACGATGGGGATGCCGCTGCCAGGCCGATAGCCGGCGAGCTGGAGCTGGGCGGCGATCTGGGTACCGACGGCCCTGTTGTAGAAGGGCCGATAGCGCCGGTCGGCTGCGACGAAGATCTGCATCACGTTGTGCAGGAACAGCAGGATCCCGGCGCGGCGACGGATGAACTTCCAGGCCCGTCGGTCGGCGAGCGGATGGCTCAATGGGGAGTACGGCTGTACCTGACCGAGTATCCGGAGCTCGGGTGCGGCATCGATGAGGGCGCGGACAAGCTGGCCACCATCACGGCTGTCGGCGAACCGGCGCTTTCCGATGCCGTCGAGGTAGACCAGGTAGCCATCCGGCGGCCGATCAGGAAGGGCACCGCGGGCGTAGGGCATCCCTTCGGTCAGCGTGGAGGCGGGCGTGCGGAGCCCGATGCTGTAGGTCAGCACCTCGTGGCGCGCAAGGAGGGCTTCGACAACAAGGGCGAGCCCGACGAGAAGGACCCACGGCAGCAGTCCGCTCATGCGACTGCCGCCCGGGTTCGCGGGGTGACGGCCCACGCGACACCCCACCGAATGGCGGTGACTGCGGCGGTGAGGCCGACGCCGGCGACGGCGACGCACATCAGCGCGGGCCACCATCCGATGTCGGACTCGGCGTGGAGGACTTGAGCGAGGCGAATGCCGACGCCGGTGATCAGGAGTGTGTGGAGGAACGGACCGAGGAGCGGGAACGCGAGGATGGCGCTGAGCAGCAGCGGCGCGACCATGCGCGACGTCCACTCGATCGCGACCTCGTCGCCGCCGAGGCGGGCAGCAAGCAGCTCGGATACCCACGGCCAGGAGGTGAAGACCGCGGCTTCGACGAGCGTACCCGTGGCCAGCGAGATGGCGACGAACCACTCGGAGGCACCCGGCCGGCGAGACACCACCGGCAGCAACCGACCGACCGCCTCGGACAGGCCGGCGAGCAGCAGGAGGACGACAACGACCGACATCGGCTCACACCACCGCCTGGAGCTGATGCTCGAGCTCGTCCGCGGCTCGGAGATGCCCGCCGGCGCGGCGTTGCGCCGAGCGGAGTTCGGCGGTGGCGACACGGAACCGGTCCTCGACGAGCACTCGCCGGACCGCGGTCCGGACTACTCCGTCGGCCAGATCGGCCGGTCTGATTGCGATGCCCGCATCGAGGTCGGCGACTCGCGCCGCCACCATGGGCTGGTCGGCTCCCTGGGGGATGACGACGAGGGGGACGCCGTGAAGCAGAGCTTCGTTGACGCTGTTCATCCCGCCATGGGTGACGAAAGCCGCGGCACGCGACAGCACCTCCAACTGAGGGACGGTACGACGGACGATGACGTTCGCCGGGAGGGCGCCGAGCTGGTCGGGGTCGGTCTGCCCGGTCGACACGACGACCGATCCGCCGAGGGGAGCGATCTCGAGTGCGAGGCTCCGCAAGACGGCCGGATCGGCGCCGAAGACGGTGCCGAGTGACAGGTAGAGCACCGGATCCACGAGATGTTCGACAGCGAAGGTGTTGTCGACGGGACGTGCGCCGATGCTGGGGCCGACGAACCGGTAGCTGTGGTCGAACAGGTCGGCGTGCGGCTGGAACTCCGGCGAGGTGAACACCAGGTTGAGAGGCTGGGTCAGGTTGCCGAGATCAACGACGGGGATACCGAGGATGTCGTAGCGCCGCAGCGCCCCTCGAGCTTTGAGGAGATCGCGCAACGCGCCCGGTGCCGTGAAGGCGTCGCGGAGGGCGTGGGCGGCCTCGGTGGGGCTGGGGACGCCGAACCCGAAGGCGAACGTGGTGAACGACGAGACCGCCGGCACGTCGAGCTCGCGAGCAGCCACTGCACCCCACAGGCACGCGGAGTCGTGGACGACCAGGTCGGGTTCGATCTCACAGAGGTCTCGGATGACCCCGGGAAGGAAGTCGACGGCCATGGTTGCCAGGCCGGCGACGAGGCCCAGCGGCGTGGGCGGGTCCGGGAGCGGGTGGTCGGGACCGTCGTAGGGGTGGACGGTGGCGCCTGCGGCGCGGATCTCGTCGGCGAAGGCCGGTGCGGTGTGGTAGCTGACCGTGTGCCCGCGCCGTGCCAGTTCGGCCACCAACGGCAGTGTCGGGTTGACCCGACCATGCATGGAGATGTTGAGGAACGAGATGGTGCTCATCGGGCCCTTTCGGTGGTCGTGTACAGACCGGGACCGTCGATGCGCAGATCGTCCAGGAACCGGCAGGCGGTCTCGTACGCAGTGCGGATGAGCCGCTGTGAGTGGTCGAAGTCCCACGCCGCGGGCCAGGCGTCCACCCCCGTGGGCAGGACCACGGTCGGGACTGCGGTGGCGACTTCGCGCAGGTCGCGTCGTACCTGGTCCTGAAGGCGCAGACGATAGGCGCGGAGCGCGACCGCAGTCGCACTGCGACCGCGCAGGGCGCCGCCGTCCGGGGTCCAAGCGCCAGTGGTCAGGACGAGCACGCTGGCGGCACCTGCCAGTCGGGCTGCGCGCACCGGGACGCAGGAGACGACGCCGCCGTCGACGAGGGTGCGACCGTCACGTTCGACCGGCGGCAGGATGCCGGGGATGGCTGTGCTCGCCAGCAGCGCGGTCGTGAGGTTCCCGTGGTCGAGCGTCACCTCGTCTCCGGTGGCGAGGTCGGTGGCGACCGCTACGAACGGAACGGGGAGCTGCTCGATGCGGGCTGGGACATCGGCGCGCTCGATGA
The DNA here is from genome assembly GCF_036090055.1 of Nocardioides sp. NBC_00368. NCBI lineage: Bacteria > Bacillati > Actinomycetota > Actinomycetes > Propionibacteriales > Nocardioidaceae > Nocardioides > Nocardioides sp. NBC_00368. The sequence goes on from NZ_CP107970.1 coordinate 2,047,296, forward strand.
GTCGGCGCAGTCCGCGGTCGCCGCACACGCTGGTTCGGGCCGGGAAGTATCCCACCGGGAACACGTCGCGGCGCGACAGGCCGACCCACACGTCCTGTAGCCGCTGGGCGGCGTCATGCGGGTGTGCCGCTCCGACGGCACCAGTGAGCGCGCCCACGGACGTGCCGACGATGAGGTCGGGGACGAAACCTCGCTGTTCGAGGGCGTAGCCGACGCCGGCGTGAGCGGCTCCCAGGACGCCTCCACCGCTGACGACGACTGCGACCGGCCGGGGAAGGTCATCCAGGCTCGAGCGCGGTGCGCGGGCGACCGCGACTGCGGATCGAGCAGTCGGCGCGAGCATCTCGCTGTGGTTGGCGTCCATGCGCATCACTTTCTGTCGGCCTCGTGGTGGTCATGAGGTTCGACCGATCTGCGTGCCGACGTGTGACAGACGACGGGCACATCGCAAACCGGACGCGGCACACCGAGGAGGCATCGCCCTCCACCAGGGCCATCGCTCCTACGACTCGAGATCGGGATAGGACGCATGCTCGTCACGGGCGTCCCGATGTCCGAGGCGTTGTCAGAGGTCGAAGCCATCGGCGCTCTGCTCGGAGGTGGTCTGGGCTGTCTGGGAGCTCATCGGAACCTTCCAGGAGAACGAAGCGCGATTAATTCAACGGCATTGAATACAACGATGTTGATACCTTGGCGATGTGTCTGTCAAAAGCCCGCGGGGCTCGGAACCACGCAAGCGGGGCCGCAGAGCGCAGGTCTCCCCCGGCGAGAGCCGCGATCGCATCCGTAGAGCCGCGTTGAGCCTGTTCGCGGAGCGCGGGTTCGCTGCGACGACGATCAGGTCGGTAGCACACGAAGCAGACGTCGATCCGGCTCTGGTGATGCACTTCTTCGGCTCCAAGGAGCAGCTGTTCGAGGCGTGCGTCGAGTGGCCCTTCGACCCGGACGAACGAATCGCAGCTGTCGCTGCAGGCGGCCTGGAAGGCGCCGGAGAGCAGCTCGTCAGACTCTTCCTGGAGACTTGGGATGCCGACGAAGGACGCAACCCGATCGTCGCGCTCATGCGAAGCGCCCTGGGGCAGCAGGCCTCGGAGCACATGCTGCGCGACTTTCTCCAAGTTCGCCTGCTCGTGCCGCTGATCCAGGCGTTCGAGATCGAAGATGCCGAGCTGCGAGCCGGTCTCATCGCCTCGCAGCTCCTGGGGCTCGGTGCCGCCAGGTACCTGCTTCGCTTCGATCGGCTCGCCACCCTGCCACCCGATGACGTGATCAGGTGGGTGGCGCCGACGATTCAGCGCTACTTCGCCCACCCGAATCCCAACTGACAGGTAAGGCTTCTCACCCGGACCGGGATCCCGAGCGCTCACGAGGTCGACGAGCCGCGGGGCCCGAGACCGAGGCAGCCTTCTTCAGTCTGCGCGGGAAGGCAAGGCGGCCCTCCAGGCACCGTGCTCTCTCGCGCCAGCGAACTCGCCGGCCGGCTCCTCCTGTACCTCCTACACGCCCGTGACTCCGCCCCTGGCCTGCGTATGTCACATCTGCGCCCCACGCGGGGTCATACGGAGACAGAGGGCCAAGGATGAAGGGAGCTGACATGCGGATCGCAGTGGCCGGCGGAACTGGAGTGCTCGGACGGCACGTCGTGGAGGTGGCGCAGGCGCGCGGCCACGACGCCGTCGTCTTTGCACGCGGGCAGGGTGTGGACCTCGTGGCCGGCACCGGACTGGCCGCAGCGCTAGACGGAGTCGAGGTGGTCGTGGACGTGACCTCGATCCCCACGCAGTCCGCGCGAGAATCGGACACGTTCTACAGGACGGTCACGCGCAACCTCCTCACAGCAGAGACAGCCGCAGGCGTCGCGCACCATCTCGCGCTGTCCATCGTCGGGGCCGTCGAAGCCCCGTACGGCTACTACTCGGGCAAAGCACTTCAGGAACAGCTCGTCTCACAGAGCAAGGTGCCGTGGACGATCCAGCGGGCCACCCAGTTCCACGAGATCGCCGGGCAGATCACCGAACGGTTGAGGCGTGGCCCCTTCCTGATCGTCCCCAAGATGCGCTGCCAACCGGTGTCGGCCCGGGAAGTCGCAGCGCGCCTCATCGACCTCGCCGAGGCCGGCCCCGCCGGACGAGTCCCAGACTTCGGCGGTCCGCAGGACGAGCAGATGGTCGACATGGTGCGGGCTCTCAAGGCCGCGACCGGCATGAAGGGTTGGGTCGTTCCGACACCCCTGCCAGGGGCGGTGGGACGGGCACTGCGCGACGGCACTCTGATCCCTGGCCCTGGCGCAGACCACGGCACCGAGACGTTCGATGCCTGGCTGCGGTCGGGAGCAGCTTCTGACTTCGTCCCTCGGACGCCGTGATGGTGCTGATCGCCTGCCAGACGACTCGAGGCGACCTCGGGTCGCCGCCCCGCTCGGGTGGGTGGCAGAGATGAGAGTGTGGACGAGGTCGCTGGTCATCGTCATGGGCACCCTCACCGGCACGATCGGGCTGTGGGCCGGGTTCTGGCCCAAGTCCTTCTACGAACACGGGCCGGTCCCGTTGCTCGACACGGGTTGGGTGGCGATGCTGCCGCCGTACAACGAGCACCTGGTCCGTGACTACGGCTTCATGAACCTTGCCGTCACCGTGATCTCCGTCGTTGCGGCGATCGTCATGAGCCCGCTGATCGTGCGGACCGCGGCCACTGCAGTGATCGCGTTCGGCCTCCCACACCTGCTCTTCCACTCCCTCCATCTCGAGCACATGAGCACCACAGACGCCATACTTCTCACGGCGACCAACTCATTGCTGACCATCCTCCTGCCCGCGACGGTCTTCGCGATGGCCGGTCAGCTTCATCGAGCGGGGACCCAGCGGTAGTCATCCGCAACCTCACGTAACCCAGGGCGCCTGCAATCTCGGCGCGACACGACCCGGTACCTACGTTTCGCCTGGCATGGGGCAACACCATGCAGGGATCCGGACACCGTTGAGCCCGGGACAGACCAGGACCTCCCCGGCCAGACTGGAGGCAGAGGTTCCTCCCCCGGGTGGCTCGGAAGGGCATGGTGACCCTCGACGCAGCTGCCGCTCCAGGTCGATCAACGTCTGCCGGACCCGGCTTGTCAGGACACGACGAGTGGGTTCTCGTGGCACACTGATGCGAACCAATCGCGGCCGATCGGGCGGTTCAAAACCGTGTGTATCCTCCCGAAAGGAGGCGGCAGGTGACTCCCCTAGGTCCACATGCAGGCCTGATCGGGCGGATGGACGAGTGTCAGACTCTCGACGACTTGCTGGCAGGAGCAAGGGCGGGGCGTAGTGCAGCCCTGGTCCTCCGCGGAGCACCGGGGATAGGCAAGACCGAGCTCCTGAAGCACGTTCATCGGAGCTCCTCCGACTGCCGGGTCTTGCGAGCCGCGGGCGTCGAGTCCGAGATGGAACTGTCATACGCCGGTCTGCACCAGCTCTGCATGCCCCTGCTCACCGGACTGGACCGCCTTCCCAAGCCGCAGGCCGAGGCCCTTGCCACGGCGTTCGGCATGCGCGCGGGGCCGGCGCCCGACCAGTTCTTCGTCGCGCTGGCGGCGTTGAGTCTGCTCGCTGACGCGGCGTCAACCCGACCCCTCGTCTGCCTGATCGACGATTCGCAGTGGCTGGATCAGGCCTCGGCACTCACGTTGGGCTTCGTCGCCCGTCGGCTGTTGGCCGAGTCCGTCGTGCTGGTCTTCGCGGGTCGTGAGCCCGCCCCCGCTGGGGCGCTTACCGGCTTGCCAGAGCTGCATGTCACGCGCCTCTCTGATCACGACGCCCGAGCCCTCCTCGCCTCGGTCACTCCCGGCCCGTTCGACCCGCATGTGCACGACCGTCTCCTGGCCGAGGCCGACGGCAATCCGCTGGCACTGCTCGAGCTGCCCCGCAGCCTCACCGCTGCCGAGCTGGCGGGCGGACTCGTCGGTGCCGAGGCGCGCCCCTTGCCCGTCAAGCTCGAGGAAGGGTTTCAACGCCGGATCGAGTCCCTTCCCGCGGACGCCCGACTCGTCTTGTCCATCGCCGCCGCCGAGCCGTTCGGTGACGCAACCTTGCTACGCCGCGCGGCCGAGCGCATCGGGATCGACATCGAGGCCGCCATCGAGCATGCCGACGTCTCTGAACTGATTACGTTGGGCACCAAGGTCCGGTTCCGACACCCACTGGTGCGGTCGGCGGTGTACCGGGCGGCATCCGCGAGCGAACGCCGAGAGGCGCATCGGGTACTCGCCGAGTCAATCGACATAGGTGCTGATCTCGATCTTCGGGCCTGGCACTCGGCACAGGCGGCAACGGGGCCTGACGAAGGGGTGGCCGCCGAACTCCAGCAGTCGGCGGAGCGGGCCCGGGCTCGGGGCAGCAATGCCTCAGTCGCAGCGTTTCTCGAGCGAGCAACGGCGCTCACGCCCGATCCGGCCGAGCGTGCCCGGCGCGCCCTGGACGCCGCACAGGCCAAGCTCCAGGCCGGCGAGTTCGACGCCGCGGCCGGCCTTCTCGCCATCGCCGAGTCCGGTCCGCCCGACGAGCTCCGGTTAGCACTGGCCCACCGCCTTCGCGCTCAGATTGCGTTCGCCCAGAATCGGGGCGAGGAAGCACCACCTTTGCTGCTCGCCGCCGCGCGACGGCTCGAGCAGATCGACCTCACGCTGGCGCGCGACACCTATCTGGAGGCCGTCCTGGCAGCGGTCTTCGCTGGCCCTCTAGCGCGTGGACCGGGCATCCGCGAGGTGATCGCCGCCGCCCGATCTGCGCCTCGACCTGAAGCACCGGAACTTCCCGACGATCTCTTGCAGGCCCTGGCCGTGAGCATGGCGGACGGCTATTCAGCTGCCGCAGACATCAAGAAGCGGGTTCTCCAGCGTTTTCGCGACGACACTTCGGACCGAAGCTCATCGCGCTGGGTATGGCTGGCCGAGGTGATAGCGGCCGACCTGTGGGACGACCACAGCTGGGACCTCCTGGCGACACGACACGTGACGATCACCCGCAACGCCGGAGCGCTCACAGAGCTGCCGCACGCGCTCGACTCGCGAAGTCTGGTCCACATTCTGGCCGGAGAGCTGGCGGCTGGCGCGGCTCTCATAGGTGAGGTGGACATGGTGAGCGAGGCGATCGGCAGTCAGACGGCGCGCGTGCAACCGCTCGTCCTGGCGTCCTTCCGAGGCCGCGAACGGGAGGCTCGCTCTCTCATCGACACGATGATGAGCGAGGCGGTGCCGCGCGGCCAGGGTGCCGCGGTTGTGGTGACTCACTGGGCCCGGGCGGTGCTCTGCAACGGTCTCGCCCGCTATGAGGAAGCGCTGGCGGCCGCCAGCGAGGCAGCGGCTTCGCATGAACAGTTCGGGGTGGCGAGGTGGGCCTTGCCGGAGCTGGTCGAGGCGGCGGCGTACAGCAACGACCGCGAGCTCGCCTCCGACACGTTGGAGCAGCTCTCGCAGGTCGCCCGGGCCAGCGGAACCGAGTGGGCACTCGGCCTCGAGGCGCGGTCGCGTGCGCTGCTCAGTCCGGATGGCCAAGCGGAGCAGCTGTCCATCGAGGCCATCGAGCGCCTGGGTAGGACCCAGGCTCGCGTAGACCTGGCTCGCGCGCATCTCACGTACGGCGAGTGGCTCAGGCGCGAGGGTCGTCGCACGGATGCCCGGGTCCAACTGACCACGGCGCACGAGATGCTGACCCAGTTCGGGCTCGAAGCCTTCGCCGGACGCGCCGAGCGCGAGCTCCGAGCGACCGGTGCAACCATTCGGCGTAAACAGACCATCGCTTCGAAGGCGGCCTTGACCACGCAGGAGGAGCAGATCGCGCGGCTCGCCGGCGAGGGGCTGACGAACCCCGAGATCGGCGCGCGGCTGTTCCTCAGCCCCCACACGGTGGAATGGCACCTGCGCAAGGTGTTCCAGAAGCTCGGCATCTCCTCACGAAGGGAGATATCCGCCAAGCTGCCCCGTGACAGCTCGGCGACCACGGCCTGATCCGGGTCTCCTGCCTCGGCCTACTCGGACAGCCTCCGGTCAGCGGACAACATGTGCATCGGCGTGGAGACACGTTCGGGGACACGCCGGACGTAGGCTCCGAGCCATCGGCACGACACCCGGAGGCAACCGGAAGGAGCGAGGATGCTCGCGTACGAACGGACCGGCAGCGGGGAGCCGCTGCTCCTGATCCACGGCATCGCGCACCGCCGGCAGGCGTGGGCGGGGGTGGTCGAGCGGCTGGCCGACGAGTTCGAGGTGATCACGGTCGATCTGCCCGGGCACGGCGAGTCGCCGGCGTTCGATCTGGCGGGACGTACGGTGCGGGAGGCGGTGACGGCGGAGCTCCATGCGCTGCGCAGCGAGCTCGGGGTCGAGCGGCCGCACGTCGCGGGCAACAGCCTCGGTGGGCTGCTCGCACTGGAAATGGGCGATGCGGGGCACGCGCGTACGGTGACGGCGCTCTCCCCCGCCGGGTTCTGGATGAACCGCGTCGACTACCTCTACGTGCGTGGCCTGTTCGCCGGCATCCAGGCGGTGGCGCGGCCGCTGGCGCCGGTGGCGGGGACGGTGCTGCAGTCTCGGGTGGCGCGTACGGTCACGATGAGCCCCTTCTTCGCCCACCCGGAGCGGATCGACCCGGCGGTCGCGGCCGCCGACACGGCCAACATGGTCGCCTCGCGGGAAGGGATCAAGACGTTCTTCAGCGGTGTCTACCGCTACGACTACCCCGGACCGCCCGAGCCCGACGTCCCCACCACGATCGCCTGGGCCTCCCGCGACCTCACCCTGCTCCCCTACCAGGCGAAGGTGGCCGCGCAGCGTCTCCCGCACGCGACCCACCGCCGGCTGGCGGGCTGCGGCCACGTACCGATGAACGACGACCCCGACCTGGTGGCCGAGGTCATCCGCGAGACCGCTCGTACGCAGCCACGCGACCAGCAGATCGCCTAGCAGGTCGCCTAGCCGCGCGCCGCCAGGATCTCGCGCGGGTCGAAGGCGACCCGGATCTCGGTGATCAGCCCGTCATCGACGCGCATCCAGTTGGCGGTCGGGGCGGGCTCGGCGACGGTGGTGTGCAGGTCGAACCAGGTGATCACGCTCGGCCCGGCGGCGAGCCGCTCCTTCACCTCGATCCTGTCGAGCACCTGTGCCATCCCCTCCAGGCCCGCGACGCAGCCGCCGGCTCCCTCGATCGTGGCGAGCGGGCCGGCGAAGCTCACGTCGTCGGCCAGCAACGAGCGCAGGCGGGTGAAGTCGCGCTCCTGCCAGGCGGTGAAGTACGCCTCGGCGAGCTCGGCAGCGGATGCGGTCATCGGGATCTCCTCAGGTCGATTCGGTTTTCACCACCCAGCCTGACCGGAGCCGATCCAACACTCAAACAGATAGTTCTGCTGGTTGCTAGCATCAATACTTATGGAGATCGGACAGCTCCGCTACTTCGTCGCCGTCGTCGACCACGGCTCGTTCACGGCCGCGGCGCAGCGCCTCCACGTCAGCCAGTCGGGCATCAGCGCCCAGCTCGCCAAGCTCGAGCGCGAGCTCGGGCACGAGCTGCTCGTCCGAGGTCCCCGCAGCGTACGGCTCACCCACGCCGGTGAGACGCTTCTCCCCCGCGCCCGCGAGGCGATCCGGGCGATCGAGGGCGTGCGGCAGAGCGCGGACGAGCTGAGCGACCTGATCCACGGCCACGTACGCCTCGGGATGATCGCGGGCTGCACGATCCCCGGCTTCCTCGACGCCGTGGCCACCTTCCACCGCGAGCATCCCGGCGTCGGCGTCGAGCTCGTCGAGGACACCTCCGACCGCCTCCAGCAACGTACGCTGGCCGGCGAGCTCGACCTGAGCCTGATCTCGCACGCGGGACCTGTCAGCGACGGCCTGGCCACGGAGTCGGTCAGCGACGAGCGGCTCGCGGTGATCACACCGGCCGGCCATCGCCTCGCCGGCGCTCAGCCTCGGCTCGCCGACGTCCACGAGGAGACGGTGCTGTGCATCCCACCGGGGACCGGCGTACGGACAGCTCTGGAGCGGTCGTGCGCCCGGGCCGGCGTCGAGCCGAAGGTCGACCTGTCCGGCTCCAACCCGGAGACGCTGCTCGGGCTCACCGCACGCGGACTGGGGGTCTGTGTGCTGGCGGAGTCGATGGCTGCCGGGAGCGATCTGGTCGCGACGCCGATCGTGGATGCGGAGGTGCGCGCCGGGCTGGCGCTCGTGATCCGGGAGGGCGACCAGCAGCGCGCCACCCGCCGGCTCTACGGCCTGCTTCAGGCCGCGCTGACCTGAGGATGGCGCAGCCCGGGGTGGCCGTCGGGCAGCGAGCGACGCAGCACGAACCAGCTCACCAGAAGGCACAACGCAACCAGCGGCCAGCTGAGCGCGACCCGGGCGATCGCCAGGGCGACCACGTCGCCGGACCACCACAGCGGGCCGAAGATGGCGACCCGGATGACGTACTGACAGACCCAGACCCAGCTCGCCAACGCATAGCCGTGCAGCAGCACCGGATCGCGGCGCCAGGCGCCGCGCTGGCGCAGCACCAGGCCGACGACCACGCCGAGCAGCGGCCAGCGGAATGCGATGCTGACCGCCCACACCAGAGCGCTGGCCGCGTTGGCCGCAAGCTGGACCACGAAGAAGTCCTCCGCCCGCCCGGTACGCAGCGCGATCATCGCTGCGACCGCGACCCCGGCGACGCCCAGCAGGACGGCGCGCGGCTTGCGGCCCTTGCGCCACTGCCACACGGCCACCGCCGCGGCCAGGCCGAGCGCCACCACCGTCGCGACCCACAGCTCCCCGCTGACCAGCCAGCCGGCCACGAAGGCGACCGGCGGGACGGTGGCGTCGATCGCGCCGCGGGCGCCTCCGAGGAGGTCGGCCAGGGTCTCGGCGTCGTCGTTGCGGCGGTCGGTCGTCGTCACGCGAGTAAGGGTAACCTTACTAGCAAGCGGTCGTGACGCCTCGGTCTGCAGAAGCGACGCTTCGGCCTGCGCTGGTGACGCTTCGGTCGGCGGGGTGACGCCTCGGCCTGCGGGGGCGACGCCTTGGCAAAATTTCACCGGGAGGGCAACCGGGCGACGTACCCCGGCCATCCGGCGCCGATTGGCTCTGAGCGCCGCTGCTCGGGCACGCGGAGACGGCTTACCCCCAGCGGAGGTTTCAACGTGTCACACGAGCACCACCCCCACTCGCACGGGCCCGACGGGCACCACCACGACCACGAGCACAGCCACTCCCACTCTCACTCCCACGAGGTCGACGAGATCACCCTCGCCGCCTCCTCGGACGCGTCCGACGGCGACCTGCGTCCTGCCGAGGTCTCTCGGCGCAACCTGCTTCGCGCCGCCGGTATCGCCGGGGCCGTGACCGCCGGGATGGCGGGCATGACCGGCGTGACGCCGGCGATGGCCGAGGCCGCCACCGCCACCGCCCGGACGGGCAACCGGGCCACGATCCGGCACTGGCTCGCGGGCGACCACCACATCCACACCCAGTACAGCTCGGACGGGATGTACCGAGTCATCGACCAGGCGCAGCACGGCGCTGCGTACGGCCTGGACTGGCTGGTCATCACCGACCACGGCGGCGCGACCCACGCGAAGCTCGGCGTCGACCTGGTCAACCCCGACATCGTCGCAGCGCGCAAGATCCTCCCGGAGACACTGATCTTCCAGGGTCTGGAGTGGAACATCCCGGCCGCAGAGCACGGGACGGTCTTCGTCGCTCCGGGGCGCAACGAGGTCGCGGTGCTCAAGCAGTTCGAGAACGACTACGACGGCAGCGTCAAGAACGCTCGCGCCAACACCCCGGAGAACGAGGCGCTCGCCGTCGCCGGGATCCAGTGGCTCGGCACCCAGAAGGCCAAGCGCCGGATCGAGGATGCGCTGTTCCTCGCCAACCATCCAGCCCGCAACGGCATCGACAGCCCCCATGAGGTGCGGGCCTGGCGCGACGCCGATCCTCGGATCGCGATCGGCTGGGAAGGCGCACCCGGACACCAGGCCGGCGGGCTGCCGACCGGCTACGGTCCGGGCAGCGCGCGCGGCGGCTACGGCAACTCTGCCGGTGCAGACTCGTTCCCGGGCTACCCGCCGGAGAGCTACCGTTCCTGGGGCGGCTTCGACTTCTACACCTCGACCGTCGGCGGTCTGTGGGACTCCCTGCTCGCCGAAGGGAAGCCCTGGTCGATCACCGCGAACTCCGACTCGCACCGCAACTGGAGCGACACGGCCGTCCGCGGTGGCGGCGACTTCAACGCCAACGGACGCTACGACGACCCGGTCTACGGCGGCGGGATCCAGCTCGACCTGGCCGACTTCTGGCCAGGCTTCTACAGCCGAACCCACGTAGGCGCCAGCACCCGCGACTACGGCGCAGTGATGCGCGGCATGCGCGACGGCCGGGTCTGGGTCGACCACGGCAGCCTGGTCAAGAGTCTCGACGTCCGGGTGGTCGCCACCAGCCGCCGCGGGACGGTCTCCGAGACCCTCGGGGGCACGCTGCAGGCGCCACGCGGCAGCCGCGTCGAGCTGGTGGTCACGATCACGGCCCAGGACGTCCCGAACTGGTCGCAGTTCATCCCGCAGCTCAACCGCGTGGACGTGATCCGCGGGGCAGTCGACGTCGACCACGCGTCCGGTGACGCCGACACGATGACCGCCCCGGACACCCGGGTCATCAAGCAGACCGACGTCTCCGGCCGCACCGGCACCTACACGCTGCGCTACGGCCTCGGCGAGCTGGAGGAGGCCTTCTACGTGCGCCTGCGCGGCACCGACGCCAATCGGTCCCAGCCCGGCTACCTCGGTGCGAACATCGACCCGGCCGGTCCCGCGATCGACGTCGTCGGCGACGCCGACCCGTGGGTCGACCTGTGGTTCTACACCAACCCGGTCTGGGTCGTCCCCACTCGATGACCACCCAGCGCCTGGCCGTCGACGCCGACGCCCGGGACCTCGCCGCCGCCGAGCACCTCGTCCATCGCCTGGACGAGGTGCTCGGCGGGGGCCGGCCCGAGGACGCGTACGTCATCAGCACCCATGTCGTGCGCGAGCCGACTGCTCGCTTCGTGGCCGTCCTGGACTGGCCCGACGGCCCTCCGACCGAGGAGCTGACCGCACTCCTCGCCGACCGGCTCCCCGAGGCGTACGTCACCCTCGACTCCCCCGCGATCGCCGAGGCGGAGGCCCGGACCGCCGGCCGCCTGGCCCGCTATCCCGGCCGGACGAGCATCGAGACCGTGACCACGGTGGCCGCGGTCGAGTCCGGCAGCGTCGTCGACGCGGTGGAGGGGCTGGCCGGGATCGACCTCGACCCCGGCGACACCCTCGACCTCACCGGGTTCGCGCGGCCGGTGTGGCGCGAGGGGCGGTGCGTGCTCCTGGTCCAGCGGGCGGCCGCCGGGCTGGTGCCATTCGAGGCCCGCCACCAGATCCCCTGCTGCTCCGACCACTGAGACCAGCCTCTGAGTGACGAGCCTCAGACCGACGCCGAGCCCCGCGGCAGCGGCGCCTCCCAGTGGCGCCACATCGCCAGGAGCCGCCACCCGGAACAGGTGACGAACGCGACCGCCATGACGAGCGTCGCCGGCACACCGGCGAACAGCCCGAAGGCCGCGACCGCGGCGCCGGCGAAGGCCGGGATCGCGTAGAAGACGCTGCGGCGCAGGATGATCGGGACCCGGCCGGCGAGGACGTCGCGGATCGCGCCGCCGCCGACGCCGGTGGCCAGGCCCATGATCGCGGCCGCGAGCGGGGAGAGCCCGAAGTCGAGCGCCTTGACCGCGCCGGCGATGACGAACAGCCCCAGCCCGAGGGCGTCGAAGACGTTGACCATGGGCTCCAGGCGGCCCAGCGCCGGGTGGAAGAAGAACGTCAGCAGGCCGGCCGTCATCGGCACCACGAGGTAGCGCCAGTCGGAGAGCGCGGCGACCGGCGTCGCGCCGATGGCCATGTCACGCAGGAAGCCGCCGCCGAGACCGGTGACGCAGGCGAGGACGATCACGCCGAAGATGTCGAGCTCCTTGCGGACCGCCATCAGACCGCCGGAGAGCGCGAAGACGAAGCACCCGACCAGGTCGAGCACGAGAAGGGTCAGCGTCTGTTCCACTGCCAAATGGTCGCCTCGTCGGTCCCAAAATCCCCAAATGCCACGGCCTCGCGGCATGGGCACCCCATACGATGACAGTCAGTGGCGTAGGGTCGTCACAACCGTTTCTAGAATTGAGAAGAGGATGTCGGCCGAAGGATTGCCTTTGACTCCGGGCCAGCTCGAAGAGCAGGCACCGGATGAGGTTGGTCCCGTCCTTCTGCGGCTCATCTCGGTCAGTGACGATGGTCTACGCATGCTTCTCGTCGATGACGAGGATCGTGAATACACCGCCGACATCGACGACCGTCTCCGTGCAGCACTCGAGGCTGTGTCGACCCGCCGATCGGAGCAAACCGTGAACAAGACCCCGAGCAGCAGCCTGCGGCCCCGTGACATTCAGACCCGTATCCGTGCGGGCGAGAGTGCCGAGGAGGTCGCCGCTGTCGCCGGCACCACGGTCGAGAAGATCTTGGCCTTCGCCGGTCCCGTCCTCGCCGAGCGCGAGCACATGGCGCAGCGTGCCCAGCAGGCTTCCGTACGCCGTCGGCCCGGTGAGGCCGCCAGCACTGCCCGCACCCTGGGTGAGGCCGTCAGCGCCCACTTCCAGACGATGTACGTCGACCCCGAGTCGGTCAACTGGGACTCCTACCGGCGCCCCGACGGGCGCTGGAAGCTCACCGGCGAATACGAGACCGCCGAGCGCTCCGGCATCGCCGAGCTGACCTACGACGCCCCTGGCAACTACGTCGAGCTCGACAACGACGACGCCCGGTGGCTGACCGGCGAGAAGCTCGAGGCCGCTGCGCCCGAGCCGGAGCCGGTCGTCACCGACGACATGCTCGCCGCCCGCCGGCGCCGCGCGAAGAGCCCGGCCCCGGCCGCACCGGCCACCCCTCCCCCGGCTCCCAAGCCGGTCCCGGCGGCCAAGGCCGCGAAGCCGGACCCGGTCGACGTGGACACCCCGCTCGAGGCGTTCCTGGGCGACGAGAGCCCGACGGAGAAGCAGGAGCCCGTCCCGGCCGAGCCGGAGCCCATGCCGGAGCCCATGCCGGAACCGGCAGCCGTCGAGGCCGCCGAGGCCGAGCCCGCCGAGGAGGCCCCGCAGAAGCCCGCCAAGAAGGCGTCATCGCGCCGCAAGCGGGCCTCGGTGCCGAGCTGGGACGAGATCATGTTCGGCGGCGGCAAGCAGGACTGACAGACTCCTCACACCACGTTCACGGACCGGCCATCGGCCGGTCCGTGATGCGTTGGGGAGCCGACCGACCAGTGTCGGGCTGGGGTCGGTCGGCGTTCATGCGCCACCGATGAAGTGAGTGGAGGCAAGCACCTTCCACCTTTCTCGGAGGCCCCCCGATGCTCCTGCCCGAATCGCTGAGCCGACGCTCCCTCCTCTCCGGCACCGCCTCGACCGGTTTCACCGCAACCGCCGCCATGCTGCTCGGCACCGGCTCGATCCCCGCCGACGCCGTCTCCGTCAAGAGCGCCAAGCCGCTCTCCGGCTACCCGTTCACCATGGGCGTCGCCTCCGGCGACCCGCTCCCCAACTCCGTCGTGCTCTGGACCCGCCTCGCCCCCGAGCCGCTCGCCGTCGACGGTCTCGGCGGCATGCCGCAGGAGCCGGTCAAGGTCCGCTGGCAGGTCGCCGAGGACCCTCACTTCCGCAAGATCGTCAAGGCCGGCACCGTCACCGCCACCCCGAACTTCGGGCACTCGGTCCACCCCGAGGTCTGGGGTCTGCGCCCCGGCCGCGACTACTGGTACCGCTTCATGGCGGCCGGCGAGGTCAGCCAGACCGGCCACACCCGGACCGCCCCGGCGTACGGCTCCCCGCTGTCGCGGATGAGCTTCGCGTTCGCCTCGTGCGCGCTCTACAGCCACGGCTTCTACACCGCCTACCGGCACCTGGCGGACGAGGACGTCGATGTCGTCTTCCACCTGGGCGACTATCTGTACGAGTCCGGCGTCACCGCCGAGAACAACTGGCGCCGGACCACGGTCGACCCCTCGCTGGCCGGTGAGACCCTCGACCTGGCGCGATACCGTCAGCAGTACGGCCTCTACAAGTCCGACCCGGACCTGATGGCCGCCCACCAGTCGCACGCGTTCGTGGTCGCCCCCGACGACCACGAGGTCGAGAACAACTGGGCCGACGAGGTCCCGGAGGAGCGCAGCCAGTCGCAGGGTGCGCTGTGGATGCCGCGGCGTACGGCTGCCTTCCAGGCCTACTACGAGCACCTCCCGTTCCGCGCCAGCTCGCTGCCGGACGGGCCGGACATGCAGATCTACCGGAACCTGCGCTACGGCGACCTCGTCGACTTCAACGTGCTCGACACCCGGCAGTACCGCGACGACCAGGCCTACGGTGACGGGTCCGATCCCGCCTCCCCGGAGCTGACGCCGGACATCTACGACCCGTCACGCTCGATGATGGGTCTCGAGCAGGAGGCGTGGCTGCAGCGCAACTGGCGGCAGTCGACCGCCCGCTGGCAGGTGCTCGCCAACCAGGCGCCGATGGCCGAGACCGACCTCGACGAGACCGAGGCCAAGACGCTCTACATGGACCCGTGGGACGGCTACGTCGCCAACCGCAACCGGCTCCTCGAGGGTGCCCGCACCAGCGGGATCGAGAACCTCGTCGTCATCACCGGCGATCGGCACCACAACTACGCCAGCAACCTGCTGGCCGACTACGACGACCCCGAGTCGGCCGTCGTCGGCAGCGAGTTCGTCGGCACCTCCATCGCCAGCGGTGGCGACGGCGCCGACATGACCACCGGCGGCGAGACCCTGCTGCGCGCCAACGACCACCTGAAGTTCTTCAACAGCCAGCGCGGCTACGTCCGCGTGAAGGTCACGCCCGACGAGCTCTCCAGCGACTTCCGGGTCGTGCCGTACGTCGAGCGCCGGGGCGCGCCGATCTCCACCCGCGCGACCTACGTCGTCGAGAACGGCCGCCCCGGCGTCCAGCTCGACACCCAGAACGCGCCGGTCGGGACGAAGTACGCCGCCGTCGACATGCCCACGCTCAACCGCTGAAATCGACTCCGCCACCCCAGAGCGGCGCGCGCTCGTCGAAAGGAGGTGGAGCGAGGAAGTGCAGCGACTGAGCGGAGCCGACGTCCACGAGTGCTGAAAGCGCCGCGATGCGCGAATTGCGAAGCAATCGCTATCCGAACGGCAGGGGCTCGGGCACCAGGGAGACGGACTGTGCCCGGGCCGCCGTGAGGCGGCGACGGTGGTGCTGGCGGCAGAGGACCTCGTAGGAGACCGCGCTGGGGGCGGTGCCGGATTCACGGTCGGTGTCGCCGACGACGACCTGGTCGCCCTCGGTGACCATGACGCCGTCCTCGACCCGGGCGTTGTGGGTGGCCCGCTTGCCGCACCAGCACAGCGCCTCGACCTGCAGCACCTCCGTACGGTCGGCGAGCTCGACGAGACGGGCGGCGCCCGGGAAGAGCCGGGTGCGGAAGTCGGTGAGGATGCCGAAGCAGAACACGTCGATCTGGAGTTCGTCGACGATCTTGGCCAGCGCCTCGATCTGCTCCGGGGTGTAGAACTGGGCCTCGTCGCAGATGAGGTAGTCGATCCGGGCGCCGTGGGTCAGCGCGTCGACGGCGTGACGCCAGAAGTCGAAGTCGTCGGTGACCTCGATCGCGTCGTGGGTCAGGCCCAGGCGAGAGGTGACCACCGCCTCGCCGGAGCGGTCGTGGACGGTGAAGATCAGCCCCACCCTGCCGCGAGCCGCGTGGTTGTGGTTGGTCTGCAGCGCGAGGGTCGACTTCCCCGCGTCCATCGTCCCGGTCCAGAAGGTCAGCTCAGCCACTCGCGGAAGCCTAGTGGTCCGCGCCCCGGCTCGTGGCAGGACCCTCGACGCTGGACTTGCTCCGCCGATAGTGGCGCGCGACCCGTGCCCGGTTGCCACAGCCCTCGGAGCACCACTCGCGCCGTGGGTGGTCGCGTACGAAGTAGAGGACGCAGCCGGGGCCGCCGCACGCCTTCAGCTCGTGGGGAGCCTGCCCGGCCAGCACCTCGGACCCTTCCAGCGCGACCAGGCTCAGCTCCCGCTGCAGGCCGGAGCCGTCGGCGAGCCACTCCCGCACGTAGCCGCCCTGTGGACCGTGGCGCAGGACGGACGTGCAGTGGGAGACGAACTCGTTGAGCACGGCGAGGGCCGCTTCGGTGCCGAGCCCCTCCGGGACGCTGTGCGGCCGGCTGTCGCCGGTCACCTCGGCGGCCAGCCGGCGCAGGGCGTCCCGGAGGGCCCGGGCCCGGCCCAGGTCGTGGTCGTTCAGGTCCTGGTGACGGCCGAGCCCCGCCTCCTCGGCCCAGGCCCGGAGGTGCGCCACGCTCTCCAGCGAGTCGTGCACGGCCGACCGGTCGGCCCAGATCGTGTTCATCAGACGTACGGCCCGGGGCTGGGTCGGGTACAGCACCGGCACCTGGAGCTCCACGGCGATCTCCTCCGTCATCGATCTAATGGTAAGGCTATGTCTCAGACGGTACCGCACCGCGGGCGACGGCCAGCTCGGCCTCGAGCTCGCTGATCCGCTCGGCCAGCTCGGCGACGGTCTGCCGGGCGGCCGCCAGGGGCACCAGCTGTGGGATGTGCTGCTTGCAGTTCCAGTCGTACGCCTCGACGTCGATCAGGATCCCGCGCTCGATCCGCGCCGAGCTCCCGACCGGAGCCAGCGAGTCGACCAGCTCGGGATCGTCCTCGAGCTCGACGACCCGCGCGCGGCCGAAGATCTTCATCCTGGCCTGCAGCTGGTAGTCGATCAGGAACAGGGAGACCCGCTCGTCGTGGTCGAGGTTGCCGCGGGTGATGTACTGCCGGTTGCCCCGGAAGTCGGCGAAGCCCAGTGTGGTCTCGTCGATCACCTTGAGGAACCCGGGCGGCCCGCCGCGGTGCTGCATGTAGGGCCAGCCGGTCTCGCTGACGGTCGCCAGGAAGAAGCTGTCCCGCGAGGAGATGAACGCCGCCTCGCCCCGCCCGATCCGGTCCCGCTCACCGCCCGCCTCGACCATCCGCGCGTACGCAGCTGCGCTCCCGTGGATCTCCTGGTGCTCGGTCACCAACGGCGTGAACGCGACCTGCCCGTAGCGCCCGGTCATCGCCGGCCCTCGACTCCGTGCTCACCCATGGCACCCCTTCCCGCCGCATGCGGCGAGTCGTCTCTAATGGATACACAGGGTGTAACCATTAGAGACGAGGTTCATTCCCTAGGAGACAAGCAGCGGGATGAGCATCTCGTCGGGCGTCAGCGAACCGTGCAGCCCGACCAGTGTCGTCTCGTAGTTGAACAGGCTCGTCGAGACCACCGCATGCTCGCCATGGGAGGCGACGATGACGTCGCCGAGCCGCGGCAGCACCGACGGGGTGACCGGTCCGAACCAGCCACGGCCGATCGCGGTCTCCCGGGTCATCACCTCGGCCTTGTCGCCCAGCTTCTCCGACCAGGTCGCGACCACGTCGCCGACCGCGCCGCGCGAGCAGTAGAGATGGCGGAAGCGGGCCTCGCCACCGACCAGCGCCACGCCGTCGCGGAGCTCGGGGAAGTCGTCGATGTCGGTGCGGGAGGCCGCCGGCGAGTCGACCATGCCGTGGTCGGCGAGCACCAGGAGGCGTACCGACGGGTCCAGGGCGTCCCGCAGCTGCTCGGCCTCGGCGTCGATCATCGAGAGCTGCTGCAGCCACGGCGAGGAGGCGACCCCGTACTTGTGGCCGGTCCAGTCCAGGTCGCCGTCGTAGAGGTAGGTGAGCGAGCCGGGAACCCGCGAGAGCGCGACCGCCGAGGCGATCCGCTCCCCCACCCGGTCGGCGCCGACGAACTCCGCGCCCCGGTGGGCGGCGATGGTCAGCCCCGAGCCGCCGAAGGCCCGCTTGTTGATGACCGTCACCGGCACCCCGGCCTCGCCCAGCCGCTGGAAGACGGTCTGGTTGGGCTGCCACTCGACGGGGTCGACGTCCTTGCGCCACTGCAGCGCGTTGAGGAGGTGCTCGGTGCCGGGGATGCGCGAGGTGTAGCCGACCAGCCCGTGGCCACCGGGCGTCAGCCCGGTCCCGAACGAGGTGAGGCTGGTCGCCGTCGTCGACGGCACCCCGGCCGTACCCGCCTCCTGGTCCTCGCTCAGCGAAGCCAGGAACGGCGCCGCGTGCGCATAGCGCCGCAGCAGGTTGGTCCCCATCCCGTCGACCAGGAAGACGACGTACGCAGCCGCCGAGGGCAGCTCGAGACCAGACCGTGCTTCCGCGGTGCCCAGTGGGACGTCCATGGCGGCGGCGACCGCCGGCAGGACGTCACCCAGTGAGCGCTCCCCGTAGGCGGGCGCGAGAAACCCGGTCACCTGCTCACCGGTTGTGGGTGCGAGCCGAGAGCGATTCCGCGAAGGAGAGCAGGCGCGCGACCGAGTCGTGACCGTCGGCGGCAGCCGAGACGCGCAGCGAGAAGTCGTCGGGGGTGAGGACGCCGGTGTAGCCGTGATCGGCGTCGCAGTTGGGGTCGGAACAGCCCGCGGGCTCCAGGTCGACGCGGTTGACGCCGCCCCACCCGATGGTCATGACGACCTCGGCCGGCTTGCTCGACCCCTTGGTCGGGTTGGTGATCATCCGGGTCACCACCACGGAGTTGACCGAGTCGATGCGCACGGCCTCGGTCGAGGTCGAGGTGTAGGGCTCGGGCAGCAGGTCGTCGCCGGCGTGCTCGTCGGTGTGGGCCAGGATCAGCCGGGACGGGGTCAGCACCAGCACGGAGAGGTGGCGGCGCACCTCGTCACGGTCGAAGGTCGGCTCGTGGTGCAGGAAGAAGGAGGACACCTTCTCCCCCGCCACGGCGGACGCGACGCAGTCGGCCACCACCTCGGGGTAGTAGCCGGTGCGGTCGATCTCGGCGCGCAGGTCGTCGGCGCGGTCGAGATCATCGGTGCGGGTGCTCATGACGCCCATCCTTCCACGGGCCGCCACAGGCCGCCTAGCCGTGGTACCTCCCGCGCGAGGCGCGGGTGGCCACGATCGTGAGGGCCAGGCCGCACACGGTCAGCACCGCCCCGGCGAGGTAGATGGGCCGGGGCCCGGCAGCCGAGTCGGCGATCAGTCCGCCGACGAGTCCGGCGCAGGCGGCGGCGACCTGGTAGCCGGAGGCGTTGACGGCCATCGCCAGTGTCGGCGCCTCCCCCGCTGTGGCCATCACGCGGGCCTGCATGCCGGGGATGATCGCGAACCCGAACAGACCGATCACGACGACTGCCGCGCCCGTGAGCGCGGTCGAGGTCGCGACGAACCAGGCGGCGAGGAGCGTCGCAGCCAACATGCCGAGCAGGCCGGGCTGGAACAGTCTCGGGTCGCGATCGTGGAGCGCGCCGCCGACGAGGTTACCGATCGTCGCGCCTACCCCATAGGCGAGCAGCAGCAGGGGCAGCCGGCTCACCGGGTGGTCGGCCAGACCCGTGAGCAGGGGCGCGAGGTAGCTGAACACCATGAGCACACCGACGTTGCCGACCGCCGTGACGGCCAGCGCGAGCAGCACCGGGGTCCGGCGCAGCACGCGCAGCTCGGAGACCGCGGAGGTACGGCCCGCCTCGGGTGGCGGGGTCAGCTGCCAGAGCACCAGGGCGAGACCGATCAGGCACGCCACGGCGATCGTGGCGAACGTCGCCCGCCACCCCCACTGGCCGCCGATCTGGGTGCCGACGGGCGCACCGAGGATCATGGCGAGGTTCATCCCGAACGCCAGCCGGGCCACCGTGCTCCCGGCCCGCTCCGGTGGCGCCGACTGCACCGCGATCACGATGGCCTGGGCGAAGAACGTCGAGGTCACCAGTGCGGTGACCACCCGAGCCACCAGCAGCAACGAGAACCCGGGGGCGAGAGCGGAGACCGCGTTTCCGAGGGCCGCGACGGCCAGGAGCGAGAGCATCAGCCGCTTCCGGTCGACACCGGCGGTCACAGCCGTGAGCACCGGACCGCCCATGATCATGCCGACGGCGTACGCCGTGACCAGCAGCCCCGCGGACCCCACGGTGATCCCGAGGTCGGTGGCGACCTCGGGCAGGATCCCGGCGACCACGAACTCCCCGGTGGTGATGCTGAAGACGCAGAACATGAGGATGGCGAGTCGAAGCATGACCGGCACGCTAAAGTCTCACATCAATGTGAGGGTCAAGCCGAGGCGCGAAGGAGCAGTCCCGTGAAGATCGGCGAGCTGGCGGACCGGACCGGAGTCAGCGTGCGGTCGTTGCGCTACTACGAGGAGAAGGGTGTCCTGGCCCCGGACCGCACCTACAGCGGATATCGCATCTTCGCCGACTCCGACATCCACCGGGTGGCGCACATCCAGACGCTGCTAGCGGCAGGTCTCGGCATGGATCTCATCGGCGAGATCCTGGCATGCCTGTCCGGCGAGTCACTCCTGCTGGACGACTGCCGCGAACGACTGATGGCGGAGCGCCGCCGGATCACCGGCGACATCGACCAGCTCACCCACACCCGATCGCTGCTGGACGAGCTGCTCGCCACCACCGCCGCACCTGATCCGTCGGCACCCGAGGTCGGCGGCCGTGATCGGCTCGGTGGCGGCTAGCCGGGGAGCGTGTCGCCGACCGCCGGGTTGAGGCGGCGTACGAACCAGTCGGAGCGGGGATCGGCGACCAGGTCGACCCGGGCGGTGGCGGTGAGGACGGCGGAGTACTCCAGACCGACCAGGACCAGGGACAGGTCGAGCGAGGAGATCTGGGGCAGATCGTTCTGCAGCTGGGCGACCTTGAGGACGAGCCGCTCGATCTCGTCGACGTCGACCATGTCGCCGCCGCGGTAGCCGAAGAGCATCGGGGCGGCCTTGATCTCGCGCACCATCGAGGCCGCGTCGCGCTGGGACAGCGGCGGGATCCGGTAGGTGCGGTCGGCCAGCAGCTCGGTGATGGGACCTGCGATGCCGAAGGAGACGACGGGCCCGAACAGCGGGTCCTCCATCGACCGGATCGAGACCGGGACACCCGGCGGTGCGGTGCGCTGCACCGCGAACCCGCCGGTCTCCGGCGAGATCCGGCTGGTGATCAGCTCCCAGGCCTCGGTCATCTCCTCGACGTCGTCGATGTTACGTGCGACGTGAGCCTGGTCGGGCCGCTCCCGGACGCTCTCGACGGTCGCCTTCAGCACGACGTCCCAGCCGAGGTCCTCGGCCGCGGCGATCGCCTCCTCGAGGGTGGTGACCTTGTGGGTGTTCCACAGCTTGATCCCGTAGGCAGCCAGCACCATCGTCAGGTCCTCGCGGCTCAGCTCACCACCCGAGGGGCGTGCGGCGAGCACGTCGGTGACGATCTTGCGTGCCGTGCGCGGGTCGCACTCCTCGGCGCTGAGCCAGGGGGTCTCGCCGTCGGCGGTGCGCAGCCACACCGCGTACTCCACGACCTTGGCCAGGGCACGTACGGCCGACTCGACCGAGGAGTAGGACGGCACCGAGCCGCGACCCGCGGTCGACCCCGCGACGTCGGGGACGCGGAGCAGCTCGGGGACACCCTCGGCGCCGAGGAAGCTGGTGACCAGCGGCTTGTCGGACTGCTCGCCGACCGCGGCGAGCACGTTGGCGATCTCCTCGCCGGAGACGTTGAGCGGTGGGATGTAGACCGAGATCACCGCATCGACCTCGGGGTCGTCGATGGCCGCGTCGAGCGCGTCCTCGAAGTCCTCCGCCGACGGCTCGGTGGGCAGCGGGACCTGCTTGTTGACCTGCAGACCCACCGAGACCGCGGCGTCGGCGGCCAGCAGGCCCAGGGCGTCGGAGTTGCCGACGATGGCCACCCGCCGACCGCGCGGGAGCGGCTGGTGGGCGAGCAGCTGCGCGACGTCGAACATCTCGTCGAGGGTGTCGACCTGGATGATCCCGGCCTGGCGGAACATCGCGTCGACCGCCGCCGGCGGGGCGCTGATCTTGCGGACCGCGTGGCCCATCGGCACACCCTGGGTGGTGCGGCCCGAGCGGACCGCGACGATCGGCTTGCGCTGGGACACCCGGCGCGCGATGCGGGAGAACTTCCGCGGGTTACCGATCGACTCGAGGTACATCATCACGACCTCGGTCGAGACGTCCTCCTCCCAGTACTGGAGGAGGTCGTTGCCGGAGACGTCGGCGCGGTTTCCGGCGCTGACGAAGGTCGACAGACCGAGGCCGCGGTTGTTGACCTTCTCCAGGATCGCCGAGCCGAGCGCACCCGACTGGCAGAAGAAGCCCGCACGCCCGCGCGGCGGCATCGTCGGCGCGAGGCTGGCGTTGATCTTGACCTGCGGGTCGGTGTTGATGACGCCGAGCGCGTTGGGCCCGATCAGCCGCAGGCCGTAGGACCGGGACAGATTCACCAGCCGGCGCTGCCGCTGGCGACCCTCCTCGCCGGTCTCCGCGAAGCCGCTGGAGATGACCACGAGCCCGTGCACGCCCTTGGCGGCGCAGTCGAGCACGACGTCCTGCACGGCGTCGGCGGGCACCGCGACGATCGCCACGTCGACGTCGTCCGGGATGTCCTGGACGCTCTTGTAGGCGGGCATCCCGCTGACCGCGCTGGAGCTGGGGTTGACCATGTAGACCCGGCCGGTGAAGTCACCGATCACCAGGTTGCGTACGAGCGCCTGACCGACGGTCTCCTGCCTCCGGCTGGCGCCGATGACCGCGACCGAGCGCGGGTTGAAGAAGCGGTGGATCGAGGCGGCCTCGGCCTCGTGCTCGCGCAGCGCGAGGCGGCCGACCGCGGTGTCGGTGACGTCGATCCCGAACTGCAGCGAGATGACCCCGTCCTCGTAGACGCTGGCCACCTTGTAGCCCGCGTCGCGGAAGGTCTGGATCATCCGGGCGTTGTCGGGCAGCACGTCGGCGGTGAACTTGGTGACCCCGCGCTCGCGCCCCGCCTGGGCGAGGTGCTCGAGCAGGATCTGCGCGATCCCGCGGCCCTGGTAGTCGTCCTCGACGAGGAAGGCGACCTCGGCCTCGCCGGGCTTGACCACGTCGTAGCGGCCGACTGCGATCATCCGGCCGCGCAGGGTCAGGATGAAGGCGACCCGGTCCTTGTGGTCGACCTCGGTGAAGCGCGCGACGTCGCGGGCCGAGAGGTGCGGCATCGGTGAGAAGAAGCGGTAGTACTTCGACTCGTCGCTGACCCGGTGGTCGTAGAAGTCGACCAGCAGGTCCTTGTCCGCCGACCTGATCGGCCGGATGTGTGCCGTCCGCCCGTCGCGCAGCAGCACGTCCGCCTCCCAGTGGGAGGGGTACGGCGGAGTCTGCT
This sequence comes from Nocardioides sp. NBC_00368, assembly GCF_036090055.1. Taxonomy (NCBI): domain Bacteria; kingdom Bacillati; phylum Actinomycetota; class Actinomycetes; order Propionibacteriales; family Nocardioidaceae; genus Nocardioides; species Nocardioides sp. NBC_00368. The sequence goes on from NZ_CP107970.1 coordinate 2,070,637, forward strand.
GCGCGGTCACGAGAGAAATCTAGCGGTACGCACCAGTTGCCGACCGCGACACAGTCGTAGCAGATCTTGCTACACTGTCGGTATGAGCACGACGATTCCGCAACGCGATCTTCGCAACCACAACGCTCAGATCATCGACCGCGTCCGCGCCGGAGAAGCGTTCACCGTGACCCGCGACGGCATCCCGGTTGCAGATCTCGTGCCTCACGTCCCGAGCACGAAGCCCCCGGTCTGGCGCAGCTCCGACAACATCCCTCGCTGGGACGAGCCCGATGCGAACGACGATGTCGCCCGCGATTGGCTCGCCGACATTCGTAGTCTCGACGAATTTATCGACGACACCATTCGTGATCCGTGGGAAGAGCAGCAGGGATGAGTATCCACGATCTTGGCCTCCTCGACACTTCGGTCGTCATCGCACCGCCACCCGATCTCGCCGACCTCGCGGCCCACGTAGCCATCTCGGCCGTCACGGTCGGCGAGCTTTCATTCGGGCTGCACACATCGGACCCGATCAAGTCCGCGGAACGCGAGCATCGCTATAGGACCGTCCTCGCGGCGTACGACCCGATCCCTTACAGCGTCGAGGTCGCACACTGGTATGGCGCGATAGCCGCTGCCGTGAAGACAGGCGGACGCAATCCACGGAGCAGAACAGCCGACCTCATGATCGCGGCTACCGCCCGTCACGCCAAGGCTGCGCTCCTCACGCGTAATCCCGGGGACTTCAAGGGCCTCGAGCACATCGTCACGGTGGTGCCTGTCTAGGACAGGCCCTCGCCGTCAGTGACGTACGGCGTTGGCGCGGTCGCGCTCGTTGAGCACCCGCCAGCCGTCGTAGTCCCAGTTCCGCGCCAGCTTCTGGGCGTGCCTGGGAGCATCTCCCTCGTGGTTGCGCAGGACGAGCTCGCGCACGGCGAACTCGACCGCCTCCTGGGGCGTGGTCGCGCCGGAGATCCGCTGGACCTCCGCGAGCAGCTCGTTGTCGAGCTCAATCTGGGTGACAGCCATCGTCAGCACCTCCGTGTGCGTCAGCGGGTGATGTCCTGATCCATCCAGCGTACGCGCCCAAGGGCTGCGAACGGACCCCCTCCGCTAACAGCCACCCATGCCGTAAGCGCGAGTCACGGTGGCGACGCGTACCTGGTAGTCCTCGTACCACAGGCTCCGACCGGTCTGCTGGGCACGACGGTGCTCAGCGACGGTCTTCCAAGACCGGGCGGCCTCGTCGTCGGTCCAGTACGAGACGGTGATGCCGATCCCGTCGCGGGCCGACTCGATACCCAGGAATCCCGGCTGCTCGGCGGCGAGCTCTTCCATCCGGGCGGCGGTCTCCGCATACCCGTCACCGGTCGGCGTACGCAGGGAGGTGAAGATGACGGCCGTGTAGGGCGGCTCGGGCGTCTTGGCGATGCTCACGGCCGGACGCTAAACCCGACGAATCCGAATGCGGAAGCGATTTCGACAACCACGCGCCTACGGCGAGCCCCGATGGCGGACTCGCACAGGGATTCGAGACAATGCCCCTTATGGCACGCGGCAAGACCAAACAGGACGTACCCGACGACTTCGAGGAGCACATCCTCGACACCGACATCGGGGACGAGATGCGGTCCTCATTCCTGGAGTACTCCTACTCCGTCATCTACTCCCGGGCACTGCCCGACGCCCGGGACGGTCTCAAGCCCGTGCAGCGGCGGATCCTGTTCACGATGAACGACATGGGCGTACGTCCCGACCGCGGCCACGTGAAGTGTGCCCGCATCGTCGGTGAGGTGATGGGCAAGCTGCACCCGCACGGCGACGGCGCGATCTACGACGCCCTGGTCCGGATGGCGCAGCCGTGGGCGATGCGGCTGCCGATGATCGACGGTCACGGCAACTTCGGCTCCCCCGGCGGCGACGACCCGGCCGCGGCGATGCGTTACACCGAGGCCCGGATGGGCCCCGCCGCGCTGGCGATGACCGATGACATCAAGGAAGACACCGTCGACTTCCGGCCCAACTACGACTCGCGGGAGATGGAGCCGAGCGTGCTCCCCGCCGCGATCCCCAACCTGCTGGTCAACGGTGCCACCGGCATCGCGGTCGGCATGGCCACCAACATGGCCCCGCACAACCTGGTCGAGGTCATCGCCGCCGCGCGCCACCTGATCAAGCACCCGGGCGCCGAGCTCGACACGCTGATGAAGTTCGTCCCCGGTCCCGACCTCCCCACCGGCGGCACCATCGTCGGCCTCGACGGGATCCGGGATGCGTACGAGACCGGCCGGGGCTCCTTCAAGATCCGGGCCACCACACGGATCGAGCCGTTCGGGCGCCGCAAGGGCATCGTGATCACCGAGCTGCCGTTCAACATCGGCACCGAGAAGATCATCGAGCGGGTCAAGACGCTGGTGCAGTCCAAGAAGATCCAGGGCATCGCCGACCTCAAGGACCTCACCGACCGCGAGCACGGCACCCGGCTCGTCATCGAGGTCAAGAACGGGTTCGTACCCGAGGCCGTCCTCGAGCAGCTCTACAAGATGACGCCCCTGGAGGACTCCTTCGGCATCAACAACGTCGCGCTCGTCGACGGCCAGCCGCGCACCCTCGGCCTCAAGGAGCTGCTCGAGGTCTTCCTGGGCCACCGCTACGACGTGGTCCGCCGGCGTTCGCAGTTCCGTCGCGACAAGGCTGCCGACCGGCTGCACCTGGTCGAGGGCCTGCTGATCGCGATCCTCGACATCGACGAGGTCATCCAGCTGATCCGCTCCTCCGACAACGCGGGCGAGGCTCGCGAGCGCCTGATGTCGGTCTTCGACCTGAGCCAGCCGCAGGCGGAGTACATCCTCGACATGGCCCTTCGCCGGCTGACGAAGTTCTCCAAGATCGAGCTGGAGAAGGAGCGCGACGAGCTCCAGGCCACCATCGAATACCTCGACTCGATCCTCGGCGACGACGAGATGCTCCGGAAGGTCGTCTCCGACGAGCTCGGCGAGGTGGCCAAGACGTTCGGAACCCCGCGCCGCACGGTACTCCTGGCCTCGGCCGGGACGCCGGCGCTGGAGGCGATGAGCCTCGAGGTCGCCGACGACCCGTGCTTCGCGCTGCTCTCCTCGACCGGGCTGCTGGCCCGCTCCTCCGACGCCGAGCCCTTCACCACCGGCTCGGCGCGCGCCAACCACGACGTGATCGTCTCGGTGGTCCCGGCGACCGCGCGCGGCCAGATCGGTGTGCTCACCTCCCGCGGCCGTCTCGTACGTCTCGGGGTGCTCGACCTGCCGGCGATGCCGCCGACCCACGGCGACCCCAACCTGTCCGGTGGTCTTCCCCTGTCCGCGCTGCTCTCGCTGGAGTCCGACGAGCGGGCGCTGGCGCTCACCACGCTGGCCACCGACGGACCGGGCATCGCGCTCGGCACCCGCCTCGGTGTCGTGAAGCGGGTCAACCCCGAGGTGCTGCTCAACAAGGACGAGTGGGAGGTCATCAAGCTCGCCGACGGCGACGAGGTCGTCGGCGCGGCCCAGCTGCGCACCGGCACCGAGTCGCTGGTCTTCGTCACCTCCGACGCCCAGCTCCTCCACTTCCCGGCCGACACGGTGCGGCCGCAGGGTCGCAGCGCGGGCGGGATGGCCGGGGTCCGGATGGCCCACGGCTCGAAGGTCGTCTTCTTCGGCGTCGTCTCCCCCGACGCCCCCGAGGGTGCCGCGGTCGTGACCGTCGCCGGGTCGTCCTCGGCTCTGCCCGGGACGGAGACCGGCAGCGTGAAGACCACGCCGTTCAGCGAGTTCCCGGCCAAGGGCCGGGCCACCGGCGGCGTACGCGCCCATCGCTACCTCAAGGGCGAGGACACCCTCGTCTTCGCCTGGGTCGGCGCCGCTCCTGCGATGGCCTCCGCGGCCTCGGGGGCGCCGATCGAGCTGCCCGAGATCGACCCGCGCCGGGACGGTTCCGGGGTGCCGCTGGAGCAGCCCATCGACGCCGTCGCCGGGCCCGTCGCCCACACGTTCTCGGTTTCTGCCGGGTAGGTGGATGCTCACCGAGGTAACTCGGTCGACGCACGCTTCCCTCGCGGAGTTCCACGAGGGAAGCGGATGCTCACCGAGGTAACTCGGTGAGCATCCCGACCCTCAGCGCAGCGCGATCGGGTTCACCGGCGCTCCGACGGCTCCGGTCACCCGCAGCGGTGCCGCGGTGAGCAGGAAGTGGTAGCGACCGTCCTCCGCGCACGCGTCCGCCAGGCCGTCCAGGTCCCACATCTCCCCGAGGAACAGCCCGAGGTGCGGGATCGCGACCTGGTGCAGCGGCTGGAAGGCGTCATCGAACTCGTTGGGCCGCACCTCGAAGCCCCAGGTGTCCGTGGCGATCGCGGCGATCTCGGTGCGGTGCAGCCAGTCGGCGGTGGTGAACGACAGCCCGGGGGCAGGGCCCCCGGCGTAGCCGCCCCAGCCCTGTCCGGCCGCGACGCCCCGGCGGGCGCGAGTGAGCTGCCCGGTGCGTACGAGGACGATGTCGCCGCGGCCGACGGCGGCACTGGCGCCCTGGGCGCGGATCGTCTGCTCCAGGTGCTCCTCGGTGATCGCGAAGCCGTCGGGGAGCTCACCGTCGGTGCCGACCGCGCGACCGACGTCGAGCAGCACCCCGCGGCCGCAGACGACGTCGGCGACCGTCTCGATCCCGGTGACACCATCGCCCAGCGAGGTCACCACCGCCTCCGCCGGGCGGCCGTTCCAGGCGCGCCCGTGGTCGAAGATGTGGCCGAGGCCGTCCCACTGCGTCGAGCACTGCAGCGGCATCGCGATCACGTCGTCGGCGCCGCCGATCCCGTGCGGGAAGCCCTGGACTCCGGCGACCGCGTCGGTGCCGGTGTCGAGCATCGTGTGCACCGGATTCGTACGCCGCCGCCAGCCGTTCTGCGGCCCGTCCATGTCGAAGGGCAGCGAGAGCGAGTAGGACCGGCCGGTGCGGACCAGCCCGGCGGCCGAGACCCGCTTCGCGTCGGTGAGGAAGTTCATCGTCCCGCGGACGTCGTCCTCGCCCCAGCGGCCCCAGTTGGAGACCCGGGCGACCGTCTTGGCGATCTCGCCCTCGGGATCACTGCGATCCAGGACGGTCACGACGCGTCCAGCTCGGCGAAGGTGTCCGCGACCCAGTCGGCGATGAAGCCGGTGACGTGCGGGAGGTGGTCCAGGCCGATGTGCTCGGTGGCGCCCTCCTCGGGCGTGAAGATCCTCAGCTCACGCTTGGGGCTGTTGACAGCCTGGTCGTAGGAGCGATGGGCGTAGGAGAGCGGGATCTGCCGGTCGTTCTCACCGTGGGCGATCAGGAACGGCACCGTGATCTGCTCGACCACTCCGTCGAGGTTGACGTCCTCGGCGAACCGGATGAACGTGTCGATGTCCGGCTGCCCCCACACCCACAGCACGTGGTCCCAGTAGTGCGGCACCGGGTTCTCTCCCTCCCGGTCGAGGCGGCGCTTCTGCACCGCGCCCCAGTCGTGGTTGGCACCCCAGGCCACGCACAGCGCCAGCCGCTTCTCGTACGCAGCCGCGCGAGGCGCGTAGTAGCCACCGAGCGACCAGCCCACGAGCCCGATCCGGTCGGCACGTACGTCCGAGCGCGTCTCGAGCCAGTCGACGCAGGCCGCGGCCCAAGCCTCGGTGTCGACGCGAGCGGTGAGCCCGTCCAGGCGCAGCGCCTCCCCGGCGCCGCCGCAGTCGACCATGAGCGTCGAGATGCCACGCGCGGCCAGCTCGGTGTGGACGCCGGAGCCGACCATCATCTCCTTGGTCGAGTCGAGCCCGTTCCACACGATCATGACGGGCGCCGGGCGGCCGTCGGCGTTCGCCGGGTGGAAATAGGCGGGCAGGCTGGTCTCACGGCCGTCCTCGGCGTACGGGATGGCGACCTTCACCGTCGGCTGGTCGAGCAGCTCGAAGAAGCGGACGAGCAGGTCGACGCTGCGCTGGTACTCGGCGTTGCGGCCCGGGTCCTTCGCGCTCTGCATCCGCTCGGCCTGGGAGACGTAGACCGAGGCACGGAAGAGCTTCTGCCCCGCCGTACGCCGGTGGCCGGCCTTCTCGGCCTCGCCGGCCTGCTCCTCGAGCTGGTCGGCGACGCGGCGCCAGGCGGCCATGAACTCGGCGGTGCCGACGTCGGAGCCCTGCGCGGCGAGCTCGCGCAGCGGCCGGCAGGCGCGGTCGACCTCGTCGATCAGTCCGCCGGAGTTGAGCGTGGCGACCACGCCCAGGTTCCAGACGTAGTTGCCGGGAAAGTACTCGAACATCTCTTGTCCTCTTGGTTGTGATGGATCTCAGCGCAGCGCGTCGGAGAGGGGCTTGGCGCCGGCGTGCGAGGCAACCCCGCCGTCGACGGGGATCTCGGCACCGGTGACGTACGCCGCCCCGTCACCGAGCAGGAAGACCACGACCGATGCGACCTCCTCGGGGGTGCCGACGCGGCCGAGCGGGGCCGCGGCGACCGAGGCCTCGCGGAACGCGTCAGGCGCGGAGGCGGTCATCGCGGTCTCGATGAAGCCGGGATGCACGGCGTTGACGCGGATCCCCCGCTCCCCCAGCTCGAGTGCCGCGGTGTGCGTGAGCCCGCGAACGGCCCACTTGCTGGTGGTGTAGGCCACCGGATAGTGCCCCTGCAGCGCGGCGAGCGAGCCGATGGTGACGATCGACGCGCCGGCCGGCATCAGCGGCACCAGCGCCTGGATGCCGAGCAGCGGCCCGAGCACGTTGACGTCATGGGCATCCCGCATGTCGGCGACGCTCGCCGCGCCGACCCGGGCGCGCCGGGTCACACCGGCACAGCTCACCAGCCCATGGATCGGCCCGGCGAGCTCGTTCGCCAGCTCGGCCCAGGCGTCCTCGTCGCGGACGTCGAGGGCCCGTACGCCGGGCGCGGAGTCGCGGTCGACGCCCACCACCGCCCCGCCGACCGCGGTGACAGCGGCGGCGACCGCCGCGCCGATCCCCGAGGCGGCGCCGGTGACGACGACCGTACGTCCGGCCAGCGAGCTCATCGGGACGCCTGGCGGGCAGCGGCCCGGGCCGCACCGTCGCGGCGGCGCACCGGCGGCAGCTCGAAAGCGGACGGGGCGAGCACGACGGTGTTGGTGAGGGTGCCGATCCCCTCGACCTCGAGGGTGACCACGTCACCGGGCTGCAGCGGCTTCGGCTCCTGCGCGCCACGACGACCCCAGAGCTCGGCCAGGCACCCGCCGTTGCCGACGGTGCCCGAGCCGAGGACGTCGCCGGCGACCACACGGGAGTCGCGGGAGGCGTACGCGATCATCGTCTCGAAGGTCCAGCCGATGTTCGAGAGGCGGTCACGGCCGACCTCGGTGCCGTTGACCGACACCGTGCACAGCAGGTCGAGGAAACCGTCCTGGTCGCGGTGAGGCTCCAGCTCGTCGGCGGTCACGATCCACGGCCCGAGCGTGGTCGCGAAGTCTTTGCCCTTCGCCGGCCCGAGACCGACCTGCATCTCGCGACCCTGCAGGTCGCGGGCCGACCAGTCGTTGAGGATCGTGTAGCCGAAGACGTACGTCCCAGCCTCCTCGGGCGCGACCGACCGGCCCTCGGAGCCGATGATCACCGCGACCTCCAGCTCGAAGTCCCGGGCCTCGCAGGCCGCCGGGAACGCGACCTCCGCATCCGGCCCGAGGATCGCGTGCGGGTTGGTGAAGTAGAAGGCAGGGGCGTCGTACCAGGCATCGGGCACACCGACCGCGCCGTCGACCGAGCGGCGGACCCCCTCGACGTGCTCCTCAAAAGCGACGAAGTCACGGACCGAGGCGGGCTCCAGCGGCGCCAGCAGCTCGACGTCGGCGGGGTCGAGGGGGTCCGCCGCCCGGGCATGGTCGGCGGCACGGTCGAGCACGTCGCGCCCCGCGGCGATCAGTGAGCGCATGGTGTGCCGGACGGCGAACGGGTGCAGGCCGTCGTCGGTGACCAGGCCGACGCGGGGCACGCGCAGACCTCGGTCGAGGAAGGTGGCGAGCTTCATCCGGCCCCCTTCTCAGACCGGCGGGGCGACGAAGACGCCCTTGTCCGGGTCGTTGAAGGACTTGCCGGCGATCAGCTCGTTCATCGGGTTGGCGGTGCCCCACTGGTCGGTGACCTCGGGGTCGCTGAAGTCGTAGAGGTGCGGGTGCCAGGTATCCTCGACGAGCTCCTCGAGCTCGGTGGTGTACTCGATCGTGTTGCCGTGCGGGTCCAGGAAGTAGCTGAAGGTGTTGTTGCCGGCCAGGTGCCGCCCCGGCCCCCAGATCTTCTCCACGCCGGCGCGCAGCAGCCGTCCGGTGCCGCGCATGTACTCGTCCAGGCCGCGCATCTCGAAGGAGGCGTGGTGCAGGGCGACGTGCGGCCCGCGGGCGACCGCGAGGCTGTGATGGAACGTGTTCGTACGCAGGAACCACATCATCGAGCCCAGCCGCGGGTGCATCAGGGTGTCGGAGAGCGCGAAGCCGAGGTGGCGCTGGTAGAACGCCACCGTCTGCTCGGGGTTCGGCGAGTTGATGACGACGTGGGAGAGCTTGACCGGGACCGACTCCCCCTCCTCGATCTGTCGATGTTGCCGCACGGCAACATCGCAGGAGACCTCGACCGTACGTCCGTCGTTGTCGAAGAAGCGGAACCCGTAGCCGCCGCCCGGGGTCAGCACGGGGCCGGGCTCGCTGACGAGCTTCACGCCGGCGCGCCCGAGCCGCTCGGCCATCGCGTCCACGTCGGCCGGGCTGGCCGCGCCGAAGGCGATCAGGTCCAGCCGCTTGTCGTCGGCGCGGCGCAGGCGCACGGAGTAGTGCTCCGGGGAGCCCTCCGCGGCCAGGAACGCCAGTCCGCTGTCGGTCGTCTCGGCCGTGAGCTTCCAGGTGTTCGTGTAGAACTCCAGCTGCCGCTCGTAGTCGGGCACGGCCAGGTCGACGTGGCGCAGGTGGGTGATCAGCCGCTCGGCGGGCGGGGTCTCGACGGCGGGGTCGATGATGGTCACGGTGTTCTCCTTCGTGAGGCAGGTTCGTGAGGTGGATGAGGTCAGGCCGGGTCGCTGACGAGGTCGGCGACGCGGGCCATCAGGCCGGGCACGTCGCCGCGCTCGTGCGCCTTCAGCCAGGTGCAGAGCTGGAGCGAGGCCTCGACGACGGCCTTCGCGCGCGGCAGCCGGCGCTCGGTGAACGCGGGCCAGACGGCGTCCAGATCGTCGAGACCGGTGAGCAGCTCGGCGAGCACCGCGGCGTCCTCGAGCGCCTGGGCCGCGCCCTGGGCCATGGTCGGCGGGCAGCTGTGGGCGGCGTCGCCGATGACCACGACCCGGCCGCGGTTCCACGGGCCGTCGACGACGTGGCTCTCGAAGTGGGTGTGGTTCACCCGCTCGGCGTCGGTCAGCGACGCGCGGATCTCGTCCCACGGCCCGTGGTACGCCTCGGCCAGCTCGCGCATCACCGCCAGGCCCGCCGCCGGCGAGAGGTCGGCCCGGTCCTGGGCCGGCTCGACGATGTAGGCGTAGAGGGAGTCCGGAGAGGTCGGGCAGTAGCCGGCGATGTAGGACGGTCCGCCGTAGAAGAGGTCGGTGCGGGTGACGTCGGCCGGGCGCCGGGTGAAGGCGCGCCAGATCCCCATGCCGACCGGCTCGGGCTCGACCTCGATCCCGATCGCCCGACGCGTCCACGACCGCACCCCGTCGGCGCCGACGACGAGGTCGTAGCGCCCGTGCGAGCCGTCCGCGAAGGCGACGTCGACGCCCGCTGCGTCCTGCTCGATGCCCGCTGGGGAGACCCCGAACCGCACCTTGGCGCCGGCCGCGACGGCGCGGTCGAGGAGGATCCGGGCCAGCGCGGGCCGGTACATCCCCATCGTCGCCGGCAGATCCGGCCCGCCGGTGCGGTGGTCCTCGAGCTCGACCAGGAGGGTCCCGGCCGGGTCGGGCGCACGCAGCCCGAGGGTGTCGTAGCCGTAGCCCTCCGCCCGCACCCGCTCCCACACGCTTAGGTCGCGGAGCACGCGCAGCGCGTTGCCCTGCAGCGTGATCCCGGAGCCGAGGGCGGAGAGATCCGGCTTGGCGTCGACGAGGTCGACCGAGACGCCGCGCTCGGCGAGCAGGATCGCGGTCGCCGTTCCGGCGGTTCCGGCGCCGATGACGAGAACCGAGCTGATGGCGGGCATGAGATCTCCCTGGAGGTGCGGGGGTGGAGTGACGAGCACCACTCTGACTTCCGCGAAACTATTCAGGAAGAGCAGATCTCCTATCCCGCTTATACATGGTGTTTATAGTCGGAGCATGGCCGTCGATCCGCTCCGCAACCTCGATCTCAATCTGCTGCTCTCCCTGGACGCACTGCTCGAGGAGCGCAACGTGACCCGCGCGGCGGAGCGGCTGGGACTGAGCCAGCCGGCGGTCTCGGCAGCGCTGCGACGCCTGAGGCGCCACTTCGGCGACGAGCTCCTCGTCCGCATCGGCAACCGCTACGACCTCACACCCCTGGCCACCCAGCTGCGCGGCACCACGACGACAGCGCTCGTCGGCGTTCGCCGGGTCTTCGAGGCCGAGCCCGGCTTCGACCCGGCGACCTCGACCCGCGAGTTCACCGTCGTCGCCTCGGACTACTCCGCCACCGTCCTCGGCGATCACCTCGCCACCGAGGTGGCGCGGGACGCCCCCGGCGTACGCCTGCGGTTCCAGCTGCAGACCCACAACGACGTCGACCAGGCGCCGGAGTCGCTGCGACACGTGGACGGGATGATCCTCCCCCACGGCTTCGTCCACGACGTGCCCGCCGTCGAGCTCCACACCGACGGCTGGGTGCTGGTCGTCTCCGCCGACAACGACGCCGTCGGCGACGAGATCACCATGGAGCAGCTCGCCGAGATGCCGTGGGTCGTCACGCACCATGCCCCGACCGCCTTCACCCCGGCCGTACGCCAGCTCAGCATGATCGGGGTCGACCCCGACGTCCACGTGGTGACCGAGAGCTTCCTGCCGGTCCCGTTCCTGGTCGCCGGGACCCCGCGGGTCGCCCTGCTGCAGCAACAGCTCGCCGCCCGGCTGGCCGGCGCCGCCGGCGTACGCACCCTCGACTGCCCCTGGGACGTCCTCCCGCTCAAGGAGGCGTTCTGGTGGCACCCCGCCCACCGCGCCGACCCGGGACACGGCTGGCTGCGCCGGATGATGGCCCGTGCCGCGGCGCAGCTGGGCCAGCCGGACTGACCCCAAACCATCGACGGGGCTGATACCCGACAGAAGCAGGTTTGGCTTCCGCAATACCTTCCGCGTCTCCGACGATTCTGTGACTGCTGTCACATCATCTCGGCCGACCGTGGGAGACCCCATGCCCGACACCATCGCGCCATCCCGGCGAGCCGGACGCCCTCAGGGCTTCCTGCTGATGTTCATGAGCTGCCTGCCCGTCCTCGGCGCCGTGCTGCTCGCTCCCGTCCTGCCGCGGATGCAGGACCACTTCGGCGACAGCGGCGCGGCGACCGCGCTGGTGCCGCTCTCGCTCACCGTCCCGGCGCTGATGATCGCGCTGCTGGCGCCGTTCGCGGGCCGCATCGTGGACCGGTTCGGTCGCAAGCGACTGCTGCTGACCGGCCTGGTGGTCTACGCCGTCTTCGGCACCGCGCCGCTGTGGCTGGACGGTCTCGCCGCGATCGTGCTCAGCCGCGCCGGGGTCGGCGTCGCAGAGGCCGCGATCATGACCTGCTGCACGACGCTGATCTCCGACTACTTCTCCGGCACCCAGCGCGACCGCTGGCTCGGCATGCAGACCGTGTTCGCGTCGCTGTCGGCGACCGTGTTCTTCGCCCTCGGCGGTGCGCTGGGTGCCCAGGACTGGCGCACCCCGTTCTGGCTCTACGCCTCCAGCCTGCTCTTCCTCGTCCTCGCTGCGGCACTCATCTGGCAGCCCGCCGGCGAGACCACCCGGGCCGGCGAGCGCGCACCCCTCCCACCGTTGCCCACCCGCGCCCTCGCGCTGCCGTGCGCGGTCAGCGTCATCGGTGGCATCGTCTTCTACACCCCGATCGTGGAGCTGCCCTACGTGCTCGACGCGGCCGGGATCACCGCCGTGCCCACCATCGGCGCGTTCACCGCGCTCGCCTCGCTCGCGACAGCCGGTGGCGCGTACGCCTTCGGCCGGGTCTCGAGCCGTGGCACCGCCACCTTGCTGCCGATCGCCTTCGGACTGGCAGGGATCGGTCTGGTGGTGCTCGGGGCCACCTCGGTGGTGCTGGTCATCGTGCTCGGCGCTGTCATCGCCTCGGCCGGCACCGGCCTGATGCTGCCCACCCTGCTGGTGTGGGCACAGTCCGGGCTCACCTTCGAGCAGCGCGGCCGCGGCACCGGCCTGTGGACCGCCGCCCTGTTCCTCGGCGAGTTCGTCTGCCCGCTCCTGGTCGTCGCCTTCACCGGTGCCCTCGGCGGCCTCGGCGCCGCCGTCGTCCTCGTCGGCGCTGTCGCCATCCTCGTCGCCCTCCTCACTCGGCGCGTCCTCACCCGCGACGTCGCCCTCGCCGCCTGAACCAAGGAGCTCGATCCATCGGCTGAGCTCCTCCTCGCGTCGCGGAGGTGAGGAACCGGCATTCCCCGGGTACCGGTCCGGGCACCAGATCAGTCGACCGTACGAGGCCGGCCGTCACCGCAGAGGGAGCATGCCATGACCGTTGCCTTCACACCTGTCACCGTGGCCGCGCGGGCACGGCGGCTTCCGTGGGGGCAGACCCTGACGACTGGGGCCGCCGGCGCCATCGCCTTCTGGGTCGGCGCCGTCTTCCCGGGGCCGGCGGGGGAATTCCCCTACTATGCGCCCCTGGGCGCGGTGGTGGCGATGTCGTCGACCGTGATGGGCTCGGTACGCAAGTCCGTCCAGAGCATCGTCAGCATCTGGCTGGGCTCGGCGATCGCCCTGGCGGTCGGGGCGGTCCTCTCGCCCAGTCCCGCGACCGTGGCGCTGGTGATCGCGGTGGGAACGATCGCGGGGACCTGGAGCTGGCTCGACGACACCGGCCACTGGGTCCCGACGGCAGCCCTGTTCGTCCTGATCATCGGCACCGAGGATCCGGTGGCGTTCGTGAGCGCCTTCGGCGGACTCACCCTGATCGGGGCTGCCATCGGCGTGCTGATGACGGTGCTCTTCCCACAGCTGCCTCTCGCGCCGATGGAGCGGGCGATCACCGACGTACGCGCAGAGGTGTTCGTCCAACTCCGGCGGCTCGCGCAGGCGCTGCACGAGGGCAGGCCGCCGACCGAGAACGAGTGGAGCGAACATCGGGCGCAGCTGGAGCCAGCCGTGCAGAACATGCGTGCGGCCCGACAGCTCGTCGTGGAAGCGGCCCGCGCCAACAGGCGTCGAGAGCCCCACCGACTCCGTCTGGAACGACAGCTCGAGCAGGCGGCCAGCCTGGAGAGGGTGTGCCTCCTGGTCGAGGAGCTCACCCAGCTTCTCGAGGAGGAGGAGCGGGCGGAGAACGATCTTGTCGGGCTCGGCCCCGAGCTGCGGCCGCACACGGCGCGAACACTGTTCGCTCTCGCGGACCTGGTCCGGTCCGGAGACGGGCGCACCGCGGACCCGGACGTCAAGGCGGACGCGCAGGACGCTCTGTCCGCGCTCGTCGACCGGATCCAGGAGGTACGCGTGGGCGACTCGCCCGACAACGAGCTCTTCACCGCCGGCAGCATCGTCACCACCATCCGGCGGTGCCTGGAGACTCCACGCCCGGTCAGCACCGCCGAGGAGGCCACCTGGACACCGTGAGGGTTGCCGGACGTGGCATTCTGACCAGCATGCCCCTGAGCCTGCCCCGCCTCGCGTTCGCTCTCCTCGCCCTTCTGGCCGCGCTTCTCGTGATGACCGCCTGCGGCGAGGACGACCCGGCCAAGGGACGTACGCCCAAGCAGGTGCTCGCGGCCGCGAAGAGCCACCTCGACGAGACGAGCGGGATCAACTTCTCGCTCGCCTCCGACGACCTGCCCGAGGGCATCACGACGCTGAAGGCCGCCACCGGCACGCTGACCCGCGAGCCGGCGTTCGAGGGCAAGCTCACGGTGCCGGTGATGGGCGCCGAGGCGCAGGTCGACGTGGTCTCGGTCGACGGCGTCGTCTACGCGAAGCTGCCGTTCACGACCGCCTTCCAGGAGCTCGACCCGGCCGACTACGGCGTGCCCGACCCGGCCGCGCTGATCGCGCCGGAGACCGGCATCTCCTCGCTGCTCTCGGCCACCGAGGACGTGAAGATCGGCAAGTCGGTGCGCGGCGGCGCCGACAACGACGAGATCCTCTCGACCTACACCGGCACCCTGCCGGACACGGCGGTCCAGAAGATCCTGGCCGGCGCGGCGGGCGACTTCGACGTCACCTACATCATCAACAACTCCGACGAGCTCACCGAGGCCACGATCGAGGGCCACTTCAGCGGTGAGGGGGAGGCGGCGTACTCCTACACGATCGACATCACCGAGTACGACGTCGAGAAGGAGATCGCCAAGCCGTGAGGGTGATCCTCTGGCTCGCCGCGATCGCGGTGGCGTTCGCCGCCGCCGACACCTACGTCGTCGTGCTGGCGCTGCCGGACATGATGGCGGGCGTCGGGCTCTCGATCGAGGAGCTCCAGCGGGCCGCGCCGCTGATCTCGGGCTTCCTGCTGGGCTACGTCGCGGTGCTGCCGCTGATCGGACGCCTCGCCGACCTCCTCGGCCACCTACCGGTGCTCGTCGGCGGCCTGGTGGTCTTCGCCTTCGGCTCGTTCCTGACCGCGCTGTCGTGGGACCTGGCGGCGATGGTGGTCGGCCGGTTCTTCCAGGGGCTGGGCGGTGGCGCGCTGGTCCCGGCGACCCTCGCCCTGGTCGCGGCGCTCTACCCCACCGAGCGCCGCGGGGTCCCGCTCGGACTGGTCTCGGCGGTCCAGGAGCTCGGCTCCGTGCTCGGACCGCTGATCGGGGCGGGTGTGCTGGCGGTCGCTGACTGGCGCGCGATCTTCCTGCTCAACCTCGTCGTCGGCGTCGTGCTGGCGGTCACGATCCGGCGACTGGGCCGCTCGGACCCGGCGCTCGCCCGGTCCACCCGACCGGACCTGATCGCGCTGCTGCTGTTGCTGCTCGCCGGCATCGCGTTCGTGCTGCTGGCGATCGAGCCGGCGGCCCTCGTCCAGGACCTGACCTGGGGCGCGCTCTACGTGCCTGCGGCCGGGTCGACGCGCTGGCTGACCCCGCTGGGCCTGATCACGATCATCGCCACCCTCGGCTTCGTGCTGAAGTGGGGCCTGCGGCCCGGCGTACGCAGCGTGCTGGGCCGGATCACCGCCGAGGTCGACCTCCTCGGGGCGTTGCTGCTCTCGATCGCCCTGGCCGGAGTGATCCTGGCCTTCGCGACCGCCGACCCCGAGGTGGCGGTCTTCTCCGAGCAGGGCGTCTGGTACCTCGTCGCCGGCGGGCTGGCGCTGCTCGGTTTCGTCTTCCACCTGCGCCGGGCGCAGGACCCGATCGTGCCGCGCGGTGCGTTCGCCCGGACGCCCGCCTGGGGCTCGGTGCTGATCTCGTTCTTCGTCGGGGCGGCGCTGGTGGCCGCACTGATCGACGTGCCCCTCTTCGCCCGCACCACGATCTACGGCGACAGCCAGCTCAAGGCCGCGCTGGTGCTGCTGGAGTTCCTGGTCGCGCTTCCGGTGGGCGCCGTCGCGGGCGGTTTCCTGACCCGGCGGCTGCCCGCGGGGGTGATCGCGGGGGCCGGGATGCTGCTGGCGGCGGTGGCGTTCGTGTTCATGGCTCGCTGGGACGCCGACGCGCTGCGCTCGATCGCGGCGACGGTCGTGCTGGTCGCGGGCGGCCTCGGCTTCGGTCTCGCCCTGGCGCCGGTCAACGCCGCGATCCTGGCCACCACCGCGCAGTCGATGCACGGCCTGACCACGTCCTTCACCGTGGTGGCCCGGATGGTCGGCATGCTGGTCGGCATCTCGGCGCTGACCACGATCGGCCTGCGCAGCTACTACGCCGCCCAGGCCGACCTGCCGTCGCTGTCCTCGGTCTGCACCGGCGGCGGCATGTGCCAGGACTACCAGGACCTGCTCATCGGCGCCGCCATCGCCCAGGAGCACACGGTCTTCGCCGGGGCCGCCGTCTGCGCCGCGATCGCCGCCGTCCTCTCCGTGGTGCTGCTGCGGGGCGCGCCGACCCGGGCACTGTCGCCGAGCGAGACCGTCACCGCGCTCTAGGAGGTCTCGACGTACTCCGGGCGGGTGGAGCCCATCCGCTCGTGGGTCGCGTTCCGACGCCCGCCGGCCCGCTCGACCACTCCGAGGGCGGTTCCGAGACCGAACGTCGGCATGTTGCCGTAGAGCGTCTCGACCTGGTCGGCCGGGACCCGGTAGGTCTCGTGCCAGATCCCGATGTCGCCGGTCGAGGCCGCGCGCCGGTTGAAGGCCGTCCAGGCCGGAGCGTGGGTGAGCGACGGGTCCTTGGCGAACCGGCCGAGCTCCTCGACGCTGCGCCAGTACTGCACCGTCATCAGCACCCTCCCCGACCAGTAGCTGCGCGCCGAGAGCAGCCCGAGGTCCGGGTTCTTGGCGAGCTCGGCGAGCATCCGTGGCATCGCGACCAGCACCGGGAACCAGCTGCGCACCTTGCGCCAGCGGTTGACGCGCATCCCGATCAGGAACACGACGACCTCGCCGGTGCCGACATCGGCGACGCGGTGGCCGGGCGTGACGCCGCTCGGCACGTTCTTCGGAGCCTCCCGGTAGGCCCTGGCGATCTTGGACATCCCCGTCTCCTCGCTAGATAGTGACAGTATCTAGTCTAGGATAGTGCTCCTATCCAGCAGGTGTGTCAACCGGTTTCAGGGAGGAACCATGCGGATCTCCGAGCTCGCCGACTCCACCGGCGTGAGCGTCGCGACGATCAAGTACTACGTGCGCGAGGGCCTCCTCTCCCCCGGCAGAAAGATCTCCGAGCGCCTGGCCGACTACGACGACCAGCACGTACGCCGGCTGCGCCTGCTCCGCGTGCTGCGCGACGTCGGCGCCGTCCCGGTCGGAGCGCTCAAGGCACTGGTCGACGCGACCCAGGATCGCGGCGCGTCGGTGCACGACATGTTCGGCAAGGCCTGCGACGCGCTCCGCACCGAGACGACCGTCCCCGAGACCAGCGACCTCCATCTCCGCGAGCTCGCCGACCAGATCGTCGATCGGGCGGGGTGGACGAAGGTCAGACCCGACGCCCCCGAGCGGGACCGCCTCGCCGGCATCATCAGCGTCATCCTCGACAGCGGCCTGCCCACCGATCCCGAGGGTGCGGCGACCTACCTGCCCCTCGTGGACGCGATGGCCGCCTACGAGCTCGACCAGATCGACGCCACCCAGGACCGCGAGGCCATGATGGAGCAGATGGTGCTGGGCCAGGTCGTCCTCGGCGAGTTCCTGCTCTGCCTGCGCCGACTGGCCCACGAGCACCACAGCGCACTGCGGTTCGCTGGGCGCCGCTGACCTAGGCCGTGTCTCCCAAATCCACGCCCGCTACGCGACGTTTCGCATCCGATCTGGCTGCGTTGCCGCCGCTCGACAGCCTCCAGGATGCCTTCACGGCGGACGCCTTGCCAGATCGGCCCGAAACGCCGCTCGCGGCCGCCGTGTCTTTGGGAGACACGGCCTACCCGACCCGGATCTGCAGACGCTCGCGGGCGGGGATCCGCGGATAGGTGCTCCCGCGGTCGACGACGCTCCAGGAGGCAGCGGCGAAGATCTCGACGGTGGCGGAGATCATCGCGATCGTCGAAGGCTCGCCGGGGCATCGGTGGCCCTCGGCCGGGTCTCCGCCGCCCTGCGGCACGAGCTCGAACGCGTCGACGTCACGGCCGACGAACCGCCCGGCCGAGAAGGTGTAGGGGGCGGACCACGATCCGGGGTCCAGGTTGGTCCCGGGGACGTCGAGGACGACCCGCTGCCCCGGAGAGACGATCTGGCCGTCCCAGTCGGCATGCTGCCGCGCGACCCCGGCGAGCGCCGGGACGAACGGAAAGATGCGGCGTACCTCCTGGGTGAAGGCATGGCGCTGCGAGGCATCCTCGGCGAGCGACGGGCGCAGCCGCGGCTCGTCGTCGACGGCCTGGACGGCGAAGGTGCCGAGGTAGGCCACCGCGACGGCGGGACGGAGCACGTTGAGCAGCTCGACGGCGGCCACCGCGACCGGCAACAGCTCCTCGTTCGGGTCCCGCCAGGCGGCGATGACCTCCACAGGTGTCGAGGGTGGGGTCCGGGCCGCCCGCGCCTCGCGGATCAGCTCCCGGGCCCAGCGGTTGGCCCAGAGCCGAGCCGCCCACGCCGTCGGGTAGGACGTGCCCGAGAAGCCGAACCCGTCCACGATCGCGGCCAGCCGCCGACCGACCCGGCCGGGGTTGCGCACCGTGATGCCGGCCCATTCCAGGACCGCCCGGGCGTAGACCTCGGACAGCAGCGTGAACACCCTCACCGTCTCGCCGCGACGTTCTGCCAGGGCAGAGCCGAGGTGGCGGCGTACGAGATCCAGGAGGGTGGTGTCGGCATCGTCGAGCAGGGCGAGGAAGTGCGCCTTGCGGAGCAGGTGCTCCTCGCCGTCGAGGCCGTGGACCGCGCCACGACCGAAGAGCAGGGCGGCCAGCGGGACCGGCACCGCGCCGGTGCGTCGGATGAGCGAGGGGTCGTAGAAACGGCGTACGGAGGCGGGACCGCTCACCACCAGCGCATCGTCCCCGAGGAGCTTGACAGGGCAGGCGGGCGGGTCGCCGGCCCGGCGGCGGGCGTCGGGGATCGCATGGTAGCCGTGCCGGAGCAGGTCCGCGGCGAGATCTCGGGTCATCCGGGCCGCCGTCAGGAGCCGCTGGTGACCCGGTCGCTCACACCGGTCACTCCGACCTCGTGCGCGCAGTGCGCGCAGCAGAACATGTGCTGCTCGTTCTGCACGCCGTGCCCGAGGATGCGGGTGCCGCAGTTGACGCACACCGGCGCGATCACGGACACCGCGCACTCGATCGAGTCGAAGACGTGGTGCTCACCCGAGGCCGTGGTCACCTCGAAGCTCTCGTCGTACTCGTTGCCGCACGTGGCGCACTTACCCATGATCGGTCCTCTCCATCGACTTCATCACCGGACTTCACTCCGGACACCGCGCGGCCCGGGGCCCCTCGAGGGCACCGGGCCGCACAGTCTCTAGGTGAAGATGCTCACCCCACCGGGGCCGACCAACAGACCGACCACGATGAGGACAGCTCCCCACAGGATTTGGCCACGGACCAGCGCAAGGATTCCGCCGATCACCAGGACTGCCGCGATCAGCCATAGGATTAATGCCATCTTGATCTCACCTCGGTGTGTAGTTGTTGCGGGGGATGCTCAGACGTTCCCGTCCAAGCGGCTACGGAGCAGTGCCTTCGCCTCCTCGGCACCCTGAACGGAGTTGGCCTGGGCGCGGACGAACAGGTCCTCCAGGTCGGTGTCCTTCGAACGGCGCGCGTCCTCGATGTAGGTGTTCAGACGCAGCGCGTTGTCCAGGCAGGCCTCGGTGAACCAGATGAGGTTGTAGTCCTTGTCAGGGGTACCCGTGACGGTTCCGGTCTCAACGCTCTTCGTGGTCATGCGGATCACTCCTCATGAGTTCTCTCTTGCGTACGTCCCACCCGGTACCCACCCCGCGCCCCGGCAAACCCTCCCGGCCTGACCGTCCTCAACTGCCGCTGCTGGCGACCCAGCGGAGCACGTCGTCCCACTCGTCGAGGAACCGGTCGAGGCCGTAGCGCCTCCTGGCGTGACGGCGCCCGATGAGCCCGGCCTCCTCGGCGACGTCAGGATCCTTCATCAGGTGGCGTACGGCCGGGACGATCTCGTCGCGGCGGGTCGTGACGAAGCCGGCCTCGTGCGGCACCGCGAGGGGGGTCTCGGTCGTGGCCAGGGCGACGACCGGCATGCCCAGGTGCATCGCCTCGATCAGGGAGAGCCCCAGCGACGTCCAGCGGTTGAGGTGGACGTAGACACGTCGTCGCGCGAGGTGGTCGTGCAGATCCTGCTGCGAGTAGTTCTCGTACGTCCGCAGACCCTGGTAGTCGGGCAGGCGCTCGACGCGCATGCCGAAGACGTCGGCGCCGACGCCCTCGGCCAGCGCCGGGATGAGGTCGGCGCCGACCGAGCGGCCTCGGCGTACCGGATCGTTGACGACCACCCCGGCGCGCTCGATGTCGCCGGTGTAGCGACGGCCCGGGTCGACGATGCCGTGCTCGATCACGGTGGTCGGGGTGCCGCCGCAGTCCCAGACGAGGTCGTTGAAGCCGGTGACGTGCACGATCGGGATGTCGCCGCCCGCCATCGGGTGACGGGTGTCGGGCACGGCACCGGCCGGGGTGTTGTGCTCCAGGTAGATGGCCGGTACGTCCCGACCGGGCCGCCGTCCGCCGAGCCACTGCTCGGCCAGCTCGACCTCGTGCGGACGCTGGAGGACGACGACGTCGACCTCCTCCTCCGCGAGCGCCTCGATGCTCACCTCGCGGGCGGAGGAGGGCCAGTCCCAGGTGCGGGCCCGGCCGAGCCCGTCGGGGCCGCGGTCGGGCGTGGTCGGCAGGAGGTAGTCGTGGCGACCGTGCACGAACGCCGTCGTCCAGGAGCCGTGCACGTGCCAGATCAGGATTCTCATTCCCCCTCGGTGCCCGGGAGCACCTTCGGTGATGCGGCGGGGCAGGACAAGTTCGGCGATGAGGCGACTCAAAGCGTTTCGCGTCGGGTACGGGAACCACTTCGCATCCCTATCCGGTCCGGAAGGCAGCACAGATGAAGGTCCTCGGCGTCAACGCCCTCTTCCACGACCCCAGCGCAGCGCTCGTCATCGACGGCAGGACCGTCGCGGCGACCGAGGAGGAGCGCTTCTCTCGCCGCAAGCACGGCCACCGGCCGGTGCCGTTCGCGGCCTGGGAGCTCCCCGACCACGCCATCCGATGGTGCCTGGAGGAGGCCGGGCTCGAGCCGGGTGACCTGGACGCCGTGGCGTACTCCTACGACTGCTCCCTGGCCCGGCCGGCGGCCGACATGGGGCTGCACGACCCGTGGGACGGCCTGCGCCAGGCGTACGCCTCGCACGCAGCCGACTTCCTCACCAACGTCCTGCCCGGCCTGGACCGGGACGACGTACGCTTCGTGCCCCACCACGTCGCCCACGCTGCCTCCGCGGCGCTGGCCTCGCCGTACGTGGCCGAGGGCAGCGACGTGCTCGTCCTCGACGGCCGCGGTGAGTGCCACAGCCATCTCGCCGGGCGCTACGACCAGAACGGGTCGCTCATGACCCTGCGCACCCAGGAGCTCCCGCACTCGCTCGGCCTGGTCTTCGAGGAGCTCACCGAGCATCTGGGGTTCCTGCGCGCCAACGACGAGTACAAGGTGATGGCGCTCGCCTCCTACGGCAAGCCGTTCGCTTCCAGCGGCCACCGGATGGACGAGCTCACCGAGCGGATCCGGCTCACCGGGGACGGCGGCTTCATCACCGAGCCCATCGACTGGTCCGCCCTGGCACCACGGCTGAGGCCCGGCGAGGACTGGACCGCCGACCATGCCGACCTGGCCGCGAGCGTGCAGCTGCGCTTCGAGGAAGTGCTGGTCGAGCTCGCCCGGTGGCTCCGCACACGGACCGGCGGCAACCACCTGACCCTCGCCGGCGGGGTGGCGCTCAACTGCGTGGCCAACACCCGGCTGGTCGAGCGCAGCGGGTACGAGAACATCTGGGTCCAGCCTGCCGCCGGCGACGCGGGCACGGCGCTCGGGGCGGCCCTGCAGATCGCTGCCGACCAGGGCGACCGCCTCGAGCCCATGCCGGGCGCCGCCCTCGGCCGCGAGTGGTCCGAGGAGGAGATCGAGGCGACGCTGCGTACGGCCCATGTGGCCTACGAGCGCCCCCGCGACCTGGCCGCGACCGTGGCCGAGAGCCTGGCCGGCAACGGGATCGTCGCGTGGTTCCAGGGACGAAGCGAGTTCGGGCCCCGCGCGCTCGGGCACCGTTCGCTGCTCGCCCACCCCGGCCGCCAGGAGAACCTCGAGCGGATCAACGACGTCAAGGGCCGCGAGCAGTTCCGGCCGGTGGCGCCGATGGTGCTCGCCGAGCGCGCGGCCGACATCTTCGAGCGCGGACCGCTGCCCTCGCCCTACATGCTGTTCGTCCACGACGTCACCGCGGAGTGGCACACGCTGATCCCGACGGTGACCCACGTCGACGGCACCGCCCGGGTCCAGACCGTGGACCCTCAGGAGGAACCACTGGTGGCGCGGATGCTCGCCGAGTTCGAGGCCCGGACCGGGCTGCCCGTCGTCGTCAACACCAGCCTCAACACCGCGGGCCGGCCGATGGTCGACTCGCCGCGGGACGCGTTGGAGTGCTTCGGGTCGGCACCGATCGACCTGCTCGCCATCGGCCCGTTCGTCGTACGCCGCGCAAGGACGAATCCATGACCATCGACACCACCATCGTCATCCCGACCGTCGGCCGACCGAGCCTGGGCGTGCTGCTGGACGCGCTGGCGAGGCAGACGGTGCCGCTGCACCACCCCGTGCTCGTGGTCGACGACCGCCCTGACGGCGAAGACCTGATCGTCGGCGACCGGTCGATCGACGTCGAGGTGATCCGCACCGGAGGCGGCGGCCCGGCCCGCGCCCGCAACATCGGCTGGCGGCACACCCGCACGCCCTGGGTCTCGTTCCTCGACGACGACGTGGTGCCGGACGTGTCCTGGTATCGCGACCTCATCGCCGACCTGCGTCTGCTCGAGGACTACCCCGAGCAGGAGATCGTCGGGAGCCAGGGCCGGCTCACCGTCCCGCTTCCCGAGGATCGACGCCCCACCGACTGGGAGCGCGGCACCGCGAGCCTGGAGACGTCGGCGTGGATCACCGCCGACATGAGCTACCGCCGCGACCGGATCGCCGCGGTGGGCGGGTTCGACGAGCGCTTCCAGCGGGCCTTCCGTGAGGACGCCGACCTGGCTCTGCGCCTCGGCGCCGACCGCGGCCGGATCGTCGCCGGCAGCCGCCACGTCACCCACCCCGTGCGGCCCTCCGACGACTGGGCCAGCCTGCGTGCCCAGGCGGGCAATGCCGACGACATCCTGATGCGGGCCGTCCACGGACCGGGCTGGCACGAGCGCGCGAAGGCTCCCGAGGGGCGCCGGAAGGCCCACCTGGCCACCACGGCGGCGGGGGCGCTCGCCATCGCCGGCCTGCTGTCGCGACGGCGCCTGCTCGCCAGGGCCGGGGCCTT
The DNA here is from genome assembly GCF_036090055.1 of Nocardioides sp. NBC_00368. Taxonomy (NCBI): domain Bacteria; kingdom Bacillati; phylum Actinomycetota; class Actinomycetes; order Propionibacteriales; family Nocardioidaceae; genus Nocardioides; species Nocardioides sp. NBC_00368. The sequence continues at coordinate 2,093,872 of NZ_CP107970.1, forward strand.
GGGGTGGCTCGCGGGCACCGCCGAGCTCGCCTGGCATCGCATCGCGCCCGGTCCGCGGACTCCCGCCGAGATCCGGCGCATGCTGCTGACCAGCGCCGCGATCCCGGCGGCGGCGACCTGGCATCTGCTCCGGGGCGTACGTCGCCACCATCGCGCGACGCCGTGGCGAGGAATCCCGGAGCTGGTCCTGCTCGACCGGGACGGCACCCTGATCGAGGACGTGCCCTACAACGGCGACCCCGACCTGGTACGCCCGCTCCCCGGGGTGCGCGAGGCCCTCGACCGGCTCCGTGCGGAGGGCGTACGACTCATGATCGTGACCAACCAGTCCGGCATCGGCCGAGGCGTCATCAGCGAGCAGCAGGTCGACGCCGTGGACCAGCGGGTCGTCGAGCTCCTCGGCCCGTTCGAGGCGGTGCTCCGCTGCCCGCACTCCCCCGACGACCGCTGCGGGTGTCGCAAACCCGCCCCTGACCTGATCAAACGCGCTCTCGTCAGCACCGACGTACATCCGGACCGGGCGATCATGGTCGGCGACATCGGCAGCGACATGGATGCCGCGAAGCACGCCGGCGTGAGCGGCTGCCTGGTCCCGACGCTGCGGACCCGCCGCGAGGAGATCGACGCAGCCCCGCGCACCGCGGTGGGCCTCGTCCAGGCCGTCGACCTGATGCTGGGAGGCGTGTGGTGAGGACCCTCGTCGTACGCCTTGACTCGATGGGCGACGTGCTTCTCGCCGGCCCGGCGGTGCGCGCGATGGCCGCGACCAGCGACCACGTGACGATGCTGTGCGGCCCGCTCGGCCGCGAGGCCGCCGAGCTGCTGCCGGGCGTCGACGAGGTGCTGTGCTGGGAGGCACCGTGGATCGCCGCGGACCCGCCACCGGTCGATGCCGACGAGGTCGACCTGCTGCGCAAACGGCTCGAGGCCGGGCTGTTCGACCGGGCGGTGATCCTGACCAGCTTCCACCAGTCGCCGCTACCGACCGCACTCGTCCTCAGGCTCGCCGGGATCGGCCGGCTGGCCGCGGTGAGCACCGACTATCCCGGCTCGCTGCTCGACCACCGGGTGCGCGTCGAGGAGGACATCCCCGAGCCCGAACGGGCGCTCGCGGTCGCCATCGCCTGCGGCGGCCGACTGCCCGACGGCGACGACGGCCGGCTCGCGGTCAGGGCCGGCCGGGCTCCGAACGACCTTCTGGCTCCGTACGTCGTCCTCCATCCGGGCACCTCGGCACCAGCACGCGCCTGGCCGGCGGACGGCTTCCGTGACCTGTGCCGACGGCTGAGCGCGCTCGGGATCGGTGTCGTCGTGACCGGCGGCCCCGCGGAACGGCGGCTGACGGCGTACGTCGCCGGGGGCCGTAGCACCGACCTGGGCGGCGAGCTCGCCCTCGACGAGCTCGCCGGCGTCCTCGCCCGGGCCGAGGCGGTGGTGGTCGCCAACACCGGCCCCGCCCATCTGGCCGCAGCCGTCGGCACCCCGGTCGTCTCGCTCTACGCCCCGACGATCAGCGCCGAGCGCTGGGCACCCTACGGCGTCGACCGTGTGCTCCTCGGCGACCAGCACGCTCCCTGTCGCGACACCCGCGCCCGGGAGTGCCCGGTGCCCGGGCACCCGTGCCTGACAAGCGTCACGCCGGAGCATGTCGTCAACGCGCTCGGCACCCTCGGCGTACGTCCACCCGATCTCGTGGGAAGGAGCCGCTGATGCGCGTCGCACTCGTCTCTGAACATGCCAACCCGCTCGCCGCCCTCGGTCGTGAGGACGCCGGTGGTCAGAACGTCCATGTCGCCGCGCTGGCCGCCGGCTTGGCGGAGCGCGGTCACGAGGTGACCGTCTACACCAGGCGCGACGACCTCGGCACGCCGGCGCGTGTCCGGACCGACGGCTACGTGGTCGAGCACGTCCGGGCCGGCCCGCCGGCCGAGGTCGCCAAGGACGACCTCCTCCCCTACATCCCGGAGCTGGCCAGGCACCTGCAGGAGGCCTGGCTCCTCGAGCCGCCCGACCTGGTCCACACCCACTTCTGGATGAGCGGGCTGGCCTCGGTCCCCGGCGTCCGGCAGCAGGGCGTCCCGCTGGTGCAGTCCTTCCACGCCCTCGGATCGGTCAAGCGCCGCCAGCAGGGCGAGGCCGACACCAGCCCGCCCGAGCGGATCGGACACGAGCGGCGGCTGTGCGCGGAGGCCGACACCGTCATCGCGACCTGCACCGACGAGGTCCGCGAGCTTCGCCGTCTCGGCCTGCCCGACGGCCGCGCGACGATCATCCCGTGCGGTGTCGACACCGACCTGTTCCGGCCCGGACCGGGCCGCCTCGCCGACCGGCTGCGGCTGCTCGTCCTGGGCAGGATGGTGCCCCGCAAGGGGTTCGGCAACGTGATCGAGGCCTTCGCCCATCTCGTCCACGACGAGGGGCTCGACGTCGAGCTGGTCGTCGCGGGCGGCCCGTCGCGCAAGGACCTCGACTCCGACCCGGAGGCGCAGCGGCTGCGGCGGATCGCCGAGCACCACCATGTCGCCGGCCGGACGACCTTCCTCGGCAGCGTCGACCGCGACGACGTGCCCGGTCTGATCCGCAGCAGCGACGCCGTCGTCAGCGTGCCCTGGTACGAACCCTTCGGGATCGTCCCGGTCGAGGCGATGGCCTGCGGCCGCCCGGTGGTCGGCACGGCCGTCGGCGGGCTGCTCGACACCGTGGTGCCCGGCGTCACCGGCGACCTGGTGCGGCCGAGGAAGCCCGTCGAGCTGGCGCGTGTCCTGGCGGCGCTGATGCGCGACCCCGACCGACGGCGGCGCTACGGCGAGGCCGGGCGGCGGCGTGCGGTCGAGCGCTACGACTGGCGCCACGTCGTGGCTGCGACCGAGGACCTCTACGAGCGGGTCACCCGACCCGTCAGATCCACCCGATCCATCGATGCGAAGGAGGCAGTCCGATGACCACGACCCCATGTGCCCACGAGCACCTCGCCGAGCTCAGCCAGACTCTGCGGAGGTTCGACGGCTGCGTCGACATCGCCGACCGGTGGGGTGTGCGTCTCGCGCCCGTCCTCGAGTCCGGCGGGCGGCTCCTCGCGGCCGGCAACGGCGGCAGCGCAGCCCAGGCCCAGCACCTGACCGCCGAGCTGGTGGGCCGCTATCGCGAGGACCGCGCACCGTTCTCGGCGATCTGTCTCTCCGCGGAGACCTCCAGCCTGACCGCCATCGGCAACGACTACCCGCCCGAGGAGCTCTTCGCCCGTCAGGTCGAGGCGCACGGCCGGCCCGGCGACGTGCTCGTCCTGATGTCCACCAGCGGACGCAGCGGCAACCTGCTCGCCGCCGCCCGCCGCGGACGGCGCGCCGGGCTGCAGGTCTGGTCGATGACCGGCCCGCTCCCCAACCCGCTCGCCGACCTCTCCGACGAGCACTGCTCCGTCGAAGCGCGCTACACCGCCACCGTGCAGGAGATGCACCTGGTCGCGCTGCACATCATGTGCGCCGCCCTCGATCGCGAGCTCGGCGTCGGCGTCCCGGCGCAGGTCTCGACCGAGGACCTGGAGGCACTGCGATGAGTATCCGGATGGTCATCGTCGGCGACGTCCTGCTCGACGTGGACGTCACCGGAGACGTACGCCGCCGGCTGCCGGAGGCGGACGCGCCGGTCATCGACGACCCCCGAGAGCGGCTGCGTCCCGGTGGCGCCGGCCTCGCGGCGGCCCTCGCAGCCGCCGATGGCCACGAGGTCGTCCTGGTGACCGCGCTGGCGGCCGACGCGGCGGGCTCGCGGATCCACGAGCTGTGCAGCGACGCCGGGATCACGGTCCTCGCGGTCCCGCAGCACGGCACGACTCCGGTCAAGCGCCGGATCATCGCCGAGCAGCAGCCGGTCGCGCGCCTGGACGAGGGTGGCTGCGGTCCGATCGAGCCGGTCCCGGCCGATGCCCTCGACGCGATCGGCGCGGCCGATGCGATCCTCGTCTCCGACTACGGCCAGGGGCTGACGAGCGTGGACAACCTCCGCCGCGCCCTGAGCAGCATCGCCACGACCTCGACGCCGGTCGTGTGGGACCCGCATCCGCGCGGGGAGGCGCCGATCCCGGGCGTACATCTGGCCACTCCCAACCGGGCCGAGGCCGCCACCTTCGCGGGACAGGCTGCGGGCACGGGTACGGGCGCGGGCGCGAGCGAGCACGCGGCCGCCCTGAGGGACGCCTGGCGAGCCCGGGCCGTCTGCGTCACTCTCGGCGCGGACGGCGCCGTCCTGGCCGAGGGCGAGGGGACGCCGACCGCGATCCCCGCCCGCCGCGTCGGCCCGCGGGACACCTGCGGTGCCGGCGACCGGTTCGCGGCCACCGTGACGGCGAGTCTCACCGGCACCTCGGCGACGGAGGTCGCCGTGAAGACCGCCGTCGAGGCGGCCGGTGACTTCGTGGCCGCTGGCGGAGCGGGCTCGTTCGCACCCGCCGAACGGCGGACCACGGACCGCACGCTCGTCGCCACCGGCGGGTGCTTCGACCTCCTCCACGCCGGGCACGTCGCCACCCTTCAGGCGGCACGGCGGCTCGGCGACCGCCTGGTCGTCTGCCTCAACTCCGATGACTCCGTGCGCCGGCTCAAGGGCGAGGACCGCCCGGTCGTCCCCGAGCGGGACCGCGCCCGGCTGCTCGCCGCCCTCGACTGCGTCGACGACGTGGTCGTCTTCGACGAGGACACCCCGATGCACGTGCTCGCCCGCCTCCGCCCCGACATCTGGGTCAAGGGTGGTGACTATGCCGAGGACGACCTCCCCGAGTGCGACCTGCTGGCGACCTGGGGCGGGCGGACGGTCGTGGTGCCCTTCCACGACGGCCACTCCACCACCTCACTCATCGAGACCGCGAGGGCGATGCCGGTCTGATGCGGACGGCGCTCGTCTATCGCGCGCTGGGCCTCGGTGACCTGCTGACCGGCGTGCCGGCGCTCCGCATGCTCCGCCGGGCGCTGCCCGGCCACCGCATCGTGCTCGCCGCTCCCGCCGCCCAGACCGGGCTGATCACCCTCGCCGCCGTCGCCGACGAGGTCATCGCCACCGAGGAGCTCGAGCCGGTCGCCTGGACCGGCCCGCCGCCGGACCTGGCCATCGACCTGCACGGCAACGGTCCCGCCTCCCGCGACCTGCTCCGGGTCCTCGACCCCGGCCGCCTGATCGGCTTCGACGAGCCCGGTGGGCCCGCCTGGGACCCGGACGAGCACGAGCGCCACCGCTGGTGCCGGCTGCTCGCCGAGTCGCTCGACGCGGACACCACCGCTGATCCCGACGACGTCCGCCTCCCCCCTCCCGGTCTGGAGCCGCCTCCCGAGCCGGACGCGATCCTGATCCATCCCGGCGCCGCCTCCGGGAGCCGCCGCTGGCCGACGGACCGGTTCGCCGCCGTCGCCACCCGGATGACGCTCACCGGCGCGCCCGTCCTGGTCACCGGCTCTCCCGCCGAGCGCGACCTTGCCGAGGACGTACGCTCACGGGCCGGTCTCCCGGCCGAGGCGAACGTCGCGGGCAGCACCGACCTGATGGCGCTCACCTCCCTGGTCGGCGCGGCCCGGTTGCTCATCAGCGGAGACACCGGCGTCGCCCACCTGGCATCGGCCCTGGGTACACCGTCGGTCGTCCTGTTCGGACCGACCCCGCCCTCGCGCTGGGGACCGCCTCCTGGCCCTCACATCGCGCTCTGGCGCGGCGACGGCCTCGGCGACCCGCACGCCGCGGTGACCGACCCGGCCCTGCTGCGCCTGCGCGTCGACGAGGTCAACGACGCGGCGCTGCGTATGCTGTCGGCTCGGGGGTGACGTCCTCGCGCCAGCGTGCGGTTCGCTTGAGCCCCTCCTCGAGGGACATCTCCGGCTCCCAGCCGAGCAGCAGCCGGGCGCGGGTCAGGTCGGGGCGGCGTACGTGCGGGTCGTCGGCCGGCAGTGCCACGTGGTGGATCCGCGACTCGGAGCCGGTCAGCTCGATGATCATCCGGGCCAGCTCGAGCATGGTGACCTCGTGGTCGTTGCCGATGTTGACCGGTCCCGCCACATCCGCGCAGGCGAGTCGCAGCAGGCCCTCGACGGTGTCCTCGACCCAGCACAGCGACCGGGTCTGCGAGCCGTCGCCGGCGACCGTCAGCGGCTCCCCGCTCAGGGCCTGGCCGAGGAAGGCCGGCACGACCCGGCCGTCGTCCAGGCTCATCCGGGGACCGTAGGTGTTGAAGAGGCGCGCCACCGCGACGTCGACGCCGCGCTCGCGGGCGTATGCCATGGTGGTCGCCTCGGCGAACCGCTTGCCCTCGTCGTAGACGCTGCGGAGGCCGATCGGGTTGACGTGGCCCCAGTACTCCTCGCGCTGCGGGTGCACCTCGGGCTCCCCGTACACCTCGGAGGTGGAGGTGAGCACGAACCGCGCGTGGTGGCGGTCAGCCAGCTCGAGCGCGTTGACCGTACCCTCGCTCGCCACCCGGAGCGTCTCCAGCGGCAGCCGCTGGTAGTGCACCGGAGAGGCCGGACAGGCCAGGTGCATCACCAGGTCGACCCCGCCGGGGTCGGGGATCGCATGGCTGGCGTCGGCGATCGTGATCGCGAAGCCCGGCCGGCCGAAGAGGTGCTCGATCTTGTCGGCCGAGCCGGTCAGCAGGTTGTCGACGATCCACACCTGCGCCCCGGCGTCCAGAAGACGCTCGCTCAGCCACGACCCGACGAAGCCGGCTCCGCCGGTGACCACCACCCGGGCCCCTCGCAACGACTCCTCCCAGTCGTTCATCGCGGATAGCCCTCGTTCCGCAACATGACGACGGCGCTCTGCAGGCAGGCCTCTTCCGGAAGCGTCACCGCGAACCGGATCAGCTCCGCCACGATCGTCGGGTCCATCATCCGCTCCGGCGCCAGTCCCCACTGGTCCATCATCGGCGTGGCCATCGCCGCCGGGTTGATCGCACTCACCCGGACCGGCCACTCCCGCTCACGCGCCTCGGTCTGCATCACCTCGGTGAGCTTGAGCAGCGCGGCCTTGGAGGAGTTGTACGCAGCAGCACCCGCCCCCACCGTCAGCGCACTGATCGAGGCGATGCTGACGATGTCAGCCACGGGCTGTTTCGGCCCGTCCTCGAGCGCCAGCCGGTGACGTACGAAAGCACGGGAGAGCCGCATCGGGCCGTCGACGTTGACGCCGAAGACGTCGTCCCACTGGTCGTCCTCGATGTCGACCAGGTCCGAGCCACGGTCGGTGCCCGCATTGTTGATCAGCAGGTCGAACCGGCTCCCGAACCGCGCGGAGAGGTCGGCGACCGTCTCGTCGGCGGCCGAGGGTGAGGTGACGTCCAGGTCGACGGCCTCGGTCTCACCCCGCCGAGGCTCACCTCGGATCAGCTCGACGGTCTCCTTGGCGGCCTCGGGGTCGCGGTCGCTGACCACGACGTACGCTCCGGAGACGCTCAACACCCGGCTCGTCGCCCGTCCCAGGCCGCTCCCGGCACCGGTCACGAGTGCGACCCTGCCGTCGAGACTGTTCGTGCCGTTGGTTCCGTTCATGGTGTTCCTCTCAGAGGGCGTCTGGTGCGTCTGACCGAACCGGTACCCGCACTCACCCGTCACAGCCCGGCCGTCCGACTTCCCACCCGAAAGGGTGGTTGCGGCTCACGAGGCGCACACCCGACGGGGTGAACTTGTCTCCTGAGCCGTTGGGACTGGCTCATTTCGGGCACTACCCAAATATGACGACGACAACTTTCGAGACAGACCTCCCCCGAGCCGAGCGCCAGCGTCTGACCTCAGAGCTGTTGGCGGCAGCACACGAGGCGGAAGGAGAGGAGCAGGACCAGCTCATCGAGCAGGTGATCCTGCTCAACGCAGCGGTCGCCCGCTCGATCGCCCACCGCTACACCGGTCGTGGCATCCCCCGCGCCGACCTGGAACAGGTGGCCTACATCGCCCTGGTCCGGGCCGCGAAGAGCTTTCATCCGGACCGTGCCGACGATTTCCTCACCTACGCCGTACCCACCATCCGCGGTGAGGTGAAGCGCTGGTTCCGCGATCACGGCTGGACCGTGCGCCCCCCGCGCCCCATCCAGGAGCTGCAGAGCACGTTGCTGCGGATCGGCTCCGAGCGCGGCAACCTGCCCACCTCCGAGCTGGCGGAGATCGCCGACGTGCCCGAGCAGAAGGTACGGGAGGCACTCGATGCCCGTGGCTGCTTCACCCCCTCCTCGCTGGACGCGCCGCTGCGCCCCAGCGACTCCCAGTCCTCGGGAGAGGCGACGATCGGCGACATGCTGCCGGGCATCGACGGCGGGCTGTCCGACTGCGAGACCCGTCTCGCGCTCGAGCAGGCGATCCATGCGCTGTGCCCGCGCGACCAGCTCGTCGTACGGCTCCGCTTCCTGGAGGACCGCAGTCAGGCAGAGATCGGCGAGGCCATCGGCGTCACCCAGACGCAGGTCTCCCGCATCCTGACCCGGATCATCGACGAGCTCCGCGTCCAGCTCGAGGGCGTGGGGATCGCCGCATGACCCGCACCCGGCCCGGGTACGGGACCACGAAAGCCGACCCCGACAAAGGAGATCTGGCATGACGTACTCGACGATCACCGGTGAGCGCGACGACACCGCCCAGCGCTCGCTGTGGAACGGCACGCCCAAGACCAAGTGGCAGGAGTCGTCCTGGGGCAAGCGGATCGCGGCTGTCGCCGCCTTCCTGGCCCCCGCGGTGATGGCCGTCGCCACCACGGTCATCCGCAAGAAGGGAACCGACGCACTGACGCGAAGGTTCAAGGGAGGTCGGAAGAAGTGAGAACGAAACGCAGCCTCTTCACCTTCGCGCTGGGTGGCGTGGCCGGCTACATCGTCGGCCGCTACCCGGCCGCGACCTACGAGACGCTACGCGACGGAGCCGGCGTCACCGTCGGCATGGCCCGTGATCGGATCGGCACGATGACGCTCCGGTTCGGCCATGCCGGTGACCACCGGGCCCGCACCACGGAGCCGTCGGAGGCCGGTGACGGCTTCGTCGAGCGCACATCGACGGCGTACGTGTCGCGGCCGCATCCGTAGCCTCTTCGTCACCCGTTCCTCGGCGGCTGCCGGCCCCTCGAGCCGGCGGCCGCCGTTTCTTGTCCGGCGGACGCCGGATCTTGTGGTGCGCCCAGAGCGACCCCGCCGCGTCAACCCGGGTGAGGGGCGACGCGGCGGGGTCGGTGTCTCCAGAAGCCGGAACGGTCGGCCCTAGCGGCCGACCGCCTTCTCGAGCTCGGCCTTGTTCATCTTCGAGCGGCCCTTGACGTTCTTGTCCTTGGCCTCCTCGTAGAGCTGGGCCTTGGTGCGCCCACCCGGACCACGGTGGCTGCGGAGCCCACCACGGCGACCGGAGGAGATGTCCTTGGTCGAGGTGCGGCTGCGCTCGCGGGACTCACCCTCACGGGCACGTTCCTTGTTCACCGTACGAGCCGCGATCTCCTCGGCGGTGTCCTCGTTCTCGCCGCGGTCGAGCAGACCCTGCTTGATGTGCTCGTACTGGCGTTCTCGTTTCTTGCTCCAGGCACGTTGCGGCATCTCAGCTCCTCCTTCTCGTTCTCGGCCTCGTTCTCGGCTGGTCGAAGCGCTCTTCGTCATCGGCGACGCGCTTGTTGCGGCGGGCGTCGTAGAGCCAGGCCGTGATACCGACCAGGACGACGATCACCCCGATCACGGTGAAGATGACGGCTGGAGTACTCATGGATGAGCGGTACCCAGATCGGCTCTCTCTTACGCGGCGACCGCGACCCGCATCCGGCGCAGGATCCGCGCGAGCGAACGCGAGACCTGCGCCTGGGTCGCGCCGATCCGCTCGCCGATCTCGGCCTGGGTCAGGCCTTCGGCGTAGCGCAGCCGCAGGATCATCTGGTCGGTCTCGTCGAGCCCCACCAGCGCCTCCTCCACCAGCACTCGCGCCTCGGCACGGTCGAAGCCGGGGTCGACCTCTCCCACCTGCTCCACGAGCGGCCCGGACTCGTCGTCCTGCACCTGCTGGTGACGTACGCAGCGGGCCAGGTCCCGGAAGCAGCGACGCATCTCGCCCTTGGCCATCGGTACGGCGTAGCTCAGGAACTCACCCTGCGCGGGGTCGTAGCGGCGGGCGGCCTTCACCAGCCCCATCCGCGCGGCCTGGCGCAGATCTTCGACCTCGATGCCACGGCCCGAGTAGCGGGCAGCCAGCGAGCGTGCCACCGGGAGGTGGCGTACGACCAGGTCTTCCTGCTGCCGCGGAGCCAGAAGCGTTGGGTCCTGCTGGTTGCTGTCCATACTCCGAGTCTGGCGCGTGAAACGGCCAGAAGCCCCTGCTGAGAGGAGAAATGGCCCCCAGGGGTGAGCTCAACCCCCACAGCACACCCACCCCTGAGGGTTAGAACCGCGGTCCCGGGTCCGTTACCGAGACCGCGGCACCGACAGCGCCGTCGTGGTGTCACTCCCCAAGCCGAAACACAGGGAAGTCACCCAGACTGCTCTGTCGATACGGTATCGGTAACCATCCTGGCCCCTACGGATGCACCCGATTCCACAGAATTCTCATCCGGTGGCGCGAACCCATGGGTGATCGCCCAGCTGACCGCCTGGCTGCGAGTCGTGACCTCGATCTTTCGGTAGGCCTGACGGATGTGGCTCTTGAGCGTGTTCACGCTCACGACGAGCTTGTCGGCGATGTCCTTGTTGGACAGTCCCTGGGTGATCAGCGCGAGCACCTCGACCTCGCGGGTGGTGAGCCCGGCGACCGTGCCGAGCCGGTCCTCGCGCTCCACGATCGGCTCACCGGCCGCGGTCATCTCGATGGTGCGTACGAGATCACCGGCGTGCACGCTCATCGAGACCCAGGCCTGGGCACCGAGCGAGTAGGCCTTGACGCGCAGATCGGGCCGCATGTCACGGCTGAAGATCAGCACCTTGGCGTCGGTCTCCTGCAGCAGATGCACGAGATCGGAGCCGTCGGCCAGGTGCAGACCGAGGGTGTCGTAGAGGATCACGTCGACACCCGGCGCCTTGCTGCGCACCGACGGTAGGGCGGTCACGACCAGCCTGTCGGGATAGTCCGCGAGCATGGTCGTGAGACCCCGCATCACCACTTCCTGCGGGCTGACCACGGCTACCCGCAAAACCCCCTGCCTCATCACACCTGAACCTTCTCAGATCGATGGTCAGTTGGACAGGTGTATGGGCAGAACACGCCGCGGGTACCAGGGAAGACGTCCATCCAGACGCCCTGAGACAGGAGCAACTCATGTCGCACGTGACCGAAGAGCTCAAGAAAGCCGCCGAGCTGCCCGAGGGCGATGTGGTCAGGATCCTGCTGCACCAGCACGCCGGCATCCGTCAGCTCTGCTCGACGGTGGGCAGCTCCGAGGGCCCGGCCAAGCGTCAGGCGTTCGACGACCTCCGCGTCCTGCTCGCCGTGCACGAGACCGCCGAGGAGCTCGTCGTCCACCCGGTCACCTCCACCCACGGCGGGGAGACGTTGGCCAAGGCGCTCAACGCCGATGAGAAGGAAGCCAGCGAGATGCTGGCCCGGCTCGAGGAGTTCGGCGTCGAGAGCCCCGAGTTCGACGAGAGCTTCCCGATCTTCCAGATCGTGGTCGAGCAGCACACCGAGGAGGAGGAGCGCGTCGAGTTCCCGCTGCTGCTCACGACGCTCGACGAGACCTCCCGCCACATGATGGGCAAGCGGCTGACCGCGGCCGAGATGGTCGCCCCCACCCACCCGCACCCCGGCGCTGCGGGCTCGGTGCCCAAGCAACTGGCCACGATGCCGTTCCACTCCGTCGTCGACCGCGTCAAGGACGCGCTGAGCCGATCGTGACGTGGCACAGTGGATGCCGAACGGCATCGACGACAACATCGAAGTCCTCAGATGGGAGCAGAACCATGGTCGAGAAGGAAACCCAGGACCCCGTGACCGGCGCCGACGAGAGCACCGAGGCCCCGATCCCCTTCCCCACCCCCGAGCGGGTCGAGGAGGAAGGCGAAGATCGCGATCGTCAGGACGAGACCGAGGAAGAGACGTTCCCCGCCAGCGACCCGCAGTCCAGCTGGGCAGGCCCGGCGGACCCGCGGGACCGCTGAGAGATCGCGCGACCCTCAGGCCAGGCCCCGGCGCTCCAGCAGCGGAGCGATCGGGGCCGGCCGGCCGCGCCACTCCGCATAGGACTCCAGCGGGTCGCGGGTGCCGCCGATGCCGATCACATAGCGGACGTACGCCTCGCCGTTCTCCCTGGTCAGCCCGCCGTTCTCCTTGAACCACGCGACCGTGTCGGCGTCGAGGACCTCGGACCAGATGTAGGAGTAGTAGGCCGAGGCGTAGCCGCCGAAGATGTGCTTGAAGTAGGCCGTGTAGTAGCGCGGCCGCACCGCCGGGTTGTCCAGACCGACCGCTGCCAGTGCGGCTGCCTCGAACTCCCCCACCGCCTCCGGTGAGGTCGGTACGTCGGCGGGGCCGAGCTCGTGCCAGGCCAGGTCGATCAGCGCTGCGGCCAGGTATTCGGAGGTGGCGAACCCCTCGTTGAACGTGGCGGAAGCCTCCAGCTTGCCCAGCACGTCGGCCGGGATCGGCTCCCCGGTCTCGTAGTGCACCGCGTAGTTGGCGAGCACCTCGGGCCAGAGCATCCACATCTCGTTGACCTGGGACGGGTACTCGACGAAGTCTCGGTAGACCGACGTCGCCGCGAACCGGGGGTAGGTGGCCCGCGCCAGCAGCCCGTGGAGCGCATGCCCGAACTCGTGGAAGAGCGTGTTGACCTCGTCGAACGTCAGCAGCGTCGGCTCACCGGGGGCCGGCTTGGGCACGTTGAGGTTGTTGGTCACGACCGCCGACGGCTCACCGAGCAGCGTGTTGGCGGTGACGTAGGAGTTCATCCAGGCCCCGCCCTTCTTCGAGTCGCGGGTGTAGAGGTCGAGCAGGTAGAGCCCGATCGGCTCGCCGTCGCGGGAGACCTCGAAGACACGTACCTCGGGGTGGTAGCCCTGCAGGTCGGGCCGCTCCTCGAAGGTCAGACCGTAGAGCCGGCCCGCGGCGTAGAAGACGCCGTCGCGCAGCACCCGGTCGGCCTCGAACCACGGCCGTAGCACGGCGAGATCGACGTCGTACTCCGAGGCCCGGACCTTCTCGGCGTAGTAGGGCCAGTCCCAGGCCTCGATCGGCCCACCCGCGGACCCCTCGAGCGCGGCCTGCTCGGCGCGGGCGTTGCGCGCGGCCGGCACCGCCAGCCGCTCCAGCATGTCGCGGACCGCCTTGGGCGTGCCGGCCGTGTTGTCGGCGGTCACCAGCCCCGCGTAGCTGTCGAAGCCGAGCAGCTGCGCCTTCTCGGCCCGCAGCCGCAGCGCGTCGAGCGCGATGGAGCGGGTGTCGTGGTCGTTGCTCCGCGAGCCCCGCGCGAGCTCTGCCTCGAACAGCCGTTGACGCAGCTCCCGGTTCTCCAGCACCGACAGGTAGGGGTGGGCGGTGAACAGGGTCAGCGTGATCAGGTACTTGCCCGCCAGTCCTCTTCCTTCGGCCGCCGCGGCTGCCGCCGAGATCTCGCCCGGGGTCAGGCCGGCGAGCTCCTCGACGGTGTCGACGACCACGGCCAGGTCGTTGGAGTCGGCCTGCGCAGCCTGCGCGAAGGCCGCCTCGAGCCCGGAGATCTCCTGGTTGAGCAGCCGCAGTCGCGCCTTCTCCGAGGCTCCCAGCGCGGCCCCCGCGAGCACGAAGTCGCGGTGGTAGCGCTCGACCAGGTAGCGGTCCTCGCCCTCCAGCTCGTCCCGCTTGTCGTAGACGGCGTTCACCCGTGCGAAGAGCGCGTCGTCGAGGAGCAGCGCGTCGTGGTGGGCCGCCAGCCGAGGAGCGTACGCAGCATTCAGCTCGTCCAGGGCGTCGCAGGAGTCCGCGGACAGCAGTGAGAAGAAGACCCGCAGGACCCGGTCCAGCGTCTCCCCCGACCGTTCCAGGGCGACGAGGGTGTTCTCGAAGGTCGGCTCCTCGGCGGAGGAGGTGATCGTGGTGAGCGCCGCCAGCTGCTCGGCCATCCCGCGCTCGATCGCCGGGCCGTAGTCGTCGATCGAGATGTCCGCGAATCGGGGCAGTCGGTGGGGCAGGTCGCTGGGCTCGAGTAGGGCGTGGATCACATCGCGCACGCTATCTGACACAGCCCGAAGCCGTCGCCGCGATATCGGCTACCTTGGCCCCATGGCCGATTTCGATGACCTGCTTGCCGCGAACCGTGAATACGCCGAGAAGTTCGACAACGGAGGCTTCGACGGCGTCGCCCATGCCGGCGTCGCCATCGTGACCTGCATGGACTCCCGCATCGAGCCGCTCGCCCTGCTGGGCCTGGGCCTCGGCGACGCCAAGATCTTCCGCAACCCCGGCGGCCGCGTCACCCCGCAGGCGATGGAGGCGCTGGTGCTCGGCGTGCACCTCCTCAACGTCAAGCGCATCCTGGTCGTGCCCCACACCCGCTGTGCGGTCGCCTCCAACACCGAGGGCGAGCTGCGCGCCAAGCTCGCCGAGTCCGCCGGCCAAGACGCCTCCTGGCTCGACCTGACCGTCGTCGTCGACGACCAGGTCCGCGCCCTCGCCGAGGACGTCGCCAAGGTCCGCTCGCACCCGTTCGTCCCCGAGGACGTCAAGGTCGGCGGGTTCATCTACGACGTCGACACGGGTCTGCTCACTCAGAAAGTCTGAGCCCGCGAACCCGCGAAGCGGGTCGCGGTCGACGAAATCGGTGCAAACCCCGATGCGCGTTCACCATGGGTGAGCCAGAGTTGGGGTCGTGACCGACGCAGACCGACTCGAGATCGCCGCCCAGGCGATCGACCTGCACAAGACCTACGGGAAGGGCGCCGCGGAGGTCCGCGCGCTCGACGGCGTGAGCCTGGACCTCTACGCGGGACAGTTCACCGCCATCATGGGGCCCTCGGGCTCCGGCAAGTCGACGCTGATGCACTGCCTGGCGGCGCTCGACAAGCCCACGACCGGCGAGGTGATCGTCGGCGGTCGCAAGCTCGGCAGGATGCGCGACCGCCGGCTCACCGCACTGCGTCGCGACAAGATCGGGTTCGTCTTCCAGGCGTTCAATCTGGTGCCGACGCTCACCGCGCAGGAGAACATCCTGCTGCCGCTCTCGCTGGCCAGGAAGAAGCCCGAGAAGGAGTGGTTCGACCAGGTCATCGACACGGTCGACCTGCGGCCGCGGCTCAAGCACAAGCCGAGCGAGCTCTCCGGTGGCCAGCAGCAGCGGGTCGCCTGTGCCCGCGCGCTGGTCTCCAGGCCCGACATCGTCTTCGCCGACGAGCCGACCGGCAACCTCGACTCCACCTCGGCCGCCCAGGTGCTCGACTTCCTGCGCCGTAGCGTCGACGACCTGGGCCAGACCATCGTCATGGTCTCCCACGACCCGGTCGCCGCCTCCTACTGCGACCGCGTGGTCTTCCTGGCAGACGGCCGCATCGTCGACGAGCTGGCCAAGCCGACCCGCGAGGAGATCCTCGCGCACATGTCCGACCTGCAGTCCCGGGCCATGGGACTGACCCCGATCGGCGAAGGCGCCTGAGGTGCTCCGGCTGACGCTGCGCAACCTCGCCGCGCACAAGGTGCGCCTGATCATGTCGACGCTCGCCATCGTCCTGGGCGTGGCGTTCCTGGCCGGCGTGCTCACCTTCTCCCACGGGCTCGACCGCACCTTCTCCGGGATCATCAACGGCTCCACGCCCGACGGCCAGGTGCGGCCGGTCAACAGCGCCAGCTCGGCCGAGGCCAGCCGCCCCGGCGGTGGCGGCGCGGCGATGCTGGAGCCCGAGACCATCGAGAGGCTGCGTACGCTCCCCGAGGTCGCCCGCGCCGACGGCGTCGTCCAGGGGTTCGGCCTCTACGTCCTCGACACCGACGACAAGCTGGTCAGCAGCTCGGGCGCGCCGACGCTGGCCTTCAACCACACCGGCACCCCCAACCTGCTCGGCGAGCCGTCGCTCGAGCTCACCCTGGGAAGCTGGCCGACCGGGAACAAGGAGCTCGTCCTCGACGAGGGGACGGCGGAGAAGGCCGGCTACCGGGTGGGCGACTCGGTCACGCTGATCGCGCCCCAGGGCGAGACCCGCCGCAAGGTCACCCTCACCGGCATCGCCGCCTTCAACGGGGGTGGCACCGCCGGCGCGCAGCTGCTGATCTTCAGCACAGCCGGCGCGCAGAGCCTGTTCACCGACGGCAAGGACGTCTACTCCGGGATCTCGTTGACCGCCGCCCCCGGCGTCAGCCAGAAGGAGCTCGCCGAGGCCGCGAACACGGTGGTCCCGAAGGGCTTCGAGGCCGTCACCGGCGACAAGGTGGTCGAAGAGTCCGAGGACGCCATCGGTGAGTTCCTCGACGTGATCTCGGTCTTCCTGATCGTCTTCGCGGTGATCGCGGTGATCGTCGGCGCCTTCATCATCGTCAACACCTTCTCGATCCTGATCGCGCAGCGCTCGCGTCAGCTGGCGCTGCTGCGGGCCCTGGGTGCCTCCCGCCGCCAGGTCACCGCCTCGGTCCTCTTCGAGGCGCTGGTGATGGCGCTGGTCGCGGCCACCCTCGGCATCCTCGCCGGCTGGGGACTCGCCCACGGACTGGCCGCCGCCTTCCGCCAGGCGGGGCTGGAGATCGCCTCCGACGTGCTCGTCCTCACCCCGCGCACCATCTGGATCTCCTACGCCGTGGGCGTCTGCGTCACGCTCGCCGCCGCCCTGCTCCCTTCCCGCCGGGCCGCCAAGGTGCCGCCGGTGGCAGCGATGCGCGAGGACACCCAGCCTCCGGCCAGGTCCACCATCCTGCGTACGTCGGTGGGGCTCGTCCTGCTGGCCGCCGGCCTCGTGCTCGCGGCGATGCCGAGAATCGGGATTCCGGAGATCAGCCTGCCGGGTGGTTTCGACGTGCCCACCAGTCCAGCCCTGTGGGTGGGCGTCGGTGCCGGGGTCTCGATCCTCTCGGTCGCCTGGATCAGCGCGTTCCTGGGCCGCCCCGTGCTCGCGGCGCTGCGTACGGTCTCAGGGGCGGTCTTCGGGATGACCGGCAAGCTGGCGGGGCAGAACGCGATGCGCGACCCCCGGCGCACCGGCGCCACCGCCTCCGCACTGATGATCGGGCTCGCGCTCGTCTCGCTGATCGGGGTGCTCGCCGCCTCGATGAACGCCTCGATCACCGATGTCGTCGAGGAGCAGTTCAAGCCCGACCTGGTCGTGCAGAGCCCGACCTTCACCCCGTTCCCGACCTCGATCGGCGACGAGATGGAGAAGGTCGAGGGCGTGGCCACCGTCTCCCGCTCCCAGATCGCCCAGGCCGTCGTGGGCGAGGTCGATCTGCGCAACCCGAAGAACAACGAGGCCACGTTCCTCTTCGGCGTCGACCAGCACCTGTCGAAGGTCTACGACCTCGACGTGCTCGAGGGCAGCGACGACGTCAAGCCGGGTCAGGTGCTCGTCACCGACGAGGCCGCGAAGAAGCACAAGTGGCGGCTCGGTGACCGCATCGATCTCACCTTCGTCAGCGGTCGCCAGGCCCACCCCCAGATCAGCGGGATCATCGCGCAGAGCCAGGTGACCGGGGACATCACCCTGCGCATCGAGGACCTCGTGGCCGCCAAGGTGCCGCGGGAGGACGCCTCGCTCAGCATCCTGCTCGCGCGGGGAGCCGATCCGGACGTCGTCCACGACCGTCTCGACAAGCTCGTCGAGGACCGCCCCGTGGTCGCGGTGCAGGACAAGGACGAGTTCGCCGAGTCGATCAAGGGGCAGGTCAACCAGCTGCTCTACATGATCTACGGCCTGCTCGCGCTGGCGATCGTGATCGCGGTGATCGGCATCGTCAACACCCTCGGCCTCAGCGTCATCGAGCGCACCCGCGAGATCGGCCTGCTGCGCGCCATCGGACTCTCCCGCGGCCAGCTGCGCCGGATGATCACCCTCGAGTCGGTGACCATCTCGGTGCTCGGGGCGGTGCTCGGGCTCGGCCTCGGCGTGCTCTTCGGCGTGCTGCTGCGCGACGCGCTGCGCGAGGACCTGACCAGCCTGTGGGTGCCGCTCGACCAGCTGGCCGTCTTCTTGGGGATCGCGGTGGTCGTCGGGGTGCTGGCCGCTCTCCTGCCCGCCATCCGCGCCGGGAGGGAAGACGTCCTCGAGGCGATCGCCACGGAGTAGCCTGCGGGGGTGAGCAACGAGCGCCGCGCAGACCTGCCCGAACCCACCCTCCGCGTCAGCGAGCCGGAGACGGCCGCGGTGGGGATCCCCGGCGTGGCGCACTCGATGGAGTACGCGCTGCGCGAGATGGGCCCCAGACGCAGTCTGCAGACGCTGCTCAAGGTCAACCAGGTCGGCGGCTTCGACTGCCCCTCGTGCGCCTGGCCCGACCCCGACCACCGCAAGGCGGCCGAGTTCTGCGAGAACGGCGCCAAGGCGGTGGCGTGGGAGGCGACCCGCAAGCGGGTCGACCGCGCCTTCTTCGAAACCCACTCGGTCGCCTCGCTCGACGAGCGCGACGACCACTGGCTGGAGTCGCAGGGCCGGCTGACCGAGCCGATGTACATCGGCCCCGGCGAGACCCACTACTCCCCCATCTCCTGGGCCGACGCGATCGACCTGATCGCGGACCGCATGCGCGCCGCCGAACCCGACCGTTCGGTCTTCTACACCTCGGGCCGGGCCTCCAACGAGGCCGCCTTCGCCTACCAGCTGCTCGCCCGCCAGCTCGGCACCAACAACCTGCCCGACTGCTCCAACATGTGTCACGAGTCCAGCGGCACGGCGCTCGGCGAGGTGATCGGCATCGGCAAGGGCACCGTGACCTACGACGACCTGGCCGAGCACTCCGACCTGATCTTCGTGGTCGGCCAGAACCCCGGCACCAACCACCCGCGGATGCTGACCGCGCTCGAGTCCGCCAAGGAGAACGGCGCCATGGTGGTGTCGGTCAACCCGCTGCGCGAGGCCGGGCTCGGGCGGTTCCGCAACCCGCAGACCGTACGCGGCGTCACCGGTGTCGGCACCCAGCTCGCCGATGTCCACGTGCCCGTGCAGGTCAACGGCGACCTGGCTCTCTTCGCCGGGATCAACAAGCTGCTCGTCGAGCGCGACGCCGTCGCGCACCCGTTCATCGAGGAGCACACCGACGGCTTCGACGTCGCGGCACAGACGTGGGCGGCGATGGAGTGGGACGAGATCACCCGGCTCAGCGGCATCTCCCGTGAGGAGATCGAGTCGCTGACCGATCTGGTCGAGTCCCGCGAGCGCGTCATCGTGTGCTGGGCGATGGGCCTGACCCAGCACAAGAACTCGGTGGCCACGATCCGCGAGATCGCCTCGTTCCTGCTGCTGCGCGGCAACATCGGCAAGCCCGGTGCGGGCGCCTGCCCGGTCCGTGGCCACTCCAACGTGCAGGGCGACCGCACGATGGGCATCTGGGAGAAGCCGCCGGCGTGGTTCCTCGACGCGATCCGCGACGAGTTCGGCATCACGCCGCCGCGCGAGGAGGGCTACGACGTGGTCGCCGCGATCGAGGCGATGCGTGCCGGCGCCGTCGACGTCTTCCTCGCCCTGGGCGGCAACTTCGCCGCCGCGACCCCCGACACCGCGGTCACCACCGCGGCACTCGCCGACGTCGGTCTCACTGTCCAGATCTCGACCAAGCTCAACCGCAGCCACCTCCACCACGGCCGCGAGGGCCTGATCCTGCCCTGTCTGGGCCGCACCGAACGCGACGAGACCGGCGGGCGGGAGCAGTACGTCACCGTCGAGGACTCGATGGGCATGGTCCACGCCTCCTACGGCCGCCTGCTCCCGGGCTCGAAGGAGCTGCGCAGCGAGGTCGGCATCATCTGCGCTATCGGCGAGGCACTCTTCGGCTCCGACCAGGGCATCGACTGGGCCACGATGGGTGTGGACTACTCCCGGATCCGCTGGCACATCTCGGCGGTGATCCCCGGGTTCGAGGACTTCGAAAAACGTCTGAAGGCACCCGGCGGATTCGCCCTGCCCAACGGCCCCCGCGACTCCCGCACCTTCAACACCGCTACGGGGCGGGCCCGGGTCACCGCCAACCCGCTGACCGCCGTCACCGCTCCCCCGGGACACCTGGTGCTCCAGACGCTGCGCTCACACGACCAGTTCAACACCACGGTCTACGGCTACAACGACCGCTATCGCGGCATCAAGGGCGGGCGCCACGTCGTCTTCGTCAACCCCGAGGACCTGCTCGAGCTCGGTATCGCCGACGGCGACACCGTCGACATCGTCTCGGTCTGGACCGACGGCGAGCGTCGCGCCGAGGGCTTCCGTGTCGTCGCCTACGCCACCCCTCGCGGCTCGGCCGCGGCGTACTTCCCGGAGGCGAACGTCCTCATCCCGCTCGACTCCTTCGCCGACGGCAGCCGCACCCCGACCTCGAAGTCCGTCGTCGTCCGCCTGGAGGCGCGCTAGCCGGGAATTACATTGCGGGTGTCCGTGTTGGCACCTAACGTGATGCGCATGTTCCGCGTGGTTTCCGAGTTCGACCTGTCAGGCAAGAGCCTGACGGGCGCTCCCACGTGGGCTCCGTCAGTCGATTGCACCGGCGCTCGAAGCTGACCCTCCTCCTGCCTCGCAGGACCCGCGGAGGAGGGTGGCCCGCACCGGCCCCCTCATCGCGGTGACAGCGCTGTGAGGGCTTGCCGGAGGGTCCTGGCTCACCCCGAAATCTTCTGACGAACGAAGGAACCCTCATGGCCAAGAGCCAGTTCGTGCGGACCAAGCCGCACCTCAACATCGGGACGATGGGTCACGTCGACCACGGCAAGACGACGCTGACCGCCGCGATCACCAAGGTGCTCGCGGAGCGCGACCCGAGCGTGAACCGCTTCATCGCCTTCGACGGCATCGACCGTGCTCCGGAGGAGCTGCAGCGCGGGATCACGATCAACATCTCGCACGTCGAGTACGAGACCGCCACCCGGCACTACGCCCACGTCGACATGCCCGGGCACGCCGACTACGTGAAGAACATGATCACCGGCGCCGCCCAGGTGGACGCCGCCATCCTGGTCGTCTCCGCGCAGGACGGCGCCATGCCGCAGACGCGGGAGCACGTGCTGCTCGCGCGCCGGGTGGGTGTGCCGTACCTGGTGGTGGCGCTCAACAAGGCCGACACCGTCGACGACCCGGAGCTGCTCGACCTGGTCGAGCTGGAGGTCCGTGACCTCCTCTCCGAGTACGGGTTCCCCGGCGACGACGTGCCCGTGGTCCGGGTCTCCGGGCTGAAGGCGCTGGAGGGCGACCCGGAGTGGACCGCCGCGATCGGCGACCTGCTGGACGCGATCGACGACTACGTGCCGGTTCCGGAGCGTGAGCTCGGTGAGCCGTTCCTGATGCCGATCGAGAACGTCGTGACCATCACCGGCCGCGGCACGGTCGTCACCGGTGCCGTCGAGCGCGGCTCGCTGAAGGTCGGCGACGCGGTCGAGGTCGTGGGCCTCGGCTCGATGATCACCAGCACGGCGATCGGTATGGAGACGTTCGGCAAGTCGCTGGAGTCCGCCGAGGCGGGCGACAACGCGGCCGTGCTGCTGCGTGGCGTCAAGCGCGACGAGGTCCGTCGCGGCCAGGTGGTGGCGCTGCCGGGCAGCGTACGGCCGCACCGGAAGTTCCGGGCGAACCTGCACGCGCTGTCCACCGCAGAGGGCGGCCGGCACACCCCGTTCGCCGCGGACTACCGGCCGCAGTTCTACTTCCGGACCACGGACGTGCCCGGCGGGATCGACCTGGGTGACATCGCCCTGGTCATGCCCGGCGACACGATCGAGCTCGGGGTGGAGCTGGAGAAGCCGATCGCGATGGAGGTCGGTCTCGGTTTCGCGGTCCGCGAGGGTGGGCGCACCGTGGCCGCCGGCACCGTGACCGAGCTGCTCGACTGACACGACAAGGAACGGCCCCCAACCTGTTGGGGGCCGTTTCTGCTTCTACTGATCCCACTAGCTGCGCGGACGCCACCGCTTCCACAGCGCCTCGCCCTCGGCGCGGACCTTCCCGTCCCACTCCAGCCGGACCAGCGAGGTGATCTGGTCCTCGCTGGCGTCCTTGGTGGAGGCGACGAGCGTGACCGGCTCCCGGAGCGGGGCCGGCCGACGGTAGCGTACGTCGATCCCGGCCGTCACGTAGGCCAGCGACTCCCCCTCGGCGGGCATCCAGCCGTTGAGGAAGGCCTCCTGGTGCACCGCGGCAGCGCTGTGGCAGTCGAGCAGGGTCGCGATGATCCCGCCGTTGAGGAACCCGCCGCCGTTGTCGTGCTGCGGCCACGGCTGGAAGGTCGCGGTCACGCTCCCGTCCAGCTGCGGATAGCTCTTCAGCTGGAGCCCCTCCGCGTTGGCCGGCCCACACCCGAAGCAGGTCATCGCCGGCCACCACTCGTCCTGCAACGCGATCATCTTCACCGCGCCACCATAACCAGCATCAGCCGATCCCGGTCCGGAAGCCCTCGCGCCAGGTCGGGTAGGACGGCGTCCAGCCGAGCTCCCGCTTGGCCTTGGCGTTGGACGACCCCCGCACCGAGGTCATCAGCGCGACCCCGAACTCACCGATCAGCGGCCGTGCGAGCCAGGCCGGGAGCCGCATCGGGTTCCGGCCACCGACCTGCTCGGCCAGGTACGGCATCCACTGGTTCACCGGCGCGGGCTCGTCGTCGACGATGTTGTAGATGCCCGGCGCGCCCCGGTCGATGGCCGCGACGGTCGCGGAGGCCACGTCGTCGATGTGGACGAACGACCACACCCCCGTGCCGCCGCCGACCACCGGCATCTTGCCCTTGCGCAGCAGCTCACCGATGGCACCGTCACGGGACGCAGCGTTGCCGGGGCCGTAGAAGTTGCCGTAGCGCAGCACGACGCCCTCGAGGCGGTGTCCTGAGCTTGTCGAAGGGTCGGTCGCCGCAGTGACTGCGGACTCCAGGTGGCGGATCGCCGCCAGGGTGCCCCGCGCCTCCTTGCCGGGGTCTGCGATGAGCGATGAGGTCTCGTCCTTGACCCAGCCGCCGGTGCGCTCGAGGGTCCAGCCCCCGCCGAAGCTCTGCGCCACGAACCGCCGCACGCCGGCCGCGCGAGCCGCCGCCAGCAGGTGGTCGGTGCCTTCGGTGCGCAGCCGGTTGGTCATCGCGAAGTCCTGGTCCCACTTCTTCAGGTTCCCGCTGAGGCTGCCCAGCGCGGTGAGCTGGTGCACGATCACCTCGGGCGAAGCCTTGGTGACGGCGTCGGCGACGCTCTGCGGGTCCAGCGGGTCCATCACGATCCCGGTCGCGCCCAGGCCGGCCAGGGTCTCGCACCCAGCCTCGTGGCGGGTCGAGCCGTACACCTCGTGTCCGGCGGCCACCAGCAGCGGCACCATCCTGATGCCGACCGCGCCGGTTCCGCCTGCGATGAAGATGCGCATCTCATGTTCCTCTCGTCGTTGTCTGATCCCACCGACGAAACGACCTGCGCTCCTGTGACAGCTGGCGTAAGGTCCTGCACTCGTGGACCTCGCAACCGCCCATGACGGGCTTCGCCCGCTGATGTTCTCGATCGCCTACCGGATGCTCGGCAGCGTCGCCGAGGCCGAGGACATCGTGCAGGAGGCGTTCATGCGGATGCACCGCAGCACACAGGAGTCGGGCGAGGTCGACAACCTGGATGCGTACGCGACCACCGTCACCACCCGGATCGCCATCGACACCCTGCGCTCGGCCCGCCATCGACGTGAGCAGTACGTCGGGCCGTGGCTGCCCGAGCCGATCCTGGTCTCCGACGAGGACCCGAGCCACCGCATCGAGCTCGACGAGACCGTGAGCACCGCGTTCCTGGTCCTGCTGGAGTCGCTCACGCCCGTCGAGCGCGCGGTGTTCGTGCTGCGCGAGGTGATGGGCTACGACTACGAGGACATCGCCCCGATCGTCGACAAGAGCGCGACCAACTGCCGTCAGATCTTCACCCGCGCCCGCAAACGGATCGCCGACGGCACGCCACGCTTCGAGCCCTCAGCCGAGCGCCGCGACCAGCTCGCCGCCCAGTTCGTCGCCGCGCTGTCCGCGAGCGACGTCAGCGGCCTGGAGCGGCTGCTCGCCGACGACGTCGTGTTCGTCGCCGACGGCGGCGGCCGAGCGCCCGCCATCCAGAAGCCGATGCTCGGCGCCGTCGCCGTCGCCCGCTTCCTGCTCGGGCTCATGCGTCAGGGCGAGCGCTTCGGCGTCCGCCTCGAGATCTCCCACGCCAACGGCCAGCCGGCGATGCTCACCCGTGGCGCCGACGGCGCCCTGCTCGGCGTCATCGCGCTCGACGTCGACGGCGGCCGGATCGTCCGCATGCACAACGTGCTCAACCCGGACAAGCTCGGCCACCTGGGCGAGGTCGGCGACCTCTTCGCGCTGCTCGCTGAGCGCTAACCCTCCAGATACGTACGCAGCGACTGGTCGACCAGCGGCCGCCCGAGCGCTCCATCGGTCAGCGCGTCGCGCAACGCGGAGACCGAATCCAGGTCACCGACGAGGCCGACGAGCTCACCGACCTCCTCGCCGATCTCGGCGGGGGTGGTCGCCGCGACCGGCCGGTCCAGGAGCAGCGGGCAGTCGACCGGACCGCCCTCGGGCTCCGGGTGGCCCAGGGCGGCGACCCAGCAGCCGATCTCGAAGCGCAGCGGCGCGGTCGGGCCGGCCCCTTGAGCGCGCAGGTCGATGTACCAGACGATGTCGTCGCTCTTCGGGTCACCGAGCCGGTGATGGCCCTTGCGCAGCGGCATCCCGCCGGCCTTGAACGCCTTGGTCGCCGCTGTCCGTGCTGCCTTCTGGTCCACCGTGGCGCCTAGAAGTCGAGGTCGGTCTCGGAGAGCTGACCGCCCCCGGCAACGATGAACTCCTTGCGCGGGGCGACATCGGAGCCCATCAGCAGGTCGAAGACCGCCGCGGCCTCGTCGGCGTCGTCCAGGGTCAGCCTGCGAAGCGTCCGGTGACGGGGGTCCATCGTGGTCTCGGCCAGCTGGTCGGCGTCCATCTCACCCAGACCCTTGTAGCGCTGCACCGGGTCCTTCCAGCTGACGTTCTTCTTCTTCAGCTCGGCGAGCTTCCGCTGCAGCTCCGGGTCGGAGTAGGTGTAGATGTACTTCTCCATCCCCTTCTTCGGGTTGGAGATCTCGATCCGGTGCAGCGGCGGGACCGCGGTGTAGACCTTGCCAGCGGCGATCAGCTCGGGCATGTACTTGAAGAACAGCGTCGCCAGCAGCGTACGGATGTGGGCGCCGTCGGAGTCCGCGTCGGCCATGAAGATGATCTTGCCGTAGCGCGCCGCGTCCAGGTCGAAGCTGCGCCCCGTGCCCGTCCCCACCACCTGGATGATCGAGGAGCACTCGGCGTTCTTCAGCATGTCGCCGACCGAGGCCTTCTGGACGTTGAGGATCTTGCCGCGGATCGGCAGCAGCGCCTGGAACTCCGAGTTGCGCGCCACCTTGGCGGTGCCGAGCGCGGAGTCACCCTCGACGATGAAGAGCTCGGCACGGTCGTCGGTGGTGCGGCAGTCGGCGAGCTTGGAGGGCAGCGCGGAGGACTCCAGCGCGTTCTTGCGCCGCTGGTTCTCCTTCTGCTGACGCAGCGAGAGCCGGGTCTTGGAGGCGGCGTAGACCTTCTCCATCACCAGCTTGGCCTGCTGCTTCTGGGCACCGCGGGACTCGGTGAGGAACGTCTTCATCTCCGCGGCGACGACCTTGCGCACCACGCTGCGAGCCGCTGGCGTGCCGAGGATCTCCTTGGTCTGGCCCTCGAACTGGGGCTCGGCCAGGCGCACCGTCACCACGGCGGTCAGGCCCTCGAGGACGTCCTCCTTGACGATGTCCTTGTCGTTGACCTTGAGCACCTTGGCCGCGCGCATGGCGTCGTTGAAGGTCTTGGTCAGCGCGTTCTCGAAGCCGCTGACGTGGGTGCCGCCCTTCGGGGTGGCGATCACGTTGACGAAGGAGCGGATCTCGGTGTCGTAGCCGCTCCCCCACCGCACCGCGATGTCGACGCCGAGCTCGCGCTCGACGTCCTGCGGGGTCATGTGGCCGGCGTCGTCGAGCATCGGCACGGTCTCGGTGAAGGTGTCCGACCCCTGCAGGCGGAGTACGCCGCTGACCGGCTCGTCCTTGGCCAGGAAGTCGACGAACTCGGCGATGCCGCCGTCGTGGCGGAACTTCTCCTCGACCGGATCCGCTCCGGACAGGTCGCGGATGACCAGTTCGAGGCCGGGGACGATGAAGGAGGTCTGCCGGGCACGGCCGAGCAGGCCGTCGAGCTCGAAGCGGGCGTCCTTGGTGAAGATCTGCCGGTCGGGCCAGAACCTGACCCTGGTGCCGGTCTTGCCCTTGGCGACCCGCTTGCCCTTGCGGCTCAGGCCGCTCTGAGGCGTGAAGCCGGCTGTGGGGCCGTCGCCGTCGAACACGCCCGGCACACCGCGACGGAACGACATCCCCTGCTGGGCCGGGGAGCGGTCGACGTCGATGTCCATCCGGCTGGAGAGCGCGTTGACGACCGAGAGGCCGACGCCGTGCAGACCACCGGTCGCGTTGTAGGAGCCACCGCCGAACTTGCCGCCCGCGTGCAGCTTGGTCGCGACCACCTCGACGCCCGGGAGCCCGGTGCGGGGCTCCTTGTCGGTCGGGATGCCGCGGCCGTCGTCGTAGACCTCCACCGAGCCGTCGGGGTGCATCGTGACCTCGACGTGGCCGGCCACTCCGGCCAGCGCCTCGTCGACGCCGTTGTCGATGATCTCCCACAGGCAGTGCATGAGACCCCGGGTGTCGGTCGAGCCGATGTACATACCGGGACGCTTGCGAACCGCCTCCAGGCCCTCGAGGACGAGGAGGTGCGCGGCGTTGTAGGTGTTGTCAGAGATGATCGGCTCCTGGCTGTACTGCGTTGCTGCGATGTTGCTCGGGGGGGTGCGGCGGGGTGTTGCTCGAATGAAATCTACCGTGCGACACGCCCGGGTCTCACGCAGGCACGCGGCAACCGGCCCCGGCACCATCCGGCGGCACACGTACGTCGTGATCGGTCCGTTACGCGGAACTTGCGGGTTTCGATGCACGAAATGATCGATTGACAGGTAAGAATGTCTGTCACGGACAGCGATGTCCCGTGGGGTAGGTCCGACCCGGATCCCCAACCCGGAGCGACAACTGCAAGGATTAGAGGTGCGACGGAGGTAAGAGTCCGCGAGGAAACGCTAGCGATCTAGGGAATCTTCCACGACTCACGTACGTTATCCCGGCGCAATCATGATTCAGAAATGAGGCCGATGTGACCACTGCCGTTGCCACCAGCTCGCCGCTCACGTCCGAGGACCGTTGCGACCGGTGCGGAGCGCAGGCCTACGTACGCGCGGAGCTCCACTCCGGCGGCGAACTGCTGTTCTGCGCCCATCACGCCCGCGAGCACGGTGAGAAGCTCAAGGAGATCGCCAGCTCGATCACCGACGAGACGCACAAGCTCACCGAGAAGAACTGACCCCACCCACCAACTCCCCCGGAGGCCCGGACCACGACGGTCCGGGCCTCCGGCGCATCTTCCCTGGCCTCTACGGCTAGGGTCGCCCCGTGAGTCTCGTCGAAGTTCTCGTCGCGCTGGTCATCGCCTTCGGCATCGCCGGCATCATCGTCCCGGTCCTCCCCGGCGGAGCGCTCCTCGTCGCCGCCGCGATCCTGGGCTGGGCCATCTGGCTGGGAGAGCCCACCGGGTGGGTGATCTTCGGCATCTCCGCCGCCCTCATCGCCATCGGGCTGATCACCAAGTACGCCATCCCCGGCAAGCGCCTCAAGGACTCCGGGATGCCGCTGTCCACCCAGATCGTCGGCGCGATCCTGGCCATCATCGGCTTCTTCGTGATCCCGGTCGTCGGCGTCTTCGTCGGGTTTCCGCTCGGCGTCTTCCTCGCCGAGCTGCGCCGCCACGGCGGCGACGCCGGCGACGCCTGGGCCTCCACCTGGCACGCACTGAAGGCGATCGGCCTGTTCATCCTCATCGACGCCACCGCCGCGACCCTCGCGACCATCACCTGGGTCGTCGGGCTCTTCCTCACCTGACCCCGCCCCCGCCGAGTCGGTAGTTCTGGCGGGCCGAGAAGGTAGTTGTGGGCGACGAAACTGTGGTTTCGTCGCCCACAACTACCTTCTCGGCCCCCGCTTCTCCGCGGAAATGGCGAACGCCCTCCCAGATGTCCGGGAAGGCGTTCGGGGTGATCTTAGCCAGATCAGTCGAGATAGTCGCGCAAAACCTGCGAACGCGACGGGTGTCGCAGCTTCGACATCGTCTTGGACTCGATCTGACGGATGCGCTCGCGGGTGACCCCGTAGACCTTGCCGATCTCGTCTAAAGTCTTCGGCTGGCCGTCGGTCAGGCCGAAGCGCATGCTCACGACGCCCGCCTCACGCTCGGAGAGCGTGTCGAGCACCGCGTGCAGTTGCTCCTGAAGCAGCGTGAACGAGACCGCGTCGGCCGGGACGATCGCCTCGGAGTCCTCGATCAGGTCACCGAACTCGGAGTCGCCGTCCTCGCCCAGCGGGGTGTGGAGCGAGATCGGCTCGCGGCCGTACTTCTGGACCTCGATGACCTTCTCCGGGGTCATGTCGAGCTCCTTGGCCAGCTCCTCCGGGGTGGGCTCGCGGCCCAGGTCCTGGAGCATCTGGCGCTGCACGCGGGCCAGCTTGTTGATGACCTCGACCATGTGCACCGGGATACGGATGGTGCGGGCCTGGTCGGCCATCGCGCGGGTGATGGCCTGACGGATCCACCAGGTCGCGTAGGTCGAGAACTTGTAGCCCTTGGTGTAGTCGAACTTCTCGACCGCACGGATCAGACCGAGGTTGCCCTCCTGGATCAGGTCGAGGAAGAGCATCCCGCGGCCGGTGTAGCGCTTGGCCAGCGAGACCACCAGTCGGAGGTTGGCCTCCAGGAGGTGGTTCTTGGCACGCTTGCCGTCCTCGGCGATCCACTCGAGCTCGTCGAGGATCTTCGGGGTGATCTTGCCGCCCTTGCCGAGCTTCTCCTCCGCGAAGAGACCGGCCTCGATCCGCTTGGCGAGCTCGACCTCCATCTCGGCGTTGAGCAGCGGGACCTTGCCGATCTGCTTGAGGTAGTCCTTGACCGGGTCGGCGGTCGCGCCCGCGACCATGACGGTCTGCTCGGGCTCGTCGGTGTCGTCGGAGGTGGAGACCACGAAGCTCTGCTTCTCGGCCTCCTTCTCGTCCTCCTTGATCGTGGGATCGGCGGCGACGTCCTTCTCGAACTGCTCGTCAGGGATGTCGGGCAGGACCTTCTTGCCGTCGGGACCGATCTGGACGACCGTGGCCTCGTCGTCGGAGTCGTCGGAGTCGTCCGAGTCGTCGACATCGATCTCGTCGACGTCGTCGACGTCGACCTCGACGTCCTCGAGGACGATCTCCTCGCCGTCCTCGTCGATCTCGGTCGTCTTCTTGGGCTCCGGCTCATCGGCCTTCTTCGCCGCGGCCTTGGCCGGCTTCTCCGCCGGCTTCTCGGCCTCGGCAGCGACCTTCTTGGCGGCGGCCTTCTTGGCCGGCGCCTTCGCCGTGGTCGTCTTGCGGGTCGAGGTCGTCGCCGCCGCGGCACGGCCGGTGACTGCGGTGCCGAGGTCCACCGAGATGCCGAGCGTGCTCAGGTGACCGAGCAGTGCCTTCAGATGCCTGGGCTCGACCGCAGCATCCTCGCTGGCCTGGCGGACCTGGTCGGGGCTCACACGTCCGGTCGGCTTGGCCTGGTCGATCAGTGCCTTCACGGCAGGGTGGGCGAGTACCTCAGCGGGTATCTTGCGCGCGTTCGAGGACACGAACACCTCTCCGTCGAACTTGGTCGAGACTTATCAAAAACTCAGTTTGGGCGCGGCAGGGCCCGGGGTCGTCAAGAGCCGCAGATTCATTCTGCCACGGTGGTGGTGAACAGTCCCCATCCGGGGCATCGTCTCACCTGCCAACTCATCCGGCTGCTTTGGCTGCGGCCTTCTTCTGCTGTTTGTAGTCACGCACCTTCTGCAACGACGCAACGTCGACGACGTCAGCCACAGAACGGTAACCATCGAGGGCATAGTCCCCGACGGCCTCTTCCCAGCCCTCGGGCCGCACGCCCAGCTGCTTGGCCAGCAGCGAGACGAAGATCTGCGCCTTCTGCTTCCCGAACCCCGGGAGCGCCTGAACCCGCTTGAGCAGATCCTTGCCGCTGGTGGCCTCGGTCCACAGCCGGGTGACGTCGCCGCCGTAGTCAGAGGTGACGATGGCCGCGATCCCTTGCACCTTCGCCGACATCGAGCCGGGGAACCGGTGGATCGCCGGCGGGGTGGAGGCGATCGTCTTGAACTCCTCGGGGTCCATCTCGGCGATCCGGGCGGGATCCAGATGTCCGAGTCGGGTCACGAGCTTGTGACCTCCCTTGAACGCATCCTCCATCCGGTACTGCTGATCCAGGGCCATGCCCAGCAGCAGCGCGAACGGGTCTTCGGAGAGCAGCTTGTCGGCGGCCTCGTCGCCGGTGATGTGGAGCGAAGGCATAAGGGACATCCTGCCTCATCTCGCGGTGCAGCACCTGCTCATGCCTGTGGATAGCGGGTCGCGCCGATCCTGGATCCGTTGCACGCTGGGCCCATGGCCACTATGTCCGTCCTGTCAGAGACGTCCGTCGAAGGGCTGCACGAGCCGCTCTCCCCCGTGCTGGAGAAGCGGCTCAGACGAGCGGTGCTCGACCACACCGCCACCGAGCACCGGCGGTCGTTCCTGGCGCTGGTCCACCTCGGCGTCCCCGGCGGCAAGGAGGTCGTGCACGCCCACCGTGAGGACGAGCCCACCGACCAGTGGCTGCGGGCCGACATCATCCACAGCATGCGGCGCCGGGTCGGCGTGCCCGACCCGATCGTGTGGTTGACCCGCGCCGGAGGCCTGGACGTCGAGGACGTCGACCTCCGCTGGCTCGCAGCTGCCCGGCAGGCGTTTCGCGAGCTCGGGGCACCCCTGACGTACGTCGTGGTCACCCGCAACGCCTGGGTAGACCCGCGCTCGGGGCTGAGCCGCCGGTGGAAGCGGCTGCGCTACCGCAACGACTAGGCGGGAAGGTCCGACCGGCTCAGCGCCTCCTCCCAGGCGGTCGGCGGAACGGCGCCCTCGAGCATCTGGGCGACCAGCAGCCCGAGACCGTGGTGGCGCTCGCTCGCGAAGCACCGGTCCAGCGCACACCAGGCGAGCGCGCCGTCTCCGCCCAGCCAGGCGGCGAAGGCCAGCACCGCCGCCGGGTAGGCCACGTGGTCCTCGGGGCTGCGGCGTACGACATCGGTCCACAGGCGCACGTGGGCCCTGGCCTCGTCCCGGGTCATCCCGCCCCAGGCGGCGTCTCGCCGCTGCGGGTCGCACAGGGCCAGCAGCAGGGAGGCGATCTGGTCGGCCGACAGCACCGTCCCGGCGACTGCGTCGTCGACCAGGCGGCCGACCTCGTAGATCTTCATCGACGAGGCCTGGGCCAGCGCCGTTTCCGTCTCGGCGACGGCCGCCGGGACCGCGGCGATCGAGGCAGCGAGCTCGGTGCGTGAGCGGCGCATCATGTGCCCGTCGTAGACCGCCTGGGCACGGAACGGGTGGGCACCGACGTCGAATGGGACGCCGTCGTCAGGGACGCCGTGGAACCCGAGCGGGTCGAACCACCGGCCGTCCTGCACGCGGAGGCAGCCGATCAGGTCGATGTCGCACTCGGCGAGCCTCTCGGCCAGCCGCCGGGCGATCTTCAGCCCGAAGCGCGGGCCGCTGTCGTAGAGGACGAGCAGGACCCCGCGCACCTGATGACGGACGGCGGGCAGGAGGAGACTGTCGAGGCAGCCCTCGACCTCTCCCGGAGGTGGGAGGTCGATCCGGCCGTGCACCTGGTGCTCACCGCCGAAGGTCAGCATGACGATCGACTTCTCGGGCTGGAAGCCCAGCAGGATGGGAACTGCCGCCAGGACGTCCTCGGGACGGGCGATGGAGAGTTTCGTGGTCATGCGGACCACACTCCCCGCGACCCACCGACAGTTTCCGGGACAAAACCGGTGCCTGTGGACAACTCCGTCCTCAATCGATCGTGTGGACGACAACTGGCCCGGAACGGATTGTCCCCGCTGCCCGATAGGTTGCCACCATGAGAGCGCACGCGTCGGTGATGCACCTCGACCTCGACGCGTTCTTCGCCTCGGTCGAGCAGCGCGACAAGCCGTCCCTGCGCGGCAAGCCTGTGGTCGTGGGCGGCATCAGCGGGCGCGGCGTGGTCAGCACCGCCTCCTACGAGGCCAGGACCTTCGGGGTTCGCTCGGCGATGTCGACACGCGAGGCCCGCGCGCTGTGCGGCCACGCCGCCTTCCTCTACCCGCGCTTCCACGCCTACAAGAAGGTCAGCGAGCAGGTCTTCGGGATCCTGCGTGACCTGTCCCCGCTGGTCGAGCCGCTCTCGCTCGACGAGGCCTTCGTGGATCTCGCCGCGGCCGACCTGCCCGACCTCGAGGTCGAGACGGTCACCGAGACCGCCGCCCGGATCCGCGCCGAGGTCGCCGAGGTCACCGGCGGTCTGACCGCGAGCGTCGGCCTCGCCAGCTCGAAGTTCATCGCCAAGATCGCCAGCGACCTGGACAAGCCCGACGGCCTGGTCGTGGTCGCGCCCGACACCGAGCTCGACCTGCTCCGCCCGATGAACGTCAAGGTGATCCCGGGCGTCGGCCCGGCCACCGCCGAGCGCCTGCGCCGGGCCGGCATCCACACCGTGGCCGATCTGGAGCAGGTCAGCGTCGAGGAGCTCGTACGCCTCGTGGGCAAGTCCCACGGCACCAACCTCTACAAGCTGGCCCGTGCCCAGGACGACCGGCGCGTCGAGCCCGAGCGCGAGACCAAGTCGGTCAGCGTGGAGGGCACCTACGACACCGACCTGACGGACCGGCCGCTGATGGAGCAGATCCTCACCCGGCAGGCCACGGAGGTCGCCGCCCGCCTGAAGAAGAACGGGCTCTCGGGCCGCACGATCACGATCAAGGTCAGGCTCTACGACTTCACCACGATCAACCGCTCCGCGACCCTGCCAGCGCCCACCGACCAGGCCGGCACCATCGCCCGCCTGGCCAGGACCCTGCTCGGCGAGCTGTTCACCGCGGGCGAGACGGCCGGCGGCGTACGCCTTCTCGGGGTCGGCGTCTCCGGTCTCGCCGACTGGATCCAGGAAGACCTCTTCGGCGACGACGCCGAGGACGACACCGAGCCCGAGCTCCCACTGCCCGAGCCCGCACGGCGTCCCACCTGGGCGGCCGGGATGGACGTGGTCCACACGGAGATGGGCCGCGGCTGGGTCTGGGGATCGGGGCGAGGCGTGGTGACCGTGCGCTTCGAGACCGCCGAGA
Organism: Nocardioides sp. NBC_00368; assembly: GCF_036090055.1. NCBI lineage: Bacteria > Bacillati > Actinomycetota > Actinomycetes > Propionibacteriales > Nocardioidaceae > Nocardioides > Nocardioides sp. NBC_00368. Next base: position 2,127,253 of record NZ_CP107970.1, read on the forward strand.
CTCCCGCCGGCCCGGTGAGGTCCTACGCCACCGACGACCCCGACCTGCAGCCCTACACCGAGTCCTGAGCCCTCTCCCCCGGCCTGGGATCCCGCCGTCGTGGCCGGTGGTGCGCTATTGCGCCGAGCGACCCGGGTGTGCGATAGCGCGATGCGATGCGCCAGGCGCGCCGGTGCTGCGGTCGGGCGTTCGAGGGTCGCGAGGATAGGGTCTCGTTCATGTCTGCAGACCGCTCCTCGATGCCCTGGCCGATCGCTCCCAAGAAGCCCTCGTCGAAGCAGTTCCACGGCCTGACCCGGACCGACGACTACGAGTGGCTCCGCGACAAGGAGAACCCCGAGGTCATCTCCTACATCGAGGCCGAGAACGCCTACACCAAGGAGCAGACCGACCACTTGGCCGACCTGCGCTCGCAGATCTTCGAGGAGATCAAGGCGCGCACGCTCGAGACCGACCTGAGCGTCCCGACGCGCTCGCGCGGCTACTGGTACTACGGCCGCAGCTTCGAGGGGAAGCAGTACGGCGCGAGCTGCCGGGTCGAGGTCGCCGACCCCGACGACTGGACTCCCCCGACCCCGGCCGACGTCACCCACGACCAGCCGGCCCTCCCCGGTGAGGAGGTGCTGCTCGATCTGGACGCACTCGCCGAGGGCCACGACTTCTTCAGCCTCGGCGGCTCCTCCGTCAGCCCGTCGACCACGCTGCTCGCCTACGCGACCGACGTGACCGGCGACGAGCGCTACACCGTACGCGTCAAGGACCTCACCACCGGCGAGCTGCTGACCGACGAGCTCACCAACGTCCACGGCGGCGCCACCTGGGACCGTGACTCCGCCAACCTCTACTACACGACCGCGGACGAGTCCTGGCGCGCCGACAAGATCTGGCGCCACCGCCTCGGCACCAGCCAGGACGAGGACGAGCTGGTCTTCCACGAGACCGACGACCGGTTCTGGGTCGGCGTGGGACGCACCAAGTCCGACCGGTTCATGTTCATCGGGACGGCCGCGAAGATCACCGCCGAGTACCGCTTCCTCGACCTCGACGACCCCGACGCCGGCTGGCAGGTCTTCGCCGCCCGCGAGGAGGGTGTCGAGTACTCGGTTGAGCACGCCACCATCGCGGGCGAGGACGTCTTCCTCGTCACCCACAACGCCTCGGGCCCCGACTTCGAGATCGCCACCGCGCCGGTCGCGCCGACCCCGCGCTCCGAGTGGCGGCCGCTGATCGCCCACACCCCCGGCGTACGCCTGGAGGACGTGGACGCCTTCGCCGGCCACCTGGTCGTGCACCAGCGCAGCGAGGGCCTGACCCAGCTCCGCATCCTGGAGCTCGGCGTGGACGGCGTGGCCGACGACTACCTGGTGAAGTTCGACGACGAGCTCTACACCATCGGCTCCGGCTCCAACCCGACCTTCGAGACCCCCGTCGTGCGGCTCGGCTACACCACGATGCGCACCCCGGCCTCCGTCTACGACTACGACGTACGCAGCCGCGAGCTGACCCTGCGCAAGCAGGCCCCGGTGCTCGGTGGCTACGACCGCGACGACTACGAGGAGCACCGGCTGTGGGCGACGGCCGAGGACGGCGTACGCGTGCCGATCTCGATCGTGGCCAAGAAGGGGCTGCACGAGCAGGGCCCGATCCCGGTGCTGCTCTACGCCTACGGCTCCTACGAGGCCAGCATGGACCCCTACTTCTCGATCGCGCGGCTGAGCCTGCTGGACCGCGGGATCGGGTTCGCGATCGCCCACATCCGTGGTGGTGGCGAGATGGGCCGGGCCTGGTACGACGACGGCAAGATGCTGAAGAAGCAGAACACCTTCTCCGACTACATCGCCTGTGCGCGCCACCTCGCCGAGTCGGGCTGGTCGACGCCGTCCACGATCATCGCGGAGGGTGGCTCCGCCGGCGGGCTGCTGATGGGCGCGGTCGCCAACCAGGCGCCCGACGCCGTGGGCGCCGTCGTCGCGGCCGTCCCGTTCGTGGACGCGCTGACCACGATGCTCGACGCGACGCTGCCGCTGACGGTGACCGAGTACGACGAATGGGGCAACCCGGAGGCCGACAAGGAGATCTACGACTACATGTCCTCCTACGACCCCTACACGAACGTCACCGCACAGCACTACCCGCCGATCCTGGCCGAGACCAGCATCAACGACACCCGGGTGCTCTACGTCGAGCCGGCGAAATGGGTCGCCAAGCTGCGCGCGACGGCCGAGAATCCGGGTGACGTACTGCTGAAGACGGAGATGGCGGCCGGACACGGTGGGGTCTCGGGGCGCTACAAGGCGTGGGAGGACCGGGCGTTCAGCCTCGCCTGGATGATCGACCAGGTGACCTCTTCGTAGGCCGTGTCTCTCGAAGACACGGCGGCCGCGAGCGGCGTTTCGGGCCGATCTGGCAAGGCGGCGCTGCGAAGGCAGCCTGGAGGCTTTCGAGCGGCGCCAACGCAGCCAGATCGGATGCGAAACGTCGCGTAGCGGGCGTGGATTCGGGAGACACGGCCTGGGCATATCTGCGGGGATCTCGGGGTACTCCATGAGAAACCCCTGAGATTCACCTCGCGATGCAACTTATCGCCTGCCGCGTACGTCGAACCGGACAAGAGATCGAAGACGGATTCGATGACAAGGCGCTCTACCAGGGAACACCTGGGAGGGGCGAAGCGTTGAAACCACCGTGAGGCCACAAACCTCACCGTGAGGAGGTTCCCATGGCGACACGCACCGCAACCGCCACCCGAGAGATCGAGGGGCGTGACAGCGTCGGGCTGTATCTCGACGAGATCGCCCGCAACGAGCTCCTGGATGCTGCCAAAGAGGTTGAGCTGTCCAAGGCGATCGAGGCCGGCCTGATGGCCGAGCATCTCCTGGCCGAGGGCCGCGTAGGCCGCAAGAAGGCACCCGGTGGAGCCACCCGAGCGGAGCTGGAGTGGCTGGCCGAGGAGGGTCACCGCGCCACCCGCGAGTTCATCAACGCCAACCTGCGTCTGGTGGTGTCGATCGCACGGAAGTACGGTCGCGCCCAGATGCCGATGCTGGACCTGATCCAGGAAGGCAATACCGGCCTGATCCGGGCCGTTGAGAAGTTCGACTACACCAAGGGCTACAAGTTCTCGACGTACGCCACCTGGTGGGTGCGTCAGGCGATCACCCGTGGCATCGCCCAGCAGGCGCGCGTGGTCCGGCTCCCGGTCCACGTCGTCGAGGAGCTCAACCAGGTCGGCGGCGCCCGCCGCACCCTGGAGCGTCAGCTCGGCCGTGACCCGGAGCCGGAGGAGATCGCCGCCGAGCTCGGTATGGACATCGACCGCGTCCTCGACCTGCTCTCCTGGGGTCGTGACCACGTCTCGCTCGACACCCCGATCGACGAGGACGGCGACACCTCCCTGGGTGACCTGATGGCCCAGGAGTCGGCGCCGTCGCCCGACATGGACGTCATCGACGTCGAGTCGCGTGAGCGGCTCAACTCGCTGGTCGGCCAGCTCGACGAGCGCTCTGCCGACATCGTCCGCTCCCGCTACGGCCTCACCGACGGCCGTCAGCACAAGCTCGCCGACATCGGCGTCAAGCACGGCATCTCCGCCGAGCGCGTGCGCCAGCTCGAGCGCGAGGCCCTGCAGAAGCTCCGCCGCTTCGCAGATCCCGACCTGGCGGCGTAGCCGACAGGTCGGAGATCGGGGCGGCAGACGCCCAAGATTCGGCGCTCCTCGTAAGAGGGGCGCCGAATCTGTAGTTGTGGCGGGCGAGAATGCAGTTGTGGGCGACGAATGTGGAGTCTCGTCGCCCACAACTACCGATTCGACTCGCCACAACTACGGTTTCGGCGGTCAGTAGCCGCCGGGCGGCGGAGCCATCTCCAGACGTACGCCGATGAGGCGGACCGGGCGGTCCTTCTCGACCCGCTCCAGGAGCGCCTCGGCCTCGTCCGCGAGGCGGTCGGGGTCGAGGGTGGGCTCGGGGAGCTTGTGGCCGCGGGTGACGGTGAAGAACGGCTTGAACCGCACCTTGATCTCGACCCGGATGACCGGGCGGCCCTCCTTGACCACGTCCGCGAGGCACTCGGCGCACAGGCGGCGGGTGGCGGCCACGATGTCGGGCCACTCGACGAGGTCCTGCTGGAAGGTCTCCTCGTGGCCGTGGCCACGGGCGACCCACGGCGAGGGGTCCACCGGGCTGGTGTCGGCGCCGCGGCCGAGCCTGCGCAGCCAGGGACCGGTCGTCGGGCCGATCTCGGCGGCCAGCCGCTCGGCCGAGGCCGCGCCCAGGTCGGCGACCGTCTCGATCCCGAGCCGGGCGAGCCGCTTGGCGGTCTTCGCCCCGATCCCCCACAGCGCGTCGGTGGGACGGTGGCCCATCTCGGCGGCCCAGGTCTCATGGGTGATCCGGTAGACGCCGGTCCCCCGCAGCTGTCCGTCCGGTCCGGGCTCGTGACCGCCCGCACCGGCCTCTCGCGCGACCGCACCGTCGACCCGCTGCTTGGCGAACCCGGTGGCGAGCTTCGCCTGCAGCTTGTTGTCGCCGACACCGACCCCGCTGCGCAGTCGGGTGCGCTCGAGCACGAGGTGGCGTACGTCCTGGGCGAAGGCCACCGGATCCCCCAGGCCGCCGTGGCCGGGGCCGGGGCCGAGGAAGGCCTCGTCCCAGCCGAGGACCTGGACGAGGACGGGTACGCCGCCCCACTCCAGCGATCGCAGCGTGTCCATGACGCCCGCCGAGGCCTCGTCGTAGGCGGTGTGGTCGACCGGCAGCAGCACGGCGTCGGGACACTTCCGCACCGCCAGCCGCAGCGGCATCCCGGAGCCGACCCCGTGCGCCCGCGCCTCGTAGGACGCCGTCGAGACGACTGCCCGCTCGGTCGGGTCCCCACGACCGCCCACGATCACCGGCTTCCCGGCGAGCTCGGGCCGCCGCAGCACCTCCACCGCCGCGATGAACTGGTCCAGGTCGACGTGCAGCACGACGCTCATGCGTCGATGGTGCCACGAACGCACCAGCGAGGGCGTCAGCCTTCGGAGGCCACCTCGGAGAGCGCCGCAGAGGCCTTCTCCGCCTGCTCGCGTACGTCACCGGGCACCGGCACCGCTCCGGCGGTGCGCTGCTGCCACAGCTGCATGGCGACGACCTTCGCCGCCGCCTGCTCGACGCGACCGCGATCGAGACGGCCGGAACGCAGCGCCTTGACCACGCTGCGGTGGGCGGCCTTGGAGTTGGCCGGCATCAGCAGGAGGTCGGCGCCGGCCTCCAGGGCCGCGACCGAGGGCTTCTTCGTGGTGGTCGTCACCGCGCCCATCCCCAGCGAGTCGGTGACGGCAATGCCGGTGAAGTCGAGGTCGTCGCGGAGCAGGTCGTAGATCGGCGCGGCCATGCTGGCCGGCTTCCCGGGAGCCACCGCCTTGACGTCGACATGGCTGATCATGACCGCCGGGGCCCCGGCATCGACCGCGGCGTCGAACGGCACCAGGTCGCGGCGCTCGAGCTTCTTCATCCCGAAGTCGAGCTCCTGGAGCCCGAGGTGGGTGTCGCCGGTGACGGCTCCGTGACCCGGGAAGTGCTTGGTCGTGGAGACCAGACCGGCCTCGTTGTAGCCCTGCACCGCGGCGGAGACCGCCGTGGCTGCCACCCGGGGCTTCTCGCTCGGCGAGCGCGACCCGATCGTCGGGTCGGCCGCGCCGACGGTCACGTCGGCGACCGGCGCGAAGGCCCAGGTGAAGCCCAGGTCGCGCAGCTCGAGCGCCGTCGTACGCGCCGCCTCGGTCGTCGCCGCGATGCCCTTGCGCGGCTTCGCCTCGATGGCGTCACCCGTGCGCGCGAACTCCGGGAACTCGGTGGCCACGCCGCGCAGGTGGGAGACGACGCCACCCTCCTGGTCGACGCCGATCACCGCGGGGAACGTACGGCCGTCGGCCGCCACCGCGCGGGAGACCGCCGCGGTCGTCTCGCGCACCTGCGCCTCGTCGACGACGTTCTCGCCGGTCACGCTGACGCCGGCGAGATGGAGCTTGCGCACCATCTTCGCGGCCTTGGCCGGGTCGGTGCCGTGGTAGCGGCCGACGATCACCTGTCCGGCGAGCTGCTTCTCGTCCCAGCCCGCGACCAGCTCACGAGCGGTCGCGAGCTCTCCGCGCGTCGGACCCCAGCCCAGGGGCGTGGTGTCCTTCTTCGGGTCGGTCTTCGTGGTGGCAGCAGCCGGCCTGTTCGGCTCGTCCTCGACCCTCGTCGGCATGCCGACGGTCACCGCCGCCGCGCCAGCGCCGGCCGCCAGGGCCAGCACCGCCCCCGCGATCACCGGTCGCACCCAACGCCTCGGACGACGCTGCTGATCCTCTGATTCGGTGTGCTTGCCCCCAGTCACGCGGCCGAGTATGTCAGCAACCCCCGCCTATCTCACGAACTGGCGAGGGCGTCGTAGATCTCCTCCACCCGCTTGCGCAGGTCCTCGAGGGTGCCGGTGTTGTCGATGACGTACGTCGCGACCGCGAGCCGATCCTCACGACTGGCCTGCGCGGCGATGCGGGCGCGGGCGTCGGCCTCGGTCATCCCGCGCGCGACCGCGCGCTCGACCTGGGTCTCGACCGGCACGTCGACGACGATCACCTCGTCGAAGAACGGCGCGTAGCCGACCTCGACCAGCAGCGGGATGTCGTTGACGACCAGCCTCCCCGCCGCCCGCGCGGTCTCCTCGAGCTCCGCGGAGCGCGCCCCGACCAGCGGGTGCACGATCGCGTTGAGCCGCTCGCGGGCGCTCTCGTCGGCGAAGACGATCTCGCCCACCTTGGCGCGGTCCAGCTCCCCGGACTCGGTCAGCACCGACGGCCCGAACTCCTCGACGACGGCCGCGAGGCCGGGCGTGCCCGGCTCGACGACCTCACGGGCGATCTTGTCCGAGTCGACGATCACCGCCCCGAACCCGGCCAGCAGCTCCGACACCGTGCTCTTCCCCGAGGCGATCCCGCCGGTGAGTCCTACGCGCATGGCGTCAACCTACTAGGCGCTGGCCGGCTCCCCGCAGGCGAACCGGCGCCGGTAGGCCTGGGGCGAGAGACCTCGCACCCGGGTGAAGTGGTGGCGCAGGGCCGCGGCGTTGCCGAAGCCGACCTCACCCGCGATCCACTCCACCGACCGCTCGGTGCGCTCCAGCAGCTCCTCGGCACGGCGGACCCGCTGGGCGGTGATCCAGGCATAGGGCGTGGCCCCGGTCTCGGCGCGGAACCGTCGCGCGAACGTACGCGGCGACATCAGCACCTGCCGGGCGAGCGAGTCCACGTCGAGCTCCTCGTGGAGATGGGACGAGATCCAGGCCAGCAGGGGTCCCAGCGTCTCAGCGTCGGGCTCGGGGACCGGGTGGGAGATGAACTGCGCCTGTCCCCCGTCACGCTGCGGCGGCACGACCATCCGACGGGCGACGGCGGAGGCGACCGCGGCGCCGTACTCCTGGCGCCAGATGTGCAGAGCGGCGTCGAGCACCGAGGCGGTGCCGGCGCTGGTGACGATCTGGCCGGTGTCGACGTAGAGCACCTCGGGGACGACCCGGGACTCCGGGAACCGGCGCTGCAGCTCGGTGGCGTACTTCCAGTGGGTGGTGCACTCGATCCCGTCGAGCAGGCCCGCCTCCCCCAGCGCGAAGGCGCCGGAGCAGGCGGTGAGGAACCGGGCCCCGCGGGCGTGCGCGCGCAGCAGCGCGTCCTTCACCTCCACGGGAAGGGTGCCGCTGGGACCGCCGAACGCGGGGATGGCGATCAGGTCGGCCTCCTCGAGGCGCTCCAGGCCGTTGGGTGCCTCGACCTTGAACCCGAGGTTGGTGCGCACCATCCCGGCCGTCGGCGCACACACGGCGAAGTCGAGGTAGGGCACCCCGTCGTCGCGGCGGTCGATGGCGAAAGCCTCGCAGACCGCACCGAACTCGAAGGGGGCGACACCGTCCCAGATCACCGCAGCGACGTTCCTAAGCACCTCAGAAGGGTGCCAGTTGGCAGGAAATCGCGCAACTTAGGCATTTCTGCCAATGTGGCAGGAATACCTGGTAGCGAAGAATTACTGCCATGACCACCGCACTGATCCTCCTCGCACTGTTCGCCCTCGCCACCTACGCCACCTTCGCCGTCGTCCACGGCGACCGCCCCAAGGCCGCGCCCCGGTCCCACGCCATCGACCCGGCCTTCGAACCCCGCAGCAGCCTGCCTGCCGCCAGGTGGCCCTAAAAGGCGAATGCCCGGCCCCTCGAAAGGGGCCGGGCATTCGTGCGTTTTCAGAGCATCAGCTCAGAAGCTCACGCGTTCACTGACCGCCGGTCAGCTTCTCGCGGAGAGCCTGGAGCGCCTCGTCGGAGGCGAGGGAGCCGCCCTCGTCCTCGGAGACGGTCTCGTCGACCGAGCCACCCGAGGAGTAGGAGGTGGCCTCGCCGGCCTCGGCAGCCTTCTCGGCGGCCTCCTGCTGCTGCTTGATGTGGGCCTCCCAGCGAGCGTGGGCCTGAGCGTACTGCTCCTCCCACTTCGCGCGCTGCTCGTCGTAGCCCTCGAGCCACTCGCCCGTCTCCGGGTCGAAGCCCTCGGGGTAGATGTAGTTGCCCTGGTCGTCGTAGGTCGCCGGCATGCCGTAGAGGGTCGGGTCGAACTCCTCGACGTCGGTCGAGGTGACCGTCTCGTTGGCCTGCTTGAGCGAGAGCGAGATCCGGCGACGCTCGAGGTCGATGTCGATGATCTTGACCATGACGTCGTCGTTGACCTGGACGACCTGCTCGGGGATCTCCACGTGGCGCTCGGCCAGCTCGGAGATGTGCACGAGGCCCTCGATGCCCTCCTCGACACGGACGAACGAACCGAACGGCACCAGCTTGGTGACCTTACCCGGGACGATCTGGCCGATCTGGTGGGTGCGGGCGAAGTGCTGCCACGGGTCCTCCTGCGTCGCCTTCAGCGACAGGGAGACACGCTCGCGGTCCATGTCCACGTCGAGAACCTCGACGGTGACCTCGTCACCGACGGTGACGACCTCGGACGGGTGGTCGATGTGCTTCCAGGACAGCTCGGAGACGTGGACGAGACCGTCGACGCCGCCCAGGTCCACGAACGCACCGAAGTTGACGATCGAGGAGACGACACCCTTGCGGATCTGACCCTTCTGGAGCTGGGTCAGGAAGCCGTGGCGAACCTCGGACTGGGTCTGCTCGAGCCAGGCACGGCGCGACAGGACCACGTTGTTGCGGTTCTTGTCGAGCTCGATGATCTTGGCCTCGAGGGTCTGGCCGACGTACGGCTGCAGGTCGCGGACGCGACGCATCTCGACGAGGGAGGCGGGGAGGAAGCCACGCAGGCCGATGTCCAGGATGAGACCACCCTTGACGACCTCGATGACCGCGCCCTCGACGACGCCGTCCTCCTCCTTGACCTGCTCGATCGTGCCCCAGGCGCGCTCGTACTGCGCGCGCTTCTTGGACAGGATCAGGCGGCCTTCCTTGTCCTCCTTCTGGAGCACCAGGGCCTCGACCTTGTCGCCGACCTCGACAACCTCGGACGGGTCGACGTCGTGCTTGATCGAGAGCTCGCGCGACGGGATGACACCTTCGGTCTTGTAACCGATGTCGAGCAGGACCTCGTCCCGGTCGACCTTGACGATGACACCGTCCACGATGTCGCCGTCGTTGAAGTACTTGATGGTCTCGTCGATCGCGGCGAGGAAGTCCTCTTCCGACCCGATGTCGTTGATCGCGACCTGAGGCGCGTCGTAGTCAGGAAGAGGAATGTTGAGCGTGCTCGTCATAAGGGAGGTGGTTTCCTTGGGTGGACAGATATCGTCGGGTCACACACATCTGGAGTCTCGGGTCGGCAGCCCCTCGCCGGCACCAGCACAAACAGGCTTCGTCGCCCGGTGTGAACCGGCTGTCGAGGTAGCAGGCCAAGGTCCACTAGGTCCGGGACCCGGGCAGACTTCAGACGCAGTTTCCAAGCCTACGCTCCAGTCACAGGCTCCGTCCAACTGTCGGCGTCACCTCGCGGGGCATACGCTGTGGGGGTGGACCAAGCCATCACCCCGGTCGTCCGGCCGGAGGCGCCCATCGATCCCTTCGGCGCGATCGAAACCATCGACACCACCGGCCCGGTCGTCAGAGCCGAACGGCGTACGGTCGGCGAAGCCGAGTCACGCCGCGCCAACGGCCCCGACTGGGACAGGTACGCCGACGAGTACCAGGCGACCCACGGACCCTTCCTCGGCGAGGCCGGGTTCGTCTGGGGCCCCGAGGGCCTGACCGAGGCCGATCTAGGCGTCCTCGGCGACGTCGGCGGCAAGGACGTGCTCGAGCTCGGCTCCGGTGCCTGTCAGTGCTCGCGGTGGGTGAACATCCAGGGCGGGCGCGCGATCGGCCTGGACCTGTCCGGCCGCCAGCTCCAGCACTCGCGGCGCCTCGACGAGCAGACCGGTGTCGCCGTGCCCGCGGTGCAGGCCACCGCGACCGACCTGCCCTTCGCCGACGGCTCCTTCGACATCGTCTTCTGCTCCTTCGGCGCGCTGCAGTTCGTCAGCGACATCGCCCACGCGATCGCCGAGACCGCCCGCGTCCTGCGGCCCGGCGGCCGCTTCGCCTTCTCGATCACCCACCCGACACGGTGGATGTTCCCCGACGACCCCGGCCCCGAGGGCCTCATCGCCGCGCAGTCCTACTGGGACCGCACCCCCTACGTCGAGGTCGACGACGAGACCGGCAAGGTGTCGTACGTCGAGCACCACCGCACCCTCGGCGACTGGGTCTCGCTGCTGGCCGGCGCCGGGTTCCGGATCACCGACCTGGTCGAGCCGGAGTGGCCCGAGGACCACGAGCGCATCTGGGGCGGCTGGTCGCGGACCCGGGGGCTGCTGACCCCCGGCACCGCGATCTTCGGTGCGGATCTGGCGAGCTAGACACCGGCGGCCGCACCCCACCGAAATCGAGCGCGGGCCCGAAGGCCATCAGCCTTCGAGCCCGCGAACGTCGGTTCCGGTGTGCGGTGAGCCTCAGGCATCCACCAGCGTGCGGTCGTCGGCGGCGGCGTGGGAGCCACCGTTGGGCTTGCGGCCGCGCACCGTCAGCCACAGGCCGACCAGCAGGAGGATCAGGCCGGCTACGACGCCGCCGACGGGGATCCAGGTGCCGATCAGCTTGAGCTGGGCGATGTTGTCCTTGGCGTCCTGGGCGTTGTTGGACACCGTCTCGTCGGAGTAGCTCATGTCGGCGTCGATCAGCACCATGCCGCTGCTGGTGACCATCTTCTGGGTCGCGCTCTGGTCGATGTAGGACCCGGTGGTCGGCTCGACGTAGATCGTCTGGGTGGCCTCGTAGGAGCCACGGACGTCGTCGTCGGTGTCGGGCTCGCCGTCCTCGCCCTTGGACAGGATCTCGTCGTCGGAGGAGGCGGAGACCTCGAACTGGTAGGTCTTCACACCCTCGATCTCGACGTCGTCGACGTAGGTGGCGATGACGGTCGTGCCGAGCGTGTCGTCCCAGTACTCGTAGTCGTGGCGCTCGGTCTCGAACGGGAACTTGCCCGCCAGGCCGGTCATGCCCTCGACGGCGCGGTCCTCACCGACGTACTTGGCCTGGTCCTCGACGACCTCGGAGGACTTGCGGTCCATGGCGTAGGCGCGTTCGGTCGTGATCACGACGCGGTCGTCGTCCTCAGCACGGGCGCACGGAGGCGTCTCGCCCTCCTGGATCATGATGCAGCCGGCCTCGACGAAGACGACGACGTCGTCGGTCGACTCCTTCGGCGCCGCCTCGGTGGTCCGGGTGTACCTCACCGGAACCGGGGTGTCGGACTTGGCCAGCGCGCCGCTGGCGGTGCCGTCCAGGACGGTCGTGGTGTTCACGTTGAGCGGCACGGTCGCCGCGGCGTCCCTGCCCCAGAAGCCGGCTACTGCGGCGGCGACCAGCGCGAACGCGCCGACCAGCAAGAAGACGTAACCAATCACTCTTCGCATGTTTCTGCCCCTCCCAAGGCCTCAGTTCCCCCCTCGATCCGCGAACCGTAGCAGCAATACCCGGCCAGGTGTGCAACGGGTCACAAACTGCTGTGCGACACTTCCTCTTCGTGTCCTCCTCCCACCCCACGACCACCGCTGCCGGGCACACCGGCGGGCCCGCTGACGCGCCCGCTGCCGACGGCGTGCTGGCGACTCCCAGACATGTCGTCACGGCCGCGCTCGCCCTGATCGTGGCCCAGCTGGCCTTCCGCGCCTGGGCACTGAGCGGTTCGTGGTACCGCTTCGACGACGCCAACTTCATGTCGAAGCTGATGTCGGACGGGCTCTCGGCCGACCTGCTCTTCCACGGCTTCGCCGGCCACCTCATGCCCGGCGCGTTCGCGCTGACGGCCTGGAACTTCTCGCTCGACCCGTACGCCTGGGTCTACCCGGCCGTCGAGCTGCTGGTGCTGCAGGCGGTGGCGAGCCTCGGCGCGCTGGTGTTCCTCTGCTCCGCGTTCGGCCCGCGGCGCGGGATCCTGCCGCCGCTGGCCCTGTTCCTGTTCTCCTCGATCAGCCTGCCGGCGTTCCTGTCCTGGGGCCCCGGCATCACCCAGCTGCCGTTCCTCGCCGCGATCTTCTGGGGGTCGTGGGCACACCTCAACTACCTGCGTACGCGGCGGTTCCGCTGGGCCCTGCTGACCATGGTCATCACCCTGGCCGCGATCGCCTTCGGCGAGAAGGCGATGCTGGTGTTCTGGCCCTACGCCGTGCTGGCGCTGGGCTGGTTCGCCACCGGCGACATCCTGACCCGGCTGCGCACCGTCTTGACCCGCTACCTACCCGGCGTGCTGCTCTACGGGGTCGTCTCGATCGGCTCCGTGGTCGCCTACCTCGTCCTCGGCGCCGGCTCCTCGGAGGCCTCGGGCAGCTCGGACGCCAACGGGTTCGCGCTGGTCGCGCAGCGGTTCCTGTTCGAGTCGTGGGCGCCGGGCGTGGTCGGCGGCCCGCTGCGCTGGACCTGGCTGGAGGGCAACTCGGCGGGCTGGGCCGAGCCCGGGGCGGTGGTCTCGGTGCTCGCGGTCGGCGTGCTGGCGCTGCTGACCTACGAGCTCGCCCGGACCCGCTCGATCGCGCTGCGGGCCTGGTGGCTCGTGGGCGGCATCCTCGTCGTCGACATCGCGCTGATCACCGCCATCCGGGCAGGCGCCGTCGGCGCCGACATCGCGCTCGCCTACCGCTATCTCACCGACACGATCGCCGTCACCGCGATGGCGCTCGCGCTGGCCACGCTGCCGCTGCGCGGGGCGGTGGAGACGCTGGCTCCGACGCGTACCTCGCCGTTCCTGGACGTGCCCAAGCGGGTGGCGGTCGCCACCGCGGTCGTCGCGGCGCTGGGGCTCTTCTCGTCCTACTCCTACGCCCAGGGCTGGCACGACGACGACAACACCCGGCGCTACATCGAGACGGTTCAAGCCGACCTGGCCGATGTCGACGAGCCGCTGCCGATGGCCGACGGGCCGGTGCCCGGGTGGATGATCTGGGGCGCCTCCTACCCCTACAACCAGGTGAGCCGGGTGCTGCGCCCGCTCGGGGACAAGATGGCATTTCCGCGGGCCAGCACCGATCATCTCTACATGGTCGACGACAAGGGGCACATCCGTCCTGCCGCCGTCGACCCCGAGCGGCGCTCCATCGGGGCCGTCGATGCGAGCCCGAGCCCGGACCAGTGCCCGCTGCGGGTGCGGCAGACGCCGCTCGAGGTGGGTCTGGACGGCGGCGTCGCCGGTGCCGGGTGGTGGGTCCGGATCGCCTACGCCGCGGGCGCCGAGGACGTCGGCCGGATGCGGGTGACGGCCGGCGACCACTCCTACGACGTCGATATCGAGCCCGGCTACCGCAGCCTCTACGTACGGACCGGTGAGGGCCGGTTCGACTCCATCGGGTTCCAGAGCCTGACGCCTGGGTCGAAGCCGTGCCTGGGCGGCATCGAGGTCGGCGAGGTGGTTCCGTTCGGCGACCCGATCTCGGGCGCCGAGGAAGGTGACTGATGGACCGCCGCTTCCTCACCCTCGACGCCCTGCGCGCGGTCGGCGCGCTGATGGTGGTGCTCACCCACGTCGGGTTCCAGACCGGCCGCTACCCGCGTGGCTGGACCGGGGCGATGCTCGCCCACCTGGACCTCGGCGTGGCGATCTTCTTCGTGATCTCCGGGTTTCTGCTGGCCAGGCCGTGGTTCGCGGCCAGCGCCGCGGGAACTCCCCCGCCGAGCACGGGCCGCTATCTGTGGAAGCGCGCGCTGCGGATCCTGCCGCTCTACTGGGTCGTGGTGATCGTCTGCCTGCTCGCCGCCCCCGCGAACTCCGACGTCGGTCTCGGCGGCTGGCTCTCCAATCTGACCCTGACCCAGATCTACACCCAGGACTCCCACGCCTACGGCCTGGCGCACATGTGGAGCCTGTGCACCGAGGTCGCCTTCTACCTCGCGCTGCCGCTGGTGGTGCGGCTGCTGACGCCCCGCGACCGCTTGGACGTACGGCGCGTGCTGGTCGTCTCGCTGCTGCTCTCGGTCGGCGGCGTGGTGTTCGCGGCCGGCGCCCGGAGCTGGTTCGAGCAGCCGCTCGCGGCCGAGTGGCTGCCGGCCTACCTGCCGTGGTTCCTGGCCGGCACCGCGCTCGCGGCGTGCTCGGTCGACCCGGGCATGCGGGCGCGGCTGGATGGCGCGGCCCGCGACCTGGCCGGCTGGTGGCTGCTGGCGCTGGGGCTCTTCGTCGCGGCCTGCACGCCGATCACCGGCCCGACGGGTCTCGTGGATGCGCCGACGCCGGCCGAGTCGGCGCTCAAGTGCGTGCTCTACGGCGCGGTCGCGGTGTGCGTGATGTTCCCGCTGGTCTTCGGGCCCGAGCTCGAGGGCCCGGTGCGCCGCTGGCTGGCAAGCCCGGTGCCCAGCGCCCTGGGCGAGATCTCCTACGGCATCTTCTCGATCCACATGTTCGTGCTGCTGATGGGCATGGAGGTCCTCGGCTTCGAGGTCTTCGCCGACCGCTTCTGGACCGTCCTCGGTATGACTCTCGTGGTCACGATCCCGATCGCGGCGCTCTCCTACGGCTTGTTCGAGCGCCGGGTGATGCGGCTGCGCAACTGGCGCCCGCCGGCGCTGAGGCCCTCGCGCAAGGATGTCTCCTCCGAGCGTGGTCCCGCGGAGGCGGAGGCCGCCGCGAGCACGACGGCGGCCAGCGAGAGCGCCTGAGCCGTCCAGGCCGGCGGGTCCCACGGCAGGTCCCAGGCGGTCGGGAGGATCTCGACGGCGAGGGCGCCGGCGAGCAGTGCGGCCCCGGAGCCGATGGCCAGGAGGCGTACGACCGCTGGCCGGCGGCCGGTCAGGCGCGGCAGCAGCCAGGCCACCACGGCGGCCAGCGCACCCCACCAGCCGGCGAGCAGACCGGCGACGAGGACCAGCAGCCCGCCGTCGTACCACCGCCACGGCGCGGCCACGGGGAACAGCTCGAGGCTGGGCGGGGTGCCGCGTCGGCGCCATGAGGTCACCAGCGCGAGCGCCAGGACCAGCGCCGCGCCGCCCGCACCGGCGAGCAGCCCGGCACGGTAGGTGCCCTCGGGGGCGAAGCCGAAACGTACCTCTCCCTCGGCTCCGGCGGGCACGATCCAGCCCTGCTGCCAGCCGTCGACCCGCTGGGCGCGCAGGGTCTCGCCGTCCAGGGTGGCGGTGGCGCCGGGGTTGATGTTCTGCGGGAGGACGAGGACGCGGTCGTAGGTCTCCGCGGAGACGGTCGCCGAGACCGCGGCGTCGCGCTCGTCCCGCTCGACCTCGACCGCGACCGGCGGCTCGGCGTCGGCGATCACCTCGGCACTGAGCTCGAGGCTGTCGAACCGAAGCGCGCCACCTGCCGAAGCGGAGCCCGAGGCGATCGGGGCCGGGTCGGCGAGCAGCGTGTTCTCGCCGGCGGCCAGGGTGATCGGCGCCGTGTCGCAGACCCTCAGCGAGGCCTCGCCGCCGCGCAGCAGATCGGCGAGCGACCCGTTGACCGAGGTACGCAGCAGCCGGTCGCCCACCCGGATGTGAGGCCCGTCGGCACAGCCCGCCTGGAGCCTGCCGTCGCCGAGCGCACGGCCGTTGACCTGCAGCTCGGAGATGCCGGCGGGCAGCTCGGTGGCGTCGGCCAGGCTCGAGGGTTGGTCGTAGGCGGGGTCGGTCTCGGTGATCCGGATCCGGAGGCGGTCGGTGCGCCAGCCGGCGGGGACGGCGACGTCGCCGTCCTCGCCGACCTCGCGGGTGACGGTGCGCTTGGGCCGGCGCAGATCGGTGATCTCGACCTCGGTGGGGATGCTGACCGGGGCGGCCTCGTTCACGAGGAGCCGCAGCGACCGGATCCGCTGCCGTTCGGGCAGCCGGAGGGTCACCGCGGCCGGGTCGGTCGACGGCGCGCGCCACGAGGTGCCGTCGTCGCCGTCGATCATCGCGAGCGCCGACTGGGCGATGTCGCCCCGGCTCGGCGCGGTGATGTCGACACCGGTGAGGGCGGCGGCGGCCTCGGCATAGGCGTCGTCGCGGCGCAGCGACACCGTGCCGCTGACGCGGAAGGACTGTCCTCGGGTCAGCGTGACCAGGCGGTCGAGGTTGTCACCATCGTCTCCGGTATCGGCCAGGAACGGCTCGCAGTAGAGCACCCTGTCCTGATCGATGCAGCCGCTGCGGTCGGTGTCGCGGCTGAGCCGGATCTTGCGGATCGTGGAGTCCTTCGGCGGCTGCGGCAGCGCGACCAGGCGCTGCGCCTCGACGCCCTCGATGTCGAGCTCGCTGATCCCCCAGGGACCGTAGGCGGTGGCACCACGGGCGGTGATGGTGAGGTTGCGCGCACTGAACCCGGTGAGGTCGTACGTCGCCTCCGCCCCCGGCTGCGGCGCGAAGACCTTGCGCATCTGGGCGCCGGCGACGAGCTCGAGCCGCTCCACCCCGACGACGTTGTCGGGCAGCCTGATGGTGACCCTGCCGAGGTCGGTCTCGTCCTCGAACCGCACCCGGAGCCAGGCTCCCTCGGGGCTGTGTCCCCAGCCGGTCTCGGTGCGCCATGCGGTGTCGGGGTCGCCGTCGAGGGCGGCCGAGGGTGCCCGGCCGCGGTCGACCGGGACGTCGCTCGGGGTCGCCGCGGAGCTGGAGGCCTCGACGGCCTCGACGCCGCGCCAGACCATGGTGCTCTGCCACCGCTCCTGGTTCTTCAGGTAGCGGTGGAAGCTCTCGGGCTGGTCGGAGTCGACGCCCTCCTCGGCGGTGCGGGTCGAGGAGGAGTTGGCGCGGACACCGGAGAAGATGGTCGTACGCCGCCGCTGCCCGTCGGTCAGGATGACGTCGGGCCTCTCCCCGGCCGCGTCCTCCTTCGACCGGAGGTCGTCGGCGGTCAGCACGGCCTGGGCGCCGCTGGCGGGCTCGCCGGGGTCGCCCATCACGGTCGTCCGGGCGGGGATCAGGGTCGCGCCGGGAGCGGCGTCTTCGACCCGGTAGATCTCGATCGGCGGGTACTCCCCCGCCAGTCCACCGTCGACGAGCACCCGGGTGCCGTCCTCGCGGTGGTAGGTGGTGTTGCCGAAGTCTGCGCCGAACCTCGCCTCCCGGGTCAGGCCGGGCGACTGGTCGAGGGTGGCGTGCACCAGGGAGGGCGGCGGGGCGCCGGTCGTGCCCCAGTGCAGGTCGTTGCGCACCAGCAGCCGGGTGACGCCGGCCTTGGCCAGCATCGGCGCGAGGTCCGCGCTCGGGGTGCCGCGCTCGAGCTCCTCGGTGACCCGGTCGAGCCAGACGACGTTGCCGGGCTCGGCCAGCGGCACCACGCCGCGTACGGCCCAGCGGGAGTCGGCGTAGGGCTGCAGGACCTCGTCGTGGGTGCTGCCCCACAGGTAGTCGCCGAACCGGGCGGCCGGGAGCACCAGGGTGACGCCACCGTCGTCGTTCTCGGAGAGGTGGTCGGCGGCGTCGGTCCAGAAGCCCGGCACGTTCTCGATCGACCCCGGCGGCGGGACCTGACCACGCACCCAGGGCACGGCGAGACCGGCCAGCGAGGCGGCCACGGCGATGACGAACACCGTCCGCAGCCACTGCGCGGCCTTGGTGCTCGTCCCCGAGGCACGCGCCAGACCGGCCCGGAAGAGGATGGTCTCGACGGCGAGCACGACACCGGCCGCGAGACCGAGGCGGAGCACGGCGTCGTACTTGTGGCTGTTGCGGACCGCGGCCAGGGCACCGTCGACGAGGTCCTGGCGGGCCTCGGCGCCCCAGCCGGCCAGCGCGCCGGTGTAGCCGATCCCGACGAGGACGACGCCGGCCAGCACACAGCCGATGAGGAACCGGCTCTCCGGGTGGCGGCGGGCCCGGCCCACCCCGGCCAGCCCGGCGAGCCCGATGGCGACGACGGCGGCCGCGTCGAGGACCAGGTAGGGCGTGGCGTGCAGGCTCTGCCCGGCCGGGTAGTAGATCGGGTCGGCGTAGGCGACCCAGTCGGAGGTGCCGAGCAGCGTCGGCAGCAGGCCGGTGGTCGAGGCGGTCACCGCCGCGGTCTCGATGTAGTCGAGGAACGGCGGGATGTAGCGGCCCTGGAGGACCAGCGGGATGGTCCACCACAGGGTGGCGAGGACGGTGAACACGCCCCACAGGACGAGGACGGCGAACCGCCGCATCCCGGTGCGGGTCAGCAGGAAGACCACGCCCGGGACCAGCACGGCCGAGACCGCGGTCGCGTTGACGCCGCCCGCGCAGGCGACCGCGAGGGCGGCCAGCGCGCTCCAGCGCAGGAGGTCCTTCGTGGTGGTGGTGCCGCTGGCCCGGATGACGGCGAGCAGCACCCACGGCGCCACCGCGGTCGGCCACAGCTCGACGGAGTTGGCGCCGAGGATGGTCATCACGCGCGGCGTCAGGACGTACGCGGCGGCACCCGCGACCTGCGCCCACGGCCGCCCCAGCTGCAGCTCCCGGGCGACCATCAGGACTCCCAGGAAGGCCAGGTTGAGCAGCAGCGCCCACCACAGCCGCTGGATCACCCACTCCGGCAGCTGGGCCAGCTGGCCCAGGCCGTAGAAGGGCCCCATCGGCCACACGTAGCCGATGGCCTGGTTCTGCACCTGGCCGAAGGCGCCCTGGGCGTCCCACATGTTCAGCGCCCGGGCCAGGAAGGCCCACGGGTCGGCGCTGAGGTCGAACTTGGTGTCCGCGACGATCCGGCCCGGGGCCTGGGTGAACGTGATCGCGGTCAGGATCGCGACGTACGCCGAGATCCGCAGAGGGGATGTAGCCGAAGGAGGGCTCACGTCTTGCGCAGCACGAGCAGGAGGTTCCATGAGAGCACCTCCCTCACCACCGGGACCCGCATCAGCCACGCCGCCCACGCAGGGTGGTAGCGCGGAACCGCAGCCAGGATCTCGGCGTTGCCCGCCTTGCGCTGGGCGCGCGCCCAGCGCAGCCCGGCGGCGGCGGTCGCCGCGTACATCGACTCTCCGAACTTGTTCTTGGGCTCGTGGCCGTGCTTGCGCTGGTAGCGCCGCCGCGCGTAGCGACCGCCGAGCAGGTGCCACGGGCTGGTCTCGTGGCCGCCCCACGGACCCCACCACAGCGTGTAGGAGCAGAAGACGACGCCGCCGGGCTTGGTGACCCGGAGCATCTCGTCGAGCATCGCGGTCGGGGTCGGCACGTGCTCGAGCACGTTGGAGGAGTAGCAGGCGTCGACCGAGCCGGTGCGGACCGGGAGCCGCATCCCGTCGCCGAGCATGCTGCCCTCGGCGACGATCCCGGCACCCTGCATCTCACCGGCGTCGGCATCGAGCGCCAGGTAGGTCGCGCCCGCGCTCATGAACGCGTCGCGGAAGTAGCCCGGGCCACCGCCGACGTCCAGCAGGACGGTGCCCTCGAGAGTCTCGCCATCGGTGTAGTGGGCCAGCTGACCGACCGAGTCGGCCGCCAGCGCGGTGTAGAAACGTGCCGGGTCGGTCTGCTCCACGCGGAAGTCGCTGAAGAGACGCACGGAGCGCCGCAGGGTCGCCTTCCAGCCGTTGCCGGCCGGGGCGTCGCGCTGGGGGTCCAGAAGGTTCGGCACGGCGGGAACCCTAACCGATTACCCCAGAGGGTGTGCATTTGGTCACGAAATGTCCTACTCTCCAGTAACTGCGTGACCCCTGGGGAGGGAGCACTCAGCAGCGGGGAACTGCGAGATCCAGGGGAGCACTGTATTTTGCGCGCCAACGAGCGAGCGCAGCTGAACGGCGGCCATGTCGCCGTGTTCAGCTGGCGTGATTCTGACAACCCAGAAGCCGGTGGGGCCGAGCACTACCTCCACCAGATCACCGCCGGACTGGTCGACGCCGGGGCGCGGGTGACCGTCTTCACCGCGGCCTACCCGGGCGCCCGTGCCCGCGAGGAGCGCGACGGCGTCCGCTACGTACGCCGCGGCGGCAAGCTCAGCATCTACCTGTGGGGCGTGCTGCTGCTGGCGCTGGGCCGGCTGGGCCCGATCGGCCGCGTCGACGCGGTCATCGACGTGCAGAACGGTCTCCCGTTCTTCACCCCGCTCGGCACGCGGGCACCGGTCACCGTCCTCGTCCACCACGTCCACCGCGAGCAGTGGCCGGTGGTCTACCCCGGGCTGTCCGGGCGGATCGGCTGGTGGGTCGAGTCGTGGCTCGCGCCGCGGCTCTACCGTCGCAAGCAGTACGTCGCGGTCTCCCGTGCCACCCGGGCCGAGCTGGCGACGCTCGGCGTCGACCCCGCCCGGGTCGCCGTCGTCCACAACGGTGCCGCGCCCGCGCTGAGCGACCGGCCGGCCAAGACCGAGCACCCCTCCATCTGCGTCGTCGGGCGGCTGGTGCCGCACAAGCGGGTCGAGCTCGCGGTCGACGCGGTGGTGGCGCTGCGGGCGACCTACCCCGACCTGAGGCTGACCATCGTGGGCGGTGGCTGGTGGGCCGACGAGCTGGCTGCGTACGTCTCCCGGGTGGGGGCCGGGGACTTCGTCGAGATGCTGGGGCACGTCGACGAGGAGACCAAGGAGGCGGTCTACGAGCGGTCCTGGCTGATGGCGCTGCCCTCGCTGAAGGAGGGCTGGGGCCTGGTGATCACCGAGGCCGCCCAGCACGGCACCCCGACGGTCGCGTTCCGCGATGCCGGCGGGACGACGGAGTCGATCGACGACGGCGAGTCCGGGGTACTGGTCGAGGACCAGGCCGGCTTCGTGGCCGCGCTCGACCACCTGCTCGGTGACGAGATCCGCCGCAAGGAGCTGGCCGAGGGTGCTCGCTGGCACGCCCGCAAGCACACCTGGGAGCAGAGCCAGCTCAACTTCAACGCCGTGCTCGCCTCGGCGCTGCAGGGGCACGTGGTCGGCGCGGACTGACCATCGAGACGGAGAAGACGGAGAAGGGCCCGGCGGATAACCGCCGGGCCCTTTCGTGTGTGTCTGGGTTCAGTCGTTGGTGCCGTACTGAACCGTCGACTCAGAGACGCTCGGAGGATTCTCGACGGTTTTGTCCGTGCTGCTGGTGACGACTCCGACGATGGTCGCTGCGGCGACTCCGCCGCCGACAAGAATGCTGGCGACGATGGCAATGATGTTGCCCATGGATATGTGACCTCCCTCTCCTAGTCGCGAACATTAGCAGCCGGCCGGCGAGCCATACTGATCAGTAGCAAAACTGTTGATGTTGTGGCGCCGAGCAAGACCAGGCCGTACGCCACCCACGCCCCGATCACCGCCGGACCGGCCTTCACCTCGGGTGTGAGGTGATCGCCTCCGGGCAGTCGCTGCACGAGCAGATCATCACCTTCGTAGACGACGTCGCCGGCGATCCGCGGCGCGTCGCCCGCGGACCGGGCGGTGATGACGTACCCGATCCCGAGCCGGCGCAGGGCGTCGACCTGCTCCACGGCGTCGGTCCCGGTGAGCGCATCGGCGACCGCCTCCGCCCGCCGATCCTCCCCCGGGACCACCGTGCTGTCGATGGTCAGATCACCGTCGACGACGCTCGGGCGGGTGATCATCCGCGGCAGCGGATCGAGCACGGGCCGGCCACCGTTCCACGAGGGTGCGCGGTAGGCGGACCAGGGCAGGACGAGTACGTCACCCGGGGCGCTCTCGGCGGCGAGCGCCGCGCGTGCCTGGTGCCACTCGGTCGGGTAGTCGGCGGCGCCGATGCCGCCTGCGAGGCCCCACGCGGCGTCGGGGAGCACGGCAACGGGCGCGAGCGCGAAGACGACCGCTGCCGCCCAGCGGGGCGCGGTGCCGCGCAGTCTCTCGGTGAGGGTGTCGACGCCGGTGGCCACGGTCATGACCAGCAGTGGCAGGCAGAGCGGCAGCAGGCGGCTGCTGTCGCGGAGCAGCGCCAGGCCGGGGACGTCCTGGGCGAGGGCGCCGAGTGCCGCCGGTCCCGCCCAGCCGGCGACCGCGATCGCCAGGCCGGCGGCCCAGAGCGCCAGGACCGCCACCCGCTGACCGTCGGAGATCCACCACCGGCGAAGACCGGCCGCGACGAGCACCAGGAGGAGCAGCAGGCCCGCCCAGGCCGTCCAGCCCTCGCGGCTCGCCGGGACGACCGAGGTGTTCCAGATCCCGGCGAGCGACAGCGCCGCCAGCGGGGCCGGCAGCGCGTCGCCGCGCAGCGCGAAGACGTCGAACCCGGTGGCCGACGCGGCCTCTGCGGTGCGGGTCAGGCCGGCGACGAGCCAGGGTGCGTTGACCGCCACCACCACGGCCAGCAGCAGGACCGGCCGGCGGCCACGGCGCAGACCGGTGGCGAGGAGGACGGCACCCGCGACGATGCCGGCGCTCGCGCTCAGGCTCCCGGCGAGCAGGGCCGGCAGCATCCACACCGGGCTCCGCTCCCCCGCCGCCCGGCGGCGGCCGGCCACCACCAGCCAGGGCACGGCGGCATAGGCCAGCAGCATCGGCCAGTGGCCGATCCACAGCCGCTCGGCGACGTACGGGCTCCAGACGGTCAGGCTCACCACCGCCAGCCGGGCGGCGAGCGAGCGCTCGCGCACCAGCTCCGCGGCTCCGGCTCCGGCCAGCACCAGCGCCCCCAGCAGGACGATCTTCTGCAGCACGAGGCCCGGCACGATCTCGTCGAGCACCGCGACCACCGCATCCGAGGGCACTGCCCGCGGCAGCCCCGACCCGAGGCCGAGCACGTCGCGGGTCAGCGCGAGGTCGGGCACCCACACCATGTCGTAGCTGAGCACGAAGCCCACCCGGAGCGCCGGCCCCAGCATCAGCAGAGCGAGCACGCCCGCCCACAAGGTAGGCACCACCCGCTCGCTCACGCCGCCACCCTAAGCCGAGACGTCACTTCTGCAGGCCGAGACGTCACTTGTGGCGAACGAGTTCCGATCCTGGGCGCATGCCGGTGCCGGCATGTGACCTGTTGCACCCTAGGCTTTCCAAGTGCCCACGATGACCGCCAGCCCGACCAGCGCCCGCCGGCGCCGGCTGTCCGCGCTCGTCCGCAGCAGCGGCTTCCTCGCGGTCTGCATCATGGTCACCAACGTCGCGACCTACGGCTTCCAGATCATCGCCGCCCGGATCCTCGGCCCGGGACAGTACGGCGGCGTCGCCTCGATGATGTCGCTGCTCCTCGTCGCCGGCGTGGTCCAGCTCGGCATGCAGGCGACGGCGTCCCGGCGGGTGACCGAGACCCCCGGCCAGGAGCGCGCCATCGAGCGGACGGTGCTGCGGGCGACCTACCGGGCGGCCATCGTCGTCGGTGCGGTCATGCTCATCGCCTCGCCGCTGGTGTGGCGGATGCTGCGGCTCGACTCGATCTACCCCGCGCTGCTGGTCGCGGTGTGCGCCGTGCCGCTGACGATCATGGGGGGCCAGGCCGGGGTGCTGCAGGGCGAGCGCCGCTGGCTCGGCCTGGCGATGATCTACCTGGCGCTCGGTATCCCCCGGGTGGTGGTCGCCACCGCCGCGATGTGGGTCCGTCCGACCGAGGGCGCCGCGATGGCCGGTGTCGCGCTGGCCCAGTTCGCGCCGGCGATCGTCGGCTGGTGGGTGCTGCGGCGGCGTACGTCCTCCGCCGTCGAGGCGAAACCCGGTCCGATCAAGCCCGTCGTCGTGGAGATGCTGCACGGGTCCTTCGCGCTGCTCGGCTTCTTCGCGCTCTCCAACGCCGACATCCTGATCGCGCGCAACGTGCTCTCCGACCACGTCTCCGGCCTGTACGCAGGTGGCCTGATCCTCACCAAGGCGGTCCTGTTCCTGCCTCAGTTCGTGGTGATCATCGCCTTCCCGTCGATGTCGGCCGAGGCGAGCCGACGCTCCGCGCTGCTCAAGTCCCTGGCGCTCGTCGCCGGTCTCGGCGCGTGCGCGACCGCCGGGTCGTGGCTGCTGTCCTGGCTGGCGATGATCTTCATCGGCGGCCCCGACTACGCCGAGATCGAGGGACTGCTCTGGGTCTTCGCGATCCTCGGCACGGTGCTGTCCGTGCTTCAGCTGCTCGTCTACTCGGTGCTGGCCCGGCGCAGCCGGCTCTCGGCGTACCTTCTCTGGATCGCCGTCGTCGCCGTCCTCGGGCTGGGTGCCGTGCAGACCACCGCGGAGGGCCTGGTCTGGGCGGTCCTCAGCATCGACGCCACCCTCGTGGCCGTGCTGCTGGCGGCCACCTTCTGGCGGCTCAGCCGGCCGGCTCACCGCGACTGATCTGCGATTTCCCCAAACTGTCGGCGGGGCAGGCTTAGATGTGCGCATCATGCCTCGCTGGTCAATCGACGCCGTGGAGAAGGCGGCTCCCGACACCGGGTCGCTCAACGCCGCCCGCAAGCTCGCCACGCCCGGGCCCTGGTCGGAGACGGGTGCCACCGACGTGCTCGTGTGGGGGAAGTGCCAGGGCTCGGGCAAGAACCCCTACCAGGTGAGCGTCGACCTCACCGGCCCCGCCTACAAGTGCTCGTGCCCGTCGAGGAAGTTCCCGTGCAAGCACGCCCTCGCGCTGCTGTTGCTGTGGGCCGGGGCGCAGGTGGGCGAGGTCGACCAGCCGGAGGCGTACGCCTCGGAGTGGGCCTCGCAGCGCGCGGCCCGTGCCGCGGGCGCCGCTGAGCGGGCCTCGGCACCGGCCAAGCCGGTGGACAAGGCCGCCCAGGCGCGGCGGGCGGCGGAGCGCCGCGCACTGATGGACGGCGGCGTCGAGGACCTGGTGCTGTGGCTGGAGGACCTGGTGCGAGGCGGGCTCGCCACCGCGAAGGCGCAGCCGTGGACCTGGTGGGACGCCGCCGCCTCCCGGCTGGTCGACGCGCAGCTGCCCGGGCTCGGCGAACGGATCCGGGAGATGGCCGCAGCGATCAACCGGCGCGAGGACTGGGCCGAGCATCTGCTGATCGAGGTGGGCCGCTGGTGGACCGCCGCGCAGGCCTGGCGGTCCTGGGACTCGCTGGACGCCGACACCCAGGGCGACCTGCGCGCGGTGATCGGCTGGGCGACACCGACCGCCCAGGTCTTGGACGCCGGGGTGCACGCGGACGTGTGGACCGTGCTGGGGGCCCATCGCGACGAGCGCGGCAACCTGATCGAGCAGCGCACCTGGCTGCGCTCGGACTCGGGTGAGACCGTGCTTCTCCTCGACTTCGCCGCGGGTGGCAACCCGCTGCCCATCGCCCGGCTGGCCGGGGCGCGGCTCGAGGCGTCGGTGGGCTTCTATCCGGGCCACGCGCCACGCCGGGTGGTGCTCGCCTCCGAGCCGGTGGCCCTTCCGGCCACGTCCGACCTGGGGACAGCGACCGATCTGGCCGGCGCGCGAGCCGCGCTGGCGGCGCTCCGGGCCGGCAACCCGTGGGCCGACCGGGCTCCGGTCGTGGTCAGCGTCGCCGCGTCGGTGCCGGAGGCCGACGAGCCGCCGTTCGTGGTGGACCACGCCGGTCACCAGGTGCCGTTGCTCGGCGATCCGGGGACGTGGTGGCGCCTCCTCGCGCTGACCGGGGGCCGTCCGGTGACCGTGTTCGGGGAGATCCAGGACGACGGGCTGCGGGTGCTGACGGTCGTGGGTGATGAGGACGACGGGATGCTGGTGGCGCTGTGAGCACGACTGAGGAGTGGTGGGACGCGGTCGCGGCGGCTGCGGTGCTGGGAACGGCCCGGCGCGGGGTGCCGTCGGCACCGGCTGCGGTGCCGGTGCCGGATCGACGCGATGCCTCGGCGCAGACCGCGCTGCTGGACGCCGCGGCCGTCGGCGGAGCGATGGTGCGCTCCGGCCGGCCGCTTCGCACCGGGTCCGCACCGGCAGCGGCGCCGGGCGACCGGCTTCCGGTGGCGCCGGCTGGTGGCGTACAGCTGTTGGAGCTGGTGCTCAACCAGACTCCGGGCGGCGCCGACCTGCGGGGCGACCTCCTCGCTCACTGGCTGGCCTGTGCGAACGCGGCCGGATACCGGGTGCCGTCTCGGCTGCTCCCCCGGCTGCTCGACCAGGCGCTGCCCCGGCCTGAGCTGCACCGGGACGCGCTGACCGCGGCGGATGCGCGCGGGGTCTGGCTGGTCGCCAACCGGCGCCGGTGGCGGCCGATGATCGCCTCGGCGCGCGCTACGGGCGCGAGCGAGGAGGCTGACGCGGCCACCTGGGCGCAGGAGCCGACCGCCGCTCGTGCCGAGATGCTGGCCCAGCTGCGTGCCGTCGACCCGGCTGCTGCGCGGGAGCGGCTCGAGTCGGTCTGGGCCACCGAGAAGGCCGCCGACCGGGCCGCGTTGATCAAGACGCTCCGGACCGGGCTGAGCCTCGAGGACGAGCCGTTCCTCGAGCGCGCGCTCGATGACCGAGGTGCCGACGTACGTCACTCGGCTCGGCACCTTCTCGACGCCCTGCCCGACTCGGCGCGCGGACAGCGGCTCGGCGCTCTGCTGCGCCCACTCGTCACCGTCGCCGGGATCGTGCGGAAGACGGTCCAGGTCGAGCTGCCCGCCGAGGCCGACGCCGCAGCGGTACGCGACGGGCTCGACAAGGCCCCGAGGGGCCGCTCCCAGGGCGGCCACTGGCTGCGGCAGCTCGCCGCGGGTGCCCCGCTCGAGGTCTGGACCGACGCCACCGGCAGCGACCCCGATGAGACCTGGGCGATGATCACCGACGCCGACGCCCGCGCGGGCATCATCAGCGCCGTCATCGCCCGCCGCGACCCCGTCTGGGCCCGTGCGCTGCTCGGCGACGTCCACCGCGGCGAGCTCCTCGAGATCGTGCCGAGCGCCGACCGGGAGGCACTCGTGCTGCGCCAGCTCGTCACCGGCACGGGGTGGGGCGCGGGCGCGGGCGGGACGACCATCTCTGCCCGGCTCGGCGCCCTTCCTGGTCCATGGAGCCTCGACTTCAGCCGTACGATCCTCGATCTCCTCGCCGCCCGCGAACGCGAGCTCGCCAGGTCGGTCGCCGTCCTGGCCGCGCGGATGCCGCCCGAGATCGTTCCCGACCTGCACCGGCTGCCCGACTCGCTCGCTCGGCAGCGCAACCAGCTGATCCAGCACCTCTCCCTCGTCCACGCCATCACGGAGGCCTTCCAGTGACCGACATTCTTCGCGCCCACGCCGAGGACGCCTACGCCGCCGAGCTCACCGCTCTGGCCGCCCACGATGCGGAGACCGGCCGCCCGCGGCCGCCCCGCTGGCGGCTCTCCCCCTGGGCCGTGACCACCTATCTCCTCGGTGGTGAGCTGCCCGACGGCACCGCGATCAGCGCGAAGTACGTCGGTGCCCGCCGGCTCATGGAGATCGCGGTCGCCTCCCTGGCCACCGATCGCGCGCTGCTGCTGCTCGGCGTACCCGGCACAGCCAAGACCTGGGTCGGCGAGCACCTGGCCGCGGCGATCTCAGGTGACTCCACGCTGGTCGTCCAGGGCACCGCGGGCACGCCGGAGGAGTCGCTGCGCTACGGCTGGAACTACGCCCGCCTGCTCGCCGAGGGCCCCTCCCGCGACGCGCTGGTGCCGAGCCCGGTGATGCGGGCGATGGAGACCGGCGCCCTCGTACGCATCGAGGAGCTGACCCGCATTCCCGCCGACGTCCAGGACGGTCTGATCTCCATCCTCTCGGAGAAGACGCTGCCGGTTCCCGAGCTCGACGACGAGGTGCAGGCGCGGCAGGGGTTCAACCTGATCGCCACCGCCAACAACCGCGACAAGGGCGTCAACGACCTCTCCTCCGCGCTCAAGCGGCGCTTCAACACGGTCGTGCTGCCGCTGCCGGACACCCTCGACGACGAGGTCTCGATCGTCCGCAGCCGTGTCGAGCAGCTCGGTGCCTCGCTCGCGCTGCCCGCCGACCTGAGCCAGCTGGCCGAGATCGAGCGCGTGGTCACCATCTTCCGCGAGCTCCGCTCGGGCGTCACCGCCGACGGACGTACGTCGGTGAAGTCGCCCTCCGCCACCCTCTCGACCGCCGAGGCGATCTCGGTGATGACGAACGGGGTGGCGCTGGCCGCGCACTTCGGCGACGGCGTGGTGCGGGCCGACGACGTGGCGGCCGGGCTGGTCGGCGCGGTGGTGAAGGACCCGGTGCAGGACCGGATCGTGTGGCAGGAATACCTCGACACCGTGGTCCGCGACCGTCCGAGCTGGGCCGATCTCTATCGCGCCTGCCGGGAGCTGGTGTGACCGACCGGAGCTGCGCCTTCGAGATCCTCGGCGTACGCCACCACGGGCCGGGCTCCGCCCGGTCCGTCGCGGCCGCGCTCGAGGAGCTCTCCCCCGACCTGGTCGTGATCGAGGGGCCGCCCGAGCTCGACTCGCTGCTCGAGCTGGCCGGGGACCCGGAGCTGGTCCCGCCGGTCGCGGCGCTGGTCTATGCGGTCGAGGAGCCGCGGCGCTCGGCGTTCTACCCGTTCGCGTTCTTCTCCCCCGAGTGGGTCGCCATGCGATGGGCGCTGGAGCACGGCGTCGAGGTTCGCTTCGCCGATCTTCCGGCGACGCACTTCCTGGCCCCGGCGAACGCGCCCGACGAGGTGCCCGAGCCTCGCCCGGTGGGCTCCGACCCGATCTCGCGGCTCGCCCGGGCGGCCGGCTACGACGACCCGGAGCGCTTCTGGGAGGACGCGGTCGAGCATCGCGCCGAGTCCTCGCTGAGCCGGTTCACCGCGATCCGCGAGGCGATGGCCGAGATCCGCGCGGAGGACCCGGGCTCTGCGGGCGACGTCCGGCGGGAGGCCTACATGCGCAAGGTCCTGCGCGCGGCCAGGCGCGAGGGACGCGAGCGGGTGGCGATGGTCTGCGGCGCCTACCACGCCCCGGTCCTGCATCCGTCGGCCTGGCCGAAGGTCGCCGACGACAACGCCCTGCTCAAGGGCCTGCCGAAGATCAAGGTGACCGCGACGTGGGCGCCCTGGACCGCCGGCCGCCTGGCCACCGAGTCCGGCTACGGCGCGGGCGTCACCTCGCCCGGCTGGTACCAGCACCTCTACGCCCACTGGCACGCCGGCACCCCGGCCGACGTCGTGCCGGGCTGGCTCACCCGGGTCGCCCGGGTGCTCCGTTCCGAAGGACTCGCCGCGGCTCCCGCGACGGTCGTGGAGGCCGTACGCCTCGCCGAGGCGCTCGCCGCCGTCCGCGGCCGCCCCTCGGCCGGTCTCGAGGAGCTCGAGGACGCCACCGTCGCCGTGCTGTGCGAGGGTTCGCGGCTGCCGCTGGCGCTGGTCGAGCGCACGCTCGTGGTCGGCGAGGAGCTCGGCCAGGTGCCGGAGTCGGCGCCGCTGGTGCCGCTCGCCCAGGATCTCGCCCGCCAGCAGAAGCGGCTCCGCCTCAAGCCGTCCGCCGCCGAGACCACCGTCGTGCTCGACCTGCGCCGTGAGGCCCAGCGCGAGCGGTCGCTGCTGCTCCATCGGCTGCGGCTGCTCGGTATCGACTGGGCCACCGAGGCCGACCGCGGCGGCACCAAGGGCACCTTCAAGGAAGCCTGGACGCTGGAGTGGCAGCCGGAGTTCGCGGTACGCCTGGTCGAGGCCGGCCTCTACGGCACCACCGTGGTCGCCGCGGCCGAGGGGCTCGTGGCCGAGCGGGCGGCGAGGGCCGAGGACCTCGGCACGCTCGCCGAGCTCATCGACCAGGCGCTGGTCGCCGACCTCCCGGCCGGGCTCGAGGCCGCGATCACGGCGCTCGCCGAACGCACCGCGCACCAGCACGACACCCTCTCCCTGCTGCGGGCTATCGAGCCGCTGGCGCGGACCCAGCGGTATGGGGACGTACGCGGGTCCGACACCGCCGTGGTCGCCGGAGTGCTCCACACCGTGGTGCTCCGTGCCGCCGCCGGGCTGCGGGCCGCCTGCACCTCGCTGGACGACGACGCGGCCGCAGCCATGAAGGGCGCGCTCGATGCCGCCCACCGCAGCGTGTCGCTGGTCGGCGAGGCGCCAGCCGGATCCTCGGCTCCGGTGTGGGTCGCGACCTGGGAGCAAGCGCTCGTCACGCTCGCCGCCGACGACCAGGTGCACGGGCTGGTCGCCGGTCGGGTCAACCGCATCCTCCTCGACTCCGAGCAGGTGGGCATCGAGACCGTCTCCACGCGGCTCAGCCGTCAGCTCTCCCGCGGCACCTCCCCGGAGGACGCCGCCGCCTGGGTCGACGGACTGCTCGAAGGCGAGGCGCTGCTCCTGCTCCACGAGCTCGAGCTGCTCAGGCTGCTCGACGAGTGGGTGGCAGGCGTCGCGGAGGAGACCTTCGAGGACCTGCTGCCGCTGCTGCGGCGCACCTTCTCGCGCTTCCAGTCGCCCGAGCGCCGCCAGATCGGTGGCCGCGTACGCAACCTCGACGCCGTCACCGACCTCCATCACACCGCCACCCTCGACCTCGACCTCGCGCTGCCCGCGGCCGCACGGGTCGCCGACCTGCTGCAGCTGGAGCCCGCATGACCCCCGAACGCGACCGCCTCACCCGCTGGCGCCTGGTGCTCGGCGGAGACGCCGAGGAGCCGCTGGGCTCCGGGACCGGCGGAACACCCATGTCCTTGACCGCCGAGGACCGTGCTCGCGACGAGGCGCTCGAGCAGCTCTACGGCGAGCAGCCGAAGGGCCGCAGCGCCGGGCTCGGCGGGTCCGCTCCGCGGGTCGCGCGGTGGCTCGGGGACATCCGCACCTACTTCCCCACCTCGGTCGTGAAGGTGATGCAGGGCGACGCGATGGACCGCCTCGGTCTCCACCAGCTCCTCACCGAGCCCGAGATGCTCGACGCGGTCCAGCCCGACATCCACCTCGTCTCGACCCTGATCGGTCTCGGCCGGGTGATCCCCGAGCACAGCCGCGAGTCGGCCCGAGCCGTCGTACGCACCGTCACCGACGAGCTCGAGGCCCGGCTCCGCTCCCAGACGGTGCAGGCGGTCACCGGTGCGCTCAACCGGGCGGCGCGCACGCGTCGCCCGCGGCCCGCGGACATCGACTGGGGACGTACGATCGCCGCCAACCTCAAGCACTACCTCCCCGAGCACCGCACGGTCGTACCCGAGCGTCTCGTCGGCCACGCCCGCAAGGCGCAGCAGACCCAGCGCCGCATCATCCTGTGCATCGACCAGTCCGGCTCGATGGCCGAGTCGGTCGTCTACTCCAGCGTCTTCGGGGCCGTGCTCGCCTCGCTCCGCTCGGTCGAGACCAAGCTGGTCGCCTTCGACACCGAGGTCATCGACCTGACCGAGGATCTCGACGACCCCGTCGACGTCCTCTTCGGCGTACAGCTCGGTGGCGGCACCGACATCAACCGCGCCCTCGCCTACTGCCAGAGCCTCATCGAACAGCCCGAGGAGACCGTCCTGGTCCTGATCAGCGACCTCTACGAGGGCGGTATCCGCGAGGAGATGCTGCGTCGTTCACGCGAGATCACCGACTCCGGCGCCACCATGGTCGCCCTCCTCGCCCTCAGCGACTCCGGCGCCCCCAGCTACGACGCCGACCACGCCGCCGCCCTCGCCGAGCTCGGCATCCCCGCCTTCGCCTGCACCCCCGACCTCTTCCCCGACCTCATGGCCGCCGCCATCGACAAGCGCGACCTTGGCGCCTGGGCCAGCGAGAACGACATCACCACCGCCGCCCCCACCGACTGACCCCTCCGCCGAGCCGTCACCCCGCCGGCCGAGGCGGCAGGTACGTCGGCCAAGACGGCAGTAATGGCGGCCGAAACCGTAGTTGTGGGCGACGAAGATCGAGTTTCGTCGCCCACAACGACAGATTCGACCTACAGAACTACCGATTCGTACGCCAAAACTGCCGTCTCGGCCGACGCGGGTGACGCCTCGGCTATCAGTGGGCGGCTTCGTGCCAGGAGAGACCGGTGCCGACGGAGACGTCGAGGGGGACGTTGAGGTCGGCGGCGGAGCCCATCTGCTCGCGCACGAGAGCTTCCAGCGGCTCCCGCTCGCCGGACGCGACCTCGAAGACGAGCTCGTCGTGGACCTGGAGGAGCATCCGGGACGAGAGGCCGGCCTCGTCGATGGCGGCCTGGACCCGCAGCATGGCGACCTTGATCAGGTCTGCGGCGGAACCCTGGATGGGGGCGTTGAGCGCCATCCGCTCGGCGGTCTCGCGGCGCTGGCGGTTGTCGGAGAGCAGGTCGGGGAGGTAGCGGCGGCGACCCATGATGGTCTCGGTGTAACCCGTGCGCCGGGCCTCCTCGACCAGGCTGCGCAGGTAGTCGCGGATGCCGCCGAAGGTCTCGAAGTATTCCTCCATCAGCCCGCGCGCCTCGCTCGGCTCGATGCCGAGCTGCTGGGAGAGACCGAAGGCGGACAGGCCGTAGGCGAGCCCGTAGTTCATCGCCTTGATCTTGGCCCGCTGCTCCACCGAGACCGCGTCGGGGTCGACGCCGAAGACCCGGGCCGCGGTGATCGAGTGGAAGTCGCGCCCGGAACGGAACGCCTCGATGAGCAGCTCGTCCTCGGACAGGTGAGCCATGATCCGCATCTCGATCTGGCTGTAGTCGGCGGTCATCAGCGACTCGAACCCGTCACCGACGACGAAGCCCTTGCGGATGCCGCGGCCTTCCTCGGTGCGTACCGGGATGTTCTGCAGGTTGGGCTCGGTCGAGGAGAGCCGGCCGGTGGCCGCGATGGTCTGGTTGAAGGTGGTGTGGATCCGTCCATCGTCCTGCACGGTCTTGAGCAGGCCCTCGATCGTGACCCGCAGCCGGGTGACGTCGCGGTGGCGCAGCAGCGCGAGCAGGAACGGGTGCTCGGTCTTCACGTAGAGCTGCTGGAGCGCGTCGGCGTCGGTGGTCCAGCCGGTCTTGGTGCGCTTCGTCTTCGGCATGTCGAGCTCGTCGAAGAGCACCACCTGCAGCTGCTTGGGCGAGCCGAGGTTGATCTCCTTGCCGATCACGCCGTAGGCCTCGTCGGCGGCCTGCTTCATCTGGCCGGCGAAGTGGCGCTCCAGCGCGTCGAGATGCTCGGTGTCGACCGCGATGCCGGTCTTCTCCATCCTGGCCAGCAGGTGCAGCAGAGGAAGCTCCACCTCCGAGAGCAGCCGGTGTCCGCCGGCGGCCTCGACGGCCGAGTCGAGCTCGGCGGCCAGGTCGAGCACGGCCCTGGCGTAGAGCATCGAAGTCGTCGCCACCCCGTCGCCACCGACCTCGTCGTCCCCGAAGAGCGACTCCTGACCACCGTCGTCCTCCTGCTTGAGCTCACGCTTGAGATAGCGCAGCGTCAGGTCGGCGAGGTCGTAGGAACGCTGGTCGGGAGCCACGATGTAGGCCGAGAGCGCCGTGTCGGTCACCAGCCCGCGCAGCGACCAGCCGTGGGCGTCGATCGCCAGCTCGGGCCCCTTGGCGTCGTGCATGATCTTCGGCTTGGCGGCATCCGCGAGCCAGTCGGCCAACGCCGCCTCGTCCTCGGGGGTCAACCCCTCCACCCCCGCGTACGCAGCACGCTCCTGCGTCGCGAAACCGAACCCGTCCACGCGGCCGGTGCCGGAACCCCAGGCTCCGCGCACGTGCAGACCGACGGGCGTGGTCCCGAGGTCGTCCAGGAATGCCCCCACGGCGCCGGGGGCCAGCGTCTCGCCCTCCAGCGCGAACCCGCTCTCGTCGACCGGGACGTCGTCCTCGGGCGCGAGTACGTCGGTGATCCGGGTGCGGATCTCCCCACGGAACTCGAGCTCGTCGAGGAGCTCCAGCGCGGCCGCCCGGTCCCACTCGACCCGGCCGAGATCCGTCGGGCCGACCTCGAGGGGCAGGTCTCGCACCAGCGCGTTGAGCCGCCGGTTGCGCATCACGTCACCGAGGTGGGCGCGCAGGTTGTCGCCGGCCTTGCCCTTGATCTGGTCGGCGTGGGTGATCACGTTGTCGAGGCCGTCGTAGGTGTTGATCCACTTGGCGGCGGTCTTCGGCCCCACTCCCGGGATGCCGGGCAGGTTGTCGGAGTCCTCGCCCACCAGCGCGGCCAGCTCGGGATAGCGGTGCGGGGGGACGCCGTATTTCGTCTCGACGGCCTCCGGCGTCATCCGCGCCAGGTCGGAGACGCCGCGCATCGGGTAGAGCACGGTGGAGGACTCGGTGACCAGCTGCAGCGAGTCGCGGTCGCCGGTCAGGATCAGCACCTCCATCCCGGCCTCGAGCCCCTGGGTCACCAGGGTCGCGATGATGTCGTCGGCCTCGTAGCCGGCGACGGACAGGTGGCGGATGTGCAGCACGTCGAGCAGTCGCTGGATCAGCGGCAGCTGGGACTTGAACTCGTCGGGAGTCTTGTTGCGCTTGGCCTTGTATTCGGAGTATTCCTCCAGCCGGAACGTCTGCCGCGACAGGTCGAAGGCGACCGCGACGTGGGTCGGGGTCTCGTCGCGCAGCACGTTGACCAGCATCGAGGTGAAGCCGTAGACGGCATTGGTGTTCTGCCCCGTGACGGTCGAGAAGTTCTCCACCGGCAGGGCGAAGAAGGCCCGGTAGGCCAGCGAGTGCCCATCGAGAAGGAGCAGTCGGTCACGCGTCACATCAGCCACGGTCCGACTCTATCCACGACCACCGACAACAGGCTCAACCGCCGCGTGCGAACATGCATCCATGACCGATGCACTCCACACCACCGACCCCACCGAGATCGCGAAGTTCGTGGGATCGCTCCCCCAGGGCGCGGGCGCACTCAACGAGAAGATGGGCGTCGAGATCATCGAGATCTCCGCAGAGAAGGTCGTCGGCACGATGCCGGTCGACGGCAACACCCAGCCCTACGGTCTGCTCCACGGCGGCGCCTCGGTCGTCCTCGCCGAGACCCTCGGTTCGATCGGCTCCGGCATCCACGGCCACTCGCTGAGCAAGATCGCGGTCGGCGTCGACATCAACGCCACCCACCACCGCTCGGCGACCTCCGGCATCGTCACCGGCACCGCGACGGCGATCCATCTGGGGCGGAACTCCGCGGCGTACGAGATCGTGATCACCGACGAGCGCGGCAAGCGGGTCTGCACCTCGCGGATCACCTGTGCGCTGATCGCGGCCCCGCAGATCTCGAA
This sequence comes from Nocardioides sp. NBC_00368, assembly GCF_036090055.1. Lineage (NCBI taxonomy): Bacteria > Bacillati > Actinomycetota > Actinomycetes > Propionibacteriales > Nocardioidaceae > Nocardioides > Nocardioides sp. NBC_00368. The sequence continues at coordinate 2,162,622 of NZ_CP107970.1, forward strand.
CTGACGAGCAAAGGGCCCCGGAGCGTGTCGCTCCGGGGCCCCTCTTCAGCTGTTGCGCTCAGCGGCTGGATCTCGACCCGCTTCGCGGGTTCGCAAGCTCACCCGCTGCGCTCGCTCGATCTCTTCGCGTTGTGAGCCTGCGACGTCGTCGCAGGCTCACAGGCTCAGACCTCGCCAGCGATGTACTTGACGGGCGCGTAAGTCGCCTTGTCGTTGTACTGGTAGATACCGATCGACGCGGCCGTCGGGCTACCGGTCTCGCCGAGCTCGATCGGGCCGGACTTGCCGTCGTAGTCGATGTCCTTGCCGTCCTCGATGAGCTTGACGCAGTCGGCGTACGTCTCGCACTTCTCGCCACCGGTGGTGATGTCGACGATCTCCTTGGCGATCGCCTCACCGTTGTCGTTGTCGGCCTGCACCGCCGCCAGCGCGGAGACGATGGTGGCGTCGTAGGACTCGGCGGCGTAGGAGTAGTCGGCCAGCTTCGGGTCGACCTTCAGCAGCTGCTCCTTGAAGTCACCGGTGGTCTCGGCGCCGGGCAGGGTGCCCTTGACGCCCTTGAGCTCACCCTTGGTGAAGTCCTTGGAGTAGTCCGACAGGTTGCCGTCCACGAAGTAGGTCGGCAGCTTGGCCGGGCCGGCACCCGCGGCGATGAGCTGCGGGATGAGCTTCTTGGTCTCCTCGAACGCGATCACGACGACCGCGTCCGCACCGGCGCCCGCGATCTCGTTGATCTGGGCGTCGAACGAGGTGGCGTCCTCGGAGTAGAACGCCGTGGTGGCGACCTTGGAGCCGGCACCCTCGAGGTTGGCCTTGACCTCCTCGGCGAGCGTCTCACCGTAGGCGTCCTGGCGGGCCAGGATCGCGACGTTGGTGCGCTTGTCCTCCAGCAGCAGGTTGGCCATGACGGCGCCCTGCAGGATGTCGGACGGAGCCGTGCGGAAGTAGAGGTCCGGCTTGGCGAAGTCGCCCTCGTCGAACTCGGTCGAGGTGTTGGCCGGGGAGAACATCACGGTGCCGGACGACATGATCTTGTCGATCACGGTCATCGACACGCCCGAGGAGGCCGTGCCGACGATGACGTCGGACTTGGCGTCGATGAGCTTGTCGGCCTCGGTCGGCGCGATCGCGGAGGTCGTGTCACCGGAGTCGGCCACGACGGACACGACGTCCTTGCCGAGCACACCACCGGCGGCGTTGATGTCCTGGATCGCCAGGTCGGATCCGGCGAACTCGGGCGGGCCGAGGAACGCGAGGCTGCCGGTCTGCGGGAGGAGCTGCCCGATGGTGAGAGTGCCGTCGCCCTTGGCGGCAGCCTTCTTCTCCGGCTCCTCGGAAGCGGTCTCGCCGCCGCAGGCGGCGAGGGTGAAGCTGAGCGCCAAGGCGCCGGCGCCCGCGGTCAGCTTCATCCAGGTAGAGGATGATGAGTTCACTGCTTTGTCCCTCTTTCGTATGGGCTGGCCCGGCTCACGTCGGACCTTGCGGAGACACATTAGAGACGGTCGGAAGGCGAATCACCCGAGCGACCTGTTTTTCACCAATCCGTTACATCTCCCCCATGGCATCATTGCCTGGGTTGCCGCCATGATCGGCTCCGTATCATCGGGGCCGAGGTGACCCATGATCACTCGGGGAACCCGATTCCCGCCAGGAACAGGCACGATCGTGGAGGAATTGTGATGATCTGTATGCACGGCGCCCATGGAGGACCGACTCGATGAGCAGGGTGCCGGTGACGCTGCGGGAGGCGCGAGCCGACGATGCGCTCTTCCTCCTCGGCATCTGGCAGGACGCGCTGCGGATGGCCGACGCCCAGGAGCAGCTGGGCGATCTCGAGAGCATCATCCGCGGTGCCGACGCCTCCCCCGACCAGCGCCTCCTGGTCGCCGAGTGCGGCAGCGAGCCCGTCGGCGCGGTCTACCTGTGCGCCACGACCTTCGGTCCGCTCAACCTGGAGCCGACCGTGCAGATCTTCGCGCCCCACGTCGTCCCCAGCTTCCGCCGCCGCGGCGTGGGCCGGATGCTGATGGAGTCGGCCGTCGCCTTCGCGGAGGAGCGCGGGGTCAGGACGATCGCCGCCGCGGCCACCGCCGGCGGCCGTGACGGCAACCGGTTCCTCGCCCGGCTCGGCCTCGGCGCCCAAGCGGTCATGCGGGTGGCTCCGACGGCAGTCGTACGCTCCCGGCTCAACGTCCTCGGCCGGGCCCTCCCCCACCACGCCCGCCTGCAGCGCAGCCCGAAGCAGTCCAGCGCCGTCGGCGAGCTGCTCGCCGCCCGCCGTTCCCAGCGACGCTCGCACACCGTCGCCTGAGCCACCCGACAGCAGAAGACGACCAGGGCCCCGGAGCAGCGCGCTCCGGGGCCTCGGTCGTTCGGGACGTACGCCCTCAGTCCTCCTTGGCACCCAGGGTGCCGAGGTAGAGCTCGATCACCTTCGGGTCGTCGGCGAGCTCGCGGCCGGCGCCCGTGTAGGCGTTACGGCCCTGGTCCAGCACGTAGCCGCGGTCGCAGATCTGCAGACAGCGGCGGGCGTTCTGCTCGACCATCACGACCGAGACACCGGCCTTGTTGATCTTGCGGGTCTGGACGAAGACCTCGTCCTGCATGACCGGCGAGAGCCCCGCGGAGGGCTCGTCCAGCAGCAGGACCGACGGCTCCATCATCAGCGCCCGGCCCATGGCGACCATCTGGCGCTCACCGCCCGAGAGCCCGCCGGCACGCTGCTTGCGCCGCTCGCCGAGGGCCGGGAAGATCGCGGTGACGAAGTCGAACCGCTCCGCGAACTTCTTCGGGGCCTGGTAGCAGCCCATCTCGAGGTTCTCCTCGATGGTCAGGCTCGGGAAGACGTTGTTGGTCTGCGGGACGAACCCGATCCCCCGGCTGACCAGCTCGTCGGCACGCTTGCCGGTGATGTCCTCGCCGTTGAGCTTGACCGTGCCCTCGTGGATCTTGACCAGGCCGAACAGCGCCTTGAGCAGGGTCGACTTGCCGGCGCCGTTGGGGCCGATGATGCCGACCAGCTCGCCGGGCTGGCAGTAGAGGTCGGTGTCGTTGAGGATGTTGACCCCGGGCAGGTAGCCGGCGATGAGCCCGTCGGCACGGAGCACCGCACCCTCGGCCTCGCTCAGGTGCTTCTCGCGGAACTTCTCCGCATCGGTGGAAGTCACTTCGCGTCCTCCTCTTGGGCGATCTCGGCCTCGACCTCGGCCTCGAGCTGCTCCTCGTCGAGATCGCTCAGGTCGGTGTCGTGGTGGGCCCCGAGATAGGCATCGATGACACGCTGGTCGGCCATGACCGACTCCGGGGTGCCCTCCGCGACGATCTTGCCCTGCGCCATCACGATGACCCAGTCGGAGATGTCGCGGACCATGTCCATGTCGTGCTCGACGAAGAGGACCGTGCGGCCCTCGTCGCGCAGAGACTTCACGTGGCCCAGCAGCGACTGCTTCAGGGCCGGGTTCACCCCCGCCATCGGCTCGTCGAGCATGACCACCTCCGGATCGACCATGAGCGCGCGGGCCATCTCCAGCAGCTTCCGCTGGCCGCCGGAGAGCGACCCGGCGAAGTCCTCGCGCTTCTTGTCGAGCAGGAAGCGGGCGAGCAGGTCGTCGGCCTTCTCCGTGACGGCGTTCTCCTGGTTGCCCCACAGGAACTTGAACGGCGCGGCCCAGAACCGCTCACCCTTCTGCCCGGTGGCGCCCAGGCGCATGTTCTCGATCACGGTGAGCTTGGCCAGCACCTTGGTGAGCTGGAAGGTGCGCACCATCCCGAGGCGGGCCACCTTGTAGGGAGCGACGCCCTTGAGGGACTTGCCCTCCAGGCTCCACGAGCCGGTGTTCGGCTGGTCGAAGCCGGTCAGCAGGTTGAAGAACGTCGTCTTGCCGGCCCCGTTGGGGCCGATCAGCGCGGTGATCGCACCCCGCTGGATCTCGACGTGGTCGACGTCGACGGCGGTGAGGCCGCCGAACGTACGCGTGATGTTGTCGGCGACCAGGATCGGGTCGGGCTTCTTGGCGCCCGGCTCGGTGCTCACACCGGCCAGGCCCGCGGGCCCGGTCTTGATCTCTGCGTTCTTCTCTGCGTTCGTCTGGTCAGTCATGTCAGCGTCCATCGATCGCGATCTCCCTACGGTCGCCGAAGATCCCCTGGGGTCGGAAGATCATCAGCAGCATGATGGCCAGACCCAGCACGATGTAGCGGATCACGCTGGCCTGGGTGTCGGTCATGATCACCGACGGGATCCAGCCACCTTCACCAGCCGACTGGCTGAAGAACGAGCCTAGCCCCGCGATCAGGAACCAGAACAGGATCGAACCGATGACGGGGCCCATCACCCGGGCGGCGCCACCGAGGAGCAGCGCGGCGAAGGCGTAGAAGGTCATCAGCGTCGAGTAGTCGCTCGGCACGACCGAGGCCTGCTTGAGAGCCAGGAACATGCCGCCCAGACCACCGATGACGCCACCGAGGGCGAGGGCCTGCATCTTGTAGGCGAAGACGTTCTTGCCCAGCGAGCGCACCGCATCCTCGTCCTCGCGGATCGAGCGCAGCACGCGGCCCCACGGGCTGCGCATGAGCGCCCACACCAGCACGCAGCACAGCGCGACCAGGATCCAGCCCACCGTCAGTGACCACAGGTCGTTGCGGCCGAACGAGATGATGCCCAGGTCGATGCCGCTGTTGTAAGGGTTCGCCTCCTGGAAGGGCCGGGCGAAGCCGTTGAGACCGTTGGAGCCACCGAAGGTGTCCTTGGTCTCCACGGCACCGAAGACGAACCTCAGCACCTCGGCCGCCGCGATCGTGACGATCGCCAGATAGTCGGCGCGCAGACGCAGGGTCGGCACACCCAGGATCACGGCGAGCACCAGCGGTGCCACCAGCGCCATGATGATGCCGAGCCAGAACGGGGCGTCGAAGGTGACCACGGAGACGGCCAGACCGTACGCACCCACCGCGACGAACCCGGCCTGGCCGAAGTTGAGCAGCCCGGTGTAGCCGAAGTGGATGTTGAGGCCGATCGCGGCCAGGGCGAAGACGATCGCCTGCGGGCCGAGCGCCTGCTGCAGCCCTGCCCGGAGAATGTCGAGAATGTCCATTGTCTCTCCTACCCGAGCCGCTCTTTACGACCCAGGATGCCCTGGGGCCGCACCAGCAAGATCACGATCATGATCAGCAGCGGGCCGACCTCCTTGATCGAGCTGGGTACGCCGAACAGCGGCCCGAGCTCGTAGACGAGCCCGATCACCATCGAGCCGACGAGGGCACCCCAGATCGTGCCGAGACCACCGAGGGTGACCGCGGCGAAGATGACCAGCAGGATCCGCATGCCCATGAAGCTGTTGACCTGAAGCTGCATCGCGTAGAGCACGCCGGACAGCGCGGTCAGCGCCCCACCGATCACCCACGCGTTGGTGATGACGCTGTCGACCCGAAGGCCCGAGGACGCGGCCAGCGCGGGGTTGTCCGAGACCGCGCGCATCGCCTTGCCCATCCGGCTCTTGGCCATCCACACGCACACCACGGTGATGGTGACGATCGCGATGAGGACGATGACCGCCTCGCGGTCGGAGAGCGAGAGACCGAGGTAGTACCAGTGCTGCTCGCGCTGCTGGCCGCTGTACTGCGACAGCGAGCGGGTCGAGGAGCCGTAGAAGTACTGGAACAGGTAGCGCAGGAAGATCGCCAGACCGATCGAGACGATCATCATCGCGATCAGACCGGTGCCGCGGCGGCGCAGCGGGCCCCACAGGACCTTGTCCTGCACGTAGCCACCCACACCGCCGAGGATGACCGCGATGATGCCGGCCAGGATCACCGAGACCGTGGCCAGACCGCCGGTCTTGAAGATCTGGTCGAAGGTCCAGGCCATCACCGCACCGAAGGTGAGCAGCTCACCGTGGGCGAAGTTGGACAGGCCGGTGGTGCCGAAGATCAGCGAGAAGCCGAGGCCGGCCAGACACAGGACCAGAGCGAAGACGATGCCGGCGCGCAGGTTCTGGGCGAGGTCCTTGGCGAAGTTCGACTGCTCACCGGCGGTGACGCCGATCGGGAAGATCGCCCGGTTGTTGGGGCCCTGGAAGCGTACTTGGACGGTGGCCTCGTTCTTGGTGTTCTCGTCGAGGACCGTCCCCTCGGGAAGGGTCTTCTCGTCGAGGGTCACCGTGTACTTGCCGAGCTCCTCGACCACGATGATCGCGACACCCTTGGCGTCGGTGACGCCCTCGCCGGCCTTCTCGCCGTCCTTGCTGACCTCGAGGGTCACTCCCGAGATCGGTTTCGGATTGCCTTGGGCATCCTTGTTGGCCTCGTCCTGAAGCGTCACCTGGATCGCGGTGGCATCCGGCGGTGGGGTGTCGGTTGCCTGTGCGGCACCCGCGCTCCCTACCAACAGCACCATCAGCGCACCGATGAGCGCGACGAGGACTCTGTAGAGCCGCTTGCGCACGTGGGTACTCCTGCCTGTGTGTCCTGAAGACGGATCCTGACACCAGCCGAACACGCTGGTCAGCCGGATCCGCGCGGGCAGTCTAGGCCGACCTCACCCACGAACAAGCCACAGGTTCGCCCTCATCTGAGACCGCAACCGATCTGTGACGTGCCGTTTACACGGATTCAGGTACGCGGCCCGCTGACGCCGTGCTCGATGACGCCCTCGGCGACCTGGCGCATCGACAGACGCAGGTCCATCGCGGTCTTCTGGATCCAGCGGAACGCCTCGGGCTCGCTCAGGGTGAGCCCCTCCTGGAGGATCCCCTTGGCCCGGTCGACCGCCTTGCGGGTCTCCAGCCGGTCGGTCAGACCGGCGACCTCCTTCTCGAGCTGGGCGAGCTCCTGGAAGCGGCTCACCGCCAGCTCGATCGCGGGCACCAGGTCGGTGATGTTGAACGGCTTGACGAGGTAGGCCATCGCCCCCGCGTCGCGGGCCCGTTCCACGAGGTCACGCTGCGAGAAGGCGGTCAGCATGACGACCGGGGCGATCCGGTCGCGCGCGATCGCCTCCGCGGCCGCGATCCCGTCGAGCACCGGCATCTTCACGTCGAGGATCACCAGATCGGGTCTGTGCTCGGTGGCGAGCTCGATCGCGGCCTTGCCGTCGCCGGCCTCACCGACGACCTCGTAGCCCTCCTCGGTGAGCATCTCCTTGAGGTCCATCCTGATCAGGACCTCGTCCTCCGCGATCACGACCGTACGCCGCGCCTGGGTCTCCGGGGTGCTGCTGGGGTTGCTCTCCGTCACGAGCACAGACTAGGCCATCACGGGCACGTCCCGGTGCAGTGATTCCGCCCACGGTCCGGTAGATTTTCCCGCGCGGAGCCCATTCTGGCTCCCGGGAGCCCCGGTATCCCAACGGCAGAGGAAATGTGCTCAAACCACATCAAGTGTCGGTTCGAATCCGACCCGGGGCACAGAATTCGCTCGTACGTTCCATGAAAGTGTCGGTGCTCGAGCGCAGACTACGACCATGTACGCAGCCCGTGTCCGCGTCGAGGCACTCGCCCTGCTTCAAGGGCGAGTCGCTGTCTGCAGCGGCGCGGGCTACGGGAGTTGCCCGATCTACGATCCGCGAGTGGCGAGACAGCAAGCCGGGTGAGAGACCGGGCGCCTGTCCGCGGTGCGACGGCCGTCCGATCGACCAGGAGGCGTACGCCGCGCTTCTCGGTTTCTACCTCGGCGACGGCCACATCGCGAAAGCCGCGCGCTACTACTTCCTCCGGATCACGTGCGACCTGGCCCATCCCCGGATCATCGACGACGTAGTCGACCTGCTCGGCCGAATCAGGCCGGGCGGCAACGTATTCATCGTCAGGAAGCCCGGCTGTGTGGACGTTCAGCTGAATTGGCAGCACTTGCCCTGCCTCTTCCCGCAGCACGGCCCCGGCCGCAAGCACGAACGCAAGATCGTCCTGGAGCCATGGCAGCAGGAGATCGTGTCAGCCCACCCCGGCCCGTTCCTCCGTGGGCTGTTCCATTCTGACGGGTGCCGGGTGTCGAACTGGGCGACCCGGATCGTCGCCGGAGAGAAGAAGCGCTACGAGTACGGCCGCTGGCAGTTCGTCAATCATTCGGACGACATCCGCGGCCTGTGCACCTGGGCGCTCGACCTGGTCGACATCCCGTGGCGCCAGTCCTCCTGGAAGACGATCAGCGTCTCGCGCCGCGAGGCGGTCGCGGCGCTCGACGCGTTGATCGGCCCGAAGAGCTAGCCCTTGCGCTCGTAGGCGGGCGCGACCTCGTTGATCGCGTCGCCGATGCGGTGGATGCGCAGGGCGTTGGTGGAGCCGGGGATGCCGGGAGGCGAGCCGGCGATGATGACGACGAGCTCGCCCTCCTCGACGCGACCGAGCTTGAGCAGGTTCTCGTCGACCTGGCGGACCATCTCGTCGGTGTGCTCGACCTCGTCGGTGCGGAAGGTCTCGGTGCCCCAGCTGAGCGCGAGCTGGCTGCGTACGGCATCGGAGGGGGTGAACGCGAGCAGCGGGATCGAGCCGCGCAGCCGGGAGAGGCGGCGGGCGGAGTCGCCGGAGGTGGTGAAGGCGACCAGGTACTTGGCGCCGACCCGGTCGGCCACCTCGGCGGCGGCCTTGGCGATGACACCGGAGCGGGTGTGCGGGTCCCAGTCGATGCGGCTCAGCTCGGCGGCGGCGGAGCCGTCCCGGGAGAAGGCGTGGCGCTCGGTGGCGGCGATGATGCGGGCCATCGTCTCGACGGTGTGGATCGGATAGTCGCCCACGCTCGTCTCGGCGGAGAGCATCACGGCATCGGCGCCGTCGAGGACGGCGTTGGCGACGTCGTTGGCCTCGGCGCGGGTCGGCGCCGGGTTGGAGATCATCGAGTCGAGCATCTGGGTGGCGACGATGACCGGCTTGGCGTTGAGGCGCGCCAGCTCGATGATCCGCTTCTGCAGGAACGGGACCTCCTCGAGCGGACACTCCACGCCGAGGTCGCCGCGGGCGACCATGAACATGTCGAAGGCGGCGATGACCTCGTCGAGGTTGTCGATCGCCTGCGGCTTCTCGATCTTGGCGATGACCGGGACGACGCGCCCCTCCTCGTCCATGATCTTGCGGACGTCCTCGTAGTCCTTCGCGTTGCGCACGAAGCTGAGCGCGACCATGTCGACGCCGAGCCGGAGCGCGAACCGGAGGTCCTCCTCGTCCTTCTCGGACAGGGCCGGGACGGAGACCGCGACGCCGGGCAGGTTGATGCCCTTGTTGTTGGAGACCGGGCCGCCGACCAGCACCTCGGTGTGGACGTCGGTGTCGTCGACCGCGGTGACCCGCAGGCGCAGCTTGCCGTCGTCGATCAGGATCGGGTCGCCGACCTTCACGTCGCCCGGAAGGCCCTTGTAGGTCGTGCCGCAGATCTTGTCGGTGCCGGTCACGTCCCGCGTGGTGATGGTCCAGGCCTGACCCCGGTGCAGGGTGGTCGACCCCTCCTCGAAGCGCTCGAGGCGGATCTTGGGCCCCTGCAGGTCGGCGAAGATGCCGACGCTGTGCCCGCTCGCCGCAGCCGCCTCCCGCACCAGCGCGTAGTTGCTGGAGTGGTCGTCGTGGGACCCATGGCTCATGTTCATCCGGGCCACGTCCATGCCTGCGTAGACGAGCTCGCGGATGCGACGCTCCGTCCCGACGGCGGGTCCCAGGGTGCAGACGATCTTCGCTCTTCTCACGGGAGCCCAGACTACCCCTCTGGATCGTTCAAACCAGCACCCGGACCACGTCCTGATCAGGCCGTTCATCCAAGGTTCTCGCCCTGGTCCGCGTCGGATGTCGTCCCTCCACGCTGGGCCCGGCGCGAGGTCGCCGGCAGCTAGCGGCTCACCGCAGACCCGGGCAATGCACGTGTGCCACAAACTCGTCGTCACAAGTGTGTACGAACTCTGTCGGATCGTCCGATCCGGTGGCTGAGACCCGACTGGCCCGACACCTCCGAAGGGGAGGTGCCGGGCCAGTGGTCGGCACGCCGTTGTGCCTAGGCCTGTCGGCCTCAGACGGTCAGCTGCCGGTCCGTCGGACGGATCGGCGCCGGCAGGTTTGTCGAGCCGGTCAGGTAGGTGTCGACCGCGGCCGCGGCGGCACGGCCCTCGGCGATCGCCCATACGATCAGCGACTGGCCGCGGCCCGCGTCGCCGGCGACGTACACGCCGGGGACGGAGGTGGCGAAGGAGTCGTCGCGGGCGACGTTGCCGCGAGCGTCGTACTCCACACCCAGCTGGGTGAGGAGGCCGTCCTTCTCCGGGCCGGTGAAGCCCATCGCCAGCAGGACCAGGTCGGCGGGGATCTCCTTCTCGGTCCCCTCCTTCTCGGTCAGCTTGCCGTCGATGAACTCGACCTCGACGAGCTTCAACGCACGTACGCGGCCGTCCTCGGTGCCGAGGAACTCCTTGGTGGACACGGAGTAGACCCGCTCGCCACCCTCCTCGTGCGCGGAGGCCACCCGATAGGTCATCGGGTAGGTCGGCCAGGGCTGACCCTCGGGGCGCTCCTCCGGCGGACGCGGCATGATCTCCAGCTGGGTGATCGACTCGGCGCCCTGACGGATCGCGGTGCCGAGGCAGTCGGCGCCGGTGTCACCGCCACCGATGATGACGACGTGCTTGCCCTCGGCCAGGATCTGGTCGGGGACCGCCTCGCCGAGCGAGGCCCGGTTGGACTGCGGCAGGTATTCCATCGCCTGGTGGATGCCGTCGAGCTCGCGCCCGGGGACCGGCAGGTCGCGGCCGACGGTGGAGCCGTTCGCCAGCACGATGGCGTCGTAGCGGTCCTGGAGCTGGGCGCCGGTGATGTCGGTGCCGACGTTCACGCCCGCCCGGAAGACCGTGCCCTCACGGCGCATCTGCGCCAGGCGCTGGTCGACCTGCGACTTCTCCATCTTGAACTCCGGGATGCCGTAGCGCAGCAGCCCACCGATCTTGTCGGCCCGCTCGTAGACGGCCACAGTGTGGCCCGACCGGGTGAGCTGCTGGGCGGCGGCCAGGCCCGCGGGCCCGGAGCCGATGACGGCGACCGCCTTGCCGGAGAGCCACTCGGGCGGCTGCGGCTTGACGAAGCCCGAGTCCCAGGCCTTGTCGATGATCGAGACCTCGATGTTCTTGATCGTCACCGCGGGCTGGTTGATCCCCAGGACGCAGGCGGCCTCACACGGAGCCGGGCAGAGCCGGCCGGTGAACTCGGGGAAGTTGTTGGTCGCGTGCAGACGCTCCGAGGCACCCTCCCAGTCGTTGCGCCAGACCAGGTCGTTCCACTCGGGGATGATGTTGCCGAGCGGGCAGCCCTGGTGGCAGAACGGGATGCCGCAGTCCATGCAGCGCGAGGCCTGGGTGTTGATGATCGGCAGCAGGGTCTTGCCGATCTTGCCCGGGTAGACCTCGTGCCAGTCCTTGACCCGCTCGTCGACGGGACGACGGGTCGCGACCTCACGCCCGTTCTTCAGAAAACCCTTCGGGTCAGCCATGGAGGACCTCCATAATTCGCTGCGCGGCCTCGTCCTCGTCGAGGCCCTCCTCGAGGGCCTCCTCCTGGGCTTCGAGCACGCGCTTGTAGTCACTGGGCATGACCTGCGTGAAGCGGGTCAGAGAGTTCGGCCAGTCGGCCAGGAGCGCCTCGGCGACGGCCGAGCCGGTCTCCTCGAGGTGGTCGCGCACCAGCTGCTCGAGCTCGGCGGCGTACTTCTCCTCGACGCCGGTGGCGTCGACCAGTTCCCCGTTGAGCCGCTGCTCCGCGAAGTCGAGGACCCAGGCGATGCCGCCGGACATGCCGGCCGCGAAGTTGCGGCCGGTCGGGCCGAGCACGACGACACGGCCACCGGTCATGTACTCGCAGCCGTGGTCGCCGACACCCTCGGTGACGATGCTGGCACCAGAGTTGCGGACCGCGGCCCGCTCCCCCACGCCACCGCGGATGTGGATCCGCCCGCTGGTGGCGCCGTAGGCCAGCGTGTTGCCGGCGATGATGTGCTCCTCGGCCCTGAACCCGGCCGTACGCTCCGGTCGGATGACCACGCGGCCGCCGGAGAGGCCCTTGCCGACGTAGTCGTTGGCGTCGCCCTCCAGGCGCAGCGTCAGCCCCTTGGGGATGAACGCGCCGAAGGACTGGCCCGCGGAGCCGGTGAAGGTGATGTCGATCGTGCCCTCGGGCAGGCCTTCACCGCGGTAGCGCTTGGTGATCTCGTGACCGAGGATCGTGCCGACGGTGCGGTTGACGTTGCGGATCCGCAGCTGGGCGCGTACGGGCTCGCCGCGCTCGAGTGCCGGCGCCGCGAGCGGCAGCAGCTCGTTGACGTCGAGCGACTTCTCCAGACCGTGGTCCTGGCCCTTGGTGTTGTAGAGGGCCTGGTCGGAGAACTGCTGCGGCGACTCCACGCGGGTGAAGATCGGCGAGAGGTCGAGCCCGGAGGCCTTCCAGTGGTCGATCGCGTCGCGGGCGTCGAGCGCCTCGGCGTGACCGACGGCCTCGTCGATGCTGCGGAAGCCCAGCTCGGCGAGGAGCTCGCGGACCTCCTCGGCGATGTAGCGCATGAAGTTGACGACGTACTCCGCCTTGCCGGTGAACCGCTCACGCAGGACCGGGTTCTGGGTGGCGACGCCGACCGGGCAGGTGTCGAGGTGGCAGACCCGCATCATCACGCAGCCGGAGACGACCAGCGGCGCGGTGGCGAAGCCGAACTCCTCGGCGCCGAGCAGCGCGGCGATGACCACGTCACGGCCGGTCTTGAGCTGGCCGTCGGTCTGCACCACGATCCGGTCGCGCAGGCCGTTGAGGAGCAGCGTCTGCTGCGCCTCGGCGAGGCCGAGCTCCCACGGGCCACCCGCATGCTTGAGCGAGGTGAGCGGGGAGGCACCGGTGCCACCGTCGTGACCGGAGATCAGGACCACGTCGGCGTGGGCCTTGGAGACACCCGCCGCGACGGTGCCGACGCCGACCTCGGCCACGAGCTTCACGTGGACGCGAGCGCTCGGGTTGGCGTTCTTCAGGTCGTGGATCAGCTGAGCGAGATCCTCGATCGAGTAGATGTCGTGGTGCGGCGGCGGGGAGATCAGTCCCACGCCGGGCGTCGAGTGACGGGTCTTGGCCACCCACGGGTAGACCTTGTGACCCGGCAGCTGACCGCCCTCGCCGGGCTTGGCGCCCTGGGCCATCTTGATCTGGATGTCGTCGGCGTTGGTCAGGTATTCGCTCGTCACACCGAATCGACCCGAGGCGACCTGCTTGATCGAGGAGCGCCGCTCGGGGTCGTAGAGCCGCTCGGGGTCCTCGCCGCCCTCACCGGTGTTGGACTTGCCGCCGAGGATGTTCATCGCGACGGCGAGCGTCTCGTGAGCCTCCTTGGAGATCGAGCCGTAGGACATCGCGCCGGTGGAGAAGCGCTTGACGATCGCCTCGACGGGCTCGACCTCGTCGATCGAGATCTTCTGGCGGCCCAGCTCCTCGGCGCTCTTGAGCTTGAAGAGCCCGCGCAGCGTCATCAGCCGCTCGGACTGCTCGTTGACGCGGTCGGTGTACTGCTTGAAGACGTCGTAGCGGCCGCTGCGGGTGGCGTGCTGCAGACGGAAGACCGTCTCCGGGTCGAACAGGTGCGGCTCGCCCTCGCGACGCCACTGGTACTCGCCGCCGATGGGCAGCGCGCGGTGGGCGTTGGCGACGCCGTCGCGCGGGTAGGCCGTGGCGTGCCGCTTGGCGACCTCCTCGGCGATCACGTCGAGACCGATGCCGCCGAGCTTGGAGGTGGTGCCGGTGAAGTAGCGGTCCACGACCTCCTTCGACAGGCCGACGGCCTCGAAGATCTGCGCGCCGGTGTAGGAGGCGACCGTGGAGACGCCGATCTTCGACATCACCTTGAGGACACCCTTGCCGAGCGCCTTGATCGTGTTGGCCATCGCCTTCTCGGCGTCGGCCTTCACGTAGTAGCCCTCGTAGGCGAGGTCCTCGACGGACTCGACCGCCAGGTAAGGGTTGACCGCCGCGGCGCCGTAGCCGATCAGCAGGGCGACGTGGTGGACCTCGCGTACGTCGCCGGCCTCGATCAGCAGGCCGACCTGCGAGCGGGTGCGCTCGCGGACGAGGTGGTGGTGCACGGCGCCGGTGAGCAGCAGCGACGGGATCGGCGCCATCTCCTGGGTGGAGTGGCGGTCGGAGAGGACGATGATCCGGGCACCGTCCTCGATCGCCTGGGAGACCTCGGCCGAGATCTCGTCCAGGCGGGTGCGGAGCGCCTCGGCACCGCCGTCGACCTCGTAGAGGCCGCGGACGATGTGGACCTGGAAGCCCGGCATGTCGCCGTCACGGTTGATGTGACGGATCTTGGCCAGGTCGTCGTTGGAGATGACCGGGAACGGCAGCACGATCTGCCGGCACGAGGCCGGGCCCGGGTTGAGCAGGTTGGACTCGGCGCCGATGGTGCCGTTGAGGCTCGTGACGAGCTCCTCGCGGATCGCGTCCAGCGGCGGGTTGGTGACCTGCGCGAAGAGCTGGGCGAAGTAGTCGAACAGCATCCGCGGCTTGTCGCTCAGCGCCGCGATCGGGCTGTCGGTGCCCATCGAGCCGATCGGCTCGGCGCCGGTGTTGGCCATCGGCGCGAGCAGGATCCGCAGCTCCTCCTCGGTGTAGCCGAAGACCTGCTGGCGGCGGGTCACGCTCGCGTGGGTGTGGACGATGTGCTCACGCTCGGGGATGTCCTCGAGGCGTACGAGACCGGCGTGGAGCCACTCGTCGTAGGGGTGCTCCGCGGCGAGCTCTGACTTGATCTCGTCGTCCTCGATGATGCGGTGCTCGGCGGTGTCGACCAGGAACATCTTGCCCGGCTGGACGCGGCCCTTGCGGACCACGGTGGCGGGGTCGATGTCGTCGAGCACGCCGGCTTCGGAGCCGAGCACGACCAGGCCGTCCTCGGTGACCCAGTAGCGGGAGGGACGCAGACCGTTGCGGTCGAGGACCGCGCCGATCTGGGTGCCGTCGGTGAACACGACCGACGCCGGGCCGTCCCAGGGCTCCATCAGCGAGGAGTGGAACTCGTAGAACGCCTTGCGGGCGGGGTCCATCTCCTCGTGCTTCTCCCACGCCTCCGGGATCATCATCAGCATGGCGTGCGGCAGGCTGCGGCCGGCCAGGTGGAGGAGCTCGAGGACCTCGTCGAAGGAGGCCGAGTCGGAGGCGCCCTCGGTGCAGATCGGGAAGAGCCGCTCCAGGTCACCCGGGATCAGCTCGGAGGAGAGCAGCGCCTCGCGGGCCTTCATCCAGTTGCGGTTGCCCATCACGGTGTTGATCTCGCCGTTGTGGGCGATGAACCGGAACGGGTGGCTCAGCGGCCAGCTCGGGAAGGTGTTGGTCGAGAACCGGCTGTGGACGACGGCGATCGCGGAGGCGACCCGCTCGTCGAGGAGGTCGGGGAAGACCTCGGCCAGCTGGGGCGTGGTGAGCATGCCCTTGTAGACGATGGTGCGGCTCGACAGCGACGGGAAGTAGACGTCGGTCTCCTTCTCCGCGCGCTTGCGCAGGCAGAAGGCGAGCCGCTCGAGGGCCAGCCCCGTCACGCGCTGCTTGGCGCCGGCGACGAAGAGCTGGCGGAAGGTCGGCATGACCGCCTTCGCGGTGGCGCCGAGGGACTCCGGGTTGACCGGTACGTCACGCCACCCGAGGACCTCGAGGCCCTCCTCGGTCGCGATGTCCTCGACCAGCTTGATGGTGCGCTCGACCTGGTCGACGTCGCCCGGGATGAAGGCGGTGCCGACGGCGTAGGCACGCTCGGCCGGAAGGTCGAAGTCGACGACCTCACGCAGGAACGCGTCGGGAACCTGCAGCAGGATCCCGGCGCCATCGCCAGAGTTGGTCTCGGCGCCGGCGGCGCCGCGGTGGTCGAGATTCACCAGGGCACGGATGCCCTGCTTCACGATGTCGTGGCTGGCGACGCCGGTCAGTGTTGCAACCATGGCGACGCCGCAGGCGTCCTTCTCGAACCGAGGGTCGTAGAGGCCCTGGGGGGATGGATACGAGTGCTCGTACGGCACCGGGATCTCCCGTCTGTCCGGGCTCGGGAACGCACGATCCGACGCAGCCCAATAGCCCCGGATTTCCGACTCTGCTTCGAGCCGGGTCCGGAGCGTGGGGATGTTCTGCGACAGGTGCGCGCGCCCTTGCGGGGATGAAACTGGCAATCTGCAGGGGACAGCGTTGGCCCGCGCGAGTGCGGCTAGGTTACCACTGTGTCACGCGTAGGTTGCGAACGAGGGTCCATCCACGGACACCCTCCCGCCGGGCGCGACTTTGCGCCCAACATCTGCGTCTGATCAGGCCTTTGTCGAGGATTCCTCGTCGTCGGTCCCGTTGTCGGCATCATCGCCGACGGAGTCGCTGTCGGTCTCGATCTCGGTGTCGATCTCGGTCTCGTTCGCCGGGGCCTTGGCAGGATCGCTGTAGACCTCGTCCTCGACTTTACCCCGGCCGGTGAAGGTGGCGTACGCCCACCATGCTGCGGCCAGCACGAACAGGATGATCGACATCCACTCGCTCCAGCGCAGGCCGAGCACGTCGACCAGCTGGACGTTGTCGATGCGCAGGGTCTCGATCATGCCGCGGCCGAGGCAGTAGGCCATCACGTAGAGGGCGACCACGCGGCCACCGCCCAGGCGCAGCTTCTTCTGCAGGTAGACGATCACGAAGAAGAGCGCGATGTCCCAGAGGAACTCGTAGAGGAACGTCGGGTGGAACGTGGTGCCGACGGGGAACTGGCTGGGGCCGTCGGGAAAGCGCGACGGGTCGATCTCCAGACCCCAGGGCAGGTCGGTGGGCCTGCCGTAGAGCTCCTGGTTGAACCAGTTGCCCCAGCGGCCGATGCCCATCGCCAGCAGACAGGTCGGGGCGATGGTGTCCAGCAGCGGGACGATCTTGATGCCCTTGGTCCGGGCGCCGATGATGGCGCCCACGGCGCCGAGCGCGATCGCACCCCATACGCCGAGACCACCGCGCCAGATGTAGAGCGCCTCGATCGGGTTGGCGCCGTCGCCGAAGTAGAGCTGCCAGTCGGTCATGACGTGGTAGATCCGGCCACCGACCAGTCCGAACGGCACCGCCCACAGCGCGATGTCCTGGATGTCGCCGGCCCGGCCGCCGCGGGCCTGCCAGCGCCGCTCGGAGACCCAGACGGCGACGATGATGCCGAGGATGATCGCGAAGGCGTAGCCGCGCAGCGGAACCGGCCCGAGCCAGAGCACGCCTTCGGCCGGGCTGGGGATGGACATCGGGAGCATCATGCGGCGTTTTCTTCCTCAAGAAGGTGGTGGATGTCGTCGGCGAACTGCTTGGGCGAGGTGTTCATCGACCACACGACCCGCGCCTCTCCCCCGGTGACTGCGGAGACGTGGGTGTCGTGGACCCCGAGATCGTAGCCCCCACTGGGTAGCCGGTCGGCCTCCCCTATGTAGAGCCGCATCGACTCGGCCAGGGTGACGATGTCCTTCAGGTCTCCGGTGAGGCCGATGAAGTCGTCGTCGTAGCGCTCGAGGTACTTCTCGAGCACCTCGGTCGTGTCGCGCGCCGGGTCGGTGGTCACGAACACGACGTCGATCTTCTCCCGGTCGGTGTCGTCGAGGCGGGTCAGGGCGGCGGTCAGGCTCGACATCACCAGCGGGCACTCGTCGGGGCACTGGGTGTAGCCGTAGAACACCAGCGTCAACGGCTTGTCGGCGTCGGTGGCCAGCG
Source organism: Nocardioides sp. NBC_00368 (assembly GCF_036090055.1). NCBI lineage: Bacteria > Bacillati > Actinomycetota > Actinomycetes > Propionibacteriales > Nocardioidaceae > Nocardioides > Nocardioides sp. NBC_00368. Next base: position 2,180,312 of record NZ_CP107970.1, read on the forward strand.
AGAAGGGCTCACCGTCGGTGTCGGTCAGCGCGGTGTCGGAGAGCCGGTAGGGAGTGTGCTCCTGCCCGGTCATCGCCGAGGCCGGCGCCTGGCCGGTGCCGGCCGCGCCGCAGCCGCTGAGGACTCCGACGAGAGCGAGCAGGACGGGTAGGACGAGAAACCTCAACGCGCGCGGACTCCCGCGGCCAGGTCCTCGGTCAGGCTCGCCAGCGCCTTGAGCGCCGCCTGCTCGTCGGAGCGGTTGTCCAGCAGCGTACGCACGAAGGCGGAGCCGACGATGACGCCGTCGGCGTACGCGGCCATCTCCGCCGCCTGGGCGCCGTTGCTGACCCCGAGGCCGACGCCGACGGGAAGGTCGGTGGTCTTCTTCGTACGGGCGACCAGCGGGGCGGCCAGGTCGGAGGTCTTGGCACGCGCGCCGGTGACGCCCATGACCGCGGTGGCGTAGACGAAACCGCGGCACTGGGCCGTGGTCATCGCGATCCGCTCGTCGGTGCTGCTCGGCGCGACCAGGAAGACCTTGTCGAGGTCGCGGGCGTCGGCGGCCTCGATCCACTCCGGCGCGAAGTCGGGGGTGATGTCGGGCGTGATCAGCCCCGCGCCGCCGGCGTCCTGCAGCTGCTGGGCGAAGCGGTCCACGCCACGACGCTCGATCGGGTTCCAGCTGGTCATCACCAGGGTCGGCACCCCGGTCGCGGCCACGGCCTCGACGACGCGGAACACGTCGTCGACACGTACGCCGCCGTCGAGCGCCTGCTGCACGGCGTCCTGGATCGTGGGGCCGTCCATGACCGGGTCCGAGTAGGGCAGGCCGATCTCGATGATGTCGCAGCCGGCCTCGACCATCGTGGTCAGCGCCTCGATCGAGCCCTCGACCGACGGGAAACCCGCCGGCAGGTAGCCGACCAGGGCGGCACGGTTCTCGGCCTTCGCCTTCTCGAACGCTACCGACGTGCTCACTTTGCGTCTCCCAATCCGCTGTGCTTGTCGCTTCGGGCCTGGGCTCCTTCGTCGCCCAACCCGAAGTATTCGATGGCCGTGCCCATGTCCTTGTCGCCGCGACCGGACAGGTTGATCAGGATCGTGGCGCCCTCGCCGTGGCGCTCCTTGATCTCCGGGGCGATCTTGATGGCGCCCGCGATCGCGTGGGCCGACTCGATCGCCGGGATGATGCCCTCGGTGCGGGAGAGCAGCGCGAAGGCGTCCATCGCCTCCTTGTCGGTGATGCTCGTGTAGCGCGCCCGGCCGGACTTGGCCAGCCAGGCGTGCTGCGGGCCGACGCCCGGGTAGTCGAGACCGGCGGAGATCGAGTGGGACTCGATGGTCTGGCCGTCCTCGTCCTGGAGCACGTAGGTGCGGGCACCGTGGAGCACGCCCGGGTCGTTGGCCTGGATGGTGGCGGCGTGACGGCCGGTCTCGAAGCCGTCTCCCCCCGCCTCGAAACCATGGATCTCGACATCCTCGTCGTCCAGGAACGCGGTGAAGAGGCCGATGGCGTTGGAGCCGCCACCGACCGCGGCGACGACGGCGTTCGGGAGGCCGCCGAACTGCTCGATGGACTGCGCCCGGGCCTCGTCGCCGATGCCGCGCACGATGTCGCGCACCAGCGTCGGGAACGGGTGGGGCCCGGCGGCGGTGCCGAACAGATAGGCGGTGTGGTCGACGCTGGCGACCCAGTCGCGCAGCGCCTCGTTGATGGCGTCCTTGAGGGTGCCGCTGCCGGAGGGCACCGGGACGACCTCGGCGCCGAGCAGCCGCATCCGGGCGACGTTGAGCGCCTGGCGGTCGGTGTCGACCTTGCCCATGTAGACGGTGCAGTCGAGGCCGAAGTAGGCGGCCGCGGTCGCGGAGGCGACGCCGTGCTGGCCGGCACCGGTCTCGGCGATCACCCGGGTCTTGCCCATCCGCTTGGTGAGCAGGGCCTGGCCGAGCACGTTGCGGATCTTGTGAGCGCCGGTGTGGTTGAGGTCCTCGCGCTTGAGGAGGACCCGTACGCCGAGCTGCTCGGAGAGCCGGGTCGCGTGGTAGAGCGGGCTCGGCAGGTTGGCGTAGTCCCGCAGGATCGCGTCGAACTCGGCCACGAACTCCGGGTCGGCCTTCGCCTTCTGCCAGGCGTCGTCGAGCTCGATGAGCGCCTTCATCAGCGCCTCGGGCATGAAGCGGCCGCCGAACCCCTCGGCCTCACCACCGAACCAGCCGAACTCGTCGGCGTCGTAGGAAGTCGTCTCGTGGATGTGAGTTGTCATGGCTGTATCTGCTCTCGGATCTACTCTTGGCCTCAGCCTTGGATTCCGGTGAACTCGGCGACCGTGGCTTGCGGGTCGCCGTGCTTGACCAGCGCCTCCCCCACCAGGACCGCGCGGGCCCCTTCGGAGACGTGGCGCTTGACGTCGGTGGCGGTGAAGATGCCCGACTCGGCGACCTTCACCCGGTCCTCGGGGATGAGCGGGGCGAGCCGCCCGAAGACGTCCTGGTCGATCTCCAGGGTCTTCAGGTTGCGCGCGTTGACGCCGATCAGCTCGGCGCCGAGGTCGACCGCCCGGGCGACCTCGTCCTCGTCGTGGGTCTCGACCAGCACGGTCAGCCCCAGCTCACCCGCCCGGTCGTAGAGGCGGCGCAGGGTGTCGTCGTCCAGCGCGGCCACGATCAGCAGCGCCAGGTCCGCTCCGGCGGCCCGGGCCTCGAGCAGCTGGTAGGGCTCGACGATGAAGTCCTTGCGCAGGATCGGCGTCTCGACGGCCGCGCGGACCGCGACCAGGTCGGCGAGCGACCCTCCGAAGCGGCGTTCCTCGGTGAGCACCGAGATCGCGGCGGCACCGCCGGCGGCGTACTTCTGGGCGAGCTCGGCCGGGTCGGGGATGTCGGCCAGAGCGCCCTTGGAGGGGCTCTTCCGCTTCACCTCGGCGATCACGCTGCTGCCCGGCGCACGGAAGTGCGGCATCGGGTCGCGCGGCGCGTCGACGTCGGCCAGCCGGGCCCGCAGGTCCGCCTCCGACACCGTCTCCTGACGCTGTGCCAGGTCCAGACGTACGCCGTCGATGATCTTTTCGAGCACCGACATGTTTAAACCTCTCGTTTCTGGGTAAGACCCACGTGCAAAGCCTCTCACCCGAACCGTGACACGCCCGATTTGGCGCCACAGTGCGGGCGGGAAACGTTAAGTTTCTTTCACCTCAACCCAACTCGCCTGACTTTGGAGGTCAGACACATGAGCTACGGAACTCCGCCGCCACCGCCGCCGTACGGTTCGCCGGCACCCGGGCAGCCCGGCCAGCCTGCGGGCAACAACAAGAAGGCGATCTGGGCACTTGTCCTCGGCATCCTCGGTTGTGTCTGCTGTGGTTTCTTCACCGGTATCCCGGCGATCATCCTGGGCAAGATGGCCCAGAACGAGATCGACGCCTCCGGCGGCGCGCAGGGCGGGCGTGGCATGGCCACCGCCGGCTTCATCCTCGGCATCGTCGCCGTCGTCCTCGGCATCATCGGGATCATCCTGAACCTCTCCGGTGCACTCGACTTCAGCGGCAGCACCAGCACCTACTGAGCTCGGCCCATTGAGCTCGGCTCTTGGAATCAGCGAGGCCCCCGGCGGATCCGCCGGGGGCCTCGCTGTCTCAGGCTCAGTGTGACTCGACGTTGAAGCCGAGCTTGGCGAGCACGATGAAGAGCAGACCACCGGCGACGGTGACGGCCACGCCGACCCAGAAGACGAGCCAGCTGATCGGGTCGAGCATCATGGCGACGCTGCCGATGAGGAAGCCGAGGAGGCCGACCGCGACTGCGATCCAGGCTGCCGGGGTGTTGCCGTGGCTGGCGGACATTCGATGCTCCTCTACGAGTTCACTTTGCTTGGGTGCAGTGTATTCATTGATCCCCGGCTGTCGGGTCCCGACCCTCGTCCAACGACTTCCAGACGTCGATCGTGGACTGCTCCTCCAGCGGCTTCCGCTCCGGCTTGGCGTCGGCGGGGGCGTCGTACCTGCGGCCCATCTCGGGCCACGAGGGAGCCAGGCGTACGGCCGCGACGGCCGCCGCGACGGTCAGGACCGCGCCGAGGAGCGCGAGGTAGGGCCACGGGGTCGTGGTGTGCTCGGTCTCACCCCAGACGACCTCGGAGTCGATCGCCCGGCCCAGTGCGTCGATCCCGGCGTGGCCGAAGAAGGTGATGATCACGCCGATCCCGGCCAGGCCCGCGAGGGCCGCCACCAGACGGCGTACGAGACCTCGGGTGACCAGGATCACGCCCCAGGCCGCGAGGGCGACCAGGGCCAGGCCGGTGGTGGCCGGGGAGTCGTTGAGGTCGGCCGGCATCTGGGCCGGCGCGGTGACCTTCACCCACTCGTTGGAGCCGGCCCAGGCAGCCAGAGCCGCGCCGGCGAGGCCGGCTGTGACGGTGAGGCCGAACGACCTCACGAGATCAGGCCGGCGTCGAAGCAGGTGTGGTCGCCGGTGTGGCAGGCGGGGCCCTCCTGGCCGACCTTGAGCAGGATCGTGTCGCCGTCGCAGTCCAGGCGGACCTCCTTGACGTACTGCCGGTGGCCGGAGGTCTCCCCCTTGACCCAGTACTCCTGACGGCTGCGGGACCAGTAGGTCGCCCGGCCCGTCGCGAGCGTGCGCGCCAGGGCCTCGTCGTCCATGTAGCCGAGCATCAGCACCTCGCCGGTGTCGTGCTGCTGCACCACCGCGGGCACCAGCCCGTCGGGGTCGCGCTTGAGCCGGTCGGCGATGGCGGGGTCGAGTCCCTCGCCCGTAGGTCCAGTAGTCACGCCTCCAGTATCCCGCTGGGCAACAGTACGGACACAACCGGCATGTCGTGACGCCAATCGAAGGCCGTCGGCGCGCCGGCCTGCCACACTCTCTCGGTCATCTGGGCCGGGTCTCGGTACGGCCCTGTCAGCCGACCCTCAGGGTCGACTATTCAAACTGGAGAACACCGCATCATGGCTAACCCCACCCCGCAGCCGGCACCGGCGAAGCAGACCGACACCAGCGCCCTCGTGATCGGCATCCTGGTCACGATCTTCTGCTGCCTGCCCTTCGGCATCGTCTCGATCGTCAAGGCCGTTCAGGGTGACGCCGAGGGCGCCAAGAAGTGGGGCATCATCGGCGCCGTCACCGGCGTCGTCGTGATCGTCCTCTACATCATCGCCTCGGTCGTCCTCGGGCTCGGCATGGCCGCCCAGTCGGGGAGCATGTGATCACCACACCCTCACGGGTGCGCGCGGGGCTCGTCCCGCTGGCCGTCGTGGCCGGCGGGGCGGGCCTCGCGGCCGTCTTCGCCACCTCCCCCGGGCTCGTCGTCTACGTTCCGCCGTGCCCTATCCACGCGCTCACCGGTATCGACTGCCCCGGCTGCGGGATGACCCGCGGAACCATGTCCCTGCTGTCGGGCGACGTCGCCGGCGCGGTCGGCCACAACGCGCTGATGGTCCTGCTCGGGCTGCCGATGCTCGCACTGCTCTGGTTCTTCTGGCTCCGCGGGCGCGTCGGCGGCCGCCCGGCCCCCGGCTGGGCCCGCTCCCCCGCCGCGCTCCACACCTGGCTGGCGCTGACTGTCGTCTTCACGGTCCTCCGCAACCTGCCCTGGCCGCCGTTCACGGTGCTGGCCGCCTGATCACTCCGGCAAGAGTCAACTGCCCTGCTGGGCGACCCACGAGGCGTGCAGGCGCGCGTACGTCGAGCCGGCCTGCGCCACCAGATCGCTATGCGGTCCACGCTGGGCCAGTCGGCCGGCGTCGACGACGATGACCTCGTCGGCGGCCTCCGCGGTGGAGAGTCGATGGGCGATGGTGACCGAGGTGCGGCCGCTCATCAGCCGCTCCAGGGCACGGTTGATCCGCATCTCCAGACGCGGGTCGACGGCCGAGGTGGCCTCGTCGAGGACCAGCAGGTCGGGGTCGGCGAGCTGGGCCCGCAGCAGCGCCACGAGCTGACGCTCGCCGGCCGAGAGTGACTCGCCGCGCTGCCCGACGTGGGTCCGGACCCCGTCGGGCAGACCGGCCAGCCAGTCGCCCAGGCCGAGCACTCCGGCGGCCTCGACGATCTCCTCGTCGGTCGCGTCCAGGCGGCCGTAGCGGACGTTCTCGGCGAGCGTGGAGTCGAAGAGGAAGCCCTCCTGCGGGACGAGCACGACGCTGGTGCGCAGGGAGGCGTTGCCGATGTCGCGGACGTCGACGCCGTCGAGGCTCACCTTCCCCGAGGTCACGTCCATCACCCGGGTGAGCAGCTTGGCGATCGTCGACTTCCCCGACCCGGTCTCACCGACCACCGCGACCCGGCTGCCGGGGGCGATCTCGAAGGAGATGTCGTGGAGGACCGGGCGGCCGCCGGGGTAGGCGAAGGTGACGTCGTCGAACTCGATCGAGAGCGGGCCGCGGGGCAGGACCGCCCCGTCGGCACCCGGGTCGACGAGGTCGGCGGGCGTGTCCAGGATCCCGATCGTGCGCCGCCAGGAGGCGATCGCGTTCTGCGCGTCGGTGAGGATCTGCGTACCCATCTGGACGGGGCCGACGAACAGCGTCACCAGGAAGGCGAACGCCAGAATCTCGCCGACGCTCAGCTCGCCGCCGGTGCCCCGGTAGGCGAGCGCGAGCAGCACGCCGCCGACGACCACACCGGCGTTGGCGAGACCGCCTGAGAGACCACCGAGGCTGAAGAAGATCGAGGTGTAGGCCTGGGCCCTGGTCTGGGCAGCGCTGGTGGCGTCGATCTCGCGGTCGATGCGCTGCTGGGTGCGGTCCTCCACGGCGTACGCCTTGACCACGGCCGCCCCGACGACCGGCTCGGAGACCGCGGAGAGCATCTTGGCGACCTGGCGGCGCGACAGCGTGTATGCCGCGGAGAGCTTGCGCTGGAAGAACCGCAGGCTCAGGAAGAGCGGGCCGAAGCAGAGCCACACCAGCAGTGCGAGCTGCCAGGAGTAGACCACCATGACGACGGTGGCGATCAGCATCTGCCCGATGCTGACGATGAAGAGCAGCCCGCCGAAGACGATGAACTGGCTGACCTGGTCGACGTCGCTGGTGACCCGCGAGACCAGCGCGCCGCGGTGCTCGGTCGACTGGGTGAGCATCGGCAGGTCGTGGACGTGCCGGAAGGCCTTCGTACGCAGCGTCGCCAGGCCCCGCTCGGCGGCGGTGAAGAGCCGGCTGGTCATCAGGTAGGAGGCCACGCCCGTGACGGCGATGGCGACCAGCGCGACCAGACCGGCCCGCAGGACGTAGCCGAGGTCGGGTCCGTCCGGACCGCTCAGGCCGTTGTCGAGGGTCTGCTGGACGACGACAGGGACGACGACCTGGCCGATGCTCGCGAGCACGGCCAGCGCGAAGGTGCCGCGGATGCCCTCGACCAACTCCGGGGAGTGCTTGATCCCCCGGCGGATGGTCTCGAAGGCGCCGAGGTCCTCGCCGCTGCCGACCCGGGTCTCGGGTTCGAGGGTCGCGGTCACTGGGCCGTCTCCGGGGTCTCGTAGGCGTTGACGAGGCGGGCGTAGGACTCGTCGCGGGCGAGCAGCTCGGTGTGGGTACCGCGGTCGCGGATCCGGCCGTCCTCGAGGTGCACGACCTCGTCGGCGAGCGCGATCGTGGCCTTGCGGTAAGCCACCACGACCAGGCTGGTGTCGCCGGCGCCGTCACGGAGCGCCGCGAGGATGCGCTGCTCGACCTCGGGGTCGACCGCCGAGGTGGCGTCGTCGAGGATCAGCAGCCGTGGGCGGCGGACGAGGGCTCTCGCGAGCGCGAGGCGCTGACGCTGCCCGCCGGAGAGGCTCGCACCGCGCTCGCCGAGGGTGGTGTCGAGGCCGTTCGACAGCGCGGCGACGAACCCGTCGGCCTGGGCCGCCTTCAGGGCTGACCAGACCTCGTCGTCGGTGAGGTCGGCGCCGAGGGTGACGTTGCCGCGCACGGAGTCGTCGAAGACGAAGGCGGTCTGCGGCACCAGCGCCGCCACTCGGGCCCATTCCCCCGGGGCCAGGTCGCGCAGGTCGGTGCCGTCGAGGGTGATCCGGCCCGTCGCCGGGTCGACCAGCCGGGCCAGCAGCATCGTCAAGGTGCTCTTGCCGGAGGCCGTCTCGCCCACGATCGCGACCGTGCGGCCGGGCTCGACCTCGAAGTCGACGCCGTCGAGAAGCGTCGGGCCGTCGGCATACGCGTAGGAGACGCCGTCGACCTGCACCCGCGCACCGGTCGGCTCGCGCCTGGTGCGCGCCGACCCGTAGGCGAGACGGCCGGTCGCATCCAGGACCCTCCGCACCCGCCGGTAGCCGACGACGCTGCGCGGGAACTCTCCCAACAGCCACCCGAAGGAGCGGATCGGGAAGGCGACGATGGTGAGCAGGAAGCCGATCTGGACGACGTCGCCGGGTGCCGCGCCGCCGCTCGAGACGCGCCCGACGCCAACGGCCAGCACGGCCAGGACGCCGATGCTGGGAAGCGCGGCCAGGATCGGGTCGAACGCCGCACGGAGCCGGCCGGCGCGGATGTTGACGTCGCGCAGCTCCTGGGCCTTCTCGCGAAACCGGGTGGTCTCCTCGGCCTCACGCCCCAGCGTCTTGACCACAAGGGCGCCGTCGAAGGACTCGTGGGCGATCCCGGAGAGCTCCGCGCGCAGCTGCTGGGCGCGGGTCATCAGCGGCGAGGAGAAACGCTGGAAGACGAGGTTGGCGACCACGACCGCGGGGAAGACGAGGATCGCGACCGACGCGAGCACGACGTCGGTCCAGAACATCTGCCCGACCGCGATCACCATCATCGCGAGGGTGCCGACGGCCATCGGCAGCGGAGCGATCGGCGACCAGGACGCCTCGACGTCGGAGTTGGCGTTGGAGAGCAGCTGACCGGTCGGGTGCCGGTGGTGCCAGGCGAGCGGGAGCGCCAGATACTGCCGGGTGACCGCGCGGCGCGAGTGCGCCTGCATGCGGTACTGCATCACTCCGGCACCCAGCCGCCGCGCCACCACCCCGACCGCACGCAGGATCGCGACTCCGACGAAGAGTCCGACCACCGCCCACAGCCAGCCGGCACCGATCTCGCCGTCGCGCAGCGCCGGCACCAGCACGTGGTCGGTGGACCAGCCCAGCACCCACGCGTCGGCAACCGTCAGCGCACCGAAGAGCGCGGACCCGAGGGTCGAGAGCGTGAAGACCGCCCGCTCGCGCCGGATGGCGACTCCGAGAACCTTGAACCCGTCGGTCGTCGTCGCCCTCTGGGGTGTCGGATCATCGTCGCTCATCTCGGGTAAAGCCTAGGTCAGTGCGGTGAATGGGACGAATTTTTTTGAACCACCCACCCTGGAAGGGGTCGATAGGGTGCAGGCCGTGGTCTCCTTCGCGCGCTCCGAGCGCCTCGCCCTGTGCGACACCGCCGTCTCGCTGGGGCCTGCGGCCCCGACGCTCTGCGAGGGTTGGGAGGTCAAGGACCTGCTGGTGCACCTGCTCGTGCGCGAGCGCCGCCCGTGGGCCGCCGCGGGCATCCTCCTGCCGCCGCTCGCGCCGGTGTTGCGGAAGGCGGAGGCTGCATACGCCGCTCAGCCGCTCGACGCCCTCGCGGCCCGCCTCCGCGACCCGAAGGGCACGCCCTTCGCGCTCGGCCCCATCGAGAAGGCCGTGAACACCGTGGAGTTCTTCGTCCACCACGAGGATCTCCGCCGTGCGCAGCCGGGTTGGGAGCCGCGTACGCTCCCCGCCGCTGCCGAGCGCGACCTCTGGCGCACCCTGAAGCTCGTCGGCAAGGGCCTGGTCCGCTCCGCCGGCACCCCGGTGGTGATCAGCAACGGCACCGACACCGCCACCCTCCGATCCGGCGACGAGCCCGTCACCATCACCGGCCCGGTCGGCGAGCTCATGCTCTTCTGCTTCGGCCGTCATGAAGTACGCGGCTTGTCCTTCGATGGTCCGGCTGAGCGGATCACTCAGCTGGAGAATGCCAGTCTCGGCTTTTGAATTCGCCGGGGTGCGCCCCTACATTGCTAGGTTGACCTGCACATTCAGGTTCTACGACGGAAGTAGCCTCATGCACACGAGCCATCAGCCGCGCTCTTACGGCCTCCGCGGTCGGGCCCGTCTCCTGATCGCTACCGCTACCGTCCTTGCCATCACCGGCTGCGGCAACGCCACTCCTGACACCAGTTCGGCGATCGGTCGCGAGGAGTTCGCTGATCGGGTCATCAGTGCCGCTCTCAAGGCCAACACCCTGCAAATGCGCATCGACAGCGGTGGCGACAGCATCAGGGCTGACATCGTGCTCAACGACGAGTCGGACATGCTTGCATCCGATCTGAGCATGTCCACCCGCCAACCGCTCCTCGTGCGGTGGAAGAACGGGCGCATCTACATCAAGGACAAGTCTCTTGCCAAAGGCTGGGTCGCGGCCGATCCGACCGATCCTCGCGATCCCGTCGGAGCCCAGTTCGGCTACGTGCGGACTCTGAATCCAGTGACGCTGGTCAAGGACGCGCGTGACATCGCCATTGCGCTGACCCGTGTGGGGACCGAGGTCGTCGATGGAACCAACACCACTCATTATTCGATGACCCTTGATCCCGAATTGGCGACCAGTGGTAGCACGATCAATGCCGAGGGACTGCGTGCCCAAGGCCATCAGGGCAAGCTCGTCTATGAGTTCTGGATCGATGAAAACGACCTGATGGTCGAGGTCACCTTCGACGTTGCAGACCGCACCGACAGGGTGCATATGTCCGAGTGGGGCATGCCGAAGGACGTCGAGGCGCCGATCGCGGCGCGCACCACAGCCGAACTCGGAATGCTCGAGTCTTCCTGACGTACCGCTTCGTCAGGTCCATTCGAGATCACTGGCTCCGCGGTCCAGCGTTTCTTCAGCTCACGCCGCGCAGCTTCGCACCGCGAACTGCTTCGCATAGCCGTTCGAGCTATCCCACAAAGCCCGAACGGACTATGGCTGGGTACTCGCAAATCTGATCTTATTTGCTGTCCATTCTTCGGGTCCTCATGCAAAGAAAAAGACACATGTGCAAACCTACGAATCCGGTCCGTATCGCCGCCCTAACCGGAACGGCCACGTTGGTCCTGAGTGCCTGCGGATCGACAGGGACGGGCGGCGGGTCAGCCGCGTCACCGACGCCGGCGGAGTTCATGGACCGGATCGTCGCGGCAAGCCTCGACGAGGGCAGTGTCCACCTCGTCATGGATATGGGCACAGCGGGTGGCATGGAGGCCGACTTGGTCCTCACCGAGAACGAGGCTGACCTGGCCGTGGACATGATCGTTGATTTCGATGGTGACGAGATGAAGATCGTGCTGGTCAAGGAGAAGTGGTACGTCCACAGCGCCGACCTTGGCGATCGGTGGATCGTCAGCGACCCCGACGACCCCGACGACCCGTTCGGCGCAGCGATCTCGGAGATGGGCTCGCTGAACCCGGCATCCCAGGCCGAGGACATCAAGCCCGCGGTCACTGACGTGAAGAAGATCGGCGAGGAGAAACTCGCGGGCACAAGCACCACCCACTACGAGGTGACCGTTGACCCCGAGAAAGTTCCCGAGGACGCCGGCATCGATCCTGAGATCCTGAAGAAGGTCGACCTCGAAGACGGCCTGGTCTATGACTATTGGCTCGACGCAGATGATCTGATGCAGAAGGTGAGTTTCGGGATCGCCGGTCAGAGCTTCGAAATGATCATGACCGGCTGGGGCGAGACGTACGAGATCGAGGCCCCGAAGGACGCGATGACCTTCGCCGAGCTGATGCAGTCGCCGGCCTGATCCGCATCGGGGAGGGACCCAGAGGCGGCCCCGCCCGGCAGCAGTGCGCCTGTCGCTGTCGCGATGACGCGCACACCTTCTTCGGATGCATCCTTGTTACGACCTGTTCCCGATGTGGCGGCCGTAACCTCCCGGCGGCCCGAGACGTTGTGTCTCAGATAACCGAATCCCCCAGGAGGTCCCACGATGCGTCGTGCGGCAGCAGTCACCGTCGCCATGCTCTTCGTCTTCTCGCTCACCGCAGCCGGCCCAGCGATGAGCGCGAGCCCGGAACTGCGGGACGTGATGCTCGTGGGCAACAACTGGGACGGGACCGCCTCGATCGTCGATGCCCGCAGCTTCGAGGTGCTGCGCAAAGGCATCGACCTGGTGCCGGACAAGGACGAGGAGATCGCCGAGATCCACCAGGATCCCGAGCGGCTGGCCTACTACTACCTGGTCCGCTACGGCCCTGGCGAAGGCAACGACCAGCTCGTGGACGACATGTTCACCACCAGGGACGGCAAGCTGCTGGCAGTCTCGCGGCCGAGCCTCGCCGACGTGGTCTGGATCGACATCGAGAAGGCGCTCGCGGGCTCCCCGGACTCCGTCGTGGTCGAGCAGCAGATGGACGGTCACCGCACCGACCACATGGGCCTCTCCCCCGACGGCACCAAGCTGCTGGTCTCCGACTCGACCTCGCGGACGGTGCACGAGTACTGGATGGGTGGCGCGGGCGACCCGCGGACGGGTGAACGGCTGCGTACGTTCGAGTCGGGCGAGACGCCCCACGAGAACAACTACTCCGAGGACGGCTCGCGCATCTTTCACGCCTCGATCGGCCGCGTCTACCTCCCCGGCGACCAGAAGGAGATCTCCCTCGACTCGCTACCGCTGATCAGCCTCGATCAGCTCGGCCTCGGCACCATCCCCGGCACCGACCTGCTCCCGCCGGTCAAGATCGGCCCGATCCACGATGCGATCAAGGGCGATCGCTGGTTCGAGATCGTCGACGAGTCCACCTTCGAGATCTCCCAGCGCTGGGAGATGGGCAAGGAGCTCGAGGAGGCCGGCTATCCCTCGATCTCCTCAGCCGTACGTCCCATGGCGGTCGCGCCCGGTGAGCGGTTCATCTACTTCCAGATGTCGTTCCTGCACGGCCTGGTCGAGTTCGACACCCGGGCGGCCGACATCGACGGCAAGGTCGGCTACTCGACCGGCGCGATCGAGGAGCCCCGCACCGGTGCCGTCACGCGCGTCATCCCGCTCCCCAAGCGCACCCAGCTGCCGCGCGAGCTCTACGTCAACGACTCCGCCCACCACGGTCTCTCGATCGACGCCAAGGGCGAGACGCTGTGCGCGGCGGGCACGATGGACGACTATGTCGCGATGGTCGACCGTGCGACGGGTGATTTCAAGACCCTCGACGAGGAGACCACCGGCCACTACTACGGCAAGCCCTACTGGACCACCGAGGGCCTCGGCCACACCTGCTGGGCGTCGCTCTCGGACGCCGATGCGGTCGCCGTGATCGACTTCCGCACCGGCGAGGAGCTCGCCTACCTCGACGTCGGCAACCACCCCCAGCGCGTACGCCACGGGCAGATCCCGAGCTCGCTGCTCGGCTAGGCACCGGGAGCCCGGTCCCGGCCTCGGGGCCGGGGTCCGCGCTTCGCGGCGGCTGTGCAATGGCGGCACTGGCGACGAGGCTGTGCGATAGCGCGCCGGGATAATCCCGGTCTGACGCCGCAGATTCCCGTCATGACGGGACTCTGCGGCGTCATCCGGCGCACAGACAGAGCACTTCCCCGCCATGGCGGGAAAGTGCTTGCGGCGACTCGTCAGCGAACCGGCGCGCCGGCGCCGGAGAGCGCCTGCTTGACCTCGCCGATCCGCACCTTGCCGAAGTGGAAGATGGTGGCTGCGAGGACGGCGTCCGCGCCGGCCTCGACCGCGGGCGGGAAGTGCTCGGACCTGCCGGCGCCGCCGGAGGCGATGACCGGGACGGTCACCTCGCTGCGTACGGCCTTGATCAGGTCGATGTCGAAGCCGTCCTCGGTGCCGTCGGCGTCCATCGCGTTGAGCAGGATCTCGCCGGCGCCGAGCTCGACGGCCTTCGCCGCCCACTCGATCGCGTCGATCCCGGCCGACTTGCGGCCGCCGTGAGTGGTCACCTCGAACCCGGAGTCGGTCCCCGGCGCCCGCCTGGCGTCGACGGAGAGCACCAGGACCTGGTTGCCGAAGCGGTCGGCGATCTCGGCAATCAGCTCGGGACGTACGATCGCCGCGGTGTTGACCGCGATCTTGTCCGCCCCTGCGCGGAGCATCCGGTCGACGTCGTCGACGCTGCGGATCCCGCCGCCAACGGTCAGCGGGATGAAGACCTGCTCGGCGGTACGCGTGACGATCTCGAGCGTCGTCGCCCGCCCCTCGTGGGAGGCGGAGATGTCGAGGAAGGTGAGCTCGTCGGCGCCTTCCTTGTCGTACGTCGCGGCCAGCTCCACCGGGTCGCCGGCGTCGCGCAACTCCTTGAAGTTGATCCCCTTGACGACGCGACCCGCGTCGACGTCGAGGCACGGGATGACGCGTACGGCAAGGCTCATGACAGGTCCCCGCGCTGCCGACCGAGGGTGAGGTCGAGCGCGTCGGCGAGGTCCAGCGAGCCGGTGTAGAGCGCCGTGCCGGCGATCGCGCCCTCCACGCCGACCGCCACCAGGCCCATCAGCGCCTCGATGTCGTCGATCGTGGTCACTCCCCCGCTCGCCACGACCGGACGGTCTGTGGCCTCGCAGACCGCGCGGAGCAGGTCGAGGTTGGGGCCCTGGAGCATGCCGTCCTTGTTGACATCGGTGACGACGTAGCGCGCGCAGCCCTCGGAGTCGAGGCGGGCGAGGGTCTCGTAGAGGTCGCCGCCGTCCTTGGTCCAGCCGCGCGCGGCGAGGGTGCGGCCGCGGACGTCCAGACCCACCGCGACCCGGTCGCCGTAGGTCGCGATCGCCTGCCGGGTCCACTCCGGGTTCTCCAGCGCGGCGGTGCCGATGTTGACGCGGCGGCAGCCGGTCGCCATCGCGGCCTCGAGCGACTCGTCGTCGCGGATCCCACCGCTCATCTCGACCTTGATGTCGAGCTTGCCGACGATCCCTGCGAGGATCTCCCGGTTGTTGCCGTGACCGAACGCGGCGTCGAGGTCGACCAGATGGATCCACTCGGCGCCGGTCTCCTGCCACCTCAGCGCGGCCTCGAAGGGATCGCCGAACCGCTTCTCCGACCCGTCCACGCCCTGGACCAGCTGCACCGCCTGCCCGCCCTTCACATCGACGGCCGGCAGGAGCTCGAGATAGTCACCCATGGGGACGATCCTATGTTCTGTACGCCGCCACCCCCGCCCCGCCGTCCGGCTGCGAGACGGCGGTATGTTCAGCAAGGTATGCAGGCCAACCGTCACTTCCCTCGTGGAGCTCCTCACGGGAAGCGATGCTTCGGCTGCATACCTTGATGAACAGACCGACTCAGCGAGGCGCCAGCACCTCGAACTCGTACGCATCCGGGTCGGTCATCCTCGCCCATCGACCCGCACCGCCGGTCTCGTCGATCAGGGTCGCACCGAGATCGACGAGGCGACGGATCTCGTCCTCGGGAACCGATTCCTCGGTCGCGATCAGGTCGAAACGGAACCGGTCCCGGGGTCCGCGCGGCACCGGCGGCGGCCCGCCCCAGGCGACCTTGGCAGTTCCAGATGGGGTCGCGACCGCGGTCTCGCCGTCCTGGTCCCAGACGAGGGGCCAGCCGAGCGCGGCGCTCCAGAACATCCCGTTCTCCCGGGATCCGTCGGCAGCGACCTCGCCGAGGAACCCGGTGCCGGCCAGCCAGCTGTTGCCGGCCGGGATGACGCACAGCTCGTTGCTCTCCGGGTCGCCGAGCACGATGTGGTCCTCCTCCGGCAGCTGGCCCACGTCGAGGTGGGTGGCGCCGAGGCCGATCAGCCGGTCCACCGTCCGCTGCTGGTCCTCGGGCAATCGGCTGGTCAGGTGGAGATGGTGCGGGTTCGCCAACGTCTTGGGCGTGTCCGTGGGCAGGAACCGGATCCGGAGATCCTCCTCGGCCCGTGGCGCCAGCCTGACCTCGTCGTCTCCGGTCTCGATCTCGCGGCCCAGCACCGCCGCCCAGAATCCCGCGACCCGCTCCGGGTCGTTGGCGTCGATGCAGATCCCGAACCGCCGAGGTGTCATGACCGGCAACGTAGGACCTGACCGGCCGCTTGCACAACCGGATTCGGAGCCACTCGGGAGCCCACCTGAATGCCGAGAAAGTCCATGGCGCCGAACTAGGTTGACGGATGTGACGGATGAGTTCGAGGTGTTTCAGCCGCGACCCGAGGAGATCAACGACTGGTCCGGGCAACAGCTGGATCCCAAGATCAGGCAGTCGATCGGGTTGGGCAACATCGTGCGCATCCAGATCCAGGCGACCTCACCTGATGGAGCACCGGCCACACCGTCCGACCCGGTGGACGCATGGCACGGTGACACTCCCTACCTGAAGATCGTCGAGGTGGACGGCGATCGGCTGACCGGCGAGGTCGATGACCCGTACCGGTCGGGCCACAGCTGGATGAAGAACGGCAGGATGATCGAGTTCGACCGTTGGGCCGTCACCGAGATCCCGCTCCAATGGGACGGCAACGAGAAGCTGGCCGAGCAGGCCGAGTTCACCGGACTCGGCCGTCAGGTCACCGGCTCGATCGACCCGTACGACAGAGTCGACCGGAGCGAGGACCTCGACGGATAGCCGGATCGCGGCAGATCAGTCGGCGTTCGCAGGCCGTGCAGCCACGGTCGCGAGCTTGGCCAGTCCCTTCTCCATGTCGGGCGCGATCGCCTTCTCCATCGAGTAGAACTTGGTCATCAGCCCCATCACCCCGCTCACCGAGCCGGTGTGGGTCCAGGTCAGGCGCGTGCCGTCGGCGACGGTGGCCAGGTCGA
This sequence comes from Nocardioides sp. NBC_00368, assembly GCF_036090055.1. Lineage (NCBI taxonomy): Bacteria > Bacillati > Actinomycetota > Actinomycetes > Propionibacteriales > Nocardioidaceae > Nocardioides > Nocardioides sp. NBC_00368. The sequence continues at coordinate 2,197,010 of NZ_CP107970.1, forward strand.
AGCTCACCGTGCTCCGGCTCTTGAACGGCTTCAGGAACTCCAGCGCGACCTCGATGTGCTCGGGCCTCGACTCGACGATCTCCATCGCCCCGGCGCCCGCCCGCTTGTTGCCCGACCAGGCATAGCGGGCGCCGACACCGGAGTCCGCACCCGAGTAGGTGCGCGACATGTCCGGATCGAGCTCCTCCCACGGCGACCACGACGGCCACTCGTGGAAGTCGTCGAGCAGCGCGTGAGCGCGTCCGATGTCGCACGGCAGGACCCCGGACCTGGAGACCTCGTAGTCGGTCATGTCACGACAGTACGCCTGCGGCGACGAGTTCGAGAACGTCTTCGGTGCTGCGTACGTCTCCAAAGGTGCGATAGATGGTCGTCAGCGTCGCGTTGTGGGACTCGTCGTTGCGACCAGCGGTGGCATCGGCGACCAGGATCGTGCGATACCGCAGCTGCCCGGAAAGAGCGCGCTCGTTTCGGTCTTGTCGACGAGCAGGTCGCCATCGCGTGCCTCCAGCGCGGTCCGGGTCGGGTATCGCCCAGCTATGCACCCCTGACGCCGGCACTCAGGCTCTCTCGGGGTTGACACCGACGGAGCCGTCGATGGTCTCGCGGAGGATGTCGGCGTGGCCCGCGTGACGGGTGGCGTCGCAGAGACGCGCGGCCATGACGTTGAAGAGCACGACCTTCTCGTCCCACCACGGTACGTAGCCGGGGGCGTCGATCGGGAGTGCCTCGACGGTGGCGTCCACGTGCGTCCAGACGCTGTGGGAGAGGTCGAGGATGTCGGCGCGGCTCTCGTGCTCAGTGGCCCGATGGCTGGCGTCCCACCACCCAGCGGTGTCCCACGGTGGGAGGTCGATCGGCGGTGTGCGGTCGAAGACCTCGCCGAAGTAGCGCGCATCCGAGAGGGCGTTGTGCTTGACCAGGCCGAGCAGGTTGGTGCCGGTGGGCGTCATCGGGCGGCGGATGTCATCCTCCGGCAGCCCCTCGAGCTTCCACACCAGCGCCTCTCGGACACCGCGGAGCTTGTCGTGCAGATGAGCCTTCGCGAAGTCGTCGATCACCACGCTCATCCTTCCGCGGCGCGCTTGCCGTAGGTGTCGCGGGTCAGCGTGACGTACGAGTGCCGGACGATCTCCTCAAGGACTTCCAGGTCGACAGCGGCGAGGTCCTTGAGGTAGAGGCAGCCGACGCCGGTCCGGTGGGGACCGAGGCGGTCGAGGCGCTCGTGGTGGGCCGAGATGCCGTCGTTGAGGTAGACGACCGAGGCTGCCTTGCGGGGCGCGAAGGCGGCGGCCGGCGCGTCGCCCTCGGTGCCGCTGGCGTAGGTGTAGTGATACTCGCCGAAGCCGACGATCGAGGTCCCGAACATCCGTGGCTCGGCGCCGGTGGCGCGTCGCATCAGCTCCAGCAGCGTAACTGCGTCCCGACGACGCGGTTCAGGCGAGACGGCCTCGACGAAACCCACCGGGTCCGCGTCGGTCCAGGTCGTCTTGGCCGCCATCCCGCCACTCTAGCGGCGGAACAACAGCGTGTAGACCACCGGCGCGACCAGCACCGAGGCGATGGCCGCGAAGACCGTCGTGCCGACGTCCTCGGTGACCAGGTAGACCAGCGCATTGAGGAGAAGGAGGACGACGACAAGGATCCGTACGTTGCGCCGCCGGCGCTCCGCGAGCGCACTCGCCGGCCGGGACCGGCGAGCCGGAACCCACCCCAGGAGCCGTTTCCGCCGGGCCCGGCGCGCGGCCTCCTTGGCCTCGCGCGCGGCCCGGGACTCGGCGGCGGCCGCGGCGAGCCGTTCGCGCTCGGCACGGGCCTTCGCGCGGGCCCCGGTCTGGGCCACCTATGCCGCCTTCAGGGACTGCACCCAGTTGCGGAGCACCGCGGCGCCGGCGTCGCCGGACTTCTCCGGGTGGAACTGGGTGGCGCTCAGCGGCCCGTTCTCGACGGCCGCCACGAACCGGTCACCACCGTGCTCGGCCCAGGTGACCAGCGGGGCGACGGTGCGGTCGTTGGTGACCAGGGTCCAGTCGCGCACGCCGTAGGAGTGGACGAAGTAGAACCGCTCCTTCTCGACGCCGGCGAACAGCGACGAGCCCGCGGGGACATCGACCGTGTTCCAGCCCATGTGGGGCACGATCGGCGCCTGGATGCGCTCGACGACGCCCGGCCACTCGCCGCACCCTTCGGTCTCGACCCCGTGCTCGATGCCGGTCTCGAAGAGGATCTGCATGCCGACGCAGATGCCCATCACGGGACGCCCACCGGCCAGCCGCCGGGCGATGATCCGCTCGCCGCGAATCGCCCGCAGGCCCTTCATGCAGGCCTCGAACGCGCCCACACCAGGCACCAGCAAGCCGTCGGCCGCCATCGCGGCGTCGAGGTCACCGGTCAGCTCTACCGAGGCACCGGCACGCTCGACGGCGCGGACGGCGGAACGTACGTTGCCCGACCCGTAGTCGAGCACGACCACCGAAGGAGCACTCACAGCGCACCCTTCGTCGACGGGATCCCGGTCTCGCGCGGGTCGTAGGCGATCGCGTCGCGGAACGCCCGCGCGAACGCCTTGAACTGGGTCTCCACGATGTGGTGGGGCTCGCGCCCGGCAAGCACGTTGACGTGCATGGTCAGGTGGGCGTGGTGGGCGATGGAGTCGAAGATGTGCTGGGTCAGGGAGCCGAGATAAGGCACCCCGGATCCGCCGAGCAGCACGTACTGCTGCCCCTCCGGCTCACCGGTGTGGACCGAGTAGGGCCGCCCGGAGACGTCGACGACGCAGCGCACGAGCGCCTCGTCGAGCGGCACGGTCGCATCGCCGTAGCGGCGGATGCCCTTCTTGTCACCGAGCGCCTGGCGCAGTGCCTGGCCGAGCACGATCGCGGTGTCCTCGACGGTGTGGTGGGCGTCGATGTGCACGTCGCCCTCGGAGTGGACGGTCAGGTCGACCAGCGAGTGGCGCCCGAACGCGGTCAGCATGTGGTCGTAGAACCCGACTCCCGTCGAGACGTCCACCCGTCCGGTGCCATCGAGGTCGACCTCGACGACGACCTTCGACTCCGAGGTCTCCCGCTCGATGCGGGCAGTCCTTGCCGAACTCATGCGCGTGCTCCGTTCACATCGGTCAAAGCTTGTTTGAAGGCGTTCATCTCGCGCGGGGTACCGACCGAGACCCGCAGCCACCCCTCGGGCCCGGTCTCGCGGATCAGTACGCCATGGTCGAGCAGCCCCTGCCACACCGCGTGCCGGTCGGCGTAGCGGCCGAAGAGGACGAAGTTGGCGTCCGAGTCGGCCACCTCCAGGCCCTCGCCGCGCAGCCACTCGACCAGCGAGTCCCGCTCCGCACGGAGCGAGGCCACATATCCCAGCAGCTCCGGCGCGTGCCGCAGTGCGGCGCTCGCCGCCGCCTGGGTCACCGCGGAGAGGTGGTAGGGCAGTCGTACGACACGGATCGCGTCACAGATCGCGGGGTCGGCCGCGAGGTAGCCGAGCCGCAGCCCCGCCCCGGCAAAGGCCTTCGACATCGTGCGGGTGACCACCAGGTTGCGGTGGGTGGAGAGCAGCTCGAGCGCCGAGGGCACCCCGGTCCGTCGGAACTCGCCGTACGCCTCGTCGACCACGACGATCCCACTGTCACCGACCGCCTCGCACAGCGCGGTGACCGCCTCCGGCGGCAGCGCGGTGCCGGTGGGGTTGTTGGGCGAGGGCAGCAGCACGACGTGGGGCTGGGTCTCCTCGACCAGCGCCCGCGCCTTCTCCAGGTCGATCGCGAAGTCGGTCTCGCGGTGCCCGACGACCCACTCGGTGTTGGTGTCGCGGGCGTACTCCGGATACATCGAGTAGGTCGGCGCGAAGCTGATCGCGGTGCGCCCCGGCCCACCGAAAGCCTGCAGCAGCTGCAGCATCACCTCGTTGGACCCGTTGGCCGCCCATACCTGCTCGCGCGTGATCTGCGCCTTGGGCACGTCGGCCCGGAGGTACGCGGCCAGCCCCTCCCGCAGCGCGACGAACTCGCGGTCGGGATAGCGGTTGAGGTTGCGCGCCGCGGCGCCGACGCTGGCCGCGATGTCGGCGACGGTCTCTGCGGAAGGCTGGTAGGGGTTCTCGTTGACGTTGAGCTGGACCGGGACATCCAGCTGCGGCGCGCCGTAGGGCTCGATCCCGGCGAGCTCGGCACGGATCGGTGGCCAGCTCATGACGAGAACCTCACCGACACCGCGGCGCCGTGACCAGGGAGGTCCTCGGCCTCGGCCAGCGTGACGACGTGGTCCTTGACCGCCGCCAGCCCCTCGCGGGAGTAGTCGACGACGTGGATCGACTTGGTGAACGCACGCACCGAGAGGCCCGAGGAGTGGCAGGCGCAGCCGCCGGTGGGCAGCACGTGGTTGGACCCGGCGCAGTAGTCGCCCAGCGACACCGGCGCGAACGGACCGACGAAGATCGCCCCCGCGTTCCGGATCCGCCCGGCCACCGTGAGCGCGTCGGCGGTGTGGATCTCGAGGTGCTCGGCGGCGTAGGCGTTGACGACATCGACGCCCTGGTCGACGCCGTCGACGAGCACGATGCCGGACTGGGCGCCGGTCAGCGACGTACGGATGCGCTCGACGTGCTTGGTCGCAGCGACCTGCTTCTCGAGCTCGGCCTCCACGTCGGCGGCGAGCGTCTCGGAATCGGTGACCAGCACCGAGGCTGCGAGGGGGTCGTGCTCGGCCTGGGAGATCAGGTCGGCAGCGACGTAGGCGGCCTCGGCGGTGTCGTCGGCGAGGATCGCGATCTCGGTCGGACCGGCCTCGGAGTCGATCCCGACCTGGCCCTTGAGCAGGCGCTTCGCGGTGACGACGTAGATGTTTCCGGGCCCGGTGACCATGTCGACGCGCTCACAGGGGTCGACGCCGTAGGCGAACATCGCGATCGCCTGGGCGCCGCCGACGGCGTAGACCTCGTCGACGCCGAGCAGTGCGCACGCGGCCAGGATCGTGGGCTGCGGCAGCCCACCGAACTCCTTCTGCGGCGGCGAGGCCAGCGCGATCGAAGGCACGCCGGCGACCTGGGCCGGGACGACGTTCATCAGCACCGAGGAGACCAGCGGAGCCAGGCCGCCGGGCACGTAGAGTCCCACGCGTCCCACCGGCACCTTGCGGTGGGTCACCCGGGCGCCAGGCGCCAGATCGGTGACCGCGTCCTGTTCGAGCTCGGCGGTGCAGGTCGCCCGCAGGCGCGCGATCGACTCCTCCAGCCCCGCACGGATCTCGGGGTCCAGCTCGTCGAGAGCCTTGGTCAGCGCGGCTGGCGGCACCCGGATGTCGTCGACGCGTACGCCGTCGAACTTCTCGGAGAACTCGGCGATCGCCTCCTGTCCGCGCTCGCGGACGGCGTCGATGATCGGCTGCACCGCATGAGTGGCCGCCTCGATGTCGAACTCGGCGCGCGGCACGGCGGCGCGGTAGTCGACGGTGCCTCTGTCGGCACCCCTCAGGTCGATGCGGCGGATCATGCCCCAAGTCTACGAGTCGGCAGGCCCGTGAGCCGATCTGCCGACGCCACGTGGACGCGGCCGGGAAGCGCATACGGCGCGCCGATCCGGGTACCCGGAGGACTGACCCACGAAGGAGGATCGCCATGGCACGCCCTGGACTTTTCCACCGACACGACAAGCATGCCGACGAGAGCTACCCCGAGACCGACGTGAACCACGCCGAGACTCGTGATCCCTACCCCGGCGGCCCCGCGGTCGTCGGCCACGACGACAACGTCGAGCGCCCGCACCGGGCCAACGAGGATGTCGGCCACGTGCATGACAGGGACACCTCAGGGGGCACCGGCAGGGGCTACGAGGCAGCCGGCGTCGAGCACTACCGTCACGCCGAGGACAGCCGCCGCGCCGCCCTCCACGACACCTACGGCGGCATCAACTGGGGCGCCTGCTTCTTCGGCTGGTTGGTCGCGGTCGGCGTGACCGTCCTGCTCGGAGCGATCATCAGCGCCGTCGCCTCCGCGATCGGCGCCGACCAGAACTGGACCCAGACCGACCTGGAGTCGATGGCCGACTCCGTCGGGATCGCGGCCGCGATCACGCTCGCCGTGGTGATGTTCGTCGGCTACTACGCCGGCGGGTACGTAGCCGCCCGGATGTCCCGCTTCGACGCCCGCAGGCAGGGCCTGGGTGTGTGGATCGTCGCCATCGCGGTGATGATCATCGCCGCCGTCGCCGGCGCACTGTTCGGCTCCAGCTACGACATCATGCAGCGGCTCGACCTGCCCAACGTGGGAGTGAGCACCGACCAGCTCGGCTGGGGCGCGCTGATCGCCGGTGTCGTGCTCCTGGTCGTGATGCTCGTCGGGGCGCTCCTCGGGGCAGCCACCGGCCAGCGCTACCACATCAAGATCGACCGCGCGGCGTACGAGGACTGACAGCTCGGACCAGGCGGAGCGGGAACAGAAGGAGACACGGGGCGGGGGTTCGCGGGCGAACACCCCCGCGGCACCCATAGGTTGGTCCCGTGAATGAGCGACTCCCGATGTTCCCGCTCAATGCGGTCCTCTTCCCCGGCGTGACACTGCCGCTGCGGGTCTTCGAGGACCGCTACCGCGCGATGGTGCACCACCTGCTCCGCCAGGAAGAGGAGGAGCGCCACTTCGGCTCGGTGGCGATCCGCGAGGGCTACGAGGTCGGCGAGACCGGCGCCCAGTCGCTCTACCGCGTCGGTGTGCGGCTGCTGATCACCGAGGTCGAGCAGCACAAGGACGGCTCCTTCGACCTCGAGGTGCTCGCCGTCGACCGGATCCGGATGGACAGCCTGGTCAGCTCGGGCGACTTCCCCGTCGCCGACGTCGAGGAGCTCCCCGAGGACCACGTCACCGTCCCGAGCAGCGTCGTCGACACCGCCCGGGCGACCTTCACCGCCTACCGCGCTGCGCTGCTGGAGTTCCGCGAGGACCCGTTCACCGGCTCGCTCCCCAAGGACCCGGAGTTCCTCTCCTGGACCATCTCCGCCACCACTCCCCTGCCGATGCCCGACCGGCAGGCTCTCCTGGAGGCACCCGACGCCGCCCTGCGCCTGGGCATGGCCACCGACCTGCTCCGAGCCGAGCTCAGGGCGATGAACGTGATCCCCTCGCTGCCCGCCACCGAGGTCGCACGCACGAAGTGGTCGCCCAACTGATGGCGAAGAAGAAGGCCGGTGGCGGCACCCCGGCGACCGTCGCCCTCACTCAGGCCGGGATCGACTACGTCCTCCACCCCTACGAGCACGACCCACGCGCCGAGTCCTACGGCCTGGAGGCCGCCGAGGCCCTCGGCGTCGAGCCCGCGCGGGTCTTCAAGACCCTGATGGCGTCGCTGGACGGAAAGCTCGTCGTCGGCATCGTCCCCGTCACCGGCCAGCTCGACCTCAAGGCCCTGGCTCGCGCTCTGGGTGGCTCCAAGGCGCAGATGGCCGAGGTCTCCACGGCCGAGCGCGCCACCGGGTACGTCGCCGGCGGGATCTCACCCGTCGGCCAGAAGCGTCCGCATCCGACCGTCGTGGACGAGTCGGCCACTGCGTACGAGACCGTCTACGTCTCCGGCGGCCGCCGAGGCCTCGACCTGGAGCTGGCCCCGACGGACCTGATCAAGATCACCGACGCCACCACCGCCCCGATCGCCAGATGACCCGCCGAGTCGGCTCGTCATGACGCGCCGACTCGATGCTCAGGAGTGGGGCAGGCGCTCCGGGTCGGCGTCCTCGTGGGGCGCCCACATCAGGAAGATCACCATCAGCGCCAGCATCGCCGAGCCCGGGACGAGCAGGACCAGCCACGGCGAGGCCAGCTGGAAGCTGTCCTGGAGCACGGTGCCGTCGGCGGCTCCCTTGGCGAGACCGTTGGGGTCCTCGGGTGAGAGCAGCGAGGTGACCAGCAGCATCAGGCCACCACCGACCGCACCCCCGATCGTCACCGCGGCGAGGGTGACGAGCTCGGAGCGATTGAGCCAGACCGCGGCCGCGATGCCGACCAGCAGGCCGAGCACGATCGCGCAGACCGAGAACCAGGCGGTCGCCGCGAAGACACCCTGGTCGATGTTCTGCGCGATGGTCGGCGGGTCGATCGCGATGAGTCCTCGGTACCACTTGTCCTCGAGCACCATCCCGGTCGGCGGGGTCCACAGGGTCGCCGCGGCGAGACCGGCGGCGAGACCGCCGACGACGAAGGCGACGACGATGATCGCCACCTGCACCAGCACCGGGCGGGACAGGTCGGGGCGGGCGGAGCGGCGGCCGGTCACGTAGAGACTGGGCGGCGGCGGCACGATCAGATTGTCAGGCATCCTGGTCCGAGGAGGTGTTTGAGGTCGGCGAACAGCTCGGGAGTCGGTGTAACCCGCAGCCGGTCGTCGAGCTTCATGACCCGGGTCGCGTCCCGTGTCATCAACCGTAGCCTGACCTCGGCAACTCCGGGGTAGGTGGTCAGTACGTCACGCAGCGATGCGATCACCGGCGGCGTGCACCGCGTCGACGGCAGCGTGATCACCACCGGTCCCCCGGCAGCACCCGGCCCGCCGGTCAGGTCGGGGACGGTGACCTCCTGGCCGCGCAGCTCGGGCTGGTCCTTGTCGCGGGAGAGCTGGCCCTTGACCCGGATGATCGAGTCCTCGACCAGGTGCGGCGCCGCCAGCTGGTAGGACGAGGGGAAGAGCAGCACCTCGACCGAGCCCTCCAGGTCCTCCAGCGTCACCGTCGCCCAGGCGTCGCCCTTCTTGGTGATGCGCCGGTTGACGTTGGTGACCAGGCCGGAGACCGTGACGGTGGAGTTGTGGGGCCGCGACTCGTCGGTCATCAGCTGGCCGATGGTGCAGTCGGTGCCGTTGGCGAGCACGTGCTCCAGCCCCATCAGCGGGTGGTCGGAGACGTAGAGGCCGAGCATCTCGCGCTCGTGGCCGAGCAGGGTCATCTTGTCCCACTCGTCCATCTCGGGGATGGCGACCGAGACCCCGAACTCGACCCCGTCGCCGTCGTCGAGACCACCGAACAGGGAGTCCTGGCCGATCGCCTCGTTGCGCTTGATGTCGACGTACTGGTCCACCGCGGTCTCGTGGATCGCCACCAGCGAGCGGCGCAGGTGCTTCATGTCGTCGAAGGCGCCCGCCTTGATCAGCGACTCGATCACGCGCTTGTTGCAGACCCGGTCGGGCACCTTGGCGAGGAAGTCGTTGAAGTCCTCGAAGCGGCCCTTGCTGGTGCGCGCCTCCACGATCCCGTCGACCACCTGGGCGCCGACGTTGCGGACCGCGGTCAGGCCGAAGCGGATGTCGCTGCCGACGGCGGTGAAGTCGTGGGAGGACTCGTTGACGTCGGGCGGCAGCACCGCGATCTTCATCCGGCGACACTCGTTGAGGTAGATCGCCATCTTGTCCTTGTCGTTCTTGACCGAGGTCAAGAGCGCCGCCATGTATTCGGTCGGGTAGTTGGCCTTCAGGTAGGCGGTCCAGTAGGTGACCACGCCGTAGGCCGCCGAGTGCGACTTGTTGAACGCGTAGTCGGAGAACGGGAGCAGGATCTCCCAGATGGTGTCGATCGCACTCTGGGAGTAGCCGCGCTCGAGCATGCCGGCCTGGAACCCGGCGTACTGCTTGTCGAGCTCGGCCTTCTTCTTCTTGCCCATCGCGCGGCGCAGGTTGTCCGCCTGTCCGAGCGAGAACCCCGCCAGGACCTGGGCGATCGACATCACCTGCTCCTGGTAGACGATCAGGCCGTACGTCTCCCCCAGCACCTCCGCGAGCGGCTCCTCGAGCTCGGGGTGGATCGGCACGATCGGCTCACGGCCGTTCTTGCGGTGCGCGTACTTGTTGTGGGAGTCCGCGCCCATCGGGCCGGGCCGGTAGAGCGCGGAGACCGCGGTGATGTCGGCGAAGCGGTCGGGAAGCATCGACCGCAGCAGGGCGCGCATGCCACCACCATCGAGCTGGAAGACGCCGAGCGTGTCGCCGCGCTGCATCAGCTCGTAGGTCGGCTTGTCGTCGAAGGGGACCTCCTCGAGCACCAGGTCGATGTCGCGGTTGGACCGGATGTTGGCGAGCGCGTCCTCGAGGGTGTGGAGGTTGGAGAGGCCCAGGAAGTCCATCTTGACCAGGCCGAGCGACTCACAGGTCGGATACTCGAACTGGGTGACGACCTGGCCGTCCTGCTTGGGCTCCATCAGCGGGACGATGTCGATGATCGGCTCGGAGGCCATGATCACGCCCGCCGCGTGGATGCCGGTCTGCCGGATCTGGCCCTCGAGACCGAGCGCGGTCTCGTAGATCTTGCGGACGTCGGGATCGGTGTCGTGCAGCGTACGGAAGTCGCCACCCTCGCCGTAGCGCTTGTGGTCGGGGTTGAACAGCTCCTTGAGAGGCACCCCCTTGCCCATCACGTCGGGCGGCAGCGCCTTGGTGATCCGGTCGCCGATCGCGAAGCCGTGGTCGAGGATGCGGGCGGCGTCCTTGATCGCCTGCTTGGCCTTGATCCGCCCGAAGGTGGCGATCTGGGCGACCTTCTCCGCCCCGTACTTCTCCGTGACGTACTTGATCGTCTCGCCGCGGCGGTGGTCGTCGAAGTCGATGTCGAAGTCGGGCATCGAGGGACGCTCGGGGTTGAGGAACCGCTCGAAGAAGAGCCCGTGCTCGAGCGGGTCGAGGTCGGTGATCTTCAACGCGTACGCCACGATCGACCCTGCACCCGAACCACGGCCCGGTCCGATCCGGATGCCGTTGTTCTTCGACCACTGGATGAAGTCGGCGACCACGAGGAAGTAGCCCGGGTAGCCCTTCTGCAGGATGACGTCGATCTCGAACTCGACGCGGTCCTTGACCTCCTGGGTCAGCTTCTCACCCGGGTAGCGGAGCTCGATGCCGCGCCAAGTCTCCTTGCGCAGCCAGGACTCCTCGGTCTCGCCCTCGGGGATGTCGGCGCGCGCCATGTAGCCACCGGTCGACTCGGTGAACTCGACGTCGCAGCGCTCGGCGATCAGCAGGGTGTTGTCGCAGGCCTCGATCAGGTCCTGCTGGCCCCACAGCTCGCGCATCTCGGCGGCGGTCTTGATGTAGTAGCCGCTGCCCTCGAACGCGAACCGCTTGCCGCCCTTGGAGTAGGGCGGCTCGGTCATCCGGCTGCCGGACTGGACGCACAGCAGCGCCTCGTGGGCGCCGGCGTCCTCGGGGTTGTTGTAGTGGGAGTCGTTGGTGGCGACCGGGCGGATGCCCATGGTCTTGCCGAGCTTGAGCAGGTCGTCGCGGACCCGCTTCTCGATGGAGATGCCGTGGTCCATCAGCTCCAGGAAGACGTTGTCCTTCCCGAAGATGTCCTGCAGCTCCCCGGCCTCCTTGAGCGCCTCCTCCCACTGGCCCAGCCGCAGCCGGGTCTGGATCGCGCCCGAGGGGCAGCCGGTGGAGACGATGATCCCCTTGGAGTGCTCGGCGAGGATCTCCTTGTCCATCCGGGGCTTGAAGTAGTAGCCCTCGAGGCTGGACCGGCTGGAGAGCCGGAAGAGGTTGTGCATCCCCTCGGTGTTCTCCGCCCACATCGTCATGTGGGTGTAGGCGCCACCACCCGAGACGTCGTCGCCGCCCTCCTGAGCCGCGTCGCCCTTGCCCCACCGCACCCGCTTGCGCTCCGAGCGCGGGGTGTTGGGGGTGATGTAGGCCTCGATGCCGATGATCGGCTTGACGTCGTGGGCCTTCGCCTTCTTCCAGAAGTCATAGGCCCCGTGCATGTTGCCGTGGTCGGTCATCGCGATCGCCGGCATCTCGAGCTCGCTGGTCCGCTTGAACAGTCCGTCGAGGAGCGAGGCACCATCCAGCATCGAGTATTCGGTGTGGACGTGCAGGTGGACGAATGAGTCCTTGGAGCCGGCCGCCATTGGCGTGGAGCCCTCCTCGAGGTCGAACGGATGGAGCGGGCGCAGGAGCCCGTGCTCAACAACGGACGACCTGGGGGAAGGACTACAGACTATCTGGCGCCACCGACAGTTTTTCGGGCGGCTGGCCGTACAGTCTTCAGTTGTGGTGACGATCCTCGACGGCGGCCTGTCCAACGCGCTGGAAGCGCGCGGTCACGATGTCTCAGGGGCCCTGTGGACGGCCCGTTTGCTGGATGAGTCACCCGCCGAGATCGCCGCCGTCCACCGCGCCTACTACGCCGCCGGGGCCGACGTCGCCACGACCGCCAGCTACCAGGCCAGCGTGCCCGGCTTCGTGGAGGCCGGGATGAGCGAGACGTACGCCACCGAGCTGCTGCGCCGCAGCGTCCGCGTCGCCCGCGAGGTCGCCGCCGAGGCGCCCGGGCGTCTGGTCGCCGCCTCGGTCGGACCCTACGGCGCCCACCTGGCCGACGGGTCGGAGTACCGCGGCCGCTACGGCGTCTCCGCGGCGACGCTGCGCGACTTCCACGCGCCTCGGCTGGCGCTGCTGGAGACCGAGGACCCCGACCTCATCGCGGTCGAGACCATCCCGGACATCGAGGAGGCCGAGGTGCTCGTCGACCTCCTCGACGACATCGGCCTGCCGGTCTGGTTCTCCTACTCCTGCGCCGGCACCCGCACCCGGGCCGGCCAGCCGCTGGCCGACGCCCTGGCGCTGGCCGCCGGGATCCGCTCCGTGGTCGCCGTCGGCGTCAACTGCTGCGACCCGGCCGACGTCCCCGCCGCCGTCCAGCTGGCCACCGCCACCGGCGAGCCCGCCGTCGTCTACCCCAACACCGGCGAGACCTACGCCGACGGCGCCTGGACCGGCACCCCTCACTTCCGGCCGGGAGAGGCGCTCTCCTGGGCGCGGGCCGGCGCGACGTACCTCGGCGGCTGCTGCCGCGTCGGTCCGGCCGAGATCGCCCTCATCGCCTCCGAGATGTCCCACCTGCAGGCCGAGGCGTGACGCCTCGGCTAGGGCCAGGCCATCCGTACGTCGGGGGTCTTCTCCTGGTTGGCGGAGCCGTCGGTGCGCTCGACCTCACGCAGACCGCGGCGGGCGTAGAAGGCTCGCGCGGGCGTGTTCATCTCGAAGACCCACAGGCCGAAGCCGTCGGGGGCCAGCGACTTCACCAGGTCGAGCAGCATGGTGCCGACGCCGGTGCCCTGGGCACGGGGGTGGACGAAGAGGTCGTCGAGCCAGGTCGGGGTGAAGGCGACGAAGGCCGAGACCTCGCCGGCGACCTCCGCGACCCAGACCTGTGATCCCTTCTGGGGCGCGAGCACCTTCACCGCGAGCCACTCCCGGATGTCGGAGACCGGGTAGATCGGTGGCGGCATCGGCGCGGCGGCACGTGCCTCGACGTAGGTGCTGACGATCTCGGCGATGTCCTCGGCCTCGGCCGGGCGGAGCACCGCCTCGGTGGGAGTCGCGGATTCAGTGCTGTTCACGGATCCAGGCGAGCGCGTGCTGGAGATCGTCGGGGTAGGTCGACTCGAACGTGACGTACTCGCCGGTCTCCGGGTGCTCGAAGCCGAGCTGGACCGCGTGCAGCCACTGCCGCTCGATCCCGACGCGGCGGGCGAGGGCAGGGTCGGCACCGTAGGTGAGGTCGCCGACGCACGGGTGCTTCAGCGCCGACATGTGGACGCGGATCTGGTGGGTGCGCCCGGTCTCGAGGTGGATCTTCAGCAGCGAGGCGAAGCGGTGCGCCTCGAGCGTCTCGTAGTGGGTCACCGAGTGGCGGCCGTCGGCGCGGACCGCGAACTTGTAGTCGTACTTCGGGTTGCGCCCGATCGGGGCGTCGATCGTCCCCTCGAGCGGGTCCGGGTGGCCCTGGACCAGGGCGTGGTAGGTCTTGTCGACCGTACGCTGCCGGAACGCGTTCTTGAGGACGGAGTAGGCATGCTCGGACTTGGCGATCACCATCACGCCCGAGGTGCCGACGTCGAGGCGCTGGACGATGCCCTCGCGCTCCTTGGCCCCCGAGGTGGAGATCCGGAAGCCGGCCGCGGCGAGGTGACCGACGACGGTCTGGCCCTGCCAGCCCGGCGAGGGGTGCACGGCCACGCCGACGGGCTTGTCGATCACCACGAAGGCGTCGTCGTCGTAGATGATCTTGATGCCCTCGACGATCTCGGGCTTGATCTCCAGCGGGTCGGCCTGGGACGGGATGGTGGCGTCGAGCATCGACCCGGCGCTGACCCGGTCGCTCTTGGCCACCACCGAGCCGTCCACGGTCACCAGACCGTCGGCGATGAGCTCGGCGGCCCGGGTGCGGGAGAGGCCGAACAGCCGCGCCATGGCGGCATCGACCCGCTCCCCCTCCAGACCGTCGGGGACCAGCAGCGTGCGCTGGTCGGCGTGACCGAAGTTCACTTCGCCTCGCCCTCGGAGGCGTCCTCGGCCTTGTCCGCAGCGCCGCCGTCGACGGACCCGTCGAGCCCGATCCCCTTGAACGAGAGGATCACGATCATCACCGCGGCGACGTTGATGCACATGTCGGCGACGTTGAAGATCGGCCAGTTGGGCAGCTGCAGGAAGTCGACGACGTGGCCGACGTAGAACCCGGGCTCACGCAGCAGCCGGTCGATCAGGTTGCCGCTGATGCCCGCGACGAGGATGCCGAGCGCGAACGCCCAGCCCCGGTGGCGCGCCCGGCGCGCGAACCAGAGCACGCCGATCGTGGCCACGATCGAGAGCGTCGTGAAGAACCAGGTGAACCCGGTCCCCGTCGAGAAGGCGGCTCCCGGGTTGCGGATGATGTTGAGCTGCAGCACGGAGCCGATCAGCTCTTGCGGCTGCCCGGGAACGAGCGTCGCGACCGCCCAGAGCTTCGTCAGCTGGTCGGTGACCAGGAGAAGCACTGCAACGGTCGCGAACTCTGCCCACCGAACAGGGCGCACGTCGGACTCTGGACCGGTGTGTGCGTCGCTCAGCGACGCTCCTCGCGCTGCTTGCATGTCATGCACAGTGTGGCACGGGGGAACGCCATGAGCCGCATCTTGCCGATCGGCTCACCGCAGGACTCGCAGATGCCGTACGTGCCGTCCTCGAGGTATCCCAGGACCCGCTCGATCTGGGCCAGCTTGTCCTTCTCGCTGTTGACCACGGTCAGCTCGTGGTCACGCTCGAAGCTGGTCGCCCCCATGTCGGCCTGGTCCTGGCCGGCGCCGTCGCCGGAGTCCTTCATCAGGCCGGACAGCTCGGCCTCGAGAGCGGTGAGCACCTCGAGGCTGTGAGCCCTCATCTCGTGGAGCTCGTCGACGACCTCGTTGAGCTCGTCCTTGGTCCACGGGTCCTCGCCGTCCTTGACCTTCAGCTGGTCAGGAGAGACGACGGTCTTGGTTGCTTTCTTAGGCACGGCACTCGCTTTCTGGTGTGAGACACGGCCCCCCGGGCCGCACGGTGATCAAGGTTTGGCTAGGCGCTCGCCGTGGCCACCGACGTGGAAGCCATGACTGCGAGACTGGTATTCCCAGAAAGCTCGGGCGGCATCGCGTGGACGCGCCCGACGGTCGCGACGACGCGACCGTTCATAGGTACGGACATGGAGTCCCCTTTCTCCTGCCATCACTTCGCGCCGCCGAGTCGGTGCGGAGTGCGTGCCCGGAATGTAGCCCGGGATCGGGCTCCACTCAACTAACACACCGAAACTGCACTCATATTGGTCCGCAGCGCGGAAAAACCGCGGAATCCTCTTACAGGACCCATCTCACCTGCTACAACGCGTTTCTGCGCCGTACCCGTCAGAGGGCGCGGACATGCGCATCGGCCGGCCCCGCGTCGCGGGACCGGCCGATGGAAGCCTGACTACGAGGACCTCAGCCCTCGTCCTCCCCCAGGATGGAGCGCAGACGCTTCGGCGCCGGGCCCGACTCGTTGACGGCGGCCGCCATGACGGGCGCCTGAGACTCAGCCGAGTTGTTCAGTGCGTCGAGCTGCTGCGTGAAGTAGCTCTTCAGGCGCGAACGGTACTCACGCTCGAAGTTGCGCAGCGTGTCGACCTCGGTGGTCAGGTTGTCCTTCTCACGCTCCAGCTCACCGAAGAGCTGCTGACGACGCTCGGCGGTCTCGCTGTCGAGCATCTGCGCACGGGTGCGCGCGTCGGCCTCCATGCGGTCGGCCTTCGCCTTCGACTCGGCCTCGAGGCGCTCGGCCTTGGTGCGGGCCTCCCCGACGATCTTGTCGGCGTCGTTCTTGGCCGTGTCGATGAGCGCGTCGTGGTTGCGCGTGGCCAGCTCGAGCAGCCGCGCCGCGGCGTTGGAGGCCTCCGGCACGGTCTCGACCCGGATCGTCTCGATGCCGCCGGTCTGCGGTGCCTCCTGGTACATCGGCATCTGGTGCGAGACCGGCTCGGGGGCCGGCATCGGCTCAGGCGCAGGCGGCTCGGGAGCCATCGGGAAGGACGGACCCCCACCCGACTGCGCAGATGCCAACTTCCCGCGAAGGTCGTCGTTCTCCCGGGTGAGACGTGCCAGTTCGGCCTCGACCTCGTCGAGGAACTGGTCCACCTCGCCCATGTCGTAGCCCTCGCGGAGCCGGACGGGAGTAAAGCGCTTGTTGCTCACGTCCTCTGGCGTCAGCGGCATGACCTCACCCATTCATTACTCGGTTGACTCAGACGTACGGACTGCACCGCCGGGGGGCGGCATCAGGTTAATGCTGTCGAAACTCTAGCGCCTGTCCGTAGACATGCCAGATGCGGACCGCATCCAGGCACCCACAGGCAGGTGTCGAAGGCCTCAGCTCTGGTTGAAGAAGCCGCCCTCAACGATCCTCTGCTTGGCCTCAGCCGTGACCGAAACGTTCGCAGGTGAGATAAGAAACACCTTGTTGGTGACCCTCTCGATGTTCCCATAGGTAGCAAAGATCAAGCCGGCCGCAAAGTCGACAAGCCGTTTTGCGTCGGCATCGTTCATCTCGGTGAGGTTCATGATCACCGGCGTGCCGTCGCGGTAGTTCTCGCCGACCTGACGCGCTTCGTTGTAGGACGTCGGTGTCAGCGTGATGATCTTGGAAAGCTCTGTCACTGCCGGCACCACCGTTGCTCGTCGCCGCTCGGAAAGGTCAGCCACCGGGGCCGGACGAGACTGCTTCGACCGCACCGGCGCCTTGACGGCCTCGTGGGAGCGGGTCTCGTCGTCATCACCCTCGTAGACGTCGTCGTCGTACCCGGTGTCTTCCAACAGGCCGAGGTATTCACCGAACCTGCGCATCGCGCCGCTCATGCTGCCACCTTCCCCAAAGTATTGCTGACCGAGACATTACTTGACAGTTGGCCTCTCTCCGAGGACCGCAGACCCGACACGTACGTGTGTCGCGCCATGGGCAATCGCCTCCTCCAGGTCGCCACTCATCCCTGCCGACAGCACCGTCGCCTCGGGGTACTCGACCAGGAAGTCCTCTCGGATCCGTGCCAGCCGGACGAAGGCCGGCGCCGGGTCCTCGCCCAGCGGAGCGACCGCCATCAGGCCCCGCAGGCGGAGCCCGTCGGTCGCCTCGACCTCGGCCGCGAGGTCGCGTACGTCATCGGGATCCGCCCCGGCACGCCCCTCACGCCCGGGCGGGTCGAGGGAGACCTGCAGGAGCACGTCGAGGATCTGGCCGCGCTCGCCTGCGCCGCGGCTGAGCCGGGGCAGCAGCGAGGAGCGGTCGACGGACTCGACCACGTCGGCGTAGCCGGCCACGGCGGCCGCCTTGTTGGACTGCAGCCCACCGATGTAGTGCCAGCGCAGGCCGAGGTCGGCGCACTCGGCCGCCTTGGCCGCCGCCTCCTGGTGACGGTTCTCGCCGACGTCGGTGACGCCGAGTCCGGCCAGGATGCGTACGTCGGAGGCGGGGAAGAACTTGGTGACCACGACCAGGTGGACGTCCTCGGCGGGGCGACCGGCGGCCTTGGCCGCCAGGGCGATCCGCTCGCGGGTCTCGGCGAGCCCGGCCGCGATCTCATCGGCGCGATCTGCCATCAGGCACCTCGCAGCCGGATCAGCGCGCCCAGCGACATGCCGGCGCCGTCGCGGCGGTAGGAGTAGAGGTCCTCGGACTCACGGGTGCAGCGGCTGGCGTCGACCGCCTCGACATCCTCGCGGGCCAGCTGGGCGAGCACTCCGGCGCCGACGTCGAGGCTGGGGGTGCCCCAGCTCGTGGTGGCGCGCGTGGCCGGCTCGGCCGCGGCGATCTCCTCCTGCATCTCGGCGGGCACCTCGTAGCACTTGCCGCACACGTGCGGTCCGACCCAGGCCTTGATCCGGGTCGCGCCGAGAGCGCGCATCCGGGCGATCGTCGCGGGCACGACCCCGACGGCCATCCCCTTGCGTCCGGCGTGGGCCGCGCCGATGACGCCGGCCTCCTCGTCGGCGAACAGCACGGGTACGCAGTCGGCGGTCCGGACCAGCAGCACCAGGTCGCGCTCCGTGGTGACGATGCCGTCCGCCTCCGGGCGAGCACCGCACTCCGCGTCGACGACCGCGTTGTCGTGGACCTGATAGAGGTCGGCGTAGGGCGCGCCGTCGGCGAAGTCGGCCAGCAGCAGCCGGTGGTTCTCGGCCTTGGCCTCCGGCGAGTCCGAGCCGTTGACCGCCAGGTTGAGCTCGGCGTACGGAGCACGGCTGACCCCGCCGTACCTGTCGGTGAACGCCAGGTCGACGAGGCCTGCGGAGGCTCGGAACGAATACAAGAGAGGGCCCTACTTCACACTGTGCTTACTTGAGGAAATCGGGAACGTCGAGCTCATCATCGCTGAACTGCACGCTCGGGGCGGGCTTCTTGGCGACCGGAGCGGGCTCGGCCGGCGGGGTCGCCGGCGGAGGCGTCGCCGGTGCGGCCGGCGCGGGCTTGGCGGGCTTGGCCGGAGCGGCCGGGGTCTCCTCGGCCTCCTCGGCGCGCCGGGTCGCGACCGCGGTGGCCACGGCGGCGGTCTCGCCGTTGTTGGCAGGCTGGGAGCTGGTGGACCGGCCCTGCACGCTGCCGAGCGCCGAGGCGCCCTCGCGGCGCTTGGGCATGCCACCGTCGAAGCCGGCTGCGATCACGGTGACCCGGACCTCGTCGCCGAGCGCGTCGTCGATGGTCGCGCCGAAGATGATGTTGGCCTCCTGGTGGACGGCGTCGGCGACCAGCGCGGCGGCCTCGTTGATCTCGAAGAGACCGAGGTCGGAGCCGCCCGCGATCGAGAGCAGCACGCCGTGAGCACCGTCGATGGACGCCTCGAGCAGCGGCGAGGAGACGGCCATCTCGGCGGCCTCGACGCTGCGGTTCTCACCGCGCGCGGACCCGATGCCCATCAGCGCCGAGCCGGCGTTGGACATGACCGACTTCACGTCGGCGAAGTCGAGGTTGATCAGGCCGGGGGTGGTGATCAGGTCGGTGATGCCGGAGACGCCCTGGAGCAGCACCTGGTCGGCCTGGCGGAACGCGTCCATGACCGAGACGTTGCGGTCCGAGATCGACAGCAGCCGGTCGTTGGGGATGACGATGAGGGTGTCGACCTCCTCGCGGAGCTTGCTGATCCCCTCCTCGGCGGAGTTGGCGCGACGGCGACCCTCGAAGGCGAAGGGGCGGGTCACCACACCGATGGTCAGCGCGCCGAGGCTGCGGGCGATGCGAGCCACGACCGGGGCGCCACCGGTGCCGGTGCCGCCACCCTCGCCGGCGGTCACGAAGACCATGTCGGCGCCCTTGATGACCTCTTCGATCTCGTCGGCGTGGTCCTCGGCGGCGCTCTCCCCCACGCTCGGGTTGGCGCCGGCACCGAGACCGCGGGTCAGCTCACGGCCGATGTCGAGCTTGACGTCGGCGTCGCTCATCAGCAGCGCCTGGGCGTCGGTGTTGATGGCGATGAACTCGACCCCCTTGAGGCCGACCTCGATCATCCGGTTGACAGCGTTGACGCCGCCGCCACCGATGCCGACGACCTTGATGATCGCCAGATAGTTCTGTGCAGCTCCCACGGTGGTCGCCCCTTCGATCGCTGGTTGGTCCTTACGGCGGGCTTCTCAACCCTTACCCTCAGGCTGAGGGTTATAGTTATGTCAACCTCGCCGTTCTCAGAACAGTAGGCAGACGTACGTGCTCTAACTGGCACGACACGCGGATGCGGATCAGTTGTGCCGATCTCGTGCCTTCCGGTAGGGGCAATGTGGCAGAGCCGACCGGTGGAGAATCGACGGTCCGGGATCAGCCGACGCTCTTGCTGGTGACCGGCTGGCCGGGCACGGAGACGTCGTAGCGCGCCACGTCGGGCTCCGCCTTCATCAGCGCGACCAGCACGTCGGCCTTGGTGTCGGACTGGGCGCTGCTCCCCCACACCACGCGCTTGTCGTTGCGCAGCTCCAGCGAGATCGAGTCGACGGTGGTCACCTCGACGTAGTCGACGCGCTTGGCCAGGTCGGCGGGGAGCGCCGAGGCCACCGCGGCGGCCTCGCGAAGCGCATCGGAGTTGGTGCCGGTCACGGTGTTCACCATCGGCAGGCCGCGCGGCGCCTTCTCGTAGTCCCAGAAGACGGCGCCGGTCTCGTCCAGGGCCCGCAGCCGGCCGCCGATGGAGACGACCGCCACCGGCGTACGTTCGGTGACGTCGACGCGGATCTTGTCGGGCCACTCCCGGGAGACGTTGACCGAGCGCACCATGGGCAGCCCGTTGAGCACCCGCACCTGCACGGCCTCCAGGTCGGCGGTGGCCAGCGGCTCCCCGACGGGTGCCGCGGCGAACTCGGCGACCGCCTTGGCGCTGGTCATCTTCATCGTGCCGTGCACCGAGGTGCCCTTGACCTGCAGCCAGGTCGAGAAGTAGACGGCCCAGATCCCGCCGAGCAGGAGGGCGATCACCAGGGTGCCGACGATGAGGTAGCGCCACGCGAGCCAGCGTCGGCGCCATTGCCGGCGGGCGAAGGCCCGGCGGCTCTTGAGGGTGGCCGCATCGACCGCCGGCCGCTCCTCCTCCGAGTCCACCTCCGCGTCCGGATCCAGGTCCGGCCCTCCGGCCGCCTCGGTGCTCCCCTCGGTGCTCTCCTCGGTGCTCGACCCGGTGCTCGACCCGGCCGTGGCCTCCTCCGTCTCGAGGTCGATCTCGCGCTCCCCGGACGCCGACCGGGCGATCTCCAGGGCTTCGGCGATCTCGGTCTCCGACCCCTTGTCCCCCATGCTCGCCTCCCCCAGCGTTACTGCTCGGCCTTACGTAGCCTGGCAAGCACCATCGGGCCCACCTCCGTCACGGTACCCGCTCCGAGAGTCAGAACCAGGTCACCCGGACGCGCGCGGCGGGCCAGCTCGGCAGCGGCCTCCTCGAGCCCGGCGACGCTGACGACCCGGTCGGGCGGCAGCGGGACCGCGTCGGCGACGAGCTTGCCGGTGACCTCGGGGTCGTAGTCCTCGCGGGCCAGGTAGACGTCGAGGACGACGACCTCGTCGGCCGCGCCGAGCACGCGGCCCATCTCCTCGCCGAAGATCCGGGTGCGCGAGACCATGTGGGGCTGGAAGGCCACGATCAGCCGCCCCTCCCCCGCCACGGATCGGCCGGAGACCAGGTCGCCGGTGATCTCGGAGGGGTGGTGGGCGTAGGAGTCGTAGACGCGTACGCCGGCGGCCTCTCCCTTGCGCTCCATCCGCCGCCGGGTGCCGGTGAACGACTCCAGGCCCGCCTTCAGGAGGTCGAAGGAGTGACCCAGGCGCAGGCCCACCGTCAGCGCGGCGAGCGCGTCGGCGACGTAGTGATGCCCGGGGATCTGCAGCGTGATGCGGCCCAGCTCGTCGAGCCCGTCGACGACGGTGAACGAGGAGGTGGTGCCCTCCAGGACGACGTCGACGGCGCGTACGTCGGCCAGCTCCGACTCACCGACACCGACGAAGCGGCGGCCCAGGGAGTGGGCGACATGGCGCAGGTCGGCGGCGCCGGGGTCGTCGATGACCGCGACCAGGAACCCGTCGGGCGCCAGCCGCCCCACGAACTGGGCGAAGCCCTCGCGGTAGGCCTCCTCGGTGCCCCACTGGTCGAGGTGGTCGGCCTCGACGTTGGTGACGACCGCGGCGTAGGGCTTGTAGACCAGGAAGGCGCCGTCGGACTCGTCGGCCTCGGCCACGAACAGGTCGCTGGAGCCCTCGGCGGCGTTGGTGCCCGAGGCGGCCAGCTCGCCACCGACCGTGTAGGTCGGCGCGGCGCCCGCGGCCTGCAGGGAGACGGTCAGCAGCGAGGTGGTGGTGGTCTTGCCGTGGGTGCCGGCGACGGCGAGGACGCGGCGGCCCTCCATCACCGAGGCCAGCCCGGCCGAGCGCGGGTAGATCCGCAGGCCCTTCTCGACAGCCGCGACGTACTCCGGGTTGTCCTCGCGGATCGCCGTGGACACGATCAACGTGTCGACGCCGTCGACCTGGGAGGCCTCGTGGCCGACGTAGACGGTCGCGCCCTCCTCGCGCAGCGCCGCGACCATCGAGGAGTCGGCGCCGTCGCTGCCGGAGACCTCGATCCCGCGGGCCAGCATGACCCGGGCGATCGCGGACAGGCCCGCACCACCGATGCCGATGAAGTGGACCCTGCCCAGCCGCTCGGCGGGCAGGATCTGCTCGGGAACCGGAACCCTCATGCCGACACCTCCGTTGCGGAAGAGAAAGGATACGGACGCGTCGGCATGTTGTGCCCGCGGTTCGCTCGCTGACGCTCGCTCACGACTTACCTCCTGCGACGACCTCGAAGATCATCCGCGCCAGCCGCTCGTCGGCGTCGCGCGGGACCAGGTCGCTGGCCGCCTTCGACATGGCCTCGAGCCGGGCACGGTCCGTGACGATCGGGGGTACGTGGCTGGTGACCCACGCGGCGTTCATCTCGGCGTCGGGGACCAGCACCGCGCCACCAGCGTCGACGACCGCGCGCGCGTTGAGCGACTGCTCGCCGTTGCCGATCGGGAGAGGTACGTAGACGGCGGGGACACCCACGGCGCTCGCCTCGATCACCGAGTTGGCGCCGGAGCGGCAGATCATCAGGTCGGCGGCGGCCAGCGCGAGATCCATCCGGTCGACGTAGTTGAGCACGTGGTAGCCGGGGCCGGGCGAGGCCAGCTCGTTCTTCGGGCCGATCACGTGAAGCACCTGGATCCCGTTGCTGGCCAGGGTCGGGTAGGCGCCGGAGACCGCCTCGTTGATGGTCCGGGCGCCCTGCGAGCCGCCGGTGACCACGATCGTGGGACGGTGCTGGTCGAGCCCGAAGAAGCTGCGCGCCTCGGCGCGCAGCGCCCAGCGGTCGAGCGTCGAGATCATCCGGCGGATCGGCAGGCCGATGTATTCGGCCTTGGGCAGCTTGGTGTCGGGGAAGCTCACCGCGACCCGGTCGGCGACCCGGGCTCCCGCCTTGTTGGCGAGCCCGGGCATCGCGTTGCCCTCGTGCACGACGATCGGGATGCGGCGCCGCTTCGCGGCGAGGTAGGCCGGCATCGAGACGTAGCCGCCGTAGCCGACGACGACGTCGGGACGGACCCGGTCGAGCACCTCGTAGGTCGCGTCGACCGCGCCCTTGAGGTTGGCCGGCACCTTCAGCAGGTCGCTGCTGAGCTGGCGCGGCATCGGGACCGGCGGGATCAGCTCGAGCGGGTAGCCCGCGGCGGGAACCACCTGGTTCTCCAGGCCGCGAGGCGTGCCGAGGCAGGTCACCTCCACGCTGGGGTCGAGTCGGCGCAGGGCGTCAGCCGTGGCGAGCAGGGGGGATGTGTGTCCAGCGGTGCCACCGCCGGCGAGGAGGGCCTTCATGATGCGTCCGAACTTATCGGTTGCGTTGGGCGGACCGGTAAGCGGCTGCCTGGCGCGCGCGATCCTTTGCCAAGGCTTTACGCTGCT
Organism: Nocardioides sp. NBC_00368; assembly: GCF_036090055.1. Taxonomy (NCBI): domain Bacteria; kingdom Bacillati; phylum Actinomycetota; class Actinomycetes; order Propionibacteriales; family Nocardioidaceae; genus Nocardioides; species Nocardioides sp. NBC_00368. Next base: position 2,220,744 of record NZ_CP107970.1, read on the forward strand.
TCAGCGCCGCCGCTGCTGCCGGTTCACGACGGGCGAAGCCGATCACGACGCCCAGCGCCACCATCGACGGGATCAGCGCCGAACCGCCGTAGGAGACCAGCGGCAGCGGGATCCCGATGACCGGCAGCAGCGCGAGCACCATGCCGACGTTGATGATCATCTGGCCGAGCAGCCAGACCAGCACACCGAAGCTGAAGTAGCGCACGAACGGCCGGTCGGTCTGGCGCGCGACCTTGATCAGCGCGAAGGCGAGGGTCAGGAAGAGGCCGACCACGAGCAGGGTGCCGACCAGGCCGAGCTCCTCGCCCAGCACCGCGAAGATGTAGTCGGTGTGGGCCTCGGGCAGGTCGCCCCACTTCTGCTGGGAGGCTCCGATCCCCTGCCCCAGGACGCCGCCGGAGCTGAGCGCGTAGAGACCGTGGGAGGGCTGCCACCCCTGGCCGTGGTAGTCCTTGAACGGGTCCGCGAAGCTGGTCAGCCGGGCGAGCCGCTCGGTGTCGGTGCTGATCAGGAACAACACCGAGACCCCGATGATCGAGATCGCGATCCCGAAGAGCTTGCCGGGCGCGCCGACCACCCACAGCATCCCGAGCACGATCGCGAAGAAGACCAGCGCGGTGCCGAGATCCTTGCCGGCCAGCACCAGTCCCGTGGCCACCGCGATGCCGGGCAGGACCGGCATCAGCACCTCGTGGAGACTGTCGAGCCGGCGGTCCTTGAGCGCGTAGACGTGGGCGGACCACAGCACGATCGCCAGCTTGGCGATCTCGGACGGCTGGATCTTGACCGGGCCGGCGCCGATCCAGTTCTGCTGGCCGTTGACGTCGTGGCCCAGGAAGATCGTCAGGAAGAGCAGCACGCAGGCCACGACGTAGCCCGGCCACGCGAGCCGGCGCAGGTGCTTGGGCCGGACCCTGGAGGCGATGAACGCGCACGGGATACCGATGATCACCCAGAGCACCTGCCGCCCGACGATGGCGTAGGAGTTGCCCAGGTACTGGTAGGCCCACACGCTCGAGGCGCTCAGCACCATGATCAGGCCGATGGTCAGCAGCAGCGAGGTGCTGGTGAGCAGCAGGTAGTAGGCGGCCAGGGGCCGGTTCAGGGCCACCCGCAGCGCATGGAACCAGGCCTTGAGGTAGCCGAGGACCGACTTCGGGTACGCCTTGGCCTGCTCGGCCGAGCCGGCACCGGTCTGGTCGGGGCTGGTGGTCGTCACGGTCCTACCTCCCCGTTCCTGTCCCAGTACGTCCGTTACATTCTGGCCGCCGTCGCGGCGTTCCCCGCGCATCTCCCCCGCGTGTCGGCTCCCCGCCGGCGAGCAGGGTCAGACGGTGCGGCGGACGGCGTCGGCGAAGGCGTCGCCCCGGGCCTTGTAGTCGCGGAACTGGTCCTGGCTGGCGCAGCCCGGGGCCAGGAGCACGGTGTCACCGGGCTTGGCCAGCGCGGCGGCGATCTCGACGGCCTCCGCGAGAGCGGCCTCGCCGTCGGGGTCGTCGAGCTCGACGATCTCCAGGTCACCGGCGTGGGCGGCGAGAGCCGTGGCGATCACGTCACGGTCCTGACCGATCAGGATGACGGCGCGCAACCGGTCGTGGATGGAGGCGACCAGGTCGTCGAAGCGGGCGCCCTTGGCCAGCCCGCCAGCGATCCAGACCACCGGGTCGTAGGCCTGCAGCGAGGCCTGGGCGGCGTGCGGGTTGGTCGCCTTGGAGTCGTCGACCCAGGTGACGCCGCCGACCTCGGCGACGACCTCGATGCGGTGGCCGTCGGGGCGGAACGACTTCAGCCCGTCGCGTACGGCGGCCTGGGAGACCCCGTGGGCACGCGCGAGCGCGGCCGCGGCCAGCGCGTTCTGGACGTAGTGGGGCGCGGAGGAGGCCAGGTCGGAGATCTGGCACAGCTCGGCGGCGGAGGTCTGGCGCTCCTCGATGAAGGCCCTGTCGACCAGGATGTCCTCGACGACCCCCACCTGACCGACGGCCGGGGTGCCGAGCGTGAAGCCGATCGCGCGGGCGCCCTCGACGACGTCGGCCTCCTCGACCAGGTGCATGGTGGCCTCGTCGGCGACGTTGTAGACGCAGGCCCGCTCGACGCCCTCGTAGACGCGGCCCTTGTCGGCGGCGTAGTCCTCCATCGAGGGGTACCAGTCGAGGTGGTCCTCGGCGATGTTGAGCACGACGGCGGCCTCGGCGGCCATCGAGGAGGTGTAGTGGAGCTGGAAGGAGGAGAGCTCGACGGCGAAGACGTCGTAGGGCTCGGGGTCCATCACGGCCTCGACGATCGGCAGGCCGACGTTGCCGACGGCCACGGACCGGAGCCCGGCCGTACGCAGGATGTTGTCGAGCATCTGCACGGTCGTGGTCTTGCCGTTCGTGCCGGTGACCGCCAGCCAGGGCGCGGCGTTGTCGGGGTCGCGCAGCCGCCAGGCCAGCTCGACCTCGCCCCAGATCGGGATCCCGCGCTCGCGCGCCTGCGCCAGCAGCGGGGCCGTCGGCCGCCAGCCGGGCGAGGTGACCACGACGTCGACGTCGTCGGGCAGCACGTGGGTGGCGCCCTCGCCGAGGCGTACGTCGGCACCGAGGATGCCGAGGAGCTTGGCCTTCTCCTGTCGCTCCTCGTCGCCCGGGGACTCGTCCAGTGCGATCACCGAGGCACCCAGGTGGGTGAGGTTGTCGGCGGCGGCGAACCCGGAGACGCCGAAGCCGGCCACGACCGCCTTCACGCCCTCCCAGGAGTCGTTGCGGCCGAGCTTGTCGAGCTTCTCAGCCATGTTCTCGGGCTCAGTCATCAGATGGTCGCCACCCATTCGGCGTAGAAGATTCCCAGGCCCGCGGCCACGAACAAGCCGGTGATGATCCAGAACCGGATCACCACGGTGACCTGTTCCCAGCCGAGCAGCTCGAAGTGGTGATGGATCGGTGTCATCCGGAAGATCCGCTTCGGTGTTCCCGTCAGGCGGCGGGAGAGCTTGAACCAGCCCACCTGGAGCATCACCGCCGAGGTCTCCATGACGAACAGTCCGCCGAGGATGATCAGCAGGAACTCGGTGTGCGACAGGATCGCGAAGCCGGCGAGCACGGAGCCGAGCGCGAGCGAGCCGGTGTCGCCCATGAAGATCTTCGCGGGGCTGGCGTTCCACCACAGGAAGCCGATGCAGGCACCGCTGATCGCGGCGCCGAGGATCGCCATGTCGAGCGGGTCGCGGACCTCGTAGCAGGTGCCGATCTCCACACTGGGACGGCCGCACCGCTGGTTGTTCTGCCAGATCGAGATGATCGTGTAGGCGGCGAAGACGATCGCCGAGGAGGCGGCCAGCAGGCCGTCCAGCCCGTCGGTGAGGTTGGTGGCGTTCGAGGTGCCGGTGACCATCACCCAGAAGATCGCCAGCAGCAGCGCGCCGCCGAGCCAGAAGAGCAGGCCGTCGCCACCGAGGAAATGGGGACCGAAGTCACGGATGAAGGAGAGCTGGTCGGCGGCCGGTGTGATGCCGTCTTCGTTCTCCATCGCCGGATGGATCGCCACCACGCCGAAGCCCACCGCGACCAGCGTCTGCCCGACCATCTTGGACCACGCGCGCAGACCGAGGTTGCGCTGCATGAAGACCTTGATGAAGTCGTCGACGAAGCCGACGGCGGCCATGCCCACCAGGAGGAAGAGCAGCAGGTAGGCCGTCGCGCTCGGGGCGTCGCCGGTCAGCAGCTTGGCCGCGATGAAGCCCACGAGGACCGAGATCACGATCGCGACGCCACCCATGGTCGGGGTGCCGCGCTTGGTGCGGTGGGTCGTCGGCCCGTCCTCGCGGATCTCCTGGCCGTAGCCCAACTTCGTGAACTGTACGATCGCAAATCGGGTGCCGAGCAGCGAGAACAGAAGCGCAATCGCTCCGCTCAGCAAGATCGCTCTCATGTCAGCCGGGTGCCTTCCTTGCCATGCCGTTCCATGTCCTTGCCCCCGGGCCGGTGTGCATAGCGAAGACACCGGCCTCAGGCATTCTTCCTTACGGGTTCGCCGGCTCTGCGGCACCCCGCCGTATCAGCGCATCGATCAGTGTTGCGCCAACGCCTCGCGGACGACCTCGCGGTCGTCGAACGGGTGGGTGACGCCGTTGATCTCCTGGCCCGTCTCATGGCCCTTACCTGCGACGACGACGATATCGCCGGGCTGGGCGAGGCTGATCGCCCGCTCGATCGCAGCCCGCCGGTCGCCGATCTCCTCGACGCTCGCGGATCCGCCGGTGGCGCCCGCCAGCACCTGTCGCCGGATGCTCGCCGGGTCCTCGGTGCGGGGGTTGTCGTCGGTGACGATGACGTGGTCGGCCAGGCGCGCGCTGATCTCGCCCATGATCGGCCGCTTGCCGGTGTCGCGGTCTCCCCCGGCCCCGATCACCACGATCAGCCGGGACTCGGTCAGCGGGCGGAGCGTGCCGAGCGCAGCCTCGACCGCGTCCGGCTTGTGCGCGTAGTCGACCACCACGGTGAACGGCTGGCCCTCGTCGATCCGCTCGAGCCGCCCCGGGACACCGGAGCCCTTGGCGAGGGCGGCGGCGACGCTGCGTACGACGTCTGCCGAAGCGGAGCCCGAGGCATCGTGCCCAGCCTGGTACGCGTGGTGGATGCTCGCCAGGGCCGCGAGGGTGTTGCTCACGTTGTAGTCGCCGGCCAGGGGGCTCGCGGCCGGGAACGACAGGCCGTCGGGGCCGTGGACGGTGAAGCTGGAGCCGTCGGGGCGCAGCTCGATGTCGGTGGCGCGCCAGTCGGCGGCGTCGTCGTGCAGGGCGTAGGTGAGGATCGGGATGTTGGCCTCGGCCGCGAGCCGGCGGCCGTGCTCGTCGTCGATGTTGACGATGCCGAGCTTCGCCCGCTCGGGAGTGAACAGGTCGGCCTTCGCGGCGTAGTAGTCCTCGACCGTCTCGTGGAAGTCGAGATGGTCGCGGCCGAGGTTGAGGAAGACGGCGACGTCGAAGACGACCCCGTCGACACGTCCCATCACCAGCGCGTGGGAGGAGACCTCCATCGCGCAGGCCTCGGTGCCCTCCTCCACCATCCGGGCGAAGAGCCCGTGCAGGTCGGGCGCCTCGGGCGTGGTGAGCGGCGTCTTGACGTCGCGCCCGCCGATCCGGGTGCCGACCGTGCCGATGACACCGGCACGGTGGCCGGCGTCGAGCAGCGCACTCTCGGCGAGCCGGGTGGTCGTGGTCTTGCCCTGGGTGCCGGTCACGCCGATCAGCCGAAGCCTGCTGGACGGGTTGCCGTAGACGCGGGCCGAGAGGGCGCCGAGCACCTTGCGCGGCTGCTCCACGAGCAGCATCGGCACCTCGCCGAGACCCTGGTCCTCCAGCGCGGCGGCACCGGCCGCGTCGGTCAGCACCGCCACCGCTCCGGCCTCGACGGCACCGGCGGCGTAGTCCGCGCCGTGCGCTCGGCTGCCGGGGAGCGCTGCGTAGAGGTCACCGGGCAGCACTCGTTGGGAGCTCAGCGTGACGCCGATGACACGGGCCTCGCCGCGTACGTCCAGGCCGAGCTCGCCGGCCAGCTCCGCCAGCGTCACCGGCTCGGTCACTCGTGGGCGGGTCGGGCTCTGGGGATCCGCCGTCTCGTACGCACTGCTCACCCGCGAAGGTTATCCGCCCGGCGGGACGAGGTCCCGCCGGGCCGACCTCAGGCGTGGCGCTCAGGCGTGGCGCAGGTGGGCCAGTGCCGCGGCGCTGAGCTCGCGCGGCTCCTGGCCGGGGACGACGAGCACGACGGGTACGCCGGCGTTGCGCACGACCGCGGAGGTGATCGAACCGTCGGCGAGCTGGGCGGCACGACCCCGCGGCGAGGAGCCGAGCGCGATGGTGCGGGCCCCGGCCTCGGTGGCGTACCTGGCCAGCACCGTCCCGGCGCTGGCGTGGTCGCCGACGCTGTGCAGCACGAGTCCGGTCGCGGTCACGCCGCGGGCGGCGAGGCGGTCGAGGTGGGCACGTACGGTCGCGGCGGCCGTCTCGGGCTCCTCGGCGTCGATCGCGAGCTCCTCGACGACCTCGGTCTCGCGGACGTGGACCACCTCCAGCGGGGCGCCCTCGGCCGCGGCCATCTCGGCGGCCCGGTCGACGACCGCGTCGGCGTCGAGGGTGGCCCCGACGGCGACCAGCACGGGGCGACCCTCACCGCGGACGGGTCCCACCGGCTCCAGCGTCGGCGCGACCGGCTCGGCGGTCTCGGCCGACTCGGCGGCCGTGATCAGCCTGTGGCCGCTGGCCAGGACGGGGATCGCGACCAGGAACGCGGCGGCGCCGACGTAGAAGGCCACCGACTGGTCGGTCGCCTCGGCGATCTTGCCCGCGGCGAACGGGGCCAGGCCACCGCCGATGAAGCGTACGAAGCCGTAGGCCGAGGAGGCGATCGGCCGCTCCACCGGCGAGACCAGCATGACCGCCTGGGTGGTCAGGGTGTTGTTGAGGCCGACGAAGACACCGGACAGGATCACGGCCACGATCACCACGGTCGGCGAGGAGACGCCCAGGCCGATGACGGCGAGCAGGACGCCGAGGCCGAGCAGGTTGACGTAGAGGGTCGGTGCGGTGCCGAAGCGGCGCTGCGCCCACGGCGCGCCCCACACGGCGAAGACGGCGACCAGGATGCCCCAGGCGAAGAAGACCCAGCCGAGCTGCAGCGGGTCGTGCAGCCCCATCGGGTAGGGCGCGTAGCCGAGCAGGGTGAAGAAGCCCCAGTTGTAGAGCAGCGCCATGATGCCCATCGTCAACAGCCCGCGGTGGCGCAGCGCGGCCAGCGGGGCCACCAGCGAGACCTTCTTCTCCGGCTTCGGCGTCGGCGGCAGGAAGACCAGCGTGGCGACCAGGGCGACCGCCATCAGCGCGGAGACGCCGAAGAACGGGCCGCGCCAGGAGATGCCGCCGAGCACCCCGCCGAGGAGCGGACCGACCGCGATGCCGAGGCCGAGCGCGGTCTCGTAGAGGATGATCGCCCCCGCGAATCCCCCGGTCGCCGAGCCGACGATGACCGCCAGGCTCGTGGAGATGAACAGGGCGTTGCCCAGACCCCAGCCGGCCCGGAAGCCGACGATGCCGTCCACGCCGTCGACGGTGCCGGCCAGCCCGGCGAACACCACGATCAGGACCAGACCGAGGATCAGCGTCCACTTCGCGCCGATCCGGCTGGAGACCCAGCCGACCCCGAGCATCGCCACAGCCGTCACCACCAGATAGCTGGTGAACAGCAGCGAGACCTGAGCGGGGGTCGCCTTCAGCTCCTCGGCGAGCACCGGCAGGATCGGGTCGACGAGCCCGATCCCCATGAACGACACCACGCACGCGAACGCGACCGCCCACACGGCGCGAGGTTGCTTGAACGGACTTGCGGCAGCTGCCCCTTGGTGGGAGCTCATACTTCTTGCCTCTTCTCAGACGTTGTTCGTACGCGTCGCCGGCAGGCCGGCGCGTCAGGAATCGAGCACGGCGTCGACGAGCCGGTCGAGCGCGGGCAGGGCGGCCGCGATGGCCGTCCGGTCGCCCCCGTCGAGGCGCTCCAGCGCCGCCTCGAGCGCCTCGGCCCGCTGCGTACGCCTGGCGGTGGTGACCTCACGACCACGGTCGGTGGTCTCGACGAGCACTCCCCGGCGGTCGGCAAGGTCGGCGGTACGCCGCACCAGCCCGTCCTGCTCGAGCCTGTTGACCAGCTGGGTCATCGCCGGTTGGGACACGCCCTCGGCCCGGGCGAGGTCGGTGATCCGCTGGCCACCGAGCCGGCCAAGCCGCGCGAGCACGGCGGCACCGGTCGTGGAGACCTCGCCGGCCGTCGACACCTCACGCACGAGTCGCACGAGGCGCTCCATGGTGGGTGCCAGGTCCCGGCCGGTCAATGCTGCGCTCACCCCAAAAACATAACTCACTTATGTATTGGATGCCAATCGAAGTGCTCGATCCGCATCGCGAGATGGCGCGGCGTGCTTGACGGGCACATCGTGGGGTTGACGGGTGTTTCAGTGCCCGTCAACCCCAGGGACACCCGGTCGACCGGGTATCCCTGGGACAAGCCTCACCAACCAGTGGGCATCTTCGACGGCTCGGTGCCGGTCGGCGGGACCCCGTAGCGCCGCAGGGCGAAGGACATGATCTGCGAGAAGACCGGACCGGTCACGGAGCCACCACCCCCGCCGTTGCCGGGGTTGTGGATCGCCACGTAGACCGTGAAACGCGGGTCGTCGGTGGGGGCGAAGCCGCCGAAGGAGACGGTGTTGGTGCCGTCGTAGCACTTGCACTCGGAGTTGACCCGCTGCGCGGTGCCGGTCTTGCCGGAGACGCGGTAGCCGGGGACGGCGGCCTGCTTGGCGGTGCCGTTGACCGGGTCGTTGATGACGCGCTCCATCATCTCCGCGGTCTGGGAGGCCGCCTCCTGGGACACCACCCGGTTGCGCTGGGCGGTGTCGGTGCCGACCTCGGCACCGGAGTTGTTGGTCGCGTTCCCGACGATCAGGCTGGGGTCGATCCGTACGCCGCCGTTGGCGATCGTGTTGAGCGCCGCGGTCATCTGCACCGCGTTGACCGAGATCGACTGACCGAAGTCGATGCGGTCCTCGTTGGCGTCGCTCCAGGCCTCCGGAGAGGCCAGCAGGCCCGCCGACTCGGTGTCCAGACCCAGCCCGGTGCGCCGGCCCTGGCCGAAGGCGGACAGGTATTCGCGCAGCTGGCCGTCGGCGTACTTGTCCGCGGCCATCACGGTGCCGATGTTGGAGGACTTCGCGATCACGCCGGCGAGGGTGAGCTTCTCGACGCCGTGGGGGTACCAGTCGCGGATCGGGGCGCCGCCGGACATGTAGGACTCCGGCACCCGGATCCGGGTCGAGGGCGAGACGAGCCCCTGGTCGAGCAGGCCGGCCACGGTGAGCACCTTCTGGACCGAGCCCGGCTCGTAGACGTTGGAGAGGGCGTTGCTACCCCGCAGCGACTTGGGAGAGGCGGCCGGGTCGCGGGCGTCGAAGGTCGGGTAGTCGACCAGGCTGAGGATCTCGCCGGTCTGGGTGTCCATGACCACGGCCATCCCGGACTCCGCGCGCGAGTTCTGCACGGCGTCCATCAGGGTCTGCTGCACGTAGTACTGCAGGTCGCGGTCGATGGTGAGGGTCAGGTCGTTGCCGTCGACGGGGTCGACGCGGTTGTTGGTACCCAGCGGCATCCGGGTGCCGCTGACCGGGCTGGTCGCGTCGTACTCGGCGTGGCCGTCCTTGCCGGCCAGGTGCTTGTCGAAGGCGGCCTCGAGACCGGCGAGGGGGCCGTCGTTGCCCATGAAGCCGACCAGGTTGGCCGCGACGTCGCCGTTGGGGTAGTTGCGCAGCGGGTCGCGGCTGGTCCACAGCCCCTGGTAGCCCTCCTTGGAGGCCTTCTCCACCGCGGCGGTCGCCTGGGTCGCGGGCACCTGGCGCTTGATGTACTGGAACCGGCTGCCGTCCTTGCGCAGCTTGGCGAGCGCCGAGGCGTAGTCGACGCCGAGCTCCTTGGCCAGGAACGCGGCGATCGCCGGGGCGTCCTTCTTGGTCTGCTTCGGGTCGGCCAGCACCATCAGCCCGTCGGAGGAGTCGGCCAGCGCCTCCCCGTCGCGGTCGAGGATCTCGCCACGCTCGGCCGGCAGCACGACGTCGACGACGTTCTCGGCGGCCGCCATCGCAGCGTACGAGTGCGGGTCGATGCCCTGCAGCTGCACCAGCCGGCCACCGAAGACCGAGAGCACCATCGCCACCAGGATGAAGCCGACGCGGAGCCGGATGTGCACCGGTCCGCGTCGCCGCGTCACCGCGGATGCTGGCCGCGGGGCAGGCCGTCGCGCCGGCCGGCGGACCTTCCGCTGGACCTGTCGCCTGGCCATCGTTCCCCTCCCCTACCGGGCCTCGCCCGACGACGTACGCTGCTCCTCGGTCGCCTGCTTCTCCGCAGCCTCCTGCTCGCGCTTCTTCTCGGCGAGCTCGGCCGCCTTCTTCTTCGCGGCGGCGGCCGCGGCCGCCTTCTGCTCGGCGACCAGCACGCTGTACGGCTTGGCGACCTTCGGGTGGAGCGGCGGCGTCGCGGACCGGTCGGCCGGGGCCGCCTCGCCCTCGATCTTGGCCTCGGGGACCCGCAGCATGGCCGCGTTCTGCGGAACGACCATGCCCAGGTCCTTCGCCTCGGCGGCGATCTTGTGCGGGTCCTCCATCTTCTTCAGCTCGCCGTCGAGCGCCTGCTCGCGGGCGGCGAGCGTGGTCGCCTGCTCCTGGAGACGCTGCTCCTGGAAGGCCGACTGCTGCATGGAGGTGTTGAAGACGAGCAGACCCACGACGCCACCGACGAGCAGCATCGAGACGAGCACGACGAACGGCAGCCGCGGGGCCATCGGCGCCGGCAGCGGCGCCGGGACGGCGGCGAGCCGTGGCTGGGTCGTCTCGGCCGCCCGGTCCGGGCGGCGCGCAGGCGCCTGTGGCGCGGCGGCGATGCTCATCTGGTTGCTCCAGGGGTTGACTTGGCTGTGTTGTCTCTTGGGTTGGATCGGGGCTTGACGCGCTCCACCGCGCGCAGCCTCACCGAGGCGGCGCGCGGGTTCTCCTCGATCTCCGCCTCGGTCGCCTGCTCGGCACCACGGGTGAGCAGGCGGAAGGACGGCTCGGCGTCGGGCGGCACGAACGGCAGGTCGGGAGGTACGTCCAGCTTGGTCGCCTCGGCGAAGGCCCGCTTGGTGAGCCGGTCCTCCAGCGAGTGGTAGGACTCGACCACCACGCGGCCACCGACGCCGACGGCCTCGAGCGAGGCCGGCAGTGCCGTACGCAGCGCCCCGAGCTCGTCGTTGACCTCCATCCGCAGCGCCTGGAAGGTGCGCTTGGCCGGATGTCCGCCAGTGCGACGGGCCGGTGCCGGGATCTCCGCGTAGAGGAGCTCCACGAGCGGGCCCGAGGTCGTGAACGGCTGCTTCTCCCGACGTTTGACCACGGCGTAGGCGATCTTCTTGGCGAACTTCTCCTCGCCGTAGTCCCGCAGGATCCGGGTCAGGTCCGCCGCCGAGTAGGTGTTGAGCACGTCGGCCGCGGTCTGGCCACGAGTGGCGTCCATCCGCATGTCGAGCGGAGCGTCCTCGGCGTAGGCGAACCCACGCTCACGCTGGTCGAGCTGCATCGAGGAGACACCGAGGTCGAAGAGCACCGCCTGGACCTCGTCCAGACCCTGCCCGGCGACCACGTCGAGGATCTCGTCGTAGACCGCGTGGACTCCTGTCCACCGGTCGCCGAAGCGCGCCAGCCGCTCCCCCGCGATGCCGAGGGCGTAGGTGTCGCGGTCGATGCCGATCACGCGGGACCCGGGGATCCGCTCGAGGACCGCCTCGGTGTGACCACCGTGGCCGGTCGTGCAGTCGACCAGGACGCCGCCGTCGGCGAGCGCGGGTGCGAGCAGGTCGACGATGCGGTCGAGCATCACCGGCACGTGCTTCTGGTTCGTCACCGCCTCGACCCCCATCGCACGGCTTCGTCTGGTGTGTGTTCTCGCCCGCCTCTTCGGCAGAGCCACGGGCTGACAACGCCACGAATCCGCAGAGCCAGGTCTCATGCCCGCTCCGTCACCACCAAGTGCCGTCCGGAACCGGGGAAGGTGCCCCGGATGGCTGGATGAGTGGAGCGGGACTGAGACCTCGTCCTGCGGATCCGCTGTTGACTTGTCTTGTTGCTTGTCGCTTTGTCGATCTGTCCCTTTATCAGTCCGTCGACTCGTCGAGGTCTGCGAACTTGGCCTGTGCACCCGCGGAGTACTCCGCCCACTTGGCCGGGTCCCAGATCTCGATCCGGTCCATCACACCGATCACGACGACGTCCTTGACGATCCCGGCGTAGTCACGCAGGAGCGGCGGGATGCCGATCCGGCCCTGCTTGTCCGGTGTCGTCTGCTCGGCCCCCGCAAAGAGGACACGGGCGTAGTCGCGTGCGTCCCGAGAGGTGAGCGGCGTCTGCTGGGCCCGCTGCGCCTCCTGCATGAAGACGTCCTCGGGCCACACCACGAGGCAGTTCTCCTGACCTTGCGTCACGACAACCCCCTCCGCCAGTCGATCTCGGAACTTTGCGGGAAGGAAGATCCGGCCCTTCTCGTCGAGCTTCGGCGTGTACGTGCCCATGAAGAACATGTGCTCGCCCCCGCGGTCAGCTCAACGTGGATCGTTCCTCCACTTTGCCCCACCGTACCCCACAATCCCCCACATTCAAACCACCTTCCTCCCCCACGAGGTGTTTTCGCACCACCTGCCGCTCCCCGCAGCCCGATGCGGCCAGGTCGTCGACCGCCGGCCGCGCGTCCCCCAGGCAGGTCACAGTCGGGTCAATGGCGCAGACGCCCGTAGGCGCTACCCCGTACGGTGTTCCCATAAGCAGGTGTGAGTCGGAAGGACGCGACGTGACGACGCCGTTGGAGGCCCCAGGATCGGGCCCAGTGCATGGGGCAGAGATCGAGACATTGGTGCGGGTCGCGGGCCGCATTCGCGACAGCATCGAGAAGGTGATCGAAGGCAAGACCGACGTCGTCGACTCCACGCTGACCGTGCTCCTCGCGGAGGGGCACCTCCTGATCGAGGACGTACCTGGAGTCGGCAAGACCCAGCTCGCGAAGGCGCTGGCGCGCTCGATCGACTGCTCGGTGCGCCGCATCCAGTTCACGCCCGACCTGCTCCCGAGCGACGTCACCGGGGTGTCGATCTTCAACCAGAACACCCGGGAGTTCGAGTTCCGTCCGGGTGGGATCTTCGCCAACATCGTGGTCGGCGACGAGATCAACCGTGCCTCCCCCAAGACCCAGTCGGCGCTGCTGGAGTGCATGGAGGAGCACCAGGTCACCGTCGACAACGTGACCTACCAGCTGGAGTCGCCGTTCATGGTGATCGCGACCCAGAACCCGATCGAGATGGAGGGGACGTACGCCCTCCCCGAGGCGCAGCGCGACCGGTTCATGGCGCGCGTCTCGATCGGCTATCCCCCGGTCGGCTCCGAGATCGCGATGCTGGCCAGCCACAGCGCGTCCAACCCGCTCGACGACCTCGACCCGGTGACCGACGCCGCGGAGATCCGCAAGCTCGTCGGCGTCGTCAACCAGATCTACGTCGCCGACTCCGTGCGCCGCTACACCGTCGCCCTCACCGCGGCGACCCGCGCCAACAACGAGCTCGCCCTGGGTGCCTCGCCCCGGGCCAGCCTGCACCTGCTGCGGGCCGCGAAGGCTCATGCCGCTCTGCACGGACGCGAGTTCGTCCTTCCCGATGACGTACGCAGGCTGACCGGCCCGGTCCTTGCCCACCGTCTCCTCCCCAGTGCCTCCGCGGCGATGCACGGCCGGTCGGTCACCGACATCCTCGAGACCGTCGTGTCCGCCGTGCCGGTGCCGCAGACCTGACCTGCCGGGCCGAGACCCACGGAGGGAAGCGATGCGTGAGGCGCTGTCCGGACTGACCGTCCGGGGCCGGGCGTTCCTGGCCGCCGGGATCACCGCGATCATCTGCGGGATCCTGCTGGACCAGTCGACGCTGTCCAGGATCGGGATGCTGCTGGTCGCGCTGCCGCTGGTCACCGCGGTGGTGGCCGCCTGGGGCCGCTACCGGCTCGCGCTCGTGCGCCACATCGAGCCGCACCTGACCGAGGCCGGCCAGCCCGCCAGGGTCGAGCTCACCATCGCCAACGAGGGCCGGATCCCCACCGGCACCCTCCTGCTTGAGGAGACGGTGCCCTACGCGCTGGGCGGACGTCCGCGCTTCGTGGTCGACCGGATCGGCTTCGGCTGGCGTCACAAGCTCGGCTACCAGATCCGCTCGGAGATCCGCGGCCGCTTCGACATCGGCCCGATGCGGGTGACCGTGGCCGACCCGTTCGGCCTGGTGGAGCTCAACCGCGCCTTCCACTCCACGCTTCCGTTCACGGTCACGCCGCGGGTGATCCCGCTGCCGTCCACGCCGCTGACCGGCAACGCCACCGCCTCCGGCGACTCCCGGCCGCGGGCCTTCCTCGGCGGCAGCGCGGAGGACGTCACGGTGCGGGAGTACCGCCGCGGCGACGAGCTGCGGCGGGTGCACTGGCGCAGCTCGGCGCGTCTCGGCGAGCTGATGGTGCGCCGTGAGGAGCAGCCCTGGCAGGCCCGGGCCACCGTCTTCCTCGACAACCGGCGCTCGGTCCATCGGGGCCAGGGCGCCGGCTCCTCCTTCGAGCAGGCCGTCGTCGTCGCCGCCTCGGTCGCCGTGCATCTGGTCGAGGCCGGCTACTCCGTGCGCCTGGTGACCTCCGGCGGCGCCACCCCCGGGACCGGCGCGGCCGGCGAGATCAACGCCGGCTGGCACGACCGCGAGGGCCAGGCCGACGCGGCCGCGCTGTTGGAGGCGCTCGCCGTGGTCGAGACCGTCCAGCACCATCACATCGACGCCTCTTGGATCGGCGAGGCCGGGCAGGGCGGCGTCACCGTCGCGGTGCTCGGCTCCCTCGACGAGGAGGACGCTCGCGTCCTTCGCCGGGTGCGGCACCACACCGGAGCCGCCCTCGCCTTCTCGCTCGCCGTGGACGGCTGGAGCGCGGTGCACCTGGCCCCCGAGCAGCGGCGGCCCAGCGGCGTACCTCTGCTCATCCAGCACGGCTGGAAGGCGGTCGAGCTCGGCATCGGCGACTCGGTGGCGACGCGCTGGCGCGAGCTCGGCACCCGGGGCGCGGCCGCGGGAGCGGGGGCCGCGCGATGATGACCTCCTCCGACGTACGCGGCGTCGTCCCCGCGATGGCGGTGCCGCTGACGTGCTTCGTGACCGTCCTGTTCGCGCTCTCCTCGTGGGGCTCGTTCACCAATACCCGCTTCTCCTACCTCGGCCCGGTCCTGGTCGCCGGCCTGCTCGTGGTCGGTACCGGCATCTCCGCGCGGCTGCTTCGCGTGCACGGCTCGGTCGTGGTGCTGCTGCAGCTGCTCCTCGGCACGATCGCGACCAGCCTGCTGGTCGTCCAGCACCCGTTCCCCGTCACCGCGGGCGGGCGGGCTCAGGTCTCGGCCGCGATGACCGAGGCCTACGCCGCCTTCAACCCCTTCGACCTGCCGATGTCCGCGCCGGAGGTGGCTGCCTACCTCGTCCCGGGCGGCGTCGCGGCCGTGTTCCTGGCCGATGTCCTGGCGGTCTCCCTGCGGCGGCCGCCGATGATGGGCCTCGTCGTGCTGGGCGTGTTCACGGTGCCGTTCAGCATCATCGGCGCCGGCGGCTGGGGTGGGGTCTCGTGGGTCGTCTTCGTGCTCACCGCGACCGCGTTCCTGGTGATGCTGCGCTTCGACCGCGCCCAGCAGCTCGGTCGCTGGGGGCGGCGTCTCGACGAGGATCTCCCGGTCGTGCCGGCCGCCGGACCGGCCGTCATCGGTGTCTCGGCGGTCGCCATCGCTCTTCTCACCCCGGCCTGGATGCCGAGCCCGAACGTCACCCTCCCCGGCCTGGGGCCGGGCGACGGCAGCGGACAGCTGCGGGTGATCAACCCGACCGTCGGGCTCTACGGCGACCTGCGCAGGCAGTCCGACGAGGTGATGGTCACGGCCACCCCGGTCTATGACGAGCCCGTCTCGTCGCCCTCCTACCTGCGGATCCTGACGCTGACGAAGTTCACCGGCACCGAGTGGACCCCGGGCGACCGCGACGTCCCTGCCGACCAGACGGGCGTCGCCAGTTTCGAACCGCCGATGTCCGACGAGACGCTGCTGGGCGAGCCCATGACCTACCAGATGCGGGCCAGCGACAAGTTCGAGTCGACCTGGCTCCCGGTCTTCACACACCCGCTCGAGATCACCGCCAAGGGTCCGTGGCGCTATGACGAGGACACCCTCGACTTCATGTCCACCGAGGGCCGGGACCACACCGTCGCGGGCGAGAGCTGGCGGATGACCGCAGCTCCCGTCGAGCCGTCCCAGCAGCGCCTGCTGGCGGCGGGCGAGCCGGGGATCGGAGCGCCGCCGGGGATGACCGACCTGCCGCTGCTCCCCGACGAGATCGAGGAGATCGCCCTGGAGCGGACCGCCGGTCAGGACCGGCCCTTCGCCAAGGCCGTCGCCCTGCAGAACTGGTTCCGCCACAGCGGGGAGTTCGTCTACAGCCTGGAGCGCGACGTCGGCACCGACAGTGCGGCCCTGCTGGAGTTCCTGACGACCAACAAGGTCGGCTACTGCCAGCAGTACGCGACGGCCATGGCCGTGCTCGCCCGCGAGATCGGTATCCCGGCCCGGGTCTCGGTCGGCTTCCTGAACGGGGACCAGGACGAGGACGGCGTCTGGCAGTTCCGCGGCCGCGACCTCCACGCCTGGCCCGAGCTGTGGTTCGAGGACATCGGCTGGGTTCGCTTCGAGCCCACGCCGGCGGCCGCCGACACCCGAGAGCCCGGCTACACGACCGGTGCGCTGGGCAATGCCCGCAACGAGCCGGAGGCGCCTGTTCCCAGCGCCGGCACGAGCGTGGCCCCGGTGCCCAACCGGCCACAGCGCGACGAGCCCGACCTGCCCGAGGTCGCCGACACCGGCACCGAGGAGTCCAACACCGGCGCCGTCTGGGCAGGTCTCGGCATCGTGGCGCTGGTCGGAATGGTCGCGCTCGCGGCACCGGCGGTCATCCGGCGCCGGCGGCGGACGACGCGGCTCGTGGGCGACGCGGAGGCCGGCTGGACCGAGCTCGGCGACACCGCGATCGACCTCGGCCTGCCCTGGACCGGCACCCGCTCACCGCGGGAGGAGGCCACCGGCCTGGCCCCGCACCTGCAGAGCCGCGAGCCGATGCTCGCGCTGCAGCGCATCGTGGCCGCCGTCGAGCGCAAACGCTATGCGGAGCATCGCGACAGCGCGGCGGTCGGGGACGACGTACGCCTGGTCTCGGCCGCGCTCAGGGAGCAGGCCGACCGGCGGGCACGGAGGCGGGCACGACTGTGGCCGGCATCGGTCTTCCGGCGACCGGCGGCACCGACCACCGACGGACCGGCGGCGCGGTCCGAGCGGGAGCTGATCTCGTCCTGATCTCTACAGGTCGTTGTCGCCGCGGCGGCGTTGCTTCCAACGCTCGCTGGCGCGGTCGAGGAACGAGCTGCGCGGAGCGTGGTTCCCGTCGTCCTCCTCGACCGCGGCGGCACCGCGCAGGGCGGTGAGCAGCACGGAGGTCGAGGCCAGCATCACCAGGAAGCCGACCACCCCGACGATCCACATCCGTGAGATCACACCGGTCATCAACAACGCGACTCCAGCAGCGAGCACGATGCCCGCGATGACCGCGTGTCGACGTTGGGCACGGCGCAGGGCCGTGCCTCGGAGGGCGGAGGCGAACTTCGGGTCCTCCGCCGAGAGCGCGCGCTCCATCTGCTCGAGCAGGCGAAGCTCCTCTTCCGAGAGTGGCACCGTACCTCCCATGTCCTGTTGGGGCATCTCCAAGTCTAGGCACGCCATCCTGAAGGCGGTAGTGAGCCCGGAAAATTCTTGCCCCTCGACGTTCTGCCACATGGCACAACCACAGCCGATTGTGTCAAGCGAATGGGCATTTGCGTCAACCCCGGCCGTGGTCGAGCAGGCTCGCCCGGCGCACGAGGCTGGACCCGAAGCGTTCGGCGACCTGATCGACGGCACGGTCGGCCTCGGACCAGCCTCGCTCCCGCTCCCCCAGCACGAGCTGCCGGTCGGTGCCCTCGCGGGTGATCAAATGCTCCACCCGGACCCCGACCAGGCGTAGCGCGCGGCCGCGGAGGTTCAGCTCGTCGTAGAGCCGGACCGCCGTGGCGTGCACCTCCTGGGTGACGTCGGTGGGGTCGGGCAGCGTGCGGGAACGCGAGATGGTCTTGAAGTCGGTGAACCGGACCGTGAGCGCGATCGTGCGGCCGACCGTGCCGGCCCTCCTCATCCGCCGGGTGACGCGGGCCGAGAGGCGCAGCAGCTCACGCACGATGTCCTCGCGATCGCTCAGGTCGTGACCGAAGGTCTCCTGGGCGCCGGTCGACCGGTCCGGCAGGTCGGGGCCGAGCCGTCCGGTCAGCTCGCGCCGGTCCGTGCCGGTGGCGAGCCGGTGCAGGTGGCCGCCGAGGCGTGGACCGAGGATCTGGTGGAGCGTCGGGACGGGAGTGCGGGCGATGTCGCCGACCGTCTCGAAGCCGAGCCGCCGAAGCCGGTTGCGCGTGCTCGGCCCGACGCCGTAGAGCTCCCCGACGTCGAGCGGGTGCAGGAATCCGGGGATGTCCTCCGGCCGCACGACCACCACCCCGTCGGGCTTCGCCTTGCGGCTGCCGACCTTGGCCACGCTCGGCGTCGGCGCGACGCCGACCGAGCAGGTGATGCTCAGCTCCTCGGCGATCTGGCGCCGGATCCGCTGGGCGATGCTCTCCGGGCTCCCGAAGAGCCTGGTCGCCCCGCTGACGTCGAGGAACGCCTCGTCGACGCTCACCACCTCCACCAGCGGGGTGGCGCGGCGGAAGATCTCGCGGACCTGCTTGGAGACCTCGGCGACCTCCCCGAAGTCGAGACGGACCGAGACGAGCTGCGGGCACAGGCGCCTCGCCATCGAGCCGGGCATCGCGGCACGTATGCCGTAGGCCCGCGCCGGGTAGTTGGCGCAGGTCACCACGCCTCGCGCATGCCCGCCCACCACCACCGGCTGGTCCCAGAGGTCGGGCTGGTGCCGGATCGCCACCGAGACGAAGAAGGCGTCCATGTCGACATGGAGGATCGGGGTGACCTCCGGAGCGCCAGCGGAGGAGGTCACCCCGATCCTCCGAGGACGCGGACCAGCGCTGACTCGGCGCAAATGTCACGCCGGAGCGCTAGCGGAGGTGGGACCTTTGCGCCGCGTCGGCGCCCGTGGGCGAAGCGAAGCGAGCCGTCAGCGAAGCGAAGCGAGCCGAATGCGAAGCGAAGCGAGCCCTCAGCGAAGCGAAGCGAGCAAATGCACCTGCGACGCGAACGGCAGGTAGTCCGGCCGCGTGGAGACGGCCTGCTCGAGATCGACCAGCGCATTGGTCGCACCAGGCTCGACATCGAGCAGCGACCCCGGAACATGATCGACGAAGACACGTACGCCACGGACGTCCGTGACCTCGAAGCCCGCCGCGTCCAGCAGCCGGGTGACCTCGTCGAGAGCGAACCGGCGACCGGAGCGGCCCTGCGGCGCGGTGTCGTCGAGCAGCTCGGCGGCCTGAGCGAAGTGGCCGGCCAGGGCACGCGAGAGGACGGCGGCGGTGCGCTGGGAGACCAGCAGGCTGAGGGTGCCGCCGGGGCGGAGCACCTCGCGGATCCCCGCCAGTGCGTCCTCCGGGTCGGGGACGACCTCGAGGACGCCGTGGCAGAGCACCAGGTCGGCACCGCCCGGGTCGGCGACGTCGGAGAGGGCGGCCAGGTCACCCTGGCGTGCGTCGACGGTGACGCCGGCCTCGCGGGCACGGCGGTCGAGGGCTGCCAGCGCGTCCGGGCTGGGGTCGACGACGGTGACCCGGTGACCGAGCCCGGCGATGCGTACGGCTGAGGTTCCGGTGCCTCCGCCGATGTCGAGGACGTCGAGCGAGCCGGAGGCCAGGACCGGGTCGAGCGCGTCCCAGACGGCGACGGTCCGGGCGCCTGCCCGACGACTGGTTGATGCGGAGCCAGCTGCCATGGGGCCAAGCGTAGGCCCTGATCCCACCTCACCTGAATCAGCCCACGAGGCGGTCGTGACGCAGGCGGGTGACCTGGGAGGTGTGGGCCATCAGCCCGAGGGACTCCTCGACCACAGCGAGGAAGCGGTCGGCGTCGCGCACCTGCTCATCGGCCTCCTCGGCGGTGACCGCTCGGATGGAGCCGGCCTCCGCGGCGGCGCGCTTGGCGGCGCCCGCGGCGAAGTATTCCGCCCACACGGAGAGCTCGGGCGCGACCTTCTTGAGACGGACCCAGGCGTTCCAGGGACGACGGCGGCCGGCCCGGGTCGCGGCCTCGACCGGATCGGTGCGGGCGGCGATCAGCGCTGCGGCGGCCTGGAGGGCGGCGACATGCGCCATGGCGTACCTGCTCGGCACGTCGTCGGCCGCGATGGCCTCCGAGAGAGACTCGGTGGCGCGGAAGAGGTAGCTGTGAGTCGTCGCCGGCAGCAGATGCATCGGGTCGTCCTTCTCGCTCAAGGTCGACCCCGCAGTGGACGGCTCCGGCGGGCGTCGGGGGTCGAGGACGACGCCCGCCAGAGCCTGGTTGTTCGAACATTTGTTCGAACACGGGATCAAACTACACCCCGCCACCGACAGTCACAAGACGTTTCGGTGACGGGGCGTGTCGAGGTGGTGCCGGTGGCCGCTCAGTCGTCGGCGACGGCGCCGCGGATCCGGTGCGGCGGGTGGATGTAGCGGGTGTTCGCGGGTAGCCACATGACCGCCAGCAGCCCGGCGGCGATGACGATCGCGATCCCGGTGAGCACGCTGATGATCACCGGCGGGCCGGTCAGGATGCCGCCGATGCTGGCGACCGCGGAGATGAACACCAGGAACGTGATCGTGATCCGGGCCCACTCGAAGCCGTTGCGGAGGAAGACCGCGAGCACCCCCATCATGATGGCCATCACCCCGAACAGCGTGATCGCGGGGGCGATGAAGGCCGGCGCGCTGACCCGGTTGTCGGTCGGCGGGTTGATCAGGGCGTCGAGGCCCTCGGTCTCCAGGATGCGCTTGGCCGAGGGGTTGCCCTCCGCCCAGGCGCGCACGAGGTCGTCGGAGCGCAGCACCATCACCACGACCACGACCGCGCTGAAGGCGATCAGGCCGATGATCAGCCGGATCGCCCACGTCATCTCGCGCGGTACGGGCTCGGCAGCGAGCGCTGCCACCTCGAAAGCGACCTCCGGGCCCTCGCTCACGACCACACCTTCGTTCTCGTCGGGTGTCGTCATGGTCATCCGGTCTCCTTGCGACGTGGGGGTTCAGTCTCCGTTGATCAGCCCATTCTGCCGTACGGGGTGCAACGTAGGTAAATACGGATCGCGTGCGCTCGGTCTCGGGCCGACGCGACTCGGTCTCGACACGCTTCGCGGCTTCGCAAGCTCAGTCGCTGCGCTCGCTCGACCTCCTCCCGTTGCGACCGCGCTCGTTCCTCGCGCGGTCGCAGGCTCGGATGTCGGTGGCGTAGGCCAAGATGTCCTCATGGAATCTCTAGCGCTGACCTTCTCCAGTGGGTGGGCCAGTGGCATCAACGCCTACCTGGTCGTGCTGGTGCTCGGCGTCGTGCAGCGTACGACGGGGGCCGAGGCGATCCCGGACGTGCTCGGCACGTGGCCGGTGCTGGCCGCCGCGGGGCTGATGTACGCGATCGAGTTCGTCGCCGACAAGGTGCCCTACGTCGACTCGACCTGGGACTCGATCTCCACGGTGATCCGACCCACCATCGGCGCGGTGATCGGCGTCCTGCTCGCCGGTGAGGCCGACTCGCTCAACGAGGCCGTCGGCGGCGTGGTGGGCGGCACGACGGCGCTCATGTCCCATCTGGTCAAGGCCAGCGAGCGGCTGGCGGTCAACACCTCCCCCGAGCCGGTCTCCAACTCGGTGGTCAGCGTGGTCGAGGACGGCCTCGTCCTCGGTGTGGTCTGGTTCGCCACCGAGCACCCGCTGGCCGCGGCGGGCGTCGCCGCGGTGCTGTTGGTGGCCGGGCTGGTGCTGGTCTATCTCATCGTCCGGGCCGTTCGCGGTGGCTGGCGCAAGCTGACCCGACGCGGACGACGCGGCGCCCCACCGGACGGGCCCTCCGGCGGTGACACCTTGCCCTACCCGGTCCAGTGACGAGCATCGTCGTCCTCGGGGGCGGGTACGCCGGGATGGCCAGCGCCGCCAGGCTGGCCAAGCTCGGCCACTCGGTGACCCTGCTCGAGGCCTCCGGACAGCTCGGCGGCGCCCTGGTGCCGGTGCGCGAGGAGGGGTTCACCTGGGACGCCTCGGCGACCTCGACGCTGCTGCCCGCGGTGATGCGCGACCTGTTCCGCAAGTCCGGGCGGCCCGCGGAGCGTGAGCTCGAGCTGGTGCCGATGGACGTGGTCCGCGAGCACCGGTTCGCCGACAAGACCTCGGTCACGGTGCCGGGCGGCACCCGCGGCGCCCAGCTGGCGGCCTTCGACGAGCTGGCGCCCGGCACGGGCCGGCTGTGGACCGACTACGTGGCCCGGTTCAGCGAGGACTGGGAGGTGCTGCGCCAGCACTACTTCGAGGTGCCCTGGGAGCCCTCGGCGCTGCCGTCCGCGGTCGCGGAGCGGTTCAGGTCCCGCGAGACCCTCCACAAGCGGCTGCGCAAGACGTTCAAGGACGAGCGCCTCCGGCTGGTCGCGGCGCACCCGTTCGTCGCCGCGGGCCAGGAGCTGCGTGACGTACCTGCCTGGGCGGGGTTGACCGCCTACCTCGAGCAGCGGTTCGGCGCCTGGCGCGTCGAGGGCGGGATGGGCGTGGTCGCCGAGGTGCTCACCGCCCGGATGGCCACGCGGCGGGTCTCGGTGCAGACTGCGACCCGGGTGGAGGACATCGTCGTACGCGAGGGCCGAGCGGTCGCGGTCAGCACCGCCGCCGGCGAGATCGACCTCGGCGCCGACGGCGCGGTCGTGGTCGCCTTCGACCCGCGCTCGCTGCCGGCCCTGCGGCCGCTGGTGGAGCGCACCCTGCCGGCGATCCCACCGATGACGTTCCACCTCGGGCTGGAGTCGCTGCCCGAGCACCTCACCGACCTTCCCGACGAGCTGGTTCTCCACGGCGAGCCCACCCTGGTCGTACGCACGCGTGGGCTGGCCCCCGAAGGACAGCACGCCTGGACGATCCACTCCCACGGCAAGCTGATGGAGGACGTCCTGCTGGCGCTGGCACGCCACAAGATCGATGTCCGCGAGCACGTCGTGCACCGCGTCGACCTGGGCGCCGCCGAGCTCGTACGCCGCTGGCGCGGGTCCCCGCTGGGCGTGAAGTGGGCGGGGCGCGGCACGGTGTTCCAGCGCCTCGGCCCGCGCACCCCGATCCCGAACGTCTACGCCGCCGGTGCCCACGCCACGCCGGGGGCCGGGCTGCCGTTCGCCGGGCTGTCGGCCGCGCTGGTCGCGCAGTCGATCGGGTCGGCCCGTTAGACGGTGACGTTGAGCTTGGCGAAGATCTCCAGGGTCGCCTTGGACCGGTTGAGCGTGTAGAAGTGCAGGCCGGGGGCGCCTCCGTCGAGGAGCTCCTGGCACAGCTCGGCGGCGACCGCGATCCCCTCGGCACGGATGTCGGCGGGGTCCGGACCGGCCGCGGTGATGCGCTCGACGATCTCGTCGGGCACCTCGGCGCCGATGAGCTCGCTCTGGCGGCGGATGGCGGCGAGGTTCAGGATCGGCATGATCCCCGGCAGGATCGGGATGTCCACACCGCGGGCACGGACCCGGTCGACCAGACCGAAGTAGTCCGCGGCGCGGAAGAACATCTGGGTGACCGCGAACTCCGCCCCGGCCTTCGCCTTGGCGACCAGGACGTCAGCGTCGGCCTCGATCGACTCGGCGCCCGGGTGGCCCTCAGGGAAGGCGGCGACGCCGATGCGGAAGTCGCCACGCTCCCTGGCCAGCCGCACCACGTCGATCGCGTAGTCGAGGCCACCGGGGGTCGGGGTCCACTCGGCGCGCGGACCCTCGGCGGGGTCGCCGCGCAGCGCCATCACGTGGGCGACACCCTGGGCGGCGTAGGAGTCCAGGATCCCGGCGACCTCCTCGCGGGTGTGGCCGACGCAGGTCAGGTGGGCGACGGGCAGCAGCTCGGTCTCCGCGGCGATCCGGCCGGTGATGGCCACGGTCTTGTCACGGGTCGAGCCGCCGGCACCGTAGGTGACGCTCACGAAGGTCGGCCGATAGGGCTCCAGGGCGCGCACGGCGTTCCACAGCTGCTCCTCGCCGGCCTCGTCCTTCGGCGGGAAGAACTCGAAGGAGAACGAGCGCTCGCCCTGGTTGATCAGCTCCGCCAAGGAGCGTCCACGTCCAGTCACCATCGGGCCATCGTAGTGAGTGCCCTAGGCTCGGAGAGTGAATGAAACGTGGGACGCCGATGAATTCCGCAGTCGCGTCCAGGGAGCGCTGGACAGCTTTCTCGAGACCCAGACCGAGCGGTTGGCCCCGCTCGGCGACGAGGTCGAACCGCTGCTGCGCCGGGCGCGTGAGTCGATGTCCGGAGGCAAGCGGCTGAGGGCCGCGTTCTGCTACTGGGGCTTCCACGCGGTCCGTCCCTCCCCTTCCCCCGCGGAGGAGGAGTCGCTCGTGCGGGCGGCCGCCGCGCTCGAGCTCCTCCAGGCCTCGGCGCTCGTCCACGACGACGTCATCGACGACTCCGACACCCGGCGCGGTGCGCCGGCCGCGCACCGCGCGTTCGAGGCTGACCACGCCGCCGCGGGCTGGCCGGGCCGGTCCCGCGCCTACGGCGACGCCGCTGCGGTGCTCCTCGGAGACCTGCTGCTGACCTGGGCCGATGAGCTGCTGCGTACCTCTGGGTTCGGGGGTGCCGAGACCGCCGCCGCGCTGTCGGTCTTCGATCACACCCGCAGCGAGGTCATCGCCGGGCAGTTCCTCGACATCACCGTGCAGGCGCGCGGCGCCGCCGACGTCGAGGCCGCGATGAAGGTGGTGCGCTACAAGGCGGCCAAGTACTCGGTCGAGCGTCCCCTCCACGTCGGCGCCGCCCTGGCCGGAGCCTCGCGCGAGCAGATCGAGGCGCTGTCCGCCTACGGTCTTCCCGTCGGTGAGGCCTTCCAGCTCCGCGACGATCTCCTCGGCGTCTTCGGCGATCCCTCGGTCACCGGGAAGCCCGCCGGCGACGACCTCGTCGAGGGCAAGCGCACCGTCCTCGTCGCCCTCGCCCTGGCGGGCTCGACCCCCGCCGACGCAGACCGCCTCGACAGCGCCCTCGGCCGGCCGCTCAGCGAGGAGCAGGTCGCCGAGCTGCGTACGATCATCACCACCTCCGGCGCCGAGCAGCAGGTCGAGAAGACCATCACGGAGCTCGCCGACCAGGGCCTCACCGCGCTGGACGACGCCAGGTCCGCCGGCACCCTCGACGCAGGCGCCGCCGGCACCCTCCGCTCGCTCGCGACCGCCGCCACCCAGCGCACGGTCTGAGGCCGAGGCGTCAGAGGCGCTCGGCGGGCATCTGGAAGAGGACCTTCTCGGACGGCTCGTCGGAGCCACCCATGGGCTCCATGGTGACCATGAGGTCGCCGTCCTCGACCGGTACGGCGACGGACACCTCCTCGTCGAGGACGCCGGCGGACTCCATGCCGTCGTCGGTGTGCCACCAGACCTGGTAGGTCATCCCCTCGGGGCGCGTGAGGTGGGCGGTGTCCACGGCGACCATGTGCATCTCGTGGGACATCGCGACCATCAGCTCGCCGTCGGAGGTCTCCTCCTTGTGCATCCTGGCGTCGGGGGCCGAGATCACCTGGGCGGCGGTCATCGGCGGCGGGTCGTCCTCGCGTACGACGACTCCGACCGTCACCCCGGCACCGACGATCACCGCAGCCGCCGCGGCGACGACGCCCATGAGCCGGCGTCGGCGGGGACTGCCCGCGGCGACGACGGGCCGCAGCTGCGGAGTCTCCGATGCCGTACGCAGCACCCGGCCGCGCAGCGCCACCGGCGGCGTCGCGGCGACCTCGGCGGCGAGGGAGGCGGTGGCCGCCCGCAGCGAGTCGACCTCCTCGCGGCACTCCGGGCACACCGCCAGGTGAGCCTCGAACTCGGCCCTCTCCCCGGGCACCAGGGCGTCGAGGAGGTAGGCCCCGACCAGTCCGTGCACGTCAGGCGCCATCGCGAGCCCCTCCCGCCTTCGCCTCGGGCTCCGCTTCCGCCAGGCAGTCGCGCAGCCGGATCAGGCCGTCCCGCATCCGCGTCTTCACCGTCGGCAGCGGCCGGCCGAGCAGCTCGGCGACCTCGGGATAGGTGAAGCCCTGGTAGTAGGCCAGCTGGACCGCCTGCGACTGCAGCGGCGTGAGCGACTCCATGCAGCGGCGTACGCCCTCGTGCTCGGCCGCCGTGACCACCGCCTCCTCGGGGCCGGCGACCTCCGCCGGCTCGCGTCGGGCGACCTGCTCCTCCCGGGCACGCGACGCCTGCGAGGAGCGCACCGTGTCGACGGCCCGCCGGTGCGCGATCGTCAGCACCCACGTGCGGACCGAGCCGCGCGAGGGGTCGAACCGAGCGGCCTGGCGCCACACCTCGGTGAACACCTCCTGGGTCACCTCCTCCGCCCGCGAGGGGTCGCGCACCACCCGCCGGGCGACACCGAAGACGAGCGGAGCCATCTCGTCGTAGAGGATCCCGAAGGCGTCCAGGTCGCCACCAGCGACCGCGGTGAGCACCCCCGCCAGGTCAAGGCCCTGGGGGCCCGGCGAATCGCCCACCACCCGCAGCGCTCGGCGCACACGCACCCCTTCCGACGAATGACAGATCTCACCCCGGGTTCGCAGCCGAGAAGTGGGAGGATTGGTCCCATCCGACCACCGATCGGCCACGAACACACAGCATGACATCCCGCACCTTCCTCGGACGTCTCCCGAGCGGTCCCGTCGCGGGCATCGCCGCGGGCGTGCTCGGCCTCGGCGTCGCCGAGCTCATCGCCGCCCTCGCGCGCGGGGCCTCTCCCCTGCTCGCGCTCGGCGACCGGGTCATCGACCTCACCCCGCGCTGGCTCAAGGAGGCTGCGGTCGCCACCTTCGGCACGGCCGACAAGCCGATCCTGCTTGCTTGCGTCGCGCTGGTCACGCTGGTGCTCCTCGGCGTGGCCGGCGCCCTGGCCGTACGCCGCCCCGCGCTCGGCGCGGGCATGCTGCTGCTCCTCGGTGCGGTCGACATCGCCGCTCTCCTGGCCGACCGGGCCGGCAACGGCACCATGGGCATCGTCGCGCTGGTGATCGGGCTGGCGGTCGGCGTCGCGGCGCTGGTCCTGCTGACGCGGCGTCTGCGGGAGTCCGGCGAGACACCCACCGAGGCGGTGGCGCCCGACGGCTTCGACCGGCGCCGGTTCCTCGTCGCCGCGGCGGCGGTGACCGCGGTCGGAGCGGCCGGCGGCGTCGGCGCGAAGGTGGTCATCGCCCGCCGTCGTCCGGCGACGAGGCTGGCCATCCCGGCCGCCGTCTCCCCCGCCGCGCCCCTCCCGGCCGGCGCAGAGCTCCGGATCGACGGGCTGACGCCCCACCTGACCCCCGTCGACGACTTCTACCGCATCGATATCGCCCTGCTCACCCCACGCGTCGACATCGCCGACTACCGGCTCAAGATCCACGGCCTCGTCGACAACCCGGTCGAGCTGACCTACGAGGACCTGCTCGCGATGCCGCTCTACGAGCGCCGGGTCACGATCTGCTGTGTCTCCAACGAGGTCGGCGGCGATCTGATCGGCAACGCGACCTGGACCGGCGTACGCATCCGCGACGTCCTCAAGCGCGCCGGCCTCGACCCCGATGCCGACGCGGTGAAGTCCACCGGTGCCGACGGCATCACCATCGGCACCCCGCTCGAGGCCCTCATCGACGGCCGCGACTCCCTGCTCGCGATCGCCCAGGACGGCGAGCCGTTGACGCAGGACCACGGCTTCCCTGTGCGCATGGTCGTCCCCGGCCTCTACGGCTACGTCTCGGCGACCAAGTGGCTCACCGAGCTCGAGGTCACCCGCTTCGCCGACTTCCGCGCCTACTGGACCGACCGCGGCTGGTCCGCCGAGGGGCCGATCAAGACCCAGTGCCGCATCGACATCCCCGGCGACGACGTCATGCCGGGTCAGCGGACCGTTGCCGGGGTCGCCTGGGCACAACACCGTGGGATCAGCAAGGTCGAGGTACGCATCGACGACGGCCCCTGGCAGCCCGCCACGCTCGCCGCCGAGGACAGCGTCGACACCTGGCGGCAGTGGACCTACCGCTGGGACGCGACCGAGGGCGAGCACCGGATCCAGGCGCGGGCCTTCGACCGCACCGGCACCCCGCAGACCGGCAACGAGGTGCCGCCCGCTCCCGACGGAGCCACCGGCTACCCCACCCGGACCGTCACGGTCGGGTGATCAGCCCAGGTCGGCCAGGTCCGTATCGGGACCGTCGCCACGCAGCAGCACGGTGAACGCCGGACGGTCCTCGGAGATCTCCGCGGCGCGGTCCTTCAGGACCCCGACGATCTTGTCGAAACCGGCGCGGTCGGCATAGGCGGCGCATCCCCAGGTCTCCCACAGCAGCACCGTGGGCGCGGAGAGGTCGCGCAGCGAGTCCCACAGCGCGTCGAGGTTGCGGCCGAAGTGGGCCGGGAAACCGAGCGCGGCGCCGATGGCGCCCAGCACCTCGTCCTTGGTCTCGGCGACGTCCGCGATCTGCTTCAGCGACCAGCCGGCACCGGTCACCGACTCGGCGAGGTCGGCGGCCGCCAGCTCGGTGTGCCAGCGGTAGACGCCGGGATCGATCCTCCCGGCCAGGAGACCTGCCAGTCCACTCATCTGCCCCATCACCCCCGGTCGATCCGTGCGAACGACTCGTAGTGGTCCTCGGTGTAGTAGAACTCCCCACCCTCGCCTGTGACGATACGCCGCGCACCCCGATCGTCGGAGCCGGGCGTCGGCACGGTGTATTCGGCGTAGTAGCCCGAGGGCTCCTCGGGCAGGATCCCCTCGCGGTTGCCGAAGGTGCTGCCGTCCTTGCCCGGGTAGGGGAACGGGCCGCCGTCGTCGATCAGCCGGAGCGTCTCCACTCCTTCGGGCGGCAGGTCGGACTCCGCGATCCAGATCAGACCGCTGTCGGGATCGGTGCCGGTCCGCCCGCCTCCGCCGTCGCCGACTTCGCCCGAGCCGGAACCGGAGCATCCGGCGAGCAGCGCCATCACCGCTGCCAGCAGCAGGGCGGCCAGGGCAGACTTCGACCTCACGACGGTCCTCCGAGACGTACGGACAGGGTCGGCCTAGAGTGCCATGGCCTGGGCCCGGCGCTTGACCTCCGACCCGCGGTTCTCCCGAAGCGCGTCGATCGGGCGGCCGGGGAGGTCGTCGTCGAGGAAGAGCCAGGCGATGATCTCGCGGTCGTCGTAGCCGCCGTCGTGGAGCACGTGCAGCAGCCCGCCCAGGCCCTTGACCGGCAGGCCGTCCTGGATGAACAGGGCCGGGATGTGCTGGCCCTTGATGCCCGGAGGCACCGCCGCCGCGAGCTCGTGCTCGCGGATCATGGTGCGCACCTTCCCCACCGTCACGCCGAGCAACGACGCAGCGGTGGCCCAGTCGATCCACTCCTCCACCAGGACACCCAGATCCTGCTCCGCCAACCGCATCTCGCTCATAACGATCACATTACCGGCCCGGGTAGCCGGGCCGGAAAGTCGTGAGTGGGACCCGCTGGTCCGTACCATTGCCCGGTCCGGAATACTTCTCCAACCGGAGACAGGAGGATCGCGTGGCTAGTGAGGCGGACCCCCGCGAGGGCGTGATCGGGCGCCACGGCGGAGGCTCGGCTACCGCATCCGACCCCCTTCTGGGCAAGGTCCTGGGGATGCGTTACCGGATCGTCGAGAAGGTCGCGAAGGGCGGCATGGCGACGGTATACGTCGCTCACGACATGCGGCTGGACCGCATCGTCGCCGTCAAGGTCATGCACCAGAACCTCGACGAGGAGGGCAACTTCGCCGAGAGGTTCGTCCGCGAGGGCAGGTCGGCCGCGAAGCTGTCTCACCCCAACGTCGTCGCCGTCTACGACCAGGACGAGGACGACGGCGTCGCCTTCCTCGCGATGGAGTACATCGAGGGTCACACCCTGCGCGACACCATCGCCTCGCAGGCGCCGCTGGGCGCGGCGAAGGCGCTGGCTTACATCGAGCCGATCCTGAGCGCGATGAGCGCCGCGCACGCGATCGGGATCGTGCACCGCGACATCAAGCCGGAGAACGTCCTCATCACCACCGGGGCCGCCTCGATCTCGCAGCGGGTCAAGGTCGCCGACTTCGGTCTGGCGCGGGTGATGACCAACAACTCCAACGACGCCACCACCGGCAACCTGGTCGGCACCGTCTCCTATCTCGCGCCCGAGCTGGTCACCGAGTCGAAGTCCGGGCCGCGCACCGACGTCTACGCCGCCGGCGTCGTGCTCTACGAGCTGCTCACCGGCCGCAAGCCCCACAGCGGGCCCTCGCCGGTCGACATCGCCTACAAGCACGTCCACGAGGACGTACCGCCGCCCTCGAAGGCCGCGCCCGGCATCCCGAGATACGTCGACGCCCTGGTCGCCCGTGCGACCGCCCGCGACCCCGAGCTGCGCCCGGCCGACGCGGGTGTCCTCCTGCGGATGGTCACCCGCGTCATGGCCACCTTGTCCGCGGGCATCTTCGACGACCCCGACCTCACCGCCGACCTGGCGCTCCCGACGGCCGGGGAGCCCGAGCGCGGCGGCCGGGCCGGCAACGGCACCGACGCCCCGGCGCGGCCCCACGCCGAGTCCAGCTCCGAGTCGACGGCCGTCCTCCCCCCGCTCGGACTCTCACCCTCCGGTCCGTCAGGTCCCCCGCCGGGCCGGCCCACGGGGCCGCTGGGACCGCCTCCTCCGGGCGTCGGCCTCCCCGCCGGCACGCGGCTCTCGCTGAGCGAGCCCGAGGAGAACGTACGCATCGCCCCGACACCCACGCAGCCCAAGCAGCGCTGGAGCATGCCGGCGACCTGGAAGGGCCCGATCGCGATCAGCGCCGCCGTGGTCGCCGTCGCCCTGGTGGCGACGGGGATGTGGTGGTTCATCGACGGCCGCTACGAGCGGGTGCCCTCGGTGGCCGGTCTGACCAAGGCCGCCGCGACCACGCAGCTGCAGGACGCGGGCTTCGAGGTCTCGGCCAACACCGAGTTCTCCGACACCGTCGAGGAGGGCGTCGTGATCGACTCCGACCCCGGTCGCGACGACAAGGCGCTGCCCGGCTCGACCGTGGAGATCAGCGTGAGCAAGGGCGTCGAGGAATACTCGGTGCCGAAGGTCAAGGGCATGCTCGCCGACGACGCCCAGGACAAGATCCAGGACCTCGGCCTCACCGTCGGCGATCCGATCGAGAAGTTCAACGACAACGTTCCCGAGGGCAACGTCATCAACTCCCAGCCCCGCGCCGGCACGCTGGTGCGGCCCGGCAAGACGGTGGTGCTGGTGATCAGCAAGGGGCCGGCCCCCGTCGACATCGTCGACTGGACGGGCCGCAACGCCGAGCGCGCCAAGAAGTCGCTGGAGGCTGACGGGCTCGACGTCGAGATCCAGGAGGAGGAGAACCAGGAGGCCCGGCCCGGCACCGTGCTCAGCCAGAGCCCCAACTCCGGCACCCTCCCCAAGGGCGAGACGGTGACCCTGGTCGTCGCCAAGGGCCCCGACGCGGTCGCCGTCCCCAACGTCGTCGGCAACGACAAGGACACCGCCAAGCAGACGCTCGAGGCCGCCGGGTTCAAGGTCAAGGAGGAGAAGGACGACTTCTCGCTCGGGTTCAACTACGTGACCCGCCAGGAGCCCGCCGGTGGCGAGGCTCCCTACGGCTCCGAGATCACGATCTGGCTGAACTGACCTTGACCTCACCTCTCTCGGGCTCCGCTTCGGTCCTCCGCAACCCGATCGGCACGCACGTACAGGTCGGCAAGGGCCTCGTCGCCGGTGCCCTCGCCAACACCGATGCCGTCGGCGGCGAGACGCTGCAGATCTTCGTCGGCAACCCGCGTGGCTGGGCCCTGTCGGCCGGCAAGCCGGCCGAGGACAAGGCCTTCCGGGCCGAGCTCGAACGGCGTGGGATGCGCGCCTTCGTCCATGCCCCCTACCTGGTCAACCTCGGCTCGCCGACCCCGGCTACCTACGAGAAGTCGGCCGCCCTGGTCGCCCACAACCTGCGCCGCGCCGCCGACATCGGCGCCGAGGGCGTCGTCATCCACACCGGGTCGTTCGTCTCTCCCGAGGGTGACGCAGAGGAGAAGTACGCCACCGCGATGAAGCAGGTGCGCGAGGCGCTGCTGCCCGTGCTCGAGGAGATCTCCGCCGAGGACGCTCCCTGGCTGCTGCTGGAGCCGACCGCGGGCCAGGGACGGTCGCTGTGCGCGGGCGTGGAGGACCTGTCCGCCTACCTCGAGGCCGTCGACTTCCACCCCAAGGCCGGGATCTGCCTGGACACCTGCCATGTCTTCGCCGCCGGGGCTCCGCTCGACGAGCCCGGTGGCGCCACCGCCTGCGTCGACCGGATCGTCGAGATCGGCGGGGCGGGGCGGCTCCGGCTGATCCATGCCAACGACTCCAAGGACGTACGCGGCAAGAACCTCGACCGCCACGAGCAGATCGGGCGCGGCCACATCGGGACGACGGCTTTCGAGGAGCTCTTCGCCCATCCGGCGACTGCTGGGGTGCCGTTCATCCTGGAGACGCCCGGCTCCCGCGACGCGGAGAACCCCGATATCCCGCTGCTCCGCGATCTGCGGGCTTCGGCGCACCGTCAAGGCGTGTGACCTAGGCTTGGTGACGCACGGGAGTGATCTTCGACGCCATGGGGGTGGCATGACCAGCTGCGCACAGTGTGGACACCGGCTGTCCGGAGAGCCGACGTGTCAGGTGTGTGGTCTC
This sequence comes from Nocardioides sp. NBC_00368, assembly GCF_036090055.1. Lineage (NCBI taxonomy): Bacteria > Bacillati > Actinomycetota > Actinomycetes > Propionibacteriales > Nocardioidaceae > Nocardioides > Nocardioides sp. NBC_00368. The sequence goes on from NZ_CP107970.1 coordinate 2,253,289, forward strand.
GAGGTAGCCACGGAACCCGACCGAGCAGCCGAGGCTGACTCCATCGATGTAGAGGAAAGGACGCCACCCGTGTCCAGTGCTGAAGCGAAGCCCGAAGCAACGCACGCCGCTGAAGCGGAGCCCGAAGCCATCGATCCCGCTGCGGACGACGACCTCGACGAGCCCAACGAGGCCACCGTGATCCGCAAGCCCGTCGAGTCGACCGCCCCGGAGGCCGTCGAGGACGTGCCCGACGCGGAGCAGACCTCGCTGAGCCTGCCCCGGATCAGCGCCTACGGCGACGAGGACCGACCGGGACCGGCGTCGTCGATCGCCACGACCGACGACGAGCCCGTCGAGCGCACCTCGAGGCGTCAGTCGCCCGACGTCGAGGAGAAGCTCGACACCGACGAGCCCGACGGTTCCACCGCGATCCGTGTGTCGTACGCACCACCGACCGCCCCGCCGCCGTCCACTCCCCCGCCGGCCCACGAGCCGGCAGCAGCGGAGGCGGTGATCCCGGAGCCGGAGCCGAAGCCCATCCCGGACCCCTCGCCCTTCCCGGAGCCCGAGCCCGTGCCGGGGCCCGACCCCGTCCCCGACCCGGAGCCGACGCCCACCCCGATCCCCGAGCCGGGACCCGTCCCCGAGCCCGAGCCGGTCCCTGGCCCCGATCCTGTGCCCGACCCCGAGCCCGAGCCGGTCTCCGAGGCCACGGTGGAGGCGGCGTACCAGCCCTTCGTCCAGCCTTCGGGGATGCTCGTCCAGGAGGCGCGGAACGGTCAGGCCCGCCACTGGGCGCCACCGGAGACGGTGGTGGCGGAGAGCGCGGCCGACCAGCTCTACGAGACCGAGCCTGCCTATGCGACCGGCTACGCCGAGGAGGCCTACGCCGCCGCCGAGGGCGGGGCCGACTGGCAGAACGGCTACGGATATGCCGGCGAGCAGGAGCCGATCGAGCAGGACTTCGGTGACTACGGCGTCCAGCAGGAGTACGTCTCCTCGCTGATGGCCACCGAGCCCGAGGACAACCCGTCGACCTGGATCGTGCTGCTGTGGGTGGGGGCGATCTTCATGATCGTCATGTTCGTGCTCGGCGTCTGGCTGATGACGCTGTAGCGCCTGTATGCCGAGAATCATCGTCGCCGAGATCGACAGCGACGACCAGCGCGCCCTTGCCCTCGACGTCGTCTGGCGGGCGGCCAACGCCGCACGCCGCCGCACCGCCACGGAGGCCCGTGTGCGGCGGGTCCGCGAGAAGCTGGCCGGTGCCGAGCTCGCGCTGCTCGCCCACTACGGCACCCGGCCCGCGGGCATGCTCGTGGCCGAGACCTATCTCGTCGACGGCGTGCCGCTACCCGGCTACGGCCACATCTCGATGGTCTTCGTCGATCCCGCCGTCTGGGGCTCCCACGTCGGCACCGAGATGATCCGCGACCTCCAGGCGCGCGGCTGGGAGGGCCTCAGCGTCTGGACCCGCACCGACAACCGCCGCGCCCAGCGCCTCTACGAGCGCACCGGGTTCACCGACACCGGCAACCGCAGCACGCTCCACGACGGTGAGGAGATCATGCAGCTCGCCTGGGCGCGGGAATGAATACCCGGTTCACCGGTGAAACCTGCACTTCTCAGGTGTTGCAATGCCCGAGAAGTGCAGGAATACCCGGTTAACCGGGTATTCCTGCGACGCATGTGACTAACGATTTCGCAGCATCTCCGCGACCTGAAAGGCCATCTCGAGCGACTGGACGCGGTTGAGGCGGGGGTCGACGACGGACTCGTAGCGGTGCACGAGGCCGGCCTCGTCGAGCTCCTCGCCGCCGCCGATGATCTCGGTGACGTCGTCGCCGGTGTTCTCGACGAGGATGCCGCCCGGGACGGTGCCGAGGGCGTGGTGGACGTCGAAGAAGCCCTGGACCTCATCCAGGACGTCCTCGAAGCGGCGGGTCTTGTAGCCGTTGGAGGTGGAGAAGGTGTTGCCGTGCATCGGGTCGGAGATCCAGGTGACGTTGACGCCCTCGGCGGTGATCTTCTCGACCAGACCGGGCAGCCCCTCGCGCACCTTGTCCGCACCGAAGCGGGTGATGAAGGTGAGCCGGCCCTCCTCGTTCTTCGGGTTGAGCTTGGCGGCCAGCGCGAGCGCGTCATCAGGGGTCGCGGTGGGGCCGAGCTTGCAGCCGATCGGGTTGTTGAGGTGGCGGAAGTACTCCACGTGGGCACCGTCGAGCTGGCGCGTGCGCTCACCGATCCAGACGAAGTGGCCCGAGACGTTGTAGGGCGTCTCGGTGCGCGAGTCGATGCGGGTCATCGCGTGCTCGTACTCGAGCAGCAGCGCCTCGTGGGAGGAGTAGAAGTCGACCCGGTGGAACTCCTCCGGGTCGGCGCCGATGGCCTCCATGAAGGCGATCGCGCGCTCGATCTCGGAGCCCATCGCCTCGTACTTCGCGCCGACGGGCGAGTTGCGGACGAACTCGGAGTTCCAGGTGTGCACCTGACGGAGGTCGGCGTAGCCACCGGTGGTGAAGGCACGCACGAGGTTCAGGGTCGAGGAGGACGCGTGGTAGACGTCCAGCAACCGCTGCGGGTCGGGGATTCGGGACTCGGCGGTGAACTCGAAGCCGTTGACCGCGTCACCGCGGTAGGCCGGCAGGGTGACCCCGTCGCGGGTCTCGGTGTCGGAGGAGCGCGGCTTGGCGTACTGCCCCGCGAGACGACCGATCTTGACGACCGGAACGGAGGCTGCGTACGTCAGGACCACTGCCATCTGCAGCAGCACGCGGAGCTTGTTGCGGGTGTTGTCGGCGGTCGCCTCGGCGAAGACCTCGGCGCAGTCGCCGCCCTGCAGGATGAACGCCTCGCCGCGGCCGGCGGCGGCGATCGAGCTCTTGAGCTGGTCGCACTCCCCCGCAAAGACGAGCGGCGGCTGGTTCCTCAGCTTCTCGACCGCCGCGGCCAGGGCGACCGGGTCGGAATAGGTCGGCTGCTGAAGGGCTCCGATGGCGTGCAGCTGCTCGAGGGAGGGGAAGGCGTCGTTCACGAGCCTCAGGGTACGCGGATCACCCGGTTGTTACGAAGTCATCTCAGACACGGCGGGGCCGGCGTACGTCCTCAGGAGAACGTGCGCCGGCCCCGGTCGGTGTCACCTCGCGACTAGTCGTCCTCGGGGTTGACGTCCATGTGCTCGATGTCGGTGAAGTGGGGCGGCTCGTCGTCCTTGTTGGCGAACTTGTTGATCAGCCAGGTGATCGCCCACAGGATCACACCGATGACCATCAGGCCGCCGGCGATCTCGTAGACGATGCCGTCGCGGTCGACCCACGGGCCGGCCAGGTAGATGCACAGGATCGCGGCGATCGGCGGCAGCCACCTCGGTGCGGTGAAGAACGCCTTGTCGGTGTCGGCGCGGCGGTTGCGGAGCACCACGCAGGCGATGTTGACGATCGCGAAGACGCACAGCAGGAGCAGCGCGGTCGTCGAGCCGAGGTTGGAGACGATGTTGCTGTCCGGGTCGCTGGAGACGTACCAGATCAGCAGCAGGGCCAGCAGGGTGGTGAAGACGATCGCGATGTAGGGCGTGCGACGGCCGGGCAGCACCGCACCCAGCTGCTTGGGCAGCACCCGCTGCTTGGCCATGCCGTAGACCAGCCGGCTGGCCATCAGCATGTTGATCAGCGCCGTGTTGGCGACGGCGAAGACCGCCAGGAACGGGAACACCTTGTCGATCGGGAAGTCGGGAGCACCCTTGCCGACCACCTCGAGCAGGGCCCGGCCCTCGGACTCACGGATCGTCTCGAGCTCACCCGGCGTCAGCACGCTGACCACCGAGATCGCCACCAGGATGTAGAGCAGGGCCGCCGCGCCCAGACCCATCAGCATGGTGCGCGGGAAGATCCGCTCGGGCTCCTTGGTCTCCTCGACCATGTTGACGGCGTCCTCGAACCCGACCATCGCGAAGAAGGCGACCGAGGTCGCCGCGGTGACCGCGAAGACCACGCCCATGTTGTTGTAGTCGTCGAAGGAGATCAGCTCGGCCATGTCGGCCTTGCCCTGGGCGATCACGAAGAAGCCGACGCCGATGACGATGCACAGGGCGACCATCTCGACGAGGGTGAGGATGATGTTGAACTTCACGCTCTCGCCCACGCCACGCAGGTTGATCAGCGCGAGCAGGACCATGAAGCCCAACGCCAGGAGGGTGACGGCGCCCTCGCTGGGCGCGTCCATCCAGCCGTTGATCTCCAGACCACCGAAGAAGTTCTGCGCCAGGGTGTTGGCCGAGGTCGACGCACTCGTGATGCCGGAGCAGGCGACCGCAAAGGTCACCATGAAGGTGAGGAAGTGGAACCCGAACGCCTTGTGCGTGTAGAGCGCGGCGCCGGCCGCGCTGGGATACTTGGTCACCAGCTCCAGGTAGGAGTACGCCGTCATGGTGGCCACGACGAAGGCGAGCAGGAACGGCAGCCACAAGATGCCGCCCACGTAACCGGCCATGGTCCCGGTGACGGCGTAGACGCCGGCTCCCAGGATGTCACCGACGATGAAGAGCAGCAGGAGCCAGGGCCCCATCACTCTCTTCAATTCGGGTGTTTCTTCTTTCGCCAGGGTTGTCATGATGTCCTTCCTGGTCACGTTCGAAACTCAGTTCCGAAATTGGGATGAAGGGATCCCTCAATCAAAGCCCAACCTCGCCGTCAGGTGTACGACAATTCGTCAACACGCCGTAACCGGACGAAATTTCGTGGATAGGGTCGCTGCCATGACCTTCTCCATCGTCGCCAGAGCAGTTGATCCAGGCACCGGGGAGCCCACCTGGGGTGTGGCCGTCGCCTCGAAGTTCCTCGCCGTCGGATCGGCCGTTCCGGCCGCCGTCGCCGGGGTCGGGGCGATCGCGACCCAGGCCGAGGCCAACGTCGCCTACAAGGGTCTCGCGCTCGCCCACCTCGACGAGGGCGCGACCGCCGACGTCGCCCTCGAGAGGCTGCTGGAGGAGGACGAGCGCCGCGACCATCGCCAGGTCGGCATCGTCGACGTGGACGGCAACGCCGTCTCCCACACCGGACCGTCCTGCTTCGACTGGGCGGGCGGCCGCACCGGCGACGGCTACGCGATCCAGGGCAACATCCTGACCGGCCCCGAGGTGGTCGAGGCGATGGAGGCCGCCTGGCTCGCCTCCTCCCCCGACGAGCCGCTGCAGCACCGGCTCCTGGCGGCCCTGGCCGCGGGCGACGAGGCCGGCGGCGACAGCCGCGGCCGGCAGAGCGCGGCCCTCCTGGTCGTGCGCGAGGAGGCCGGCTACGGCGGCAACGACGACATCGCGGCCGACCTCCGCGTCGACGACCACGCGGCGCCGATCACCGAGCTGAAGCGGCTCCTCGACCTCAGCGACTTCTACCTGACCGCGTCGACCGAGGCCGAGAAGGTGCAGGTCACACCGGAGATCGAGGCCGAGGTGGAGACGTACGCCGCGGCGCAGGGCGCCACCGGCTTCCTCGCCTGGGTGGCCACCGAGAACTACGAGATGCGGGTGGCCGAGGATCTCTCCTGGATCGACCGGCGCATCCTCGACATCGTCAGGACCCCGAAGTGAGTTCCATCCTCGCCATCGACGCCGGCACCACCGGCGTCACCGCGCTGATCGTCACCGACAAGGGCGAGGTCGCGGCTCGGGGGTATGAGGAGTTCGACCAGCAGTTCCCCAGGCCGGGCTGGGTCGAGCACGTGCCGGAGGGGATCTGGCAGGCCACCCTCGAGGCGTGCCGTACGGTGCTCGCGGCCCACGGCCGCGACGACCTCGTCGGCATCGGAATCACCAACCAGCGCGAGACGGTCGTGCTCTGGGATCGCGAGACGCTGGGGTCGCCTCGGCGCGCGATCGTGTGGCAGGACCGGCGTACGACGGCGATGTGCTCCGCGATGGCGTCCCACGACGCCCGGGTCCGCGAGCTGACCGGCCTGCGCCTGGACCCCTACTTCACCGCCACCAAGCTGGCCTGGATCCGTGAGAACGAGCCGCACACCTGGACCCACGTGGAGTCGGGTCGCTACGCGATCGGCACCGTCGACTCCTACCTCATCGCCCGGATGACCCGGGGACTGCACCATGTCACCGACGTCTCCAACGCGTCGCGCACGATGCTGTTCGACATCGGCGCCAACGACTGGTCCGACGAGCTGTGCGACCTGTTCGGAGTGCCGCGCGACGCGCTGCCGGAGATCGGACCCAACTGGGGCGAGGGCGTCGTCACCGACCCGCGCTCGTTCCTCGACCTCTCGCTGCCGATCGCCGGCGTGGCCGGTGACCAGCAGGCTGCCCTGTTCGGGCAGGCGGCGTTCGAGGTGGGCGACTCCAAGTGCACCTACGGCACCGGCTCGTTCGTGCTGACCAACACCGGCTCCGAGGCGAAGCGCTCGGACTCCGGGCTCCTCACCTCCCCCGGCTGGATGTCGCCGTCGGGAGAGGTCACCTACGTCCTCGAGGGCTCGATCTTCGTGACCGGGGCCGCGGTGCAGTGGCTGCGTGACGGCCTCCAGATCATCGGCTCGGCCGCGGAGACCGAGGCCCTGGCGAGCACGGTCACCTCGTCCGAGGGCGTCGTGTTCGTACCCGCCCTGACCGGTCTCGGCGCGCCCCACTGGGACCCCGACGCCCGCGGCACGATCATCGGCATCACCCGCGGCACCACCCGAGCCCACATCGTGCGGGCGACCCTGGAGGCGATCACCTTCGAGGTACGCGACGTGATGGCCACCATGCCGACACCGGTCGCCTCGCTCAACGTCGACGGAGGCGCGGCCGCCAACAACCTGCTGTGCCAGCTCCAGGCCGACCAGCTCGGTGTCGACGTCTCCCGGCCACGTCACGTCGAGACCACCGGCCTTGGCGCCGCGTTCCTCGCCGGTCTCGGTGTCGGCGTGTGGTCGTCCTTCGACGAGATCCGCGAGACCTGGGCCCTGGACCGCACCTTCTCCCCCGACGCCTCGCGCCGCGCCGCGGCCGACGAGGCGTACGCCTCGTGGACCAGGGCCGTCGAACGTTCCCGGCAGTGGGCGTGAGTCCTCGTTGACCCGGATCCTGCATCTCTCCGACACCCACGTCTCCGCGAGCGGCGTCGACATGGATGGCGTCGACGCGGTGGCCGCGCTCGAGGCGATCCTGCGCGACGCCCGCCACCTGCCCGGCCTGGATGCGGTCGTGGTCAGCGGTGACATCGCCGACGACGGCTCGGCCGAGGGCTGCCGGGCGGTCCTGGAGCGGGTCGGGGCGTTCGCTGCTGAGCGCGGCATCCCGCACATCTACTCGACCGGCAACCACGACGCCCGCAGACCGTTCCGCGAGGTGCTCGGCAGCGGGCACCGAGACGCCGACGGCAGCGACCGCGGTCGGCTGCTTGCCCCGGAGTCGGACCTGTGCGCGTCGGTCAGCTACCTCGGCGAGCTCCGGGTAGTCACCATCGACAGCCTCGTCCCGGGCCAGACCCACGGCTTCCTGGACGAGCACCAGCTGGCCTGCCTCGCGGCCGAGCTGGCCACCCCGACGCGCGACGGGACGGTCCTGGTGCTCCACCATCCGCCGCTCCACCTGGCCTCCCGCCCGTGGGTCGCCGACGTCGTCCTCCGCAACATCTCCGCCCTGGGCCGCGTGGTGCGCGGCAGCGACGTACGCGCGCTCCTCGCCGGCCACCTCCACTTCCAGGTCAGCGGCTTCCTTGCGGGCATCCCCGTCTGGGTGACCCCCGGCGTCGTCACCCGCATCGACACCACCGCACCCCCACATCTCGTACGCGGCGTGCTCGGTGCCGGCGCCTCCGTCGTCGACCTCGCCGACCCGGCCTCCCCCACCTTCCACGTGATCTCCGCCCGCGACCCGAGGGCGGGTGAGCAGGTCTACCTCTACGACGCCGCCTCCGGCAACGACGCCTTCGAAGAGCTCTGATATCGGTGATCTTCCGGTAAAACCGTTTGTCACCGGCCAGCCGACACATCAACCTGTGCGCCATGACTCTGCTGATGACGGATGGCGTGCCCGCTGGCCTGGACCACCGTGTCCTCCGCCCGCTGAACGCCTATGTACGCGGCCACGCCACCGGCGACCCGGCACACTTCCGCGACGCGTTCCTCCCCTCGGCCCACATCGAAGGCATCCGCGGCGGCGTTTTCGTCTCCTGGCCGCTGGAGGACTACTCCACCCTCTTCACCGGCTCACCCGCTCCGGATGAGAAGGACCGCGTACGCCGCCTCGACTCGGTCGAGGTCCACGGCACCGTCGGCGCTGCGACGATGACCCTCATCCACGGCCCCGACACGTTCACGGACGTCTTCCTGCTCGTGCACGTCGACGGCGCCTGGAAGATCGCGAACAAGGTCTACCACCGCCACGCTCAAGCGGCCGGGTAGTCGAGGAGTAGGTCGCGCAGCACGAACTCGTCTCGGGACAGCGTTGGTGGGTCGGGTGTCCAGGTGTCGGGTGGTGGGGTGGTGTAGGTGTGGCCGGTGGGTGTGATGGTGGTGATGCTGCCGTCGGGGCCGGGTCGGGCTTGCCAGCCGAGGGCTTCTTTGGCTTGGTTGCATCGTTCGCACAACCCCTGCAGATTCTGGGCGCTGGTTTCTCCGCCATCGGCGTGACGCTCGATGTGGTCGATGTTGCGGATCGGGGCGTCACAGCCGTTGGTGCGGCAGATCCCGCTCTCGCGGGTGGTGATGAACTCGGCGAGTCCGTCGGGGGCTTTGCGGGAGCGTGATTCCATCGCAACGAGTTGCCCGGCGGGGTCGGTGAACAGGCGGCGCACGAACACCTCGGCATCGGCCAGCGCCTCCCGCGCCCAGCTGGCGGGGACCGGGCCGTAGCCCTCCACCAACGCGGGCTGGTCGCTGGTGTTGGCGAGTGAGTCGGCGGTCATGACGATCTTGACCTCGATCCGCGGCTTCGCCCCGGTCTCGCGGCCGGTGACGCGGTCGACCAGGGTGTCGGCCATGACCTGACCCCGGGTCCGTTCATCACCGGCGGCACGGGCGGCGTTGGCGGCCTGATCCAAGGCGGCGAACACGGCGACGCCGTCCTTGACCGGGAGCAGGGCGCCGAGCCAGGTCATCGTGTCCGGCGCCGGCCGCAGACCCACCCGGCGGTCTTTCTCGGCGTTGGCGGCGCGAGCGACGACGGAGGCTTGGTCGAGGGTGATGGCGAGCTTCTTGGCGGCGTTCTCGAGCTGTCGCAGCCCCATCGCGACCGCCTTCGCCGACTGCCCGTCCGACCCGATAGCGCAGAGTTCGTGGTCGATGACCCGGCGGTCCTCGCGTGAGAGGCAGGCGGTTTCGCGGGCGAGGATGGTGGCCTGCCACTGCGAGAACAACCCGGCCTTCATCAGGCTGAAGGTGTGGGGCATCTCGGCGAGGAGGATCTTCGCCAGCCCGAGCAGCTTCGCACCCTTGGCTGGTGAGACCCGCCGCGCCAGCGCAACCTGCGAGGCCACCCCTTCGCCGAGCTTCCGGGCAGGAACCCCGGCCTGGGCCTGTCGTGCCCGAACAGCTTCCTCCAGACGTACCGAAGCCTCTGCCTGGACCGCCTCGGCGCGGCACTTCACCGCTTCGAGACGAGTTATCCAGTCGACCAGCTCACCCTCGGGCGCACCCGGTGGTGGCCCGTCGAGGAGGCGGTCGAGGGTCTCGTACATAGTGCTTATTATATGCTATCGAGCAGCATAGTGCCACCTATTTTTGCTGGTCAGCAGCCAGTTAAGCAGTCTGCGAACAAGTCACGTGAGTGCTGCGCCACACCCTCGCCGCCGCCCCGATACAGGCGAAATCTTTCTCGATCGGGTGCCGGGTCAAGGATGGCCGAAGGCCACCGCGAAGCGGCGGGCGAAGCCCGTCCTTGACGCGGCGCGCGATCGAGAAACACTAGAGAACGGGTCGGCGGCGAACCCTGAATCGAAGAAGCAGTCGCTAAGCGAGGTTTCCTCAAGGGGTGGTCTCGACAAGCTCGACCACCGGTGCTCGACCACCGGCGTACCGGGTCTCGACACGCCTCCGCCCACCAGCTCCGACGGCGCACCCGAAGCCGAGCGGGACCCCGGCCGCAAACCCCCGACCAAGGCCCCGCCCATTCAAGATCAGACCGCAGTACAGCTAGCAGTCGGCGTCGAGGTGTTCCCGCCCGAGTAGAGCGTGATCCCGAACTGGTTACCGTTGCCGTTCGGCGTGGCGGTAAGAGTCCCCGAGGTCCCCGAGACGGTGGCGTTCCACGAGTTCTGCAGACTCTGCCCCGACCCGGTGCTGATCCTGACGACCCAGTTGTTGGTGCCACTGACCGCGAAGACCGTGTTGAACCGGTCGCCCCACGACTCGGTCCGGGTGACGGTCACCGCGCAGCTTCCCTGCGGCGGCGTGGTCCCACCATCGGCAGTGTTGAGCTGGTCGAGGACGTAGCCGTAGGCGAGCTTCTTGTTGCCGGACCCGTCGAAGAGCAGCGGGGTGTCCGAGGCGCGCCACGAGTCGGTGTCGCGTACGCCCCAGACCGTGATGCCCGTGCAGCGGGTGACCGCCATGCAGGCCTGGGTGACGCCACGGAACTGCTCGGCCTGCGAGGTGCCGGAGCCGGCGATGTCGAGCTCGGTGATCTGTACGTCGACGCCCAGGTCGGCGAAGTTCTGCAGCGTGACGTGGTAGTTGCTTGGCACCGGGTTGCCGGAGTTGAAGTGGGCCTGGAAGCCGACGCAGTCGATGGGTACGCCGCGCGACTTGAAGTCGCGGACCATGTTGTAGACGGCCTGCGTCTTCGCGTGGCTCCAGTTGTCGGTGTTGTAGTCGTTGTAGCAGAGCTTCGCGTTGGGGTCGGCGGAGCGGGCAGCACGGAAGGCGGCCTCGATCCAGTCGTTGCCGGTGCGCTGCAGGTTGGAGTTGCGGCGGGCCCCCGAGGAGCCGTCCTCGAAGGCCTCGTTCACGACGTCCCAGGCGTAGATCTTGCCCCGGTAGTGGCCCGCGACACCGGCGATGTGGTTGAGCATCGCGTTGCGAAGCGAGCTGCCCTCCATGTTCTGCATCCAGCCCGGCTGCTGGGAGTGCCAGGCCAGCGCGTGCCCACGGACTCGCTTGCCGTTCTGGAGGGCCCAGTTGGCGATCTGGTCTCCCGAGGAGAAGCTGAACTGGTTCTGCGACGGCTCGGTCGCGTCCATCTTCATCTCGTTCTCGGCGGTGATCATGTTGAATTCGCGGTTCGCGATGGTCGTGTACTGCGAATCCGACATCCGGCTGGCCGCGATGGCGGTGCCGAAGTAGCGGCCGGACTCGGCAGCAGCGGCCTGCAGGGTGGAGCCGTCGGCCTGGGCCGGAGCGGCCGCAGAGACGACAGCGATGCCACTGGCGATCAGCATGGCGGCGACGGCGGCTCCTCGGGCCATCCGGGCACGCACGGGTCTAACTCGAACTCGGGTCATCATCGATCCTGTTCTCTCGATTGAACGGCGGTCGGTGGTACCTCAGAGCTCGCGCGAACTCGGTCGAAAACGTTATCGACATCGTTTTACAGCGTCAATAGATTGAAGCCGATTTGCGTGACATTCCTCACACAGGAATCCTGTCGGCACAAAACCCCTACGACCCGCAGGCGCCGACATGACAGGCTCACCCGCGTGCCCTTCACCCACCGCAGAGCGACACCGGACGACGTTCCCGCCCTGACCGCGATCATGGACACCTCGATCGCGGAGCTCCAGAAGGCGTTCCTGAGCGAGGCCCAGATCGCGTCGAGCAGGATGGTGATGGGTATCGACACCCAGCTGATCGAGGACGGCACCTACTTCGTGGTCGAGGAGGGCGACGAGATCGCCGGCTGCGGCGGCTGGAGCAGGAGGGCGACGCTCTACGGCGGCGACCACACCCCCGGCCGCGAGCCGGCGCTCCTGGATCCCGCGACCGACCCGGCCAGGGTGCGAGCGATGTACACCAACCCCGCCTTCGCCCGACGCGGCGTCGGCCGGCTCATCCTCGACCTGTGCGAGCGCGCGGCGGCAGCGGAGGGCTTCACCACCCTCGAGCTGATGGGCACCCTGTCGGGCGAGCCTCTCTACCAGGCGTACGGCTTCCGAGCCGTCGAACGGATCGAGGACGACCGCGGCGGTGCTCCAGTCCCGCTGGTCCGGATGCGGAAAGCCGTCACCGTCTGACTCTCAACGCGCGAACGAGAAGAGCCGCTCCGGCAGAGTCCCTGCCGAAGCATCTGCAGAGCGTCGATGGACTCCGACTCGGAACCCGGCGTCGTCAGGGCGTACGAGCGACTCCGCGATGAACCCGTGACGAGCGAAGATCTCTCGGACGAGGTCTGCCGGATCCCCTGCGAACGCGCTCAACTCGTCGTCTCCGAGGTGGGCGCCGCGTGTCCAGATCACAGCACCCCCGGGCGCCACGAGAGCGGGCAGTGCGCTGATCGTCGTCTCGAGGTCGGAGTCGGTGATGTTGCCGAAGACGCCGCAGGCCAGGAAGACATCAGCCGGCGGCAACCCGGCCAACACGCTCGCAAGCCCGGCGTCGGCGGTGCGCACCTCCACACGGTCCAGACCCAGCGCCGCAGCATCGGCCCGCGCACGCTCGGCGAGTTCCGCGTCGAGGTCGACGAGAACGGCGTGGACGTCGCCGTCCGCCGATGCCAGGACCGGCAGCAGATCGCGGCCGTCGCCGGCGCAGATGCTGACCACATACGTGCGTGCACCACCACGGTCTGCGAGCAGACGCTCAATCTCGTTGCGCACGTTCTCGAGGCGCCGTACGAGGCTGGACCCCGGGTCCTCGTAGCGCTCGTGCCACTGCTGCCAGTCGGTGCTCACGGCCCGGGAGTCTGCCATGCCTACCCGCCGAGCCGCTCCACCTCTTCGGCCGCCGAGTCCCGGGCGGCGGCCGCGTCCGAGACCGCGGTCTCGGCGGAGTCACGTGCGTCCTCCGCCTCGGTGAGCTCGTCCTCGACCTCGAGCGCCGTCTCCTCCAGATCGGCCAGCCGGCGGCGGAGCTCCTCGATCTCGGACTTCACCTGGAGCGAACGCGCCTCGACGTCCTTGAACGCCGAGACGGCCTTGTCCCGTTGAGCCTCGGCACCGGACAGCGCCGACTCCGCCTCCTCGAGCGCCTCTCGAGCCTCGTCGAGCGCCGCCGTGTCGGGCAGGTCCGGGACCGCCCGCAGCGGCTCGGGAGGCGGCGGGACGACCTCGGGGACCTCGAAGCCCAACGCGTCCGGCAGGGCGACGACGGACGCCGCGTCCACGGCGTCGACGCCGGTGGCCGACAGCGCGGAGACGAGCAGGCCGCTGCGTACGGCCCGGGCGGCGGACTCGTCGATCATCGCCGCGGTCAGCGTCGCCTCGACCTGGGTCGCCACCGCCTCGGTCACCCGCAGACCGTGCTCGCGCGCGAGGCCGCGGGCGCGGGTCGTCACCGCCGCGGTCAGCTGTCGCCGCTGCTTGGTGAGCTCGCGCAGCTGGGCGGCGTCCATCCCGGTCTGCGCCTCGCGCAGCAGCGCACCGACCGAGATCACCTGTTCCACCTGCTCGGTCTCGTAGCGCACGAGCAGGTTGACCACCCATGCCGCGGTCGAGGGCTTCTTGAGCGCCTTGACCGGCCCCGCGAGCGGCGTGCCCTTCAGCCCCTTGGCGCGGGCGTCGCGCTCGGGGGTGAAGTCGCCCAGCGGCAGCCCGTAGAGCTCGGCCGCGATGTCGAGCAGGTCGGGAGCAGGTGCGTCGTCGCTCATGTCCGCCATCTCAGCACGTCGCCGACTATCGCGTCAGCAACCACTCGTCGTACTCGGCGGCCTGTCGCTTGTGGAGCTCGCGCAGCGCGTCGTCCTCGATGCCCTGGAACGACAGCCCGATCCCGGCGAGAGCCGTGCGCCACTGCTCGAAGTCGCGCAGCTCGCGCTCGAAGGCCCCCTCGCCGCTGCGCGCGTGCCGGATCGAGCGGATCGTCTCAGCTCCGGACGCGTCCCGCCGCTGCACCACGAGCTTGCGCGTGAAGTCACCGTCGGGCGGGGTGGAGAGACGCACGTGGGAGGTCTCGATCTCCTCCTGCGTCACGCTCCCGCGCACGAACGAGCCGTTGAAGGAGCCGTGCGGGTCATGGTGGAAGGTCCATCCCGACTCCCCCACGCGGGCCAGCCGGTAGACGAACCCGGACTGCCGAAAATGTCCCTCGACCAGCGGCAACGGGTCGCGGAAGCCGTCCCCGTAGCCGACGTCGACCACCCACCGGCCACCGGGGTTGGCCGCGGTCGGCAGACCGCGGATCTCCAGCGCCAGATGGTCCAGGGTCCCCGAGGCGCCGGTCGCCTCGAGCATCTGGCCGGTGCGGCGTACGACGTCGAAGCCCAGCTCTGCCAGCGCCAGCGAGAAGACGCCGTTGTTGTGGAAGCAGTAGCCGGCGTTGCGCCCGGCCGCCACCCGCTCGAGCGTCTCCGCCGGGTCGACAGCGTCGGGCATCCCCGTGGCTCCGATGGCGGCGAGCATGATCGAGAGGTTCTCGTAGGGCAGCGTGTCGAGATGGCGGTGGTGAAGATCGACGAGCGTCTCGTACGTCGCCTCCGGCCGTCCCTCGATGCCGAGCCGTCGCAGATAGCCGTCGATCACCGTTCGTACCTCCCGTGCCGGTGGACCAGCGGGTCGGCGTCGTCGCCGACCTCGAGCGACACGATCTCGCACGTCGCCAGGGCCGACCAACCGATTTCCGTCATCGAGACCAGGCGTACGCCGGCCCAGGTCGGGGCGTCGGTGAGGCGGCGGCCGAACTCGGTCGTCTCCCACGACCCCAGCCGGAACGCGCCGCCAGGAGCGGGAGCGGTGCCGCCGAACGCCTCGGCCAGGTCGCGGTGACGCCAGTGGAGCAGCGACACGACGCCGACGCCGGTCTCCTCGAGCTCGTCCCGCAGGTCCGAGTCGGGGTCGAGCAGACCGAGCACGGCGCCGGGCGCCCCGTTGGCCATCATCAGCGAGGAGACCGTGAGCCCGGCCCAAGAACCAGCAGAGCCGGAGGTCCACAGCGAGACCCGCCCACCCAGACGACCGCGCCACCGGCGTACCGGATCCTCCGGCGTCGGGAACGGGTGGGACGAGTGGATCGTCAGGCTACGTCCTTGGTCGGCCGCGAAGACTTCGAAGACTTCTTCGCCGGCTTCTCACCGGTGGCCAGCTTCTTGGCGTCGGTG
Source organism: Nocardioides sp. NBC_00368 (assembly GCF_036090055.1). Classification (NCBI taxonomy): domain Bacteria; kingdom Bacillati; phylum Actinomycetota; class Actinomycetes; order Propionibacteriales; family Nocardioidaceae; genus Nocardioides; species Nocardioides sp. NBC_00368. Next base: position 2,268,443 of record NZ_CP107970.1, read on the forward strand.
GCGTACATGTCGACGTACTCCTGACCGGACAGCTTCAGGATCTCGTAGACGATCTCGTCGGTGATCGCCCGCAGGATGTAGCGGTCGTTGGCCATGCCCTCGTAGCGCGAGAAGTCCAGCGGCTTGCCGAAGACGATCCGCGGCCGGACGATCTTGCCGAGCTTCTTGCCCGGGGGCGCGATCACGTCGGTGCCGATCACCGCGACCGGGATCACCGGAGCGCCGGTGTCCAGAGCCAGCCGGGCGATGCCGGTGCGGCCCCGGTAGAGCTTGCCGTCGTGGGAACGCGTGCCCTCGGGATAGATCCCGAAGAGCTCGCCGTCGCCGAGCACCCGCTTCGCGGCGATCAGGGCGCCCTCGGCCGCAGTCGCCCCCGACCGGTCGATCGGCACGTTGCCGGTGCCGCTGAAGAACGTACGCTGCAGGAAACCCTTCACGCCCGTGCCGGTGAAGTACTCCGCCTTCGCCACGAACCGCACCATCCGCGGTGAGCCCAGCGGCATGAAGAGCCAGTCGGCGTAGGAGAGGTGGTTGCCGGCCAGGATCGCCGGGCCCTTGCGCGGGATGTTCTCGACACCCTCCCAGGTCGGGCGGAAAACAGCCCGGAGCAGAGGCCCGACAGCGACCCACTTCAAGAACGAGTAGAAGAGCTTCGTCGACACCCCATCGCCTTCCCAAATTGCCTTCGACCGATGAGCCTATAACGAGACAGGTACTTCTACTCGCGCACCCTGTCATGAGATCCGGCTAGGCTGGAAGAGTGAGTGACCGAGACGACCGGCCCGAGGACACGACCGGGGCCTCCGACGACGCCTCCGTGCCTGCAGACGGACCGTCGTCGGACGAGGAAGCCTGGCGCGAGATCGTCGAGAACTACGGCGACCGCCCCGCCCTCGAGGAGGAGCCAGTCTCCCGTGGTCTCTTCGAGAAGAAGATCGACATCGTCGAGCCCGTCGAGGACCCGGACCCCTCCGAGGACATGTGGCGCGACGACGAGGAGGGCTATGTCCCGCCGCCTCCGCCGCCGCTGCCGAAGCCGACCCCGGCGCGCCTGCTGGCCTGGATCGGTGTGCTCGGCGCACCGGTCGCCGTGCTCGTGCTGATCGTGGTCACCCAGATCACCGACCGCCACTTCGACAGCTGGGTCATCGGCGGCCTGGTCGCGGCCTTCATCGCCGGGTTCGTCTACCTGCTGATGACGATGCCGTCCGAGCCCCGCGATCCCTGGGACGACGGCGCCCGCGTCTAGCCCGCGGTGGCCCGGCGGGCCAGGATGCTCGCCCCCACGACCCCGGCCTCCGCACCGAAGGCGGCTTCCACGATCGGCGGCACCTCGCGGTGGAGGCGACCGACGAGCGAGGCCTCCAAGGCCGTCCGGGCGGGCGCCAGCAGCAGGTCGCCCGCGGTCGAGACTCCGCCGCCGACGACCAGCAGCTCGGGGTCGAAGGCGGCCACCAGGCCGGCCAGCCCGACGCCCAGCCACGACCCCACCGACTCGTACGCAGCGAGCGCGAGCGCATCGCCGCCGGCCGCGGCGGCGGTGACCGCCGGGCCGGTGATCTTGAGCGGATCGCCCGCGGCCAGCTCGTCGAGCGGGCCACCGGCATGCTTCTCGGTCTCCACCCGGGCGCGCACGAAGGCGACCAGCGCGTTGCCGGAGGAGTACTGCTCCCAGCAGCCGGTGAGACCGCACTCGCAGGGCAGCCCGCCGGGCACGACCTGCATGTGGCCGAACTCCCCGGCCATGCCGTTGCGACCGCGCACGACCTTGCCGTCCAGGATCACGGCGCCGCCGATGCCGGTGCCGAGCGTGATGAGCAGGGCGGAGTCGACGCCGCGGGCGGCGCCCAGCTCCAGCTCGGCCAGAGCGGCGCAGTTGGCGTCGTTGTCGAGCGCCACCCGGGTGCCCCAGCGCGCGGACAGCCGGCTCAGGGTCGGCTCGCCGCGCCAGGGCAGGTGCGGAGCGAACATGACCCGCTCCCCCGCCGCGTCGACGAACCCGGCCGCAGCGAGCCCGACCCCGGCGACGGGCCGGCCGGCGGCCACCTCGGTGACCGCCTCGGTCAGGGCGTCCTCCACCAGCTCGAGCTCGACCCGCCGCCCCGGAGTGCTGCGGTGAGCGGTGCGGAGCACCTCACCGGCCGGCGAGACCTCCGCCGCGAGCACCTTGGTGCCACCGATGTCGACACCGATGTGCAGGCTCACTGGACCCGGCTCATTGGATCAAGGCTCACTGGATCCGGCTCACCTGCGGGCCAGGTCGGCCGCGCCGATCAGCCCTGCCTCGTTGCCCAGCGTCGCCTTGCGGATGTCGAGCATCGGCCGGTGGCCGCGGCCGGTCAGCTGCGCCAGGAACGCACGCCGAGCAGGCCCGAGGAGCAGGTCGTCGGCCTCGGCCACGCCGCCGCCGATGGCCACCACGGCCGGGTCGAGCACCGCGGCGATCGAGGCGATCCCCTCGCCGAGCCAGATGCCGAGGTCGGTCAGCGCTTCGATCGCGAAGGCGTCGCCGTCCCGGGCAGCCTCGGTGATCAGCGGGCCCTTGATCTTGTCGAGGTCACCCTCGGCCCGGTCCAGGACCTCGCGGGCGAGCAGCGAGCCGCCGCGCGCCGCGGCGCGGACGTTGCGCACCAGGGCCGACCCCGAGGCGTACTGCTCCCAGCAGCCGCGGTTGCCGCAGCCGCACAGGTGACCGTTGGGCACGACCCGCATGTGGCCGATCTCGGCGCCGACGCCGAAGGCACCACGGTAGAGGTCGCCCTCGAGCACCAGGCCGCCGCCGACACCGGTGCCGACGGTCACCAGCATCATGTTGTCGACCTCGGCACCCGCGCCGTACTCGAACTCGCCCCACGCGGCGGCGTTGGCGTCGTTCTCGATCACGACCGGCAGCTCGAGGACCTTCTCCAGGCGCTCCTTGAGCGGCACGTCCCGCCAGGCGATGTTGGGGGCGAACAGAACCGTCGACCGGCCCTTGTCGATGTAGCCCGCGGCGCCGATGCCGACGCACTCGATCGGGTGCTTGGTCTTGAGCTCCTGGACCACCTCGACGATGGCCGCCTCGATGGCCTCCGGGCTCTTCGCCGGCGACTCGACCCGGTGGTCCTCGATGATGTTGCCGTCGTGGTCGACGACGCCGCCGAGGATCTTGGTGCCGCCCACGTCGACACCGCAGGCCAGCTTCTTCGTCGTCGTCATGCCTCAGCTCCAGCCGTCGAGATCGATCCGTTCGACCTTCTCCGAGCGTCGCGCCCAGTCCCGGGTCGCATCTTCCTCAGCCCGCACGCCATCACTGTGAGCATCCTCGCCTTCACTAGGGCCAGCACCCGGACTCGTGGCCGCCGCGTTGAGCACCGTGGCCACGGCCTGCATCAACGATGCGGCAGCGCTGGCCAGATGCACCTTGACCTCCGGGCTCGACTCCCGGAGGACATGAACGGTACGGCACAACGGGCAGTAGGTGCACTCCGGTGCCCCCGTTCCGAGATGCTCTCCGAGCCCCTCGGTGAGGTGGCCGATCCGGGAGTCCTTGGCCCACTCGCCGATGGCCTCCATCAGCCGGCCGAGCTCCTCGGCGGTCGAGCCCAACGGCTCGTCCGCCCACTCGTGGCGCTGCTCGCTCACGATTACTCGCTCTCGATGTTCGTCGTCTGCCGAGAAAACGTTACTCGCAGCTCCCCACCCTCGACGCGCGCCCCGCTGACGCGCATCCGGGCGAGTGCGGCGGGCAGGGTCAGCAGCCGCCGGTAGGCCCCGACGGTGATCGCCAGCTCGTCGCCGTTGCGGCCCAGCTGGACCTGGTCGCGCTCCACCCACTGGGCCAGCCCGGGCAACGCCAGATGGACGACGGTGGCCTCGCCCGTGGTCTCGGTGCGGAACGGAGCCGCGGTCTCGGGGACAGCCAGCGGGTCGATGCTGCCGGACCAGGCGTACGCCGCCTCGGCGACCTCGCGCAGGTCCTCGACGCCCACGGGCTCGGAGGGCCGGTAGAACGAGCGCCACACCGGCAGCCCCTCGAAGGAGGCGCCGATGTCGCCGAGCACGTCGTCCTGGGCCTTGACCCAGCCGGCCCGCCAGTCGTCGGAGCCGCCCGCCGGGAAGATCCGGTTGGCGACGACACCGTCGACGCGGTAGCCGTAGAGGGACAGCGTCGTCCACGACCGTCGTGCCTCGGCGAGCACGACCCGCTCGGGGGTCAGCACGATGCGTACGGATGCCTCGGGGCCCGACAGCAGGGCGCGGACGTCGGCGAGCTCGTCGTGGAGCCGGACGAGCGCGTCGAAGACGGAGTCGCCGGGCATCGGCACCCCGGCGGCCTTGGTGAGCACGGGCTTGAGCGCCTTCACCATCTTGCGCTGGACCGGGAGGATGCGCTCCAGATACCAGCCCAGGGCCTCGGGAAGGGCGAGCAGACGCAGCGTCTCGGCGGTCGGGGCGCAGTCGACCACGATCGTGTCCCACTCCCCCGACACGGCCATCCGGCGCAGCTCCAGGAGCGCGAAGACCTCCTCGGCACCCGGGATGACCGTCAGCTCCTCCGCCGCGATCCGGTCCACCCCGATGGTGTCCAGGACGCTCAGCAGATAGCCCTGCACCTCGGCCCACGACTCCTCGAAGCGGCGCTGCGCGTCGACGTGCTGGACGTAGAGATGGTCGGAGACCTGCACGGGCTCGGAGCCGAGCGCTGCCTCGAGGCCGAAGGCATCGCCCAGGGAGTGGGCGGCGTCGGTCGAGAGGACCAGCGTGCGCAGCCCGCGGGCCGCGGACATCGCCGCGGTGCCGGCCGAGACGGTCGACTTGCCGACGCCGCCCTTGCCGGTGAAGAGAAGGATTCTCACGAAGGCATGCCCTACTTCTCCACCCGCTGCTTGAGGCCTCGCAGGGCGGTGTCGATCAGGACCTTCTCGCCCTTGCGCTTGAGCATGCCGATCAGCGGGATGCTCAGGTCGAGCGCGAGCCGGTAGGTGACCTCGGTGCGGCCGCCGAGGTCGCGCAGCACATAGGCGCCGTCCATCGACCGCAGCAGGTTGCCCTTCACCAGCGACCAGGTCACCTGGCGGTCGTCGTCCCAGTCGTAGGCCAGGGTGTATTCGTCCTTGATCGGCGCGACGTCGAGCACGAATCGGACCTGCTCGGCCCGCCCGTCGACGCCGGTCTCGATGACGTTGACCTCCTGCATGCCTTTGGCCCACGCCGGATAGGACTTGAAGTCCGCGATCACCGCCATCACTGCCGAGGGCGCGGCCTCGATCACGATCGTCGAGGTGGTCTGATCGGCCATCGGTGGTGTCCTCACTCCCTGACTTGCTAGGTGGCATGGAGCGTACCGGATAGCATCCCGGTGAAATGGTCGGGCTGTGACGGGGGTAACCTCCGGTTCGTACCCACCTACCATCAGTATGCGGAGGCCCTTGTGCGCGAGTTCTCCACGCCCGCGACGTACGTTGTTCCCCCCACCGGCAACCTGAGCGACGACGTCGTGCGTAACGCCGCCGAGGCGCCCGATGCGGCCGTCCTCAGCCGCCCGGGCCCGGACGGCACCTGGGTCGACGTCACCTCCGCGGAGTTCCTCGCCGAGGTCTCGGCGGTCGCCAAAGGCCTGATCGCGGCGGGCGTCGGAGCTGGAGACCGGGTGGCGCTGCTCTCCAAGACGCGCTACGAGTGGACGCTGATCGACTACGCGATCTGGTTCGCCGGCGCGACGACCGTGCCGATCTACGAGACCTCCTCGGCCGAGCAGATCGAGTGGATCCTCCAGGACTCCGCCACCGTGGCGGTCGTCGCCGAGGACGCCGGCCACATGAGCCGGATCAGCGAGGTCCGTGCGAGCTGCACCGCGCTCAACAACGTCTGGTCGATCAACGACAACGCCGTGGACCTGCTGGTCAAGCTCGGCACCGACATCACCGACGAGCAGCTCGAGGCCCGCCGCAGCGCGGTCACGCCCGAGGACGCCGCGACCCTGATCTACACCTCCGGCACCACCGGACGCCCCAAGGGCTGCGTGCTCACCCACGGCAACTTCATGTTCGAGCTCGGTGTCGTGGTCGACTCGCTCGACGGGCTGTTCAGCATCGAGGGCCGCAGCACGCTGCTGTTCCTGCCGCTCGCGCACGTCTTCGCGCGGATCATCCAGGTCGGCTGCATCAAGTCCCGCACCCGCCTGGGCCACACCCCCGACATCAAGAACCTCGTCGCCGACCTCGGCACCTTCCAGCCGACCTTCGTGCTGGCCGTGCCGCGGGTGTTCGAGAAGGTCTACAACACCGCTTCGCAGAAGGCCGTCGCCGACGGCAAGGGCCGCATCTTCGACATGGCGACCGAGGTCGCGATCGACTACTCCCGGGCCACCGAGACCGGCAAGGCGCCGCTGCTCCTCGCGGCGAAGCACAAGCTGTTCTCCAAGCTCGTCTACGGCAAGCTGCTCGCCGCGCTCGGCGGCAACTGCTCCTACGCCGTCTCCGGCGGTGCTCCGCTCGGCGACCGCCTCGGCCACTTCTACCGCGGCATCGGCGTCACCGTCCTGGAGGGCTACGGCCTCACCGAGACGACCGGCGCCCTCACCGTCAACCTGCCCGAGGCGCTCAAGATCGGCACCGTCGGCCGGCCGATCCCCGGCACCTCGGTGCGCGTCGCCGACGACGGCGAGCTGCTCTTCAAGGGCGGCCAGGTGCTCAAGGAGTACTGGCAGAACCCCGACGCCACGGCCGAGGCCAAGACCGGCGACGGCTGGTTCCACTCCGGCGACCTCGGTGAGGTCGACGACGAGGGCTTCGTCAAGATCACCGGCCGCAAGAAGGAGATCCTGGTCACCGCCGGCGGCAAGAACGTCGCCCCGGCCGTCCTCGAGGACCGCCTCCGCGCCCACGTGCTCGTCGACCAGTGCATCGTCGTCGGCGACGGCCAGCCGTTCATCGGCGCCATCGTCACCATCGACCCCGAGGCCCTGCCCACCTGGGCCGAGGCCAACGGCAAGTCCGGCAACATCGAGGATCTCGTCGAGGACGAGGACCTGCGCGCCGTGATCCAGAGCGCCGTCGACGACGCCAACAAGGCGGTCTCGAAGGCCGAGTCGATCCGCAAGTTCGTGATCATCCCCGACTCCTGGACCGAGGAGGGTGGCCAGCTCACCCCCAGCCTCAAGCTCAAGCGCAACGTGGTCATGCGCGAGTTCAGCCACGAGGTCGACGCGCTCTACGCAAAGTAAAGGCTGTTCCAGTGGCGTCGAGTCGGCGCATCTGACCCCGTGCCTGGCGAAGCGAAGCGAGCCAGAGGGGTCGGATGCGCCGACTCGGCCTTAACTCAGTCCAGCACCCGCCGAGCGATCGCGATCCGCTGCAGGGTCGTCGGGTGCGAACCGAACCACCACTGCGACCAGGCTTGCGGCGACGGGTCGGAGAGCGAGCGTACGCCGAGGGCGTGCTGCAGCCGCGTGAACGACTTCAGGTCGCCGGTGGCGTGGAGCGCGTCGACATCGGCGCGGGCCTCGACCTGCCTGCTGAGCCCGTTCTGCACGGGCATCGCCAGCACGCTCGCGAGCGCGAAGACCGCCAGCAGCATCGGGATGCCTTCGGGGGTGGCGTACTCCTCCGGGCGGCGGTAGGAGAGCAGCAGGCCCAGCAGACCGACGGCGGTGACCGCTCCGGCGGCGCCGATGACGGTGCCGACCAGGACGTCGTCGTGCTTGGCATGGGCGAGCTCGTGGGCGACCACGGAGAGGACCGCCCCGCGCGCGGCCGCGCCTCGCTGCGAGTCGACGAGGTTGTCGTAGAGGACGACCCGGCGGGTGGAGCCGAAGCCGGTGACGTACGCGTTGAGCGACGTCGTCCGCCGGGAGGCATCGACCACCAGGACATCGTCGAGATCGACGCCCTCGCGCTCGGCGATCGCCATCACCTCGGTGCGGAACTGGCCGCGCGGCAGCGGCTCGAAGTCGTTGAACAGCGGCTCGATGACGACCGGGTAGACGAAGGAGCCGAGCACCACCAGGGCGGCGACCAGACCGGCGGCGAGGGCCGGCCACCAACGCCGGCCGAGACGGATGCAGGCGAAGAGCGCGAGCAGCGCCAGGGACGTGGTCACGATGCCGACGACCTGGTTGAGCAGCGAGTCCGTCAGCCAGGGCGCCCACGCCTGCCGGGAAAGCCCGTAGCGCACCTGCAGCCGGTGGAGCGCCACCCCGAACGGCAGGGTCGCGATCCAGCCGAGGAGCGTGACCACGGCGACCGCGAGCACCACCCGGAGCAGCCACGGTCCGCGCAGCCGAGCCACCAGGCGCCTCCCGAGCGAGGTGAACCCGAGCACGCAGGCGATCACCAGGGAGACGACCAGCGAAGCCCGGCTGAGCCAACGCGCGGTGCCGGAGTAGGCGAGCATCCGCTCCAGCTCCTCGGCCGTGAACACGTCGCGCTCGTCGGGAAGGTCGAGCGGGCCGCCCGGGTAGGGATGCCACGGGATCAACGCCCACGCGAGGACCACGAACGCCACCGCGCCGAGGACGAGAACCACCCAGGACGTACGCCGCGTGCTGATCACGTCGCACGCATGGTTCACTCGCTGACGCTCACTCACGACGCCACGTCCGTAGCGCAAGCGCCAGAATACGGACGCGGCGCCGTGTCGTACACATCGTTCACTCGCTGACGCTCGCTCACGACGCAGAGTGTGACAGACGGGTCCGCCAGCGGGCGGTCAGCTCGTCCTCCCCGAAGCCGAAGCTCGCCTGCAGCGCCTTCTCCAGCGAGATGCCGCGGCCGGTCTCCTCGTAGAGGTCGACCAGGGCCTGCTCGCCGCCGGCCGCGGCGAGCACCTCGCAGGCCAGCCAGGCGGCTTCGTACTCGGCGCCGAAGTGCTCCGAGCGGGTGTTGAACTCTGCCTTGCCCGGCAGGTGGTCGGGGGCGCCGTTCTCGCGGACCTGGGCCAGGATCTGGCCGGCGGTCTTGCTCAACGGGAGCGTGGTGTCGCGCAGCGCGACGTAGTCGGCGAAGCCCTCGATGAGCCACATCGGCCGACGGGTGTTGGTCGCCGCGTCGGTGGCCGCGTGCGTGGCCTCGTGGGTGATGACCACCTGGGCGCCGGGTGCGTCCAGGTCGCCGATGACGCCCTGGTTGACCCACACGTGCAGGGGTGTCCCGGCCTTCGTGGACCCGTCGACGGTCGCGGTCACCGCGGCGACGGCGGTGTAGGTGCCCTGCTGGGCGCCCAGCGCGGAGTCGAGGCCGGTGGCGGGCACCTCGAGGACCAGACGCGGCTGGTCCCACGGGATCACCTTGCGGACCTGGGTGACCGCGGTGGCGGCCAGCTCGGCGTAGCGGTCGGCGACCTCGGCCGAGGCCTGGACGATCACGAGGCTCGAGCCGCTGCGGCGCACCTCGACGGGACCGCTCAGCCACAACGGCATCCGGGTGCCCTGGGACGCCGAGAACCCGGTGATCGCCCCCTCGGCGTCGAAACCGACCCTGAGCTCCTCGGTCAGCGCCGGGTCGCCCGGCGTGCGCCACGACATCTCCACGTCGGCCATGAAGGAGCCGTCCTGCTCCACGTTGCCCGCCTCGGCGACGTACCTCGCGGTGACGTCCTCGAGGCCGATGGCGAGCGCGTTGCGCACCGCGACCGAGGCGGCGTCCTCGCCGTCGGGCTCCGCCCCCTCACGTACGCCGGCGACCAGCTGCTCCAGCGAGGCCCGGGCGCCCGCGGTGTCGGCGCGAACCACCGGCGCGGTGGTCGGAGTGGGCGCGACGTACTCGCCCCCGCCGGTGAGCCGCCACCCGACGAACCCGGCGAGGAGCATCACCAGCACCAGCGCGGCCCCGATGAGAGCGGGGCGGGCCTGGAGGCGGGAAAGAAGAGAGCCGACCGTTCGCACCTGCGAACGATCGGCCTCTTCGGGGTCCTGGGTCAACTCAGCCCGGGCGGACGGCGCCCGTGTAGGGCATCTCGTCGATCGGCGAGACCTTCACACCGGTGCTCGGGTTGGACGCATGCACCATCTGGCCGTTGCCGATGTAGATGCCGACGTGGCTGATCGGGCTGTAGAAGAAGACCAGGTCACCGGGGGCGAGCTGGTCGCGCGAGACCTGGGGGCCGCTGCTGTACTGCGCCGAGGAGGAGTGCGGCAGCGAGACACCGGCCTGACCCCAGGCACCCATGGTGAGGCCCGAGCAGTCCCACGACTCGGTGCCGGTGGCCCCGTAGACGTAGGCGTCGCCGACCTGGGCGAGGGCGTAGTCCACGGCCACCTTGGCGCGGCCCGAGGGCGGCGGCAGGTTGGACGGGATGCTGGTGTCGGTGGACTGGATGGCCTCCAGCTCATCGGCCTCGAGCTCGTCGAGCTCGGCCTGGGCCGCCTCGAACTTCTCGTCGATCTCGCTCTTCTTCTGCTGCATGGTCGTCTTGACCTTGGCCATCTGGGCCTTGGCGTCCTCGGTCGCCTCGCGACGCACCTGGAGGGCCTCGGCCTCGGTGTTGTAGCGGGCCAGCAGGTCGGCCTGCAGCGCGTTGTAGGACGAGACGGTGGCGAGACCGGCGAGGAACTCCTGCGGGTCCTCGGAGGTGATCACCTGGCCGACGGCAGAGACGTCGGAGCCCTCGAACTGGCGCAGCACGGAGTCGCGGAGCTCGGCGCGGATCTTGTCGAGCTCCTTGCTCTGGCGCTTCTCGTCGGCGTTGAGGTCCTCGAGCTGGTCCTTGAGGTCCTGCAGCCGCAGCTTGGCGTTGCTGAAGTCCTCGTTGGCCGCCTCGGCCTGCGTGTAGAGCTTGTCGACCTTCTTGCGAACGTCGTCGATGTCTGGTTCGGCCTGGGCGGGGGTCGCGGCGGGAATGATCCCGGCGACACCGATGGCGGCGATGCCGGCTGCTCCGGCAATGAGTCGCTTCCGGTCGCGTGTCACGAGCGGACGGTCTCCTTGTGTAGTCGTTGAACGCCTACCGGGTGAGCTGACGGGTTCAGGCACGACCTGCCCTACCACCGCTCCTCGACCTGGTCCCCCAGATCGCCCTTGCGGCGGATGCACCCCAGGTGATCGCACTCCGCGTTGCGGCGTACGACCGGTGTGGTTCCCCGGCTCCTGGCCCGCCCCGAAGCGGGCCTGGACTAAGCGCGACACTCGCGTGAGTCGGTTGACTCACTCCCACGAGTGCCAAGTTCCTGCGCACACTAGCCGACGGGATCCCCCACCTGCCAACCACCCACGCCCAAAAGTTCGGCTACATACCCTCCACTAATGGCAGAGCCACCATCCGCAGCGGCGGGACCAGCCCACCATCGGCGAGCACGTCGAGCGCCCGGCGCTCCTCGTCCTCGATGGTCAGCTCCGGAGGCGGGCCCAGCAGCACGGTGACCACGCAGTCGTGGCACGCCAGTCCGCGCACGAGGCAGGTGTCACAGTCGATTCTCGTCGTCATGCTGCGACGGTCTCACCGACCACCGACATTTTTGCTTTCGTACGGTTGCGTGCGGCGTGTCACCACCATCGCAGCGCGGTATTCGAGGCGGCGATCGTCGGCCCGGTCTCTACACTTGACGTATGGAGGTCTCCGCGTACGCGACGCTCCCCGACACGGTCCGGGGGCGCATCGTCGCGCTCACGGCCGGGGTGCTTCCCGACGTGGTGCGCCTCCCGCCCGCGCTCAAGCGGATCGCCGACTTCGCCCCCGCCCGGCGCGCCAAGGCCGGCGGCGCGATGATCGCCTCGGTGCTCGAGACCGACGACGAGGTGCGGGAGAAGGTCGGGAGCCAGCTGCGCCCGGCGTACGTCTCCGAGGGCTCCGCCGAGGACCTCACGCTGCCCGAGGATCCGGCCGAGGCGGCCGCCGTCGTGTGGCTCGTCCGGCCCGACGGCTGGGAGGTCTCGCTCAAGGAGGCCCTGGACCGGCTGGACGCGGCCGCGGTCCCGGCGGTCGACGCCGAGGTCGCGCGCCTGCGCGGCAAGCTCGCCGCCGCGGAGGACGAGATCCGTGAGGTGCGCGCCGACCGCAAGGCCCGTCTCGACGAGCTCAAGGCCGACAACACCACGCTGCGACGCAAGCTCGGCGAGGCCCGGGCCGCCGCCCGCGAGGCCGGCACCGGGCTGGACGAGGCCCTGACCGAGGCGCGCGAGGCGCTCGCCCGCGCCCAGGACGAGCTGGCCGCACGCGACCGGCAGCTGCGCCAGCTCCGCAGCCAGGTCGACAAGCTGGAGCGCGAGGCGGCCGCGGAGCGGCGCACCTCGAAGACGGATCGCGAGGACGCCTCGCTGCGGGCCCGCTTCCTGCTCGACACCCTGCTCGACGCGGCCGGAGGACTCCGCCGCGAGCTCGCCCTGCCCCCGGTCACCGGCACCCCGGGCGAGCGAGTCGAGGCCGAGCTGGCCTCCGCGGACGCCGCCGCGGGCGCCGGAGTCACCAGCAGCGCCCACCTCGAGCAGTTCCTGGCGATGCCCAGGGTCCGGCTGATCGTGGACGGCTACAACGTCTCCAAGGCCCTGTGGCCCGACTCCGCGCTCGATGCCCAGCGGCTGCGGCTGCTGCGCGCGATCGCTCCGATCGCGGCCCGCACCGGCGCCGAGACGACCGTCGTCTTCGACGCCCACTCCGCGTCCGTACGTCCCACCGCCGTGCCTCCGCGCGGCGTCAAGGTCCTCTTCTCCCCCGAGGGCGTCATCGCCGACGACGTCATCCGCGACCTCGTCGACGCCGAGCCCGCCGGCCGCATCATCCTCGTCGCCACCGACGACGCCGAGATCATCAAGGACGTACGCCGCGCCGGCGCCCGCACCGTCCCCCTCTCCTCCCTCTCGCCTCTGCTCGGCTGACCGCGCTGCGCGAACTGCGAAGCAATCGCCGACAACCCAGCGCCGGAGCGCTCCTCGTCTGGACGCAGCGGAGCGAGGGAGCGAAGCGACTGAGCGCAGCGGAGGAAGACGAGGATCAAGCGCAGGCGCTGCGCGAATTGCGAAGCAATCGCCACAAGTACAGCGCCAGAGCGCTCCTCGTCTGGACGCAGCGCAGCGAGGAGCGCAGCGACGAACGAAGCGGAGGAAGACGAGGATCAAGCGAAAGCGCTGCGCGAATTGCGAAGCAATCGCATCAAGTACAGCGCCAGAGCGCTCCTCGTCTGGACGCAGCGCAGTGAGGAGCGCAGCGACGAACGGAGCGGAGGAAGACGAGGATCAAGCGCAGGCGCTGCGCGAATTGCGAAGCAATCGCATCAAGAACTGTCGGTGAGACCCGCTAGTGTGTTCGAACATGAGCAGTGCGGCGGTTCGTGAGGCGCGGAAGGAGATGCGCGCCCGAGCCGTGGCACGCCGGCACCAGGAGACCGCTGGCCGTTGGGAGGCGCAGCGCGGCTTCGACGAGCTCGGCCGACCGCTGCGCGACCTCACCTTCTGCGTGGTCGACCTGGAGACGACCGGCAACAGCCCCGACAACGGCGGCATGATCACCGAGATCGGCGCGGTGAAGGTGCGCGGCGGCGAGGTGCTGGGCGAGTTCCAGACCCTGGTCAACCCACACACCGGCATCCCACCGTCGATCGCGGTCCTGACCGGCATCACCAACTCGATGGTCGCCTCCTCCCCCACGATCGAGTCGGTGCTGCCGGCGTTCCTCGAGTTCGCCGAGGGCTGCGTGCTGGTCGCCCACAACGCCCCCTTCGACGTGGGCTTCCTCAAGCACTTCGCCGCGAAGCAGGAGCGGCCGTGGCCGCGCTTCGAGGTGCTCGACACGGTGAAGATCGCCCGCCGGGTGATCACCCGCGACGAGGCGCCCAACCACAAGCTCGGCTCGCTCGCCCGGGTCTTCGGCTCCCCCACGACCCCCAACCACCGCGCGCTCCAGGACGCCCGGGCGACCGTCGACGTCCTCCACGGGATGATGGAGCGCCTCGGCAACCTCGGCGTTCTGACGCTCGAGGACCTGGCCGCGTTCTCGGCCAAGGTCACCACCGCCCAGCGCAAGAAGCGCCACCTGGCCGAGGACCTGCCGCACGCGCCCGGCGTCTATCTGTTCAAGGACAGCCAGGACCGGGTGCTCTACATCGGCACCTCGAAGGACCTGCGCACGCGCGTACGCACCTACTTCACCGCCTCCGAGACCCGATCCCGGATGGGCGAGATGGTCGGGCTGGCGGCGACCGTGCAGGGCATCGAGTGCGCCACGGCGCTGGAGGCCGGGGTGCGCGAGCTGCGGCTCATCGGCGAGCACAAGCCGCCCTACAACCGCCGCTCACGGCGGCCGGAGAAGATGCACTTCGTCAAGCTCACCCAGGAGCCGTGGCCGAGGCTCTCGCTGGTGAAGCGAGTGCTGGACGACGACGCCGACTACCTCGGGCCGTTCGGGTCCAAGAAGGTCGCCGAGAAGGCGCTCCAGGCGCTCCACGACACGTTCCCGATCCGGCAGTGCTCCGACCGGCTCCCGCTGCTCCCGCGCAAGACCCCGTGCGTCCTCGCCGAGCTCCACCGCTGCCTGAGCCCGTGCGACCAGAGCGTCCCGGCCGAGACGTACGCGACCTTGGTGGCCCGGGTCCGCGAGTCGCTGCTCCACCGGCCCGACGAGGTCGTCGAGACGATCACCGAGCGGCTCACCGGCCTGGCCGAGCAGGAGCGGTTCGAGGAGGCGGCCGTCCACCGCGACCGGCTCACCTCCTACCTGCGCGCCGCAGCCCGCACCCAGCGGCTCAGCGCCCTGACCCGGGTGCCCGACCTCACCGCGATCCGACGGGAGGAAGACGGCCGCTGGGCGGTCCACGTCGTCCGCCACGGGCGGCTCGCCGCGGCCGGGGTGATCCCCCGCGACGCCAACGCGCACGCCTACGTCGCCGGCCTCCAGCTCAGCGCGGAGACGGTCCTGGACGCACCCGGGCCGGTGCCGGCCGCGAGCGCCGAGGAGACCGAGCTGGTGCTGCGCTGGCTGGAGTCCCCGGGCGTACGCCTCGCTCACATCGAGGGCGAGTGGACCTGCCCGATCGGCGGTGCGGGCCGGCGGGCAGCGAGCCTCTAGGCCGATCGGCTAACGTGACCTGCGTGATCACAGCGATCGTCTTCATCAATGCCGAGGTCTCCCAGATCCCCGAGGTGGCAGAGGCCGTGGCCGCCATCGACGGCGTCAGCGAGGTCTACTCCGTGACCGGCCAGATCGACCTGATCGCCCTGGTGCGCGTCCGTGCCCACGAGGAGGTGGCCACGGTGGTCGCCGACAAGATCAACAAGGTCCCCGGCGTGCTCGAGACGGAGACCCACATCGCCTTCCGCACCTACTCCCAGGTCGACCTGGAAGCCGCCTTCTCCATCGGCCTGGACTGACGGGCAACGGGCGCAAGCCCGTCGTGTGCCGCCGAGTCGGCGCGTGATCATCTAGATCAACGAGAAGTAGCAGCGACCCACCGGTCGAGCACAGCCTGCGCCGCCCCGGAGTCGATGGCATCCGCGGCCCGGGCGATCCCGCCGGAGAGCCGCTCGTCGACGCTGCCGGAGCCGGCGTCGTGGACCGCGAGAGCGGCACCGGCGTTGAGCAGCACGGCGTCGCGTACGGCGCCCTTCTCCCCCGCCAGCAGACGACGGACGACGGAGGCGTTGTAGACGGCGTCGTCGCCGCGGAGGTCCTCGGCGGTGGCGCGGGCGATGCCGTGGTCGAGCGGCTCGACGCTCGCCTCGGTCACGACACCCTGCGAGACCATCCACACGTGGGAGCTCGTGGTGGTGGTGAGCTCGTCGAGGCCGTCGTCGCCACGGAAGACCCAGGCGTCGACGCCACGGCGGGCGAAGACCCCGGCCATGACCGGCGCCGCGGCGGCATCGGCGCAGCCGATCGCGGAGGACGCGGGGCGCGCCGGGTTGGTCAGCGGGCCGAGCAGGTTGAAGACGGTGGCGATGCCGATCTCACGCCGCGCGGCGGCGGCATGACGCATCGCGGGGTGGAAGGCCGCGGCGAACAGGAAGGTGATCCCGGCCTCCTCGGCCACCTCACCGACGCGCGAGACATCGAGGTCGAGCCGGATCCCGAGCGCCTCGAGCACGTCGGCCGACCCCGACTTGGACGAGGCGGACCGGTTGCCGTGCTTGACGATCTTGGCGCCGGCACCGGCCGCGACGATCGCCGACATCGTGGAGATGTTGACCGAGAACGACCGGTCACCACCGGTGCCGACGATGTCGAGCACGCGCCCGGGCACGAAGATCGGGTTGGCCTTGGCCAGCATCCCGTCGGCGACCCCGGCGAGCTCGTCGACGGTCTCGCCCTTGGCGCGCAGTCCCACCGCGAAGGCGGCGATCTGCGCGCTCGTCGCCTCGCCGGAGAGGATCTCCCCCATCGCCCACGCCGCCTGGTGCGCGGACAGGGACCGTCGCGCGACCAGCGTGGTGAGGACCTCGGGCCAGGAGTTGGGGGCGGACGTCATGCGCCAACGTTAACGGGCCGCAACAGTCCCACGACCGTCCGGGCCAGCTCGAACGGGTCGAGCGGGTGGGCGACGGTGGCCTCCGCACGCGACCAGGTGCCGAGCCACGCATCCTGGGGACGACCGATGAGGACCACGATCGGCGGCGCGTCCGGCACCTCGTCCTTGACCGCCTTGGCGATCCCAAGCCCGCCGGCCGGAGCGGCCTCCCCGTCGAGCACGGCCAGTGCCAGGCCGCCGGCGTCGAGCTGCGCGCGCACGGCCGGCTCGGTCGCCACCTCGACGTACTC
Source organism: Nocardioides sp. NBC_00368 (assembly GCF_036090055.1). Taxonomy (NCBI): domain Bacteria; kingdom Bacillati; phylum Actinomycetota; class Actinomycetes; order Propionibacteriales; family Nocardioidaceae; genus Nocardioides; species Nocardioides sp. NBC_00368. Next base: position 2,285,105 of record NZ_CP107970.1, read on the forward strand.
CACCTCCGGGAGGGAGGGGTGCGGACGGCGTCCGAGAGCGAGGATCACCTGCTTGCGTACGTCGATGTCGTCGCTGTAGACGAGGATCTTCAGAGAATTCGAGGTGGTGTCGGTCACACCCCGATGCTAGCGCCAACACCAGGGTCCGCGGCCACATGTCACACACCGAACCTGAGCGGTGTCCAAGGGGTGTGAAGGCACCCTCGGACACGACACACAGGGTCCCAAGAAGACTCTGGGAAAGGGGCAGGACATAATGGCGGGCGTGGCGACAGTATCGACTCTTCCAACAGCCCGCCTGCACGGGCATCACGACCGTCCGAGCATGGTCAGCGTGGGGACGATCATCTGGCTCGCAAGCGAGCTGATGTTCTTCGCGGCGCTGTTCGCGGCCTACTTCACGATCCGCGCGGTCAGCCCCGAGGTGTGGGAGGCAAACACCGAGGGACTCAACATCCCGTTCGCGGCGGTCAACACGACCATCCTCGTGCTGTCGTCGTTCACCTGCCAGTTCGGCGTCTTCGCCGCCGAGCGCGGCCAGGTCGGACGTAAGGGCTCCCTGCTCGCGATCCGCCTGTGGGGCCTGCGTGAGTGGTTCATCCTCACCTACCTCATGGGCGCGGTCTTCATCGCCGGTCAGGCGACGGAGTACGCGGCCCTGGTCCAGGAAGGCATCGCCCTCAACCGGGGCATCACCGGTCCTGACGACCCCTACGGCTCGGTCTTCTACCTGACCACCGGCTTCCACGGCCTGCACGTCACCGGCGGTCTGATCGCCTTCCTCTTCGTGCTCGGCCGGACCTACGTCGCCAAGCGCTTCACCCACGAGCAGGCCGTCTCCGCGATCGTCGTGTCCTACTACTGGCACTTCGTCGACGTGGTGTGGATCGGCCTGTTCGCGACCATCTACCTCCTCAAGTGACCAAGGACTGAATGTGCGTCTACTGAACCGCTCCGTCGGTCGACTGTCGCGGCACCGTCGCCGCCCGTTGGCCGGTGCCGCCGTGCTCCTGGTCGCCCTGTTGAGCACCGGCGGTGCGTACGCCGCTCTCGCCCCGGCCTCCCAGGCCGAGCAGGAGAAGGACAACGCCGCCCTCGTCGCCGAGGGCAAAGAGCTCTTCATGATCAACTGCTCCACCTGCCACGGCTCCAACGGTGAGGGCATCACCACCCAGAACGGGAAGCTCTACGGCCCCTCCCTGATCGGTGTCGGTGCCGCCTCCGTCGACTTCCAGGTCGGCACCGGCCGGATGCCGATGGCTCAGCCCGGCGCCCAGGTCGAGGTCAAGGACCCGAGCTTCAACCAGGACGAGATCGACGCCATGGCCGCGTACGTCGCCAGCCTCGGCCCCGGCCCGGCGATCCCGGACGAGGAGCAGTACGACCCGGAGACCTACGCGTCCGAGAAGGAGAAGGAGGAGGCGGTCACCCTCGGTGGCCAGATCTTCCTGACCAACTGCACCGCGTGCCACAACTTCACCGGTGCCGGCGGCGCCATGCCGCGCGGCGGTGAGGCTCCGAGCATCCTCAACACCGACCCGAAGCACATCTACGAGGCGATGCTGACCGGTCCGCAGTCCATGGACACCTTCTCCGACGGCAACATCAGCCCGGAGGAGAAGAAGGCGGTCATCTCCTACGTCGAGTCGATGAAGGAGCAGCCCGACTACGGCGGCTTCAACAACGGTTCGCTCGGTCCGGTGACCGAGGGCATCGTCGCCTGGGTCGTCGGTCTCGGCGTCCTGGTGGCTTTCGCCGTGTGGATCGCCTCGCACACCACGCGCACCAACCAGACCAAGAAGGGATCTGCCAAGTGAGCAGCGACCTCAGCGAGATCGAGAAGCACGACGACTCGCACCCCGAGCTCAACGCGCACACGGACGCGCTGCTGCCCGACCCGGGTATGCACGAGCATCACTGGCGTCCTACCGACGTCGACCCGAAGGCGGAGAAGCGCGCCGAGCGTCAGGTGAGCCTCTTCTTCGGTCTCTCCGCGCTCTGCTCGGTGCTGTTCGTGGTCGCCTACTTCACCATCGAGCCCGGCTACGACGGTGACGTCTGGGCGGGCTACGGCGCCTCCAACCTGGCGCTGGGCTCGACCCTCGGCTTCGCGCTCCTCTTCCTCGGCATCGGTGTCATCCAGTGGGCTCGCAAGCTCGTCGTCGACATCGAGCACGCGGAGGACCGCCACCCGGCCGCCTCCTCCCCCGCCACCCGCGAGGTCGCCATCGCCGAGCTCAAGGCCGCGCTCAACGAGTCCGGTATGGCTCGTCGCCCGTTCATCCGCAACGCGATGATCGGCTCGGCCGCCCTGCTGGGTCTGCCCGCGATCGTGATGCTCAAGGACCTGGGTCAGACCAACGCCCAGATCACCGAGGAGCAGCCCTACCCCGGCGCCGGCCTCGAGCACACCGTCTGGGACGCCGGCGTGCGAGTCGTACGCGACGTGGTCGGCACCCCGATCCGCCCGGGCGACCTGGAGGTCGGGGACCTGGTCAACGCCGAGCCGGCGACGATCTTCGACGGCAGCCTGCACGGCGCGCCGCTCCAGATCGCCAAGTCGAAGGCCGCCACCATCCTGCTCCGGATGGACCCCAACGACATCGACCACGACGTGACCCGCAACTGGTCGGTCAACGGCATCGTGGCCTACTCGAAGATCTGCACCCACGTCGGTTGCCCGATCTCGCTGAACGAGCGCACCACGCACCACCTGCTGTGCCCGTGCCACCAGTCGACCTTCGACCTCGCCGACCACGGCAAGGTCATCTTCGGTCCGGCCGGCCGTCACCTGCCCCAGCTGCCGCTGGGCGTCGACGCGGACGGCTTCCTGGTTGCCCTCTCGGACTACCCTGAGCCTGTGGGCGTCAGCTACTGGGAGCGCAACACCTACGACATCGACGAGATCTTCGACGACTGGTCGAAGAACCACGCCGCCGATGCTGAGCAGTACGGCTACAAGGAGGGCGGACAGTGAGCACCGACACGTCCAAGGTTGCCGCCAGCAACGGCACCAATCCGGCAACGCCGGCGGGCAAGCCGACCAAGGCGGGCGCGGCGGCCAACTGGGCCGACGAGCGCTTGGGCCTGGGTGGCCTGAGCAAGTTCCTCTCCCGCAAGATCTTCCCCGACCACTGGTCGTTCATGCTGGGTGAGATCGCGCTGTGGAGCTTCGTGGTCCTGCTGGTCACCGGCGTCTTCCTGACCCTGTGGTTCAAGCCCTCGATGGCCGAGATCACCTACCAGGGCTCCTACGCGCCGCTGCGCGGCATCGACATGTCCGAGGCGATGGCCTCGACGCTGGACATCTCCTTCGACGTACGCGGCGGTCTGCTGCTGCGTCAGGTCCACCACTGGGCCGCGATGCTGTTCATCGCCTCGATGATGATCCACATGATGCGCGTCTTCTTCACCGGCGCGCACCGCAAGCCGCGTGAGATCAACTGGGTCATCGGCGCGACGCTGCTGCTCCTCGGCACGCTCGAGGGCTTCACCGGCTACTCGCTGCCCGACGACCTGCTCTCCGGCACCGGCATCCGGGCCGCGGACGGGTTCATGATGGCGATCCCGATCGTGGGGACGTATATCTCGTTCTTCCTGTTCGGAGGCGAGTTCCCAGGCGACGACATCATCCCACGCCTGTTCACCATCCACGTGCTGCTGATCCCGGCGCTGCTGCTGGCCCTGATCGGTGCCCACCTGATCCTGCTGATCTACCACAAGCACACCCAGTGGCCTGGACCCGGCCGCACCGAGAAGAACGTCGTCGGCTACCCGATGGTGCCGAACTACATCTCCAAGATGACCGGCTTCTTCTTCATCACCTTCGGTGTGACCGCCCTGCTCGGTGCCTTCTTCTCGCTCAACCCGGTGTGGAAGTTCGGACCGTACGACCCGACCAAGGTCACCGCCGGCTCGCAGCCTGACTGGTACATGGGCTGGCCCGACGGCGCGCTGCGCATCATGCCTGGCTGGGAGTCGCACTTCTGGGGCTCGACCTGGTCGTGGAACATCTTCTTCCCGGTCATCGTGCTGCCGATGGCGGCCTGGATGGTCGTGCTGATGCTCCCCTTCATCGAGGCCTGGATCACCGGCGACAAGCGCGAGCACCACCTGCTCCAGCGCCCGCGCAACGCTCCGACCCGCACCGCCACGTTCGTCGCCCTGATGACGTTCTACGCGGGCTTCTGGGCCGCCGGCGGCAACGACATCATCGCGATCAAGTTCGACCTCTCGATCAACCAGATCACCTACTTCCTGCGGGCGTTCGTGTTCCTGGGTCCGATCGCGGCGTTCATCATCACGCGTCGTTGGTGCATCTCGCTGCAGCGTCACGACAACGAGAAGCTGCTGCACGGCTACGAGACCGGCACGGTCATCCGCACGCCGGAGGGCGCCTACCACGAGAAGCACCTGCCGCTTCCCGAGGACGAGGCCTACGCCATGACGGTTCGCGACCGCGGCCGCGTCGGCGAGGAGCCGGAGCTGAAGAAGAACGGCAAGCAGTCGTTCCGCGCCAAGCTCCGCGCCTTCTACTACGACCACGACGTGGACAAGCCGACCGCTCAGGAGCTCAGCGAGGCGCACCACCACGCCGAGCACGAGGCCCACGAGCTGGCCGCCCACGAGGGTCACCAGGTCGACGGTCACGACTTCGACGATCACCGCCACTCGGCGATCGAGGAGCCCCTCAGCCACTGAGGCTGAAGCCGTACGCCACGTGGCGCCGTTCCCTCCGGGGACGGCGCCACGTGCGTTTTTCCGCACGAAACCCGGTTGCCCACGCTCCGGCGCCGGTCCTAGGGTCCAGCACATGACCGGCCTCCAGGCTCGACTCCGAGCCGACCTCCTGACCGCCCGCAAGTCCCGCGACACCGCGGCCACAGCGGTGCTCCGCTCGACGCTGTCGGCCATCGCCAACGCAGAGGCCCTACCGGTGGCAGAGGCCGCCCTCTCGGGCGACGGGCCGATCGCCGGCGCCACGAGCGGCGTGGGCGCCACCGAGGCCGCGAGACGCGCCCTGACCGACGACGACGTCCGGCGCATCATCTCCGCGGAGCAGACCGAGCGGCTGAGCGCAGCGACGGACCTGGAGTCCCACGGCGCGGGCGAGAAGGCGGAGCAGCTCCGCGCCGAGGCGGAGCTGCTCGCGGCGTACCTCTGAAGCATGCCGAGTCGGCGCGTTCTGACGCGCCGACTCAGCGCTTCTTCGCGTACGAACGAGCCGACTCGGCGTGGTTGGAGGGGCTCAGCCCTGGGGGTCGAGCTCGCCGCCGACGACCTCGAGCACCCGCGCGCGTACGTTGGCCGCGGCCTCGGGGTCACGGGCCGCCACAGCGGCGACGAGGGCGTTGCCGAGGATCAGCTGCGGGATCCGGATGATCGAGTCGAGCTCCTGACGGAACCCGGCGCGGCCGCCCTGCGGGGTGACCAGCTCGACCTCGGCGAGCTTGGTCAGCTGGGTGCCGGTGAAGGAGGTCAGCGCGATCACGGCTGCTCCCCCGGCGACGGCCGCCTGGGCGACCTGGATCGTGGGCGCGGTGGCGCCGGTGCCGCTGACGACGACGCAGACGTCGCCCGGCTGGAGCAGTCGGGCCCGGATGAGCTGGTCGAGGTGGTCGCTCGGCGCGACCGTGCTGAGCCCCTGGGAGCCCAGCCGCATCGCGATGTCCTGAGCGACCGGCGAGGAGACCCCCGTGCCGGCGACCAGAATCGAGCGAGCCTCGGCGAGCAGCTCCACGGCCCGGCTGACCTGCTCCTCGGAGAGGAGCCCCACCATGTCGGAGGCGGAGTCGGCGATGTCGGCGAAGAAGGAGCGCACCACCGTCAGCGGGCTGCCTCCCTCGGTCGTCTCGGTCTTGGCCGAACCCAGGTCGCGCGCCAGCAGCACCTTGAGGTGCGGGAAGCCGCGGAACCCGAGTCTCTGCGCGGCACGGACCACGGTCGCGGTCGAGACGGATGCCTCGGCGGCGATCTCGGCGGTGGTCGCCTCGATGGCCCACTCCGAGCGGGTCAGCACGACCTCGGCGACCGCGCGCTCGGACGGGTTGAGCCGCGGCATCGCGGCTCGGATGGCTGGAAGAACCGGCGCGCTTGTCATACCGCCACCACAGTGGCTTCGGCGCCGTGCAGGATCCGGTGACGCAGCGCTGCGGACAGCTGGTCTACCAGGATCGTCACGATGATGATCACAGCTAGCATGATTCCACCCCATTCCCACTCCCGGCCCCGAAGGACACGGTTTAGTAACGCACCAATTCCACCGGCGCTCACGACACCGAGGATCGCGCTTGCCCTGATGTTCACCTCGAAGCGGTAGAGCCAGAACGCCACCGTCTCCGGAAGCATCTGCGGGATCACCGCCGTTCGGACCCGCTGCCACCAGGACGCACCCGCGGCGGCGACCGCCTCGACCGGGCGCGGATCGACCGCCTCGATGTTCTCCAGCGTCAGCTTGCCCAGCGATCCGATCGAGTGGACGCCGATCGCCATCGCCCCCGCCATCGGGTTGAGCCCGAACAGCGGCAGCATCACGATCACCGCGAGCAGGATCTCCGGGACCGCACGGATGGCGTTGAAGAAGAGCCGCACCGGGACCCGCAGGACGAGCGGCGCGGTGTTGGAGGCCGCCAGGAAGGCCAGCGGGAAGGAGAACAGCGCTCCGACGCAGGTGCCGATCCAGGCGAGCGCCACCGACTCCCCCATCAGCTTCAGCGACTGCAGCCACCAGTCTCCGTAGGTGAGCTCCGGGTCGGCCTGGCCTTCGGGATGCGCCCCCGGCCAGGTGAGCACGCCGTCGAGCATCTGGCCGGCGTACTGCAGGATCTCTCCCGGGAACAGCGGCAGCCGCTCCCACTTGGCGTCGTCCAGCGACCAACCGGCGATCAGCACGATGCCGATCAGCGTCAGCCCGGCCAGGGTGTAGGGCCATTTCGGCGGTGGCTTCGGCCGCGCCACGGTCTCCGCGGTCACACCAGCCTCCGGCGCAGGAGCTGTGAGAGCAGGTCGATGGCGATGACGACCACGAAGATGACGATGACGACCGCCGCCAGCCGCGCGTAGTCGGCCCGGTTGAAGTAGAGCATGATCAGCTGCCCGACCCCGCCGGCCCCGACCGCACCCAGCACCACCGAGGCGCGGATGTTGAGCTCGAAGACATAGAGGACGTACGAGGCGTAGTTGGGCAGGATCTGCGGCACGATCGCGGCGCGGGCCCGCTGCCAGCGGGTCGCCCCGGCGGCGTCGAGCGCCTCCAGGGGGCCGGGATCGACGGCGTCGATGCTCTCCGCGGTGAGCTTGGCGACGATGCCGATGTTGAAGATGGTCAGCGCCAGGATCCCGGGGAGCGGACCGGTGACGACGGCGACGAAGACCAGCGCGTAGGCCATGTCGGGCAGCGACCGGATCACCGACATCACCGACTTGGTGACCCGGTAGACCGCGGGCGGCGCGCTGACCTTGGAGCCCAGCAGAGCCACGCCGAGGGCGATCAGCGAGCCCACGAACGTCGCGATGACCGCGATGGCGGCCGTCTCCATGAGCGCGGTCCACAGCCGCGAGGACGGGTCGGTGATCTCCTTCCACTCGGGACGGACCACCTCCTCGAGGATCATCGCCAGCTTCGGCCACTGCTCGATCACCGGGGCGAGCGAGAAGTCGATCGCCCAGCCCGCCACCACCGTGACCGCGACGGCGCCGAGAACGCCACCGACGAGCAGCGGGCTCGGCGGCGGCTGCTGCGGGCGGACCGGGCGCGGCTGACCGCTCGGGCGCTCGAGGGTGGCCTGGGTCATGCTGAGACGTCCTCGGCGGTCAGCGAGCGACCGTAGATCTTCTCGAAGATCGCGTCGTCGGCCTCGGCCGTGGGGCCGTCGAACACCACCTGACCCGCGCGCATGCCGATGATGCGGTCGGCGTAGCGCCGGGCGAGATCGAGGAAGTGCAGGTTGACCACGGTAGTGATACCGAGATCCCGGTTGATCCGTTGCAGGTCGCGCATCACCAGGTTGGCCGTCGGCGGGTCGAGCGAGGCGACCGGCTCGTCGGCGAGCACCACCGAGGGCTGCTGCGCGAGCGCCCGGGCGATCGCGACCCGCTGCTGCTGTCCGCCGGAGAGCTCGGAGGCGCGTACCCAGGCCTTCTCGACGATCCCGACGCGCTCGAGCGCCTCGAAGGCGATCTCCTTGTCGGCCTTCGTGTGCAGCCCGAGGGCCGAGCGCAGCCACGACTGGGCGTGCAGGCGACCGGTGAGCACGTTGCCCATGACCGAGCGACGGGTGACCAGGTTGAACCCCTGGAAGATCATCCCGATCTCGGCGCGCAGCCTGCGCAGCCGGCGGCCGCGTGCCGTGGCCACCTCGGTCCCGCCGACGGACAGCGAGCCCGACGTGACCGGAACCAGGCCGTTGATCGTGCGGATGAGCGTCGACTTGCCCGCCCCGGAGAGCCCGACGACCACGACGAACTCCCCCGCCGGGATGGTCAGGGAGACCTCGTCCAGGCCGCGGGCGCCGTTCGGGTAGACCACCGAGACATCGTCGAAGACGATGCTGTGACCACCGGCGGTCCTGTCTCCGGGATCCGAGCCGCTCATTCGCCGAAGTTCTCCTCCACGGACTTCGCCTTCTTCAGGGCAGCCGTGTCGACCTTCTCGAGACCCTCGATCTCGTAGACCGCCTCCAGCGTCTTGAGACCCTTGGGGTCCTTCGCCATCGCGGTGAACGCGTCGGTCACCTTCGTACGCAGCTCCTTGGAGAGGCCACCGGCGACGACGATGCCGTCGTTGGGGATCTCGGTGGAGTAGGCGAAGACCACGACCTCGGAGGCGACCTTCGGCTCGTCGGCCGCGACCTCCTCGCGGGCGTCGTCGAAGCTGACCCCGATCGGGTAGTCGCCGCGTGCCACGGCCAGCACCGCGGCGTCATGGTCGCCGGCGAACTGCGCGTCCAGGTCGACGAGCGCGTCGCCGCCGGTGACCTGGCTCCACTGGGTGGCCGGGTAGTAGTAGCCCGAGGCGGAGCCCTGGTCGACGAAGGCGATCGAGGTGCCGGGCTTGATCTTGGCGATCGCCTCCTCACCGGCGGGGCCCGTCTTGGCGGCATCGGTGCCGTTGCAGTACTTGAAGCCCTCGACCACCTTGACCTCGTCGGCGCAGTAGGTCTCGGGGTCGTTGGTGAACCACTGGGTGTGGTAGGTCCCCGAGCCGTAGCGCACCGACTGGAGGACCGGCACCGCGCCGGCCTGGTCCTCGGCCTGCACCATGCCGATCGGGCCGAGCATCGCGACCTGCGCCTGGTCCGCCTTCATCGCCACGATCGCGGCGGCATAGCTCTCGGTCACCTCGGCGCGTACGGGGATCCCGATCTGGTCGCTGAGGAACGACTCCAGGCCCTTCGCGCTCTGCGTGATCGAGTCGACGTCGCCGGAGGGCACCAGCGAGAGCACGATCTCATCGGGATCCTCCGCGGGCGCGGCGCTGTCCTCACCGCCGCCGCAGGCGGCGAGCGAGAGGGCGAGCGATGCGGCGGCACCGACCGCCAGCAACCGGTTCCTGGGGGTTCTCAACATTGGACAGACTCCTTGAGGGGGTGAGCTGCGATGAAGGACGACGGGTCATTCGACCAGTCCGAGACTGCGGAGTACAGATCGGTGAACGATCCTGCACGAACATGTGCCGGTCCCTGCCGGCGGTCGAAGGCGTCAACGTACGCAGCAACACAACCACGCTCGACGGCCGGAGCGAGGTCATTGCGCCAGATGTCGCCGACCGACATCAGCCGCTCCGGCTTGTCGACGGCGTCGAAGGCGTCGAGGAAGGCGTCGAGGTGGCCGATCATCCGGGTCGGCTTGAGCGCGTCGGTGCGCACCTCGTCCACCACGTCGAGCACACCGAGGTGATCGAGGACCGCGTCCAGCCCGCTGCCCGGCGAGTTGGTCAGGATCACCCGGTGCGCGTCGATTCCGGCGAGCAGGTCGACCAGTCCCTCGGGCGTGTGGATGTCGCCCGGGTTCGCGCTCATCTCCGCCCTGCTCAAGACGTACGCAGCGCTCAGCTCCTCCTCGGTGACGCCAGCGGCCAGGCCGAGGATCTTGACGGCCTCATAGCCGTCCTGAGCGCCTGTGAGCGTCTTCGGCGCACTCTCGGGCAGCCGTTGCCCCAGGAAGGCCGCAGCGGTCTCCAGGAGCGCCTCAGGGGCCTTGGTGAGGGCCGCCACCCTCTCGGCGTAGAGAAGTGCCGGTGTGTCTCCGAGACACACCGTGCCGTCCAGATCGAGCACCAGCACAGGCCGAGGCAACGAGTCCACCTTCCAGGCGCGGGCCGTCGGGGTCGGCCCTGCGCAACGCGATTACGTGTTAACTGGAACGTAGGTAAAGACGCTTCAGGACGCAAGCAGCAACCGCTTGGTGTCACACGCTATTTACTGCAGTGCACTTTATCGACTCGGACCGTGCCGAAGGCTCAGGCGACGCCCGGCGTGCCGCCGGGTCAGGCGAGGGCGGATCCCGCCCGGTATTCCTCGTAGGGGGTGTTCCAGTCGCCCCAGCCGTTGCTGAAGGTCATCTCGCGGTTGGTGCCCACGGTCTCGACGACGTCGCCGCGACGGGTCATGTCGTAGAGGAACTTGGCGTTCTCGTCGCTCATGCCGGTGCAGCCGTGGGAGACGTTGGCGTTGCCCTGCTGCGCGACCGACCACGGCGCGCCATGGATGAACTCACCGGAGAACGTGAGCCGCATGGCCCACTTCACGCCCTCCATGTTGTAGTACTCCCGGTCGCCCTGGTTGATCCCGATGGTCTCGGAGTTCATGGTCTTGCGCTTGAACTTCTCGATGATCACCTTCACGCCGCTGCGGGTGATGAACCCTTCCTTGCCGGTCGTGATCGGGATCGTCTTGATCTTCTGACCGTTCTTGAAGACTTCCATCTGGTAGGTCTTCGCGTTGGCCCGGTAGATGTGCGCATCGCCGGTCTTGAAGGTGATCTCGCGGTTCTTCTGGCCGAAGATGCCGCCGCCGGCCGGGACCGAGTTGATGTTGAGCTTCACGTTGATCGTGGAGTTCGCCTGCCAGTAGGTGCGCGGACGGTAGTGGACCTCCTTGTCGCTCACCCAGTACCACGACCCCTCCTGCTTCGGCGTCGACTCGACCACCATCTTCTTCTCGAAGGCGGCCTTGTTCTTCACCGGCAGGTCGTACGTCACGATGATCGGCATCCCGACACCGACGGTCTCGCCGTCGAGCGGTGCGATCGACGGGTAGGTCTGACGGTCCAGGCCGAGGTCCTCGGTGGAGAAGGTGATCTGGCTCTTCTTCTCCAGCCCGTCGTCGCCGGTGGCGGTGACCGAGAGGGTGTAGGAGGCGGTCGGCTCGAGCACCTCGCCGGCGCTCCAGCTGAGGCCGTCCTCGGTGATGGTGCCCCGCACCTTCGTGCCCTTGGCTCCCTTCAGCATCACCTCGTCGAGACGTCCCTTGACCACGTCGACCTTGACCACCTTGTCGACCGCGACGCCGGTGGCCTCGTTCTCCACGTTGGGCGTGATCTGCACCGTCGGCTCGGCCGGCTTCTTCGGCTCCTTCGAGGCGGGATCGGCCCCGCACGCGGCGAGCACGGGCGTGAGGACCGCTGTCGCGGTGGTCAACAGCACCCCGCGGCGGGCCAGCAGGGACGGGCGGCGAAACGGTGACTGCGTTGACACGGTGAGACTGCTCCAGACCTGAAATTGTGAACCCAGCGCTCTGAACCGGGACGCGGGCGCGATAACCCTATCGGGCATTGCCAAGAGCCGCCCAAGAACGGCAGCGGGGCCCGATCCGTGATGGATCAGGCCCCGCGTACGTCACTTCTCAGTGCTTGAACTCGCCTCGGTAGTACTCAAAGTTCCAGCCGGCGGTGGCCAGCATGCCGAGCACGGCGGCGATGATGACCAGCCACCAGGCGGCCATCGCCACGGCGAGGACCACCAGACCGAAGGTGAGGCCGGCCCACAGCGGCCACCAGGAGAACGGCGGGAAGAAGCCGTACTCGCCGGCGCCCTCGGCGATGTCGCCGTCCTCGCGGTCCTCGGGGCGCGGATCCATCCTGATGGCGTGGAAGCCGAGGTAGATCCAGATCATGGTGAACAGCAGCGTGCACATGACCAGCGCCGAGGTGCCGGTCCAGTCGCCACCCTCGGAGGAGGCCGCGGTGACGAACCAGTAGGCCGGGGTGACCAGCACCATGAAGGCGGTGCAGACCCCGAAGATCCAGGCTTCAGACTTCATCGGGCTCAGCCTTCCTTGTTGGAGCTGGTGGAGACGAGATCGTCCTCATCGTGCTCCAGCGCGGCGATCTCCGGGTGGTGGAGGTCGAAGGCCGGGGACTCCGAGCGGATCTTCGGGATGGAGACGAAGTTGTGACGCGGCGCCGGGCAGGCGGTGGCCCACTCGAGCGAACGGCCCCAGCCCCACGGGTCGTCGACCTCGACGATCGGCGCGTGACGCGAGACGTAGAGGTTGTAGAAGAACGGCAGCATCGACAGGCTCAGCAGGAACGCGCCCACGGTCGAGAACTGGTTGAGGAAGGTGAAGCCGTCGCTGGGCAGGTAGTCGGCGATACGCCGCTGCATGCCCTCGACACCGAGCCAGTGCTGGACCAGGAAGGTCGCGTGGAAGCCGACGAACAGCAGCCAGAAGTGGACCTTGCCGAGGCGCTCGTCGAGCATCCGGCCGGTCATCTTCGGCCACCAGAAGTAGAAGCCGGCGAACATCGCGAACACCACGGTGCCGAAGACGACGTAGTGGAAGTGCGCGACCACGAAGTAGGAGTCGGAGACCTGGAAGTCGAGCGGCGGGCTCGCCAGGATGATGCCGGTCAGACCACCGAAGAGGAAGGTCGTCAGGAAGCCGATCGACCACAGCATCGGGGTGTCGAAGCTGACCGACCCACCCCACATCGTGCCGATCCAGTTGAAGAACTTCACACCTGTCGGGACGGCGATCAGGAACGTCATTCCGGAGAAGAACGGCAGGTTGACCGCGCCGGTGACGAACATGTGGTGCGCCCACACCGCGACCGAGAGGATCGCGATACCGAGGGTCGCGGCCACCAGGCCGATGTAGCCGAAGATCGGCTTGCGGCTGAAGACCGGGAGGATCTCGGAGATGATGCCGAAGAACGGCAGCGCGATGATGTAGACCTCGGGGTGACCGAAGAACCAGAACAGGTGCTGCCACAGGATCGGGCCGCCATGGGCGGCGTCGAAGACGTGGGAGCCGAACTGGCGGTCGGACTCGAGCATCAGCAGCGCGGCGGCCAGGATCGGGAACGCGATCAGCGCGAGCAGGGCGGTGATCAGCACGTTCCACGTGAAGATCGGCATCCGGAACATGGTCATGCCCGGCGCACGCATGCAGATGATCGTGGTGATGAAGTTGACCGAGCCCAGGATGGTGCCCAGACCACCCATGTAGAGGCCCATGATCCACAGGTCGCCACCGACACCCGGCGAGTACTGCGCGCTGGAGAGCGGCGTGTAGGCGAACCAGCCGAAGTCAGCCGCGCCCGTCGGGGTGAAGAAGCCGCTGGCCGCGATCAGACCACCGAAGAGGTAGAGCCAGTAGCTGAACATGTTGAGCCGCGGGAACGCGACGTCAGGGGCGCCGATCTGCAGCGGCATGATCACGTTGGCGAAGCCGAAGAACAGCGGCGTCGCGAACAGCAGCAGCATGATCGTGCCGTGCATGGTGAACAGCTGGTTGAACAGCTCGTCGTTGACGACCTGCTGACCAGGGAAGGCCAGCTCCGAGCGCATCAGCAGCGCCATCAGGCCGCCGACGAGGAACCAGACGAACGACGTGACCAGGTACATCTTGCCGATCAGCTTGTGATCGGTGGTGGTCAGCAGCTGGTAGATGTGCTTACCGAGCGGCTTGGGGCCCCCGGTGACCGGGCGCGCAGCTGTGGCGGTCACTCGCCCTCCTCCTCGTTGTGGCTCGCGATGTCGTCGGTGGTGCGGGTGGACTTGCCACCACCGAGCAGCGGGCGCTCGGCCTCGAAGCCCTTCTGCGCCAGCGCGTCGACGTAAGACTTGTAGTCGCTCTCGGAGAGGATCGCGACCTTGAAGATCATCCGGGCGTGGTAGACGCCGCAGAGCTCGTAGCAGGCGCCGCGGAAGGTCTTGCCCTCGATGAGGTCGTTGGCACCCGGGTCGAAGGTGGCCGTGGCCTCCTTCGTGGTGATCGAGTAGTGGTTGACCCGACCCGGGATGACATCCATCTTCATGCCGAACTCCGGGACACCGAAGTTGTGGATGACGTCGGCCGAGCGCAGGTTGAAGCGCGTGGTGGTCTTCTCCGGGAGGACCAGCGTCGGGATGTGCGAGCCGGTGCCCACGACGTAGCCGTAGCTGTCGTAGGGGAACTCGTCGTCGACGAGGTTGTCGTCCGCGCTGGCGTCCAGCTCGCCGATGCCGTGGTTGAAGGTCCACTGCCACTGCTGGCCGGTGACCTCGATCACGTTGGTGGGCGACCCTTCGTCCAGCATCTCGTTCTGGACCTTGACGGTGTGGTCGAAGAACACGATCACCATCAGGACCGGAGCGATCGTGTAGAAGATCTCCAGCGGCAGGTTGTAGCGCGTCTGGACCGGGATGTCGGCGTCGCTGCGGCGCCGGTAGCGCCAGATCGCCCAGAAGATGAGCCCCCAGGTCAGGATGCCGGTCAGCAGCGCGGCGATCCATGCGCCCTGCCACAGGGCGAGGTTGTGCTCCCCCTGCTCAGAACGTGGCTCGGGGAAGCCGAAACGCGCCGCCTCGTCCGAACAACCACTCAGCAGGAGGGCGCCGGCCGTCAGCGTCGCCACCAGCGCACCACGTCGGGCGCGGGAGTGGGACGGAGTCGATCCGGCCCCTGGCAAGTGCAGACCCACTACGAGCCTCTCTCTCATGCGAACACTCAGATGTCGGCAGACTACCGCGAGCGCCTCCGGATTCATCTTCAGGGGTTCCTCATGTCGCGTATGGCACAGAGGTTCCGCGCGTGGAACCTCTAACGTTGGGTTCTGTGACCGACAGCTTCACCTACCTCGACGCCGCATCGGCCGAACCGCTCCATCCGGCGGCCCGCGACGTGCTCCTGGCCGCGGCAGAGCAGGGGTATGCCGACCCTCGCCGCCTCCACCGGCCGGCCCGTAACGCGGGTCTGCTGCTCGAGAACGCCCGCGAGGTCGTGGCCGAGGCGTTGGGTGTACGTCGCGATGAGGTGCTTTTCACATCCTCGGGCACCGCCGCCGTGCATGCGGGCCTGCTGGGGCTCGGATCACGTGGCATCGGTCACAGTGCCGTCGAGCACCAGGCCGTCATCGACGCCGCGCGCTGGTCGCAACGCTCCCCCGTCACCGAGCTGGCCGTCGACGGCGAGGCCCGGGTCGACGTGGCCGCGGTGCGGGACGCGGTCGCGACCGGAGAGATCGACGTGGTCGCCGTCCAGCAGGCCAACCACGAGGTCGGCACGCTGCAGCCGCTCGACGACGTCGCCTCCGCCGCCGCCCCGGTCTCGCTCTTCGTCGACGCCTGCGCCTCCATGGGGCGGCTGCCGCTGCCTTCGGTCGGCGATACGATCGCCGGCTCCGCCCGCAAGTGGGGTGGCCCCGGCGGCGTGGGAGTGCTGGTCGTGCGCAGGTCGGCGCGGTGGCGCTGGCCGTTCCCGGGCGATGAGTGGTCGCGTACGGATCAGGGGTTCACGAACATCCCCGGGGCGCTGGCCGCCGCGGCGGCGCTCCAAGCGGTCGTCGCCGAGCGCGAGGAGGTCAACTCCCGCCAGCACGAGCTGATCTCGCTGGTCCGGGAACG
Organism: Nocardioides sp. NBC_00368; assembly: GCF_036090055.1. Lineage (NCBI taxonomy): Bacteria > Bacillati > Actinomycetota > Actinomycetes > Propionibacteriales > Nocardioidaceae > Nocardioides > Nocardioides sp. NBC_00368. The sequence goes on from NZ_CP107970.1 coordinate 2,300,931, forward strand.
GGTCAGGGTGGAGATCCCCGACGTGGACGTCGCCGGCCCCGACGAGGGCCGGCTGCCCCACCTGGTGACGTTCTCGGCGCTGTACGTCGACGGCGAGGCGCTGGTGACCGCCCTGGACCGCCTCGGCGCCGGTGTCGCGAGCGGCTCGGCCTGCACCTCCGACACCCGTGAGCCGTCTCGCGTACTTGCTGCCATGGGAGCGCTGACACACGGTAACGTTCGGCTGTCGCTGACCCGCGACACGACGCGAGAGGATGTGGAGCGCGTGCTCGACGCACTGCCTGAGATCGTCAAGGACCTGCGCGCCGAGGCCGGGCTGTGAACGGCCCGGTCGTGACCCTCGACTGCCGCGGCCAGGCCTGCCCGCGGCCCATCATCGAGCTCGGCCGCCACCTCGGCGACGTCGAGGTCGGCGAGGTCATCGCCGTCGCGGCCGACGACGTCGCCGCCCACCACGACGTGCCCGCCTGGGCCCGGATGCGCGGGCAGGAGTTCGTCGGCGAGGTGGAGGCAGAAGACGGCGTACCCGTGTATCGGATACGCCGTCTGAGCTGAGCGGCGGTCGGAATACCCGGTTCACCGGGTATTCCTGCACTTCTCAGGCGTTGCAATGCCAGAGAAGTGCAGGAATTGCCAGAGAAGTTCAGGCCTTGATGTGCGAGGCGATCTGGTCGGCGGCGGTGTCGCCGTAGGACTCGCGGACCCGGGCGACGAACTCCTCGGCGGTGAAGGAGTACTCCTGCGGGCCGACGGTCTCGACGCAGTAGGCAGCCAGCACACAGCCGACCTCGGCGGCCTGCTCGAGCTCGCAGTCCCAGGCCAGTGCGGCCAGGAACCCGGCGCGGAAGGCGTCACCGACGCCGGTGGGCTCGATCGCGTTCACGTTCTTCGCGGCCGGCAGCTGGATCGGGTCCTCGCCCTTGCGCTGGATGCGTACGCCGTCCTTGCCGAGCGTGGTGACCTGGGTGCCGACCCGGGCCAGGACCTCGTCGGCCGACCAGCCGGTCTTCTGCTCGAGGACGTGAGACTCGTACTCGTTGGTGAACAGGTAGGCGGCGCCGTCGACGAGCTCGCGGATCAGCTCGCCGTCGCCGAAGGCGAGCTGCTGGCTCGGGTCGGAGATGAAGGTGTAGCCCCGCTGGCGGGCCTCCTCGGTGTGGCGCTTCATCGCGTCGGGGTCGTCAGGAGCGACCAGGACGAAGGCCGGCTCGCCGACCTTCTCCGCGATCGGGCCGAGCTCGATCTCACGGGCCTCGGCCATCGCGCCGGGGTAGAAGCTGGCGAACTGCGCCATCGCGGTGTCGGTCGTGCACACGAACCGCGCGGTGTGCAGCGTCTCGGAGACGCGCAGGTGGTCGCAGTTGACGCCGTGGCGCTCGAGCCAGGAGCGGTAGTCGGCGAAATCCTCACCGACCGCACCCACGAGCACCGGCGCGAGGCCGAGGTTGGCCAGGCCGAAGGAGATGTTGGCACCGACGCCACCGCGGCGGATCTCGAGGTCGTTGACCAGGAAGCTCACCGAGAGCTTGTCGAGCTGGTCGGCGACCAGCGAGTCGGCGAACTTTCCACCGAAGCTCATCAGGTGGTCGGTGGCGATGGAGCCTGCGATCAGGAGTGAACCGGACATGCGCGGAACCCTACCGGCGAGGCCTCGGGCGACGTTAAGGCTCGACCGTGGACGGGAGATGAATATTACCGCCGAGTCGGCCTTCTACTACCCGTTGGTAGTGCTTACCGTCGTTTGCATGACAGACATGCGCGTTCCGTACGACGACCTCGACAGCCCCGCGCAGCTCTGCGCCGACTGCGCCGCCGCCGACAGCGCGCTGCGCCTGCCCGCGCCACGGGCGCGCGAGACGGCCCGCCCGGCGCCGGCGGTGCGGATGCAGTCCCGCGAGCCGCGCGACGCCGCCATGCTCGAGGCGATCGGGCACGTCGCCGACGATCTCGCCCTGACCTGACCGGTCTCGGCCCCCGATCGGGGGCCACCAAATACCAGCAGCCCCTGCCTTGCGGCAGGGGCTGCTGACGTACTGGACCAGGTTCGGCTCAGTGGAACGAGTCACCACAGGCGCAGGAGCCGGTGGCGTTGGGGTTGTCGATGGTGAACCCCTGCTTCTCGATGCTGTCCACGAAGTCGATCATCGCGCCGTTGAGGTAGGGAACGCTCATCCGGTCGACGACGACGGCCACACCGTCGAAGTCGGTGACGACGTCACCATCGAGGGTGCGCTCGTCGAAGAAGAGCTGGTAGCGCAGGCCGGAGCAGCCACCGGGCTGCACGGAGATGCGCAGGCTCAGGTCGTCGCGGCCTTCCTGCTCCAGGAGGCTCTTCACCTTCGCGGCGGCAACGTCGCTCAGGTTGATGGAGTCGGCGCGGCGTTCGGTCGTCTGCTCGGTCATGTAGCTGGGCTCCCTGTGCGTGGGTGCGGGTTGTGTCTCAAGGTCAATCGTCGCACATCCGCGGTTATTCCCGGTGGTCGGCGGACCACGTCCGAGCGACCCGGGCGGCGACCTGGACCAGCGAGTCGTACGCCTGGCTCAGTGCCCGCTCCTCCCCGACGCTGTCGACGAGCGAGTAGGCGGCATCGATGCCGAGCGTCCGCATCTCCCGACCGCTCATGCTGACCTTCCCCGCCAGCACGATGCAGGGCCGCAGCGCCTGCTCGGCGAGCCGCGCCACCCCGGCCGGCACCTTTCCGGCGGCGCTCTGCGGGTCGAAGGACCCCTCGCCGGTGATCACCAGATCGGCCCGGGCGGCCAGCTCGGGCAGCCCCAGCAGGTCGGCGACGACGTCGAGACCGGACCGGCGCGTGGCCCCGAGGAGCAGCAGCGCGAACCCCATCCCGCCGGCCGCGCCCGCGCCCTTCTCGGTCGCGATCTTGCGCGAGGTCGCGGCCGCCAGGTCCTGGAGCGCGCCGTCCCAGCGCGGCATGGTCTCCTCGGCCAGCCCCTTCTGCGCACCGTAGACCTTGACCGCGCCGAAGAGCCCGGTCAGCGGGTTGTCCACGTCGCTGGCGATGACGATGTCGAGGCCCAGCGGCTCGGGCATCGTGACCTCGGTGACGCCCTCCAGCCCGGCGACACCGGCGTCGAGCGGCCGGTCCGCGGTGGCGCCCAGGGCGGCCAGCAGCCCCGCTCCCCCGTCGCTGGTGCCCGAGCCGCCGAGACCGACCACGACCGTGCTCGCCCCGGCGTCGCGGGCGGCGAGGAGCAGCTGCCCCACCCCGTACGAGGTCGCCTGCTCGGCGCCCTCCCCACCGGTCAGGTGCAGACCGGCGGCCTGGGCGGACTCGACATAGGCGGTGGCGCCGTCGACCAGCACCTGCGCCGACACCGGCTCACCGTGCGGCCCCCTGACCTCGACCTCGCGGAGATCGCCGCCCAGCACGTCGTGCAGCAGCTCGAGGAATCCCGGTCCTCCATCAGCCATCGGGGCCAGCGAGAGCTCGTCTCGGGGAGCCGTACGCCGCCACCCCTCCGCGATCGCGGAGGCCGCCTGGGAGGCGGTGAGCGTGCCGGCGTACTTGTCGGGGGCGATCAGCACTCGCATGGCCGAAACCTACCCGCGCACAGAAGTCGAGGGGCGGCCCAGGACCGCTGTCGACGTCGTAACCAATGCGCATGCGTCGCGTTAAGGTCGTTTCGTGCGGATCTTCGGGCGGCGCGGCGCCAGGGACTCAGAGAGCAGGCGGATCAGCGCCTTCTGGACCTGGTGGGCCCAGAAGGGCGCGCTGGCCTGCGGTGCCGCGCTCGACGCCGACGACCAGGACGCCCTGGTCACCCTGCTGGCACGACGGGTCGACGCGATGGAGGCGGGCCTGAGCTGGGAGGTCGGCCCCGGCCCCCTGGGCGGACGGCTGCTGGTCGTCTCCGCCGCCGGCAACCCGGACCATCGCGCGCTCGCGCGCCGCTGGCTGCTCGCCGCCCCCGAGCCCGACGGCGTCTCGCCGTGGGAGTTCAGCGACCAGCGCCCGCCGGTCGACGATCCGGTCGAGGCCGTGCTCACCACGCCCGGGGGCGACGCGCTCCGGCTCGCCGACGTGCTGGTCGGTGCCCGCCAGAAGGGCGCCCACTTCGATCTCACCCTCTTCCACCCGGCCTTCCTCGACCTCGCCGAGGACGCCCGGCTGCAGGTCGCTTTCCACGCTCTCGACACCACGCTGGGCGAGTCCAGCACGGAGCTGTGGATCGGCGAGGTCGAGACCACCACGGTCCGTCCCCATGACGGCTTCGGGCTCGACGGGCTGCGGGCAGCGGTGCGGAACCTCCGCAAGGAGTACGTCGACCCCGACGGCAACCCTGCCTGGGTGCTCCTCCACGGGGAGAGCCCCCGGGGTCCGGTGATCGCGAGCGCGGTCGTGCCGCTGCACCCGGTGACGGCGCCCAACCTGACCCATCACGTCGGTGTGATGGTGCCCTACGTCGGCTTCGCCGAGCGCGGCCTCCCCTCGGCCGACGCGCTGCACGAGCTGAGTCAGCTCGAGGACCGGCTCGCCATGAACCTCGGTCCCGACGGCCGCGTCGTGGCGCACGAGACCACCAACGGCGTACGCCTTCTCCACGCCTACGTCGACCCCACCACCTCTGCCCCGCAGCGGCTCGAGGAGACGGTCGGCGGCTGGGTCCACGGCGATGTCATCACCCGGGTCGACACCGACCCGGCCTGGGACGCCGTCCGCCCGTTGCGCGCCTGACGAGCGCACCGCCCGGACCACGATGTGACCCACGCCACCGGGGCGTCGAGCCCTCGACATGTATTATCGTCATCATGACGACTGTCGACCTCCCGCTGCTCCCCCTGGGGCGCGGCACCGACCTGAACTCCGAGCGTGGCGTCGAGTGCCCCGGCGACCTGCCGGCGGCCTCCGACCCCGACCTGGTGAAGCGCGCTCTCGCCGCCAAGGAGAAGCTGGGCGAGAAGGTGTTCGTCCTCGGACACCACTACCAGCGCGACGAGGTCATCCAGTTCGCCGACGTGACCGGGGACTCCTTCAAGCTCGCGCGTGACGCGGCTGCCCGGCCGGACGCGGAGTACATCGTCTTCTGTGGCGTGCACTTCATGGCCGAGTCGGCCGACATCCTGACCTCGCCGTCGCAGGCGGTCATCCTCCCCGACCTCGCCGCCGGCTGCTCGATGGCCGACATGGCGCGGCTGGGCCAGGTCGAGAAGGCCTGGGAGGCGCTCTCCGAGGCGGGTGTGGCCGAGCAGGTCGTGCCGGTGACCTACATGAACTCCTCGGCCGACATCAAGGCGTTCTGCGGCCGCCACGACGGCGTCGTGTGCACCTCGTCCAACGCTCAGGCCGTGCTGGAGTGGGCCTTCGAGCAGAAGGACGACGCCAAGGTCCTCTTCTTCCCCGACCAGCACCTCGGCCGCAACACCGCGGTCCTGAAGCTCGGTATGTCGCTGGACGACTGCGTGGTCTGGGACCCGCTCAAGCCCGGCGGCGGCGTCAGCGCCGAGGAGCTCCGGGCGGCGAAGGTGATCCTGTGGAAGGGCCACTGCTCGGTCCACGGCCGCTTCTCCCCCGACACCATCGACGACCTGCGCGCCGAGATCCCGGGCGTGCAGATCCTGGTCCACCCCGAGTGCCAGCACGAGGTCGTCCTCAAGGCCGACCTGGTCGGCTCGACCGAGTTCATCATCAACACGATCGAGGCCGCTCCGGCCGGCACGGCCTGGGCGATCGGCACCGAGCTCAACCTGGTCAAGCGCCTGGCCGCCGCCCACCCCGACAAGCGGATCGTCTTCCTCGACCGCACCGTGTGCTATTGCTCGACGATGAACCGCATCGACCTGCCCCACTTCGTCTGGGCTCTCGAGTCCCTGGTCGAGGGCCAGGTCGTCAACCGCATCGAGGTCGACGCGGAGACCGAGCACTACGCCAAGCTGGCCCTCCAGCGCATGCTCGACCTGCCCGGCAAGACGCAGGACGACTGACCCCTTCCAGCCGAGGCGTCGGCTACGTCGGCCGAGGTGGCACTCCGGTGCCACCTCGGCCGACGTGCGTGACGCCTCGGCTGCGGTCAGCTGGTGGGGAGACGTACGGCGATCGTGGTGTCGCCGGGGACGCTGGTCAGACTCACGGTGCCGCCGTGGGCGGTGACGATGGCGTGGACGAGGGCGAGGCCGAGGCCGGCGCCGCCGTCGCGCTGACGAGCCTCGTCGGCCCGGGTGAAGCGCTCGAAGGCGTGCGGGACCAGAGCGGGCGGGAAGCCGGGGCCGTCGTCGTGGACGTCGAAGCCGTCAGGACGTACGCGGACCGTGACCGTGGTGCCGGCCGGCGTGTGCCGCCGCTCGTTGGTGAGCAGGTTGCTGATCACCTGGTGGAGCCGCTGGGCGTCGCCGGTGACGATCACCTCGGCGTCACCGGAGTCGGCGTCGGCGGGCAGCTCGAGCCGCCAGGTGTGTGAGGGGTCGACGACGCGGGCGTCGTCGACGGCCTCCAGGAGCAGCCGGGTCAGGTCGACCGAGTCACGAGCCAGCGGGCGACCCTGGTCGAGGCGCGCGAGCAGGAGCAGGTCCTCGACCAGCGCGGTCATCCGCAGCGACTCCTCCTCCACCTTGCCGAGCGCCGTCGGGACCGCCTCGGGCCGCTGCTGGGCGAGCTCGGTGTAGCCCCGGATGGTGGTCAGCGGGGTGCGCAGCTCATGGGAGGCGTCGGCGACGAACTGGCGTACCTGCTGCTCGCTGCGGTGGCGCTCGGCCAGCGAGGTCTCGACGTGATCGAGCAGCGAGTTGAGCGCGGCGCCGACCTGGCCGACCTCGGTGTCCTCGTCGGTGAGCCGCCCAGGGACCCGTTCGGTGACCGAGACCTCGCCGGAGGACAGCGGCAGTCCGGCGACGGTGTGGGCGGTGGCGGCGACCTCGCGCAAGGGGCTGAGCTGGCGGCGTACGACGAGGTAGCCCGCACCTGCCGCGCCCACGACGCCCAGCAGGATCAGCAGGGCCTCCCAGTAGATCAGGCTGTCGATGGTGTTCTCGACCTCGCCAGTCGACATCCCGACGACCTGCACCGCCTGCTCACCGGTGTCGAGGAAGCCGGATTCGGCCACCACACGGTAGTTGCCGTGATTCGGCAGTTCGACGTCGTGGGGTCGGGCGTCGACGCGTACGTCCTCGAGAACATCGAGGTCGGCGTCCGACAGCTCGTCGGCCGCATCCGGGACGAAGCCACCGATCTGGCTGTCGGGCGCGGACGACGCCGGGATGACCGCGCGGATCGCACCCGGCGGAACGTTGGCCATGCCCGCGGGCCCCGGACGGTTCACCGAGCGCGCCATCTCCTTGACGTCCCGGTCGAGACGCTCCATCAGCGTCTGGCGCAGCGCGATCGTGGCGAACGTGGCGATCAGGAGCGAGACGACCAGCACCAAGGAGACCGCGGTGATGACCAGGCGCGAGATGAGCGGCGCGACCAGCCGCTTCAGCCGGCTCACTCAGCGGCCTTCAGCACATACCCCGCGCCGCGCATCGTGTGGATCATCGGCTCCCGGCCGGCGTCGATCTTCTTGCGCAGGTAGGAGATGTAGAGCTCGACGACGTTGGCCTGACCACCGAAGTCGTAGGACCAGACCCGGTCGAGGATCTGGGCCTTGGACAGCACCCGCCGCGGGTTGCGCATCAGAAAGCGGAGCAGCTCGAACTCGGTGGCGGTGAGGCCGATCTCCTCCCCCGCGCGGTGCACCTCTCGGGAGTCCTCGTCCATCGTGAGGTCGCCGACGCGGATCACCGAGTGCTCCTCGATCCGGGTCGCGCCGGCCCGCCGCATCAGGGCACGCAGCCGCGCGACGAGCTCCTCGAGCGAGAACGGCTTGGTCACGTAGTCGTCACCACCCGCGGTCAGCCCCGCGACCCGGTCCTCGACCGCGTCCTTGGCGGTGAGGAAGAGGACGGGTACGTCCGGGCTGGTCGCCCGCACCCGGCGCAGGACCTCGAGCCCGTCGAAGTCGGGCAGCATCCAGTCGAGCACGATGGCGTCGGGGGCGGTCTCCTTCGCGGCGGCCACGGCCTTGGAGCCGGAATGGGCCATGGTGACGGCCCAGCCCTCGAACCGCAGCGCCATCGAGATCAGCTCGGCGATGTTCACCTCGTCGTCGACGACGAGCACCCGAAGGGGCGAGCCGTCGGGGCGAGTCAGGTCCTGTGCTCCGGTCATGACCCCATCATGCGTCCGTTTGCTGTGTGGCGCCTGTGAGGTCGCTGTGGTGTGTCGATGTCATCGCCGGCCACCTGGCACGGCGGGCACCTGTCCGCCCGGACCGACGAACCTCTGGACCTCACCACCCTGGCGCCCGAAGCTTTCCTGCCCGGAGGTGTCGCCGCCGGGCAGGTCCTGGGACAGGTCAGCCAGCGCGACCCGCTGCCCTTCCTCGAGACCGTCGGTGACCTCGATCCTGGTGTCGCCGACCAGACCCGTGGTGACCGGCGTGCGCTCGGCCGAGTCGCCGTCGACGACCGTCACCGAGCCGTCGGAGAGGGCGGAGGCCGGGATGGTCACGACGTCCTCCGCGGACCCGACGACGACGTCCACGGTGGCCGTGCTGCCGGCGAGCAGGTCGAGGCCGCTCTCGTCGAGGGTGACGGTCACCGGGAACCTGCTGCTGCCCGAGGAGGTGTCGGGAACCCTTCCGACGAGGGTGACCGTGCCCGGGAGAGCCTTCTCGGCTCCTGCCGGCGTGACGGTCGCGACCTGCCCGGTCTCGAGCTGCTCGACCTGGGTGGCACTGACGGTCAGCTCCACGCTGGTCAGGCCCTCCCCGATGAGTGTGACCGCCTGGGTGCCGGCCGAGGCGCTGTCACCCTTCTTCACCGCGACCGAGGCGACCGTGCCCGCCGCCGGAGCCTTCAGCACCGCACCCGCGAGCGCTGCCTCGGCCGCGGCGACGTCCGCCTTCGCCCGGTCGATCTCGGCCTGGTCCTCGGCCAGGGTCGCGGCGGTCACGCTCTCGCCTCCACCGCCTCCGCCGGCGCCGTCGGACGTGCCGGGAGAGCCTGACGTGTCGGAGCCGCCGGCTCCTCCCGATCCGCTCGGGCTGCCTCCGCTCCGCTCTCCCGGCGCGCCCCCGGGCATCTCGGCTGATCCGCCCGAGGGCTGCCCGGAGCCTTCCTGGGTCTGCCCGTCGCCGGGCTGGTCCGGATTCCCTCCACCCGGCGATCCCGCGCTCGCGAGGGCCTGGTCGAGCTGCGCGCTGTAGTCCTTCAGGTCCTCCTTCGCGCTCGTCACCGCCTTCTTCGCCTCGGCGACGGCACCCTGGGCCGAGCCGAGCAGAGCCGCGGCCTCGGTCACGGTCCCACCGGCCTTCCGCTGAGCGCCGAGCGCGGTCTCCAGGTCCTCGTCGCACGACGTCGAGGTGTCGTCGGCACAGGACGCCTGGGCTGCCGCGAGCGCCGTGGCGAGCTCACCGTTCTCGTCGAGGGTGCCGCCGGCCGCCACCAGGGCGGTCAGCTTCTCCAGAGCGGAGGCGAGGTCGGCCTGCGCGGTGCCGAGCTCGTCGTCGGCGGTGTCGAGCGCCTTCTGGGCCGAGACGACCGCGTCCTGGAGCTTCCGGATCTCGGCAACGAGCTCGGCGGTGGCGTCGGTCGACGCGCCGAGCGCGGTGGCCGCAGACGCCGACCCGGTCCAGACCGCCGCGAGGTTCTCACCGGAGGACCCGCCCGCCGAGCTCGGCGACGCGGTCGTCTCCGACGAGGTCGAGGTGACGCCGGAGACCTGGGCCTCCTTGTCGCTCTGCAGCTGCGCACGGGCAGCGGCCAGAGTGGCCTTGGCGGAGGTGAGCGACTTCTTCAGCGACGTACGCTCCAACCGGGCCACCACCTGGCCCTTCTTCACCGTGTCGCCCTCAGTCAGGACCGACTCGACGGTCCCGTCGGTGGCGAAGGCGAGATCCGTGCGGCCGTTGGGCGCGACGGTGCCTGCCAGCGAGAGCGTCTGCTCCACGTCACCGGTGGTGACCGCGGCGGACCGGTAGCCGGCCGAGCCGGAGGTGGTGGCTGCGTACGCGGTGTAGCCACCACCCGCGACGACGATCAGTGCCGCCGCTCCGGTGGCCGCCTTGACCCAGGTGCGGGAAACGCGCCTCACGACGACGCTCCGTCCTGGCTCGGTGCGCCGCCCGGCATGCCGCCACGGCCCACGAATCCGGTGGTGCACTCGCCGTCGACCGGGTCGGAGACCGAGATCCGCTCGGCGGTGACCGCGCCGGTTTCGTCGGTCTCGCCGGTGGCGGTGACGCACCTGCCCACGGTCAGCGCGCTCTTGGTCGCGGTCTCGGTGGTCGCGTAGGTGGTGTCCGCGCCGACCGTGACGTTCACCGAGGCCGTCTCCTCGGAGTCGCGCGAGGTCGCCGCCACGGTGAAGCCCGTGGCGCTGACGGAGGTCACCTCACCCGAGGTGCCCCTGCCACCGGGGCCGCCCGAGGCCATCCCGTCGGGCATGTCACTGGGCATATCGCTGGGGATATCGCTGGGCGCTCCCTCGGGCCGCTGCCCGCCTCCGAACCCTCCACCATCGGAGCAGGTGCCGTCGGTCTTCTCGGTGATCCGGACGGTGCCCGCCGCCACGGCGGTCTCGCCCGGCTCGGAGCCGTCCGCAGTCGTGACCATGACGCAGCTGCCGACCGTGACGTCGGCGAGCGCGGCCTCGACCTGGTGGCTGATGGTGGTCTCGTCGGTATAGGTGACCGCGGTCTGGGAGTCGCTGCTCTGCACCTGCAGGGTGCTGCCGTCGATGGCGGCGATCTCACCGGAGGCGCCCGGCATCCCGCCACCCATCCCCCGGATCTGTCCCTGGCCCTGGCCGTACCCCTGCCTCTGCAGGTCCGTGGCGGAGTCGTCGGCGGCGCCACAGCCGCTCAGGACGAGGAGCCCGGCCGCGGCGAGGGCGACGAACGGCAGCGGGCCGGCCCGGCGCACGCCGGGTGTGAACGTGGTGGTCATCGAGGTTCCTTCGTACGTCGAGATGGTGATGTCACTCGCTGCGGAGCGCGTCGATCGGGGTCAGGCGAGCGGCCCGGCCGGCGGGGTAGACCCCGAAGCCGACGCCGAGCGCCAGGGAGGTGACCAGGGCGGCGGCGGTCGCGAGGAGAGACAGGGACACGGGCTGGTCGATCAGGCCGGGCAGACCCCAGGCGCCGACGGCGGCGATGGCGATGCCGACGATGCCTCCGGCCAGGCCGAGGAGGGATGCCTCGGCCAGGAACTGGCGCCGGATCACGGCCGGGGTCGCGCCGAGCGCCTTGCGCAGGCCGATCTCGCGGATCCGCTCGGTGACGGAGACGAGCATGATGTTCATGACGCCGATGCCGCCCACGAGCAGCGAGATGGCCGCGATGCCGCCGAGCAGCACCGTCAGGGTCTTGTTGGTGGCGTTGGCGGTCTCGACCAGCGAGTCCTGCGAAGAGATGGAGAAGTCGGCCTCCTCCGCGGTGACACCGTGCAGGTTGAGCAGCAGCGCGTCGATCTCCTGGTAGGCGGCCGCCAGGGCCTCGTCGGAGACCGCCTCGACGTAGACGGTCGAGACCGAGCCGTCGGTCGAGCCGGTGAGTGCCTTGGCCGTGCCCATCGGGGTGACCGCGGTGTCGTCCTCGGTCGAGCCCGATGAGCTCGCTCCGGTCGACTCCAGTACCCCGATCACGGTCAGAGCGGTGCCACCGACCGAGACCGTCTCCCCGACCGGACTGGCCGGCCCGGTGAAGAGCTCGGCGGCCGTGTCGGCGCCGAGCACGACCACCTTCGCGCCGGAGGCGACCTCCTGGGAGTTGAAGAACCGGCCGGTCGCGACCTCGCGCTTGCGGACCTCGGGCCACGTGGTGGTGGCGCCGACCAGCGAGGTCGTCCAGTTGGTGGAGGCGGTGTCGAGCTGGGCGTTGGAGGTGGTCACCGGGGCGACCGCCTTCACGTCGGGAGCGGCCTCGTCGTCAGCGAGCGCCTCGGCGTCGGAGAGGGTCAGCGTGGAGGCCGACCCGAAGCCGCCGCGTACGCCCGAGGAGTCGGTGGACGAGCCCGGCGAGACGATCAGCAGGTTGCTCCCCAGTACGCTGATCTGGCTCTTGACCTGGTCCTGCGCCCCCTGGCCGAGGCCGACGGTGAGCACCACCGAGGCGATGCCGATGACGATGCCGAGCATGGTCAGCAGCGACCGCAGGCGGTGCGAGCGCACCGCGTCCCATGCGGTCGCGAGGGTCTCGGCCCAGCTCATCGCGCACCTCCGGCGAGCACCGGCTCGTCGGCCGTGATCAGGCCGTCGCGGATGGTCAGGTTGCGGCCGGCACGCGCGGCGACGTCGTGCTCGTGGGTGATCAGCACGATGGTCCGCCCGCTCGCGTGCAGCTCGTCGAGCAGCGCCAGCACGGCCTCGGACGAGCCCGAGTCGAGGTTGCCGGTCGGCTCGTCGGCCAGGATGATGTCCGGCTCGGTGACCAGCGCCCGGGCCACCGCGACCCGCTGCTGCTGGCCGCCGGAGAGCTCACCGGGACGGTTCTCGAGCCGGTCGCCGAGCCCGACCCTCGCCAGCGCCCGGGCGGCGCGCTCGCGGCGCTGCGACCTGGGGACACCGGCGTAGGTCAGCGGGAGCTCGACGTTGCGCCAGGCGGGCAGGCTCGGCAGCAGGTTGAACTGCTGGAAGACGAAGCCGATCCGCCGGTTGCGTACGTGGGCGAGGGATGCCTCCGACATCGTCGAGACGTCCTCGCCGCCGAGGAGGTAGCTGCCCTCGGTCGGCACGTCGAGGCAGCCGAGGATGTTCATCAGGGTCGACTTTCCGGAGCCGGAGGGGCCGATCACGGCGACGTACTCCCCCGCGTCGATCTCCATCTCGACACCACGCAGGGCCTCGAACTCGATCGAGCCGGAGCTGTACGTCTTCCGCACGCCCCCCAGGCAGACGACCGCGGCGCCCGCGCTCACTGACCGCCTCCCGTCTGGCCCGTCATCCCGCCACCGGGGAACTGCCCGCCACCGGGCAGCTGCCCCGGCTGCCCGTCCTCGCCGAAGCCGCCGAAGCCGCCTTCCTCGCCGCCTTCGCGGTTCCCGGACCCGGAGCCCCCGCCTGCGGGACGGGTGAAGCCCTCGATCTCGACGGTGTCGCCCTCGGCGAGCCCCTCGGTGATCTCGGTCGTGGTGCCGTACACCTCACCGATCGTCACCTTGGTCTTGACCGTCTTGCCGTCGACGACCTTCTGGACGTACGCCTGGTCGCCCTCGGTCGTGATCGCGGCGCTGGTCACGGTGAGGACGTCCTCGCGCTGCTCGACGGTGATCTCGGCGGTCGCGGACGTGCCCGGGTAGAGGTCGTCGCGCTCCCCGGTCACCGTGATGCTCACCGGGAAGACCGCGGCGCCCGAGGAGCTCGTCTCGGCGACCTTGCCGACCGTCGCGACCGTGCCGAAGACCTCCTCGTCGACCCCGTTGACCGTGACCGTGGCCTGCAGGCCCTTCTTCAGCGAAGCCGCGTCGTCGGCGCTGACCGTTGCCTCGACGACAAAGCTGCCCGCCGAGACGATCGAGACCGTCCCGGTGTCGGAGGAGCCCGTGGAGCTGTCGGTGCCCGTGTCTTCCGAGCCGCCGCCCATCGACGAACCGGAGCCACCGGACCCACCCGAGCCCGAGTCCGTGGAGCCCGACGAGGAGCCGACGACGTCGCCCACGGCGATGTCGAAGGCGGTGACGGTGCCGCCGATGGTGGCCCGCAGGACGGCGTCCTTCACGGCCTGGCGGGCGGAGTCGAGGTCGGCCTCTGCGGCCGCGACGGCGGCCTGGTCGGAGGCGATCTGGACGTCGGAGGCCCCCGAGGACTCGTCGGTGTCGAGCTGCTCCTGCGCGGCGGTGAGGGCCGACTCGGCCGCGGTGCGGTTGGCGACGAGGGTGGTGTCGTCCACCCCGGCCAGGGCGTCGCCCTTCTTCACGGTGTCGCCCTCGGCGACGTAGACCTTCGTCACCGTGCCGGAGACCTCGAACGACAGGTCGGCGGTCTCGGCCGCCTCCACGGTGCCGCTGGCCGACACCGTCTCCTTCACCGTCCCCGACGTCGCCTGGACCTGCATCGCCTGCGACTGCGTGGTGTCCTCGCGGGTGAGCGCCCAGGCGCCCGCTCCCCCACCGACCACCACGGCCGCCACCCCGGCGGCGAGCAGGATCCGGGCCGTACGCCCCAGCCTCCGCCACCGCTCCGTGAGTCTCCTGCGCACCACACTGCCTCTCTCCTACGCCCCGGCGGGCGCCGGAGGTCTGACGAGAGGACTGTCGTGAGCGCGGCTATGCGGGAGGTCGGCTCCCGCTGTGCGGAGACTGTGAATCCGACGCGCTCCCGCTCACGCGGCGGGCGGTGTGGAGCATCAGGTCGGCGCGCACCTCGACCTGCTCGGGGAGCCCCGCGGCCAGGTCGGCGAAGAGCGCAGACCTACCGGCGTCCGGGAGGATCCGGATCGCGGAGATCGTGTCGAGGTGGCGGAGATAGTCCTCGCGGGCGAGGACGAACCGGCGGCGCACCTCCCACTGGCGTACGTCACGCAGCCGGTCGTCGGCCAGCATCTCGTCCCCGGGGAACAGCATCGGCGCGTCCGGCGGCGACGGCGGCGGCAGGTGACGGCCTTCCGGGGCGTACGCCGCGATCATCTCCTTCTCGACGGCGGCGACCTCGTCGTCGGCGAGCTCGAAGGGACCACCGAAGAAGGCCACCGCTCCCCCGTCGCGGACCAGGGCGGCGGCCCGGTCCCACCGGGTCTCCGGCGCGGTCCAGTGCCAGGCCGCGGCCGCGTAGAGCAGGTCGAACGGCTGGTGGTCGGCCGGGTCGAGGTCCTCCAGTGCGGCGCGCACGGTGGTCACCGGCAGCCCGGCGCACTCGCGGCGGAGCACGGTGAGCATCTCGGCGTCGGGGTCGGTCGCGACCACCTCGATCCCGGCGCCCGCGAACGTGCGGGTCGCCTTCCCGGTGCCGGCGCCGATCTCGATCGCCCGGCGCACCGGTCCGTCGGCGACCTCGCTCACCAGCGCGACCAGGCTCTCGGGATAGCCGGGACGGTAGCGCTCGTAGTCCTCCGCGACCGCTCCGAAGCTCCGTGCGCGTTCCATCTCGACCGCCTCTCGGTCAGAGCCCGGGGGCGCCCCAGACAGCGAGCCAGCGGGACAGATCCTTCTCGACCGGGAGGTCGCCTTCGACCGCGGTGCGGACGTTGATCTCGAGGAGGTTGTCGCGCTGCTGCGGGCCGGTGGGGACGAAGGGGTAGAAGGTGCCCTGCTTGTAGAGGTAGATCAGGCCGACCCGCCGCCCGTCGGCGCCCTCGAAGGCGATCAGGGAGCACAGCAGCCCGGGGCCGAAGCCGTTCATCTCCAGCGTCGTGTTGACCGCGTGCAGGTCGGTGACCAGGCCGGTGATGTCGGGGTTGTCCGGGTCCAGCGGCTCGCGGTCGACACTGAGCCAGGTGAAGCCGAACTCGTCGACGCTCGTGGTCACCTTCGGCGCGTTCTCGGAGGCGCCGAGCAGCTCGACGACGTCGTTCTGGGTGCCGGCGAACCCGGCGCCCGCCGCGGCCCGGTAGCAGACCGCGCCGTCGCCGGTCGGGACCAGTCCGAGCGAGGTCTGCATGGTGAGCGCGGCGGTCGGCACCGCGAACAGCGCGTCGAGGTTGGCCTGCTTCGGTCGCGTACGACCCGTGATGACGTCCCAGAAGCCCACGGGGCCGACCCTACTGCGCCGGACGGCCGAGCTCGGCCTCGATCCGGGCGAGTTGCTCCAGACGCTGCTCCAGCGACGGATGGGTCGAGGTCAGCGTACGCAGCGACTGGCCGCTGATCGCGGGGGCGATGAAGAACGCGTTCATCGCCTGCGAGGACCGCAGGTCCCGGCTCGGGATCGCGGAGATCTCGCCGGTGATCTTCTGCAGCGCGCTGGCTAGCGCGGCCGGCTTCATGGTCAGCTGCGCGCCGGCCCGGTCGGCGGCCAGCTCGCGGTAGCGCGAGAGCATCCGCAGCAGCAGCCAGGACACGGCGTAGACCGCGAGCGAGACCAGCAGCACCACCAGCCACACCGGAAGACCGTTGTTGTTGTCGCGGCGGCCGCCACCGGCGTAGGCGCCGTACTGCGAGCCGCGGCTCAGCATCCCGGCGACGATGCCCGCCGAGGAGGCGACCGTCATCACCAGCACGTCGCGGTGGGCGACGTGGGAGAGCTCGTGGGCGAGCACGCCCTCCAGTTCCTCGGCGCTCAGCCGCTGCATGATGCCGGTGGTCACCACGACCGCGGACCGCTTCGGCGAGCGGCCGGTGGCGAAGGCGTTGGGCATGTCGGTGTAGGCGATCCCGACCCGCGGCTTCGGCATGTCGGCCAGTGCGCACAGCCGGTCGATCATCGCGTGCAGCTCCGGCGCCTCCTGGGCGGACACCTCTCGCGCGCGCATGGCGCGCATCGCGAGGGTGTCGGAGGAGTACCACTGCCACCAGGCGATGCCGAGCCCGACGATGCCGATGATCGGCGCCCACTGGGAGGGCAGCACGAACATCAGCGCCACGATGAGCCCGACGAACAGCGCGCCGAGCAGGAACATCACCGTGGTCATCCGGACGGTCAGCCCGGCATCACCCTGGAAGCGTGACATGCTGCTCAGCCAGGGATGAGGCCCTCGTCGCCGAGCATCTCGGAGACCTCGGCGAGTGTGGAGCCGGGTCCGGGGAGGATCAGGTCGGAGGAGTCGATCGCGTCGACCGGGTGGGCCGTGCCCAGCGAACGGACGCTGTCGAGCAGCGCGGCGAGCGCCGCCTCGAAGACGGCCTCGTCGGTGCCCTGGCAGGCAGCCTCGACAGCGGCGTCGAGCTCGTTGAGCTTGTCGACAGCGGCGTCGTCGACGTCGTACTGCCCCTCGCCCAGGATGCGAACGATCACTGCTCGGCCTTCTTCTCGGTCGATTCCACGTCGATCACCGGCGCGTTGGCGTCGGCGCCGGGCAGCGCCTGCGTCTGCTGCGGGGCGTTGAGGCCCTTGAGCGCGGCGAGCTCGGCCTCGACGTCGTTGGTCGAGCTGAGCGCGTCGAGCTGGCGGGTGATGTCGTCGGAGGGGCCGGCGGTGAGGTCGTCGAGGGCACCCGAGGCGAGCAGCTCGTCGACGGCGCCGGCGCGGGCCTGCATCTCGAGGGTCTTGTCCTCGGCACGCTGCATCGCCAGGCCGACGTCGCCCATCTCCTCGCCGATGCCGGAGACGGCCTCGTTGATCCGGGTCTGCGCCTCGGCGGCGGTGTAGGTCGCCTTGATGGTCTCCTTCTTGGTGCGGAAGGACTCCACCTTGGCCTGCAGCCGCTGCTGGGCGAGGGTGAGCTTCTCCTCCTCACCCTGGAGGGTCGCGAGCTGGGTGCTGAGATCGTTGATCTGGCTGGTCAGACCGGACTTGCGGGTCAGCGCCTCGCGAGCGAGGTCCTCTCGGTTCATCTCGATGGCCTTCTGGGCCTGACCGGTGAGCTTGTCGGACTGCTGCTTGAGCCCGTTGATCTGCAGCTCGACGCGCTTGCGGCTGGTCGCGACGTCCGCGACGCCGCGACGCACCTGCTGCAGCATCTGAAGCTGCTTCTGGTAGCTGTAGTCGAGCACCTCCCGTGGGTCCTCGGCCTTGTCGAGCGCCTTGTTTGCCTTCGCCTTGAAGACCAGGCTCAGCCGCTTCATCACACTCATCGGTTCCCTTTACGCCTCTCATATGCGGCCGACCGCCGGCCGCCCCGCGTCGTCGCTTGCCGCTGGACTCTCGTCGTCCTAGGACAAGTGTTGCCTCTCACCTTAGGTCGGGTCCACAAAACTCGCTGTCAAGGCCGCACGGGATATCCTGTGTGTGTCCCAGCCAACAGGTAAGAGGTCACTTAAGTTGTTCGGTCGCAAGTCCCCCGCCCCGCAGGTCGTCGAGCCCGAGAGCCCGGTCAAGGAGACCGGCAAGGGTCGACCGACCCCCACGCGCAAGGAAGCGGAGGCGGCTCGCAAGGCGCGCCTCAAGCAGCCGCGTACGCGCAAGGAGATCAACGCCGCCAACCGCGCCCAGCGGGCCGAGCAGGGCGACAAGATGCGCCAGGCGATGAAGACCGGCGACGAGCGCTACCTGCCGCTGCGCGACAAGGGCCCGGTCAAGCGGTTCATCCGCGACTGGATCGACGCCCGCTTCACCTTCGCCGAGATCGTGCTCCCGGTGCTGATCATCGCGCTGGTGGTGCCCTACGTCAGCGTCGAGCTGGCGATGTACTCCCAGCTCTTCACCCTCGTCGTGATGGCCACCGTGATCGTCAACCTGATCGCGCTGCGCTTCCTGCTGCGCAAGGAGCTCAGGCGCCGCTTCCCCGACAACGACCTCAAGGGCACGACCTACTACGCGATCATGCGGGCCATCCAGATCCGTCCGCTGCGCCTGCCCAAGCCGCAGGTCAAGATCGGCGCCCAGCTCCCCGACGACTACCGCTGAGTCTCGTCGGACCCGGGAGGGTCCTCGACCTCGCAGACCAGGCTGGCGCCGCCGGCGCGTTCCTGGAAGCTCCACGAGCTGGTCAGGTCGGTGAGCTTCTCGGCGATGTAGGGCTCGGGTGTGGCGGCGGGCATCGAGGTGAGCGTCCAGACCGTGGAGAGCTCGACCCGGGTCGGCGTACGCCAGGCCAGCTTGACCCAGATCTCGCCGGGCAGGCTGGAGGCGGCCACGTGCACGCCGAAGGCGGCAAGCACCTCGAGCCGGTTCGCGGCCCGGTCGCCGACGACACGTGAGTCCGTCCACGCCCGCACCTGGCTCATCGCCTGGTCCGGCGTCAGCAGGCCGGATGCCTGCTCGCGGTCCGTCTCGTGGACGTGGTTGCTCATCAACTGACCTCTCGGGTGGGGGATGGTGTGGCTGGGGCCGTCTGGATGTCCCAGATGGTGTCGAGACCGGCCCGGCGGAGCCGGCCGGCGAGCGCCGGGTCGGCGTTGCGGAGACGCAGGGGCACACCCCGGGTCCCGCAGCGCCGCTTCGCCCAGAGCAGGGCGGCGACCGTCGTCGAGGAGAACCGGGTCAGCCCGGTCAGGTCGACCACGACCGCCTCGGGAGCGCTCGCGAGCATCTCGGCCAGCCGCCAGCGCAGGTTGTGGATCGCCCGCCGGCAGGTGACGTCCGAGAACGGGACGACGACGGTCTCCTCGACCGGGTAGAAGTCAGCCTCGCTCATGCGGCCCACACTGACGGCGCTGTATGGAGGTGTCTTCGCAGTTTCGTGTCAGTTTCGTGTCACTTCGGGCCGGCCGAGCGCAACAGCCCGGTGTCGTCACCACCCGGGTGAGACGATGCCCGACGTGCAAGAGGCAGCCAGACGAGTGCTCATCCTGGAGGACGACTACGGGCTGCGTACGTCTCTCCGGCTCTTCCTCGAGCAGGAGGGATACGCGGTCGGCGAGGCCGACGACGCCGAGGTCGCCCTCGAGCTGGACGCCGAGCGGTCGTTCGACGTGATGCTGGTCGACCTGATGCTCGGTGGCATCGACGGGTTCACCTTCATCCGCTCCGTCCGGCCGCGGACGACCGCCCCCATCATCGTGATCAGCGCCCGCGACGGCGCCAAGGACGTGGTCGCCGCACTGGAGGCGGGAGCCGACGACTACGTACGCAAGCCCTTCGACGTCGCCGAGGTCCGCGCCCGGATCAAGGCCGCGCTGCGGCGCCCGGACTACCCGCTGGTCCCCTCCACCAGCGGCTACACGCCCGCCGGCGGCATCGTGCTCGACTCGACCGACGGACCGCTGGTCTTCGACCCCGCGGGCGCGACCCTGCGCCGAGGAGCGGAGGACCTCCACCTGACCAGCACGGAGTTCAAGCTCCTGCTCGCCCTGGCGACGAGTCCGGGCCGGGTGATGACCCGCGAGAACCTGGTCAGCCAGATGTGGCCGGAGGGCCACCACGGCGACGTCCGCGTCGTCGACGTGCACGTCAGCCGGCTGCGCACCAAGGTCGACACCGACCCGTCGGCTCGTGGCGTCATCTCGACGGTCCGCGGACTGGGCTACCGCCTGGATCCGCGATGAGCCGGCGCCCGCCCCGCCGGGGGCTGCGCACCAACGTGGTCACTGCCTTCGCCGCCGGAGCCCTGCTGATCAGCCTGATCCTGGCCTTCGGCACCTACTTCTCCGCGCGTCACTACCTGATCGTGCAGCGCGAGCGCAACGCTCTGCAGCAGGCCTACATCGACGCCGCGCTGGTCAAGGAGAGGCTGCGTACGAACGGGGTCAACGTGGCCGACGTCCTCACCGAGATCGCCCAGCCGCGGCGCACCACGGTCCTCGTCCACCAGGACGGCCAGTGGTACTCCTCCGACCTCACCACTCCCGTCCACGACGCCACCAGCAGCGTCGCCAGGAGCGTCGAGGCCGGCGACGTGGCGCTGGCCTGGAACGATGCCGGCGACCGGCCCAACATCGTGGTCGGGATCCCCCTCGAAGGCGTCGGTGCCGACTACTACGAGGTCACCCACGCCAAGGAGCTCAGCCAGACGCTCGACACGATGGGCTACGCCCTCGCCATCTCCGCGGCGCTCACGACCGTCGCCGGCGGCATCCTGGGCTGGTACGCCGCCCGGCGGGTGCTGCGCCCCCTGCGGCAGGTCGCGCTCGCCGCTGCCCGGATCTCCGCCGGCGAGCTCGACACCCGGGTCGAGGCGACCGACGACCCCGACCTGGCGACGCTCACCGGGTCGTTCAACACGATGGTGGACACCGTGGTCGAACGCCTCGACCACGACGCCCGCTTCGCCGCCGACGTCAGCCACGAGCTCCGTACGCCGGTGGCCACCCTCACCACCAGCCTCGGTGTCCTGCAGGGCGACCGCAGCCTCTCGCCGAGCTCCGCGACGGCCGTCGGGCTGATGGCCGGCGAGCTGGCCCGGTTCCGCGGGGCGCTGGAGGACCTGATCACGCTGGGACGGCTCGATGCCGGCGTACGCGAGTCGGAGTGGGAGCTGCTGGGCGTCGCCGACCTCGTCGCCGCGACTCTCCGCGAGGCCCGCATCGGCGACGAGGTGGTGGTCGAGGTGCCGGCCGACCTCGAGATCTATGCCGACCGGCTCCAGGTCCACCGGGCGCTGGCCAACCTGGTCCGCAACGCCGAGACCCACGGCGGTGGCCTGACCGCCGTCCGCGCCACCTCCCGGCGCCGCCACGCCGAGATCCACGTCGTCGACTCCGGTCCCGGCGTCCCCGCCGCGGAACGAGAGCGCATCTTCGACAGGTTCGCCCGGCTGGGCGCCCGCGGCGCGACCACGGGCAGCGGACTCGGGCTGAGCATCGTGGAGCAGACCGCCCAGCTCCACGACGGCTCGGTCTGGTGTCGCGACACCGCCTCCGGCGGCGCCGACTTCGTGCTCTCCCTCCCGCTGGCGCCCACGGCGCGGTCCAGGTCGGGCCGGGAGGTGACATGAGGGCGGTGCGTACGTCCTGGGCGGCAGTGGCCGCGGGGCTGCTCCTGCTCGCGGCGTGCGGTGTGCCGGACGACGACCAGGTGCGCACCGTCGATCCCTCCGAGGTGCCCTACCACCTGCTCGAGGACGCGGGCGAGGTGCCCTCGGGCGCGGAGACCGGGGCCGCCGGACCGCGGCTCTACTGGGTGGACGCCCAGGACCGGCTCGTCGGCCGGCCCGCGGCGAGCTTCTGCGCGAAGACGTTGACCGGGGTCGCGAGGGACATTCTCGGCCAGCTCGGTGACGGCCCCTCGGGGCGCGAGCTGGGTGCTGGCCTCGGCACCGCCCTTCCCCCGCAGGGATGGCTGGAGCTCGTGGCCATCACCGACCGCACCGCCCACCTCCGCGCCTCCGCCGACGACACCATCGCCACCAACCGGGTCGTGCTCGCGACGGCACAGACGGTGCTGTCGCTGACCTCGATCCCGGGCGTGGACCGGGTGGAGATGGAGTACGACGCCGAGCCGCTGCAGGTGCCGCGCTCCTCGGGCGAGCTCGCCGACGGACCGCTGCGGCACGACGACTACCGCAGCCTGCTCGCCGACCCCGCCGAGGCCGCCGGGGCCGCCGGGGAGCCCACGGCCGACCGGCTGCGAGGCAAGGAGCTCTGCCCGCGCTGAGCCGGCTCCCCCACCGCGCTCAGGCCAGCCCGAGGACGTCCTCGAGACCGATGGTGAGCCCCGGCCGCGAGCCGATGCCGCGGATCGCGGCGAGCACGCCGTGGGCGAAGGAGGTGTGGGAGAGCGAGTCGTGGCGGATGGTCAGGAGCTCCCCGACGCCGCCGAGGACGACCTCCTGATGGGCGACCGACCCGGCCATCCGCAGCGAGTGGACCGGGATGCCGTCGACGGAGGCGCCACGGGCGCCGTCGAGCGCCGAGGTGGTCGCGTCGGGTGCCGGGCCCACGCCGGCCTCCCGGCGCGCCGCAGCGACGAGCTCGGCGGTCCTGCGTGCCGTACCGGAGGGAGCGTCGGCCTTCCGCTCGTGGTGGGTCTCGACGATCTCCACCGACGGGAAGTGGGCCGCGGCGAGCTCGGCGAACCTCATCATCAGCACGGCACCGACCGAGAAGTTGGGGACCACCATCGCACCGACACCCGGGGACTTCGCCAGCCAGGTCTCGAGCTGCTCGACGCGGTCGGGGCCGAAGCCCGAGGTGCCGATCACCGTGTGCACGCCGTGGGACAGGCAGAACTCGGCGTTGCCCATCACGGCCTCGAGCGTGGTCACGTCGACGGCCACCTCGGCGCCGGCGTCGGTGATCATCGACAGCTCGTCGCCACGGCCGATCCGAGCCACGAGCTCGAGGTCGTCGGCGGACTCGACGGCATCGCAGACCGCCGAACCGAGCTTGCCACGTGCACCGAGAACAGCCACCTTAGTCATGGGCGAAACCCTATAGATCACGCTCGAGCAACGATCCACCAGCATCCGGTGAACACTGTCTGGCGAGGGTCGTGAGCAGAACCGTAGAAGGATCTGGCAGTCTTGGACCCATGGTGGTGCAGACGATCCCTGCTCGGATCCGTTGGGCCGTTGACTTCATGGACATTCAACCGAACGATCATGTCCTTGAGATCGGCTGCGGTCCGGGGGCTGGTGCCGAGCTGATCTGTAGCCGGCTGGAGACCGGAAAGCTGTTTGCGATCGACCGCTCGGAGTCGGGTGTCGATCGTACGAAGCGACGCTGCGCGAAATACCTGGAGGCAGGACGCCTCACGGTTCGCCAGATCGACCTCGCGACGCTGCGGGTGCCGGTCAAGCGGCTGACGAAGGTCTTCGCGTTCAACGTCAACCTGTTCTGGGTGCGGGACGCATCCGCCGAGATCGCGCTGCTCCACGAGCGCGTCCTCCCCGGCGGCACCGTCAACCTCTTCTACGAGGCCACCCAGCGTGAGCAGGTCCCCGAGATCATCGAGAAGTCGAGCAAGGCCCTGGCCGACGCCGGCTTCCGGGTCTCCATCGTCGACTCCAAGGTCCCGGCCGCGGTCGGGATCATCGGCAAGCGGTAGCCACCGACGTCCACATCCCGAGACGTTCCCGCCAGGTTGACGGGGAGTTCTCGGGGTTGTCGGGTGTTTCGGTGCCCGTCAACCCCAGGGATACCCGGTCGACCGGGTATCCCTTGAGGCCGCCCGGCTCTCAGGCCGGTCCCACGACCGCGAGGATCTCGGGCCGGGAGAGGATCTCGGCGGCGACCTCGCGACAGTCCTCCAGCGTGACCGCGTCGATGCGCGCCAGGACCTCGTCGATCGAGTAGAGCTCGCGGTGGACCAGCTCGGCACGGCCGATGCGGGACATCCGGGAGGCCGAGTCCTCCAGGCCCAGCACGAGCCCGCCGCGGAGCTGGCCCTTGCCGAGCTCGAGCTCCTCGGCGGTGATGCCGTCGCGGGCGACGGCGGCCAGCTCGGAGCGTACGACCTCGAGGACCTCGTCGAGCTTGGCCGGCAGACACCCGACCTGGACCCCGAAGAGCCCCGTCTCGGCGTGGCTGTAGGCGTAGGAGTAGACCGCGTAGGCCAGGCCCCGGTGCTCGCGGACCTCCTGGAAGAGCCGTGAGGACGTCGCCCCGCCGACGGCGGTGTTGACCACCTCGAAGGCGAAGCGCCGGTCGTCGCCGCGCTGCAGGCCTTCGCGGGCCAGGATCACGTTGACCTGCTCCAGCGGGCGCTGGGCGCTGGTCTCGCCGGGAGCGACCTCGAGCGGTGACCCCTCACGCGGCGCCACGGGAGCGGCCGCGGCTGTCAGGAAGCCCGAGCCGGAGAACGCCTTCTCCACCATCGCCACGACCTCGTCGTGGTCGACGTTGCCGGCGACCGAGACGACCATCCTGGGCGCCACGTAGTGCTCCCGGTAGAAGTCGTCGATCTCCTCGCGGGTCAGCGCGGAGATCGAGGCCTCCGTGCCGGCGATGCCCCGCCCGAGCGGCGTCTCGGCGCCCCATGCCTGGGCGGCGACGAGGTTGTGGATCACGTCGTCGGGATCGTCGTCGTGCATGGCGATCTCGTCGAGGATCACGTCACGCTCGGCCTCGACGTCCTCGGCGGTGATCAGCGAGGAGGTCAGCATGTCGCCGACGACGTCGATCGCCAGCGGCAGGTCGACGTCGAGCACACGCGCGTGGAAGCAGGTGTACTCCTTGGCGGTGTAGGCGTTGAACTCCCCGCCGACGCGGTCCAGCGAGGAGGAGATCTCCAAGGCCGTACGCGACGGGGTGCCCTTGAACAGCAGGTGCTCGAGGAAGTGGGAGCAGCCGTGCTGACGCGCGGTCTCGTCCCGGGACCCGACGCCGATGAAGACGCCCACGGCCGCCGAGCGGACCCCGGCCATCTGCTCGGTCACGATCCGCAGGCCCGAGGGGTGGACCGTACGTCGCACCAGCGACGTCACCGCGCCGTTGACCTCGGTCTGCTCGAGCGTGACGGTGGTGCCGGGCTCCTGGTTATAGCCGGAGGACCGGCCGACACCCGTGTGTCGACCGGTCCCTCGTGCCGAAGCGGAGCCAGAGGCGTTCCACTCAGTGGTGCGTGACGCCAAGGTCACTCCTCGTCTGCGGCCTCGGTGGCGGTCTCAGCCGGAGTCTCCTCGGCGGGAGCCTCCTCCTCGAGCACCGGGGCGAGCGACAGCTTGCCGCGGTCGTCGATCTCGGCGATCTCGACCTGGATCTTCTGGCCGACCTCGACGACGTCCTCGACCGACTCCACCCGCTTGCCGCCGTTGAGGGCGCGCAGCTTGGTGATGTGGAGCAGGCCGTCCTTGCCCGGGAGCAGGGCGACGAACGCACCGAAGTTGGTCGTCTTCACGACCGTGCCGAGGTAGCGCTCGCCGACCTCGGGCATGGTCGGGTTGGCGATCGCGTTGACCGCCGCCCGGGCGGCCTCGGCGGCAGCGCCGTCGGTCGCACCGATGAGCACCGTGCCGTCGTCCTCGATGGAGATCTGGGCGCCGGTGTCCTCCTGGATCTGGTTGATCACCTTGCCCTTCGGGCCGATGACCTCGCCGATCTTGTCGACGGGGACCTTCACGGTGATGATCCGCGGAGCGGTCGGGGCCATCTCCTCGACGCCGCCGATGGCCTCGTGCATGACGTCCAGGATGGTCGTACGCGCGTCCTTGGCCTGGTTGAGGGCCTGGGCGAGGACCTCGGCCGGGATGCCGTCCAGCTTGGTGTCGAGCTGCAGCGCGGTCACGAACTCCGCGGTGCCGGCGACCTTGAAGTCCATGTCGCCGAAGGCGTCCTCGGCACCGAGGATGTCGGTGAGCGCGACGTACTTGGTCTCGCCGTCGATCTCACCGGAGATCAGGCCCATCGCGATACCGGCGACCGGGGCCTTCAGCGGGACACCGGCGTTGAGCAGCGACATCGTCGAGGCGCAGACCGAGCCCATCGAGGTGGAGCCGTTGGAGCCCATGGCCTCGGAGAGCTGGCGGATCGCGTAGGGGAACTCCTCGCGGCTCGGGAGCACCGGCAGGAGCGCGCGGCGGGCGAGCGCACCGTGGCCGACCTCGCGGCGCTTGGGCGAGCCGACCCGGCCGGTCTCACCGGTGGAGAACGGCGGGAAGACGTACTTGTGCATGTAGCGGCGCGACTTCTCCGGGGAGAGGGTGTCGAGCTGCTGCTCCATCTTCAGCATGTCGAGGGTGGTGACACCGAGGATCTGGGTCTCGCCGCGCTCGAAGAGCGAGGAGCCGTGGACCCGCGGGATCACGCCGACCTCGGAGTGCAGCGGACGGATGTCGGCCAGGCCGCGACCGTCGATGCGGACCTTGTCACGCAGGACCTGGGTGCGGATGGCCTTCTTGGTGATGGCCTTGTAGGCCGCACCGATCTCGCCCTCGCGACCCTCGAACTGGGCGCCGAGCTTCTCGAGCAGGGCGAGCTTGATCCGGTCGCCCTCCTCCTCGCGCTCCAGCTTGGTCAGGACGCGCTCGCGCGAGCCCTTGACGCTGTAGAGGTCGGTGACGTCGGCGCCGACGGTGGCCTCGACGGCCTCGTAGACGTCGTCCTGGTAGTCCAGGAAGACCGGGTAGTCCTGGACCGGCTTGGCGGCCTGCTTGGCCAGCTCGGCCTGGGCCTCGACCAGCTGCTTGATGAACGGCTTGGCGGCGTCGAGGCCACCGGCCACGATCGGCTCGGTCGGGGCCTGGGCACCGGACTGGACCAGGTCCCAGGTCTTCTCGGTGGACTCGGCCTCGACCATCATGATGGCGACGTCGCCGGAGTCGGTGACGCGGCCGGCGACGACCATGTCGAAGACGGCGTTCTCGAGCTGGCTGTGGGTCGGGAAGGCGACCCACTGGCCCTCGATCAGGGCGACGCGCACGCCGCCGACCGGGCCGGAGAACGGCAGGCCGGAGAGCTGGGTGGACATCGACGCGGCGTTGATCGCGAGCACGTCGTAGGGCTGGTCGGGGTCGAGCGCCATGACGGTGATGACGACCTGGACCTCGTTGCGCAGACCCTTCTTGAAGGTCGGGCGCAGCGGGCGGTCGATGAGGCGGCAGGTGAGGATCGCGTCCTCACCCGGGCGACCCTCGGAACGGAAGAAGGAGCCGGGGATCTTGCCCGCGGCGTACATCCGCTCCTCCACGTCGATGGTGAGCGGGAAGAAGTCGAAGTGGTCCTTCGGCTGCTTGGAGACGGTGGTCGCCGACAGCAGCATCGTCTCGTCGTCGAGGTAGGCGGTCACGGAACCCGCGGCCTGGCGGGCGAGCAGCCCGGTCTCGAACTTGACGGTGCGGGTGCCGAACTTGCCGTTGTCGATGGTGGTCTCGACGGCAGTGATGACTGGTTCGGTCAAGGATTTCGTCCTTAGTCTTTGTCGCGGAGCGCCCCCGCGCCGGGCGTGTGCGTTCGCTACGCACAGGGCCGGTCTTCGATCGAGACCCTCAGCCTTCTCGGCATCTGCCGAGATCTGGGAGTCACTACCGAGGACCGAGCCGGACGGGCGGGCCGCTCCTGGTGATGATCATTTTCTTCGTACGCCGGCCGGTGGCCGTAGCACTCTCGGTCCAGCCTATCCGCCGACCGCCCGAAACGTGGAACGCGCGGCTGTAACGAGTTCTGGACGCGTGTCTCAGACGACCGTGACCGGGTGCCGTACGACGGCGTCGAAGAAGTAGCCGCCGGGGTTGTGGGCGGCGACGTCGGGCTGGGTGCGGCCGGCGCGGTCGGTGGCGCGGACGAGGATCTCGTACGCCCCCGGCGCCGGGTCGCGCCAGGTGAAGTCCCACTGCGCCCAGCCGAGGCCGTGGCCGCCGGTGGGGCGGCCCGGCGCGTGCTGGACGGCCGGCGACCAGGTCTCACCGCCGTCGGTGCTGATCTCGACCCGCGCGATGGGGGCCGCGCCGGACCAGGACCGGCCGCTCAGCACGATCCGCTCCCCCGCCGGGATCTCGGCGTTCCACTCCAGCTCGAGGGCGGAGCGGACCGGGTTGACGGTCAGCGGACCGTCGACGTTGTACCACTTCGTGTCCCACGGCGAGGTCAGCACGCTCGTGGACACCTCCAGCGAGCCGAGCCACTTGATCGAGGCGATCCCGATCCAGCCCGGCAGCAGCAGCCGCAGCGGGAAGCCGTGGTCGGGCAGCAGGGCCTCGCCGTTGGCGCCCCACACCAGCAAGGCGTCGTCGTAGGCCTTCTCGATCGGGAACGGGCGGCGCACCCGGCCGTGGTCGACACCCTTGTCCACATAGCTGGCGTCCAGCCCGGTCGCCTGCACCGAGACCGCGTCCCGGCGGACACCGACGGCGGTGAGGACGTCGTGGAGGCGTACGCCCTTCCAGCGGACCGCCCCCACCGCACCGAGCTTCCACTTCGTGCCGCTGACCTCCTGGCCCTGCTGGGTGGTGAAGAAGCTGCGGCCGTTGCCGGTGCACTCGTGGACGGAGGTCGTCTCGACGTGCCGGAAGGCCTTGAGGTCGTCGAGAGTGAGGCGCACGCCGGCGGGATCGCGCAGCCCGTCGCCGAAGATCTCCAGCTCGTACGTCTCCGGGTCGATCCGCGGGGTCGCGGTGTGGTTGCGCACGAACAGGTCGGCCTGCGGGGTCAGGTAGCGGCGCGGGTCGACCGAGTCCCACCGGGTCTCGGCGTTGGTGCCGTAGTCGATGAACCGCTCCGCCGGGAGCGGCTTGAGGATCGCGGGAACACCTGCCACCGCGTCGGCGAGGACCGCGTCAGTCGCCTGGGTCGCACCCCCGGCGGCCGCCCCGAGCGCAGCGGTGGTGAGGAAGGTGCGTCGGTTCAGACCTGGGAGCGTCATGCCCAAATATTAACATGACTAACTTACTCGTGTTAGTGCTTCGCCAGTCTGCTCGGCCACCAGATCCGGTCCCCGATGTCGAGGTTGATGGCCGTGACCAGGATCGACCGGACGATCATCGTGTCGAGCATGACTCCGAGCGCGACCGTCACCCCGATCTCGGCCAGGAAGACCATCGGCAGCGAGCCGAGCACCAGGAACGTCGCGGCGAGGACGACCCCCGCGGACGTGATCACCCCGCCGGTCGAGGTCAGGCCGACGAGCGATCCCTCCCGGGTGCCTCGGACCTGAGCCTCCTCCCGCACCCGCGTCATCAGGAAGATGTTGTAGTCGATCCCCAGCGCGACCAGGAACACGAAGGCGAACAGCGGGAACGACGGGTCCGTCCCGGCGAACCCGAAGACGAACTCGAACAGCAGCACCGAGATGCCGAGGGCCGCACCGAACGACAGGATCACGGTGCCGAGCAGGATCAGCGGCGCGACCAGCGCACGCAGGAGCACCATCAGCACCAGGAGCACGACCGCCAAGACGATCGGGATGATCACCAGGTCGTCGCGCTGACTGGCCTCGAGGGTGTCGCGCATCATCGCCGAGGTGCCGGTGACCAGGGCACCGGCTCCGTCCACGCCGTGCACCGCCGAGCGGGCGGCATCGACGATGTCGTACGCCTCGGGCGAGGTCACGTCGGCGTCGATCACCGCCGCGATCGCGACGACGCCGTCTTGAGCCGGGCCGAGCGGGAAGCTCTTCACCTCCCCTGCCGGGGTCTCGGTGGGCACCAGCCCCTCGACCCCGTCGAGCGCCTGCTGCACCTGCGTCTGCGATGACGCGTCGGCGACCACGAGCAGCTGGTTGGACTGGTCGGCCATGTCGTGGTCGACCAGGACCTGCTGGCCGGTGATCGAGTCGAACTCCTCGGTGTAGGTCTCGTCCGAGGCCAGCCCGTTGGCGTCGAGCCTCAGCAGACCGAGGCAGGCGATGAGCAGAAGACCGGTGGTGGCGATCCAGATCACGCGCGGCCGGACCGAGATCATCGCGCCGAGCCTCGCCCACATGCCGGTCTCGGTCGGCTCCGCCGATCCGTACGCCGGCCGCCTCGGCCAGAAGACCCATCGGCCGCAGATGACCAGCAGGGCCGGCAGCAGGGTGACCATCGCCAGGTAGGTCACCGCGATCCCGACGGCGACGACCGGTCCCATCCCCGAGGTCGAGTTCATCTCGGCGAAGGTCAGGCACAGCATGGCCAGGATGACCGTCACGGCGCTGGCGAGGATCGCCGGCGCGGCGCGGTGCAGCGCGTGCGCCATCGCCTCGTGGCGGTCCTCGAACTTGCGCAGCTCCTCGCGATAGCGGGAGACCAGCAGCAGCGCGTAGTCGGTCCCGGCGCCGATCGCCAGGATGCTCAAGATGGCCTGGCTCTGGCCGTTGACCGTGAGCCCCGCGTCCTTGGCCAGGAAGTAGACCAGGCCCATCGTCACGCCCAGACCGACCACCACCGAGACGATCGGGAAGACCCAGAGCACCGGGCTGCGATAGACGAAGAGCAAGATGACCACCACCACGACGAGCGCGGCCGCCAGCAGCGTCGTGTCGATGCCGCCGAACGCCTCCGCGGCGTCGGCGGCGGAGCCGCCCTGGCCGGTCACGTGCAGCCGTACGTCGTCGTGGTCGGCGATCTCACGGATGTCGTCGACGGTGCCGGGCATCCTGCTCCAGCCGTCCGAGCCGAGGTCGAAGGTCACCGTGAGCTGGGCGACCTCGCCGTCCTTCGACAGCAGCGGCGGCGCGATCTCACCCTCGACCCCGTCGAGCCCGCCGAGCTCGGCGATGTCGCCCGAGGCGACCGCGGCGAGGTCGTCCCCGGTGACCGCGGTCGAGGTGTAGACGAGCGTGGTCGGGATCGCGTTGGGGTTCTGGAACGGGCTCATCCTCTCGAAGCCTCGGGTCGACTCCGCGGAGGCCGGGAGCCATGAGGCCGCCTCGTTGTTCTGCACCTCGGTGAGCTTCCCGGCGAATCCACCGAAGGCCACCAGCGCGAGCAGCCAGAGCACCACGACGACGTACTTGGTCCTGGGCCCGGTCAGCGTCCCCGCGATCTGTCGATGCACGGTCTCAAGCCTGCGCCCGAGGCACCCGCTCGAACCACCCCAAAACAGGCGAACGGGCCGCCCCCGAGTGGGGACGGCCCGTTGCTCACGAAGATCAGGAGATCAACGGCGGAGGCCGAGCTTCTCGATGATCGAGCGGTAGCGCTCGATGTCCTTCTTCTGAAGGTAGTTGAGAAGGCGGCGGCGCTGGCCGACGAGCAGCAGCAGACCACGACGGCTGTGGTGGTCGTGCTTGTGCTCCTTGAGGTGGTCGGTCAGGTGGGAGATGCGGTGCGACAGCAGCGCGATCTGCACCTCCGGCGAGCCGGTGTCACCCTCGGTCGTGGCGTACTCGGCGATGATCTTCTTCTTGGTCTCCGCGTCAGTTCCAACTGCCATGCGAAGGCTCCCTTCCGGCCCGTGGGCCTACTCGTTGCGCGGCGCGCCCGGGCCTGTTCACCGGGGCACTCTTGGTCCGCGGCCGATTTCACGGCTTGAGCTGCCGACCCCATGGGACGACAACCCGAGAAGATTAACAGCGAGCCGGGGTGCGCCCCGAATCGCCGCCGGATCAGGCCACGAGCACGAGCCGTGCCACCAGCCGCCGCAACCTCCACCACAGCTTCATCGCTTCATCACCCTCGCCCTCGTCTCTCCGCCATCTGGATCGACGCTGCAGGACCGGGATCGGTTGCATCGGTCGGGTCATGGCTTGTCGGCGGTACCCGCGGACGCACTCGGGGATGCGCTCGGAGATGCGCTCGGGGAACTCGTCGTCACCCCGGGCAGCGATACCTTCGGCACGGTGGCCAGCGGGGGCTCCTGGATCGCCGGGGCGTCCTCGCTCCCGTCCGCGAACGCGTTCGGGTCGAGCGCGGTCCCCGGCTGGACCCGGCTGGGCAGCGGGAAGACGTTGTAGAGCTGCGCGGCGCCGTTGGACCACGGGTAGAAGATCCGCGCCTGGAGCGGCTCGCCGGTCATCTCGTCGGTGCAGGCCACCTCGGCCATGTCCAGGTCGTCGGCAGGCAGCGGCGGCAGCGGAGCTGCGCTCGTCGAGGTGCAGTCGGGCTGGGTGACGACGTCGATCGGCTGCCCCTCCTGGTCGAAGAGCTGGACACCGGTCAGCGGCTTGCCCGAGGCGTCGTACGGGTAGATGTTGCTGACCCACTTCCCCTCGGAGTAGACGCCAGCCTGTTCGTCGATCGGCGCACCATAGGCGCCGCCGGCCTCGTTGAAGCCGTCGCTCCAGCCACGGTCGTAGTCGGCGCCACCGCCACCCCACGCCGCCCAGGTCATGAAGAGCACGAACGCGGCGAAGACATTCAGGCCGAGCAGGACGACCCGGGCGAGGGTCCCCCGCTCGCCGCCCGGCCAGACCCGGCCGGCGCCGATGAACATGCTGACCGCCACCGCCATGATGAGGAGGACGACCGCCGGCGCGCTCGACATGCTCAGCCCGAACACCGCGGAGACCAGCGCGACCGCCGCCCACGCGCGCACGATCCACCACAGCGGCCGCAGCCAGGCGACCACAGGCCCCAGATCCGTACGCAGCAGCTCACCGAGCTTGGCGACCGCGGCGTCGAAGCGGTCGTGGCCGGCGTCGAGGAACCCGTCGACCTGCTCGCCGAACCCCCGGGGCACCGGTTGGCCCGCCGGGATCCCCGCAGCTGCCCGCAGCTCCTTGGCGTACTCGACCGGGTCGCCGAGCGCGTCCGGACCACGGTCCTCGACCAGCTCGGTGAAATCGGCCTCGAGTCCGTCGGTGATGTCGCTGAGCACCTCCGGGTCGAGATCGGCGAGCTCACGGCGTACGCGAGCCAGGAAGAGCCGCACCTCCGGTGCGACGTTCGCCTCTGCATCTGTGGTCGTCATGCTCGTGCCCCTTGGAGGATCTCGGTGACAGTGGTGGAGAAGTGGGACCAGTCCTCGCTCTGCTGCTTGAGCTGGCCTTGCCCGGCGGGCGTGATGCCGTAGTACTTGCGGTGCGGACCGGACTCCGACGGCACGACGTAGGAGGTCAGGGCGCCTGCGGCGTACAGCCTCCGCAGGGTCCCGTAGACCGACGCGTCCCCGACGTCCGTGAGCCCGCTGTCGCGGAGCTTGCGGACGATGTCATAGCCGTAGGCGTCCTCACCGTCGACGACGGCCAGGACGGTCAGGTCGAGCACCCCTTTGAGCAGCTGGGTGGTATCCATGCTTCGCACACTACTACGCAGTGCGCACTACTTGCCAGAGCATTGCACCGCGCGCCGCCGAGAAGCTCGGCGGCGAGGATCCAGCCCCGAGCGGCGTCTAGGAGCGGCCGCGCACGTCCCGGACGAAGTCCTTCCAGGCTGCCGTGTCGCCGGCCGGTCCGGAACCGCCGCGGACGGGGCCGGTGAAGGTGCGCACCTGCACGGGCTGCGCGGGCCGCCCGGAGGGCGAGCCGGGCGCGAGGCTCGTCTGGGCGGTCGGAAGGGCGACGCTGGCACGGAGCTGCTGGCCGTAGCCGCCCGGTGCCCCGCCAGGCGCACCAGGTGCTCCCCCGGGCGCACCCCCGGAACCGCCGGAGATGAGCGAGGACATCGGCGTGTACTCCTCCACCTCGTCCCTCTTCCCGGGCACCGCGAGCCAGATCAGCGCGATCAGGAACCCGATCGCCCACCCGTAGGTCAGCCCGTACGCAGCCCCCGACGCGATCACGTCGTCGAGCGAGGCCACCAGCCAGCCGGGGCGGCCGTCGCTGAAGTAGGCGTAGAGGCTCTCGGCGGCCTGACCGGCGGCGGTGGCGACGATCGCGGCGAACCAGCAGCCGAGGAACACCGGCCAGAACGCGCGCGGCCAGATGCCGACGGTGCCGAGCCAGGTCAGCAGCCAGGTGAGCACGAAGACGGTCGCGGTGAGGATCACCGAGTGCACCAGGGCGTCACCGGCGAAGAGGTCGTCGAAGGCGCCGTTGCCGAAGTAGGTGAGCCGGTCGCCGAGCAGCGAGGCCACCCAGCCGGCCGAGTTGGTGCCGTTCTCGTCGGCCCAGGTCGAGAACGGGGCCGATCCGGAGAGGAACTGCAGGGCCCAGAGCCCACCGGTGACGAGGACCGCGTTGAGGAAGGCCGGGATGCCGCCGCGGGCGCGCTCGGCCTCGACCTCGGTCTCGTAGACGGACGTGGGCGTGGAGTGGGGATCCATGACCAACAATTCAACCGCACCCGGACCCCGCTGAACAGGCCGCCTGATCTACGACTCGGTAAGACCTTGCTCGAGGATCTCGCGCGCCCGCACCACGTCGGCGCGCATCTGCTCGACCAGCGCATCGATCCCGTCGAAGGCGACCATGCCCCGCAGCCGCTCCACGAACGCGACCTCGACCTCGACGCCGTAGAGCTCCAGGTCGTCGCGGTCGAGCACGTAGGACTCCACCCGGCGCCCGACCACGCCCTCGAAGGTGGGGTTGGTGCCGACCGAGATCGCGGCGGGGAACCGCTCCCCCGTGTCGCGCCGGGTCAGCCAGCCCGCGTAGATGCCGTCGGGCGGCACCGCGGTCAGCGAGTCGGTGGGCACGTTGGCCGTCGGGAAGCCGAGCTCGCGGCCCCGCTGGTCGCCCTTCACGACGACCCCGCGCACCGAGTAGGGACGGCCCAGCGCCTCGGCGGCACCGGTGACGTCCCCGGTCGCCAGACACGTACGGATGTAGGTGGAGGACCACACCTGGGGGCCGCCGTCGAGCGGGATCCCCTCGGCGGAGAAGTCGTGGATCTTGCCGTAGGCGATCAGGTCGGCCACGTCGCCGGCGGCCTTGCAGCCGTAGCGGAAGTTGGCGCCGACCACGCACGCCTCGGCGTGCAGCGCGTCGACGAGGACCCGCTGCGCGAAATCGTCGGGCGACCAGTTGGCCATCTCCATGTCGAACGGCAGCGCGAGCACGGCGTCGGCGCCGGCCGCGTGCAGCAGCTCGGCGCGCTCCTCCATCGTGGTGAGCACACCCGGGGCGTGCTCGGGCCGCAGCACCGCCATCGGGTGCGGGTCGAAGGTGACCGCCACCAGGGTGAGGTCCTTGGCGTCCGCCACCTCGCGCCCCCGGCTGATCACGTGCTGGTGCCCGAGGTGGACGCCATCGAAGTTGCCGACGACGACGCACGTGCGCCCCAGGCCGGCCGGCACCTCACTCAGACTTCGCCACAACACGGCCACAGAATATCGGGGCGTGCTCACTCGGACGTGACCTGGGCCGTCTGTCGGGCACGGAGCGCGAGATAGACCGCCCGCATGCCGACGGCTCGTTCGATCTCGCGCAGCACCGTACCGAAGAACTGCTCGCGGTAGGTCTCGTCCGTGACGGTCGAGACGGTGAGGTAGAGCGAGGAGAACCCGGCGAGGAACAGCGCGACCTTGACCAGCTCGCCCGACACGTTCGGCAGCCAGGACAGGTTGTGCAGCGACTGCTGACCGGTCCAGCCCATCTGCACCCCGTCGGTCATCACGATCGCACCGAAGAGCAGGAAGAACGCGAAGACGGCGACCGCGATCAGCACAACCTGGGTCGCCTGGATGACGAGCAGGGCCAGCACCAGGTTCCAGCGCTCGAAACCCGTCACCTGGGCGAGCTCCGCGGGGTCGGCACCGCGGCCCTCCCGGGCATCCTCCACGAGCTCCGCACAGGCGGTTTCCAGAGGCGTTCCCCGGCACGTACGCGTCAGGAAGGCGGCGTCCACGTCGTCGTCGATCCGGTCCACCTCCTCGGGCAGCCGGACCAGCAGGAACGCCGCCGCCGACCCGGCGAACAGCAACGTGACCAGCCACAACGCACCCAGGTCGAGGTTCGCCGACATCTCCCAGACCTCGGCGTTGATGAACAGGAACGTCATGAAGAGCAGCAGCAGCGGCAGCGCCCGCAGGGCCATCGGCAGCAGCCTGGTCAGCGACCCGAAGGTACGCCCCATCGCCCACACCAGGATCGGCCGGAACCGCATCGCAGTCAGTGCGTACCACCCGGCAGCGGCCCCGCCCAGGGTCAGCAGGAGCGCCGGCGCCGCCCCGATGTCACCGGTGGTCCACGCCAGCGCGACCCCGGCCGCCACCGCGACGACCACGACCACCAAGCCCACCCGGACCGTACGCCGCGGCCGCATCGCCGCTCTCACCGCGACCCGCTCCTCGGGAACGAAGTAGGTCAGGCCGTTGTGGCGGAACCACGAGTCGGTGAGCCGTAGCGCTTCGGCAGGTCCGTTCTGCTTCACAAGCGCGTCATCCTCGCAGGCTTTACCGTTCCTCGGTCACCCGACGAAGACCGCGCTCGCCTTCGCCGTCGTCGCGCTGACCGGTTCGTAGAGCGCCAGGAACTCCCCGTCCGGGGCGAAGACGGCGGTGATCCCGTCGAGCGCGAGCCCGAGCTTGCGTCCGTAGCGGACGTCCTGGGCCTGCTCCTCGGAGAGGTCGTAGGAGGTGAACGCGGCGCGGGCGGCCTCGGCCAGCGGCAGCGCGGCGAAGTCCTCGGCGAGCTCGTCGAGCGTCTTCGCGACGTCGAGTCCGTAGGGCCCGACCGCGGTGCGGCGCAGCATCGTCAGGTGTCCGCCGACCCCGAGCGCCTCCCCGACGTCGCGGGCGATCGCGCGGATGTAGGTGCCCGAGGAGCAGCGCACCGAGATGTCGACGTCGACCACGTCGCCCCCGTGCCGGAGCTCACCGACGGTGAGCTCGTGCACGGTGACCGGCCGGGCCTTCAGCTCGACCTGCTCGCCGTCGCGTACGCGTTGGTAGGCCCGCTTGCCGTCGACCTTGATCGCCGAGACGGTGGTCGGCACCTGGAGGATGTCGCCGACCTGGGCGGCGAAGGCGCTGCGTACGCGCTCCTCGTCGAGGCCGGCCGCCGACCTGGTCCCGGTCACCTCGCCCTCGGCGTCGTCAGTGGTGGTGGAGACCCCGAGCCGCACGGTCGCGTCGTAGGACTTCTCGGTCAGCATCAGGTGACCGAGAAGACGGGTCGCCCGCTCCACCCCCAGGACGAGTACGCCGGTGGCCATCGGGTCCAGCGTGCCAGCATGCCCGACCTTGCGGGTGCCGGCCAGCCGGCGTACGCGCGCGACGACGTCGTGGGAGGTGACGCCGGCGGGCTTGTCGACGATGACGAGCCCGGGGACGGCAGAGGTCACTCGTCGTCGTCCTCGTCGTCCTCGTCCCACTCGTCCTCGACCTCGCGAGGCTTCTTGTAGGGGTCGGCCTCGCCCGCGTAGGTCGCCCCACGCGAAGCGGCGACCGCGTCGTCCTGCGCCTTGGCGCGGGCGAGCACGTCGTCGAGGTGACGGGCCGTCTCCGGCAGCGCGTCGTGGATGAACTCCAGCGTCGGGGCGGTGCGGGTGCCGAGCTGCTTGGCGACCTCGGAACGGATCAGCCCCTTGGCCGACTCCAGCGCCGCGGCCGTGCCGGCCAGCTCGGCCTCGGAGTCGGCGCCGAGCACCGTGTAGAAGATCGTCGCCTGCTGGCTGTCGCCGGTCACCCGCACGTCGGTGACGGTGACGAACCCGATCCGCGGATCCTTGATCCGCCGCTCCAGCATCTGCGCCACGATGACCTTGATCCGGTCAGCGATCCGGCGAACCCGTGGGCTACTCATGTTCACACTCTCTCAAACCGCGCCGAATCGGCGCTAATGTCTCAACTCGAAGCGCCGAGTCGGCGCTCATGTCTCACGAACTGGCGCCGAGTCGGCGCGTATTCCCGGGGCAGACGCGCCGACTCGACTCGCACGCCCGGGACAAACGCGCCGAGTCGACGCATCTGTGCGGGACAGATGCGCCGACTCGGCAGGGGTTGGGGATCAGCCCCGGGGAATCTCCACCATCTCGAAGGCTTCGATGATGTCGCCTTCCTTGATGTCCTGGAAGTTCTTCAGGACCAGACCGCACTCGAAGCCCTCGCGGACCTCGGAGGCGTCGTCCTTCTCACGGCGCAGCGAGGCGAGGTCGAGGTTGTCGGCCGCCACGGCGCCGTCGCGCAGCACGCGCACCTTGGCGTTGCGGCGGATGAGGCCCTCGGTGACCATACAACCGGCGATGTTTCCGGCCTTCGACGAGCGGAAGATCGCACGGATCTCCGCCTTGCCGAGGACCTTCTCCTCGTACTCCGGCTTGAGCATGCCCTTGAGGGCCGCCTCGATCTCCTCGATCGCCTGGTAGATGACCGAGTAGTAGCGGATCTCGACACCCTCGCGGTCGGCCATCTCGGTCGCCTTGCCCTGCGGGCGGACGTTGAAGCCGATGATGATCGCGTCGGAGGCAGCAGCCAGGTCGACGTTGGTCTCGGTGATCGCACCGACACCGCGGTCGATGACCCGGATGGAGACCTCGTCGCCACCCACGTCGATCTTGGCCAGTGCGTCCTCGAGCGCCTCGACCGAACCGGACACGTCGCCCTTGAGGATGAGGTTGAGCTCCTGGCTCTCGCCCTTCTCCATGGAGGCCATGAAGTCCTCCAGCGTGCGGCGTACGCGGCGCTTGGCCTGCTGCGCGGCACGCTCGCGTGCCTCGCGCTTCTCGGCGATCTGGCGAGCCATCCGGTCGTCCTCGACGACCAGGAAGCTCTGACCCGCACCCGGCACCGCCGAGAGACCCAGGACCATCGCCGGACGCGACGGGGTCGCCTCGGTGATCTCGTGGCCGTACTCGTCGATCATCGCGCGGACACGGCCGTGGGCCGGACCGGCGACGATGGACTCACCCACACGCAGCGTGCCGCGCTGGACCAGGATGGTCGCGACCGGGCCGCGACCGCGGTCGAGGTGAGCCTCGATCACGATGCCCTGCGCGTCCTGGCTGGCGTTGGCCTGCAGGTCGAGCGAGGCGTCGGCGGTCAGCACGACGGCCTCGAGAAGGCCATCGATGTTGATCCGCGACTTCGCCGAGATCTCGACGAACATGGTGTCGCCGCCGTACTCCTCGGGGATGAGGCCGTACTCGGTCAGCTGGCCACGGACCTTGGTCGGGTCCGCCTCCGGCTTGTCGATCTTGTTGATCGCGACCACGATCGGGACGCCGGCCGCCTTGGCGTGGTTGAGCGCCTCGATGGTCTGCGGCATCACACCGTCATCGGCCGCGACCACGAGGATCGCGAGGTCCGAGGACTGCGAACCACGGGCACGCATGGCGGTGAACGCCTCGTGACCCGGGGTGTCGATGAAGGTGATCTTGCGCTCGTCGCCGTCCACCTCGGTCGAGACCTGGTAGGCACCGATGTGCTGGGTGATGCCACCGGCCTCGCCCTCGATGACGTTGGCGTCACGGATGGCGTCGAGCAGCTTGGTCTTACCGTGGTCGACGTGACCCATGACGGTGACGACCGGCGGTCGGACCGTCCAGTCGGACTCGTCGCCCTCGTCGCCGAGCTCGATGTCGAAGGACTCCAGCAGCTCGCGGTCCTCGTCCTCGGGGGAGACGACCTGGACGACGTAGTTGAGCTCCTCACCGAGCAGCTCGAGGGTCTCGTCGTTGACGGACTCGGTCGCGGTGACCATCTCACCGAGGCCGAACAGCATCTGCACCAGCTGGGCCGGGTCGACGTTGATCTTCTCGGCGAAGTCGGTCAGGCTCGCGCCGCGAGCCAGGCGAACGGTCTCACCGTTGCCCTTGCGTACGCGGATGCCACCGATCGTCGGGGCCTCCATGGCCTCGAACTCCTGGCGACGCGCCCGCTTCGACTTCCGGCCGCGACGCGAGGGACCACCCGGGCGACCGAAGGCACCCTGGGTCGTTCCGCGACCGCCGGGACGACCGGCACCGGGGCGACCGCCACCGGGACCGCCGCCGAAGCCGCCGCCACCGGGACGACCGGCACCGCCGCCGCCACCGGGACGCCCACCGGCGCCCGGACGACCGCCGCCACCGGGACGACCCGGGGCACCGGCACGACCACCGGGGCCGCCACCGGGACGGGCACCGAACGCAGCCGGGGACTTCGGCATCATCGCCGGGTTGGGACGCGGCATGCCGGGACGGCCGCCGCCGGCCTGGCCACCCTCACGGGCAGCCGCGGGACGCGGCGGACGCTGGTCGCCACCGGCCGGGGCACCGCCCTGGCCGCCGCCCTGGCCCCCACCCTGGCCGCCGGGACGCGGACGCCCCATGCCCTGGTTGGAGGAGAACGGGTTGTTGCCCGGGCGCGGAGCGCCGGGCTTGCCGACCGGACGCGGTCCGGGACGACCGGCACCGGCGCCACCGGTACCACCCGCGCCACCGCGGGCCGCGGGGGCCTGCGGACGAGCGCCGGGCTTCGGGGCACCGGGCTTGGGCGCACCCGGCTTCGGGCTGGGCTTGGCCGCGGCCGGAGCCGATGCCGACGCCGCGGGGGCGACCGGCGCAGCCTCGGCCTTCTTGGCCGGGGGCTTCGGGCCGGGCTTCGGCGCGGCCGGCTTGGACGCCGCAGGCGCCTCGGCAGGCTTCTCGGGCGCCGTGTCGGCAGCCTTCTTGGGGGCTGCAGGCTTGGGCGCAGCCGGCTTGGGGCCGGGCTTGGGGGCGGGCTTCTCGTCGGTGGACGCAGAACCACCCTTGCCGCCGGCCTTCAGGCCGGGGCCGATCTCCTTGCGGAAACGCATCTCCGCAGGCAGCTCGACGGTCGAGCTCGCCGACTTGACGAACTCACCCATCTCCTTGAACTTCTCGAGAACGAACTTGCTCTCGACTCCGAACTCTTTGGCGAGTTCGTGGACTCGGGTCTTAGCCACGTTTCTCCTTCTGGCCACAGACCCAAATCCGGGTGAAACTGTGACCACTAGTGGATGTAGAACACGCTCATCGCGAAGTACTCATCGAGTGCTCATGAGCTTTTGCTCCAATTCCTGGTCAGTTGACCGTCGGCGACGGTCGTGGATGTCTGGCGCGTGTCGAGGTAGTCCTCCACCGGTGCGCTGGAAAGCCCGCCCTCGGCCCCCTTACCTTTCGGGAACAGGGCCCGGGTGAACGCCTTCCGGCGCACCGCGAGTTCGTAGCACTCACGCGTGGGGTGCAGATGCGCCCCTCGCCCGGGTGCGGTGGCTGTCGGATCGGGCACCACGGCCGGCTGGCCGTTGCGGTCCGAGCCGGCGGTCACCCGCAACAACTCGCGCTTGGCGGCCCGCTTCCGGCAACCCACGCACGTACGGACAGGTCCGTGCTGCGTAGTTTCTTCGAGGCGTGCCACCGATCCTTAACACTACCGCTTCGGGGGTTCGGTAGACGAAACCGGGGCACAGGTCGTTCTTATTCCGTGACCCGCGCTCACCGGCCGGTCGGGGCAGATCGGTGTCAGAGGACCGCGGCGATCTCCGGCCAGGCCAGCAGACCGAGCTCGCGGTCGGCCCGCTCCGACCCGACCCAGGCGAGCCTCTGGCTCGGCGGAAGCACCGGCTCCCCCGGCAGCACGACCCGGTGACCCGCCTCTGGATGGGTGACCACGATCGTCTCCAGGTCGTGGGCCGTACGTCGCCGCCGGACCGCCTCGGCGAAGAGCACCGAGGGCCACAGCGCGTCGTCTCCCCCGGCGACCAGGACGACCTCACCGGCGATGCGCTCGACCGGGATGGTCGCGGCGGGGACACGGTCGGCGTACTTCTCCAGGGCGGAGAGGTAGACCTCGCAGAACGACGGGAGCTCCCCATCCGCCTCCTTGACCGCATCCTCGATCGCCTCGTCGTCGAAGGGCACGAACGGCACCTGCTCGCCACGCAGCGTCCACGAGGACCGCTGGGGCCGCTCGTCGCTGAGACCGGCCCAGGAGACGTACGTCGGGGAGATCGCGACGACGGCGTCGATCTCGGGGTGCAGCGTGCCGAGCAGCAGCGCGGCCTGGGCACCCCAGGAGGTCCCGAGCACCACCAGCCGCTCGTAGCGGGAGTGGAGGTCGGTGAGGACGTCGTCGAACGTCTCCAGCGGCACCAGCCGGGCCTCTCCCGGCTGGCCGGGGCCACGGAAGTAGCGGATCGACGCCGCGGCGACCCCGTGGGAGGCGAGCATCCGGCACCGGTCGGTCTCGATCCGTCCTGAGGACCCCGAGAGGACGAGTACGCCGGTGCCGGCCCCCTCCGGCTCCAGCAGGACGCCCTCGGGGCCGGTCAGAGTGGTCTCACGCACGCTGGACATGCGCACAGGCTAGCGTCGCGCCGGCTCAGGCGACCGGGGTCTCCTCGTCGGAGCGGATGTCGATGCGCCAGCCGGTCAAGCGCGCGGCGAGGCGGGCGTTCTGGCCCTCCTTGCCGATCGCCAGCGAGAGCTGGTAGTCGGGCACGACGACGCGGGCCGACTTGGTCACCTCGTCGATGATCTCGACCGAGGAGACGCGGGCGGGCGACAGAGCGGAGGCGACGAGCACCTTCGGGTCCTCGGACCAGTCGACGATGTCGATCTTCTCGCCCTGCAGCTCGGACATGACCTGGCGGACCCGCTGGCCCATGGGACCGATGCAGGCACCCTTGGCGTTGACGCCGGGGACGGTCGACTTGACCGCGATCTTGGTGCGGTGGCCCGCCTCGCGAGCGATCGCGGCGATCTCCACGGTGCCGTCGGCGATCTCGGGCACCTCGAAGGAGAAGAGCTTCTTCACGAGGTTGGGGTGGGAGCGCGAGAGCGTGATCTGCGGGCCGCGCATGCCCTTCCGCACGCTCACGACCAGGGCCTTGATCCGGGTGCCGTGGCCGTAGTCCTCGCCCGGCACACGCTCGGAGAGCGGGATGACACCCTCGAGCCGGCCCAGGTCGACGAGCACGTCGTCGGGGTTGCGGCCCTGCTGGATGACGCCGGAGAGGATGTCGCCCTCCTTGCCGGAGAACTCACCGAACTTCACGTCGTCCTCGGCGTCGCGCAGCCGCTGCAGCACGATCTGCTTGGCCGTGGTGGCCGCGATCCGGCCGAAGCCCTCGGGCGTGTCGTCGTACTCCCCGATGACGTTGCCCTGGTCATCGACCTCGGAGGCCAGCACGCGGACGTGACCGGTCTTGCGGTCCAGGTCGACCCGCGCCTTGGTCTGGGCGCCCTCGGTCTTGTGGTAGGCCGTCAGCAGCCCCTGCTCGATCGCCTCGACGAGCACATCGAGCGAGATCTCACGCTCCCGCTCCAGCATCCGCAGGATGCTCATATCGATGTCCATGGCCTACTCCCCCTCGTCGATCCGCTTGAACTCGATCTGCACAAGCGCCTTCTTCACGTCCGCGTACGCCACCTCACGGCGCTTCCCGCTCACCTCGAGGCTCACCCGCTCCTCGTCGGACTCCTTGACGCGTCCGGTGAACGCGGAGCCGTCGATGGCGGTGACCTTGACCAGGCGACCCTTGTTGCGGCGCCAGTGGCGCGGCAGGGTCAGCGGCCGGTCGACACCGGGAGAGGTCACCTCGAGGGTGTAGGGCTGCTCGCCCATGACGTCGGACTCGTCGAGGACCCGGTTGACCTCACGGGTCGCCTCGGTGACCTCCTCATGGGTGATCCCGCCATCCTTGTCGACGGCGATCCGCAGGATCCGGCGCTTGCCGGCCGGCGTGATCTCCACGGCCTCGATGTCGAGACCCAGGGCCAGAAGCGGGTCGGCGAGGGCCTTCTCGATGGCACTCGCGATCGCGTCCTTCCGCTCAGCACTCAACGCGATCTCCCCCTGCATCCTGTTGTCCGGTCCTGTTGTGTGTGCGCCTCCGAGCACGCGGCGCCTCTGGTGACACCATACCTGTACGCCTCGGGTGTCTCGAACGCCGCGCGGCTGTGTTGGAAAGCCGCTGACGCGGCTCCCGCCGGGTGTCGTTAGGGTTCCTCACGTGACCAGCGCACGTGCCTCCCGGATGCTCTCTCGGCGCACCGCCGTGGGTGCTGCCGTGGTCGCTCCGCTGGCCGCCTCGGCGTGTTCGGCCTCGGAGACGCTGGATCATGTCAAAGCCCCTCCACCCAGCACTCCCCCGGCCCCCGCCAACCCCGACCAGAGTGTGATCGACGCCACGGTCGCGGAGATCCTCGGCGCCGACGACGGAGCGCCCTCGGCGTTCGCCGAGCTGCATCGGGTGCACATCGAGGCACTGGCTCCGACCAAGGGCGTGGCCGCCGCTCCGGCGAGCGGGCGCTGGCAGGACCGCCAGGTCGCCCTGGTCACGACGCTCACCGCCGCTGCCGGGCGTGCGGCGGACCCGCGGCTGATCACGCTGCTCGCCTCGGCTGCCGCCGGCCAGCAGCAGCTCCTGCACGGACGGGGGCTCGCATGACGACCGCCGACACCGCCTCGACCGAGGCCGTCCAGGCGGCGCTCGCGGTCGAGCACGCCGCGATCTACGTCCTCGGTGCGCTCGGCGGGCTCACCTCCGCCTCCTCCGCACCGGACCTGGCGCGAGCGCTGACCGACGCCTACGACGACCACGTGAACGCCCGGGAGGCGCTGGCCGCGCGCGTGGTGGCCGCCGGGATCGAACCGGTCGCACCCTCGGCCGTCTACGACCTGCCCGGCCGGATCGGCACGGAGGCCCGCATCGGCGCTGCGGCCCTGCGCCTGGAGAAGGACACCACCGCGACCTATCTGTCGCTGGTACCGAAGGCGACCGGCACCGACCGGAACCTGCTC
This sequence comes from Nocardioides sp. NBC_00368, assembly GCF_036090055.1. NCBI lineage: Bacteria > Bacillati > Actinomycetota > Actinomycetes > Propionibacteriales > Nocardioidaceae > Nocardioides > Nocardioides sp. NBC_00368. The sequence continues at coordinate 2,345,254 of NZ_CP107970.1, forward strand.
ATCCAGCTGCTGTGCCGGGCGGCCGCGCGCCAGCTCGACCTCGGTGCCGAGCCGGCCGCGTTCCCGGGGACCTGAGCCGGTCAGGTCCCAAAAAGCCGAGTGGCCCGCGAACCGTCCGGCGCGGGAGACTCCCGAGATGTCTCCCGAGACCGGGCGGCTCGCGGGCCAGGTTTTGGCCTGGACACGAGGCCTGAGAAGTCGCCTTTGGCGGAACCTCTCTTGCAGAAGTATGCAATCCCCGCTCAGAGCGGCCCAGACCCGCAAAATCGCATTGCAAGAACTTGCAACTTTTCTGGCGTCATTCCCAGGAGCGGACGATGTGGTGTATGTCGCTCAATCGCTCGGCGACGGCGTCCGGGAGGCCCTCGCTGTGGCCCACCTGGCTGCTCGGGATGTTGCTGTGCGGGATGTGGATCGCCCGCAGACCAGCCTTCTGAGCACCGTACACATCATCGAAGAGCCTGTCCCCCACGTAGACGCATCGAGATGGATCCGAGACCTTCACCGCGTCCATCGCCGCGTGGAACGCCTCCTCGGCCGGCTTCGTCCAGGGGACCTCGGAGGTGTAGACGTCACCGTCGAGCAGGTCGAGCACCCCGTCGCGCTCGAAGAACCCTCGGTGCCACGCGCGCGGCCAGATCGTGTTGGACAGCACCCCGACACGTACGCCGTCGGCGCGGAGCGCCTCCCACAGCGGCTCGACCTCGGGGTCGGTCAGCGTGTGCGGCTCCCAGAACTCGTAGTAGGCGTCGAGCAGCTCCGGGTCGTGCTCGAGACCGGCCTCGTCGAAGAGGTCGCCGATCGCCGAGCTCTGCTGATGGTCGCGGCTCCGGGCCCAGATCGTCTCGCCGGCCTGGTGGAGCCTGGTCGCATTGACCGGGTGATCGTCGTCGCAGGCACCGCTCACCGCCTGAGCGAGCGCCAGCGACTCGGCGTGGAAGTCGATGTCGTGCCACTTCGTCAGCGTGCCGCCCCAGTCGAAGATCACCGCGTCGATCGCCATGGCCACGACCCTACCGACGCCCCGACTCACATGTGCCCTGTCTCCACATAGGAGCGGTGCCAGGAGAGCGCCTCGCCGAGCAGGTGCGGCGTGTGCATCGCGTCGGGACGCTCCCGCTGGGCGCGTTCGAAGTAGTCGGTGAGCCGGTCGCGGTAGTCGGGATGGGCACAGTTTGCGATGACCTTCCGTGCCCGCGCCCGTGGCGAGAGACCACGCAGGTCGGCCAGCCCCTGCTCGGTGATCACGACCTGCACGTCGTGCTCGGTGTGGTCGACGTGGCTCACGAACGGCACGATCGACGAGATCGCGCCGTTCTTGGCGGTCGAGGGCGACACGAAGAAGTTGAGATAGGCGTTGCGGGCGAAGTCGCCCGAGCCACCGATGCCGTTGACGATCGAGGAGCCGGCGACGTGGGTCGAGTTCACGTTGCCGTAGATGTCGGCCTCGACCATCCCGTTGACCGCGATCAGGCCCAGCCGGCGGATGATCTCTGGATGGTTGGAGATCTCCTGTGGCCGCAGCAGGATCCGCCCCTTGTAGTGATGGATGTCGTCGTTGAACCGCTGCGCGCCCGCCTCGGAGAGCCCGAAGGATGTCGATGAGACTCCGATCAGCTTGCCCGCGTCGAGCAGGTCGAGCAGGCCGTCCTGAATCGTCTCGGTGTAGGCGGTCAGGTGCTCGAACTCTGCGTCCTGGAGGCCGGCTAGGACCGCGTTGGCGACGTTGCCGACGCCGGCCTGGAGCGGGAGCAGGCTCTGGTGCAGCCGGTCGTTGCGTACCTCGTGGCGGAGGAAGTCGACGAGGAGGTCCGCCATCGCGCGGCTGTCGTCATCGATCGGGCGCAGGGGCGAGTTGCGGTCGGGCTGGTCGGTCTCGACGACGGCGACCACCTTCTCGGGATCGACCCGGAGGTACGGGTCGCCGATCCGCTGCATCGGTGTGGTCAGCTGGATCGGTGCTCGTTGCGGTGGCAGCCGGGTGCCGTAGTAGATGTCGTGGAAGCCCTCGAACCCGCGCGGCTGCCAGCTGTTGACCTCGAGGATCACCTTGTCGGCGTTCTCCAGCCAGGTCTTGTTGTTGCCGACGCTCGACGTGGGGACCAGGAGCCCGTTGGGGAGGATCGCGGCGACCTCGACGACGGCGACGTCGAGGTCGCCGTAGAAGCCGAACCAGCTGTGCTGGGCGACGTGGGACAGGTGTACGTCGACGTACTCGACCTCACCAGCGTTGATCTGCTTCCTCAGCAGCGGGTCGCCGTTGTAGGGCAGCCGCTTCGAGACGCCGTGGACGCCGGCCAGCACACCGTCGAGGCCCGGTGCCGTGGAGGCTCCGGTCCACGCCTGGACCCGGAACTCCTCGCCGCGCTCGTGTGCCGACAACATCCGCTGCGCCAACGCCTCCGGCACCGCCTTCGGGTGGCCGGCTCCGGTGAAGCCCGAGAACCCGACCGTCTCCCCCGGCATGATCTGCTCGGCCGCCTCGGCCGCGCTCGCCACTCGCCAAGCGAGCCTACGGTCAAGAATCCTGTCCCCCGTCATGGGGTCGATCTTGCCGCATTCGGGGCGGTTGGGATCCCCGGTTAACCGGGTATTCCTGCACTTCTCGGGCAATGCAACACCCGAGAAGTGCAGGAAACACCGGAGAAGTCCCGATTATGTCAGCCGGCGACGACCTCGGTGAGGTGAGCGACGGCGTCGGCGAGGGCGACCTCGGTCTTCTCACCGCTCTTGCGGTCCTTGACCTCGATCTTGCCCTCGACCAGGCCCTTGCCGACGGTGACGATGGTCGGCACACCGATGAGCTCGGCGTCCTTGAACTTCACGCCGGGCGAGACCTTGGGACGGTCGTCGTAGAGTACGTCGATGCCGGCGGCCTCGAGCTCCTCGGCGAGCGTGGCTGCGGCCTCGAAGACGGCCGAGTCCTTGCCGGTGGCGACGAGGTGGATGTCGTACGGAGCGACGTTGCGGGGCCAGGCCAGGCCGATCTCGTCGAGGGTGCCCTCGGCGATCGCGGCCACGGCGCGGGTGACGCCGATGCCGTAGGAGCCCATCGTGACCGTGACCAGCTTGCCGTTCTCGTCGAGCACCTGCAGGCCCAGCGCGTCGGCGTACTTGCGGCCGAGCTGGAAGACGTGGCCCATCTCGATGCCGCGGGCCAGCGTCAGCGGACCGCTCCCGTCCGGAGCCAGGTCGCCCTCGCGGACCTCCGCGGCCTCGATGGTGCCGTCGGGGGTGAAGTCGCGGCCCGCGACCAGGTCGATGACGTGCTGACCGTCGACGTTGGCGCCGGTGACCCAGCGGGTGCCGGTGACCACGCGCGGGTCGACCAGGTAGCGGATCCCGGACTCGGACTTCTCGCCGAGCACCTCGGGCCCGATGTAGCCCTTCACGAGCGAGGCGTGCTTCTTGAGCTCGACGTCGTCCATGGGCTCGACCTCGATCGGCTCCAGCTGACCCTCGAGGCGCTTGATGTCGACGTCGCGGTCACCGGGCAGGCCGATGGCGAGCGGCTCGACGGTGCCGTCGGGGTGGCGCAGCGTCACCAGCACGTTCTTCAGCGTGTCGCCGGCCTCCCAGGGACGGTCCTCACGCGGGAACGCCTCGTTGAGGTGGTCGACGAGCGTCTGGATCGTCGGGGTCTCGGGGGTGTCCTCGGCGTGGGCAGCGGGCACGCCCTCGTAGGAGATCGGCTCGGGGGCCAGCGTCGTGACCGCCTCGACGTTGGCGGCGTAGCCGCCGGGCGAGCGTACGAACGTGTCCTCGCCGGCCTCGGAGACCGCCAGGAACTCCTCGGAGGCCGAGCCTCCCATCGCGCCGGAGGTCGCCTTGACGATGACGTACTCGAAGCCGAGGCGGTCGAAGACCTTGACGTACGCCTCGCGGTGGGCCTGGTAGGCGGCCTCGAGACCCTCGTCGGTGACGTCGAAGGAGTAGGAGTCCTTCATGATGAACTCACGGCCGCGCAGCAGGCCGGCGCGCGGACGCGCCTCGTCGCGGTACTTCGTCTGGATCTGGTAGATCGACAGCGGCAGGTCCTTGTAGGAGCCGTAGAGGTCCTTGACCAGGAGCGTGAACATCTCCTCGTGCGTGGGACCGAGGAGGTAGTCGGCCTCCTTGCGGTCCTTGAGCCGGAAGATGCCGTCGCCGTACTCCGTCCAGCGGCCGGTCGCCTCGTAGGGCTCGCGGGGCAGCAGCGCCGGGAAGTGCACCTCCTGGGAGCCGATCGCGGCCATCTCCTCGCGGATGATCTGCTCGACCTTGCCGAGCACGCGCAGTCCCAGCGGCAGCCAGGAATAGATCCCCGGCGCGGCGCGGCGGATGTAGCCGGCACGGACAAGCAGCTTGTGGCTCGCGACCTCGGCGTCGGCGGGATCCTCACGCAGGGTCCGCACGAAAAGGGTCGACATACGGGCGATCATGCGGGCAAGCGTACGGCTCGCAGGACCGCTGTCGCGAACCGGTTGGAATTGGCGTTGCAACCGGTTCGGCGCCCGGCGCATCTTTACTTTCATGAGAGGTATCCGAATCCCGGCACTGGCCACGGCCATCCTTGCTGCTCTCATGTTCCCGGTGACGCTCCTGTCGCCGGCTTCTGCCGCCACATCCGTGAGCGTCCGTCCGCTCCCGCTGCCCATGGGAGAACCGCCGACGGTCCCCTACATCGCCGGCTCGGTGGGCGACTACGACGTCGTCGACGGGGACACAAGGCTCTCGATCCCGATGCCGGACTCCGGCCACGCCAATCTCCTCGGAGCCTCGGGCAACGGCTATCTGGTGCGCGTCTTCCCGGAGCACCGCATCGTGCGTGTGGAGCCGGGGAAGGCTCCGAAGCAGCTCGCCGACCTGGACTTGGCCGAGGACGCGAGGCTCTCGTCCGACGGCCGCTACCTGCTGCTGCTCACCTATCCGAACGACAACGCCGTGGCGCGGGTCCTGGACGCCACGACGGGACAGCAGATCGCTCGCCGCACGTTCCGGGTCCGCTCTCGCGTGATTCCCCTCGACGTACGCGGGACGACGGTCCTGGTCGGGGCCCATTCGCCTGCCCGGACCCTCACCTGGAACTGGAGGACCGGCGCCATCGTCACGATCGGGAACCGGACGGCGTACGTGGCTTCCTACGCCTCCGACCGGCTCGCGACCTACGACGACTTCTCGGGACAGCCGGAGTGCACGTACGTCTCGAAGATCTCCACCCCGGCGACGACGACCTGGCGCACGTGCACCGAGAAGGTCGCCTCCTTCTCCCCGGACGGCGCTCGGATCGCCACCGAACCGAATGATGGCGGCGTCGCGAACGTGAAGCGCCGCAGCCTCAACGGCACCCTGCTGACCACCTACACCAACATGAACGGGGTCTGGGCAGCGGCCTGGGAGACCAACTCCCGGATCCTGCTGAAGTCCTACCCCAACGACCGAACGACCAACTGGCTCGTCCGCTGCGAGGCTGCGGCCTGCGAGCGCGCCGCCAAGGGACACATCGAGGACCTGACATGAAGACGACACTCATCCGCGTCCTGGCGGGCCTCACCCTGGCCGCCACCGCGCTCTCACTGACCACCTCACCGGCATCCGCCGCCACCGATGTCGACGTACGTCCCGGGTCGCTGCCGAAGGGCAGCCCGCCGGCGGTCCCCTACCTGCACCATCCTTCCGACGACTCCTGGTCGGTGGTCGACCCGAAGACGGGCATGAAGACCCCGTTCACCATCGGCGAGGCCGATTCGGTCACGCTCGTGGGCAGGTCGGGCAACGGGTTCCTGCTGCGGGTCCACTACCGGACCGACTGGCTCATCCGCGCCGAGCTGGACAAGCCGCAGCGCACGCTCATCGACGGGATCCACTACCAGTCGCTGACCAGGATGTCGGCCGACAACCGGTATCTGCTGAGGACGGCCTTCGTCTCCAGCGGTACGCAGCTGCAGGTCCGCAACGCGGTCACCGGTGCCGTCGTCGCCCGGCACACCTTCCGGAACACGACCGAGCCGAACCCGATCGACGTCAGCGGCACCCGTGTGCTCATCGGCGGGTTCTCCCCCGCGCGCACGATGGTCTGGAACTGGAGCACCGGCACGATCCGGACGATCGCGTCCCGGGCGGCCTATGCCGGCGCCTTCGGCTCCGACCGGTTGGCGGCCTACACCGCGAAGCCGTTCGACTCCGACGCCTGCAGCGTCGTGTCGAGCATCTCCCAGCCGGGCACGACGCTGTGGCGATCGTGTGCTGAGGCGGTAGGGGCCTTCTCCCCCGACGGTGCCCGGATCGCCACGAGCCCGATCGCGTGGCGCGACGACTCGTCGGTCGTACGCCGCCGCAGCGTCCGCGGCACCCTGCTGGCGAACTATCGCAACCCCAACGGTGTCTGGGTGCACGGCTGGGAGACCAGCACCCGGGTCCTGATCGAGTCGGCACCCTACTCAGGCGTCGACTGGCTGGTCCGCTGCGACGGCACCGTGTGCGAGCGGGCCTGGCAGGCGTACTGAGCTCGGAACAGCTCAGAACATGATGGTGGAGAAGCGGGCCGTCTCGAGGAAGCCGGCCCGCTCGTAAGCACGGCGCGCGGGGGCGTTCCACTCGTTGACGTAGAGGGAGATACGAGGGGCGATCTCGCTGCGGACGATGTCGCAGACCGCGGCCATCCCGCGGGCAGCGAGGCCCTCGCCGCGTCGGTGCGGAGGCACCCAGACGCCCTGGATCTGGGCGGCCTCGGGGGTCGCGCAGGCGACCTCGGCCTTGAAGACGACCTCGCCGTCCTCGATCCGGGCGAAGGACCAGCCGCGTGAGATCAGCTGGAGCACCCGGGCCCGGTAGAGGTCGCGGCCGCCGCCGGTCTCGGGCGAGATGCCGACCTCCTCGGTGTACATCGCCACGCACGCCGGATAGAGGACGTCCATGTCGGCGCGGACGGTGCGGCGTACGAACGGGTCGGGCTCGACCAGACTCTGCAGCTGTTGCTCGAGGTGGGGCTGCTCCCAGCGCTGGTCGCGCGGCGCCCCCCAGGCATCGCCGATCGACCCCCACAGCGAGCGCACCGCGGGCTGCCGCCCGACGATCGTCGAGACGGTGCGGACCCGGCTGCGGGCGCGCTCGCCGAAGGCCGCGGCGTCGTCCTCGGTGGCCTGGATGGGGACCAGGTTGGCGCCCACGTGACAGGCGGCGACGAGGTCGCCGCCGTCCCAGCGTCCCCAGATCTCGCCGCCCAGCCAGCGGGGCTCGAGGTTGGTGGTGCGGGCCCGGTACTCGGCGAACACGTTCACCACCGGGTCCAGGGCGGTCAGCTCCAGGAACGCACCGAGATCACCCGCATGCAGCGGGCGGATCCCCTGGCGCGTCGTCAGCATGTCTCCGAGCCTAGGGCCAATCTGGTCGTACGTCGCGCCACGGCTCGCTGGCCGGATCGAGAGACCGCGCCGGAGCGACCGCTAAGCAAAGGCGCGTTCGATCGTGTGCATGCGCTCGCGGATGGTCTTGAGGCGTACGTCCTGGCCGGCCTCGCCGGTGTCTCCCCAGACCGCCCGGCCCACCATCACGCCGCGGGCGCCGAGCTCTCGGACCCGGGGCAGACGGGCGCTGAAGTCGTCCCAGGCCATGCCGTCGGACCGTGCGACCCAGGGAGCGCTGCCGATGTCGGCGCGCTCGATGGCGGCGAGTCCCTCGTCGTTGACCTTGAGCTTCAGCACGATGCCGCCGCACCGCGACCGCGCGCCGAGGACGGCCAGATCGTCGAGGCAGCCCGGCGTCGCGCAGTAGGGCTCGAGGAAGACCCGGTCGTAGCTCGGGAGGCGGTCCAGGATGTCCAGCGCCATCGGCGCACAGCCGCCCCGGTGGTCGTCGAACCCGACCTTCACCGCGTCCGTCGACCTCTCCGGGACGACGAGATCATCGACGGCATCGATGTCCGGGAGCCCGGCGCAGGCGAGCTCGCGGCGTACGTCGCCGTGCCCCTGCGTGGGGCGCACGACGATGCCCCAGCCAGGGGTGTGGGCCACCAGATCGAGGAGCTCGGACCTGATGTCGGTGGAGTCCGAGGTGCGGAACAGCGCGTCGTCCGCGTGATCGATGGCAAGCCAGAAATTGGTCACTGTTGTCGCCAGTCTGAGAAGGGAAGAAGAAGACGTGTGGAGGCGCTAGGCGAAGCCTAAGCAGTGCGAGCTCGCATCAGCGGCATCTCGGGTTAATTGCAGATTTCGGGTCGCGGGCGCGGCCCGTCAGTACTCCCCGCCGTCCGCGACGATACACTGGCCGTTGATGGCGCTCGCGCCGTCGGAGGCGAGGAAGACGCACACCTTGGCGACGGCATCGGCGGTGACGAACCGGTGTCCGGGGATGCGCGCCGCCCGGTAGGCGATGTACTGGTCGACGGTCACCCCCTCCTTCCGAGCGTGCTTGACGAAGACCTGCCGGGAGGACTCGCTCCACATCGGCCCCGGGGCCACGACGTTGGCGCGGACGATGCCCTCCTCCTCCTGCGCGATCGCCTGGGCGAGCCCGGTGAGTGCATGCTTCGACACCCCGTAGGCGGCCCGTCGTGAGGGCGTACGGATCCCGAAGACGGAGCTGACCAGCACGACCGCGCCGGACCGGGCCGCCCGCAGCTTCGGGAGCGCGAGCGAGGCCGTGCGCCACACCGACGTCAGGTTGAGGTCGAGGGTGAGCTGCCACTCGGAGCGGTCGATCTCGGCGACGGTGTCGGGGCTGGGGTTGATGCCGGAGCAGTTGATGAGGCCCGACAGCGTGTCGAACCCGGTGAGCGTCTCGGCCAGGGCGTTCACGCCGTCATCGGTGGTCAGGTCGCCGGCCACGCGCGCGACGGCACCGGTCTCGTCGGCCAGGTAGGCCAGCTCGGTGGTGCGGCTGAAGGCATGCAGGATCACCGGCGTGCCCTCCGCGCTGAGCCGGCGCGCGACCGCGCTGCCGAGGTCGCCGGTCGCGCCGAGGACGAGCGTCGGCGATCGCTCAGTCTGAGTGCTGGTGCTCATGGCGCTCCTTGATCCGGTGGATCGCCGACCGGACCACGTCCTCATGGGCGGGCGGCAGACCAGTGAGACCTTCGAGATGGCTCAGGCAAGTGATATCACCCATTTGCCCCAGCCGGTACGCGGTAATCGGAATCGCCGGGGTCAGAACCGGATGATGCAGCCGGCGGACCAGGGCCTGGGTGATGTCGGTGCCCCAGCCGAGCACGTCGCGCTCGCGGGCGACGGCTCCGGGGTCCTCCTCCCGCTCCAGGATCTCGAGGTAGCCGTCGACCGGCACCCGGCCCTGCAGGATCAGCTGGTACATCGCCGCCTTCCGCAGGAACAGCGACCGGAACGCCTCCAGCACGAACTCCAGCTCGTCCCAGTAGCGCTCGGGAGCCTGGGCGAGGAGCTCGCCGTAGTCCTCGCGCTCCTCGGTCAGGTAGAGGCAGATCAACCGGTCCATCCAGGACAGGCTCTCGCGTACGCTCAGCCGGGCCACGGCGTCGAGGTCGCCGGGCTGGAACCCGGCCTTGAGGAACGTCATCACCAACGGCCCCATGTGCATGTCGGCGAAGCGGGCGCCGTCGAGGGCCATGCCGTGCCCGTCGCGCAGCCGGTCGCGGATGCCCTCGGCGACGAAGTACTGGTAGAAGGTCTCGTGGGCGAACTCCGCCGACTCCACCGAGTCCTTGGTCCGCCCGGTCACGCCGAAGACCTCGGAGTGGTCGAGCAGATCGGCGATCCACTCGTACGTCAGGAAGTCCCGTTGCCGGGTGATGTCGAGGTCGCGCTGCAGGTTGGCGAAGAGCCACTCCGAGACGCGCGGGACCGGGATCAGGTCCTGCTCCTGCGAGGCCGGCTCGTCCATCCCCGTGAACAGGTCCCAGGCGATGTCGCGGTAGGTCTGGAACCGCACCCGGCTGGGGATGCGTGAGCTCTTCCGGTCCCACGGCTGTCCGCAGACGTGCTTGAGGTGGACGGTGTAGCCGTCCCACTGGGTGCGGGGAGCGGGTGCGCCCTCCTCGATGGAGGCGTAGAGCTGTTTGAGCACCATCGGAGTCGCGGGGAAGAACCCTCCCCCGCGCTCCATCTCCGCGGCCAGGTTGCGCAGCTTCTCGTCACCGCCGCGTTCCTCCCCGAGGGCGCGCACCTCGACCGGGGAGATCGGCTCGACACGTACGACCACGGCCGACTCGACCCCGAGGTCCTCCAGCCGGGCCGGGCTGCGCAGTTGCTCGGCGAGCTCGTCGCGCTCGGTCTGCAGGTTGCGCTTGCTGATCACGACGAACCGGCCGCCGCGGCCGAACGCGGAGCGCAGCTCGCTCAGGTCGGGTCGGGTGACGCCGTGCTCCTCGGCGCTGGAGGAGATCAGGTCGAAGTCGTCGATGACGATCGGCGAGCGGTCCTCGCCGACGAGGTCGCCGTAGTCGACCGCGCCGTCGCGCAGGCTGATGTAGCGCACCTGCTCCTGCGAGGCGGTCCAGTCCCTGATCTCGATCGTCTTGCCCGAGCCCGAGGGCCCGGTGAGGAAGAACAGGTTGGACTCGGTGTTCTCGAGCCACCGACCCAGCGCCTCGATCAGCGGGATCGTGGCCTGCTCGGTCGTCAGTCCGCTCAGCGCCGCCACCCGGGCTCGTGGGAAGGTCAGCCGGGAGCTGGCGGTGGGTGCCGTCATCGGTGCCGCGGGAGCCGCCGTCGCCGGGGCCACCGGGGTCAGCACGGGACCGGGTGGCTCGGCGTCCTGGTCGCGCCAGGCGTACGCCTTCCACCACTTCGCCTGCCAGATGCCGGTGTTCTTCCGGATCCACTCGCCGCGATGGGCCGGGTCGAGGGTGCGGGGCACAGCACCGCCGACGACGCGGATGAGCTCGTCGAGCGGCATCAGCTTCGATCCGGACGTACGCCGGTAGAAGGTGCTTCTGGCCATCGCCACACCGGCGCCGCCGTCAGCTTTTCCGGTCACCTGCCGGACCCAGGCGCGCAATTCGCTGTTGAACTGCTCTGGTGAGAGAGATTCGTCGGTCATTGCCCCTCGCCGAGTCGCCCGCGTTCGCGGTTGAGAGTATCCCGCAGGCGTCCCAATTCTGTCCCAGAAACGTCCCAACTCACCTGGGACTGTCCTCACATCGTCCCCACTCCCGCCCGCCCTCTGGCGGGACGGATGTGGGCTCCGCCACCTTGGAGATGTCCCCACCGGGACAGCGCCGGCCCCACCTACCGGGCCCCACCGCTGAAGGAGATGATGACCATGAGGAACCACAAGTTCAGCATCGCCACCTTCGCCGTCACGCTTCTTGTCGTGTTCGGCTTCAACCAGCTGCTCAGCGCCGAGCCGCCCACGTGCCAGGCAGCCGCCGGCACCTCGTCCGTGTCCGTCGTCCTCACGGAAGGAGCGCTGTCATGACCCGCAACTTCCTGCGCCTCGGCGATACCGTCAAGGCCCGCGGCGGCGTCCGTTCCGGAAAGCGCGGTGTCGTCGTCGCCACCGCCGCAGGCCGCACCAAGGTCCGCTTCAACGGCACCAGCGGCACCCGCTGGGTGCGCAGCAGCAACCTGAGCTCCACCGGCAGCGGCTCGCTGCCCTGGATCCTTCCGGTCAAGGCCGCACTCGTCCTGTTCCTGGTCGTGCCGGGTCTCCGGTTCGTCGTCGTCCACCTGTGGACCCACGGCGGGCTCGACGGCTTCGCCACGGCTCTCGGGAACCAGATGGGCCAGGCCGCGCTCGCCTGGGGCCACCTGATCACCACGGACCCGGTCGGAGCACTCCTCCACCTCGGGTTCCTCGGCGTCGTCTCCAGGCTGATGCACTGGTGACACCGCCGACATGGTTTCGCGACGTACGCGAGGGGGACGCCGCGAAGCAGACGAAGAGGCCCGGTCCGAGAGTTCGGACCGGGCCTTCTTGCGCGTGAGCGCCGCGGGATGTTCACCGAGTTACCTCGGTGAGCGCGCACTGCCCTCGTGGAGTTCCGCGAAGGAAGTGACCGTTCACCGAGTTACCTCGGTGAACATCCGCACACACCTCAGCCGCTGACCGAGACCTGAGCGCCGGCGCCCTCGACGGGCTCCATGCCCTCGGCGATCTTCATCGCCTCCTCGATCAGGGTCTCGACGATGGCGGCCTCGGGGACGGTCTTGATGACCTCGCCCTTGACGAAGATCTGGCCCTTGCCGTTGCCGGAGGCGACACCGAGGTCGGCCTCGCGGGCCTCACCGGGGCCGTTGACGACGCAGCCCATGACCGCGACGCGCAGCGGGACCTCGAGGCCGTCGAGGCCGGCGGTCACCGCGTCGGCGAGCTTGTAGACGTCGACCTGCGCGCGGCCGCAGCTCGGGCAGGAGACGATCTCGAGGCGGCGCGGGCGGAGGTTGAGCGACTCCAGGATCTGCAGGCCGACCTTGACCTCCTCCACCGGCGGAGCGGAGAGCGAGACCCGGATGGTGTCGCCGATGCCCTTGGACAGCAGCGAGCCGAAGGCGACCGACGACTTGATCGTGCCCTGGAAGGCCGGGCCGGCCTCGGTGACACCGAGGTGGAGCGGCCAGTCGCCGGACTCGGCGAGCAGCTCGTAGGCGCGGACCATCACGACCGGGTCGTTGTGCTTGACCGAGATCTTGAAGTCGTGGAAGCCGTGCTCCTCGAACAGGGAGGCCTCCCAGATCGCCGACTCGACCAGCGCCTCGGGGGTGGCCTTGCCGTACTTCTCCAGCAGCCGCTTGTCGAGCGAGCCCGCGTTCACGCCGATCCGGATCGAGGTGCCGTGATCCTTGGCCGCGGCGGCGATCTCCTTGACCTGGTCGTCGAACTTGCGGATGTTGCCCGGGTTGACCCGGACCGCAGCACAGCCGGCCTCGATGGCGGCGAAGACGTACTTCGGCTGGAAGTGGATGTCGGCGATCACCGGGATCTGCGACTTCTTCGCGATCGCCGGCAATGCGTCGGCGTCATCCTGGCTCGGGCACGCGACCCGGACGATGTCGCAGCCCGACGCGGTCAGCTCCGCGATCTGCTGCAGCGTCGAGTTGACGTCGGAGGTCAGCGTGGTCGTCATCGACTGCACGGAGATGGGGCTCTCGCTGCCGACGCCCACCGAACCGACCTTGATCTGGCGAGTCTTGCGGCGGGGGGCGAGCACCGGGGCGGGTGCCTCCGGCATACCGAGGCTTGTCGGCGTGGGGATCGACGTCATGTCTACCGATTCTACGTGCGGGTCAGGCCTGGAGATGAAGCGGGACGACGAGGTCGGCGACGATCAGGACAACACCCATCACCAGCAGCGCCGAGGCCACGACGTACGCCACCGGCAGCAGCTTCGCCGGGTCGGCATGCCCCGGGTCGGGACGCCGGAAGACCTTGGCGAAGGCGCGGCGGATGCCTTCCCACAGCGCCGTCGCGATGTGACCGCCGTCGAGCGGCAGCAGCGGGACGAAGTTGAAGATGCCGATGAAGAGGTTGAAGCCGCCGACCAGGAACGCGAAGCTGGAGACCTTCTCGGCGACGTCGAGACCCTCGTGGGCGGCGATCTCACCGGCGATCCGGCCGCCGCCGACGATGCTGACCGGGCTGTCGGCCGAGCGCTCCTCGACACCGACGATCGCGAGCGCGACGTGCCAGACCTTGACCGGCAGGCGCAGGAGCGAGTGGACGGCGTTCTCGGCCATCGCGCCCATCTCCTTCAGCGCGTAGACCGGGCCCTCCTTGGTCGTCACGATGTGCGACTCGGGAGACATCCCGAAGAAGCCGACCTTCGCGGTCTCCGGATCGGCGCTGGTGTCGTCGACGTCCTTGACCCGCTCCTGGACGACGGTCTGGGTGTGCAGCGTCATCCGTTCACCGTCGCGATCGATGACGATCGTCGCGTCGCCGTCCATGTTGTCGCGGATCAGCTTCTGGGCGACCGACCACGAGGTCAGCTCGGTGCCGTTGAACGAGATCAGCTCGTCGCCCGGCTTCAGGCCGGCGTCGGCGGCCGGCGTCGGCTTGTCGCCGGCGCGGCACTCGCGGCCCTGGTCCTCCCAGCTCAGCAGGCACTCCTGCAGGCTCGAGACGACCGGATGGCCTTCGTTGACGACGGGCTCACGGACTCCGTAGATGCCGAAGACACCCCACAGCACGAAGAACGCGATCGCGATGTTCACCGAGGGCCCGCCGGCCATCACGATGACCTTCTTCCACCACGACATCTTGTAGAAGAGCCGCGGCTCGTCCTCGGGGCGGATCAGCTCCCACTCGGCCGAGCGCGCGTCGCTGATCAGCTGGGTGAACATGCCGGTGTTGGACTTGCGCACCCGGAGGGCACCGTCCTCGGTGCGCTCCCCCAGCTGTTCGGCGCCGGGCGGCAGCATGCCGACGATCTTGACGTAGCCACCGAGCGGGATCGCCTTGAGGCCGTACTCCGTCTCGCCGATCTGCTTGGACCACACCGTCGGCCCGAAGCCGATGAAGTACTGCGTCACCTTCCCGCCGAACGCCTTCGCCGGGATCATGTGGCCGAGCTCGTGCAGCCCGATCGAGGCCAGGATCGCGACGATGAAGCCGATCACGGCCAACGTGTAGAGCAGATAGCTCATGGGCGGGTCTCCAGGATGCGGGTGGCCTCTTCGCGCGCCCAGGCGTCGGCGGCGAGCACGTCGTCGATGGTGAGCGTGCTTTCAGAGCGTACGCCGTGGTGGGCTGCCATCACCTCCGCAATCGTGTCCACGATGCCGGTGAACGGGATCCGGCCCTCGTGGAAGGCGTCGACGCAGACCTCGTTGGCGGCGTTGTAGACGGCTGGGTGGGTGCCGCCGCGGGTGCCGGCCTCACGAGCCAGTCGCACCGCGGGGAAGGCGTCGTCGTCGAGCGGCTCGAAGCGCCAGTCGGCGGCCTTGGTCCAGTCGATCGGCGTCTCGGCGTCCGGCACCCGCTCGGGCCAGGCCATCCCCATCGAGATCGGCACCAGCATCGTCGGCAACCCGAGCTGGGCGACCACGGCACCGTCGGTGAACTCGACCATCGAGTGGATGTACTGCTGCGGGTGGACGACGACCTCGATCCGGTCGAAGGGTACGTCGAAGAGCAGGTGTGCCTCGATGACCTCGAGGCCCTTGTTGACGAGGGTGGCGGAGTTGGTCGTGATCACCCGCCCCATCGCGAAGTTGGGGTGCTTGAGCGCCTGCGCCGGGGTGACCTGGGCGAGCTCGTCACGGGAGCGGCCGCGGAACGGGCCACCCGAGGCGGTGAGCACGAGCTTGCGCACCTCGTTCGCGGAGCCCGCGCGCAGCGACTGCGCGATCGCGGAGTGCTCGGAGTCGACCGGGACGATCTGCCCCTCGCGCGCGATCGTCTTGACCAGCGGCCCGCCGATGATCAGCGACTCCTTGTTGGCCAGGGCGAGCGTGTTGCCGGCCTCGAGCGCGGCCAGCGTGGGGCGAAGTCCGACCGCGCCGGTGATCCCGTTGAGCACCACGTCGGCGGGCTGGGCGGCGGCCTCGACCGAGGCCTCCTCCCCCAGTCCGGAGAGCTTGGGCGCGAACTCGGCCACCTGGGCCTCGAACAGCTCCTTGTTGGACCCGCCCGCGGTCAGTCCGACGACCCGGAACCGGTCCGGGTTGGCTCGCACCAGGTCGAGCGCCTGGGTGCCGATGGACCCGGTCGAGCCGAGGATCACCACGTCGCGTGGTCGCTGATCGTTCACCGGATCATTCTCCCAGCAGAGGCTGAGAGGGCGCCAAGCGGCCGGGCTGCGACCCGGAAAACTTCATGGGAAATAGCAACAGCCCCGGACTCCCCCACGGGTCCAGGGCTGTGCATGAAACGTTTTGCAACGTCTGGCCACAATTAAGCCACAAAGATGCACGTGAAGGCAAATCCTGAAACGCGCGTCCCAGTTAAATCTGCGTCAGATCAACGGCGCGAGGATGACGCCGAGCCGCGGCGTGACGTGACGGACCCACGACTCGGTCAGGTGCGAGTCGTCGTAGTAGGTGACCTTCTCCCCCACGATCAGCGGGCAGCGGTCCTCGGCGCACACGAAGCGCTGGGTGTCGACGTACGCCGCACGGGTGCCCTTCAGGGCCGCCTCGGTGAGCTCGTTGCTGCTGGTCTCGCGCGAGTCCCGGTCGCTGAGGCAGGACAGCTGGTCGGCCTCGGGGGCGCTGAGGCAGTCGGCCGGATCGTGGTCGACGGAAGGGACGTCGCCGAGGACGACCACCTTGCGGGAGATCTCCCGGTAGGCCTTCACCGTGCTGCGTACGGCCTGCGACCACTGCTCGTCACGGTCCATCCCGTCGTAGGTCTTGGGCATGAAGAGCTGGCCGCGGGCCGTGGAGACGATCGCGTCGGGGTCGAGGCGCTCGAGGCGGTCCGCGGACCAGTCGCGGAAGTCGTCGCACTCGGCCTGGGTCATCTTCTTGCCGCGGTGCTGGACCGGGTAGGGCGCACAGCCGACCTTGACGACGGGCACGACCCGGAAGCCGTTCTCCTTGCCGAGGTCGTCGAAGGCGGTCAGCCACATGCCGGCGTGGGAGTCGCCGACGACCGCGACGGTCTTCTTCGCGTCGGCGTCGCCGAGGGTGCAGTCGGCGCCGCGGGTCTCGCCGTAGTTGGCGTAGCAGCCGCCGTAGGTCTTCTGCCACCGGTCCTCGGTGATCTCCTCGCCGATCACGGCCGGCGGGATCGGTCCGCCGCGATCGGCGATCTCGAGGGCGGCGCGAAGCTCGCGCTGCACCTGAGGCGGACCGCCGGTCTCCGCAGCGGTGTCCGGGACCTCGTTGGCCGCGAACCACGCCCGCGCCTGGGCGGCACGCTCCTTCTCCGCGTACGCCGCGTAGCCGGTCGTCAGCCAGCCGCTGCCGACCGCGAGCACGAGCGCGACCGGCCACAGGACCAGCGAGCGCAGACCGTGGGAGAGCATCGGCACCTGCTTGCGCTGGAACGGGAGCTCGACGAAGCGGTGGCTCAGCGCGGAGAGCAGCAGCGCGGCGGCGACCGAGACCGTCATCTCGAGGGCGGCGTTGCCGAGGCGAAGGAGCTCGGGGCCGAGCACGATCAGCGGCCAGTGCCACAGGTAGAGCGAGTAGGAGATGTCCCCGACGTAGCGCAGCGGGCGCACGGCGAGCAGCTTCGCCGTCGGGGCGTTCGCACCCGAGGCCAGCAGCGCGACCGTGCCCAGCGTGGGCACCAGCGCCTGCCAGCCGGGGAACGGGGTGGTCTCGCTGAACACGACCGTCGAGACGACGATCGCCGCCGCTCCGCCGAGGCCGGCGGCGACGCTCGCGGCACCCTTGAGCCGGCCGCCCCAGCAGGCCAGCAACGCTCCCGCGGCGAGCTCGTAGGCGCGTGCGGGCGTGGAGAAGTAGGCGGCGGTGGGGTTCTCGCCGGTGGCGTACATCGACCACGCCAGGCTGGCGACCGCGATCACCGCGGCGATGACGGTGAAGCCCTTGCGGCCGAGCCTGGGGATGAGCAGGAGCGCCAGCACCGGCCAGACCAGGTAGAACTGCTCCTCGACCGAGAGCGACCAGTAGTGCTGGAAGGGCGAGGGCTCGCTGGGCTGGAAGTACTGCACGCCCTCGGCGGCGAAGTGCACGTTGGCCAGGAAGAACGCCGCCCAGGTGCCGTCGGCGGCGGCGTCGGTCAGCCGCGTGGTGGGTAGTTGCCAGGCGGCGTACGCCAGGACGACCAGGATCACGAGGGTGGCCGCCGGCAGGATGCGGCGGGCGCGGCGGGCGTAGAACTGCGGGATGCTGACCGTGCCCGAGGTGTCGGCCTCGCGCAGCAGCAGCGTGGTGATCAGGAAGCCGGAGAGCACGAAGAAGACGTCGACGCCGACGAAGCCGCCCTCGGTGTACGGGATGCCCGCATGGGCAGCGACGACCAGACCTACGGCAATGGCCCGGAGACCTTGGACATCTGTCCGCCATTGCTTGGCTGACATGTGGGGTGCACCTCGTGTGGGGGGTTCGACTGCTTCCATTGCTGGCACCGCGTCGCGGAGGTACGCGAAACGGCGCTCGATGCTTTCACGGACCCTGCCGGGCCGCACATCGAGGGTCGCACACCCACATGTTTGTCTAGCGGATTACTCGCCGATGAACGACATCACGTGCTTGATCCGGGTGTAGTCCTCGAAGCCGTAGACGGAGAGATCCTTGCCGTAGCCGGAGTGCTTGAAGCCACCGTGGGGCATCTCGGAGATGTAGGGGATGTGGGTGTTGATCCACACGACGCCGAAGTCGAGGCGCTTGCTGACCCGCATCGCGGTGCCGTGGTCCCTGGTCCACACGCTCGACCCGAGACCGTAGTCGACGTCGTTGGCGAACCGGAGCGCCTCGACCTCGTCGGCGAACCGCTGCACGGTGATCACCGGGCCGAAGATCTCGTTCTGGATCTGCTCGTCGTCCTGGCGCAGGCCGGCCAGGACCGTGGGCTGGTAGAAGTAGCCGTTCTCACCGCCCTCCACCCGTGCCGGCGCTCCCCCGGCCGCGATCGTGGCATGGTCCGGGAGTCGCTCGACCATGCCTGCGACCCGGGCGAGCTGTCCCGGGTTGTTGAGCGCACCCACGTCGCGGTTGTCGGCGGGGAGGCCGACGGTGGTGTTGCGGGCCGCCTCGGCCAGGGCGGCGACGAACTCGTCGTGGACGCCTGCCTGCACCAGCACCCGGGTCGCGGCCGTGCAGTCCTGACCGGCGTTGAAGTAGCCGGCCGCGGCGATGCCCGCGACCGCCTTGTCGATGTCGGCGTCGTCGAAGACGATCACCGGCGCCTTGCCGCCGAGCTCGAGGTGGACCCGCTTCACGTCGGCCGCCGCGGTCGCGGCGACCTCCATGCCGGCGCGCACCGAGCCGGTGATGGCGACCATCTGCGGAGTCTTGTGGCGGATCAGCGCGCGGCCGGTGTCGCGGTCACCGGTGACGAGGTTGAGCACGCCGGGTGGCAGGAACTCCTGGGCCAGCTCGGCCAGCAGGGACGAGCTGGCCGGGGTGGTGTCGGAGGGCTTGAGCACGACGGTGTTGCCGGCGGCGAGCGCGGGCGCGATCTTCCACGACATCATCGCGAGCGGGTAGTTCCAGGGCGTGACCTGCCCGATCACGCCGATCGGCTCGCGGCGGATCCAGGAGGTGTGGTCCGGCAGGTATTCACCGGCGCTCTTCCCCTCCAGCGTCCGCGCGGCGCCTGCGAAGAAGCGGAGGTGGTCGATCGTCGGGGGCAGCTCCTCCTCCAGGGTCAGCTGGTAGGGCTTGCCGGTGTCCTTGACCTCCACCGCGGTCAGCTCCTCGGCCCGCGCCTCCATCGCGTCCGCGATCCGGAGCAGGGCCAGGCTGCGCTCCTGGGGCGTGGTCTCACCCCAGGTCTCGAAGGCCGATGCGGCGGCTGCGTACGCCTTGTCGACGTCGGTCTCGGTCGACATCGGGGCCTGGGCGTAGACCTCACCGGTGGCGGGGTCGACGACGTCGTACGTCGCGGCGTCGGCGGCCCCGCACAGCTCGCCGCCGATCACGTTCCTGAAGATCTGGTCAGCCATGCGGTAGAGACTAACTCCTTCCTGTAACAGGGATGTCACAACTGAATCCGAAGTGATATTCGCACTTTGGAACGGATTCGCTTGCGAAAGCGAGATGCGGTAGGTGACCATGGAGTCATGACCGGCAACCACGAGCAGCTGCAGCGCGACGCCAAGGACCATCTCTGGATGCACTTCACGCGGCATTCGAGCTACGCCGAGGCGGATGTGCCGATCATCGCCCGGGGCGAGGGTGCCTACATCTACGACATCGAGGGCAACCGCTACCTCGACGGCCTCGCCGGCCTCTTCGTCACCCAGGTCGGCCACGGGCGCGCCGAGCTCGCCGACGCCGGCGCGGCGCAGGCCAAGCAGCTGGCCTTCCACCCGCTGTGGTCCTACGCGCACGAGCCGGCGATCGAGCTGGCCGCGCGGCTGGCCTCGCTCGCTCCCGGTGACCTCAACCGGGTCTTCTTCACCAACTCCGGCTCCGAGGCCATCGAGACCGCGTGGAAGCTCGCCAAGAACTACTTCAAGCTGCGCGGTAAGCCGGGCAAGCACAAGGTGATCGGGCGCAACATCGCCTACCACGGCACCACCCACGGGGCGCTGTCGATCACCGGGCTGGCCGACATCAAGGCGCCGTTCGAGCCGCTGGTCCCCTCGACCTTCCGGGTGCCGAACACCAATATCTACCGGGCCCACGAGATCACCGGCGGGCTGATGGACGGGAGCGACCCGGAGGCGTTCGGCCGCTGGTGCGCCGACCAGATCGACGTCGCGATCCGCGCCGAGGGTGCCGACACCGTGGCCGCGGTCTTCCTGGAACCGGTGCAGAACTCGGGCGGCTGCTTCCCGCCTCCCCCGGGCTACTTCCAGCGGGTGCGGGAGATCTGCGACGAGCACGACGTGCTCCTCGTCTCCGACGAGGTCATCTGCGCCTACGGGCGGCTGGGCACGATGTTCGGCGCGGAGCGGTTCGGCTACGTCCCCGACATGATCACCTCAGCGAAGGGGCTGACGTCGGGCTACGCACCGCTGGGCGCCACGATCATCTCCGACCGGCTGATGGAGCCCTTCCTGACCGGTGACGAGACGTTCTACCACGGCTACACGTTCGGCGGTCACCCCGTCTCCACCGCGGTGGCGATGGCCAACCTCGACCTCTTCGAGGCGGAGGACCTGCTCGGCAACGTACGCCGCAACGAGGCCGCCTTCCGCGCCACGCTGGAGAAGCTGAAGGACCTGCCGGTCGTCGGCGACGTACGCGGCACCGGCTACTTCTACGGCATCGAGCTGGTCAAGGACCGCGAGACTCGCGAGACGTTCACCGCGGAGGAGTGCGAGCGGATCCTCTACGGGTACGTCTCCAAGGCGCTGTGGTCCGAGGGCCTCTACTGCCGCGCCGACGACCGCGGCGAGCCCGTCATCCAGCTCTCCCCGCCGCTCACCGTTGGCCAGGCCGAGTTCGACGAGATGGAGCAGATCCTGCGCCGGGTGCTCGAGAAGGCCTCGACGATGCTCTGACCCGGGTCAGCGCTGGCTCAGCTGTCCTGGATGGGCGGCCACGGCGACTGCTCCTCGAGGGCATAGGCGAGCTCGAGAAGCGTCCGCTCGTCCCCGTACGCCGCGGAGACCTGCACCCCGATCGGCAGCCCCTCCTCGCTGAGCGCCATCGGCAGCGAGATCGCCGGCGCACCGGTGATGTTCTGCAGCGGCGTGAACGCGACGTGCCGCCGCAGCCGGTCGACCAGATCTTCGAACGGGACGTTCGGGGAGAGGTGACCCAACGGCGGGGTGACCCCGGCGACGACCGGGCACAGGACGACGTCGTGATGGTCGAAGACGGCCGCGTACGCCGCCGCGGCCCGGCGCAGGCGGTGCAGCGCGGCCGGCGTCCGGCGCCAGCCACCGGAGGTGAAGCTGCGACGAAGGCCGCCGGTGAGCCCGTCGAGGCGGGTGGCGTCGAGGGTCCGGTCGATGGTCAGACGGCCCAGGTTGCCGGCGAGGAAGGCGAGCAGGCCCCAGTACTCGAGAAAGTCGTCGCCGAAGCGCGCGTCGACGGGGATCGGAACGGGCTCGACCGTGTGGCCCTGCTCCTCGAGCAGGGTGGCCGTCTTCTCCACCGCCGCCTTCGTCGGGGTGTCCACGACGGCGTCGGTCACCGACTCCATGATCATCGCGACCCGCAGCCGACGCCGCGCGGGCCCCTCGATCAGGCCGAGCGGCGGAAGGGCCGGGTTGCGCCAGTGCCGCTCGAGCGCCGCATGGAAGGCCGCGGTGTCCCGGACGGTGCGGGTCAGCACGCCTTCGCTGACCATGTTGATCGGCAAGGTGCGGGCCATCTCGCCGTCGATGTGCCGGCCGCGGCTGGGCTTGAGCCCGACGAGACCGGCAGCCGCGGCGGGGATCCGGATCGACCCGCCGCCGTCGTTGGCGTGCGCGACCGGGACCGCTCCGGCCGCAACCATGGCCGCCGCGCCACCGGAGGATGCCCCGACGGAGTGCTGGGTGTTCCACGGGTTGGTCGTCGGCGGTCCGCTGCGGAACTCCGTGGTCGCGTTGAGCCCGAACTCCGGCATCCGGCTCTTGCCCAGCACCGTCATCCCGGTGCTGAGGAACTGAGTCGTGTAGCGCCCGTCGCGGGTGGCCGGGCGCGCCCGGAAAGCCTCCGATCCGTGGTTGGTCGGCATCCCGAGCAGGTCGGTGTTGTCCTTGAGCAGGGTCGGGACGCCGTGCAGGAGGCCGCTCGCGTCCACGGCGCGGCGGGGCGCGTCGTAGGCCTCGTACGCCATCGCGTGCAGCTCCGGGGCCACCTCGCGCAACCGGGAGACCGCCGCCGACTCGACCTCCGCCGCGCTCAGCTCACCGGACCGGACCAGACGGGCGAGCTCGACGGCGTCGTGGTCGCCGAGGGCGTCGTCGGCGAAGGCGTGTACGCGGGTCGGTGCGGTCATGTCGAACAGCGTGCTGGATCCGCCCCCAAAAGTCTAGAAGATCTTCCAGACTTTCGATCTGCCCTCGTGAAACACTCTGCCCATGAAGCGACGGCACGGCGACAGCGCCAGGCAGCGACGCGACGCCCTCGTCCGCGCCACGATCGAGGTGGCCGCGGAGAAGGGCATGGCGGGAGTCACCCACCGTGCGGTCACCGAGCGGGCCGGGCTTCCGCTGGCGACCGTCGGCTACTTCTTCGACTCGATCTCCGACCTGGCCGCCGAGGCGCTGCGTACCGGCGTGGCCGAGGACGTCGCCCGGCTGCGTACGCTCGCCGACGAGCTCGCCGAGACCTCGCCCGGCACCGACGTGATGGCGGAGGCGTTCGCGGCGGCGCTGATCTCGCCGCCGACCGACTCGCTCGCGTTCCTCGAGGGGCTGCTCCACGCCGCCCGCGACCCCCAGTTCGGCCCGGTCGTGGCCGAGGTGCTCACCGCCGGCCGCGACGTCGCGGACCGTGCGGCGACCGTCGCCGGAGCGACCCGGACCGATCCCGGCTCCCTGCTCGCGCTCGTGCACGGCTATCTGCTGCACGCTCTCGCGGCCCCCGAGCTGGTCGAGCCCGACAGCCTGCTACGCGGGCTGCGTGCCCTCGTGATCGGCACTCTGGTCGAGAGCGGCGAGGTCGAGGTCGCTCTACGCCTTGCCGGCCGCGGGTCAGCCGACGACGCGTACCTCGCTCCCTAGGACCGCGCCGTCCTGGAGGGTCAGGTGGTCGCCGGACCAGAACCGACCCGGGTCGTAGTAGTTGGTGGGCCGCTCGTCGTCGAGCAGCCCCATCTCCTGGTAGGTGGCCGCGACGACCTCGGCGCAGTAGACCTGCTCGATGCCGGCCTTCGAGCGGACCCTCCCCCGGGCCCAGCGCCCGGCCAGGTTCACCGTCGAGGGGAACGGGGTGCCGTCGAGGCGCGCGATCGTGCGGAGCAGGGCATCCTCGCGCTCGCGGTCGATGTCGGCGGTGAGCTGGCGCAGCCAGACCTGCTGCTCGTAGCGGCCGGCCCACTGCTCGACCGCGGCCCGCAGGTCATGGAGCTGTACGCCGCGGTGATGGGTGCCGGTGTAGAGGTCGAGCAGCCCCTTGCCGAGCTCGGCGTGCCACATCAGCGGCGGCAGGTCGTCGAGCACGACCGCCATCCCGACATGGTTGACCGGGGCGTTGCTGAGCATCCTGATCGCCCGGTCGGCGACCGACCGGCCGCGGAAGAGCCACAGATCGCCGGTCCGGGTCTGGTCCACGGCGTCTTCGAGGGAGATAGTGGTCTCGTCAGACATCTTGAGCAGGGGGTCCTCAATGGGTTTGGGCAGTGCACGCGTGTGGAAGATCGTCGGTCTCGCCGGTCTGGCCGGAGTCACCGCGACAGGCGTCATCATCGCGCGCAACCACCGTCAGCGTACGCAGCGCACGCCGGAGGAGATCCACGCCAAGCTCCGCGAGCGGGTCGCGGCTGCGCAGAACGCGGCCTGAGCGCGTCGCAGGGATACCCGGTCAACCGGGTATCCCTGCACTTCTCAGGCAATGCAACACCTGAGAAGTGCAGGAACTGCCTGTACGCGGTGATTGATGAGGCTCGAGTGACTCGCGCCTAGGAGTCGAAGCCGAGCCCGAGCCGATCCATCGTCCGCAGGAACAGGTCGCGCCGGCCGCCGTCGGCGTCCGCCTTGCCGAGCGAGCGCACCATCATCGAGATCCCCGCGTAGCGCGCGGGCTCGGGCGGGAACGGCAGCGGCTTGGAGCGCACCATCTCCAGCGACGTACGCTCCGTCTGCTCACCGCTGAGCAGGTCGAGCATCACCTGGGCACCGAAGCGGGTGGCCCCGACGCCGAGACCGGTGTAGCCCAGCGCGTAGGCGACGCGGCCGGCGTACGCCTTGCCGAAGAAGGCCGAGAAGCGGGTGCAGGTGTCGATGACACCGGCCCAGCGGTGGGTGAAGCGCAGCCCCTCGAGCTGCGGGAACGTCTCGAAGAAGTGGCTCGCGAGCTTGTCGTGGGTCTCACCCGTCTCCAGCTCCGGCGAGATCTTCGAGCCGAAGTGGTAGATCGCGTCGTAGCCGCCCCACAGGATCCGGTTGTCCCTGGTCAGCCGGTAGTAGTGGAAGTGGTTGGCGGAGTCGCTGACTCCCTGCCGGTTGGCCCAGCCGATGGCGTCCATCTGCGCCGGTGAGAGCGGCTCGGTCATGAGTACGTAGTCGTAGACCGGCACCGTCATCATCTTCAGCCGCCGCAGCAACGGCGGGAAGGCGTTCGTAGCCAGTGCCACCCGCCCGGCCCGCACCGACCCGGTGAGGGTCGAGACCCGCATCCCGGCACCGTCGCGGGCGAGACCGGTGGCCGCGGAGCCCTCGTGGATCACCACGCCGGCGTCGAGGCATGCCTGCCGCAGCCCCCAGGCCAGCCGCGCCGGCTCGACGGTGGCGGTGTCGCCGAGCACCTCCAGCCCGCCGAGGAAGGTCGGCGAGTCGAGCTCGGCCCGCGTCCCCGCCTGGTCCAGCAGCCGGTGCTTGATGCCGTGCTCGGTCAGCGCCGCGGACCACTCGGCGAGGTCGTCGACCTCATGGGGCCGGGTGGCGACGTTGAGGGCGCCGGTGAGCTGCCAGTCGCAGTCGATGCCGTGCTCCTGGATGGTCGCGGCCATCTCGTCGAGATTCTGCTGGCCGAGCCGGTCCAGGGTCGCGAGCTCGTCGGGCCAGCGCTCCAGACCGTTCCAGAAGCCGTGGGTCAAGGACGCCTCGGCGAAACCGCCGTTGCGTCCCGAGGCCTGATCGCCGCAGCGGCCGGCCTCGAGCACCACCACCGACCGCGACGGAAACCGCACCCGGGCCAGCAGCGCCGTCCACAGCCCCGAGTAGCCGCCTCCGACGACCACCAGATCCGCCGACTCCACGCCGAGCAGCGGCGGTAGCGGAGCGGGTCGCGCAGGGTCGTCGAGCCAGTAGACGGCGGGCTTCGCATCGGTCAGCGACACATGGTTCACGACGCCCACTATGACAACTCCGGAGGCCTTCAGCCACACAGAATGTACGGAATCATGGAAATTGTTCGTTACACACGACGGATTTCGTTGCATCCGGCGAAGGCAAGCAGGTTGACTGGGCGCCATGACCACTCGCAAGCGCAACGGGGGCGCTCACCTCGACGAGGTCAACAAGCTGATCATCGAGCAGCTCCAGCAGGACGGCCGGCGCAGCTACGCCGCCATCGGCAAGGAGGTCGGCCTCAGTGAGGCCGCGGTGCGCCAGCGGGTGCAGCGCCTGGTCGACAGCGGCGTCATGCAGGTCGTCGCGGTCACCGACCCGCTCGAGCTCGGCTTCGCTCGGCAGGCCATGATCGGCGTACGCACCTCCGGACCCATCGAGGGCATCGCCGACGAGCTCGGCAAGCTCGACGAGGTCGACTACATCGTCATCACCGCCGGCTCCTACGACCTCCTCGTCGAGGTCGTGGCCGAGAGCGACGAGGCGCTCCTCAACCTCGTCTCCAGCAAGATCCGCGCCATCGAGGGCGTGGTGAGCACCGAGACGTTCATGTACCTCCACCTGCACAAGCAGACCTACGCCTGGGGCGTTCGGTGAGTGACTACGCCGGCATCAGCCTGTGGCACGAGACCGCGGGCGAGGACTGGGAGCCGCGTCCCGCGCTGATGGGCGACCTCGAGGTAGACGTCGCGATCGTCGGCGCCGGCTACACCGGCCTGTGGACGGCCTACTACCTGGCCGAGGCCAGACCCGACCTGAAGGTCGCGATCCTCGAGGCCGAGGTCGCCGGCTTCGGCGCCTCCGGCCGCAACGGCGGCTGGTGCTCGGCCCTCTTCCCCGCCTCGCTCGACAAGGTGGCGGCGGGCTCGAGCCGCGAGGCCGCGCTCGCCCAGGACCGGGCGATGCGGGAGACCGTGGACGAGGTGATTCGCGTGGCGGCGGCGGAGGGCATCGACGCCGACATCGCCAAGGGCGGCACGGTCGTCGTGGCGCGCACGCCCGCCCAGCTCGAGCGCGCCCGGCACGAGGTCGAGCACGCCCGCTCCTGGGGCCTCGGCGAGGCCGAGCTCTCGCTCCTGGACCAGGAGGCCGCCGAGAAGCGGCTCGCGGCGACCGGCACCCTCGGCGCCACCTACACCCCCGACTGCGCCGCGATCCACCCGGCCAAGCTCGTCCGCGGGCTCGCCCGCGCCGTCGAGGCCCGCGGAGTCACGATCTACGAGCAGACCCGGGTCACCTCGATCGAGCCGCACCTGCTGCGGACCGAACGCGACGTGGTCAGCGCCGACGTCGTCGTACGCGCCACCGAGGGCTACACCCCGACGCTGGCCGGTCTCGAGCGCGAGGTCATCCCGGTCCGCTCCCTCATCGTCGCCACCGAGCCGCTCACCGACCTGGTCTGGGCGAGCATCGGCCTGGAGGAGCGCGAGACCTTCTCCGACGGCCGCCACCTGCTGATCTACGGGCAGCGCACCGCGGACGACCGGCTCGTCTTCGGCGGGCGGGGCGCTCCGTACTCCTTCGGCTCGAAGATCACCCACGCCGACTCCTCCGACCTTCGCACCCACCGTCGCCTGCAGGAGACCCTGGTCGAGCTGTTCCCGGCCGTACGCGGCCACAGCATCACCCACCGGTGGGGCGGGGTCCTCGGCATCCCGCGCGACTGGCACGCCTCGGTGGGCTACGACCCCGCCAACGGGATCGCCCACGCCGGCGGCTACGTCGGCGACGGCGTGGCGACCACCAACCTCGCCGGCCGTACGCTGCGTGACCTGATCCTCGGCACCGACTCCGACCTCACCGTCCTCCCCTGGGTCGGCCACGTCTCCCCGCGCTGGGAACCGGAACCGCTGCGGTGGCTCGGCGTCAACGCCGGCCTGCGCGCCATGACCGTGGCCGACGTGGAGGAGACCGCCACCGGCAAGGGATCCCTGGTCGCCCGGGCCGTCGCGCCGCTCGTCGGCGGTCACTGACCCTGACCGAATAAACCTGTTGCGTACGCCGGTCGCGGTCCTCCACCATGGACCGCGACCGGCGTTCTCGTCCACGAGGCGCACTGATCGAGAGGAGCAGACCGATGACTGTCGTTGTCCTGTGCCTGCCCACAGACCACATCTCTCGTATCAGGAGCACCCGAAGTGACTCAGGAGAACATCTCCGCTGATCCCGCCGTATCCGACTCTCTGGCAGGGATCGACCCGAATTTCGTCTTCGACTTCCAGGCCTACGACGACCTCGAGGACGGACAGCGCTGGTCCACCTGGCTCTCCGTAGAGCCGCTCTCCCGTGGACCGGAGCCGCGCCCGGACTGGGTGGTGACCTCTCAGGGCGCCATCGACACCGAGCTCGGCATTCTCAAGACCGGCAAGGAGGCCGACGCCTTCCTGATCGTGCGCGCCGACCCGCTCGTTCCCGAGCAGGAGGCGCTGATGGTCGCCAAGCGCTATCGCGACACCGACCACCGCACCTTCCACCGGGCCGCGAGCTACACCGAGGGCCGTTCGGTCAAGCGCTCCCGTGACGAGCGCGCGCTGAAGAAGAACTCGACGTTCGGCCGCGAGGTCGCCAAGGCCGAGTGGGCCAACGCCGAGTGGAACGCGCTCGTACGCTGCTGGAACCTCGGCCTTCCGGTCCCCTATCCGGTGCAGATCGACGGGACCGAGATCCTGATGGAGTGGATCGCGGTCGACGACGGCAACGGCGAGCTGGAGACGGCGCCGCGTCTCGCGCAGACCCGCCCCGAGCGCCACGTCCTGGAGATGTGGTGGGACGGGCTGGTCGAGGCGCTGGCCACGATGGTGCAGGCGGGCCTGGTCCACGGTGACCTCTCGCCCTACAACATCCTGGCCCAGCAGGACCGGCTCGTGATCATCGACCTCCCCCAGATCATCGACCTCGTCGGCAATCCGCTGGGTTTCGACTTCCTGCTGCGCGACATCACCAATGTCGCGAAGTGGTTCCAGGCCAGGGGCCTGGAGGTCGATGAGCAGGAGGTCTACGCCGACCTGATGGCGCACGCCTTCTGAATCCGCTCGTGTGATGCCAGGAGCGACCTGAACATCGCTCCTGGCATCACACCGCGGTGGCTCAGGCGAGCGAACAGACCTTGGGAGCCCCTCTGAAGAAGAGGCGTCCCAGAATCACGTCGCCGAGCAGCTGTGTGCGCATCTTGACGCCTGAGGGATGCACGAGGTCGGCGGATTCGAAGTCGGGGTTGGCCGCGCTGACCATGCCGTTCAGATTCTCACGCTTGCTGATCCGCCATCCGTGCTCGACGAGGTGGTCGAGGATCTCGACATACCCGACAGCCGCTGGCCGGCTCACCTCGTCGTAGGCAACGGGTTCCGTCGCCTTCCACTCGAACCACGCCTCCGCCTGGACCAGCCGTCCGTCCGACGAGTCGTAGCCGCACTCCCCGACGTCGGCGTCACGCGTCCAGCGCAGACCTTCCGGCGTCGGAATCGCGTTGACCTGCTCCAGATGCGGCGCGAGCCGCTCCCGTCGCGCATCGAGCGCCTTCTCGTCGGTGACGATCTCAGGTGTGCTGTCAGCAGCCAGCTCCCGGATGGCGATCCCGGCCATGAGCAGACAGACGCACAAGACCACAAGACCGACGCCGATCTCCACCAGCACCGGGTGGGAGCGTGCCACCCGGCGGAACCTCGCCAGCGACACCCGACCACCTCCCTACCGGCAGCCCGATGTCGGGCCGTGTGCAGACGATATCCCCACTGCCGGTCGGTAGGTTGATCTCATGAAGCATCACCGGGGACGGCACGTCGACATCGAGTCCGTCGCGGAGCTGGACGGGCACCTGGCGGCCGGGGCGGACAGCCTGAAGGGATGGCGGCTGCGGGCACTGGATCTGAGCTCGCGCTCTGCCACGCTGCGCGAGACCGAGCTCGCCGGGGCGACGTTCCTCGGGTGCACGTTCGCCCCCGGGGACGTCGACTACGCCGAGGACGAGGGTGCGCTGGTCATGCCGGTGATCCCGGAGGCACCGGTCGACGTCTACCGCTCCCGGCTCTACACGCCCGAGGAGCTCTACGACGACCCGATCTACGCCCGGAGCCTCGACGCGAAGGCGTACGCCTGGCTGCAGCAGCCGCTCGACGCCGACGACGAGCTGGCGATCACCTTGCACGACCATGCGATCGACTCCGCACTCGAGGCGTGGGTGCGCGCACGACGCGACGAGGGGACGCGGATCGTCGGGATGATGGGCGGGCACGCGCTGCACCGGGATGAGGAGGCGTACGCGACCGCTGCCCGCCTGGCCCAGCACCTGGCGAGCCGCCACGTGGTCGCGACGGGTGGCGGCCCCGGGGCGATGGAGGCCGCCAACCTCGGCGCCTTCCTCGCCGGGGCACCGAAGACGGCCCTGGATGACGCGCTCGAGTCGCTGGCCACGGTGCCGTCGTTCCGGCCCTCGATCCGGGCCTGGGCACAGGTGGCCCTCGACGTACGCAACCAGGTCGAGGGCAGGCCCGGTCGGTCGTTGGGGATCCCGACGTGGCACTACGGCCACGAGCCGCCCAACGTGTTCGCCGGCGCGATCGCGAAGTACTTCCGCAACGCCACCCGCGAGGCGGTGCTGCTGGAGGTCTGCGACGGCGGGATCGTGTTCCTGCCAGGCGCCGGCGGCACCGTGCAAGAGGTCTTCCAGGACGCCTGCGAGAACTACTACGCCGACATCAGCGCGGTCGCGCCGATGGTGCTGGTCGGTCGGCGCTACTGGACCGAGGAGCTGCCGGTCTGGCCGCTCCTGCAGGCGCTCGCCCGTGGCCGTGCGATGGAGGACCACGTCCACCTCGTCGACACCGCCGAGGAGGTCCTCGAGGTCATCGCAGCCGGCGTGACCGGATGACGTCGCGGTAGTGGTCGACGAGGGCCGCGTTGACCGCGCCCCAGGACTTGTGCGCGACGCTCTTGCGGGCCTCGCGTCCCATCCGCAGCCGCAGCTGCGGGTCGTTGTGGAGCAGCGCGACATGTGAGCCGAGGTCGTCGCGGCTGCCGGGCTCGTAGAAGAACCCGGTCACGCCCTCGGCGACCAGGTCCAGCGGCCCGCCGGAGCGCGGCGCCACCACGGGGACGCCGGAGGCGAGCGCCTCCTGGACCGCCTGGCAGAACGTCTCGTGGGAGCCGGTGTGCACGAACACGTCGAGCGAGGCGTACGCAGCCCCCAGCTCCTCCCCCTGCAGCACGCCCAGGAAGGTCGCCTTCGGGAGCAGCTGGCGCAGCTCACGCTCCTGGGGGCCACCGCCCACGAGCACGACGCTGTACGCCGGGTTGTGCGCCAGCGCGGCCAGCAGGTGCAACTCCTTCTCCTGGGCGAGGCGGCCGACGTACCCGACGATCGTCTCGCCGTTGGGCGCGAGCCGGGCGCGCAGGTCGTGGTCGACGCGGCTCGGGTGGAACAGCTCGACGTCGACACCACGCGGCCACAGGCCGGTGCGCTGCACGCCGAGGCCCTCGAGCTGGGTGAGGGCCGAGGAGCTCGGTGCCAGGGTGCGGTCGGCGGCCGAGTGGGCCTGCCGGGTGAGCATTGCGGCGGCCTGTGGGCCACCGACCGCCTTGTACTTGTCCCAGAAGCCCACCAGATCGGTCTGGTAGATCGCTACGCTCGGGATGCCGAGCTCCTTGGCCACCAGCACGGCCTGCCGGCCGAGCAGCGCGGGCGAGGCGACGTGGATGACGTCGGGGGCGAACCGGCGCATCACCGCGCGCAGCTTGCGCCGCGTCTCGAGACCGACGCGGAAGTCCTTGTAGACCCAGAACGTCGCACCTCGGGTCCGGGTCACCGGGAAACCGGCATACTCGGTGGGCCCGGTGGGGGCCACGACCTCGACGGTGTGACCGTCGACCGCGAGATGCTCCAGAACGCGGCGTACGGAGTTCGTCACCCCGTTGACCTGCGGCAGGAACGACTCCGTGACGATGAGGACACGGAGCGGCTCCGAGTTGGCGGCGACCATCGGGACCCGATCGAGGCTGATGCTCATGTTTCTGATCGTGAGTGCCGTCCGGCAACGTGATCCCCGACTTGGTTGACGGGTCGGTGAACCTACCGTGGCCAGAACTCCGTGCCGGACGACAGATAGTCCAGGCGGTGTCATCAGCGGAAACGCTGCGTGACTCTCAGAAATCTGTCATCGCACCGTCGTCGCCGACAGAAGTCGGTAAGCCCCCGTTCCTAGGCTCGCGATTGTGCTGCGCGCGGCATCGTGAAGGGGGACGTACGCGGGCCGGGCCTTGGCGCCGGTCCGCGTACGTGATGCCGATCGGCCACGAAGGGGTTGCCGCCCGCCCGTGCGTCTTGCCACGATCGCGGCATGACCACCGACGATGAGCACATCCGGCCAGAAGGCGTCGACGACCTCACCGTCGAGGCACTCGGCACCATCAGTGAGGCACTTGAAGCGATCGAGATCGCCCGAGGTCATCTGTACGCACTGCATCGCATCACCGGCACCGCCGACTTCACCCTCGGCAAGGGTGTCCAGCAGCTGCGCGAGGCCGGCCACACCGAGCTGGCGGACACGTTCGAGCGCGAGCTGGTAGGACGCAACGTGCTCTACGGCAGGTGGACGTTTCAGATCGTCGAGGAGTACGACGACGGCTACTACGCGACCTTCAAGCGGCTGGAGAAGGAGGCTCGCGACGCTCTCGTCGAAGGCAAGCGTCACCTTTACGAGTCGGAGCTGAAGGAGGTCCGCCGCACCCGAGGTCGAGGCGGCCACGAGCAACGGCCCGAACCAGAGGCTTGAGCCGGCCGATCGTGCAGTCCTCGTAGCGCGAGGACACGGCCCAGGCGGCTACTCGGCGGCGGCCAGCTGACCGCAGGCACCGTCGATCTCGCGGCCCCGCGTATCGCGGACGGTGGTCGAGATGCCCTTGGCCTCGAGACGGCGTACGAACTCGCGCTCGTCGGCCGGGTCGGAGGCAGTCCACTTCGAGCCCGGGGTCGGGTTGAGCGGGATCAGGTTGACGTGAACCCAGCCCCAGTCGCCGTAGGAGTTGAGGACGTCGGCGAGGAGGTCGGCGCGCCAGGCCTGGTCGTTGATGCCGCGCATCATCGCGTACTCGATGGAGACGCGGCGCTTGGTCACGCGCGCGTAGTTCCAGGCGGCCTCGACGGTCTCGGCGACCGAGAAGCGGGTGTTGATCGGGACCAGCTCGTTGCGCAGCTCGTCGTCGGGCGCGTGCAGCGAGAGGGCGAGGGTGACCGGGATGCCCTCCTCGGTGAGCTGCTTCATCCTCGGGACCAGGCCGACCGTCGAGACGGTCACGTGGCGGGCGGAGAGGCCCAGGCCTTCGGGCGCGGGCGAGGTGAGGCGGCGTACGGCACCCATGAGCGCCTTGTAGTTGGCCATCGGCTCCCCCATGCCCATGAAGACCACGTTGGAGAGACGGCCCGGGCCGCCGGGGATCTCGCCGCTGGCCATCTGCCGGGCGGCGACGACGACCTGGTGGACGATCTCGGCGGTCGACATGTTGCGCTCGAGGCCGCCCTGGCCGGTGGCGCAGAACGGGCAGGCCATGCCGCAGCCGGCCTGGGAGGAGATGCAGACGGTGGCGCGGTCGGTGTAGCGCATCAGCACCGACTCGACCAGGGCACCGTCGAAGAGCTTCCACAGCGTCTTGCGGGTGGTGCCCTTGTCGGCCTCCTGCTGACGGATCGGCGTCATCAGGTCGGGCAGGAAGGTGTTGACGAGCTCTTCTCGCTGGCTGGCCGGAAGGTCGGTCATCTTGGCCGGGTCGTCGACCAACCGCTCGAAGTAGTGCACCGAGAGCTGCTTGGCGCGGAAGCCCGGCAGCCCGGCCTCCTTCGCCGCGTCCTGGCGGCCGGCCAGGTCGAGGTCGGCCAGGTGGCGCGGCGGCTTTCCGCGACCCTTGGGCGGCGCCATCACCAACGGCAGGCGACGCCCCTCCATCGCGGCGGCCTCTGCCTCGGGGCTGTGCGGGGCAGGTACGGTCACGGGGTCGGGCTCGGTCACGCCTCCAGTGTCCCACCGGGGTGCGGCGTACGGCGAAACCTCGATCCGGCCCGCCCGGTCAGCCCGTCTTGAGCAGGATCCAGAACACCAGAGAGCCGACGCCGACCACGACCAGCACGGTCAGGACGATGCCCAGCCAGACGAACTGGGCCAGGCGGCGGGTCTTGCGCGGGATCAGCAGGGCGAGCGGCACGAGCAGGGTCAGCGCGACCCACGGGAACAGCTCCTCGGCCCGCTCCTGGCCGACGACCCAGGTCAGCAGGGCACCCCAGGTGCCGGGCACCAGGATCGCGTACGCCAGGCCGAGATAGAACCCGACCAGGGCGGCCACAGTCGGGTGCGAGTCGTGCAGCCACGCCCACAGCCCACCGGACCCCGAGGACTCCTCCTCCGGGCCGTGATCAGCCTCGACGTCTGGATCGGGGTCCACGTCGAGGTCCGCGGGACGCTGGGTCACTCTTCAACCGTAGCGCCGAACCAAGCCCGTCTTTGGTAAAGAATCGCTGCCGTGGCGAACTCGGGGAATCCGAGGTCACGCGTCGACGGTGATCACGTCGGGGAGGCCGAGGTCGCGCCACCGGGCGAGATCCGGGGCCGTGCCGGTGAGCTCGCTCGCCACGATGGTCCATGCGGTGCCGTGACCGACGAGCACGACATCCTCGCCCGCATGTGCCGAGAGGATCCCGGACACCGCCTTGGCCACGCGGGCCCGGCACTCCTCGAGCGGCTCCCAGCCGTCGTACGCGGGCACGGTCGGCTCCGCGAAGGCGCGCTCGACCGTGGCCCCGAAGTCATCGATCCAGGCGGCACCGCGGCGATGCTCGCACAGCGCGTCGACCACGCCGACCTCACCATCGGTGAGCAGCTGAGCGGTCTGCTGCGCCTTGGGCTCGGGCGAGGAGTACCAGGCCGCGACGGCAGGGAGACGATCACGCAGGGCCCAGACGTCGTCGAACCCGGCCGGATCGAGCTCCCAGTGCTCCGCAGCGACGCCGCGGACCTGGAGGGGTCGGCCGTGACGTACGAGGTGGAGCATCAGAAGACGCGCCCTCAGAAAACCGCGTAGTGGAGGATCAGCCAGACCGGGGCGACGGTCGCCAGGAGCGAGTCGAGGCGGTCCATCAGGCCGCCGTGTCCGGGGATGATCTGACTCATGTCCTTGATGCCGAGGTCACGCTTGATCACCGACTCGACCAGGTCGCCGAGGACGGCCATCACGCAGGCGACCACGCCGAGCGCCACACCGACCCACCAGGATCCGTCGAGCAGCCACACGACCAGGCCGACGCCGGTCGCGACCGTGAAGACCACTGAGCCGGCGAAACCCTCCCAGGACTTCTTCGGGGAGATCACCGGCGCCATCGGGTGCCTGCCGAAGAGGACCCCGGCGACGTAGCCACCGATGTCGGACATGATCGTGAGCAGGACCCAGACGATGATGCCGCGTACGCCGTCGTCCGAGAGGCCGCCCGAGGTCCAGCCGCCGCCCTCGCCGAGCATGAGGGCGACGAAGGATCCCAGGAACGGCAGGTAGAACAGGGTGAGGACGGCTGCCGCCGACGTACGCACGTAGCCGTCGACGCCACGGCGCAGCACCCACAGCATGATCACCAGGGCGGTGACCGCCGTGGCCGTGACCAGCGCGTCGGCGCCCAGGAAGTAGGCGACCAGGACCATCACCGTGCCGCCGATCATCAGCGGCTGCTCGGGAACGTCCATGTCCTTGGCCATCAGGCCTCGGTGGAGCTCCCAGGTGGCGGCCACGACCGCGGCGACGACGATCAGCATGAACGCCGTCTTCACGAACATCAGGCTGAGCGCGATGGCAACCAGCAGGACGACGGCGGAACCGATCGCCGCGGGCAGGTTGCGGCCGGCGCGGCCGTAGTCCTTCTTCGGTGGCTCGGAAGCTGACGAAGAAGGAGACGGCGGCGTCTGGCTCACAAGGGATTCCTTCATGCTCAGGTCCTTATCTGGTCGCGGTCCGAATCGCCCGTGGATCTCGACTGCGTACGGGTAGATCTCGACCCGCTTCGCGGCTTCGCAAGCTCAGCCGCTGCGCTCGCTCGATCTCTTCGCGTTGTGACCCTGCGACTTCGTCGCAGGGTCACAGGCTCAGACCTCGAGCAGCTCGGCTTCCTTGGACTTGAGCAGGTCGTCGATCGCGTCGGTGTGCTTCTTGGTGAGGCTGTCGAGGCGCTTCTCGGCGCCGGTGACGTCGTCCTTGCTCGCCTCGCCGTCCTTCTCGAGCTTCTCCAGACCCTGCTTGGCCTTCTGGCGCACCTGGCGCACCGAGACGCGACCCTGCTCGGCCTTCTCCTTGGCGAGCTTGATGTATTCCTTGCGGCGCTCCTCGGTCAGCTCTGGGAAGACCGCGCGCAGGATCTTGCCGTCGTTGGACGGGTTGACGCCGAGGTCGGAGTCGCGGATCGCCTTCTCGACGTTGGCCATCGCGCCGATGTCGAACGGGGCGATGTTGATGATCCGCGGCTCGGGGCTGGTGAACGAGGCGAGCTGCTGGATCGGCGTCGGGGTGCCGTAGTAGTCGACCAGGATCTTGTTGAACATCTGCGGGGTGGCCCGGCCGGCGCGGATGGTGGCGAAGTCCTCACGCGTTGAGTCCACCGACTTCGCCATCTTGCTGTCGGCCTCGTTGAGGATGTCGTTGATCACCAGATGCTCCTGTGCGCTCGTAAGTGTTGTGGGTGTGGGTGGCGTAGGGCTCGCGCCGCTCAGCCGGCGGTGACGAGCGTACCGATCTTCTCACCCTGGACGATGCGGTAGATCGCACCCTCGTCCTCCGCGCCGTAGACCACGATCGGCATCTTGTTCTCCATGCAGAGGGCGAACGCGGTGGCGTCGGCGATCTTGAGCTGCTTCTGCAGCGCCTCGCCGAAGGTGAGCTCATCGTACTTCGTCGCCGTCGGGTCCTTCTTCGGGTCGGCGGTGTAGATGCCGTCGACGCCGTTCTTGGCCATCAGGACGACCTCGGCGTGGACCTCCAGGGCCCGCTGGGCGGCGACGGTGTCGGTGGAGAAGAAAGGCATCCCGGAGCCGGCGCCGAAGATCACGACTCGGCCCTTCTCGAGGTGGCGCATGGCCTTGCGCGGGATGTAGGGCTCGGCGACCTGGCCCATCGTGATGGCGGTCTGCACCCGGGTGTCGACGCCTTCCTTCTCGAGGAAGTCCTGCAGGGCGAGGCAGTTCATGACCGTGCCGAGCATGCCCATGTAGTCGGCGCGCGACCGGTCCATGCCGGCCTGCTGCAGCTCGGCGCCGCGGAAGAAGTTGCCGCCACCGACGACGATCGCGACCTGCACGCCGGAGGCGGCGACGGCCGCGATCTCCTTGGCGATCGAGGCGACCACGATGGGGTCGACACCGACCTCGCCACCGCCGAAGTTCTCTCCGGACAGCTTGATCAGGATGCGCTGGTAGCGGGTCATGCCGTGGCCTTTCCTCGGGCGACGTCTTGCGGGGTGGTGCCGGTGGGGGTGGCGTGCGAAAGGGCCGGTCCGATGATCACCATTCGGTTCATCGGACCGGCCCTTTCGTCGTACGTTGCTGCTTAACCTAACTGATCACGCCTCACGGCGCGGGGATCAGGCTCGGTTCAGGCGCCGACGTCGAAGCGGGCGAACTGCTTCACCTGCGTGTTGGCGGCGTCGAGGACCTGCTTGACGGACTTCTTCGACTCGAAGACCGACTCCTGGTCGAGCAGGACGATCTCCTTGAAGAACGCCTTGATCCGACCCTCGACGATCTTGGCGACGGCAGCCTCGGGCTTGCCCTCCTCGAGCGTCTTCTTGGTGAGGACGTCCTTCTCGGCGTCGACCACGTCGACCGGGACCTCGTCGGAGGTGAGGTACTGCGCCTTGAGCGCGGCAGCCTGCTGGGCGGCCTGCTTCGCGGCCGCCTCGTCACCCTCGTAGGCGACCAGGACGCCGAGGCTCGGCGGCAGGTCGGAGGCCTTCTTGTGCAGGTAGACCGTGGTCTCACCCTCGAAGTAGGCGACCTGGCCGAGCTCGATCTTCTCGCCGATGGTGCGGGCGAGCTCCTCGACGGTCTCGCCGACGGTCTTGTCGCCGAGCGAGACGGCCTTGAGGGCCTCGAGGTCGTTGATCTTGTTGGCGTCGGCGGCGTCGGCGATCTGCTGGGCAGCGGCGACGAAGCCCTCGTTCTTGGCGACGAAGTCGGTCTCCGAGAGGAGGCTGACCAGCGCGTTGCCGGAGGCGGCGACGAGGCCGGCCGAGGTGGTGCGCTCCGCGGCGCGGGCGGCGGCCTTGGCCGTGCCCTTGACGCGAAGGATCTCGACAGCCTTGTCGAAGTTGCCGTCAGCCTCGTCGAGCGCCTTCTTGCAGTCCATCATGCCGGCCTGGGTCAGCTCACGGAGCTTCTTGACGTCGGCAGCGGTGTAAGCCATGTGTGTCTTCCTCTGACTTGTTAAGTGGCTCTTGGGTGGACGATGAGGCTCAGGCCTCGGCCGGGGCCTCGGGGGTCTCGGCGGGGGTCTCCTCGGCGGCCTCAGCAGCCGGGGTCTCCTCGGCCTTGGTCTCCTCGGCGGCCGGGGTCGCGAGAAGCTCGCGCTCCCACTCCGCCAGGGGCTCCTCGGCGGTGGCGCCCTCGGTGCCCTCGGTCTTGCCACCGGAGCGGGCGATGAGGCCCTCGGCGACGGCGTCGGCGACCACGCGGGTCAGCAGGCCGACCGCACGGATGGCGTCGTCGTTGCCCGGGATCGGGAAGTCGACCTCGTCGGGGTCGCAGTTGGTGTCCAGGATGCCGACGATCGGGATCCGGAGCTTGCGAGCCTCCTCGACGGCGAGGTGCTCCTTCTTGGTGTCGACGATCCACACGGCGGACGGGGTGCGACCCATCTCGCGGATGCCGCCCAGGGTCTTCTCGAGCTTGTCGCGCTCCCGCTTCATCTGCAGGAGCTCCTTCTTCGTGCGGCCCGAGCCGGCGACGTCGTCGAAGTTGACCTCGTCGAGCTCCTTGAGGCGGTTGATCCGCTGGTGCACGGTCTGGAAGTTGGTGAGCATGCCGCCCAGCCAGCGCTGGTTGACGTAGGGCATCCCGACGCGCGTCGCCTGCTCGGCGATGGCCTCCTGGGCCTGCTTCTTGGTGCCCACGAACATGATCGTGCCGCCCTTGGCCACGGTCTCCTTGATGAAGGCGTAGCTGCGGTCGATGTAGGCCAGCGACTGCTGCAGGTCGATGATGTAGATGCCGTTGCGGTCGGTGAGGATGAACCGCTTCATCTTCGGGTTCCAGCGACGGGTCTGGTGTCCGAAGTGGACGCCGCTCTCGAGGAGCTGGCGCATGGTCACGACTGCCATGATGTTTTTCTCCTAGGTGGTGGCCCGCGTGTGCACCGCTGGTGGCTCGACCTTGCGTTTCTCGAGGTCGGGCGGGTGTTGTCGCGAGCCGGTCGGTTTTCAGTTTCGCGCCCATCGGTGGTGATGGGCCCTGACGCCTGCACGCGGTCCGACCTGAGCGTGATGCTCGGGACTGAGGGCCGCGCCCGCGGGCGACCGGCGTCTCGGAGCGAGACACCGTCGCGGTCTGCTGGCGTGCGAAGTCAGCCCACAGGGGGCTGCCGGTCCAAGACTAGCCGCCGACGGGTGTCCCGGGCCAATCCCGCGCCGCTGGCTCCTCCGCGGGCCGATCGGTGTCCACAGGGGTATCTCGGGACGGGGTTGTCCACAGGACGTACGAAGCTCGTTGTGCGGGTCCTGGTTCCGGGGTTGTCTGCTCGTCATGACCTCGTTCCGCCTCTCCGACCGGGCCCGCGCCCTCGTCGCGGCCCTGTTCCTCGTCGTCCTCATCGCCCCAGCAGGCCCAGCCCTCGGAATGCCACGTGCCGAGGTGGCGCCCTCTGGCGCCTCGCTGGGTGGGGCTGTGGGTCACGGCGAGGGTCCGAGTCCGGTCGGAGGGCCTGAGGAGGTGCCTCAGGGCGAATGGCCGCTGGCTCCCCGGCCAGAGGTGGTCCGTCGCTTCGACCCGCCGGACGCTCCGTGGGGTGCCGGGCATCGCGGTGTGGACCTGGCCGGCTCGCCCGGCGCGGTCGTTCGCTCCGCGATGGCCGGGACCGTCGCGTTCGTCGGGGTGATCGCGGGCAAGCCGGTCGTGAGCGTCGACCACGGCGCCACCCGGACCACCTACGAGCCCGTGGCCGCCACCGTGGCCGAGGGCGACCCGGTCGCGGCCGGTGCTCCTCTCGGGCGGCTCGGCATCGCCGGGTCCCACTGCTTCCCCGCCGCTTGTCTGCACTGGGGATGGATCCGCAACACGGACGACGTCTACCTCGACCCGCTGCTGCTCGTCGACGCACCGCAGCCTGTCAGGCTCCTCCCCCTCTGGCGCGGCGACCCGGTCCTGTAGCCGCGACCACCGAACAGTGCGCCCGCCGAATCGGTAGTTGTGGCGGCCGAGTGGTGAGTTGTGGACGACGAAAGTCGAGTCTCGCCGCCCACAACTCACTTCTCGGCCGCCGTTTCTGACGTCTCGGCCGACGCGGCTGACGTCTCGGCGGGTCAGGCGCGGGGGTGGGCCTGGCGGTACGCCTTGCGGAGCCGGTCGCTGCTGACGTGGGTGTAGATCTGGGTGGTGGCGAGGCTGGCGTGGCCGAGGAGCTCTTGGACCGAACGGAGGTCGGCGCCGCCCTCGAGGAGGTGAGTGGCGGTGCTGTGGCGCAGCCCATGGGGACCGAGGTCGGGGGCGCCGGGGACATCGGCGAGGCGGCGGTGGACGAGGGTGCGCACGGCACGCTGATCGAGGCGGCCGCCACGTGCACCGAGGAACAGAGCCGGGCCGGAGGACTCGGTGACCAGCTGAGGGCGGCCTCGGACGACCCAGCGGTCCAGCGCCCGGGCCGCGGGGCCACCGAAGGGCACCATCCGCTCCTTGCGCCCCTTGCCGAGCACCCGGACGACCCGGCGCTCGTAGTCGACGTCGTCCAGGTCGAGACCGACGAGCTCACCTACCCGGGAGCCGGTCGCGTAGAGCATCTCCAGAATCGCGATGTCGCGCATCCCGGTCGCGGTGCCGTCCTCGGCGGCCGCGACCGCTGCGGCGATGAGGGACTCGACCTCGTCGGGGCGAAGTACGGGCGGCAGGGTCCGGTGCGCCTTGGGCGAACCGAGGGCCGCGCCGGCGTCGACCTGGGCGCGCCCGGTCCGGACGAGCCAACCGCAGAAGGCGCGGGCCGCGGTGGCCCTCCGGGCCAGGGTCGTACGCGAGTGGCCGGTGGTCTGCTGCTTGGCCAGCCAGCTGCGCAGCGTGCGCAGGTCGATCGCCTCCGGATCCGTGCGGCCCATACGGCCGGCGTGGTCGAGCAGGCTGCGGACGTCACCCAGATAGGCCCGGACCGTGTGGTCGGAGAGGCCGCGCTCGGCGCTCAGGTGTCGTTCGTAGTCACCCAGGAGCGCCGCGTAGGCCTCGGAGAGCTCCGCGTGCGCGGACCCGCCCTCCGCGTCTGCCTCCGGATCAGCGCTCACCCGAGCCAGGATAGTTCTTGACGGTCGGCTCAGGTGCGAGCCGCGCCAGGAGCCAGCTGCCAGCCCTCGGGGAACCGCTCGGCCAGGCCGAGCGCCTCGAGTCGTGACAGCGCCGTGCCGGCCGTCTTCGGGTGCAGGCAGGCCGACCTCGCGATGTCGAGCTGTGAGGAGGGGCTGCTCACCGGGACGGCATCGAGGACCTGCTTCTCGACCGAGGTGAGGGAGTCGCGGCGGCGGACGGGGCCTCGGGGTTCCGCCGGGAGGGCTTCGCCCATGTCGCCGACCAGCTCGCGTACGTCGAGACCGTCGGTCACGAGGACACCTCTGCCGCTGCGTACGAGCTCGTGGGTGCCGACCGACGTCATCGCCCCGACCTGTCCCGGCACCGCCATCACGGGGGTGTTGATGCTGTAGGCCCAGTGGGAGGTGTTGAGGGAGCCGCTGCGCGCGGCCGCCTCGACGACCACGGTGCCCCGGGCGAGGGCGGCGATGATGCGGTTGCGGGAGAGGAATCGATAGCGAGTGACGGGGAACCCGGGCGCGATCTCGGAGATCACCGCTCCGGTCTCGGCGATCGCATCCAGCAGGCGCCGGTTGCGCAGCGGGTAGGGAACGTCGACACCGCCCGCGAGCACCGCGACGGTGCTCCCCGGCGGACCGGTGAGCGCGCCTCGGTGCGCGGCGGCGTCGATGCCGACCGCTGCCCCCGAGACGGTCACGAAGTCGTTGACCGCGAGGTCTGCGGCGATCCGTGCCGCGGCGTCGGCACCGTAGGCGGTCGCATCCCGAGACCCGACGACGGCGACCGAGCGGTCGAGATCGCTGAGCAGGAGCGGTCCTCGCACCCATAGGCCCAGTGGCGTGCCGGTGCGGTGCTGGAGCGGCTCCTGCCCGGCGAGCCGCTCGACCTGGCTGGGCCACTCCTCGTCGCCGGGGATGACATAGCGGAAGCCGGCGTTGGTCGCCCGCTCCAGATCGCGGTCGGGGTGGATCTGGGACAGCCGCATCCTCGCCTCGAGCCCGTCGTCGCCGAGCTCGGGATCCTCCTCGGCGAAGCGACGGTAGACCTCGGTCGCAGTGGATCCGACCATGCAGGTGTCGAGCAGCGGGCTGCCGGGCTCGACCAGCTGGGTCAGCGCGATCCTGGCCAGGCGCTCGCGCTCGAGGTCGGTGATGGTCGGTGCGACAGGTGCCGCGGTCATGCCGACCTCCCCTCGATCGCAGAGACGGTGAGCGAGCCACCGCCGCGCAGCGCGAGCGCGGTCTCGGTCTCGGTGACGCCCGGCCAGTCGACGCCGGCGAGGTCGGCCACCGTCCACGCCAGGCGATGCACACGCACCGCGCCACGTCTGGTCAGGGCACCGGAGAAGATCCGTGAGTCGATGAGCGCCTCTGCCGCCGGCGGTAGCGGCCAGTTGTCGCGCAGCGCGATCCCGCTGGCCTGGCCGTTGAGCCGCCACCCGAAGTCGGCGTAGCGCTCGCGCTGGCGTCGTCTGGCCGCCGTGACCCGTTCGCGGATGTCGGCGCTGGTCTCCGAGCCCCAGGGGTCGTGGTTCTGCTCGGACATCGGCCGTAGCGTGCGGATGATGTCGATGCGGTCGGTGATCGGTCCGGAGACCTTGCGGTCGTAGGCCTGGCGCTCGTTGGAGCGGCAGATGCAGCCGTCCTTGGTAACCGAGGCGTCGTAGTTGCCGCACGGGCACGGGTTGGCGGCGAGCACGACGAGCGCACGCGCCGGAAGCGTCACCGACTCCTCCCCGCGGGAGACGGTGATGTCGCCGCTCTCCAGCGGCTCGCGCAGGCACTCGATGACGTCGCTCTTGAACAGCGGGAACTCGTCGAGGAAGAGGACGCCGGCATGGGAGAGCGAGACCTGTCCCGGACGGACCCGGCCGCTGCCGCCACCGACGATGCCGGGCTTCGACGCGTCGTGGTGGGGCGCCGAGAACGGCGGCCGGACCAGCAGACCCCGGTCGACGTCGAGCACCCCGGCCAGCGACTGGACCGCCATCACCTCGAGGGACTCCTCGCGTGACAGGTCGGGCAGGATCGTCGGGATCCGCTCGGCGATCGAGGTCTTCCCGCAGCCCTTGGGCCCCTTGAGCAGCAGGTGATGCCCACCGGCGGCGGCGACCTCGACGGCGAAGCGCGTCTCCGGCATGCCACGGAGGTCGGACATGTCCATGTCGTCCAGCCTCCGGTCGCCGCGCCAGCCGAGCAGGCTGCCGCCGGTGCCGGTCGCCACCGGCGGCGCGTCGGGCACCGGCTCGCCGCGCAGCTCTGCCACCACCTGGCCGAGCGAGCGGAACCCGAGGATCTCCATCCCCGGCACCATCCGCGCCTCGGCCACCTGCGGCTCCGGGACCACGACGCGCGCGATCCCGGCGTGGGAGGCGGCGAGCACCATCGGAAGCACCCCTGAGGTCGGCCGCAGCCCGCCGTCCAGGGCGAGCTCGCCGATGAAGACCGTGCGCTCCAGCCCGGTCGTCTCGATCTCACCGCCGGCCGCGAGGATCGCCAATGCCATCGCCAGGTCGTAGTGCGAGCCGCCCTTGCGCAGGTCGGCCGGGGAGAGCAGCACGGTGATCCGCTTGGTCGCGGGCCATTCGAGGTCGGAGTTGATGATCGCCATCCGCACCCGGTCGCGCCCCTCGGCCAGCACACTGTCGGCGCGGCCGACCAGCGTCACCCCCACCAGACCCGGCGAGACGTCGGCCTGCACGTCGACCAGGTGACCGACCGCGCCGCGAAGTGCGACGCCATGAGCTCGCGCGTATCCCATCACAGGCCCCTGACATGCTCGACCAGCGCCGATCCGCGGGGCGCATGCATCACCGCGACGAGATCGATCCGGATCCCCGGAGCTCGCACGTCGTGCTGCTGCAGCCAGGTGATCGCGAGCCGTTTCAACCGGTCGAGCTTGGTCCTGTCGACCGCCTCGTGCGGGGTGCCGCAGCCGTCGTGACTGCGGGTCTTCACCTCGCAGACGACCAGGGTGTCGCCCTCGCGGAGGACCAGGTCGATCTCTCCGTCGTCACACCTCCAGTTGCGGTCGAGCAGCGTCATGCCCGCCTCGACCAGATGCCTCTCGGCGACCGCTTCGCCGTAGTTTCCCAGCGCGATCCGCGCCGGTGCCGTTGAACTCATCGTGGACCTCCTGCCCTTCGGCTTCGAGGTCCAGACTCATCGCGAGCACCGACAATCCGGGCTGGTTCCGGAGCGGCTGGGGATAACCCCGGATCGAGATCGCCCTGTGGACGGCAACTGGCCCGCAGAGCCGTGCGCCGTCAGTCCAGCGGCTGGTCGATGTCGGTCGGGTTGAGCGTCTCGACGTTGACGTCCTTGAAGGTGAGCACCTTGACCGCCTTCGCGAACCGCGCCGGCCGGTACATGTCCCACACCCAGACGTCGTTCATCGACACCTCGAAGTAGACGTCCCCCGAGTCCGTACGCGCCCGCACGTCGACCTGGTTGCACAGGTAGAACCTACGATCGGTCTCGACGACGTACTTGAAGATGCCGACCACGTCGCGGTACTCGCGGTAGAGGGTCAGCTCCATCTCGGTCTCGTACTTCTCGAGATCCTCCGCGCTCATGTTTTATGACTCTAGAGCCAAGACCGGCGAAGTGCCGGGAAGACTCCACGAGCGGCGGTGATATGCCGACGGTCCGAGGCGCTCCAACGCGGCGATGTGGGCGGGCGCGGAGTAGCCCTTGTTGTCCGCCCAGGCGTAGTCGGGATACTCCTCGTGC
Organism: Nocardioides sp. NBC_00368; assembly: GCF_036090055.1. NCBI lineage: Bacteria > Bacillati > Actinomycetota > Actinomycetes > Propionibacteriales > Nocardioidaceae > Nocardioides > Nocardioides sp. NBC_00368. The sequence goes on from NZ_CP107970.1 coordinate 2,389,917, forward strand.
AGCGCGACCATCAGCGCGTCGCGCGAGGTCTTCGCCAGGATCGAGGCGGCGGCGACGGCCGCGCACTTCATGTCGGCCTTGATCATCGTCGTCACCGGCGGGACCTCGACCTCGTCCACCATCGCGGAGACCTCACCGAAGAGACCCTCCTGCACGGGCGGGGTCAGATAGTTGTGGTTGCCGTCGAGCAGCAGCGCGTCGGGACGTACGTCCAGGGCTCCCAAGGCTCGCTGCCCGGCCAGCCGCATCGCGGCCATGATCCCGATCTCGTCGATCTCGGAGGCCAGCGCGTGGCCGACGGCCGAGTCGACGGCCCAGCGGCGCACCTTCGGCGCGAGCATCTCCCGGGCCTCGGGCGTGAGCAGCTTGGAGTCGCGTACGCCCTGCGGTGCTGTGCGCGTCGCCTCCGAGATCACCACGATCCCGATCGAGACCGGCCCGCAGAGCGCGCCGCGGCCCACCTCGTCGACGGCACCGAGATGGGTGATGCCATCGCGCAGCATGGACCGCTCGACACGCAGGGTAGGCGCAGTGCTCACTGTGACGGCACGCCCTCGAAGCTGTCGGGCCGGTGGATCCACTTCGCCCGGTCGATCGGCCAGCCCAGGGCGACGACCTTGCCGACCACGTTGTCCTCCGGCACCCACGGCACCAGGGCGCAGTCGGTCTCGTTGGCCGTGCACATGTGTACGGTCGAGTCGGCCGAGTTGGCCCGGTTGTCGCCCATCACGAACAACGACCCCTCCGGAACCGGACCGACCTCCCAGTGCCGGGTGCCGGGCATCGGCCCGAAGCACTCACCCTCCTTGTTGGGGCGGCCGCACTTGGTCTCGGAGGGCCGCGCGTACGGCTCGTCGATCGGGACGCCGTTGACGATCAGCCGGCCCTGCTTGTCGCAGCACTCGATCACGTCGCCGGGGACGCCGATGACACGCTTCACCAGGTGGCCGCCCTCGGGGTAGAGACCGATGACGGCGAGGCTCTTGCCGATGATGTTGTCGGGACCGGCCGAGTCGTCGGCCCCGAGCCAGGAGCCGGGGTCGGAGAAGACCACGACGTCGCCGCGCTGAGGCGTGCCGGAGAGCCAGTAGGACGGCTTCTCGACGAGCACCCGGTCGTCGGTGGCCACCGAGGGACCGCCCTGCAGGCCGGGCTCCATGGACTCGGAGGGGATGTAGAAGGCCTGCACGAACAGAGCCTTCACGACGACCGCGACCAGCACGGCGAGCACGACCAGGACGATGCCCTCCTGCCAGGCCGACAGGCGCGGCTTGTGCTCCTCCTCGCGGGCCGGAGCCTGGCGCGGCGGGTGACCCGGACGATTGCCCGGGCCCGCCTGCTCGGCGGACCAGCGCGGGGCCTGGGGGGAAGACGAGAACGACCGCGATCCCCCCATGTCGGGCCCGTCCCAGCGGGCCTGGGGCCCGACGCCGACGGAAGGATCGCGGTCGTTCGAAGTCACGCGGTGAGTCTAGAGAGTTCCTCCACAACGAGCCTCATCGACTCGCAATGCTCAGGAAACCCTCAGACCTCCGAGGCTCACGCCTCGCGGCGCTCCTTGATCTTCGCCTTCTTGCCGCGCAGGTTGCGCAGGTAGTAGAGCTTCGCGCGACGGACGTCACCACGGGTGACGACCTCGATCTGCTCGAAGATCGGGGAGTGCAGCGGGAAGGTGCGCTCGACACCCACGCCGAAGGAGACCTTGCGGACGGTGAAGGTGCGGCCGATGCCCGAACCGTGGATGCGGATCACGACGCCCTGGAAGACCTGGACGCGGGACCGGTTGCCCTCGACGACCTTCACGTGCACCTTGACGGTGTCACCGGCGCGGAACTCCGGCAGGTCGTCGCGCTTGGAGGCGTTGCCGACCTCAGCGAGTACGTTGCTCATCATCTCTCCTCACGCTCGCCACAGGCCGATCGCGGTCATCAATGCCCTGGTCAGGGCGATCTTTGGCGGTGGCCCAGACATGCTGGCCGGCGGCGTACGGTTCCCCCTGTGGCAGGAGCCCGTCGCGACACCTCCGGGTGTCTTCTTCGGAGCGTGCCTCGGCCGACTGGACCGGCCCACAAGTCTGCCACAGCGCCATGGACCGCCGGGAATCGAGACGACCGGCGAGCAACCGCGCGGAGCGTGGAGACGTACGCAGCAGCTGGGCGCCCGTGCAAGGATTCCCCCGTGACCGACACCGACTGGCCGCCGCACACCTACGTGACGCGCCCCTATCGGCAGCGGATCCCCCGCGGGCCGCGCGCGGACAGGCTGCTCCGCGAGGTCACCGTGGCGTTACCGCCCCACATCGCCGACCTCGACCTCGTGCTGGAGCGCCCGGTGGCGGCGATGACGACCGCCAGCGCCGGTGCGCTGCGGCATCTCGATCTGGTCCACGGCCGGACGATGGACGGGCTCAACCACCTGCAGCTGCGCACCGAGGCGATCGACTCCTCCAAGATCGAGCACGTCGAGGCCAGCCTGGCCGACTACGGGCGAGCCCTGCTCGGCATCGGCGCCAACTCCTCGGCGACCTCGATGGCGTCGGCGACCCAGGCCATGCAGCGGCTGATCAGCGAGGCCGACACCACCCGCAAGATCACCTCCGACGCGATCCTGCGCGCCCACCGCGACCTGTTCGCACGACACCCCGACGAGGCGGCCAACGCCGGCAGGTTCCGCGTCGTGCAGAACTGGGTCGGCGGCTCCGACTACGCGCCCCGCGACACCCTCCACGTGCCGCCACCGCCGGAGACGGTGGTCGACTACATCGAGGACCTGGTCGCCTTCGCGAACCGCGACGACCTCTCCCCCATCGCCCAGGCCGCCATCGTGCACGCCCAGTTCGAGTCGATCCATCCCTTCATCGACGGCAACGGCCGTATCGGCCGGGCGCTCATCCACGCCGTGCTCCGGCGACGCCGTGCCTCCCGTCACCTGGCCGTGCCGATCGCCTCCGCGCTCGTCGCCCACCGCGACCGCTACTTCGCCGCGCTCAACGACTACCGGGCCGGAACGGCGGCCACGATCATCGCCATGCTCGCGGCCTCGACGACCATCGCGACGACGGAGTCCTGGAAGACGGCCGAGACGCTGGAGAGCATCCGGGGATCCTGGGGCGAGGCGGCCGGCGGTCCGCGACCTGGGTCGGCTGCGTACCGTCTTCTCGACCTTCTCACCGAGGAGCCCATCCTCAACGCCGAGCTCGTGACCGAGCAGCTGGGGATCGAGGATGTCGACGAGACGATCGAGGGGCTCGAACGGGCCGGGGTCCTCACCCGCGCCAAGCGCACCCGCCGCTCCCCTGTGTGGCTCGCGCCGGCGGTGCTGGCCGAGGTCGAGGACCTCAGCGCCCGCATCCAGCACCAAGCCAGGCAGCTTCCGTACGGGCCCCGTTGAGGCCTGTTCGTCCAGCAAGGTATGCAGCCGAAGCAACACATCCCGCGCGGAGCTCCGCCAGGGATGTGTGACTTCGCCTGCATACCTTGACGAAGATCTCCGTACGCGGCGAGGCCCGCCCCGGCGAACCGGGACGGGCCTCGTCGAACCTGAGTGGTCAGCCGACCTCTTGGTAACCGGGCTCGTGGATGGCGAGGTCGATACCGGCGACCTCGTCCTCCTCCTTGGCACGGAAACCGATGGTCTTCTCGATCGCCAGGCCGACGACGTACGCGACGATGAAGGCGAAGGCGATCACGGCCAGCGAGGAGCCGACCTGCTTGATGAGCTGGTCGAAGCCGCCACCGAAGAAGAGGCCGGTGCCGCCGACCTGGGCGAAGAAGCCGAGGTAGACACAGCCGATGAAACCGGCGACCAGGTGGATGCCGACCACGTCGAGGGTGTCGTCGAAGCCGAGCTTCCACTTCAGCTCGACGGCGAGGCAGCACACGACGCCGACGAGGAGGCCGAGGAAGATCGCCCAGATCGGGGCGATGTGGGCACAGGCCGGGGTGATCGCGACCAGACCGGCGACGACACCGGAGGCGGCGCCGACAGCGGTGGACTTACCGTCCTTGAACTTCTCCACGATGATCCAGCCGATCAGACCCGCGGCCGGGGCGATCAGGGTGTTGAGGAAGATCAGCGTGGTCTGGCCCTGGGTGGTGCCCGGGACGCCGGTGTTGAAGCCGAACCAGCCGAACCAGAGGATCGCGGTGCCGATCAGGACCAGCGGTACGTTGTGAGCAGCCGTCTCCTCCTTGGAGAAGCCGACCTTGCGCTGACCGAGGACGAGCGCCAGGGCGAGCGCGGCCGCACCGGCGGCCTGGTGGACGATCGTGCCGCCGGCCCAGTCCAGGGCGCCCCACTTGCCGATCCAGCCGATGTAGTCGCCGTCGGCGTTGAGGGCCCACACCCAGGCCTGGCCCGGGAAGTAGACGACGGTCGCCCAGATGCCGGCGAAGAGCAGCCACGGCCAGAACTTCGCGCGGTCGGCGATCGAACCCGAGATCAGCGCCACCGTGATGATGGCGAAGGAGCCACCGAAGGCGAGGCCGCCGAAGAAGTTGGTCGAGTCCTCGACCGCCGTGCCGTCGTCGAACTCCTTGACCAGGTCGCCGAAGGCGCCGGTCAGACCGAAGTCCTGGAACGGGTTGCCGAAGAAGTTCGTGATGCCGGACTCGGAGATGGTTCCGATGCCGCTGAAGCCGTAGAGCACCCACAGCAGGGTGATCAGGCCGAGGGAGCCGAAGCTCAACATCATCATCGACACGACGCTCTTAGACTTCACGAGGCCGCCGTAGAAGAAGGCGAGGCCAGGAGTCATGAAGAGCACGAGCGCCGTGCACAGCAGCTGCCATGCAAGATCGGTAGTCATTCGTACCTCATAGGGTCGGGGTTCGGATCGCGTGAGCCGAGCACACGTTTCGCCGGATCTTGTCGAGCCCCCGTTTCGGTAACAAACTCTTTATGTTACAGACGCGTAACAGACTTCCGATGTGGGTGACTTGTTATCCAACTGCTCGCCTGGGTTTGGTGAGGATCACAGCACCGGGCGGCGCGTCGAGGTCACGACGCAGCCTGAAACCGGCCTTCTTGTAGATCTTCTGGTTCCGCTCGCTCTTCGCACCGGTGAAGAGCGAGAGGGTCCTGGCGCCCGCCGGGGCCACCGCCTGGATGTGGTCCAGCAGCTGGCGACCGAGGCCGCGGCCGTGCATGTCCGGGGCGGTCATCAGCCGGCCGATCTCCCAGACGTCGCCCTCGAGCCGGGCGCGGACCGAGCCGACCAGCCGTCCGGCGGAGCGGACGACATAGACGTCGTGGGTCTCCAGCGCGCTCACCGTGTCCTCGAGCGACTCGTGCAGCGGCGGGATCGGGACACCGGGGTTGTCGTGCATCTCCTGCACCCAGCAGGCGAGCTGCAGCGTGTGCAGCTCCGGGGCGTCGGCACGGACGGCGCGCACGATCTCCCACTCCGTGGCTGCCTGGGACGCGTGGAGCAGGTCGGGGCGGCGTACGGAGGTTCTTTCCACGGCCTGCTGGTGACGCCACTCGGCGATGCGCTTGTGGTCACCGCTGAGCAGCACCTTCGGCACCTCGAGGTCGCGCCAAGAGGCAGGCTTCGTGTAGACCGGGTACTCCAGCAGGCCGTCCTCGTGGGACTCCTCCACGAGCGACTCGGCGTTGCCCATGAACCCGGGAAGCAGGCGTACGACGGCCTCCGTGATCGCCATCGCGGCGACCTCTCCCCCGTTGAGCACGTAGTCGCCCAGGGAGATCTCGCGGACCTCGGCACGGGTGGCGGCATGGTCGAGGACGCGCTGGTCGATGCCCTCGTAGCGGCCGAGCAGGAAGACCAGCCGGGCCCGGGTCGAGAGCTCGCGCGCGAGGCTCTGCGTGAACGGCTCGCCGCTCGGCGTCGTCACGATCACGGTCGCGCCGTCGATGCCCAGCTCGTCGAAGGCCTCGCCGAACGGCTCCGGCTTCATCACCATCCCGGCGCCACCGCCATAGGGAGTGTCGTCGACAGCGCGGTGCTTGTCATGGGTCCAGTCACGTACGTCGTGGACGTGCATCTCCAACAGCCCGGACTCGATCGCCTTGCCCGGCAGGCTCAGCCGCAGCGGCGCGAGGTAGTCGGGGAAGATGGTGAGGTAGTCGAGCCTCACTTGGTGTCGTCCTCGTCCTCGGTGTTCTCGGGGAAGGGCGTGACCAGGCCGGGCCGGTCGGCGATGACGACCTTCTTCTCGGCGAGGTCGACGACCGGCACCAGCGCCTTCACGAACGGCACCAGCGCGTCGCGCCGGTCAGGGGTACGGATCGTCAGCAGGTCCTGCGCACCGCCATGGACCAGCGCCTTGACGGTGCCCAGCTCGCGGCCCTCCTCGTCGAAGGCGGTCAGGCCGATGAGCTGATGGTCGTAGTACTCGTCGGGGTCCTCGGGCGACTCCTCGGCCGGGACGTCGGCGAAGAGCAGGGTCCCGCGGGCAGCCTCGGCCTCGTTGCGGTCGGTGATCTCCTCGAAGGCGACCTGGAGCACCTGCCCGTGCCAACGGGCGCCCTCCACGGTCAGCCGCTTCGCGGCGTACGCCGATCCCTTGGGGGGCTGCGTGCGCAGCACCGTCCCCTCGGCGAACCGCCTGTCGGGCTCGTCGGTGCGCACCTCGACGGTCACGAACCCTCGGATCCCGTGCGGCTTGCCGATCCGTCCGACCAGCACCTCGATCAACTCCACGAGGTGAGCCTAGAGGGTCGCGTACGTCGGGCCGAACTCCTCGGTGCGGCGCCGCCGGGGTGGCTGTAACACGTCGTTCGTAGCACTATCCGGTCGTTCACATAGGGCGAGTAGTCCTACGAACGACGTGTTACAGGGGATCCGCCCGAGAACACGCAACGGGCGCCACCCCCGAAGGAGTGACGCCCGTTGTGAGTTGGTGCAGCCGGTGCTCAGCGACCGCCGTCGACGTCGACGAAGTCGATCCGCGCGCCGCCCTTGCCGGCCAGCGCGGAGATGACCGTGCGGAACGCGGTGGCGGTGCGGCCGCCGCGGCCGATCACCTTGCCGAGGTCGTCGGGGTGGACCCGGACCTCGAGGACGGAGCCGCGACGAAGCTGCTTGTCGCGCACGCTCACCTCGTCCGGGTTGTCGACGACTCCTCGGACGAGGTGCTCGAGAGCTTCGGCGAGCATGCTGCTCAGGCCTCGGCCTCGGCGGCCTGGGCCTCGTCAGTCGACGCAGCCTCGGCCTTGGGCTCCTCAGCCGGAGCCTCCTCGGCCTTGGGCTCCTCGGCCTTCTTGGCGGCCTTCTTGGTGACGGCCTCGGAACCGGCGGAGGCGTGCGCCTCGGCGAGAGCCTTGTTGAAGAGCTCCAGCTTGTCGGGCTTCGGCGGGGCGACCTTGAGGGTGCCCTCGGCGCCCGGGAGGCCCTTGAACTTCTGCCAGTCGCCGGTCACCTTGAGGATCGCCTCGAGAGCCGGGGTCGGCTGGGCGCCGACGCCGAGCCAGTACTGGGCGCGCTCGGAGTCGACCTGGATAAAGCTCGGCTCCTCCTTGGGACGGTAGAGACCGATCTCCTCGATGACAGCGCCGTCACGCTTCTTGCGGGAGTCGACGATGACGATGCGGTACTGCGGAACCCGGATCTTGCCCAGGCGCTTCAAGCGGATCTTGACAGCCACTGTTGGTGGTATTCCTTCGGAATCGAATATGGGTGAAGAGGCCCGTGTCGGTGTGGGGACACCCGTCAGGCAACTTCGGCGGGCACTGAGCGCCGGGTGAGAGGGTCCCTGCGCACAGGACACGCGCTCCAGTTTGCCAGACCTGCAGGTCGGGAAGAAATTCCCGTACGCAGCGCGCAGACCAGGCCACGCAGGGAGCGCCTCGCTGACCGAAACCACGTCCACGACACCACCAGGTCTGCATACTCTGTCGCATGCCCCAGCGGGATACCCCCAACCCCCTCACTCCTTACCCACGGCCCTCCTCACCTCAGGGGACGCCCGAGGTGTTCTCCCCGGGTAAGGCGGTGGCCGGTGTCATCGGCCTCGCGGTCATGGCCGGTGGGCTCGCCCTGTTCCTGAGCTTGTTCCTACCGTTCGTCACGGCGGAGCCCATCCGGGCGAGCATCCCGACCGACGGCGCCCCGCACGACGTCCTGATCGAGCCGGGCCTGGACGCGCTCCTCACCCTCCCCAGCAGAGACGACCCCGGAAACAAACCGTGGTTCCGGTCCTGGGACGCCTCCTGCACGATCGTCGATTCCTCCCGAGGCTCGATCCGACTGTCGCCGGAGCCGAGCCAAGCGGGATGGTCCGAGGAGACGGGCGCCTACATCGCCTTCGGTTTCGACGCCGGCTCCGGGCACCTTCGGGTCACCTGCACTTCGCCGGTGAGCGAGGACCGCCCGGCTCGGATCATGCCGGCGCAGGGTGGCCACGGCCCGCAGCTCGCGCTGGACAACGGGTTCGGGATGCTCTGCGGCATGGCGCTGAGCTTCGCCGGATTCGTTCTCTCCACCGCCATGCTCATCGGCTGGATCAGCGCCCGACGCGATCGCCGGCTGTTCGATCCCACCCGCGCTGCCTAGTAGACGACTCCCCTGAGGACCACGGCCGCCGGCCGGCCGAGGACGGTGAGGTCGTCGAGGGGGTTGGTGTCGTAGACGACGAAGTCGGCCGGGTCGCCCTCGGCGAGGCCGGGGTTGTGGCCGAGCCACTCCCGCGCGCGCCACGAGGCGGCGCCGAGGACGACGTCGGCAGGAAGGCCGAGGCGGTGCATCGCGAGGACCTCGGTCGGGAGTACGCCGTGCAGCTGGTCGCCCGCGCCGTCGGAGCCCGCGTAGAGCGCGACCCCCGCCTCGTAGGCGCTCATGATCGTCTCGCGGCGGCGGGCGTAGAGGTCCTCCATGGTGGCGGCGTACGTCGGGAACTTGGGCGCCGCGGCGGCGGCCAGACCCGGGAAGATCTCCAGCTGGGCCACGGTGGGGACCAGTGCGGTGCCCTGCTCGGCCATCGTCTCGACGAGATCCGGGGTCAGGCCGGTCCCGTGCTCGATGCAGTCGATCCCGGCCTCGATCAGGCCGGGCAGGACCTCGTGGCCGAAGCAGTGGGCGGTGACCCGCGCGTCGTTGTCGTGGGCGACCTTGATCGCCTCGGCGAACGACTCGGCCGGGAAGGACGGCTTCAGGTCTCCCTCGGCGCGGTCGATCCAGTCACCGACCAGCTTGACCCAGCCGTCGCCGGAGCGGGCCTGGCGCTCGACGGCCTCGGCCAGACCGTCGGGCTCGACCTCGTCGGCGTAGTTGCGCATGTAGCGCTTCGTACGTCCGATGTGGCGGCCGGCGCGGATCAGCCGCGGCAGGTCGTCGCGGGACTGGACCCAGCGGGTGTCGGCGGCGCTTCCGGCGTCGCGGAGGAGCAGGGCGCCGGCGTCGCGATCGGCGATCGCCTGGGCCTCGGCGGTCTCCTGGTCGACTGCGCCGTCCGGCCCCAGCCCGATGTGGCAGTGGGCGTCGACGAGGCCGGGGACGATCCAACCGGACGCGCCGGTCTCCGCCCCCGACGGCCGCTCGTAGGTGATGCGGCCGTCGAGAACGTAGAGGTCCCGCACCTCTCCATCGGGAAGGACCGGGCCGGAGAAGCGCAGAGCAGTCATGTGACGCAGGCTACTAGCCTTGCTGCCGGGGTCACTTCCTCGCCGCGGACACGTCCACGCCGGCCGCCTCGAGGATCGGGATGTGCTGGGCGAGCGGGATGACCTGGCCGGTGACGACGTTGCTCTCGTCCCAGCCGATGGAGGTCGGTACGCCGACGAGCTCACCGTCGTCGTTGACCGCGGCGCCGCCGGAGTTGCCGCTGGAGATCCGGGCGGTGACGTCGAAGACGGCCCGCTCCTCCCCCTCGAAGGAGAGGATGGTCGCCACGTTGCCCTCGGCAACGGTCGGCGGCTGGAAGAGCACGCCGGCCTTGTCCGCGAAGCTCTCCTTCGGCAGCATCGGGAAGCCGATCGTGGCGATGAAGTCGCCGCGGTCGACCGCGTCGGAGTTGCCGAGCGAGATCGTCGGCAGGTCCAGCGAGGACGGGTTCACCTGGTTGCCCTCGCCGTCGGCGACGATCTGCACGACCGCGCTGTCGACCTCGCCGTCGGACTCGATGACCTTGGCGACGTAGTCGGGCTCGCCGACCTTGTAGCCCTCGGCCGGGTCGGTCAGGTGGATGTTGACGAACTCGGGCGAGACCTCGCCCTTCGCGGCGTACTCCGGGATCTTCGCCGGGTCGGCGACGTGGGCGTTGGTGAGGATCTTGCCGTCCGCGGTGACGATCGAGCCGGAGCCCATCGCGATGGTGTCCTCGGTCGGCGCGTAGGTGATCCAGACGGCGGCCCGCTGCGCGCTGTTGAGCTCGTCCTTGGTCAGGCCGTTGTCCTGGGCGGACGGGTCGCCGCCGGGCACCACGAACATCGCCACGACGAGCCCGATGACCACGATCGCGGCCGCGGCCCCGATCCCGCCCCACAGCAGGAGCTTGTTGCGGCGCTTGGCGGCTGCCCGGGCGACCTCGACCTCGGCCGCGTAGATCGGGATGACCTTGAGGATCTCACCGGCCACCGGGTGCCCCAGGCGGATCTCGGTCTCCTCGTCGATCTCTTCCCGCGCCAGCGGCTTGCCCTTGAGGAAAGAGCCGGTCTGGGAGGCGTTCTCGAAGGTCCAGCCGCCGGGCTTGGCGACCAGTCGGGCGTGCTGGCGCGAGACGCCCTGGTCCTCCAGCACGACCGAGTTGTCGGCCGCGCGGCCGATGGTGACGGTGACCGGGTGGCGGAAGCGGTGCTCCTTGCCCTCGGCCACCAGCAGCAGGTCTGGTCCGGTCGGCGGGGTCGGCGGCTGCCCGGGGGCGGTGGGCCGCGCCATCCCGGGGGCGATCGTCATCTCGGAGATCCCGTCGTCCGCCGACGGAGCCTGGGGCGCGGGCGGCTGGTGACCGGGGGCGGCCGGGGCCGCTGCAGGCACCCCCGTGGGCGGGGCCACGGTCGCGCCGGGCCCGGCGAAGCCCGCCGGCGGAGGCGGAGGAGCCGGCGCCTGGGCGCGCGGAGCCCCGGCCGCCACCGGCGCATCGTCGAGGGTGACGGTGATCGTCGATCCCGGCCCCGCCGGGCCCAGCTGGACCTCGGTCGCCCCGGTCAACGGCACCTCGGTGACGCGGCTGCCGGAGACGTACGTCCCGCCGGCGGAGCCCACGTCGACCAGCTTCCACCCGGTGGGGTCCGGGCGGAGCTCGGCATGAGCACGCGAGACCGAGGAGGACGAGAGCACCACGTCGGCATCGATCGAGCGTCCTATTCGGACGATCTTGTCGGGCGGGAAGCTGAGCGCACGTCCCGATACGTCTACGCGAAGCGTCTGCATGCACGAATCATGCACCGAAAAGGCCCGATCCAAGCGTCGCGAATCGAAGATTCGGACAACTCGGACCGGGCCGATTCTGCTATCGGTGGGTCCTCAGCCCATGTCCGTACGCGAACAGCGGGTCGTAGTCCGCATCGCCGATGTTGATCGGCTCCTGGTCGACCGAGCGCGGCCAGGTCACCGGGAGCTTCCCGGTGAAGGGACGCTTGCCGAAGAGCACGTCGGCGACGCCCTTGCCCTCGCTGCCCGGCAGCCAGGAAGCGACCAGGGCGTCGATCTGCCCGAGCAGCTCGGGCGGGATGATCATCGGGCGCCCGGAGACGACCAGCACGGTGCAGGTCGCCGCAGCCGCGCAGACCGCCTCGATCGCCGCGGTGTCGGCGTCGCTGAGGTGCATCGTCAGCGCGGGCCGTTGCACGCCGCCCTCGCCCGGGTCGTAGCCCCAGCGCGGGCCGCCGACGTCACCGAAGCCCTCGGCGTACGGGTGCTCGCCGACGACCACGACCCCGTGCGCCCCGGCCGGGACCGGCGCGGAGGCGTCGGGCGAGTGGGTCACCTCGCCACGGGCCGCCGACTCGATGCCGTCGAGGATGGTGTCGCCGGGGATCTGGTGGGTCGAGTTGCCCTGCCAGGTGATCGTCCAGCCACCGGCCTGGTCGCCGATGCTGTCGGCCTTGCTGCCCGCGACGTAGACGTCGTCGCCGCCGGTGAGCGGAAGCGTGTGTCGCCCGTTCTTCAGCAGGACCTGCGACTTCGCCACCGCCTCACGCGCGACCCGACGGTGGGCGGCGCTGCCGATCTCGTCGATGTTGCGCCGGTCGGTGAACGGCTTCTCGAAGAGGCCGAGATCGAACTTCGCGGTCAGGATCCGGGAGACGGCATCGTCGATGCGAGCCATCGGGACGGCGCCGTCCTCGACCGCCGCGGTCAGCGTCTCGATGAACTGCGGGTAGCCGACCGTGTCACCGGAGAACGGCTCCATGAACATGTCGACGCCGGCGTTGACCGAGATGGCGACCTGCTCGGCGTACGTCCCCGGGATCTGGTGGATCGCCCGCCAGTCGGAGATCACCAGGCCGTCGAAGCCCTGCTTCTCCTTCAGCCAGCCGGTGACGAGCTCCTCGTGGGCGTGCATCTTGAGCGGGTTGCCGAGGCCGTCCTCGGTCCAGTCGACGCTGGAGAAGGACGGCATCACCGAGCCGACGTCGTGCTTCTTGATCGCGGTGACGTACGGCGAGAGCGCGAGCTTCGCGAACTCGGCGCGCGAGGCCTGGGTGATGCCCTGGTCGATGGTGTAGTCGCCCTCGCCGGTGCCGAAGGTCGTGAACCCGTCGCCGGCGAAGTGCTTGGCGGTGGCGAGCACCCGGTCGGGGTCGTCGAGCTCGCCGCGGTCGCCCTGGAACCCCTCGATCATCTGCGCCATCTTGGCGGCGAGCTTGGGGTCCTCACCGAAGGATTCGTACGTCCTCCCCCACCGGTCGTCGCGCGCGACGCAGATGCACGGGGCGAAGGTCCACTGCGGCCCGGAGGCGCGGGTCTCCTCCGCGGTGATGTGTCCGATCCGCTCGGCGAGCTTCGGGTCGCGGGTCGCCCCGAGGCCGATGTTGTGCGGGAAGACGGTCGCGCCGTTGAGGTTGCCGTGGCCGTGGACCGAGTCCACGCCGTAGAGCAGCGGGATCCCCAGCCGGGTCGAGAGCGCCTCCTCCTGGAAGGCGTCGACCGTGTCGGCCCAGGCCTCGGGGGTGTTCTCGGCCGGGGTCGAACCGCCGCCGGAGAGTACGCTGCCGAGCCCGAGCTCGGCGATCTGAGCCGGGTCGGCGGCGACGTCCGCACGCTCGGCCTGGGCCATCTGGCCGACCTTCTCGGCCAGCGTCATCCGGGCGAGCAGGTCGGCGACGCGGGTCCTGGTCGAGAGTCGTGGGTTCTTGTAGGGCAGCGCGTGGTCCGCACGGCTGGCCGCGCTGCTCGCGGTGGGAGTGGCAGAAGCCGCGGTGGACGCGGGAGTGACGAGGAGCGTGGCGCAGAGCAGGCCGGCGAGAGCCGAGGCTCCACCGATCGCGCCGCGCTGTCTGTGTGATCGCACGGGACAGGCCTCCTGAGAGTGATCTGCCGGCGCCTCGGCGGTGAGGCGCCAGGGCTCGTGAGAGCGCTCCCAGCGTGACGGTGATCACATCAGGGGTCAATGGCTACGCGTGCGTAACCCCGTGAATTCCTCAGATCTGGTCAAGCAACCAGGACGGCCCCAGAGCCGTGGCGCCGCCACAGCGCGCCTGCAGCATCCGGTCGGCGCTCACCAGCGTCACCCGGTCGCCCTTCTCCAGCGCCTCGCGGACGACCCCGACGATCGCCGCGTCACCGTCCTTGGGCGCGTGGACGGTCTGCACGTGGGCGTCCCGCCCCGGACGTACGCCGCCCTTGGCCTGTCCCTCCAGGACCAGGACGATCCGGTCGTGCGGGAGGTCGGCGACCAGCAGCGCCTCGTGCAGCCGGCGCGCAGCACCGCCACGGTCCTTCCACCAGCCGTCGGGGCGGGCCCCGACGACGTTGGCGCCGTCGACGACCAGGACCGTCGCCACTTACTTGAGGAACTTGGAGAAGTCCGCAGGCAGGTTGAGGTCGGCGGCGGCCTTCTCGTAGTCGATCTCCTCGCCGCCGGGCACTCCGAACGGGTTGGCGGCGGCCGGCTTCTTCTCGGCCTCGGCCTTGGCCTGCTGGGCCGCCTTGGCCGGGTTGCCGGACTTGCGCGCGCCCTTGCCCTTCTTCTTCTGCGCGACCTGCTTGGCGCCGGCGCGCTTGCCGAAGCCGGCACCGGGCGCCCCGGGCATCCCCGGCATGCCGCCGCCGGAGGCGAGCTGCTTCATCATCTTCGACGCCTCGGTGAAGCGCTGGATGAGCTGGTTGACGTCGGAGACCTGGCGGCCCGAGCCCTTCGCGATGCGGGCGCGACGGGAGCCGTCGAGGATCTTCGGGTTGGCGCGCTCGGCCGGGGTCATCGACTGGATGATCGCCTTGATCCGGTCGATCTCACGGTCGTCGAAGTTGTCGAGCTGCTCGCGGAACTGGCCCATCCCCGGCAGCATGCCCATCAGCTTCGACATCGAGCCGAGCTTCTGGAGCTGCTGCATCTGCTTGAGGAAGTCCTCGAGCGTGAACTCGCCGGTCGCGATCTTGGCCGCGTCCTGCTGGGCCTGGGCCTGGTCGAAGGTCTTCTCGGCCTGCTCGATCAGGGTGAGCATGTCGCCCATGTCGAGGATGCGGCCGGCCATCCGGTCGGGGTGGAACAGGTCGAAGTCGGTCATCTTCTCGCCGTTGGAGGCGAACATGACCGGCTTGCCGGTGATCTGGACGATGGAGAGCGCGGCACCACCGCGGGCGTCACCGTCGAGCTTGGTGAGGACCACACCGTCGTAGCCGACGCCGTCGAGGAAGGCCTGGGCGGTGTTGACCGCGTCCTGACCGATCATCGCGTCGACGACGAAGAGGACCTCGTCGGGGTTGACCGCCGCCTTGATGTCGGCGGCCTGCTTCATCAGCTCCTCGTCGATACCGAGGCGGCCGGCGGTGTCGACGATGACCACGTCGTGGAGCTTGCGCTTGGCCTCCTCGACCGCGTCACGAGCGACGTCGACCGGGTTGCCGACACCGTTGCCGGGCTGCGGCGCGTAGACCGGGACGCCGACGCGCTCGCCGTTGACCTGGAGCTGGTTGACCGCGTTGGGCCGCTGCAGGTCGGCGGCCACCAGCAGCGGCGCCTTGCCCTGCTCCTTCAGCCACAGCGCGAGCTTCGCGGCCAGAGTGGTCTTACCGGCACCCTGCAGACCCGCGAGCATGATCACGGTCGGGCCGGTCTTGGCGTAACGGAGACGGCGGGTCTCGCCGCCGAGGATCGTGACCAGCTCGTCGTTGACGATCTTGACGATCTGCTGGGCGGGGTTCAGCGCCTGGCTGACCTCCTCGCCGCGCGCCCGCTCCTTGACGCGGGCGACGAACTCGCGCACCACCGGCAGCGCGACGTCGGCCTCGAGCAGCGCGATCCGGATCTCGCGAGCGGTGGCGTCGATGTCGGCATCGGTGAGGCGGCCCTTGCCCCGGATGTTCTTGAACGTCGTGGCGAGCCGGTCGGAGAGCGTGGCGAACAAAGCGGTCCTTCAGCAGAGTGGTTGTCCTGCAAAGACTAACGAACGGGCCCATCTCGTACGTCATCTGCAGGGCGCTCGGGGCAACTGGACGGGCACTTCATGGACTTGACGGGTGTTTCAGTGCCCGTCAAGTCCAGGGATACCCGGTCGACCGGGTATCCCGGCCCCCTCACGCGAGCGCCGCGCGGACCGCGTGAGCCGCCTCCGCCGCCCGCTGCTCGGCGAGGGCCCCGGCGTGCGCCTCCTGCAGGTAGAACACGTCGACGGCCTGCGGGCCGAGGGTGGAGATGTGGGCGGAGCGGACGGCGATCTCCATCCGCGCGAGCGCGGCGGCGACGGTGTAGACGACGCCGGGGCGGTCGGTGGTACGCACCTCGAGGACGGTGGCCTTGCTGGATGCCTCGGGGCGTACGACGACCGAGGGCTCGCTCCCCCGCGCGGCCGCGCTCGGCGCCAGCCGGGTCGCCGGGTCGAGCCGGCCCTCGGTGATCGCCGAGAAGCGGGTACGCAGCACCGCCGCGTCGACGTAGGAGTCGTCGAGGTCCCACACGCTGACCCCGAAACCTCCCTGCTGCCAGGCACGACACGCCCTGACCGGGAGCCGGGCGACGGCGAAGGTGGCGGCCAGGTCGGCGAGCAGCCCGAGCCGGTCGGGCGCGATCACCCAGACGCGGGCGCCGTCGGCGAGCGGCTCGGCGCGGAAGGAGGCCGACCCGGAACGTACGCTCTCGGGGATCTCCACGGCGGCCTGCGGCCGCTCACCCGCGGCGATGCCGGTGTCGAGCACCCTCGCGGCCCGCGCGGCGAGGTCACGGATGAGCCTTGCCCGCCAGGTGGTCCAGGCCTGGGCGCTGGTCGCCCGCGCGTCGGCCTCGGTGAGCGCGGTGAGCAGCGCGAGCGCCTCGGCGTCGCCCATCGTGTCGACCACGAGATCGACGGTCGCCGGGTCATCAGGGTCACGGGTGGTCGCGGTCGTGGAGAGCAGCAGGTGCCAGCGCACCAGCAGCGAGATCAGCTCGACCTCCTCCTCCGGGAACCCCATCCGGGAGGCGATCCGGCGGGCGATCGGCTCCCCCGCGACGCTGTGCTCGGTCAGCGACCCCTTGCCGATGTCGTGGAGCAGCGCCGCGATCAGCAGCACGTCCGGGCGGGCGACGCGCGGCAGCAGCGCGACCGCCTCGATGCAGGTCTCGATGGTGTGCCGGTCGACGGTGAAGCGGTGGATGATCGAGGCGTGCGGAAGCAGCCGGATCCGCTCCCACTCGGGCAGGATCCGGGAGACCGCGCCGGTCTCCTCGAGCGTCTCCCAGACCGCGAGCAGCCCGCGCCCGGCCCCCACCAGTCGCAGGAAGAGACGGCGCGCCTCCTCCGGCCACGGCTCGGCCAGCGCCGGCGTGTCCCGAGCCAGTCGCGCAGCGGTCGGCGGCGCCAATGCGACGCCGTGCTCGGCGGCGAGGGCCGAGGCGCGCAGCAGCATCAGCGGGTCCCGCGACGGGCGGGCACCCGGCACCAGGACCACCTCGCCGGAGGCGAGCGCCAGGCCACCTCCCAGCGGCGCCAGCTTGGGACGGCGCGGCGCTCCGGGACGCGACCGCTCGAGCACCCCGTCCACCCGCCGCCAGGCCAGGCGGGAGAGGTGGGTGAGGCGGCGGCCGATGGTGCGTACGTGGGCCTGCGCGGTGCGCGCGTCGGCCAGCTCGAGACGCTCGGCGAGCTGGTCCCACATCTCCGGCACGACCCGGTCGGTGGCGCGGCCGGCGATCTCCTGGACGAGGTCGCGCACGTCGAGCAGCGCCCGCCGCGACTTCTCCAGATCGACCGCGGGCACGTCGACCAGCCAGGTCGCCACGATCGCCTTGATCACCACCGCGTCCCGCAGCCCGCCGTACATCTCCTTCAGGTCGGGCACCGAGGCGTGTGCGAGCTCGCCGGCGCGGCGGTGTCGCTCCACGCTCATCGTCCTCAGCTCCGGCAACAGGGACCGGGCGTGCTTGCGCCAGTGCGCCAGCATCGTCGTACGCAGCCGCAGCACCAGGCCGCGGTCGCCGGCCAGATGCCGGATGTCGAGCAGTCCCAGGGCGACCCGGAGGTCACCGGTCGAGGCGGAGAGCATCTCGGAGAACGAGCGCACCGCGTGGTCGAGCTTGGGCGCGGCGTCCCAGAGCGGATACCAGACCTGCTCGGCCACCGGCCCGGGCGAGACGGCGTCGTCGTGCACCAGGACGAGGTCCCAGTCGGAGAAGGGCGCGAGCTCCCCGCGCCCGTATCCCCCGACCGCGACCAGGGCGACCCCGACCTCGGGGCCGCCGGCCGCGGCGTACGCCTTCACGCACTGCTCGTCGGCCTGGGCCGTGCGCTCCGCCCGTCCCTCGGCGGTCACGCGCCGGCCCTGTCCATAGGTCAGATAGCGGCGTCGTCGCGGTCGCCGGTGCGTACCCGCACGATGGTCTCCAGCGGGGAGACCCAGACCTTGCCGTCGCCGATGCGCTCGGTCTTCGCCGAGGTCTCGATGGCGCTGACCACCGACTCGACCTCCTCGTCGGGCACGGCGATCTCGATACGGATCTTCGGCACCAGGGCGACGTCGTACTCAGCACCGCGGTAGACCTCGGTGTGGCCCTTCTGCCGGCCGTATCCCGAGACCTCGGAGACGGTCATGCCGGTGACACCGACAGCTTCCAGGGCGACGCGAACGTCCTCCCACTTGTGGGGTTTGATCACTGCGGTGACGAGCTTCATTTCTCTCCTCCGGTGGGATTCGATGGACCGGCACTGCGACGAAGCCTAGTCAGAGGGCCTCGACGTCGCGCGCTCCGGTCCGTACGCGGACGACGGACTCGATCGGGCTGAGCCAGACCTTCCCGTCGCCGATCCGTCCGGTCTGAGCGGTCTTCACGACGATCCCCACGACGTCCGTCGCGTCCTCGTCCTCCACCACGATCTCGATGCGGATCTTCGGCACCAGGGCGATGTCGTACTCGGCGCCGCGGTAGACCTCGGTGTGGCCCTTCTGCCGGCCGTAGCCGGAGACCTCCGAGACGGTCATCCCGGTCACGCCGAAGGCCTCCAGGGCCTCGCGCACGTCCTCCCACTTGTGGGGTTTGATCACTGCGGTCACGAGCTTCACGAGAGGGCGCCTCCAGAGGTCCTTGATCCTGCCATCTTCACCGCCACCTTCACCTGGCGAGGTTTCGACACCCCGAGGCATGTGTTTCCACTGTGTAACAGACCATTTCACCGTACGTCGCCGAAGCATCGAAACACCCCGTAAATCAACCGCGCCGCACCCGCGCGGGGCCACCAAAGGTCGCTACCCTCGTCGCATGTCGCTTTACGCCGTCGAGATCGACCTCGATCACCCCAACACCAGCCACGTGCAGGTCCTCGACCTGGCTGGGGCGACCGCCTCGGCGGGCGACGGGAAACGGGTCCTCGACGTCGGCTGCTGGACCGGCGAGATCGGCCGGATCCTCACCGAGCGCGGCTGCACGGTGACCGGCATCGAGATCGACCCCGAGGCTGCGAGCCTCGCCGAGAAGGTGCTCGACAAGGTGGTCGTCGCCGACCTCGACGCGACGCCGCTGACCGAGATCGTCGAGCCCGGCTCCTTCGACGTGGTGATCTTCGCCGACGTCCTCGAGCATCTCGTCGACCCGCGGGCAGCGCTGGAGCAGGCCCGTGACCTGCTCGCCCCCGGCGGCAGGGTGGTCATCTCGATCCCCAACGTCACCCACGGCTCGCTCCGTCTCGCCCTGCTGCAGGGCCGCTGGCAGACCACCGACACCGGTCTCCTGGACCGCACCCACATCAAGTTCTACTCGCGCGAGGGGCTGCTGCAGCTCTTCGCGGAGGCGGGCTACGCGGTCGAGGAGCTGCGCGGCACCACGGCCGACCCGCTCAACGTCGAGGTCGCGGTCGATCCAGACCTGCTGCCCGACGTCGCCGTGGAGTGGGTGCGTCAGCAGCGTGACGCGCTGGTCTACCAGTTCCAGCTCGCCGCCCGGCCGCTCGCCGACGGCGAGGTGGCGCCGGCGCCGCCCGAGCTCGTCCAGGCCGCCCCCGCCGACGAGGTCCGGCTCCGCGACGCCCACACCCGGCAGTTCGAGGAGGTCACCCGCTCACGGCTGGCCACTCGTGACCACATCCTCGGCATCCAGGCCTCGGCCAACTCCGCCCAGGCGCGGGTCGGTTCCCTGTCCAAGCAGCTGCGCGAGGCCCGCGAGGTCAACCGGCGCCGCCGCGAGCGGATCGAGCGACTGCGTGGCAAGGTCGCCGGTCTCGAGGCCGACCTGACCTACGCCAACCGTCACCCCGTGCGCAACTTCGGCCGCCGGGTGGTCCGCCGCCTCCGCCGCGCCGCCCAGTCGTAGCCGCTGCGCGAATGGCGAAGCAATCGCATTCGATTCAGCGCACGCCGTTGGAGTAGCGCTCGCGTACGTCCATGTAGTTGCCCCACCGGTTGTTGACGAAGTCCTTCTCCCAGTCGTGGACCGCGTTGTCGCGGCTGACCGACTCGAAGTGGAAGAGCACGACGTCGTGGAGCCAGACCAGCCGCAGGCCGAGTGAGCGACGGACCTTGAGGCACAGGTCGACGTCGTTGTAGTTGACCGGCAGCCGCTCGCTGAACCCACCGGCGTCGAAGAAGACCTCGCGCCGCATCGCGACGCAGGCGCCGGTGAGCGCGGAGGTCTCCCGGTTGATGTGGAGCTCGCCGTGGTTGCCGCGCTCCTCGGGGCGGGCCCGGTAGTAGGCGTGGGTGATGGTGCCGCTGCCGTAGATCAGGCCGGCGTGCTGGATGCGGAGGTCCTCGAAGAGCAGCTTGGGGCCGGTCATCCCGACGTCGGGCTCGCGCAGCGGCGCGATCAGCTGCTCGATGACGCCCTCGGAGTAGGCCTCCATGTCGTCGTTGAGGAAGATCAGCACGTCGCCGCGGGCGTGCGCGGCGCCGACGTTGCACTTGGCGCTGAAGCTGAACTTCTCGGTGAACTCGACGAGCTTGATGTCCGCGCCCTCGATCGCCCGCAGCGCCTCGAGCACCGGCGCGGGGGTCGGGGTGTCGTAGACGATCACGAACTCGACGTCCCGGTGCTTGGTGGCGGCGACGACGGAGCGGACGGTCTCGACGACCATCGCGCGCTTCTCGCCCCACACGATCGCGCTGGTGCCGATCGTCGGGATGATCACGCTGACCGGGGTGTCGAGGTCGGGCTCCCGCTCGACCCGGTAGAGCCCGGGCGAGACGCCGCGGGTGGCCCTCGCCGGGATCCCGAGCCGGTCCAGGTGGGCCTGGACCGCGCGTACGCCGGCGTCCCAGGCGTACGGCTTGGCCTGGTTGTCCGCGGCGGCCGATCCGGGCACCTGGCGCCAGTGGTAGAGCGCGCCGGGGACGTGGACGATGCGCCGGGCGCGCTCGCTGACCCGCAGCACGAGGTCGTGGTCCTGGGAGCCGTCGAAACCCTCCTGGAAACCGCCGACCTCGTCGACGACGGAGCGGCGGAACACCGAGAAGTGGGTGCAGTAGTTGTGGTGGCGCAGCCGCTCCGGGGACCAGTCGGGCTTGTAGTAGGCGTCGCGGAGCTCTCCCGCGTCGCTCATCAGGTCCTGGTCGCTGTAGGCGTAGTCGAGGTCGTCGAACCGGTCGTAGGCCGCGACCATCTTCGCCATCGCGTTCGGCTCGAGCACGTCGTCGTGGTCGAGCAGGGCGACCAGCTCGCCGCTCGCCTCGGCCAGGGAGGAGTTCGACGCGGCCACGATGCCGCCGTTCTCGGCGCGCTCCACGATCCGCACCCGCGGCTCCTTCGCGGCCAGCTCGCGCAGCCGCGGCAGCACCCAGGGCTGCGGTGATCTGTCGTCGCTGAGGATCCATTCCCAGTCCTCGAAGGACTGGCCGAGGACCGAGGCGATCGTGTCCTCGAAGGCCTCTGCGGGCGGGTTGTAGACAGCGGTGATCAGGGACAGCCGGGGCGATGGCATGGTCTTCAGCCTATGCCGCTCACCCGCGGTACGCAGCACCCGACACGGGCCGCGCGACCGTTAGGGTGATGGCCGACATCACATCGTCTCGGAGGTTTGCCCGTGTCCCGGTTGGCAGTGTTGGCGACGTACGACACCGAGGGCCGGCTGTGGCCGCACGTGCGCCGCCAGATCGAGGCGTACGCAGCAGCGGCCGAGGTCGTCGTCGTC
Organism: Nocardioides sp. NBC_00368; assembly: GCF_036090055.1. Lineage (NCBI taxonomy): Bacteria > Bacillati > Actinomycetota > Actinomycetes > Propionibacteriales > Nocardioidaceae > Nocardioides > Nocardioides sp. NBC_00368. The sequence continues at coordinate 2,411,568 of NZ_CP107970.1, forward strand.
TCCGCCGGTGGCCTGCGCGAGGAGGACGGGGCCTGGGCGCGGGCCAGGGCGCAGGTGGTCGAGCGCGACAACGTCGGCTACGACTTCGCCTCCTACAAGGCCGGGCTGGACGCCGCCGGGGAGCTGACGCGCTTCGACCTGGTCGCGCTCGTCAACGACAGCTTCATCGGGCCGGTCGTGCCGCCGGAACGGATCTTCGTGGAGATGGCCGCGCGCGGCGTCGACTTCTGGGGGCTGACCCGCAACGAGGAGCTGGGCGACCACGTGCAGAGCTACTTCGTGGGCTTCACGCCGACCGCGATCGCCTCGGCGGCGTTCGCCGAGTTCTGGCGCGACTTCGAGCCGCTCGACGACCGAGCCGAGGTGATCACCCGCTACGAGGTCGGGCTGACCCGCCGGCTCGCCGAGGCCGGGCTCACCTACGACGCCTACTTCGTGCCGCGGGCGCACGAGCACCGCCGTGCCCGGGCACGAAGGTCCTGGATGGGGGTCAACATCACCTTCGACCCCGACACCGACCCCCACCTGATCCCGAACAAGACCGCCGAGTGGAACCTCGTCCGCACCATCGGCGACCAGCCGCCCAACCCTTGCAACACCATGGCCGACAGCGTGCTCGACGCCGGCCGGCTGCCGATCGTCAAGATCGAGACGCTGCGCGACGATCCTTACGCCCTCGACGCCGAGGCGCTGCTGCGGCACTGCGAGCAGGCCTACCCGAGCGTGTTCGAGGGGGTGCGCGACTACCTCGACCACACCCGCGAGGCCCGCGGCCGCCGGCTCACCAAGGTCGCACCGCTGAGCCCCGAGCGCCGTCTCGACCGGCGGACGCTGGCCTACTGCGCGCCCGTGGCGGGGCCGGACGAAGGTCTCCGACCCTCGAGCCGGTTCTCGCCGGGGTCGCTGGCGGGTGAGAACACTCCCCCGGCCCAGATCGCTGCGCTGGTCGGCTCGGCGCCGAACGTGCTCGAGGTCGGCTGCTGGACCGGCCAGCTCGGCCGCCGGCTCGGCGCCCAGGGGTGCCGGGTGGCGGGTGTCGAGGCGGATCCGGAGGCCGCTGCCTACGCTGGTGAGGCGCTGGCCGAGGTCGTCGTCGCCGACCCCGCCGCCACCGCCCTGAGCGACCTGTTCGACCCCGGCAGCTTCGACGTCGTCGTGCTCGCCGACCAGGTCGAGTACGCCCCGGACCCGGCCGCGGTCCTCGAGGACGCCCACGCGCTCCTGGCTCCCGGCGGGCGGATCGTGGTCTCTGCGCGCAACGCCTCCCACGGCTCACGGCGGCTGGCCGCCCTGCAGGGGCACTGGTCGACGACCGCGCTGCCGGTGGACCGCACCCCGCGGCGATCGTTCAACCGGGCGGGCCTGCTGCGGCTCATGTCCGACGCCGGTCTGGTGGCCACCGACCTGCGCGGCACCGTCGCCGACCCGCTGGTCTCCGACTACGGCGTCCCGCAGAAGACGCTGCCGTACGGCATCGCCGAGTGGGTCCGCGACCAGCCCGACGCCATGGTCGAGACCTTCCAGGTCTCGGCGCGGCCGGCAGTTCCCGGCGAACGAGTCGAAGCCCCGGAGCTCGTCCCCGCCGTGGCCCCCGAGACCGTACGCCTCACCGACGCCCACACCGAGCGGGCCGAGCGGGTCAGGGCCGAGCGGCGCGCCGGCCGCCGGCTCCCCGAGCGGGTCGCGGAGCTCGAGGAGCAGGTCCAGCAGCTGGAGGCGGAGCTGGCCCGCCACCCGTTACGACGGGCGGCGGGCCAGCTCAAGCGGCGCGTGCTCTGAGGTCGGTCAGTAGCGCAGGCGGCGCAGGTAGGAGTAGCCGACCTCCGCGGTGCGGAGCGGGCTGATCTCCGGGGTGTCGTTCTCGACGATGTACTCCTCGACCTCGTGGGCCTCGAAGACCTTCGCGAAGTCGATGAAACCGGTGCCGAGGTCGACGTGGTCGCCGGTGGCGGCGTTGCGGTCCTTGACGTGGTACTGCCGCACCCGCTGCGGGCCCGACTTGATGGTGTCGATGGCGAAGTCGACGGCCTCGTCGTTGGACAGACCCCGGTTGACCCCGCCGGTCACGGCCCAGTAGATGTCGATCTCGAGGTGCACCAGCCCGGGGTCGAGCTCGGTGGTGAGGACGTCCCAGGGAGTCACTCCGCCGCCGAGATCGGTCGTGAACTCGTGGGCGTGGTTGTGGTAGCCGTAGGCGATCCCGTAGCGCTTCGCGGCCGCCGCCTCGACGTTCATCTGCTCCGCCCAGGTCTGCCAGTCGGAGAGCGAGCTCGAGGCGAGGTAGGGCACCACCATGTAGCGCTGGCCGAGGGTCGCGGCGTTCTGCAGCTTGGTCTGCAGGTCGGCGGGCGTGGCGCTGATGCCGTCGTGGGAGGAGGAGGCGCGGATGCCGAGATCGTCGTAGAAGGCGCGCAGCTCGGCCGCGCTCTTGCCGAAGTAGCCCAGCGCCTGCTCCACCCGCGGGTAGCCCATCTCGGCGATCTTCGTCATCGTCGCGTCGAAGCCCGCCGCGCCGTTGAGGTCGTCGCGCAGCGTCCACAGCTGGATGCTGATCCGGCCCGGGGGCACCCGGCAGGCGCCGCGCTTGGCCGCCACGGCCGCGCCGGCCGGCGAGAGCAGGCCCGGCACTGCGGCCAGCATGGCACCGCCGGCGACGGCGCCGAGCGCGCCCTTGACCATCGAGCGACGGCTCAGGCCGCGCTCCTCCAGCGAGCGGCGCAGCGCGCCCTCACCATCGAATCCGTAACACATGGCTGTTTCCTCTCGGGGGGTTTCGAACTCTCGGGGTCGAGTCAGTCGTTGGTGCTGAAGGCGGCGTCGAAGGCCGCCTCCGGGGCGTCGAAGGCGAGCCGGCGGACGAACTCCAGCGCCTCGGGCGCGCCGACGAGACGGTCCATGCCGGCGTCCTCCCACTCGACCGAGATGGGCCCCTCGTAGCCGATGGCGTTCAGCATCCGGAAGCACTGCTCCCAGGGGACGTCGCCGTGGCCCGTGGAGACGAAGTCCCAGCCGCGCCGCGGGTCCGCCCAGGCGAGGTGGGAGCCGAGCCGGGCGTTGCGGCCGTTGCCCGTCTGCAGCTTCGTGTCCTTGCAGTCCACGTGGTAGATCCGGTCGCGGAAGTCCCACAGGAACCCGACCGGGTCGACCTGCTGCCACACCATGTGGCTGGGATCCCAGTTGAGGCCGAACGCCTCCCGGTGCCCGATCGCCTCCAGCGTCGCGACGGTGGACCAGTAGTCGTAGGCGATCTCGGAGGGGTGCACCTCGTGGGCGAACCGCACCCCGCACTCGTCGAAGACGTCGAGGATCGGGTTCCACCGGTCGGCGAAGTCCTGGTAGCCCGCCTCGATCATCTCCTGGGAGACGGGCGGGAACATCGCGACGTACTTCCAGATCGCGGAGCCGGTGAAGCCGACGACGGTCTTGACGCCGAGGTTCTTCGCCGCCCGGGCGGTCATCTTCATCTCCTCGGCGGCCCGCTGACGTACGCCCTCGGGATCACCGTCGCCCCAGATCTTCGCGGGCAGGATGTCCTTGTGCCGCTGGTCGATCGGGTCGTCGCAGACCGCCTGGCCCTTGAGGTGGTTGGAGATCGTGAAGACCTTGAGGTTGTGCTTGGCCAGCAGGTCCAGCTTCGCCTGGACGTACGTCTCGTCCTCGGCCGCCTGCCAGACGTCGAGGTGGTCGCCCCAGCAGGCGATCTCCAGGCCGTCGTAGCCCCACTCGGAGGCCAGGCGGCAGACCTCCTCGAACGGCAGGTCGGCCCACTGGCCGGTGAAGAGGGTGATCGGTCGGGTCATGGTTGTCCTTCCTCAGGGGGAGCTGTTCAGGCGAGCAGAGATGCGAGCAGGTCACGGACCTCGGTGGCCTCGAACCGGTCGCGCTTGGCGGAGGCGTCGGAGCAGACGAGCACCGGGCCGTGCCGTGGGTCGTCCGGCAGCCGGCCGTGGCTGCCCGAGACCGGCGCGGGGTCGAGCGGCACGACGCTCATCGCGTAGCGCAACCCGGCGGTCTTGCGCGCCAGGGTGGCGGCGGCACGGAGCTTGACCCAGCGGTCCTCGGGGTCGAGGAACAGCTCGGCGGGGTCGTAGCCGGGCTTCTTGTGGATCTCGACGCCGCGGGCGAAGTCCGGCGCGTTCGCGTCGTCGAGCCAGTAGTAGTAGGTGAACCAGGCGTCCGGCTCGGCCACCACGACGAGCTCGCCGGCGCGCTCGTGGTCGAGTCCGTACGCCGCCTGGCCGGTGCGGTCGAGGACCTCGGCGACGCCGTCGAGGCCGGCGAGCAGGTCCCGGACCCGTTCCAGGTCGGCGGGGTCCTTGATGTAGACGTGGGCGATCTGGTGGTCGGCGACCGCGAAGGCCCGTGAGGTCCACGGGTCGAGCAGCTCGCCGGTGGCGTTGTGGTGGACGTGAAGCAGGCCTTCGCGGCGCAGCAGCCGGTTGATGTCGACCGGACGGGAGGCGGCGGTGATGCCGTACTCGCTCAGCAGTACGACGCGGACCCCCGCCGCCTCGGCGTCGTCGAGCAGCGGCGCCAGGGTGGCGTCGACGTCGCGGGCGGCCTGGACGGCCTGCGGGCTGTCGGGGCCGAACCGCTGCAGGTCGTAGTCGAGATGCGGGACGTAGACGAGGGTGAGGTCGTGGTCGGGCATCACCTTGCGGGCGGCCTCGACGATCCAGGCCGAGCTCTTGATCGAGGCGGTCGGGCCCCAGTAGGTGAACAGCGGGAACGGCCCGAGCGCCTCGGTGAGCTCGTCGTGGAGCGACGGCGGCCACGTCCAGCAGTCCGGCGACTTCTTGCCGTCGGCGTGGTAGGCCGGGCGCGGGGTGACGGTGGTGTCGACGTCGGCGCCCATGGCATACCACCAGCAGATGTTGGCGACCTTCGCGCCCGGGCGCCGGCGGCGTACGACGTCCCACAGCTTCTCGCCCCGCACCAGCGCGTTGTGCTGGCGCCACAGCAGCACCTCGCCGAGGTCACGGAAGAACCAGCCGTTGCCGACGATGCCGTGGTCGCGTGGCAGCGCACCGGTCAGGAAGGTCGACTGGACCGAGCAGGTGACCGCGGGGAGCACGGTGCCGAGCTCGGCGGTGAACCCCGACTCCCCGACCTGCCGCACCCGCGGCATGTGCTGGAGGAGGTCGGGCGTCATCCCGACCACGTCGATGACCAGCAGCTTCTCACCCAGGTTCTCGCTCATGCCGATGCCTCCTGCAGCTGTTCGAGTCCGGACTCGAGGAGCCGGTCGCGTGTCCAGTCGAGCTCGGCCGCGATGCCCGCGACCAGGCCGGCGTCCCCGTCAGGGCGGAGCTGATCGGGCAGCACGCCCCAGGTGTAGGTCTCCACCTCGAGGTGGTCGGTGTGCGCCACCGGGCCGCCGAGCAGCGCGTCGAGCGTGCCGGCGAGGTGGTCGCGGGTGCTGCGCAAGGGCGGAGCCGGGTCGGCGTGGAGAGGTACGTGGAAGTGCACCCGCCACGGATGCTCGGCCGGCAGCGGACGATGGCCGGCGAGCGCCTCCGGCAGGTCGTCGCGGCTGTCCACCCGCGCGCCTCGGGGCTCGCGGGTCTGGTGGAGGAAGCGGTCCTCGGAGTAGGAGGCGAGGGCGTCCCGGGTCGCCGGGTCGCTCGGGTCGTCGGCGTGCAGGGCCGCGGAGACCTGGACCTTGACGACCGGGAGCCCGGCCACCTGCAGCCGGTCGAGCGCCTCGGTGGCGTCCTCGAACTGGGTGGCGAGGTGGCAGGTGTCGACGCAGATCCCGAGGTGCTCGGGGGCCAGCCCGGCGAGCCGTGTCACCGCGTCACGGGTCGTCTCCACGACACAGCCCGGCTCCGGCTCGAACCCGACCCGGATCGTCCGGCCGTGCTCGGCCTCGATGCCGGCCAGGCCGTCGGCGAGCTCGCCGATCAGCTCCCGGGCGGCCCGGTCGCGGTCGGTGAACCACGGGGTGCGCCAGCCCAGCGGAAGCGTCGAGATGCTGCCGCGGGAGGCATCGTCGGGCAGCAGCGCCGCCAGCACCCGGGCGCAGTCGAGGGTGTAGTCGAGGCGGCGCCGGGTCGACCAGTCCGGGGAGTAGACGTCGCGCTTCACGACCGGGGCATGGAACCCGGCGTACGGGAAGGCGTTGAGGGTGACCACCTCCAGGCCGTGGCGCTCCAGGCCGGTGCGGAGCCGGTCGAGGGTGGCGGGGTCGCCGGCCAGCTCGTGAGCCGTCGCCGCCGGGAGCCAGAGCCCGAGGCCGAGGCGGGGCTCGCCGAGCCGCGCCCGGACCTCGCCGGCGTAGCGGCGGAGCTGGTCGAGGATGCCGTCGACGTCCTCGGCCGGGTGCACGTTGCTGCAGTAGCCGAGGTGGACGACGGTGCCGTCGCGGTGCCGGAACCTCATGCCTGCTCACCTCGGAGCAGCGAGTTGCCGGCGAAGGTCGCACCCCGGTCGGCCTCGGGTACGTCGAGCAGCAGCCGTCCGCTCTGACCGAAGAACTCCACGGGGTTGCGCCACAACACCTTGTCGACGTCGTCCTCGGTGAAACCGGCCGCGAGCATCGCCTCGCCGGTCGCCCTCGTTCGGAGCGGATCCGACCTGCCCCAGTCGGCGGCGGAGTTGACGAGCACCCGGTCGAGACCCCGTCGCTGGAGGATCGCGACCATCCTGTCGGGGTCCATCTTGGTGTCGGGGTAGATCGAGAAGCCCATCCACGCGCCCGCGTCGTCCACGACGTCGACGGTGACCTCGTTGAGGTGGTCGACGACGACCATGCCGGGCTCCATCCCGGCTGCCTCGACCAGGTCGAGGGTGCGGCGGGTGCCGGCCAGCTTGTCGCGGTGGGGCGTGTGCACCATGGCCGGCAGCGCGAACTCCCGGGCCAGCTCGAGCTGCCTGCTGAACGCCTTCTCCTCCTCCTCGGTCATCGAGTCGAAGCCCACCTCACCGACCGCGACGACCCCGTCCTTGGCGAGGTAGCGCGGGAGCAGGTCGAGCACCGGCGTGCAGCGCGGGTCGTTGGCCTCCTTCGGGTTGAGCGCGATCGTGCAGTGGTGGGCGATGCCGAACTGCGAGGCCCGGAACCGCTCCCAGCCGACCAGTGCGTCGAAGTAGTCGACGAACGAGTCGACGCTGGTCCGCGGCTGGCCGAGCCAGAAGGCCGGCTCCACGAGGGCGCGGACGCCGGCGGCGTACATCGCCTCGTAGTCGTCGGTCGTGCGCGAGCTCATGTGGATGTGCGGGTCGAAGATGCGCATCAGGACTCCCGAGTCGTGGTGGTGGGGGCGGGAAGGAACGGCAGGGCGTCGGCGGGCACCTCGCGGCCGGCGGCCCGCCGCTCGGCGGCGTAGTCGGCGACCATCCGGCGCAGCTCGTCGTCGGCACGGGTCTCGAGGCCGGCGACCAGACGAAGAGGTACGCCGACGAAGAGGCACTTGAGGACGGCCTGACGCCACGCGGCGTCGTCGAGACGGGCGGCGTACGTCCCCACTGCGGCGGCCACCAGCCGCGGATCGTTGGTGCGCAGCGCGTCATGGAGCAGGTCGACGGCTCGGTCGCCCAGCACCTCCGAGAGGTGCCCGAGGCCGAGCAGGACCGCCCGCCGCTCGTCGGCGTCGCCGAAGCGGTAGAGGTCGTGGATCTCAGCGCTCAGCCCGTCGGCGTCGTCCGCGAGGCCGCGGCCGAGCGCGTCCAGCAACCGCACCCGCACGTCGTCCTCGACCCGGTCGGCCCCCGGCTCGGGCGAGGTTCCCGGAGTGCGCCCGACCTCCCTGGCCGCGGCCGGGAAGCGGGTCCGGATGCGGGTGGGGTCAGCCTCGATCTCGGCGCACCACTCGGCGAGAAGCGTCTCGTTCATGCCCGCACCTCCGTGGGGTCGGGAAGGGCCGCGTAGGTGTCGCGCAGGAACGCCATGGAGCGTTCGGCGACGGCCGGGGCCGCGTGGGACTGACGGGGCAGCTCGAGCGAGGCGAGCCCGGTGTAGCCGATCTCGGCGAGGGTGCCGAGCGCGGCGACGAAGTCGACCTCGCCGGTGCCCAGCTCGAGGTGCTCGTGGACGCCCTCGACCATGTCGTCGACCTGCACGTTGGCGAGCAGCGGACCTGCCCTGCGGATGGTCTCGGCCATCCCGCGCGGCTCGTTGCAGACGACGTGGCCGAGGTCGAGGGTGACCCGGAGCAGCTCGGGGTCGTCGAGCCGCCGGCGCAGCTCGAGCACCGCGTCGAGGGTGTCGACGAAGTGCCCCGGCTCGGGCTCGACGGCACACACCACCCCGCGCCGGCTGGCGAGGTCGAGGACCTGCCAGACACCGTCGCACAGCCGGCCCCAGGCGCGGTCCTCGTCGACGCCGGCGGGAAGGCTGCCGGACCAGAACGAGACCGCCTCGGCGCCGAGGTCGGCGGCGACCTCGACCGCGCGGTGCAGGTAGTCGACCCGGCGGCTCGCCTCCGGACCCGGGTGGAGCAGCGTCGGGTAGTGCTTGCGACGCGGGTCGAGGATGTAGCGGGCGCCGGTCTCGACCACGACGGACAGGCCGAGCTCGTCGAGCCGGTCGCCGAGTCGCGCCACCCGGCCCGCGAGATTCGGCCGGTAGGGGTCGAGGTGGAGGTGGTCGAGGGTCAGGGCGACGCCGTCGTAACCGAGGTCGGCCAGGAGGGTCAGGGCGTCCTCGAGCCGGTGGCTGTGCATGCCGTTGGTGCCGTAGCCGAACCGCAGCGTGCTGGTCGCGCTCATGTCGGGGACACCACCTTCGAGGCGGCCCTGACGATCGGGCCGGCGGCCAGCAGCCCGACCGCGGCCAGCGGCGAGCGGCGGGCGACGAGGGCGGCCTGGAGCGGGATCATCCCGCGGATCCCGGCGCCGGTGGCCCGCCGGACGGTGCCGGCATCCGGCGAGGAGACCGCGGCCAGCTGGGCGGAGCCGACACTGCCTGCGTACGTCGCGGCGAGGGCGACGGGGAGCGCCGCCCGTCCGTGGCCGGCGGCCAGGGCCGCGGTCGCGACCGTGATCCCGCCTGCCAGCCCCGCGGTGAGGGGCCGGGTGCCGTGGACCTCGCCGCGGCTGAGCAACGTGACACCAGCGGTGTGTGCGGCGAGCAGGCCGGCCGGGACGAGCCCCGCCCGCGTACGCCCGGCCGCAGCCGCCCCGAGGAGCACGTCGAGACCTCGTGCCGCGGCCATCGCGAACGGCCCGGCCGAGGTCTCCTTGAGGACGGTGTCGTAGGCCCACACCGCCCCGGCGAGGGCCGCCGCCGTGGCAGCCGCCGGACGTCCTCCGGCGAGCGCGGCCAGCCCGACACCCGCCGCGGTCAGCCCGACGGCCGCGCCCAGCGCCTGGCGGGGGCTGACCCGGCCCGACGGGATCGGCCGCTCCGGTCGCTCCACGGCGTCCAGGTCGCGGTCGGCCCAGTCGTTGAGCGCCATCCCGGCCCAGTAGAGCGCCACCGACGCGGCCGGCATGGCTGCCGACCGGGCCCGCAGCGGACTGGCCGCGGCCGCCCCGGCCAGGGTGTCGCCCGGCACGGTGAGGGCGGCCGGCAGCCGGACCAGCTCGGCGAAGGCTCGGGCGCGAGGCGTCATGCGCCCACCCGACGGCACCATGCGACCAGGTCTTCCCACTGCGTACCGAGCCGGTGCTCGGTCGAGCCGGCCGGGTCCTTGAAGAAGAACCCGAACGGCAGCGGTCCGCTCTCCCCCACCTCGGCCGCCCGCAGGGTCAGCCGGGCCAGGTCGAGCACCAGCGGCGCGGCCAGCGCCGAGTCGCAGCCGTTCCAGGTGAACTGCAGCGACATCCGCACCCCGAGGAAACCCTCGAAGGAGACGTGGTCGATGGCGGTCTTCCAGTCGCCGTGGTCGGGCACGTAGTCGATGTGCATCGGCCCCTCCACCGGGTGACCGAGCATCGCCTCCAGACCCTGAGCCTTGGTGACCAGCTTGCTCTGCGCGTTGGCCGGGTCGGCGAGCGTGGCGCCGTCACCGCCGCCGAGCATGTTGTAGGAGGCCCAGGCGTTGACCTGCAGCGCCCGCGTCGCGAACATCGGCGCCAGGGCCGACTTCAGCAGCGTCTCACCGGTCTTGCCGTCCGACCCGGCCCACGGGAGGCCGGCCCGCTCGGCGAGCGTGACGAGCACCGGCAGCCGCGGTCCGGGGCTCGGCGTGAACGAGACCACCGGGCAGCCGGCCCGGTAGGCGGCCAGGACGTAGACGGAGCTCGCCGGCAGCGGCGACTCCCCCGCCGCCAGGGCAGCGTCGAGGGCGTCGGGGTCGGCCAGCGGCCCACCGTCGGTGACCTCGGCCGGCGGCTCGGTGCTGGCGACGTCCACCACGACCACCCGCTCGAGCCCGTGCTCCTCCCGGAAGGCCAGGAGGTCGGCGGTCAACCGCTCGACCGCAGCACCCTGCGGCTCGGCGCCCGCCGGGTCATAGCCCGTACGCAGCCGCCCCTCGACCTCCTCGAGCTCACCCGCGATCGCCGGCAGGATCCCGGCCGGGAGGACACCGCCCGCGGCGAGCCGCTCGGCCCGCTTCACGAGCGGCTCGGTGCACAGATCGTGCCCGCCGATCACCAGGTCGTCGAGCGAGGGCAACCCGGCAGCGGCGATCTCCGGCTGCTCGGCCACCAGCCCGACCCGTCCGGCGAGCCCGGCGCGCACGGCCAGCGCGCCGACCGTGGTGGTGACACCGACCGAGCCGCAGGCACCGACCAGCCAGACACCGACTCTGCTGCCCATCAGCCCGCCTCGCAGCGGAACGGGGCGACCCCCGCAACCATCTGGATGCCGCCGAGCACGTGGGAGAGGAACGCCGGCTCGGTGAACGACTCGTTCGTGTGGCCCATCCCGGTGTAGAAGGCCCGCCCGCCGTCGTACTCGTGGCACCAGGCGATCGGGTGCGGGTCACCCATGGCGAACCGGCCGGGGTTGTAGCTGGTCTCGTCGAGGTCGGCGAGGACCCGGATCGAGTCGGCGGGACGGTCGCGGAAGCTGTACCACTCGTCCCAGCGCGTCCACCGCTTCGGCAGCTCGGCCGTCGCCGCGGTGTTGCGCGCGTGGACCTTCACGGTCGCGGTCTGCTGTGCGGGATGTCCGGCGAAGTAGGCGCCGACGAGCCCGCCGTACCAGGGCCAGTTGTACTCGGTGTCGGAGGCCGCGTGGACACCCACGTAGCCGCCGCCGTCCTGGATGTAGCGCTCGAACGCCGCCTGCTGCCCTGCGTCCAGCACGTCACCGGTCGTGGAGAGCCACAGCACCGCCTCGTACTCAGCCAGGCTGGTGTCGTTGAACACGGCCGCGTCCTCGGTGGCGGTCACCGTGAAGCCGTTCTCGGCGCCGAGCTGCTGGATAGCCGCGATGCCGTTGGGGATGGAGCCGTGCCGGAACCCCGCGGTCTTGGAGAACACCAGGACGTCGTACGTCCCCGACCCCTCGCTCCCCTCGGAGCTGTCGGCGCTCGCGGCCGGCGACGGCGACAGGCCCGGGGCCATGGCGGCCACCGCCACCAGCCCGATGCTCGCGATCAGCGTCCGGAACCTTCTCGATGCATACCTCATGGTGCTGTCCCTTCTGTGCTCAACGGTCTGAACAGGCTGGAGGCCGACGTGGCCCCGGGTGGATCAGGCAGGGATCTCCTGCCACGACCTGGTGTCGGAGCTGGTCTCGACGGCGGCGAGCACGCGCTGCACCTGCAGGCCGTCGGCGAACGACGGTGCCAGCTCAGCCCCCTCACCGAGCGCGCGGACGAGATCGACGACCTGGTGGGTGAAACCGTGCTCGTAGCCGAGGCCGTGGCCCGGAGGCCACCAGCCCTCCAGCCACGGGTGCTCGGGCTCGGTGACCACGATCCGGCGGAAGCCGCCCTCGACGTCCGGCAGGGTCGCGTCGTGGAAGTGCAGGACGTTCATGTCCTCGAAGTCGAAGGCCAGGCTGCCCTTCGACCCGTTGATCTCGATCCGGATCGCGTTCTTGCGGCCGGTCGCGAAGCGGGTGGCCTCGAAGGAGCCGACCGCTCCCCCGGAGAACCGGGCCAGGAAGACCGCGCTGTCGTCGACGGTCACCGGACCACGACCGGTCCCGGCGGTGGCGGAGAGACCGGAGGAGGCCTCGGCCACCGGGCGCTCCTTGACGAAGGTCTCCAGCATCCCGGAGACCTCCTGGATCCGGTCTCCGGTGATGTGCTGGGTCAGGTCGATGACGTGGGCGCCGATGTCGCCGAGCGCGCCCGAGCCGGCCTTGCTCTTGTCGAGCCGCCAGCTCAGCGGGGTCTCCGGGTCGGCGAGCCAGTCCTGGAGATACTGAGCCCGCACGTGGTGGAGCTCCCCGAGACGACCGTCGGCGACCAGCTTCCGGGCCAGCGCGATCGCGGGCACCCGGCGGTAGGTGAACCCCACCATCGCCCGTACGCCCCGCTCGGCGGCCACAGCGGCGGCCGCGGCCATCCGCTCGGCCTCGGCCACGGTGTTGGCCAGCGGCTTCTCGCACAGCACGTGCTTGCCGGCCTCCAGCGCGGCGATCGCTATCTCCGCATGGGTGTCACCGGGTGTGCACACGTCGACCAGGTCGACGTCGTCGCGGGCGATCACCTCGCGCCAGTCGGTGGCGCTCTCCTCCCAGCCGAAGCGGGTCGCGGCCTCGGCCACGCGGGCGGCGTCACGGCCGCAGACGACCTGCATCCGCGGGGTGAGGGGGAGGTCGAAGAAGCGGTGGGCGCTGCGCCAGGCGTGGGAGTGGACGGCACCCATGAAGGCGTAGCCGATCATCCCCACCCCGAGTGTGGCGTTCTGCTCGGTCATCGGAACTCGATCCTGTGTTCGGTGGTGTCGCTCCGCGCCCGAGCGCGGAGCGACCTTGCGGTCTGGCTGGGTCAGGCGGTCAGGACTCGAAGGCCGTGGGGAGGAACTCCGCCACGTTCTCCTTGGTGACGACCGGCGCGTCCAGCTGGATCGTGCGCGGCACGGTCACCTCGACCAGGTCGGACATCGCCTTGTCCTGGGCCAGGAGCCTGGCGAGCTTGATCCCGTCGGCGGCCTGGGTGGAGGGGTAGATGACCGTCGCCTTGAGGACGCCCTTGTCCGACTCGATCTCGCGCATCGCGTTGGCCGAGCCGGCGCCGCCGACCATGGTGAACTCGTCGCGGCCGGCGTTGTTGATCGCGGCGAGGACGCCGACGCCCTGGTCGTCGTCGTGGTTCCACAGGAAGTCGATCTTCGGCGCGGCCTGGAGCAGGTTGGAGGCCGCCTTCTCGCCGCCCTCGACGGTGAAGTCGGCGGCGACCCGGTTGTCGACGTCGAGGTCGCACTTGGCCAGCGCGTCCTTGAAGCCCTTGCTGCGGTCCTGGGTCAGCGGCAGGGAGTCGATGCCGGCGATCTCGGCGACGACGGCGTCCGTCTTGCCGCCGGCCTGCTCGCAGACGTACTCGCCGGCCGAGACGCCCATGCCGTAGTTGTCGCCGAGCACGGTGACGCGGGCGGCGTTGGGGTCGTTGAACTCACGGTCGACGTTGATGACCGGGATGCCGGCCTCCATCGCCTTGAGCGCGACCGGGGTCAACGCGGCGCCGTCGAAGGGCAGCAGCACGATGGCGTCGACCTTGTCGTTGATGAAGGTCTCGACCTGGCTGATCTGCAGACCGACCTCGTTGGTGCCTTCAGCCAGGCGGAAGTCGACGTCCTCGTAGGCCTCGGCAGCGGTCTTGGCCTGCTCGCTGATCGCGCCCATCCAGCCGTGGTCGGCGGCAGGGGCCGAGAAGCCGATGACGACCGTGTCGCCCTTCTCGTCGTTGGAGCCGGCCTTGGCGTTGGAGGTGCCGCCGACGTTCTCGGTCTTCTCGGGGGTGTTGCTGATGCAGGCCGAGAGGGCGAGCACCGAGAGGCCGGCGACGAGGCCGGCGACGAGGCCGGTGCCGAGGCGCCGGGCGACCGGGCCGGTGATCTTTGCTGAGGTGAACTTCATGGGAGGTGCTCCTAGATCGTGCGGAGGTGGAGGGGCGATGTGTCCGAGACCCGAGGACGGCTGGTGGGACGGCGTGGGGCGGTCATGACCCTGGCTGTCGTGAGAACCGCTTCTGCAGCAGCACGGCGGCGATGATGATCAGGCCCTTGGTGAAGGCCTGGGCGGAGATCGAGAGGTTGTTGAGCACGAACACGTTGGTGAGGGTCATGAAGATCAGCACCCCGAAGACGGTGCCGATGATGTTGCCGCGCCCGCCGGAGAGCAGGGTGCCGCCGATGACGACCGCCGCGATGGCGTCCAGCTCGTAGAGCTGGCCATGGGTGGCGCTGCCGGTCGTGGTGCGGCTGATCAGCATCACCGCGGCGATGCCGCAGCAGAGGCCGACGAGCACGTAGAGAAGCACGGTGTGGCGGCGTACGTTGATGCCGGCCAGGCGCGAGGCCTCCGGGTTGCCGCCGATGGCCAGCGTCCGCCGGCCGAAGGTGGTGCGGTTGAGCAGGACCCAGCCGATCACCGCCACGATGGCGAAGATCCAGATCAGCACCGAGATCCCGAAGATGTCGCGGGAGAACGCGTCGGTGAAGCCCGGCACGCTGACGATCTGGGTCTTGCGCGCCGAGATGATCTCCGCCAGACCGCGGGCGCTGGCCATCATCGCCAGCGTCGCGATGAACGGCACCACCCCGCCGTACGCGATCAGCAAGCCGTTGATCAGACCGGCGCCCGCGCCGACCAGGAGCGCGGTGGTGACGATGATGATCCAGTGGATGTCGTTGGCCATCGTCTGGGTGGCCACCGTGGTGCACCAGATCGAGGAGAGCGCGACCAGCGCACCCACCGACAGGTCGATGCCACCGCCGGTGATGACGAACGTCATCCCGATGCTGACCACGCCGATCACCGCGGCGAGGCGCAGGATCGTCATCACGTTGTCGACCGAGGCGAACCGCTCACCGCCGGTGGCGATGCCGATGACGGCCAGCAGCGCCAGCGCCAGGACCAAGCCCAGATTGTGACCGGCGCCGCTGCGGAGCAGCTGGCCCAGACCACCGGGCTCGGCCCGGCGGGCCGCTTCCTTCTCGACGCGAGCCGTGTCCCCCTGGGCCACAGCAGCGTTCGTTGGCGTGGAGTCGCTCATGCGACCTCTCCTTCCATCACGAGGTCCAGGACCTTCGACTCGTCGATCTCGGTGGCGGGTCCCTCGTGGACGACGGAGCCCTCGCTGATGACGAGGACCCGGTCGGCGAGACCGAGCACCTCCTCCACCTCGCTGGACACCACGACCACGGCGACACCTTCGTCGGCCAGGCGGCGGACGAGGTTGTAGATCTCGCTGCGTGCCCCGACGTCGACGCCCCGGGTGGGCTCGTCGAGGAGCAGCACCTTGCAGTCGCGCAACAGCCACCGGGCGAGCACGACCTTCTGCTGGTTTCCGCCGGACAGGTTGCGGACCGGCCGGTCCACCCCGGCAGGACGTACGTCGAGCGAGCGGCTGAGCTCCTCGGCGGCACGGCGCTCGGCGCCGCTGTCCAGGAAGCTGGCCTTGGAGAACCGGCCCAGGGACGAGATCGTCACGTTGCGGTAGACCGCCTGGTCGAGCAGCAGCCCCTGGCTCTTGCGCTCCTCGGGAGCCAGCCCGACCCCTGCGGCGACCGCGGCACGGACCGAGCCGCCGCGCAGCCGGCGCCCGTTGATGGTGACCGTGCCTGCGCTGGAGCGGCGGGCGCCGTAGATGGTCTCCAGGATCTCCGAGCGACCGGAGCCGACCAGGCCCGCCAGGCCGACGATCTCGCCGGCGTGGACGCGCAGGTCGATGTCGTGGAACCGGTCGCCGGACAGGCCGCTGGCCTCGAGCACCGGCGTGGTGTCGCGACCGGGTCGCGTCGTGGGGCGGTCGGGGAAGACGTACTCGATCTCGCGGCCGGTCATCAGCGTGATCAGCTCCCGGGTCGGGGTCTCCGCGACGGAGAGCCCGGTGGCGACGGTGCGACCGTCCTTGAGGACCGTGATCCGGTCGCCGATCTGGCGGATCTCCTCGAGGCGGTGGGAGATGTAGATGATCGCGACGCCCTCCGCGGTGAGGCCGCGGACCACCCGGAAGAGGTTGTCCACCTCCTCCTGGTCGAGGACCGCCGACGGCTCGTCGAGGATGAGCAGGCGGGTGTCGTGCGACAGCGCCCTCGCCATGCTGACGATCTGCTGTCCCGCCGGGGACAGGTCGCCGACCAGGCGGTTCGGGTCGACCTCGCTGTGGCCGAGCCGCGCCAGCAGCGCACGCACCCGCTGGGTCGCCTCGGCGCGGCGGCTGAACCCGGCCGTGGCGAGCTCGTGGCCGAGGAAGATGTTCTCGGTCACGGTGAGCCCGGGCACCAGGTCGAGCTCCTGGTAGATCGTCGAGATGCCGAGCTTCATGGCGGCGACCGGGGTGGACAGCCGAACCGGCTCGCCCTCCCACAGGATCTCCCCCTCGTCGGGCTGGTACGCCGCCGAGAGCACCTTGATCAGGGTCGACTTGCCGGCGCCGTTCTGCCCGAGCAGGCAGTGCACCTCGCCTGCCCGGACGTCGAGGTCGACGCCGCCGAGGGCGAGCACGCCGGGGAACCGCTTCACGATCCCGGTCATCTCCAGCAGTACGTCACCCCCGCCCGCGCCGGCGGTGGGGCCGTCGGGCGACGGCGTCGGGGTCTGGGTCATCGGGTTCCTCCGTGCAGTTCGGGCAGGTCGGCGAGGACGGTGGGGTCGGAGAGCACCGGCTCGAGAGAGACCAGTGCGCCGCCGCGGACCGCGGCGGTCGGGCCGAGAGCTGAGATGGCGACCCCGGTGCCGCCGGCGCGCGGCGCGAGAACATCGGCGGCGAGCCTGGCTTCGACGGCAGGCCGCAGCCACTCGCCGAGCACGGCGTAGTAGCCGCTGAGCACGACGGTGCCGGGGTTGAGCGTGTTGACCAGGACGGCGGCGCCGGTGCCGAGCCACGTTCCGACCTCGTCCAGCGCGGCCAGGGTGCGGCCGTCGGCGAGCCGGGCCCGCTCGACCAGGGTGGCGAGCCGCTCCTCGAGGGTCAGCGCCGGGTCGCGGATGGGGTCGTCGGGGTCGGTGGCCGCCTCGAGCAGCGCGCGCAGGCCCACCACGGTCTCCCAGCAGCCGGTGCGGCCGCAGCCGCAGAGGCGACCGCGCGGGTCGACCGGGAGGTGACCGATCTCCCCGGCCCAGCCGTGCCGGCCCGGTGCCACCCGGCCGCCGCTGACGACCGCGCCGCCGAGGCCCACCTCGCCGTAGAGCACCACCATGTCGGCGCGGTCGTCGTCTGTGGGGTCGAGCTCGGCGGTCGCCGCGAGGTTGGCCTCGTTGGCCACCCGCACCGGCGGCACCGGCTCGTCGGGGGTGGCCGTGGCGGCCAGTCGGCGGCGTACGTCCTCGGCGACGTCGATGTCGCGCCAGCCGAGGTTGGGAGCGAGCGTGACCCGCTCGGTGGTGGCGTCGACGAGGCCGGCGACCCCGACGGTGATGCCGGCGACGGTGGCACCGGCGGTCCGGGCCTCGGCGAGGGCGTCGGCGACCAGGCCGGCGAGCTCGGACAGGACGCCCTCCGGCGGGAGGTTCCGGCCGTCGATGCCTCGGCGGGCCTCGGCGATCACGGTCCCGGCCAGGTCGACGGCCACGACGGCGAGGTGGTCGACGTTGATCTCCGCGCCGATCCCGCACACGGAGCGACCGACGAGACGGACCTGGACACCGGGGCGCCCCGCGCCACGGCGGTCGCCGTCCTCGCGAGAGACCAGCCCCAGCCCGGCGAGCTCGTCGACCAGCCCGTTGGCGACCGACCGGGTCAGCCCGGTCTCCTCGGCCAGGCGCCCCCGCGTGCGCGGGCCGCGGTCGCGCAGCGACCGGAGGAGCAGGCCCAGGCGGGCCGTCCGCACGGCGGCCGGGTCGGCGGTGGCGGAGACCCGCACGGTGATGTCTGCGTCGTGCATGGGGCCTCCTCGCGGATCGTGATGGGTCGCTCTACAACCACGCCCTGTGATGGCAGTCACAGAATTCCGTGGCCGAGAGACAAACTAGTGACCCGGCTCACGTTGTACAACCCTTTCGCGGCGGTTTCTGCAAAGTTTCTGTCAGACTTTGAAAAGTAATTGGACAAAGTAGCCGAAAAGGGCACCCGGCCAGAGTTGGCCGGGTGCCCCTGTTCAGTCGATCGCGGGCGTCACTCGCTGGGTGCGATCACCACCTCGTCGCTGCCGGTGAGCGCCGGGATGTCGCCCTCGCCCGGGTCGGTGTACTCCGCCACGAAGACGGCGTTCAGATCGTCCTGGCCGGGGTCGTGGCCGCCGGGGACGGTCGTCACGATCGAGCCGCTGCAGCCGTTGGCGGTGGTCTGCGGGTGGCCGTGCTCGTCGTGGCCCAGGACGTACGTCACCGAGACCCGGTCGCAGTCGACCGGCTGGTCGTCGGTCACCTCGACCTGGAACTGCACGGTGTCACCGAAGTGGAACGCCTCACCCGGCGCCGGGCTGGTGGTCAGGGTCACCACGGGCACGTCGTTGCCGACGACCACGTCGACGTCGGCCGAGGCGTGCTTGCCGCGACCCGCCTTGCCCTTGTCCGTGACGGTCAGGGTCGCGCGGTAGGCCCCCGGCTCGGCGTAGGTGTGGGTCGCCGTCTTCCCGGTGGCGTCGAAGGTGCCGTCACCGTCGAAGTCCCACTGGTAGACGAGCTTGTCGCCGTCGGGGTCGGTCGTCCCTGCGCTGTCGAAGGCGACGGTCAGCGGCGGCTGGCCGGCGGTCTTGTCGGCACTGATCACCGGCTTCGGCGAGTGGTTGCCGGTGCGGGCGATGTAGTCGATCCGGGAGACCTGGGCCTCCTCGTTCTCGCTGAAGAAGCCGTCGCCGTACTCGAGCATGTAGAGCGAGCCGTCCTTGCCGAACTCCAGGTCCATCACGTTGTCCGTGGCGAAGGTGGAGAGCACCGACTCGATGCCGGTGAGCTCGCCGTCGGCGTCGAGCCGCATGCCCTTGATGTAGTCACGACCCCACTCCGCGAACAGCGGAACGCCGTCGTAGTACTCCGGCCAGGCGCCGGAGAGCGGGTCCTTCGTCGCCGACTTCCGGAAGTCGTACGCCGGGCCGGCCATCGGGGCGATGCCGCCGGTGCCGAGCTCGGGGAACTTCTCGGACTGGCCGTAGGTGTACCAGACCGTCGGCTGCGTCACCGGCGGGAGCTGAGTCAGGCCGGTGTTGTGCCGCGAGTCGTTGACAGGCGCCTCGCAGTCGAACGCCGGGCCCGAGACCCCGGTCCCGAAGTCGTAGTCGCGGTAGGGCAGCTCAGCGGTCGCACACAGCGGCCAGCCGTAGTTGGCCGGCTTCGTGACGACCGTCCACTTGCCCTGGCCGGCCGGGCCGCGGTCCGGGTTCGCGGAGGAGGCGTCGGGCGAGTAGTCGGCCACGTAGACGCGGTCGGTCTCCCGGTCGATCTCGATCCGGAACGGGTTGCGCAGGCCCATCGCGTAGATCTCCGGGCGGGTCTTGTCGGTGCCCGGAGCGAACAGGTTCCCGGCAGGGACGGTGTAGCCACCGCCGGCCTTCGGCTTGATCCGCAGGAGCTTGCCGCGCAGGTCGTCGGTGTTGGCCGCCGTACGCCGCGCGTCGAAGGCGGGGCTGCGGTTCTCCCGGTCGTCGAGCGGGGCGTAGCCGTCGGACTGGAACGGGTCGGTGTCGTCACCGGTGGCGAGGATCAGGTTGCCCGCCGAGTCGAAGACGATGTCGCCACCGACGTGGCAGCAGCGCCCGCGGTCGACGGGTACATCGATGATCTGCTGCTCGGTGGACAGGTCGATCTTGCCGCCCGCGTACTGGTAGCGGGAGAGGCGGATCGCGCCCTTGAACGGCTCGAACTCGGCGGGCGTGCCGAACTCCGGCGCGTCACCCTCGTTGACGTCCGGCGTGGCCGGGTCGTCGACAGGGGTGTTCATCGGGGGCGAGTAGTAGACGTAGACCCACTTGTTGGTCCGGCCGTTGTATCCGGGGTCCAGAGCGATGCTCTGCAGACCCTCCTCGTCGTGCTGGTAGACGTCGAACTCGGCTGCGACGCTGTTGACGCCGGTGTCGGCGTCGTTGAGCCACACCTTCCCGGCCCGGGTGGTGTGGAGGACGTCCCCGTTGGGCAGGACCGCGAGGTCCATCGGCTCACCGGGACGGTCGTTGAGGGTCACCTTCTCGAAGTCGGTGTCCGGCGGCGGCGCGGCCGTGGGGGCCGCGTCCGCGGACGTCGTGAGGGGGAGAACCAGGAGCCCCGAGACCACGGTCGTGGCGACGCTCCAGAGGGTGAATCTGCGCACGGTCCATCTCCTTCTCTCGCTGTCGTGGGAGGGGAAGCGAGATCGTCCGCGAACGTAGCGATGTGACGCCAGTCACGTCAAGCGAGTTGCGTTCTTTCGCAAGAAGATTTCGAAAGATGGGACGAAAAAGGGGCCGTGGAGCGGTCTGGGGTCGGGTTTACGCCTCTCCGCTGCTGGGCGCGTACACCGAGGCGCTGATCAGATGGGCGGCACCGATGACGCCGCCCTCGTCTCCCAGCTCGCTGAGCACGATCGGGAGGTTGCCGGTCGCCAGCGGCAGCGAGCGACGGTAGGTCACGCTGCGGATCTCGGCGAGCAGGCCGTGGCCGAGCTTGCTGACCCGGCCGCCGATGACGATGAGGCCGGGGTTGAAGAACGAGACCAGGCTGGCGAGCACCTGACCGATGCGGTGACCGCTCTCCCGGATGAGCTGAACCGCCTGGGCGTCGCCGCGTGCCACCGCGATGGCGATGTCCTCGGCGCTCAGCTCACCCTTCTCCGCGAGCAGCTCGGCCAGCACCGGGGAGCGTCCGGAACGGGCCGCGGCGAGCGCCTCGCGCGCGAGCGCCGCGCCTCCGGAGAACGCCTCCAGGCAGCCCGTGTTGCCGCAGGCGCAGGTGGGGCCGAAGTCCTCGACCCGGATGTGGCCGATGTCGCCGGCACAGCCGTCGACGCCGCGGTAGAGCTCCCCGTCGACGACGATCCCACAGCCGATCCCGGTGCCGATCTTGACGTAGAGGAAGTCACGGGCGGTCCGGGCGACACCGGCGTGCTGCTCCCCCGCCGCGAGCACGTTGACGTCGTTGTCGAGCACGACCGGACAGCCCAGCTCCCGGGCGACCGCGTCCCGCACGGGGTAACCGTCCCAGCCGGGCATGATCGGCGGAGACACGGAGACACCACGATGGAAGTCGACCGGTCCGGGCACGCCGACACCGGCACCCATCGGCTCGGTCACGCCGTGCTCGTCCAGGAGCGCGCGGACCTCGTCGAGCGCGGTCGCCAGGACCTTCTCGGGGCCGCTGCGGATGTCGCACGTCCGGGTGCGGGTGCCGAGCACCGAGAGCCGTCCGTCGGTGAGGCCGACCGACATGCTGGTCGCGCCGATGGAGATGCCGACGAACCGGATGTCCGGCGCGAGGTCGACCAGGGTCGAGCGGCGACCGCCGCGTGAGGCCGCCGGCCCCACCTCGTGAGCCATGCCCAGCTCGGTGAGCCGGCCGACCTCGGCCGCGATCGTGGTGCGGGAGACGTTCAGCCGGTCGGCGAGCTGCACTCGCGACAGTGGGCCCTCGTCACGGAGCTGAGCGAGCAGCCGGGCCTGCATGGAGGTCTCGGCCCTGCCGGCGAGTGAATGACGCATACCGGCGATCCTGCCATGCCGGACCCGGTGTCAGCCCAGAAGCGCGTCGACGAAGGCTTCGGGGGTGAACGGAGTCAGGTCATCGGGGCCCTCGCCGAGGCCGACGAGCTTGACCGGTACGCCGAGCTCACGCTGGACGGCGACGACGATGCCGCCCTTGGCGGAGCCGTCGAGCTTGGTCAGGACGATGCCGGTGACGGCGACCGCCTCGCTGAAGACGCGGGCCTGGATGAGGCCGTTCTGGCCGGTGGTGGCGTCGAGGACGAGCAGGACCTCGGTGACCGGGGTCTGCTTCTCGATGACGCGCTTGACCTTCCCGAGCTCGTCCATCAGGCCGGCCTTGTTCTGCAGTCGGCCGGCGGTGTCGACGATGACGGTGTCGACGCCGGTGTCGAGGCCCTCCTTGACCGAGTCGAAGGCGACGCTGGCCGGGTCGGTGCCCTCCGGACCGCGGACGACCTCGACGCCGACGCGCTCACCCCAGGTGGTCAGCTGCTCGGCGGCCGCGGCACGGAAGGTGTCGGCGGCACCGAGGACGACCTTGCGGTCCTCGGAGACCAGGATGCGGGCGAGCTTGCCGGTCGTGGTGGTCTTGCCGGTGCCGTTGACCCCGACCATCAGGACCACACCAGGAGCGCCGTCGGCGCCGCTGACCTGGAGCCGGCGGTCCATGCTCGGGTCGACGAGCTTGATCAGCTCGTCACGCAGCGCCGCCTTCGGGTCGGCCTTGCCGCCCTCGACCCGCAGCCGGGTGCGCAGGCCCTCGACCAGCTCCTGGGTCGGTGCGACGCCGATGTCGGCGGTGAGCAGCAGGTCCTCGATGGACTCCCAGGTGTCCTCGTCGAGCTGGTCGGTGGAGAGCAGGTTGAGCAGGCCTCGGCCCAAGGCGTTGGAGCCGGCCAGACGCTGGCGCAGCCGCACCAGGCGCGAGGCGGTGCTCTCCGGCTTCTCGAGGACCGGCGCGGCGGGCCCCGCCGTCGCGGGCTCTGCCTCCGGCTCCTCGACCGTGGGCTCGACCGTGGGCTCGGCCGGGCGGGTGATGACGTCGGTCCCCGCCTCGGGCGACAGCGAACGGTCCTTGCGGCGCCGGGTGCTGGCGACCAGACCGAGGATGCCGCCGCCGATGATCGCGACAGCGGCGACCGCGATGATGACGATGAGGGTGACCATTTCCATGGCCTCATCCAATCAAATCACGCGTTGTTTTCCGTAGTTCCTGGCTTACGCTCACCGAACAGCTCGGCGAGATGGTCCTCACGGCGGGTCTGCAGGCGCGTGGCCGGGCTGAGCGTGGGGGCCGTGTCGACGGCCCGCTCCATCGCCTCACCGAGCTTGGTGGCGTACGGCATCTTCTGTCCACGGTGGGGGAAGACCGTGTAGACGATCACGAGTCCGGCCAGCGCGACGATGAGAAGCATCGCCACGAAGATGACAAGGATGGTCAGCACTGGCTCGGCCAGCCCCCTTCTGAATTGCGCACGGACGGCGTCCACCCTTGCACACCCGGCAGCCGGAGCCCACAACGCCACGCGCGCGGGCGCCTGCGCGGGCGCCCGGCCGCGTCCCGGCGTACGGCGCGGGATCTCGACAACGTCCACCGGGCCGGTAGTGTTTCACGGCATGAGGATCATCGGGACAATGATGGTCCGGGACGAGGTCGACATCGTCGCCGCGATGATCGAGCACCACCTGGACCAGGGTGTCGACACGTTGATCGTCACGGACAACGCATCGGTCGACGGCACCACCGAGGTACTCGAGCGCTACGCCGCGACGGGACGGGTCGAGCTCCACCACGACCCCGTCCACGAGAAGCAGCAGGGCAAGGTCGTCACCGCGATGGCCCGGCGGGCGCGCACGCACTTCCGTGCCGACTGGGTGCTCAACCTCGACGCCGACGAGTTCCTGGTGCCCAAGGACAAGGGCCTGACCGTACGCCAGGCGCTCGAGGCCACTCCGCTGTCGCTGAACGCGTTCACCGTCGAGGTGGAGAACCTCGTCGGCCCGCCCGCCTTGAAAGGCGGCGGCATCAACCGGCTCCAGTGGCGCGACCGCCGCGCCGACGAGCGTCTCGAGGCAGTCGGGCTGCACGCCCACCCGACGCCCAACGCGATCCACCGCGGTGAGTCCGACATCAAGGTCGTCCAGGGCAACCACTTCGTCTCGCTGAGGAGCAACGGCCAGCCGGCCGACGAGGTCGCCATGGAGGTGCTCCACCTCCCCTGGCGCTCCTGGTCCCAACTGGAGCGCAAGGTGATCAACGCCGGCAAGGGCTACGAGGCGAGCCCCGACCTCCGGCCCAGCCCGCGCCACCACGGGATGCGTGACTATCAGCGCTACCTCGCCGGGACGCTGCAGGACGCCTATCTCGCGCGCACGCCCACCCGCGCCGAGCTCGCCGCCGGCGCCTTCTCGGGCGACTACTCGTTCGACGACTGGCTCACCAACCACCTGCACATCGTCCTCAGCCGCTCCCTCATCCCCGATCTGCTCCGAGACGTGCTCGACCCCGAGAACGACAAGCCCGTGCCCGACGACGAGCACGCGCTCGGTGCCGAGCGCGGCCGCGCCGCCCTGGCCGCCGAGCCCTACATCCCACCCCGCAATAGCTGAACTCTTTCCAGGAGGACCTGTCTTGCCCACCTTCAGGGGCGCCGTACGCCGCGGCCTCGCTGCCGCGGGTCTGCAGACCGTCCGTGCCGCCGACGCCGAGGCCGCGCGCCTGCACGACCGGATCGACGAGCTCAAGCAGCGCAACCAGAGGCTGCGTACGAAGGTGGAGGGGTTGCAGGGGGACCGCAACCGCACCACCGCGGTGCCGGCGATCCCGGGCATGGACCGGCTGGAGCTGCGCCGCGAGCAGGTGCTCGCCGGGGTCAAGCCCGACGCCCTGATCCTGGAGATCGGCCCCGCGCACAACGCGATCCTGCCCAAGCGGGACGGCTACGACGTACGCATCGTCGACTATCTCGACCGCGAGGGCCTGGTGAAGCGGTACTCGGGTTTCTCGCAGTACAACCCCGATGACATCGAGGAGGTCGACTACGTCTTCCGGCCGGGAACTCCCTGGTCAGAGGTGATTCCGGAGCGCTTCGACCTCGTCGTCGCCTCCCATGTCATCGAGCACACGACGTCGATGATCGACTTCATCAACGAGTGCGAGAAGCTGCTGCGTCCTGACGGCGTGCTGGCGCTGGTGATCCCCGACCACCGCTACTGCTTCGACCGGTTCCGCGAGCGCGCCTCGCTGTCGCGGGTGATCGACGCCTCGCTCTACCCGTCGTCGGTGCACACCATGGGTGCGGTCATCGAGGAGCGGCTCAACGCGGCCAAGCACGGCGGCATCACCGCCTGGGGACCGCGCCACAAGGGCGACTACACCTTCGCCAACGGCCTGGACGTGGTGAAGGCCAGCGGCGAGGAGGCCCGGCGCGGGGAGCGCTACATCGACACCCACAACTGGGTCTGCACCCCCCACCACCTCCGCCTGCTGCTCCAGGACCTCGCCGACCTCGACTTCATCTCGATGCGGGAGACCTCGTTCCACGACACGGTCAAGCACGAGTTCTTCATCAACCTCTCCCCCTCCGGCGAAGGCACCGGCCTCGCCCGCGAGGACCTCCTCGTCCTCGCCGACGACGAGCGGCGAGTGCTCGACCAGGCGGTCTTCGAGAAGATGTAGCCGAGTCGGCGCAACTGCGCGCCTTGGAGCGAAGCGAAGCGAGCGAGGCGCGCGGTTGCGCCGACTCGGCGCGAAATCCCCTACATCAGCGACGCCGAACCTCGCGCAGAGCGAACGCTGCCGCGAGACCCACGACGACACCGAGAAGCGTCTCGGCGAAACGTGACCACAGCAACTCGTCGACGGGCTGTGGGTGGCCGAGCTGCACCATCAGCAGCGAGAGCGGAGTGATGACGACGAGGGCGAGGCCGTAGTGGCGCCCGACGAGCAACTCTGTGACCGCCTGCAGAGCGGCGACGACCGCCGCGACGACGAGGGCCGGCAGGGAGACCGAGAGCAGCACGGCCGCCAGGACCAGCCCGACCACGGTGCCGACCACCCGCTGCAGTCCGCGGGTCGTCTGGGCCATCAGTCCGGTGACGCCGAACGGCACCGCCGCGGCCACCATGGCCCAGTAGGTGTGGCTGAGCCCGAGCGCGGTCGAGACGGTGCCGGCGAGCACGACCGCGACGACGACCGCCGTGGCGTGGTCCATCCGGACCTCGCCACGACTCACCTCGACCGCAGCGCCGCTGCCGGCCAACCGCTCCTCCAGCAGGCCGAGAACCACCGCGATCAGGGCCGCGGCCGCGGCCACCCCGACCGCCACCGCGACCCCGGACGCCGTCACCGGAAGCGCCGCACACGTCGCCACCGCGAAGACCGGGAACATCGGCCCGGGCGGTCGCAGCACGAACCGGTCCGACAGCATCGAGCCGGCCGCGGCCCACACCGCGGCGACGGGGATGACGAGCCAGGCACGATGCGAGGAGGTCGCGACGAGCGCACCGCACAGGACGGCGAGGCACATCAGCGCCCCGGCCGCGGTCTGGGTCCGCCACCGCCCTCGCAGCGGCTGCCGGCCGCCGTAGACCGAGGCGAAGGTGCCGAAACAGGCGTACGCGGCCAGCTCGATGTGTCCGGTCACGGCCAGCGCCACGAGCCCGATGAGCAGGGTGACGCTCGCCCGCCAGGCGGGCGAATGGCTTCCGGGCGCCGGGGAGATCCGTACGGACTCCTGCATCAACCGCTCGAGCCTGCTCCGGTCGCTGCCTGACCCGTCTCGTCCCTGCCGTACCGCCTTCATCGCACCAGACACCTTACGGGGGCGCGGAACCACCGGGTAGTCCAGGGAGTTTCCGTCCGTTACTGGCCGGTAGAGCGACCGAAACTCCCTGGACTACCCGGACGGCTTCAGCCCAACCGGCCGAGAAGCTCAGCGACACCGTCCCCGGCCAGGTCCGCCACCGCCTCGCGGCGGCCGGCCATCGCCATGACCAGGTCGAGCAGGCGGCCGCTGACCTCAGGGCCGTCGCCTGCCACCAACTCCGTGTCGACCGCGCGGAGTCGAAGCCCCGCGACCAGGGACTTGCTGTTGACCGCGAAGTCCTTGGTCGCGAAGAACCTCGCGACCGCCGAGAGACCTTCGGGATCGGGGTCGTGCTTGATCCCGAGCGGCCGCCGGATGTCCTCGCTGTGGACGATCATCTCGCCCAGCCCGCCGACGCTCTCCGTACGCGGCAGCCTGATCGGTCCGATCACGGCGAACCGTGCCAGCGTCTCCTCGGGCGTGGACCCGCGGAACTCCTCGAGCCGCCGGCGGTTGTGTACGTCCGGATCGAACCGTGCCCCGATCATGCTGCGCAGCCAGCCCGGGAAGGAGAGCCGCGAGGCCGCGCCGAGGTGCGCCACGACCTCCTCGACGTCCCACTCGCCGCACAGCGTCGCGGATCGCCACTGGTCGGGCGCGAGCGACCTCAGGTCGCCGGCCAGCGCGTCCCGTTCGCGCAGCTGGATCGTCGAGAGCTTCGTCATGCGGACACTCTGACAGGTTCTGGCACCGTGAGGGTGACGCCTCGGCCGACCCCGGCGACGTCTCGGCCGACGGGGCCGACGTCTCGGCTAGGCGTGGTCCCGCTTGGCCCGCTCCTCGAGCGCGATGTCGAGGAGGGAGCGGGCACGTGCGTCGAAGCCGTGGTCGCGGTGGATGCGGGCGGCCTCGGCGCGAATGTGCTCGTCGGTGCCGAAGACGACCGAAGGATCGGGCATCGAGGACCACTTCACCAGGTCCTCGGAGGTCTCGTAGACCTGCACGGTGTCGCCGAAGACGTCGCGGAGGCCGACGACGTCGTCGGAGATGACCCGGGCACCTGAGGCGACGGCGTCGAAGAGCCGGTTGGAGATGAAGCCGTAGTCGCGCATGTCGGCCCAGTGGTCGTTGAGCACGACCCCGGCGGCCCGGTATTCGGCGCCGAGCCGGGTGTTGGACATGTGCTGGGCCTTGACGTAGTGGCGCGGGATGTAGGGCTCCCAGCCGTGGCCGTAGACCGACAGCGGCAGCCCGGCGGCGACGGCGTCGTGGATGATCGGGCGCTCGACGTCACGCGAGGTGCCGACGAAGAGCACCGCGTGACCGGAGTCGGGCAGGGCCCGGTCCGGGTTGAACAGCTCGGGGTCGGTGGCCTGCAGGAGCGGGTCGACGCGGATCCCCCAGCGTGCCGACATCTGCTCGGCCCACCGCGGCCCGGCCGCCAGCAGCCGGTCGAAGCCCGCCGCCTCGGCGCGGGTGACCGCGTCGGGATGGGAGATCACCCAGCCGATGTTGATCCGGCCGTCGGGCGCGGGGAAGTAGCGCGAGAGCCCGCGCAGAGTGACCACGACGTCGTCGTCGAGCGAGCTCGGCCGCTCCCACTCGTAGTGGTGGTCGACGACCGCCGACTGACCGAGCTTGCGCAGCGAACGCGCCAGCGCGCGGGCGAAGTGGGTGTCGCCCCACCGCTCCCCCTCCGGCGCCCCGGGCGCGGAGATCTTGATCGACCAGCGCAGCTGCGGGACGCCCTCCACCACCGAAACCCGGGGCAGCGGAGCGAGGACCGGGCGGGTGGCGGCGTACGTCTTGGCGTGACCGGTCGGTTCGCCGGCCATCGCCCGGCCGACGACCTGATAGCCGCAGGCCGCCCACGCGGCCTCGTCGTCGCGGGGCTCGTTGCGACCGACCCAGCGGTCGAGGTAGATCAGCCGGTTGCGTGGGGCGCGGGCGAAGCGGCCCTTCGACTTCGACTCGTGGTGGACGACCTCGGAGGAGGTCACCACCCGGAACGACCCGGGTCGCAGCTCCGCGAGCCGGTGGCACAGGTCGACGTCCTCCATGCCGTTGGTGAAGATCGGGTCGAATCCCTGCAGCGCGACGACGTCGCGGTAGCGCAGCACCAGCGCCGCGCCGGTCAGCGCCGAGAACCGGTGGCCCTCGAGGCCGGCGGCGTCCTCGGGCGGGTACTCGGCGAGCATGTTGTAGGGCAGCCCGCCGTAGGGCGGGAAGACGACCCCGGCCGACTGCACCGACCCGCTCGGGTAGAGCAGCAGCGGCTGCACCGCGAGCACCTCGGGATCCTCGAGAGCATCGACCAGAGGCGAGAGCCAGCCGGCCAGCGCGGTGGTGTCGTTGTTGAGGAAGACGACGGTCTCCCCGGTGACGTACGCGATGGCGAGGTTGTTGCCGAGCGCGAAGTTGTGGTTGACCGTGCTGTGCACCACCTTCACCTCGGGGAACCGCAGCGGCAGCGAGTCGAGCACAGCCGAGACGCCGGCCGAGGAGCCGTTGTCCCAGACCACGATCTCGAGCCGCTTCTCCCCCGCACCGTGCTCCATCACGGCCTCGACGGCACCCACGGTCAGCAGCGAGTCGTCGTAGGTCGGGATGACCACCGAGACCACGTCCGGGTCAGGGGTGCGCGCGGCGAGCGTGTCCCAGTCGACGAAGGTGCGGTTGCGTACGACGTCCTCCCACGACTCCAGGTCGAAGGGGTCGAGCGGGAGCCGGTCCTGACGGGGACGGCGCGGGTTGATGCCCTGCCGTCGCTCGACGCCGACCTCGGGCACGACCTGGACCTCCGCCTTCGAGGTCAGCCGCAGCGCGAGGTCGTAGGCCCAGCCGACGCCGATGTCGTCGCGCGGCCCGCCGACCTCTCGCAGCAGCGGCGTGGCGATCAGCAGTCGTGAGAGCAGCGCCCGCATCAGCGGACCCGGGACATCGGGCCCCGGCGAAGCAGGAGGTACGTCGACGGCGAACCGCTGCTCCGGCAACCACGGCCGCTCCAGCACGTCGGCGACCAGCGGCCTCCCGGCCGCCTCGGCCACCGAGACCAGCCGCGCGAGACGACCGGGCTTCCAGACCTCTCCCCCGGCGACGTACGCGACGAAGTCGCTGCTCACCTGCGCGAACGCGGCAGCGACGCCGGGCTCGCCGCGGTCCGGGTCGCCAGGCACGATGCGGGCGCCCGGGACGACACCGTCGACCGACTCGGTGACCGACGGCGTCAGGCCACGGTCGATGACGATGACCTCGGTGCCCACACCGTGCTGCGCGGCGACGCTGTCCAGCGTCACCCGGGCGAGCTCGTCGGAGGCACCGAGATCGACGATGACGCTGACGGTGCCGACGGGTTCACGACCGGCCGGAACCGCACGGACCGGCTCGATCGACGCCCGCCACGTCCGCGGGACGCCCTGCCGGGCCTGCCATTCCGCGCGTCGGTCCCGGATCCAGTCACGCAGGTCGGGGAACCGGCCGTCGACCTGGACGAGCCAGTCGTTGGCACGCCGGCCGTTGCGGGCGCCACGGTCGACGTAGTGCCCGATCGCGCCGCCGTAGAAGCTCTCGGTCTTGCGCCGCTCGGTGTAGCCGTCGGTGTCGAAGAGCGGGTGGGTCGGCTGCAGCCACAGCTCGGCGCGCAGCCAGTAGAGGAACGGGTCCTGGTCGCCCATCTGCTTGCGCAGCCGCGGGGTCAACCGGGCGACGAAGAACTCCGGGTCGAAGAGCGGGCTGGGCTGGGCCAGCTGCTTGCTGCGGTCCTGCTCGAGGTAGTGGCGGGCGGCCCGTTTGCGGTCGAGCCGCTGACCGACCTGCTCGGCGTACCACTCGTGGTCGAACAACGGACAGTCGACGAGCAGGCGCACGTCGTCGGCCCGGCTGTAGAGAGGCGAGTCGTTGTAGACCTTGCGGGCCAGGTCTCGCCCTCTGCGCAGGCCGCCACGTGCGATGCGCTTCAACTCTTCGTCCACTAAAGGTCCCCCAAGACGCTCTAGATCGTGCTTCGGCAGTGGGTCAGACTGTCACAGTGCCGAGTCGCGGTGAACGGCGCCACGCACGTTCACCGAACTGTCAAGGTCAATTCTGCCGCCACAGCGGCATGACCGCCTCCCGGATCTCGTCGGGCATCGGCGTCACCGGACGTGACGGGTCGGTGTTGTCGACGTAGACGTGCACGAACCGGCCCTCGGCCGCGGCCTCCTCGCCCGGCCCCTGGAAGAGGCCGATCCGGTAGATGACCGACGAGCTCCCGACCTTGTCGACGACCAGCCCGGCCTCGACCGGCTCGGGGAACCCGATCTCGCGCAGGTAGCGGCACGAGGTCTCCGCGACGATCCCGATCTTCGGCAGCTTCCGCACGTTCACACCGGTCGTCTCGAACAGGTAGGCGTTGACCGCGGTGTCGAAGTACTCGTAGTAGGTCGCGTTGTTGAGGTGACCGTAGGCGTCGTCGTCGCGCCAGCGGGTCGTGATCGTGCGCCAGTGCACGTAGTCGGCGCGGGTCGGGGCCTTGCGGTCAGGAGTGCTCATCGCGGCCGATCTTAGATCCTAGAGCTCGTCCTCGACCGCACGGACCAGATAGGGCGCCAGCGTCATCGAGAAGGTCGCGGTGATGTGGCTCCGGTCGCGATAGGCCTGCACGTGCCCGACCACCAGGGGACACCGGTCCTCGTCGCAGTAGGCCGCAGAGAGGTCTATCAGGGAAGCGCCCGGCCCCGCCAGGCGGACCGCCTCGGCGAGCGGGTCAGAGGTGGCGTACGCCTCCTGGCGGGTCATCTCGCACGCGCCGGCGTCCGCGAGCGTCTCGATCTCGTCGAGGCAGGTCGCCGCCCCGGGGGTGAGGTACGGGTTGTCGGCGAGCGCGACGATCTTCGTGCCCCGCTCGAGGATCGGCTTCCAGGCCTGGGCGAGCTGGTCGGCGGCCGGGTCCGGCTCGCCGGCCGCGAGGTTCGGGTTGCGGCGTTGGGTGACCAGCACGACGTCGTACGCCTCCTGGTCGAGCTGCTCGATCAGCGCCTCGCGGTAGGCGCGGCGCGGGTCACCCGCGGTGGCGGGGAGCAGCCCTCCGCCGTTGGCGACCAACGTGTCGACCGACCATCCTGAGCTCTCGGCGACCCGGGTCAGGCCGGGGATCAGCGAAGCGCCGTGGGAGTCCCCGACCAGCGCGACCCGGAGTGCATCCGGGTCGTCGGAGCCGAGGTGGCAGACCTTGGGGCGGGCGTCGGCGGCATACGTCTCCATCTCGGGGAGATAGCACCGGTAGGCCCGGCCGGTGTCATCCTTGCGGGCGATCGGCGCAGGGAGAAGTACGCCGTCGAGCTCCGGGTTCCGGCACCCCTCCATCAGGGCGGCGGCGCCGAAGCACTCGGTGTCTCCCGATGCGAGCGCCTCAGCCTGGCCGCGACTCTCCTCGACCAGGTTGCGTCCGTGCAGGATCCCGGGGACCGCGGCGGCGACGACCAGGGCCGCTCCGAGCACCCCGAAGAGGAAGGCCCGCGGGGTGGTCCCCAGGATCGGTCCGGTGCGGAACGGCGTCTCCACGTACCGGTAGGTCAGGGCCGCGAGGCCGATGGTGACCAGGAGGATCAGCGGCTCGCGGAGCCAGGTGCCGAGCACGGGGCCGGTCTCGGGGAGCACGACCACGAGCGGCCAGTGCCACAGATAGAGCGAGTAGGAGACCGTCCCGATCCACTGGACGACCGGATGGCCGACGACCCGAAGCCCGAGGCCGCGGGGCGCGCCCGCCCAGATGACCAGCGCGGTGCCGACGACCGGCAGCAGCGCCACCCAGCCCGGGAACGGCAGCGAGTCGTTGAAGAGCAGCAGCGCGCCGAGCACCCCGAGCCAGCCGGCCATCGCTGCGTACGGCGCCCAGCGCCCTGGCACGCGCTTGAGGGAGAGCGGCAGCACCGCGATGAGACCGCCGACCGCGAACTCCCAGGCGCGCGCGTAGGTGACGAAGTAGGAGTCGGCGCCTTTCGTCGCGGTGACGTAGACCGAGGCCACGAAGCTGACCACGAAGACGGCGAGGAAGACCGCCCGGATCGCCGTCAGCCGCACTGTGGGCCGTCGCCGGGTCAGGAGCGCAACCGCGACGATCAGCAGCGGCCAGATGAAGTAGAACTGCTCCTCGACCGAGAGGGACCAGTAGTGCTGCGCCGGCGATGGCGGGTCCTCGGCGGCGAGATAGTCGACCGCCGCCCAGGACAGCTGCCAGTTCTCCACATAGAACGCGGCCGCGACTGCCTCCCGCAGGAACTGCTGCCACAGGGCCTCCGGCACCAGGACGTACGTCGCCCCGATGCCGCACATCAGCACCAGCAGCGCCGCGGGGAGCAGCCGCCGGATCCGGCGGGCCCAGAACGCGCCCAGCCGCACCCCACCGGGCTTGGCGGCCTCGCGCACCAGGTGGGAGGTGATCAGGAAGCCCGAGATCACGAAGAAGACGTCGACGCCGGCGTAGCCGCCCCGGATCGCCCCCGGCCAGAGGTGGAAGAGCACAACTCCCAGCACCGCGGCCGTACGCAGAGCCTGGATCTCCAGCCGCTTGTCCCGCACCGGCTGCCCGGCCTGCCCGGGCTGCCCGTCCGTGGCGGGCGCGACGACGACAGCGGTCACGGGCGCACCCGGCGGACGATCCGGCCCGCCACCCGGCGGGCCTTGCGGACGCCGCGCTCGCCGAAGCTCAGCGGGATCTCGATCCCGTGACGCGGGCGACCGTCGAGCTCGACGATCTGCGCTCCTTCGCCGATCCGCTCGCCGATGGCGTCCTCGTGGATGATCACCGGCCCGTCGAACTCGCCCAGCGCGTCGCGGCCCTCGAACCGCACCCGCCAGCGACCGCCCGAGAGCGCGGCGGTGGGCAGCGTGACCTCGAGGCTGCCGGAGGCGAGCTCGGTGGCGTCGTAGTCCAGCGTCCGGCGCCGGCGGTCGTGGAGAAACACGACGCGGAGCCTAACGGGCTCGACCATCGTGTGAGCCAGGTGGAGGTGGGCACGGCCGTCGACGAGCGAGAGCGAGGTCGCGGTCACCGGATCGGTGGCACCGGAGACCACCTGGCGCAGCAGCTCGGGACCTTCGTCGAGGGCGGCCATGATCCGGCCGAGCCGCCAGCCCGGCTCCTCTCCCGCCTCGCCGGCGGCCACCGCCTCGGCGACCGCGGTGAACAGGTCACGGTGCTTGAGCACCAGGTCGGCGAGGTCGTCCCCGACCAGCGTCTCGTCGTCCAGCGAGATCGTCGCGACGGCGTTGACCAGCGGCCGCTGGAGCGTACGCAGCGGCACCACGCCGCTGTCGGCGACGAGCTGCAGCGTCTCCAGCAGGTCGGCGACCGGCCGGTCACCCCAGCGGACGTCGTCTCCGATCAGCCGCGCCGCGGTCGCCCACTGGCCCGAGGAGACCAGCCGCCAGCCCCATCGCTTGTCGCGCTCCAGGTCATCGATCAGATCCTCGATGCCGGCGTCGTCGAAGAGGGCGATCAGCTCGGCGATCAGGACCCGCGCCGGCTCGAGCGCCACCGGGTCGATCACGGCCATCCCGCGCAGCGCCCGGACGATCGCCATCCAGCCGTCGGCGTCGAAGATCAGCGAGGCGTACTCGGCGCGCACCTCCGGGTCGCCGAGCTCGATGATCCGGCGGGCACAGCGCAGCTCCTGCTCGAGGTAGCTGATGATCCCCGCCGGCGAGTGGGACTTCGCCGTCATCGACCCCGGCCCGGGCCGGTCGCGGTAGACGTAGACCGTCCCGGTCACGATGTCGAAGCGGGCCGTGGTCAGCGCGTGCACCATCGGCTCGATGTCGTTGGAGCGCGAGGCGTCGGGGAACTCGATCCCGGCCGAATCCCAGAAGTCGCGCCGGAAGACCCGGTTCCAGCAGGCCCGGTTGCGCAGGGCGGACGGCGCCTCGGCGAGCCTCACCAGGGTGCGCTCCTCGTCGAAGGCCGGCCACGCCCGCACCGGCCACCAGACCCGGTCGCTGAACAGCTTGAAGAACCGGCCGACCACCATGTCCGAGCCGGTCTCCCGCGTCTTGCGCAGCATCGCGGCGTACGCCCCGGCCGGGACCAGGTCGTCGCCGTCCGC
This sequence comes from Nocardioides sp. NBC_00368, assembly GCF_036090055.1. NCBI lineage: Bacteria > Bacillati > Actinomycetota > Actinomycetes > Propionibacteriales > Nocardioidaceae > Nocardioides > Nocardioides sp. NBC_00368. The sequence goes on from NZ_CP107970.1 coordinate 2,446,075, forward strand.
GAAGGCGAGGAAGCGGCCGCGCGCCAGCGAGACGCCGTGGTTGCGTGCCTGCCCCCCGCCCTTTCCGGGCGAACGGACCACCTTCAGGCGCGGGTCGCGGGCTGCGTACGTCTCGGCGATCTCGAACGTGTCGTCGGTGGAGGCGTCGTCGACGAGGATCACCTCGAGGTGCACCGGGTCGGCGGCCGAGGACTGGTCCTCGAGGATCGAGGAGAGCAGCTCCCCGACCCACAGGCCGACGTTGTGCGTCGGGACGACGACAGAGAGCTCAGGTGTGGTCATCGGGCTGCACCCTCCAGATCGCCGGCCAGCTCGTCGAGCAGCCGCAGGTAGTCGCGCGACATGTCGTAGGGCGTGTACGCACGGGTGAACTCGTGCGCGGCCCGATGCCGCGACTCCTGCCCGTCGAGGGCCTCCAGGATCGCCGCGGCCAGCGCCACCGGCTCGTCCGGCTCCGGCGCGTACGTCACCACCCACGGCTGGTCGGCGAACTGCCGCGCGACCGGGGTGTCCTCCGGGATCAGAGCGGTGCGGCCGAAGGTGCAGGCGGCCAGCAGCGAGCCCGAGTTGAGGATCCGCCGGTAGGGCAGCGCGACCACGTCGCTGGCCCGCAGCCAGTCGGAGAAGTCCGCGGTCTCGACGAACCCGAGCCGCTTGACGATGTTGGGTGCCGAGAGCATCTCCTCGACCGTCTCCAGGTCGGAGGCGGGCACCACCTTGCCGGCCACGACGAAGGTCAGGTCGGGCACCTGCTCGGCGGCGATCTCGACCGCCCGGCACAGCACGTCGAGGCCCTTGTAGGCCCGGATCTGACCGATGAAGCCAACCGTCGGCACACCCTGCGGAACCCCGATGCGCTCGCGCGAGGCGGCGTCGTCGCCGCCGTCGGGATAGACGCCGAGATAGGAGGAGTGCGGCAGGTCGACGACCTTGTCGGGCGGGAGCGAGTAGTAGGCCGCGGTCTCCTCGATCGTGGCCGGGTTGAGCTGGATGATCCGGGTCGCGTAGCTCGCCAGCGCCTTCGCGACGGCGAGCTCGACGTCGACGTGGTCGGCCTCGTGGGCGATCGAGTTGTGCACGGTCCAGAGCACATCGGCACCCCGGTCGCGGAGGCCGCTCAGGACGTCCTCGAACCGGGCCGCGTTGGACCAGGCCTCCTCGACGCTCTCACAGCCGCTGGTCACCGGTGAGGTCCAGTGGACGTGGAGCACGTCGCCGCGGCCGAGGTGTGCTGCCCGTGCCTCGAGCCGGTGCAGACCCTGCACTCCCTCGACGACGTCCCAGCCCGCCGCCCGTGGTGCCACCGTGAGCATCGTGAGGTACGGATTGCTCCGGTAGTAGGGGAACGAGAGCAGGGTCGAGGGCATGTGGGGGTCCTTGAAGTTCTTAACCGTGACGATCCCCCGAGCGTCGAGACGATGTCTCGCCGGTGTCCCGGTCCGGCCGGTGACCGCAGGATTCTAGGCAGGCAAATGGGCCCACTTTGACCACTCGAACGGCTTCCCCGCATGCCTTCATCACGGGTTCATCGACGGTTCATCGAACCCACATCAGGGCGTCGCATAGCGCGCGAGCCCGCAGCATTGTCCATGCTCTACGGACTCAAGACACTCACGTCGGTTCGGGCTGAAGATCACTGGTCGGCTTCCGGTCGGTGATGCGGGTCGTCGCCGGCCACATGACTATGGCGGCGAGGACGAGAAGCACACCAGCCGGAGCCTCAGACCACGGGGCAGTGTCGTGCGAGACGTACGCCGCGGCGATTGGGCCGACGACGAAGTATGTCGGCAGCACAGTCGTCGCGGCGATCAGGAGCACCGTGACCACCGTGCTCACGGACCGGGCGGTGGACGGCCGGTCTTCGGCGGCCTCTGGCCATCCATCCGGGCCATACCCACTCGCTGCGATCACGGCAGAGATGATCAGCACGGTGGGCCACAGCACCCCGACGACAATGAGTGCCGTCAGGTCGAAGCCTGGAACGGCGACCGGCCTGCCCGCGATCCCTGAGGCTAGGACCAGCACGCCGATGCCGACGAGCACAACAGCCGGAATGACGGCGAGCGGCCACAGCGTGTGGCGACGAAAGACGGGCATCAGCAGAAACGGCAGCGTGAACGCGGCGACGGCCAGCAGCAGGACCGACAGCCCGTAGATCTCGGCCGCATGCCCGATCGGCTGCCACGGGCTGGCTGGCCACTGGTAGTCGTAGAGGTGGTCCTGCCGCTGGAGGCAGGCGGGTTCGTCGAAGCCGCCACGCGGGCACACCTCAGACCAGCGTTGCCACGCTGCCACGTAGGCAAGAACCCCTGAGCCGGCGAGTGAGCCTGAGGTCAGCGCGCGTACGCCGAGGCGTCCCGGGTTCATACGCTCATGGAAGCGAGCTGTCCAGCCGTTTGAACCCAGCGTGGCCGTGCTTCCTCGATGTTGAGGACGGTCTCACTGTCGCTACTCGCCGCCGCTCGCGGCTCAACCAGCGGAAACAACACTCAGGCCGGCTGCGCGTCACGCAGCCGCTGCGAGATGACGGTGGTGACACCGTCGCCGCGCATGGTGACGCCGTAGAGGGCGTCGCCGACCTCCATGGTGCGCTTCTGGTGGGTGATCACCATCAGCTGGGAGTTCTCGCGCAGCTCCTCGTAGATCTCCAGGAGCCGGCCGAGGTTGGTGTCGTCGAGCGCGGCCTCGACCTCGTCGAGGATGTAGAACGGGCTGGGCCGGGCCTTGAACAGCGAGACCAGGAAGGCGACCGCGACCAGCGACCGCTCGCCACCGGAGAGCAGCGAGAGCCGCTTGACCTTCTTGCCCGGCGGCCGGGCCTCGACCTCGATGCCGGTGGTGAGCATGTTCTCCGGGTCGGTGAGGACCAGGCGACCCTCACCACCCGGGAAGAGCCGCGCGAAGACGTGGTCGAAGGCGACGCGTACGTCCTCCCAGGCCTCGGTGAAGACCTGCTCGACGCGGTTGTCGACCTCCTTGACGATGTCGAGGAGGTCCTTGCGGGTCTGCTTGAGGTCCTCGAGCTGCTCGGTGAGGAACTTGTGGCGCTCCTCCATCGCGGCGAACTCCTCCAGCGCGAGCGGGTTGACCTTGCCCAGAGCGCGCAGGTTCTTCTCGGCGATCTTGAGCCGCTTGGCCTGCTCGGCGCGGACGTAGGGAATCGGCGCGACCTCGTTGCCGTCCTCGTCGGGGTGCTGCGGGACCAGCTGGTCGGGGCCGTAGTCCTTCACGATCGCCTCGGCGTCGAGGCCGAGCTCCTCGAGGATCCGCTCCTCGAGCTGCTCGATCCGCATCCGCTGCTGGGCGCGGGCCATCTCGTCACGGTGGACGGAGTTGACCAGCTCCTCGAGCTCCTTGCCGAGGTTGCGCAGCAGCGAGCGGCACTCGCGCAGCGCCTGCTCCCGCCCGGCGCGGGACTCCTCGATCTCGGTGCGCGCCTTGGCGGCCTGCTGCACCGAGACCTCCAGCCGGTCCAGGGCGTACGCCACCGCGGTCCCGACCGCTCGCGCGGCCTCTCCTTCGCGGCGCATCTGCTCACGACGGGCGGCCGCCTTGGCGCGCTGCTCCCGCTCCTGCCGGGCCGCGCGGAGCAGCCCCTCGGCACGGCCGGCCAGCGCGCGGGCGCGCTCCTCGGACGTACGCAGCGCCAACCGCGCGTCCATCTCGCGCTGGCGCGCGTTACGGGCCGCCTCGGCCAGGCCGTCGCGGGCGCTCAGGTCCGGCTCGTCCTCGGGCTCCTCCTCGGCCATGGCGAGGCGCTCCTCGAGCTCGGCGAGCCCGGCGACGGCGTTCTCGCGGGCCTCCTGGGCCTGCTCGACGGCGGCCAGCAGCCGCTCGGCCTCACCGCGCGCGGCGCGGGACTGGGCGCCGAACTGGCCGAGCTCCTCGGCGACGGCGGCGAGGGTGGCGTCGGACTCGTGCAGCTTGGCCAGCGCGACGTCGACCCGCTTCTGAGCGGCCAGCCGCTCGGCCTCCAGGCGGGAGGTCTCGAAGGTGGCTCGCTCGGAGACGGCGTGGGCCTCGGCGAGCTGGGCGGTGGCCTCGTCGACCGCGGCCTGCACCTCGATCAGGCTGGGCACGCTGGAGGAGCCGCCGGCGGCGAAGTGGGCGCCGATCAGGTCACCCTCGCGGGTCACCGCGGTGATCTGGGGCTCCGTGGCCACCAGCGCCTGGGCGGCGGTGAGGTCATCGACCACCGCGACCTTGTCGAGCAGCCGCGCCACCGCGGGCCGCAGCACCGACTGGCACTCCACCACGTCCAGCGCGTACGCAGCACCCGCAGGCAACGCAGGCCAGCCGCCGGTCTCCTCGGGCGAGCCGCCCAGGAGCAGTCCGGCACGGCCGAGGTCCTCGGCCTTGAGATGCTCGATCGCCCCGATGGCCTCCTCGGAGGAGGAGACGACGACCGCGTCCGATGCGGTCCCGAGAGCGGCGGCCACGGCGGCCTCGTAGCCGGAGCGCACCGCCAACAGCGACGCGACCGAACCCAACACCCCCGGAAGCGAGGAACCGAGCAGTGCGCCGGCGCCGTCCTTCCGGTTCAGACCCATCTCCAGCGCGTCCTTGCGGGCGGCCAACGTCGAGCGGTCACGGTCGGCCTGCTGCGCCTCGGCCTGCAGCTTCGCGAGCCGCTCCTCGATGTCCTCCAGCGCCGCGGCGGCGGCCTCGTGCTCGGCGTCGAGGCCCTCCTCCCCCGCGTCCAGCCCGGCGACCTTGGTCTCCAGGGCGGTGAAGTCCCGCTGGGCCCGCTCCGCGCGCGCCAGCGCCTCCTCACGGGCGGCCGTGAGTCGTCCGACCTCGTCGTCGGCGGCAGCGGCGCGCGACTTGAGCGCGTTGACCTGGCCGGTCAGCCGGGCCAGCCCCTCGCGGCGGTCGGCGGCGGCACGCTCGAGGCCCTTGACCCGGCGCTCCTCCTCGGCGGCAGCATCTTCAGCAGACTTGCGGGCCTCGACCGCCTCCTCGAGGGAGTAGCGCAGCTCCTCGACCTCGGCGTCGGCGGCCTCCTCCTGCTCGCGCGCGATCTCGGCCTGCGCCTCGAGCTCTTCGGGGTCGCGCCCCTGGCGCACCTCCAGATCCTCCGAGCCGGCTGCGTTGCGCACCCGCTCGGAGGCGAGCGACTGGGTGCCGCGCAGCCGCTCGCGCAGGGAGTTCAGCGCGAACCAGGTCTCCTGCGCGGCCGCCAGCGCCGGCAGATCCTCGCGCAGCGCGGCCTCGAGCACCGCCTCCTGCTCGCGCCCCTCGGCGATGGTCTCCTCGACCTCGGCGCGGCGGGCCAGCAGCGCGCCCTCGTCGGCGAGCTCCTTGTCGAGCTCGGTCTTCGCGGTGACCAGATCGTCGGCGTAGATGCGGGACTTGGCGTCGCGTACGTCCATCTGCACCGTCTGCGCCTGCCGGGCGACCTCCGCCTGGCGGCCGAGCGGCTTGAGCTGGCGGCGGATCTCGACGAGCAGGTCCTGGAGCCGGTCCAGGTTGACCTGCGTCGAGTCGAGCTTTCGCAGCGCCTTCTCCTTGCGCTTGCGGTGCTTCAGGACCCCGGCTGCCTCCTCGATGAAGCCGCGCCGGTCCTCGGGGGTGGCGCGCAGGATCGTGTCGAGCTGGCCCTGGCCGACGATGACGTGCATCTCGCGGCCGATGCCGGAGTCCGACAGGAGATCCTGGACGTCCAGGAGCCGGCACGGGCTGCCGTTGATGGCGTACTCCGAGCCGCCGTTGCGGAACATCGTGCGCGAGATGGTGACCTCGGCGTACTCGATCGGCAGCGCGCCGTCGGTGTTGTCGATCGTCAGCGAGACCTCGGCCCGGCCCAGCGGGGCGCGGCCGGACGTACCGGCGAAGATGACGTCCTCCATCTTGCCGCCGCGCAGGCTCTTGGCGCCCTGCTCGCCCATGACCCAGGCGAGCGCGTCGACGACGTTGGACTTGCCCGAGCCGTTGGGCCCGACGATGCAGGTGATGCCGGGTTCGAGCTCGAGGGTCGTGGCGGAGGCGAACGACTTGAAACCCTTCAGCGTCAGACGCTTGAGGTACATCGACTTCTCCCCCGGCTCAGGACCACGTGGTCGTACACAGTTCGCAACACATCAGCGTGGCTGAGGTGAGCCAGCAAATCTAATCGTCGCTGCTCAGGGGAACCCCAGCGGGTCGAGGATAACCCGCCGGGCGTCGCGATCCGCGGACCTCGAGGGAGAGTCTCAGAGCCCCAGCGTCTGCTTCACCTCGGCCCGCAGCTCCCGCAGGTGAGCGTCCGCGGCCGTACGCAGCCCGGCGACCGCCTCGGGATCCGGGACGACCCGCTCGGTGAACCTCTCGGCCAGGTCGGCGGCGTCGAAGGCGGAGACGTTGGCGTCCAGGCCGATGCGCTTCATGAAGTTGCGGTTCTTGTTGGTCGCGATCATCACGATCGAGGGCACGCCGTACATCGTGGCCACCACCGACCCGTGGAACTTCATGCTCGCGAACGCGCTGCACTCCCCGATCGCGCGCGTCAGGTCATCGAGCGATTCGGTGTAGACGACCTCCTTGCCCGGGATGTCGAGGTCGTCGGCGTTGGCCACGTCGCGACGGCCGACCTCCATCGTGCCGAGGATGAGGTGGCGTACGCGCCAGCCGTCCGCCATCGCCTTGCCTGCCATCTCCTCGACGCGCGAGTAGTCGTCGGGCTCCTCCAGGTTGGGCCGGTAGCGGGTGACCACGCCCAGGATCGGCGCACCTTCGGGCTTGGTCGCCGCAGGAAGGTCCAGCGAGCAGACCATGTCCGGGGCGACCCTGATATCCAGGTCGGCGGAGATGTTGCCCAGGATCCAGTCGGCGGTCTGCTGGTCGCGGACGCCGATGAACTTCACGTTCGGGTGCTCGAGGAACTTCTTGTGCTTCTCGATGATGTGGGGCTTGATCTCGGTGTTTCGGTAGATCGGCACTCCGATGCCGACGACGAAGACGGGCTTGGCCAGCATCTTGTGGTTGAAGTAGCGCGGGTCCGCCTGCCACGGCTGCAGGATGTCCCCGCCGCCGATGAGGATGGCGTCCACCTCGTCGACGATCTCGGGCAGCGGCCGGTCGTAGTACGGCTTGGTCATGTTGTCGGCGAGCACCCGCAGCTCGAACTCCTCGCCGAAGTACTGCTCATAGACCGACAGGAACAGCTCGTCGCCGTAGTTGCCGGCACCGAAGAACCCGGCCAGCCCGATGACCGGCTTGCGCCCGCGCCGCTCGCGGCGGGCCAGGGCCGCCCTGATCTGCTGCTTGAGCGGGTCCGGCAGGCGGCGTGCTGCGGAGCGGAGGACCGGGTGATGGCGCAACGAGGACAACGGGGGCTCCTGGGGGGATCACGAGACGGACAGCCACCCTGTGGTGGCGAACCGCGCGAGCGTAGCGACGCCGGGTTGTCCCGAGCGCCCGTCGGCCGAACCTCAGATGAACACTCGGAGACCAGTGCGTACGCCCCTCCAAAAGGTCGAAACCGACTCTGATACCAGAGTCGGTTCCCCCTGAGCGAGACCAGTCTTGATCAGGAAATAGCTCTCGCCCGTGGTGTTGCAGAGTGCCCGCAGGTCAGGCGGGCTGCATCTCCTGCATCGAGGTGTCCAGGTCCGCGGTGTGGGCCGCGACCAGTGCGTCGTTCTCAGTCTTGAGGGAGAGAACGAGATCCTCGAGCTCACGCACACGTGCACGCAGCCGAGCATTCTCGGCTGTGAGGTGGGCGGGAGTCCGCAGGTCGCTGCTCATGTAACCGATCAGCGCCTTCGCCATGAATACGTTTCCTTCGTTGGAATCACTAGAAGTTCCCGCGATACCGGGCCGTCTACAAGAGTGACACCGTTATCGACAAGCGTCAACGTCGCGCGTCCAAAGCCGGGACCTCTGACCATGCAAAGGCCGATTTTGGGGCGAAACCTGAGTGCCTCGCACTCAACTTTCGCCCCGATCACCGGTCACCCACGGCGACGGCGCTCACGCAGCTGCATGAGCTCCTTCTTCTCCTTGCTGGTCAGCGAGTCGGCGCCCTGGGCGTGGATCTTGTCGAGGAGCTCGTCCATCCGCTGGTCGTCCTTGGAGACGGTCGAGGACTCCCACGGGCCGGTGACCACGGTCGGGCCGGACTTGCGCTTCTTCGCCTTGGCCGGCTTGGGCGCCCTCGGCTGGGCCGGACCGGCCACCCGCGGGATCCAGGCGAACTTGTCGAGCAGTCCGAACTGGCGCGCGACGAATGCGTTCACGGCCATGCCGACGACGAAGACGAGCAGCATCACGAAGCTGCGGTAGCCCAGGTACTGGATCAGCTGGATCCCGACCAGGATCACACCGAAGAGCCAGGCCGGGATGTTGAACATGAACATCCGGTCGGGCCACTGCGCGATCCACAGCAGCACCACCATCATCTCGAGCATGCCTAGGCCGAAGAGGGCGTAGGAGGGGTCCAGTACGGCGCCGAAGAAGACGGCCAGGACCGAGAGCACCGCGGTGAACGCCACCAGCAGCCAGGCGAACCGGACCCGGCCGAGCTCGTTGCGCTCGAGGTCGGAGCCGAAGTACCAGAAGAAGAAGATCGCGAGTACGTCGAAGATGCCGAACTGCGGATAGGCGAACGGCCAGGTCAGCAGCGTCCACAGCTTGAGCTCGGCGATGTTGGGCTGGACCAGGGCCAGCCCGAGCACGCCCCCGCCACCGAGGATGGCGAAGAGCACCAGTCCGACGATGCTCGCGAAGACCACGAGCCATGTCGTGGTCACCCCCAATGAACCGATGTGGAACCAAGGCTCGTGGGGGTAACGACCGCCTGGGGACAACCGGAAACGTTCTCGCACGGGGCCGAGCCTATCCACGCATTGGTTGCCGCGTCAGCAGGGCACTCCCATCGACTTTCTCGATGTCACGCAGCTGCGGCGGTAGCGCCGGATCCTCACGCCACGGATGTTGGCGAAACGCCTTGCCCGCGCCGTATCTGTCGATCATCACGATCAGCGCGGCGAGGTCCTCGGCCCGGTCCTGGGCGACCAGCCAGGCCATGAGCCGCTGAACGGGCGGGACCGTCGTGGCCTCGAACGGGACACCGGCGTCGTACCAGAACTCCAGGACGGCGGCGCGCAGAAGCTCCCAGTAGCGCCGCGGATCCTCGGTGTCGGGGTGAACCGCCGCTCGGAAGTGCTCCCACATGTCGATCGGCAGGATCTCGACGAGCAGCGTCTCCATCAGCTTCGCCGAACCGGCCGCGCGGACCATCTCGACGGTCTGGCGCTTGGTGTCGATCCGCTCGACGAGGTTGGCCGTCTGCGCACGCTTCTGCGTCGCCGAGGACCGGTCGGCGCGAACCTGCCAGTCGTAGACGATCTCGGTCAGGACGTCGAAGGAGTCGGCGGCGAGGAACACCTGCGTGAGCGCCACCTGGTCCTGGTAGCGGGTGCGCTCGGGGAAGACGATCGCGTTCTTCGTCCAGAACGACCGCCGGAAGATCTTGTTCCACACGAAGATGTCGGCCAGCATCAGCGGCGCGTCCTCGATCCGGCACCTGAGCCGCTCCTCCGCATGGTTGCGGCGCATCAGCGGCGTCATGAACCTCCGCTCCACCCCGCCGTCGACACTGACCCGCTCCGCGGCGCCGACCGCGAAGTCCGAGCCCGTACGCCGCAGCGACCGCACCATCGCCGACCATGCGTCCGAGGGAAGGATGTCGTCGGGATCGACGAACGTCAGCAGGTCCCCGGTCGCCGCGTCGATCCCGGTGTGACGGGCTCTCGACACCCCCGAGTTCGCCTGGGTGATGACGGTGACGCCGGGTTCCTCCGAGGCGATGCGCCGCAGGATCTGCGCCGAACCGTCGGTCGAGCCGTCGTCGACGACGATCACCTCGAGCCTCGAGATCTCGTCGCGCGGCTGGTCCAGGACGCTGCGCAGGCTCTTCTCGACGTACTCGGCGACGTTGTAGACCGGCACGACCACGCTGAGCGTCGGCCTGCCCCGCAGGAGGTCCCTCGCCCGACGGACTCCTGCTTCGGTCAGCTGGCGCCAGTCGGTCACGCCGATCCGCTTCCGACGCCCTGCTCCTCGAGCTGCGCCCGGAGGGCCGCCTTGAGGGAGTTCAGACGGTAGATCTCCTCGGTCGCCATCACCAGGGCCGCGACCACCTCTGCCTCCTCCGGCGTTCCCGAGGCGGGCCGGAACAGATGGGTCGGAGTGAGGTTGAAGGTGCCCGTCTGGGCGTAGCCCATCCGAATCATCCATGAGGAGACCTTCTGGTATCCCGCCAGCGTTCCGCACTCGACGTACAGGAGAGGTCGGTCCCTCTCGATGAGTGCCGTCGCCCCCTCGAGCACGTCGATCTCCGCCCCTTCGACGTCGATCTTGAGCGCCGCCACGCGGGCCGGAAAATGTTCGTCGTCGAGAGCGACGACAGCGAAGTCGCCCTCCTCGTCCGCGACCGCCACCGACTGCGCTCCCAGATTCGTCGCGTCGAGATTGGCCATCGTGCCGCGTGCGGAGCTCGCGTGGACGCCGACGTCACGAATGACGACACGGTCACTGAGGCCGTTCGCCTCCACGCTGGCGGAGATTCCGGCGACCAACTCGGGGTTCGGCTCGTAAGCGACGACGTGAAGCTCTCCGACCACCGCCAGGTACAAGGAGTGGTTGCCGATGTTCGCCCCGACATCGACGACGAGGTCTCCGGGCTCGAGAGCGGCGACCATCGCTTGGAGCATCAGTTCCTCGTACGGGCGGCCGGTCCTCACCAGGTTCGACTGGATGTAGTCCGCCTCGGCGTGCGGGACGCAGACCGCATAGCTCCGTCCCCCGACCTCGATCGTGGTCATGGGGGCCGGAGACATCGTGCTGTCAAACATTGGTGATCACTTTCGCATCGCAAGGATGGGACGGAACAGGTGCCTCGACGCCGTCAGCGTTGTCGCAAGGCATCATCGATGGCGCGCCCCAGGTACGGCGCGACAGTTCGCGTGTAGGTGAGCGTCAGGTGTTCACCGTCGTCACGGTAGACGATCACGTGACCGACGACCGGCCGGCAGACCTTCGGTTCGCAGTAGAGGTCCGTCAAGTCGACCAGCACCGCGTTCGGGTCGACGGCAACTGCCTCTGCCAGGCCCGAGGGTGGAAGGACCTTTCTGCGAGGCTGTGCGCACGCTGTGGCTGCGTCCAGCCGCTGCGCCTCCACGCACGCCATCGTTCCCTCTGGCATCGCCGGGTTGTCCTCGATCGCGATCACCGGCACCTTTCGAGGTGCCGGCCGGCGCGCCCACGCACGAGCCAGCCCTTCAGCCGTCACAGCGACCGAGGTCGTCACGTTGTCGTCGGCCAGGATCGGAGACGAGTTCCGCGCCTTGGAGGTGAGAATGGCATCCAGGTCATCAGCCTTTTCGACGTACGCACTGATGCTGCGCCGCCACTCCTCGCACATCAGCTGGTCTGCGGTGCTGTTCTTCTGAAGGTCGGCCTCCGTCCAATAACAGCCGACTCGGCCGGCAACATCGATCCGCCAGCCGAACTCCTTCGCTATGTCCTCGTACGCCCCGACCAACTGGTCGTTGTGGGAGTCGCCAACCGCAAGCAGTCGCCTGCTGTAGCCATTCTTCGGGCCGAGCCGGCACATGACGACCTCCCCGGTCTTGGCGGCCGAACTCGACCAGCATTCCGCTCTGTTGGCCTCGTCCGTCGCGAGCTCGGACGGGTCTGGGACGAGGACGCCCTTCAGATCGGGGTTTTCGCAGGTCGGATCCGCGAGCTTGGCTGCGCCCAGACATGACATGTTCTGGGCGAGCAGGGTGTTCACCTTCCGTTCCGACTGGGCTGCGCCGCTCGCCTTGACGGCCAGTCCGGTGGCAACCACGGCAAGCACGACCACCATCGCCCCAGCGCTCCACAGGCCAACCGTGACCGGAGAGCGTCCACCGAGAAGGCGTCCGGAGAAGCGCACACGGTCCTCCCACTGCGTCGTACTGAGCCATGCGAGGGGGAACGTCACACCGAGGATCACCAGCTTCGTCCCCGCGTTCAGGGGTGCATCGGTGATGAACGGCACCAAGACGATGAGCGGCCAGTGCCAGAGGTAGATGGCATAGGAGGTGTCGCCGACGATGGATACGGGTCGCCATGACCCGACTCGCGCGAGAAACGTCCCACGACCGAGCCAGATGGCGAGTGCGGCGCCGCTCACCGGAACAAGGGCGGCGACCCCCGGGAAGGGAGTGGCGCTGGTGTACTGCGTCGCCGCCGTTGCGATCAGCGCGAGGCCCAGCGCAACCCCGAGAGCGCGCGCCGCTCTCGACCCGATCACCGGAAGCATTCCGATGAGAACTCCGGCGGCGAACTCCCACGCCCGCGTGAAGGCGGAGAAGTACGCCTCCGGGGTGTTCCCGGTGAGCCAGACCCCGTAGATGAAGGAAGCGCAGACGACGAGGGCGAACAACGAGCCGGCGAGTCGTCGGGTGGTGACGTACGACCCGGGACGGATCGACCGGGAAAGCAGCGCCACCGCGAGCAACAGGAGCGGTGTGAACACGTAGAACTGCTCCTCGACGGAGAGGCTCCAGAAGTGCTGAACCGCGGAAGCCTTGTTGTCGGCTGCCAGGTAGTCCACGCTCGCCCAGGCGAGCCGCCAGTTCTCGACGTACAGGCTCGAGGCGGCGATCTCGGTCAGGAACTGCGACCAGAGGCTTCGCGGCACCCAGACGAAGGTCGCGACGGCGCTCACCAGCAGGACGAGGAGCGAAGCCGGCAGAAGCCGTTTCGCTCGCCGGGCCCAGAACGCACCCAGGCGGATGCGGCCGGTCGTCTCGACCTCCCGGAGCAGGTGACTGCCGATGAGGAAGCCCGAGATGACGAAGAAAACGTCCACCCCGATGTACCCACCACTCAGACGCCCTGGAGCGAGGTGATAGGCAAACACGGAGAGGACCGCGATCGCCCGCAACGCCTGGATGTCTGGCCGGAACCCTTCCGCCGGGGCCTGCGCGTCGGCAGCCGCAGGCGCATCGGCCGGCTGCGTACTCGTCAGGATCGTCATGAAACGCGCCTGTCCACGTGCACCGTCATCATCGTCAGAGAAGCGACGCCATGTCGATGTCGTCCGGGCCGATCACACGACCGTCATCCGCGACACCTCGGATCCGCTGCAGAAGCGCATCCCGGGGGACCCCCACGCTGTTCTCGACGTGGTCGAAAACCTTCTCCAGCACGAGGTCGTTGTTGCCCTGGAACGCGTTGCGGCGCCAGAGTGCGACAGCCTGTGCCTCTTGGATCTGCTGATAGCCGGCGCGCTCGCGCGGCATCCAGACCGGGTAGCCGTTGGCTGTCGCCATCGCCTTGAGCCACAGATCGTCGGCGTACAGCGAAGTCTTGGAGATCGCGTCGACGTCGAAGGTGGCCGCGGGCAGCGAGTGCGGCGGGTAGAGCACGCCACCGATCCCCGTGGGGAGGAGCTGGTAGCTCGCCTTGCCACGCAGATAGTTGCAGTCATAGACCCACCCGTCGTACGAACGAAGGGTGCCATCCGGGCGGAACAAGGCCAGGTTCGCCCGCTGACAGATGATGGCGTGCGGGTTGGCCAGGTGGCCCTCATACAGCGTCTCGACGAGGTTGTCGTCGTAGATGACGTCGTCATCCACGGTGACGATGAGTGCCTCGGGATTCTCCTGAACCGCGTAGAAGTACTTCTTGTGCGGAGCGAGGTCGCCCTCCACCCAGCGGATCTGGAAGCAGGCATCTCGACGTTCGAGGACCTCGGCCGGTACGTCGGCCTCTCGGTTGGGGAAGTTCTCGGTGGAAAGCCACAGGAGCACCTTGTCCGGCCGCCTCGTCTGCTCCACGAGGGAGTCGATGCACTGACCGATGCTGAGCATCCTGTGAGGAATCGAGGTGAGCGACACCACCACCTCCCGTGCGCCTGACGAAGCCGGTCCACGTCCTCGCTCGGTCGTCGACCTGGCCGGCTGGAGCCTCCGACCGGTGCCGGCGGCGATCCGCCGCTCGAAGAGGGCTCCGAGGTCCTTGGTGTACGCGTCCATGCTGGCCCGCTCCTCATAGGCCCTGCGGGATGCGCTGCCCATCTTCTCGAGCGCCGCCGCTTCCTTGTCCATCATGGACATGAATGCGTCGCGCAGGGACATCACGTCACCCGTGTCGACCACCAGACCGTTGGCGCTGCTCACCATGTACTTGGCGCCGACGTTCTCGGTCACGATCAGGGGCTTGGACAGCATCGCTCCCTCGAGAGCGACCAAGGAGCATGACTCGTCGCGTGACGCGACGACCACGGTGTCCATCTGCGAGAGCAGCTCGATCTTCTTGCGCTCGTCGGAGATCACGCCGTGGTAGTGGATGTTCTCCTCTCCCGCGATCTGAGCGAACACGTAGGACGTGACCGACGTACCACTGTTGATGAACCCACCCGCGAAGTGCAGCTCTGCGCGAGCCCGATACTCCGCCGGCATCGCCTTGAAGGCGGCGATGAAGACGTCGTATCCCTTGCGGTGCTCGATGGTGCCGAGCTGGACGAACTTGAACGTGCCACCGGCCGCGATCTCGTACGGCTGTGCGTACTCGGACACGTCCACGACGCTGTTGCGCACGATCTCGACGGGACCGTCTGCGTGCTCCGCGACCGCAGCCGCGGCGTACTCGCTGACCACGCAGATGCTGCGGCTCTGGCGGAGCGTCTCCTGACGTTCGGGAGCTGCAGCGAAGAAGTCCGGCAGGTTGGTCGCCTCGCGCACGTACCAGACGAGCGGGATCCGGCCCTCCAAGACTCGTACGTAGTCGTCTGTCGCCACGGTGTTGCAGACGACGAGCTCGACGCCGCTCTCGATGAGCTTGTTGATCCGCTTCGGGCCCAGCTGACCGGCGCGCACCACCTTCACCGCGATGCCGAGTGCCGCGAACTCCTTCGAGAAAGGACCGGGCTTCGCAGTCCAGACCACCGGCTCGTACCCCAGGGAAATCGCGACCTTGCACATCCGGTGGAGGCTTCGGGGCGTGCCGGTGTACGTCATCTCGGGCGACACGAAGACGATGCGTCGCGACCGCGAGACCTGAGCAATGTCATGCGCCGTGCCCGCAGGCTCTAGCGCCTGGATCGGTCCGCTGAGGTCGAACAGGTCACCGAATCGTTCGGTGTGCGTCTCCTCACCGAACAGAGCTGGAGTCGCGTCGTAGAGGAAGTCCTTGTAGACCTCGTGGGAGTACGACTCGTTCTCGATCGCCGCCTTCAGCGGGTTGAACGCGACGTAGGGAGAGATCGGGCGGATGTCCTGATAGTTCTTGGTCCGCTCCAGGTAGGCCTCGACGAAGTCGATGATCCCGCGCTGCATCTCGGTGATCTGCTCGACGTTGCGCGGAGCGTTGTTCCCCCGAAGAGCGACAGGCCGGCCGAGGTCGTCAAACCCATAACCGACGACGCTGGAGGCAACCTGGGTGAACAGGTACTCGAGCGGGTGGTGCAGCAGATCCGTCTTGCGTGCCGCCTTCGGTCCGCCAGGCATCATGAACCTCGCCAGGTCCAGGTTCGCCATCGGCGAGTACGAGTAGGCGCTGATGAAGCCAT
The DNA here is from genome assembly GCF_036090055.1 of Nocardioides sp. NBC_00368. Classification (NCBI taxonomy): domain Bacteria; kingdom Bacillati; phylum Actinomycetota; class Actinomycetes; order Propionibacteriales; family Nocardioidaceae; genus Nocardioides; species Nocardioides sp. NBC_00368. The sequence continues at coordinate 2,461,619 of NZ_CP107970.1, forward strand.
CGGACACCATGTCGGTGACCTGTTCGGTGCGGCTCGTACACATGAGCGCACCGGAGACCTCGAGTTCGCGGTCAGCCATCGCAGTGCGGAAGAAGTGGCGGAGGGTGGTGATGCAGGTGCCGCTCCAACCGATGTCGACGATCAGGACCCGCCGGGCATCGCCGACGGCCTCGGTGAAGTACTCCTTCGCCGCATCGACGCTGGTGCGGTTGTGCTCCTCGATGACGTGCTTGTGGTCCCAGAAGAACCGCTCCAGGCGCCGCCTGGTGGCACTCGCCGGGAACAGGAACCGCTCGATGTCCGCCTGGTCCAGATAGGGCAGCAGGTAGTCGAATCCGGTGTCGATCAGCAGTTGCTCGATGGTCTTGGTGTTGTTGGACTCCTTGAACCAGCGGAAGAAGGAACGCCCGACGAAGTCGTCGAAGTTCAGATCGAGAGTGATACCAGCCGCTGCGTAGCGCGAGACGTCGATGTAGGCACTGTCGGCGCCGCCGTAGAAGCGGTCGTAGACACGCGAGATCACGTCGCAGTCGCGCCCGCAGAACAGGATCCGGTCGATGCCCTTCTCACGGACGACCGTCTCGAGGAACTCGCAGAACCCCGCGGCCAAGACGCCGCCGACGCGGAACCCGTGGGTGTAATGCAGACCCTCCGTCCAGGCGCCTGAACCGATCGTGTTGTTGAGGAGCGCCCCGTAGAAACTGCCGGCCAGAACCTCCATGTACGGCTCCCGAACCAGCCGTCGCTGGTCCTCGTTGTACACCGCCGGAAGACCGACTCGCTCGGACTGCTCGACATCCGCCTCGAGATTGTCACCGACGTGCACGATCGACGTCTCGCTGCCGTAGTACTCCAGGAGAACCTGCTGCAGCGTCCCGTCACCCTTGCGACGAAGGTACTCGTTCGACAGGTAGATCTTCTCGTAGCCCGTGTACCCGTTGCGCACGAGCATCTCCTCGATGACCTCCCGGGGGAGGTACATGTCAGAGGTGAACACGATGGTCCTGCCCTTGGCGAGGAGCCGATCGAAGACCTCCTTGATATACGGGTTCGCTTCGGACAGCTCGATCTCGAGGTTCTGCTCGTACACCTCCCATGCAGGATCCGCGCCGTACCGCTCCGCCATCACGGTGTAGATGTCACGCAGTGTGACCTCGCGAGAGCCCTTGTGGTTGTCGTTCTCGCGACGCGCGTGATCCTCGGCCTGCCTGCGGATGCTCGGGAACCTCTCGATACCGAGCCTCGACCCCATGATCCGGAAGACATCCTTCGGGAACTCCACAGCTCGGTACAGCGCCGTGTCGAAGACATCGAACGAGACCACGTCGTACGCGGCCAGCTTGTCGACCATCTCGTCGACGCTGAGCCGCTCTAGGCTGTCTGGCTTGAGGTAGTACGGCCGCCCGGTCTCCAGATCTTCGCCCGGGGTCTCCCCGAGGCGGGCACGGAGCCGCTCGATCTTCGCGTTCAGGCCCGACTGTCGGTCCAGGAGGCGGGTGTAGCGGGACACGACCGGACCGCCGCTGGTCGGACGGCCGAACAGCACAAGCTTGTGCTCCCCATCCACTTCTGCGACGCGCACCATCCGATGACGCAGCCCGAGCTTGTTGGTCGGCTGGTCGCCCATACCGGCAGGCATGGTTCCTCCTTGTGTTTCTGGGGTGACGAAAGTGCGGGCCGTCCCGCGGTTGGTCTGGTTGTGGTCGAGTCGGCGCATGGCCCGCGACGATGCGGACTACTTCTCGATGACGCGGATCTGCGGCTGTGGCGGACGGAGGTCCCGCTTGAGCGAGTTGCGGATGACGCGAGGTCCGGACGTCATCAAGGAGCCGATCCTGAAGGACACCGACCTGCGGGTGTCGGCGAGCTCCTGGTCACGACCCTGGAGCTCCTGCTCGAGGCTGACCACTCGGCTTCTCAGCCGCTTGCGGACGGCCGAGGTGACGCCGGCTGCTGCCGCGACCGCGTCGGCGAGGTAGACAGCCACGATCTCGCCACACATCGGGCTCATCGCCGCGTACTGCCACCACCGCTCCGCGAAGTCGGCCGAGACGTCCACCCACGGCTTGCGCTTGTCGGCGAAGTGGATGATGACCGGCGAGCTCATCGCCTCGTCGTACTCGTCACGGGACCAGACCCGCTGGACGGCCGGTCTGCTCCAGAACTCCTCGACGTTCTTAGGGCCGTACTTCGTCATCAGGTTGAAGCGGAGCGGAAGATGGCGGATGCGGTCGTAGCAGACGATGTTGATGATGTCTTGATCATCGGAGTCGAACCCCTTGGAGGAGAGCTCGAGAAACTTCGCGACCAGGCCGTGCTCCCGCATCTGCTTCAGGTTCATCAGCATGACGCCGGAGTTGACGTAGCGGTCGAAGGACGGGAGGCCGATCGCCTGAGCGGCCTCCGCGGAGCGAAGATGGTAGGCGGCGGCGGGCACCGCGGCGACATAGACGTCATCCATCTCCTGCGTGTAGAGCGGCGACAGATCGCTTTCGATGACGGTGTCGACGTCGAGGTAGATGATCTTGTCGACGTCCGGGAAGAGATCCGGCAGCTTGAGCCGGAAGTACGCCGGGGCCGTCAGGTGTGACGTGCTGACCTTGACGTCGGCGAAGCCGTCCACGACGACGAACGAGATCGTGTTGCCCGGATAACGACTTTCGAAGGAGAGGAACTGGTCGCGTACGTCTGCCGGAAACTCCTCAGCCACCAGGATCCTGAGGTCATATCCGGTGTCCGTGCCCGAGTTCTCCAGCAGCGACGTGATCGCCACGGACATCGGCTTGGCGTAGTTGAGGTCGGCGGCCATGGCGACCGGGATGGTCCGGGTCTGCTCGGGCTGGCCAGCGTCAGTACGGGGTTGCGGTAAGTCCAGATCCTGCGGGCGCTTCGTGGGCGCTTGATCGGATACGGCGAGCTTGTGGGGAGCCACCTGTTGTCCTTGTCGAGCTTTGACCGCCCCGGTGGCTGGGAGTGTGGTTCACGCCTGTGCCGGTGGAGGAGGGCCTTGGTTTTTCGTCCCCGAGATCCGGGTGACCACGTCGCCACCCGGCTTGAACCGCCGGCCCGAACACAGCGGTGTGTCGTCCGCCTTGCGCGGAGTGCAGATCGCTGCACCCAGGACGAACGACCCGAACCTTAACCCACCCGAATCCTGAATCCTTAACGAACGATGAGGAAACGGGGAACTGACATGCGCCCGCAACATTGGCGGGGTCCAAAGGGGCCGTGGGCAATAGCCCGAACGGGCTATCCCGCCGTGACCCTCCGGGCCCGAGGAGCGGGTTGGCACTTCGGGCAGAAGTAGGAGGAGCGGTTCATGAAGGCGATGCGGCGGATCGGGGTTCCGCAGCGGTCGCAGGGCTCACCCTCACGTCCGTACGCAGCCAGCGACCGATCGAAGTAGCCCGACTCGCCGTTCACGTTGACGTAGAGCGCGTCGAAGGAGGTGCCGCCTTGGGCGAGGGCCTCGGTCATCACGTCGTGTACGTGGCCGAGCAGCTCGCGCACCTTCTGGGCGGTCAGCCGCTCCCCCGGCCGTTCGCCGTGCAGCTTCGAGCGCCACAGCGCCTCGTCGGCGTAGATGTTGCCGACGCCGCTGATCACGGTCTGGTTGAGCAGGATGCGTTTGATGCCGCTGGCCGATCTCCGGACCCGCCGGACGACCGCCTCGGCGTCGAAGGCGGGTTCGAGCGGGTCGGGGGCGATGTGGGCGATCTCGGGAGGGAGCTCGGCTCCCCCGGGGCTGATCGAGAGGCCACCGAACATGCGCTGGTCGACGAAGCGGAGCTCGCGGCCCTCGGCGGCGCCTTCGAGCCGGATGCGGACGCGCAGGTGCCTCTCGTCGGGCGAGGCCGGAGGCTGGACGAGCATCTGGCCGCTCATGCCCAGATGGGCCATCAGGGCGTCGCCGGAATCGAGCGGCAGCCACAGGTACTTGCCGCGCCGGCGGGCACCGGTGAGCACGCGGCCCTTCAGCTCGTCGGCGAAGGCCGAGGCACCGGCCAGGTGGCGGCGTACAGGCCTGGGATGCAGGACATCGACGGCGACGATCCTCGCGCCGAGTACGTGGCGCTCGAGGCCGGCGCGTACGACCTCGACCTCGGGGAGCTCAGGCATCTAGGCGGAGGAGGAGGCGGAAGCCTGGATCTCGCCGTAGGCCGTCTCCGCGGCGGCCTGCTCGGCCTCCTTCTTGGAGCGGCCGACGCCGTTGCCGTAGAGCTGGTCGCCGACCCGGACCTTCGCCGTGAAGGTCTTCATGTGGTCGGGGCCCTCGTCGGTGATGACGTATTCGGGCACACCGAGGGCCCGCTCGGCGGCGAGCTCCTGCAGGGAGGTCTTCCAGTCGAGACCGGCCCCCAGGTCGGAGGCCTTCTCGATGAGCGGGTCGAAGAGCCGGTGGACGAGGACGGTGGAGACCTCGATGCCGCCGGAGAGGTGGACCGCTCCGATCACCGCCTCGACGGTGTCGGAGACGATCGACGCCTTCTCGCGCCCACCGGTGGCCTCCTCGCCCCGGCCCAGCTTGATGTGCTGGCCCAGGCCGATGGCCTGACCGACCTCAGCCAGGGCGCGGGCGTTCACAACCGCCGCCCGCAGCTTGGCCAACTTGCCCTCGGGCAGGTCGGGGTGGGTGCGATAGAGGGTCTCGGTGACCACGACGCCGAGCACCGAGTCGCCCAGGAACTCCAGGCGCTCGTTGGTGGGCAGGCCACCGTTCTCGTAGGCGTAGGACCGGTGAGTCAGCGAACGCTCAAGCAGCTCGGGGTCCAGAATCGGATCCCCGAGCGCTTTGCGTAGCTCGGCGTAGTTGGTCAGGAGACTAACCGCGTGTCAGATCAGAGGACCTGGCGACGCTCGGCGCGAGCGCCGTACTGGCCGCACTCGCCACACGCACGGTGCGGGATGTGCTTGGCGCCGCAGGCGGGGTTCGCGCACGTCACCAGGGTCGGCGCGACGGCCTTCCAGGCCGAGCGGCGGTGGCGGGTGTTGCTGCGCGACATCTTCCGCTTCGGAACAGCCACTGTTATCTCCTCATAATTCGACCGGCCGGATCTCGACCGGCTACTGAAGCCTGTTGTGCTGGGTGATCCTAGTTGCTGGAGTCGTCTTTCAACGAAGCCAGCCCCGCCCAGCGCGGGTCGACCTTGTCGCCGTGGTTGTGCCCGGGCTCGTCCGCGAGCCGCGCCCCACACTCGGGGCACAGTCCCGGACAGTCGTCCTGGCACATCGGCTGGAACGGCAGCGCGAGCACCACCGCATCCCTGAGCACCGGCTCGAGGTCGATCAGATCGCCCTCGGTCCGGCTGGTCTCGTCGTCCTCGTCAGGGTCCTGGCCGTCACGAGAGTCGTCGTAGACGTACAGCTCCTGGATGTCGACCTCGACCTCGTCGTCGATCGGCTCCAGGCACCGCACGCACTCGCCCTCGAGGCCGGCGAAAGCCGTCCCCGTGACCAGCACACCCTCCATGACCGCCTCGAGCCGCAGGTCGAACTCGACCGGCGATCCCTCGGGGACAGAGAGGACTTCGATACCAAGATCTGCCGGCGCCGGCACCGTCAGCTCGACGTGACGCTCGGACCCCGGGCGGCGGCCGAGCTCGCGGGTATCGAGCACGAGCGGCGCTCTCGGGTCCAGGCCAGTCATGTTTCACTTCCGGATGAGGGCACGACAGATCAGATAGATCTTAACGGGACCGGGCGACGGCGACCAAAAGGACGGTCGCCACGCCGACCGCGCACGCGACCCCCGCGACGCCCGCCGCCACCCAGGCCGCGTTCTGGAAGACCGGGGCGGTGGCCAGGTCGCCGCCAGCGGGGTTCGGCGGGGCGATGTGGGCGACGAAGACGGCGTACGTCGCCGCCGCCCAGACCCCTACCAACGGCCCCGCCAGGCGGGGCGTGACGGTGAGCCCGAGCGCGGTGAGCAGGCTGGTCACGATCGTGAGCGGGAGGAGATAGCGCCAGTACGCTCCCCCGCCCCCGGCCGCGTAGTTGAGCTGGACCGCGACGATGACGGCGGTGAGGGCGAGCAGCAGCAGCGCCGTGGCGACGCGGACAGGCTCCCGACGCTCCCGCGAGAAGGCGCGGAGGCCGACGACCAGGCCGAGCAGGAGAGGGCCGACGGTGAGCACGGCACCGACGACCACGTGCTCCTGCAGCGCCGGCGGGATCAGCAGCTGGTGCCAGATGTCCGGGTCGGTGGCGAGGTCGAGCACGGTGCGTACCTCCCGTTCCTGCAGCGGGCCGCCCGCCTTTCCGACCAGGTCGGTCTGCATGCCGGACCAGTTGCCGGTGGCACGGAAGTTGCGGACGTAGAACCACGCGTTGGCGGCGACGGCGAGGAGCACCGCGACGCCCAGGCGCAGCACGCCCGCCCAGTCGCGGCGCCCGCCGGTGAACAGCCAGACGAGGCCCAGGGTGCTCGCGCACAGGCCGATGAAGACGACACCGGGCAGCCGGGTGCCGAGCGCCGCCGCGGCGTACAGACCGAAGAGCACCAGGCCGCGGCTCCGCGGCCCGTGGCGGAGCAGCCAGACGGTCTGCCCGACCAGAAGGGTGACCCACAGGACGAACAGGTTGTCGTTGAAGACGACGCCGCCGAGCCTGGTGAGCGCCGGGCTGAGTGCGGTGACGAGGCCCGCCGCGACGGCGACCTCGGGCCGGCTGGGAACGATCTGCCGCGTCGTCCACATCACCGCCGCCACGACCAGGCAGGTGATCACGAGGGCGACGCCGCGGGCGGCCATCCCGGCGGCGAGCAGGTGGCCGGCGTCGGTGAGCGGTCCGACCACGGGTGCCAGCAAGAGGTAGAAGAGCGGGGGATGCTGGCCGGTCCAGTCGAAGGGCAGCGTGTAGCCCCAGATCTGCGGCATCCGCATCGGCTCGCCGATGGCGATCAGAGTTCCGTGCCAGAGCTGGTAGGCGTGGTCGACGTGGGCCGCCTCGTCCTTGGTGCCGTAGAGCGGCGAGGAGAAGGCGTAGCCGGCGCACACGCCGGCACAGGTGATGAGGTTGGCGATCAGGCCTGCGGTCCAGAGCTGCGGTGCGGTGGGCCGTGGGGTGGGCACAGAGATCTCCCGAGTGTTTCGTTGTCGTATGGCTGAGCAGGTGGCGGCAGGTCGCCGGCGCGACGGGTCAGGAGGGCGGCGAGGAGAGCGACGACGACATCGGCCAGGACAGCGATCCCGCGAGCCAGCAACGCGACCAGCAGCGCCAGCCCTGGCGTGAGGACACCGGAGAGGGCGACCACCAGCACCGCCTCGCGCAGCCCGGCGCCGGCCGGGAGCCCGATCGCGGCCATGCCCAGGCTGAACCCGAGCGCGTAGCCGCCGACGCTGACCAGCAACGAGGGCAGCGGGTCACCGCCCAGGCCGACCACGACCACCCAGACCTGGAGCCCGAGCAGGAGCCAGACCAGGCCCTGCAGCGCCAACGCCCTGCCGATCCCCCGCCAGGTCGGCAGCACCTCGAGCGGCTCCCGCCGCAGCAGCCGCAGCCCGGTGTCGACCACCTTCGCGAAGACCGGCGGATGCAGGGCCACCAGGATCAGCGGCAGGAGCAGCACCGCCCACCAGTAGCGCGCGAACGTCTCCCGCCCGAGGAACGGCATCAGCAGCACCGAGACCATCACCCCGGCACCGACGGCGATCGCCAGCACCAGGACACCCTGGGTCAGGGACGTACGCCGCGGCACCCGCTCCGCGCGGGCGAGCTCCATCTGACCGACGATCGTCCACACCGAGCCGGGCAGGTACTTCCCCAGCTGGCTGACGTAGAAGATCCGGGCCGCGGGCACCAGCGGCAGCGGCGAGCCGAGATCGGCCAGCACCACCCGCCACATCAGCAGCGCGACGCCCTGGGCGAGCACGGTCAGGCCGAAGGCGACCGCCAGCACCCACAGCGGGAGCTCCTGGAAGCCCCGCACGAGCGCGTCCCAGTTGCGGTGGATCGCGTAGGCCGCGACCGCGACGACGATCGCGACGACCACCGCCTTGAGCGGCGCCACCTTCGTCCAGCCTCGGCCCACAGGTCCTCCCAGGCAGCACTTCTCGGGTGCCGACATCTCAGATGCGGGGTGTGCTGCTCGATCTCTCCTTGACCTCGACCCTAACGTTGAGGTGATGCACATCGTCGCCTTCGGCACCTACGACGTGGCCTCCCATCCGCGGGTCGCGGTACTCATCGAGGGCTTACGCGCCTGCGGCGCCGAGGTCACCGAGGTCAACCGGCCGCTGGGTCTGGACACCGCGGCGAGGGTGGCGATCCTGCGACAACCGTGGCGGCTGCCGCTGCTCGTGCTCCGCCTGCTGGTGTGCTGGAGCGGGCTGGTCGCGCAGTCGCTGCGACGCCGTCGGCACGGGCGTCCCGACGCCGTCCTGGTCGGCTACCTGGGTCACTTCGACGTGCACCTGGCCCGGCTCCTCCATCCCCGTTCGACCATCCTGCTCGACCACATGGTCTCGGCTGCGGGCGTGGCCACCAACCGCCGGCTGGCCGGCTCGGGCGGCCTCAAGCTGCGCCTGATGAAGGCGATCGACGCGATGGCGCTGAAGCGGGCCGACGTGGTCATCGTGGACACGGTCGAGCAGCAGCAGGCACTGCCCGAGGACGTACGCCCCCACTCGGTCGTCTGCCCGGTGGGTGCGACCACGGAGTGGTTCGACGCCGGCGCCCGGGCGCTCGAGCGGCCGACCGAAGCCCCGCTGCAGGCGGTCTTCGTCGGCCTCTTCTCCCCCACCCACGGCACCCCGGTGATCGCCGACGCGCTCGACCTCCTCGCCGACGACGAGCGGATCGAGGTGACGATGGTCGGCCAGGGCCAGCAGTACGAGGAGGCCCGTCGCCTCGCGGCCGGCAACCCGCGGGTCTCCTGGGTCGACTGGGTCGACGCCGAGGACCTGCCCGACTTCGTCGCCGGGTTCGACGTGAGCCTCGGCATCTTCGGCACCGTCCCGCAGGCTCGCCGGGTGGTGCCCAACAAGGCGTTCCAGGGCGCCGCGGCCGGCGCGGTGGTCGTCACCTCCGACACCGCACCTCAGCGACGGATGCTGGAGAGCTCGGCCATGCTGGTCTCCCCGGGTAGCCCCGAGGAGCTCGCCTCCGCCCTGGCCAAGCTCGCCGACGACCCCGACGAGGCCCAGCGCCTGCGCGAGGCCGCCTACGAGCAGGCCAAGGAGCACTACACGCCGCAAGCCGTCGCCTCCCCCCTCATCGAATGTCTCACCTGACTCCACCCCGACCCAGGAACCAGATGTCGCTCACCGCCACCGACCGCCCGCTGCCACCGCTCGCACCCCGCGCCTGGCTGCGCTACGACGTCGTCAGCCGCATCATCGACCGGCTGGCTCCGACGACAGCGCTGGAGATCGGCTGCGGCCAGGGAGCCTTCGGGGCGCGCCTGGCCATGCGAGCCGACTACCTCGGCGTCGAGCCCGACGCCGACTCGTTCACGGTGGCCTACGAGCGCATCACGTGCATGGGCGGCAGGGTGCTCAACGCGATGTCCTCCGAGCTGGAGCCGGGGGCGACGTACGACCTGGTCTGTGCCTTCGAGGTCCTCGAGCACATCGAGGACGACAAGGGGGCGCTGGCCGAGTGGGTCACGCATGTCCGCCCGGGCGGACATCTGGTGCTCTCGGTGCCGGCCTTCCAGGACCGGTTCGGCCCGATGGACCGGCACGCCGGGCACTTCCGTCGCTACAGCCCCGCAGAGCTCACCGCCCGGCTCGAGGAGGCCGGCCTGGGCGACGTCGAGATCACCGTCTACGGCTGGCCGCTCGGCTACGCCCTGGAGGCGGTCCGCAACCGGATCGACGCCCGGAAGCTGGAGAAGGTGGGCGACCTCACACCCGAGGAGCTCACCCGGGCAACGGGCCGTACGTTCCAGCCGAGCGGCCGGCTCAGGGGCGCCGCCATCGCCCTCGCGACCAGCCCCTTCATGGCCCTGCAGCGGCTACGCCCCGACACCGGCACCGGACTGGTGGCCGTCGCGACCCGACGTGACTGATCCCGCCGCCGGAGAAGACTTGACCGAACTGCCGCGTGCGCTACCGGCGCCCGGTTCCGACTACTCATAGATTTTCGGCTTGTGTTCTCATCGGATCGGTGGCGCTCGGGCGTCGTGCTGGCGCTTCTCGTCCTCTTCGTCGCGGTGACCTTCGGCCCCGCGCTCGTGGGTCGCGGGATGCTGCTGGACACCGGTTGGCTGCACGCGATGATGCCGTACGCCGCCGACGGCCCGATCCCGCAGGGAACGCTGTGGTGCCGCGGCGACACCTGGGACTACTACCTGCCCGGCGTCGAGAACATCGTCGAGGGCGTACGCCACGGCAACTGGCAGACCTGGGCGCCCTACGAGGTGGGCGGCGCTCCCCTGGCCTCGCTGCCGAACCACGCCGTGCTGAGCCCGGTCTCGTGGCCCTACTGGGTGATGCCGATGTGGCTGGCGCCCGCGTGGGTGAAGCTGACCGAGCTGGTGCTCGTGCTGGTCGGGATGGTGCTGTTCCTCGGCCGTCTGGGGGTGCGGCGCAGCATCGCGCTGGTCGCCGGGCTGGTCTTCTTCACCTCCGGGTTCATGATGATGTGGACCAACTGGCCGCACACCAAGGTCGCCTGCCTGGTCCCGCTGCTGCTGTGGGCGCTGGACCGAGCCGTCCACGAGCGCGGCGCGCGCGACCTGGCCGCCGTCGGCCTGGTCGTCGCCTCGATGCTGCTCGGCGGGTTCCCGGCGGTGACGATGTTCGCGCTGACGCTGGGTGGGATCTACGTCGTCGTCCGGGCGCTCGCGCTCCGGGACGTCCGGCGCACGCTGATCGGCGGTGGCATCGCCGCCGGCGGGGTCGGGCTCGGGGTCGCGCTCTCCGCGGTGCAGGTCCTTCCGTTCGCGCTCAACATGAGCGCGCTCGGGATCGACGAGCGGGTCCCCAACCAGGTCAAGCCCGCCAGCCTTGCGCTCACCACCGTCGCGCCCGACGTCTACGGCACCTGCGTCGACGGGCTCTGGGCGGGCGAGGACAACCCGATCGAGTCGATCGCCTTCATCGGGGTCGCGGCGCTGGTGCTGGTCCTGTGCGCCCTGGTCGTCCGGCTGCCCGGCGGTCGCCGTCCGTCGACACCGGCACTGCTCGCGGTCGTCGTGGCCGCGATCGTCTGGCTGCTGTGGATCGGCGGGCTGCCGCTCGAGCTGCTCCAGAAGCTGCCGGGCTACAGCTCCAACAGCTTCGGGCGGGCCAACTCCATCTTCGGGTTCCTGTGCGCGGTCCTGGCGGGGATCGGGCTGGAGCGACTGGCCCAGCGCGCCGAGGAGGCGGACCCATCGCGCACGGCGAGCCGGTCCTGGCGGCCGCGCCTGGTGGTGTCGCTGCTGGTGCTGCTCGCTGCCGTCGGGGTGGCTGCGTACGTCCTGTATGCCGCCTACGCCTTCATCGACGGCGCCGAGCGGCCGATCCCGGACGTCGCCGCGAAGCTGCGGGTGCCGGCGCTGCTGCTGGTGGTCTCGCTCCTCGCCGTGGCGGCGACGCTGCTGCTGCGTGGCCGGCTGCGGCTGCTGGGACCGCTGGTGCTCGTGCTGGCCGTGGTCGCGCAGAGCACGATGTTCGCCCGCGAGGTGCTGCCGCTCACCGACCGCGACGACTTCTACCCGGTCACCCCCGCCCACGCGTTCCTGAAGAAGCACCTCGGCGAGGAGCGCTACGGCGCCTCCGGCTGGGAGCACTCCGCGGTCGCCGACCACTACCGGCTGCGTACGCCGACGGGACATGAGTTCACCTCGCCGGAGTGGAAGGAGCTGATCGCGGCGGTCAGCCCGGACGCGCAGCTGTCGACGACCTACAGCGACTTCCCTTCCGGTGTGCCCACGCCTGGGCGTCTGCCGGTGCTCGACCAGCTCGCGGTGCGCTACTGGGTGACCCAGCCGCAGGAGGTCATCGGTGCGGCCGAGCCGACTCCGGTGCCGCCCGCGAAACGGCGGGCGCTGACGGTGATGCCCGGCCAGCAGGCGATGTGCCAGATCCCGAAGGGCGACCTGCGCGGGATCGAGGTCACCGTTCCCGACGGCCTGAAGCCGCGGGCGCAGCAGCCGACCGTCGTCCGGGTGAGCGTCGGGACCGGCGCCGAGAAGGTCACCTCCGAGCGGGCCGTCGCCGTGAACCGGCCGCTCAAGCGCGGTGAGAAGCTGCGCGTCGCGATGCCCGAGCACCGCTTCACCACCGGTCCGGTGCCGGTGACCATCACGTTCGCCGGGAAGCGGAAGCCCGTCCACCTGGCCGGCCGCACCGACGGCTCCGTGATCTGCGCGGCGGTCAGGCCCGAGAAGGGCGACGGCCTCCGGGTCGTGCACGCCTCGGCCGGCGCGGTCGTCTACGAACGGGCGAGCGCGTTGCCCCGGATCCGCTGGGCCGGCACCAGCGAGGTCGTCACCGACGGCGCGACCCGGGTGCAGCGGCTGACCGAGGGCGTCGAACCCGGCACGGTGCTCCTCGACGACTCCTCGACGCCTGCCGCGTCCGGTTCGACCGCCCGGGTCGACGTACGCCGCGACGAGCCCGAGACGATCTCAGCGGAGGTCGATGCGGACGGTGCCGGCTATCTGGTCGTCGCCGACTCGATCGCCCGCCCCGGCTGGTCGGCCACGGTCGACGGCCGCCCGGTGGACCTGGTCGCCGGCAACCACGCCTTGGCCGCCGTGCCCGTCCCCGACGGCACCCACACGGTCACGCTGCGCTACGAGGCTCCGGGGCTGCGTACGGGTGCGGTGGTCTCGCTCCTCGGCGCCCTGGTGACGCTGGGTCTGGTGCTCGTTCCGTGGCTGGTGGATCGCCGTCGCGGCAGACGCCGCGTGGACCCGTCCTGAACACCAGGTTTCCTTAGCACATACGCCGGATGACACCCGCGAGGGGGCGTGGGGCCGCGGAATCCACGCGGTAATGTGGCCGCTCAGAAGCCCCTCACGAACCCCGAATTTCTGTGTTCGGTCCCACTACTTGCCCTGAGGTCCCTGTGAAGCTTGTCGTTCAAGTCCCCTGCCTCAACGAGGAGGAGACGCTCCCGTCCGTCCTGGAGTCGATTCCGAAGCAGATCCCCGGCATCGACGAGATCGTGATCCTGATCGTCGACGACGGGTGCACCGACCGGACGGTCGAGGTGGCCAAGGAGCACGGCGTGCGCGAGTTCGTGCACCACTCCCGCAACCAGGGTCTCGGCCGGAGCTTCCACGACGGCGTGGTCCGCGCGCTCGAGCTGGGTGCCGACATCGTGGTCAACACCGACGGCGACAACCAATACCCGCAGGACCGCATCGCCGACCTGGTCCAGCCGATCATCAACGGCCAGGCCGACATCGTCATCGGCGACCGCCAGGTCGACCAGATCGAGCACTTCTCCGGGCTGAAGAAGAAGCTGCAGAAGGTCGGGTCCAAGGTCGTCAACATGGCCGCCGAGACCGACCTGCCCGACGCGGCCAGCGGCTTCCGCGCCTACTCGCGCGAGTCGCTGATGCTGCTCAACACCGTGACCCGCTTCTCCTACTGCATGGAGACGATCATCCAGGCGGGCAACAAGCGGATGAAGATCGCCTCGGTGCCGATCGAGACCAACGCCAAGACGCGTGAGTCGCGGCTGTTCAAGTCGATGCCCGAGCACATCATGAAGTCCGGCGCGGCGATCGTGCGCAGCTACATGATGTACAAGCCGTACGCCATCTTCGTCTGGCTCACCACCTTCTTCTTCATCCTCGGCGCGATCCCGTTCGTCCGCTACCTCGTGCTGTGGCTCAGCGGCGACAACGGCAACCACATCCAGTCGCTGCTGCTCGGCGGCGTGCTGATCAACCTGGCCTTCATGTCCGCGATGCTCGGCGTCATCTCCGACCTGATCCGCACCAACCGGGTGCTCATCGAGGACGACCTGGAGCACACCAAGAAGGCGCGCTTCGGCAAGTCCGGCACCGAGATGCTGCGCGACCAGACCTCGGTCGCGGAGTTCGACCTGCCGCACACCAAGGCGCGTGCGACTGCCCAGTCCGGCGAGACGTGGACGACCAGCCTGTGACAGCGACCCATTCCGACCCGGTCTCCGCTACGGGGGCCGGGTCGTCGGCTACACCCAGCCTCAAGAAGCGGCTGCTCAAGATCGGTCTGGCCCTCGTGGTCGTGCTCGGCGGCGCCTATCTCGTCTGGCGCCAGCGCGACGACCTGGCCACCGCGGTCCAGGAGCTGAGCGTCGGCCGCTTCGCGATCGCAGGGGTCCTGGCGATCGTCGGCACCATGCTGATCGGCCAGATCTGGGTGGCCCTGCTGCACGGCATGGGCATCCGCCCCTCGCTACGCGACTCCCACTCGGTCTTCTACGTCTCCCAGCTGGGCAAATACCTGCCCGGCTCGGTGTGGCCGGTCGTCGCCCAGATGCAGTTCGGGCTGCGCTGGGGCGTCGCTCGCCGGACGATGCTGGGCGCCAACATCCTCTTCATGGGCATCGTCGTGGCCAGCGGCATCGGCGTCGGCGCCCTCCTGCTCCCCTGGTCCTCCTCCGAGGGCCTCAGCCGCTACTGGTGGCTGCTGCTCCTGCTCGTGCCGCTGGCCGTGTGTCTGCACCCGCGGGTCGTCCCCGGCATGCTCGACTGGCTGTTCGCCCGGCTCGGCCGAGAACCCCTCGGCGTACGTCTCACCGCGCGGGGCCTCTTCACCGCCATCGGCTGGGCGGTGCTCGCCTGGGTCGCCTTCGGTCTTCATCTGGCGGTGATGATGCAGTCGTACGCCTCGGTGGGGCTGCTCGAGGCCGCGGCCGCCACCGGCGGGATGGCCCTGGCCTGGGCCGCGGGCATCGCGTTCATCCCCGCGCCTGCCGGCGCCGGGATCCGTGAGGCGCTGCTCGCGCTCACCCTCGGCCCGATCATCGGAGTCCCCGAGGCGCTCACCGTCGCGCTCGCCTCGCGCGTCCTCCTGCTCATCGCCGACGTGGTGCTGGCCGGTCTCGGAGCGGTTGCCGGGCGGCGTACGTCCTGACGGGGTGGGGAGGCCGGGCCGCCAGGCAGACGGCGACCAGACCGCAGACCAGCCCGGCGGCGACCACGAGCTCCGCGTTCCGCGACTCGGAGTTCGGGAGACGGCCCACGTACGTCACCGAGTCGACGAACCACCTGAAGATCAGGAATGCGTAGAGACCCAGTGCGAGGGTGGTCGCGGCTGCCGCCAGGTGGGCCCGCGACTCCCGCGCGCCCACCGGGACCAGATCGACGAGCGCCGTGACACCGACCGCGAGCGCCGTGGCCAGCAGCGGCATCAGCGGCAGCAGGTAGCGGTCGTTCGGGTTCCCGCCGCCCGCGACGAAACCGACCAGGTTCGCCAGGATCACCGCGGCGTGGACCGTGAGCAGCAGCCATCCGGCACGTGACGCGGGCTGGTCCGGCCCGGCGACCCACCGGCGGAGCAGCAGCACGATCAACCCGATCACCGCGACGATCGCGAGCACGTCGGCGACCACCGCGTACCCCTCGGCCAGCAACGGCGCCCACAGCCGCTCGTACCAGTCAAGCCAGAGCGAGCCGTCGGTCAGCACCTGCCACCAGGTTCCGTTGGGCTCCCGGTCGAACTTCTCCAGCAGCGCCTCGGAGGCGGTCGGGTCGCCGTAGAGCACGATGTTGCGTACGTAGAACCAGCCGGTGGCGAGCCCCGGAACCCCGGTCGCCACGGCGGCCGCCGCCAGCGCGCGGAGCACCCCTCGACAGGAGCGGTCCTGCAGGAGCAGACCCACGGCGATGGCGGCGCCGCACAGGACGACGGTCAGCACACCGGGCGCCTTCGCGCCGGCCGCGGCGGTCCCGGCCAGCGCGACCAGCACCAGGCGCCCCGGCGACAGGCCTCGGTTCAGGATCCGGATCGTGGCCAGCAGGGTCAGTGAGGAGGCCGCGACCGCGACCCCGTCGTTGGCGATGTGACCGCCCGAGGTCACCAGCACGGCGCAGGAGGCACTGATCCCCGTGGCCAGGAACGCCGTCGCCGCCCTCCGGGTCACCTCGAAGGCGATCAGGCCCACCAGCAGCACACACAGCGCGGAGCCGACGGCATTGATCATCCGCATCCCGACGACCATCACCTGGGGTGCATCGAGCGCTCCGGCAGCGGCCACGAACGGCAGCGACATCAGGTAGTAGAGCGGCGGGTGGTTGGCGGTCCAGATGTGGCGGTGCGGCTCGTCGACCATGGTCTCCAGCCCTTCGACGACCTGCGGATAACGCCGCGCATCCGTCGTCACGGTGGTGTCGATCGTCGGCAGCCGCCCCGAGGCGAGCTCCACCGCGTAGCCGGCGTTCGGTCCCTCGTCGCGGGTCTGGTACTGGAGCGACCGGGTCAGCGCGACGTAGCTGCTCAGACTCAGCGCGAAGATCGCCACCAGCACCATCGCCGCCAGGATCCGTCTCGGGAGACGTACGCCGGCACCGTCCTCGTGTGTGGATCGGGGCATTCGCGACCTTCGGCTGGGCTCAGGGGGCTTGGGTGGCGAGCCTATGACGGCTACGCGCGCCTGCGCTGCTTGGCTCAGCGTGTCCAACGACTGTTGTTTTCGGGGCGGGTCTGGGCCGCCCCAGTGTGGCCGCGGGCCAGTCGCTCCTCGGGAGGTGGGCCCTCCACGGTGAACGAAAATTCATTCACCCCGCGACCAACCCGCCCAGCGCTCCCCGAGGTGAAGGAAGAGTTTCTTTCACGGACCGAGCCACCCTTGGGCCCGGCCGCAACAGCAGGTGAACGAAAGTTCGTTCACCCCAGAGCCCAAGCCCCTACCCAACCCAGGGCCCCCGCGGCAAACACCGACCACAAAGAACAGCCGAATCAGCGCGTCGGAACGAGCTCCCCACCCCGAACACTGAGATCACGCCGCTCCACACTCCCCCGAGACTTGTGGGTCCAGATCGTGACCGTCGTCGCCTGCTTCTCGATCCTCACGATCGAGCACGGGACATAGTTGGCGTGGATGGCGTCGGTGAGCCAGGGCTGCGGCGTGTGCAGCGGCATCGTCTCGATGATCACCGGGATCGACCCGTCCTCGAGCTGAGGCACCAGCACGTCCTCGTACTGCGCGAAGTCGTAGTGGAACAGGTAGTAGGGCGTCGGGTTGGTGAGGTCGAGGGTGTCGTAGAGCTCGAGATAGTTGGGCATGACCAGCGCCTCGCGGGTGCCGCCGCTGCAGCGGTCGTACTCCGGACCGGCCCAGCGGGTGATCGCGTCGGTCACCTGGAAGGACTTCGCGTCACGGCGCAGGTCGTCGAGGTGGTCGACGGAGGCGAGCGCGGGTACGCAGCCGAGGACGACGAGGGCACCGGCGGAGACCGCGGCGACCGTCCCGCGCAGGAACGTCGATCCGAGGACCGCGCCGGCGACCGCGAGGGCCACCAGCAGCACCCCGCCCGTCATGCTCTGCAGACCGAACCCGATCCAGAGGGTCGCGGCCGCCCACAGTGCGCCGGCCACGCCGAGAGGTAACGCGATGAGTGACCGCGTTGGTTTCGACACCGACGGAGGGCGATAGAGCTCCGCCACCGCGAGGACCACGGCGAGGAGGACGAGAGCGGAGACGGTGGTGGTGTGGGGGTTGTCGACGCGCCGGATCGGGACCACGACGAGGACCAGCCCGGCGAGCGCGATCAGCCGGGTGGAGTCGGAGATCCGCTGCCACACCAGCGGCACGAACGGCAGCAGCAGCGCGAACGGGTAGAGCGCCAGGATGAAGAACCGCCCGGACTCGGTCGGCAGGTCGAAGAAGTTCCAGACGGCGTACTGCGATCCTTCGTGCGTCTCGGTCTGGCCGAGGATCACCTGCCGGTTGAAGTCGGCGAAGGAGAGTCCCCACAGCACCTTGTACGCAGCAGCCTGGACAACCAGCCCGAGCACGAACCCGCCGGCCAGCTGGACGCAGTTGACGATCCGGGTGCGCCAGGCGACGTCCCGGCGGGCGAAGAGCTCGAAGAGACCCGAGGCTCCGGTGAGGAGCACGGCCAGCTCGACGTACTGCCAGAAGACCAGCGCCGGGAGCAGCACCCGGGCGACCGCGGCCAGGCGTGGCCGCGACTCGAGCCGACCGGTCGGCAGCAGGATGAAGACCCACAGGAGACAGATCGTGTACTTGATGTGCAGCGGGGTCGCGAGCAGGAGCACGCCGAGCGCGACCGCCACCATCACGACCGGGTGCAGCCGCAGCCGCAGCCCGATGGCGGCGGCGAGGACGGCGCCGAGGCCGGCGCCGAGGAGGCGGCCCCAGAGGAAGTACCAGATCGTCGGGGACCCGGAGGCGACCGCGTAGAGGACCGAGGAGACCCAGAAGGAGCCGGCGTTCCAGCCGTGCTCGAAGTCGACCAGTGGGATCGCGCCGTGCGCGGTCATCTTCGCCAGGTGGTACTGCGCGCCGAAGTCCTGGGTCAGGAAGGTGCCGTTCTGGGCGCCGACCGAGTAGGCCGACCAGAGCAGCGCCAGCACGCACACGCCGGCGAACGTCGCCCACCTGACGGTCCCGACCGGCTCCGCGTGATCAGCTCTCAGGTCCCCAGGTGACGCCATGACGGCGACCCTATGAGAGCGGGCGCCCGGCATGGATGATCCACGCCGGGCGCCCGTGATGACGTGGGTCTCAGCCCTTGATCAGGACCGAGGTGCGCTCGGGGTAGGGCAGGGTCGGGGTGAGGCCGGCGTGGATGGTCTCCTTCAGCCCGGACGCCGCGATCGCCTCGACGTAGCGCTTGCGGCGGCTGTTGTCGAAGACGATGATCCCACCGGGCGCGAGCCGGTCCTTGGCCTTCTCCAGGCACGCCTCGCGGGCACGCCCGTCGATCACCACGAGGTCGAACTCGCCGTCGACGTCGTCGATGGAGTTGACGTACGCCTCGAAGTCGAGGCCGGCGTGGCCCTCCTTCTGCGAGGGGACCACGGGGTTGTCGTTGGGGACCGGCTCGATGACCCGCAGCGAGATCTTCTCCTCCCCGGCGAGCTCGGCCTGCATCATCTCGCCGAAACCCTTGTGGTGCTCGACGGAGTGGATCTCGTCGGCGCGGCGGGAGAGCCAGATGGTGGAGGCGCCGGAGCCGTACTCGTAGACCCGGATCGGGCGCTCACGCTCGCTCAGCCAGGCGTCGACGGCGGTGATCGCGTCGTAGGTCCACCACGGCACGTCCAGCTTCGCCATCGCCAGGGAGTCGTAGACCTTGGTGAGCGAGTGGGTCCAGTGACGCCAGCGCTGCTCGACCGGCGGAGCGGTCTCCTTCGCGAGTCCCGTCTTCGTCAGCCCGCGACCGACGGCCTTGAGGGAAGCGGCGTAGGACTGCTTGGCCAAGGAAAGCGGTGAACGGCCTGAGGTGGACATTGATCTCCAGAGAAAGAATGACGGGCAGCGCTGATAGACGATACCGGCGAACCGTGCC
Source organism: Nocardioides sp. NBC_00368 (assembly GCF_036090055.1). Lineage (NCBI taxonomy): Bacteria > Bacillati > Actinomycetota > Actinomycetes > Propionibacteriales > Nocardioidaceae > Nocardioides > Nocardioides sp. NBC_00368. The sequence goes on from NZ_CP107970.1 coordinate 2,481,024, forward strand.
CCTTACTCGGAACGTTCTGCCAAACGCTTGGTGAGTCGTGCAAGAACATCCGGCGGCAGGAAAGCCGACACATCCCCACCGAAAGTGGCCATCTCCTTGATCAGGCTGGAGGAGACCGCGGCCCAGCGCGGGTCGTTGAGCAGGAAGACGGTCTCGACGCCGGTCATGTGGGCGTTCATCTGCGCCATCGGCGCCTCGTACTCCAGGTCGGGCGCGCCGCGCAGCCCCTTCACGATCGCCTGGGCGTCGATCTCGACGCAGAAGTCGGTGACCAGCCCGGTGAACGTCTGGACCCGGACGTTGCCCAGCGGGGCGGTGATCTCGGTGATCATCTCCATCCGCTCCTCGGGCGTGAACAGGCGCTTCGACTTCGACGGGTTGACCCCGACGGCGATGACGACCTCGTCGAAGATCGCCGAAGCGCGGGTGAAGATGTCGAGGTGGCCGAAGGTGGGCGGGTCGAACGACCCCGGGCACACCGCGCGACGCGTCATGTCTTCGATTCTCCTTCGATCAATCCGGCGCAGTGCCGTACCAGAGCGTGGTCTCGCCGTACTTCTTCGACTTCTGTTCGGTGAACCCGTCGGGCCAGACCGGCTCGGGGCTGCGCGCGGACCGCTCGACGACGACCAGCGCACCCGGCACCAGCCAGCCGTGCTTGACCAGCAGCGCGATGTCCTCGGCGACCGCGTCGTCCGAGAGCGGGTAGGGCGGGTCGAGGAAGACCATGTCGTACGGAGCCGCCGGCGGCGTCACCAGGGTGCTCGCCACGCTCGCCGCGACCACGTTGGCCCGCGGGAAGCCGAGCTCCTTCGCGTTGGAGCGGATCACCCCGGCGGTACGCCGGTCCGACTCGACCAGGGTCACGACTCCGGCGCCGCGGGACCATGCCTCCAGCCCGACCGCGCCGGTGCCGGCGTAGAGGTCGAGGAAGCGCAGCCCGGCCAGGGAACCGTAGGACGACTCGATCGCCGAGAAGAGCGCCTCGCGGACCCGGTCGGTGGTGGGACGGGTCCGCACCCCTTTGGGAGCGAGTAGGCGCCGCCCTCCTGCGACGCCTCCGATGATCCGAGTCATTGGGACACCTTAGGACTTCTCGAGGTAGTCGGCGGAGGCGGACTCCTCGATCTCGCCGACCCGCTCGGCCAGCAGGGGCGCGGCCGCGAGGTCCACGTCCTTCTCCAGCAGGGCCTCGGCCGCCTCGCGGGCCTGCAGGATCGTCTCCTCGTCACGGAGCACCCGCAGGCTCTCCAGGCTCGATCGCCGGCCCGACTGGGACGCGCCGAGCACGTCTCCCTCGCGGCGCTGGTCGAGGTCGACCCGGGAGAGCGCGAACCCGTCGGTGGTCTCGGCGACCGCGTCCAGACGGGTCCGGGCCGGGGTGCCGGCCTCGGCGTGGGAGACCAGCAGGCACAGACCGTGCAGGCCGCCACGGCCGACCCGGCCGCGCAGCTGGTGGAGCTGGGAGACGCCGAAGCGGTCGGCGTCGAGGATGACCATGGTGGTGGCGTTGGGTACGTCGACGCCGACCTCGATCACGGTGGTGGCGATCAGCACGTCGATGTCGCCGGCGGCGAAGGCGCTCATCGTGCGCTCCTTCTCCTCGGCAGGGAGCTTGCCGTGGAGCTTGGCGACGTTCAGCCCGCGCAGCGGACCTGTGGTCAGCTCCTCGGTGACCTCGTCGACGGCGGAGAGCTGGCCCTTGGCGGAGGCGACCTCGTTGCCGTCGGCGTCGAAGTCGCGCTGGTCGCTCTCACCCTGCTCGGACTCGTCGCCGCTGATCCGCGGGGCGACCACGTAGACCTGGTGGCCCTTCTCGACCTCCTCCTTGACGCGTTCCCACACCCGGGCGATCCACGCGGGGTGGTCGACGAGCGAGACCAGGTTGGTCTGGATCTCCGCGCGGCCGACCGGGAGCTCGGTCAGCGTGGAGACCTCGAGGTCACCGAAGACGGTCATCGCGACCGTACGGGGGATCGGCGTCGCGGTCATGACCAGCAGGTGCGGCGGGGTGCCGGCCTTGTCGGTCAGGGCGGCGCGCTGCTCGACGCCGAAGCGGTGCTGCTCGTCGACGACGACCAGACCCAGGTCGTCGAACATCACCTGGTCCTGCAGCAGCGCGTGCGTGCCGACGACGATCCCGGCCTCGCCGGTGGCGATGCGGCTCAGCGGTCCCTTGCGCTGGGTCTTCGTCATCGAGCCGGTGAGCAGCTCGACATGGGTCTGCTCCTGGTCGCCGGCGAAGAGCCCTCCGGCCAGGCCGCTGGCGGCCAGGTCACCGAGCATCGCGGTGATCGAGCGATGGTGCTGCTGGGCGAGCACCTCGGTAGGAGCCAGCAGCGCGGCCTGGCCACCCGAGTCGACGACCCGCAGCATCGCGCGCAGCGCGACCAGCGTCTTGCCGGAGCCGACCTCGCCCTGGAGCAGGCGGTTCATCGGGTGGGGCTGGGCCAGCGCGGTCTCGAGCTCCTCCCCGATCGTCTCCTGCCCCTTGGTGAGGGTGAACGGCAGCCGCTCGTCGAAGGCCTCGAGCAGGTGGTGGACCCCGCCGGTGCGGGCGGTGGTGCCGAGCGCCTGGAGCGCCCGCCTCCTCCGGCCCAGAACCAGCTGCAGCCCGAGCGCCTCCTCGAACCGGAACCGGTGCTGGGCGCGCTGGACGTCCTTGAGCTCATGGGGCGCGTGGATCAGGTCGAGCGCGTCGCGCAGCCCCGGCACGTCGTACGTCTCCCGCAGCTGCTCCGGGAGCACGTCGGTGACGTCCTCGACGACCTGCCGGGCGAACCGCACCGCGCGCATCACGTCCCAGTGCTGCAGCCCCGCGGTGAGCGGGTAGATCGGGAAGAGCTCGGTCAGCTCCTCGACGGCCATCTGGTTGTCGGCCGCCTCGGCGGCGTTCTCGGCGTCGTCGTCGCCGAAGACGACCATCTGCGGATTGGCCAGCTGCCACTCGCCGCGGAACGACCCGGCCTTGCCGACGAAGACCCCCCGGACTCCCGGGGCGAGCACGCCGCGACGCCACTCGGCGATCCGCTGGGACTTGGAGAAGAAGGTCAGCTGCAGGTCGGCGGTGCCGGCCTTGAGCTGGGTCTCGACGCGATAGGCGGGCCGGCCGGTGCGCCTATCGGTGTGCTGTCGGACCACGCTCCTGACCACCTCGCCGAGCACCGTGAGCATCTCGCCCTCGTGCAGCTGCGGGGTCTGGCTGAGGTCGGCGGTGCGCAGGTAGCGCCGCGGGAAGTGGTAGAGCAGGTCGCCGACGGTGCGCAGGCCGAGACCCTTGGTGAACTTCGTGGCGTGCTTGCTGTTGCCCAGCACGGCCTCGATCGGCGACTCGAGGGTGATCGCCACCGTCTCTTCTCCTCTACTCGACCGACATCAGGAGGGGGTAACGCTCCTGGCCTCCGTCGTACACCATCACATCTACGGCCGGATGGTTGGCAGCCAGCCACGCCGCGACGCCTTGGGCGAGCTCGCCGGTGGGGTCCTCCAGGCCGGAGACCAGGGTGACCAGCTCGCCACCACCGCCGATGAGCCGGGCGAGGACGTAGGTCGCACATACCTCCAGGTCCTGGCCGACCTTGACGAAGTCTCCGTCGAGCACCCCGAGCGCGTCGCCCGGCATACACGGCCCAGCCATGGTAATCGCTCGGGTGTTCGAGATCGTGACCGCACCGTGCCGCGCGTGTCGCGCGGTGGCGGTCATCTCCAGCACGTCCTTGTCGAACTTCCGGCCGGGCTCGTGGACCGCGATCGCCGCCAGCCCCTGCACCTGGCTGCGGGTCGGGATCACCGCGACGCTGATGTCGAGGTCGTCCTCGGCGGTGCGCGCGGCGGCCTCGGCCGACTGCCGGGTGGGCGCGTCGTTGGGGAGCACGATCACCTCGGACGCACCGGAGGCGGTGATCGCCTCGAGCAGCTCCGAGGTCGTCGGGCGCCGGTGCGGGCCGCCCTCGATCACGATCGCACCGGCGCCACGGAAGAGCTCCGCCAGCCCCGGGCCCGCGGCGAACGCGATCACCGCACGCCCGCTGCGGGTCGCGTGCCGGTGGGCCTGGCCGGCGATCTGCTCGGCGAAGTGGGTCACATGGATCCGGTGGGGCCGGCCCGCGTTGATCCCGGCCTCGATCGCGGCGCCGACGTCGTCGACATGGACGTGCACGTTCCAGATGCCCTCGCCACCCACGACGACCAGCGAGTCGCCGAGCGGCTGGAGCCGCTTGCGGAGATCCGGGATGGCCGCGTCCTCGGCATCGAGCAGGTACATCACCTCGTAGGCCGGGCCGCCCGGCTCCAGCGCATGACCGTCCGCCCCGGCCAGACCTGCCGGACTGGCCCGGATCGGGATGGGGATGTGCGGGGTCGGTGCCTGCGGGCTCGGCCGGCGCCCGGTCAGGGCGGTGTCGAAGGCGTCGAGGAGGACGCAGATCCCGCGGCCACCGGCATCGACCACCCCGGCGGCGGCGAGCGTGGGCAGCTGCTCCTGCGTACGGGCGAGGGCGGCGCGGGCCGCGCTGGCCGCGACCGACATCACGTCGCGGGTGCGCGCGGAGTCGTCGATCTCGACGCACGCCTCGGCCGCGTCCGCGGCGGCGCGGAGCACGCTGAGCATGGTGCCCTCCTGCGGCTCCCCCACCGCGGCGTAGGCAGCGTTGGCCGCGTTGCGCAGCGCGTCGGCGAAGACGACGGCGGTGCGCTCTTCCGCGGTGGCCTGGATCAGGCGGCGCAGCAGGGCGCCGATCATCTCGGCCAGGATCACCCCGGAGTTGCCGCGGGCGTCCAGCAGCGCGCCCCGCGAGAAGGCGCGCAGCCCCTCCCGCCAGTCGGATCCGGTGAACTCGCGCAGCCGGTCGCGGGCCGCGGCGATGGTCAGGTAGAGGTTGGTGCCGGTGTCGCTGTCGGGCACCGGAAAGACGTTGAGCGCGTCGATCTCCTCGCGGTGCGACGCGAGCGCGTCGGTCGCCAGGTCGCCGAACCGGCGGAACAGATCGAGCTTGACCTCGGCCACTCTGCCTCCCTACTCCTCGACACCCTGCATCCAGCCAGACACTGTGACGCCGAACACACTTCCCGGCGTCGCGGCCCCAAGGTTAGGCCGTGCCTGGGTACGGGGTAAACGACGGGTGAACAAATCCGAGGCTGCAGCAAAGACACGAGCGAGTAACAAGTTCTGCCGGGTCGCGCCCCGCACGGGTGACGATTCATCCCTAGTGTGGAGACTTCCCTACGCCGAAGGACTTCCGGATGTCGATCCCGACCCCGTCCCCACGCGCTCGTCGCGTCGCCGAAATCTTCGACTTCTCCACCGGCCACGGCCTGGAGATCGGACCGCTGCACAAGCCGCTCGTCCCCCGCGGCGCCGCAGACGTGTCCTATCTCGACCTCTACGACCGCAACCGGCTCTACGAGACCAACACCGACAACCCCAACGTGACCCGCGAGGCCATCCCCGAGATCGACTATCCGATGTGGGACGGCGTCCGGATGCGTACGCTCGAGGAGGCCGCGAAGCAGGGCGCGCCCTTCGACTGGGCACTGGCCAGCCACGTCGTCGAGCACGTACCCGACCTGGTCGGATGGCTGGGACAGGTCGAGGCCGTCACCGCCCCCGACGGGGCCCTGGTCCTGGTCGTCCCCGACCGGCGCTACACCTTCGACGCCCACCGCCCGCCCACGACGATGGGCCAGATCCTGCAGGCGCACGAGGCGGGCGACACCATTCCGTCCGTACGTGCCGTCTTCGACCACCACCGCGCCGCGGTCGACCACGACCCCAAGCGGCTCCACCACCGCGGTCCGAGCGAGGCCGAGACCTGCATCCACGACCTCGGCTACACGTTGGCCCAGGTCGAGCGGGCCCGCCGTGGCGAGTACGTCGACTGCCACGTGTGGACCTACACCGACCGCTCGTTCCCCGAGATCATCGCCGAGCTGCGCCGTCTCGGGCTGACCGGCTGGTCGGTCGAGAAGATCCTGCCGGTCCCGGAGAACGACATCGAGTTCTACGTCGTCCTGCGCCGCGGCCTCTCCCCCGACCTTCCGCAGACCCCCGGACTGCCCGACTGGGTCGAGAACGGCCTCGAGCTGCGCGAGGAGGTCGCCCGGCTCCGTGAGGTCGTCGCGGACCAGCGCCGTAGGCTCGAGTCGCAGCGCAAGCAGCTGGCCGGTCAGCGCACCGAGATCGACGATCTGCGCGGGTCGAAGCGGTGGAAGCTGGCCACCGCGCTGGCGGCCCCGTTGGACCGGTGGCGGGATCGCCGCTCCGGCGACTGACGATTTCGTTCGTCACAGCCGGACGGGCTACGCTTGTTCGGTTGTCTCGGCTGGGCAGCCGTTCATCGCGCTCGCCGGCAATATCTATTCGACCTCGATCATCTATTCAACCTCAGGAGTTCACGGTGGCTGCCGTCTGCGACATCTGCGACAAGAAGCCGGGCTTCGGCAACAACCGGCCGTGGTCCAAGAAGGCGACCAAGCGCCGCTTCGACCCCAACATCCAGCGCGTCCGTGCCGTCATCGGCGGCACCCCGAAGCGTATGAATGTCTGCACGACCTGCATCAAGGCCGGCAAGGTCGCTCGCTGAGCTGATTCTTCGTCGAAGGCCGCTACCCCTCGGGGTGGCGGCCTTTGTCGTCGGCGGGTCGTGGTGGTGGTTCGTCTAGGTATGCAGAGAAACCGTCACTTCCCCGGCGGAGTTCCACGCGGGAAGTGACGGTTCGGCTGCATACCTAGACGAACCGTCGCGCGATTCTCAGAAGTGCGTCCACCCCGCCGGCCCCTCGTAGACCTCCCCGTCGACCGTGACCGGCTCACCACCGGGCTCGCCGATCGACCCGATGACGGTCCAGCCCTGCGGCAGCTCGACCTCGGGCGGGAACGCGGCGAGCAGCGAGTGGTCCTCTCCCCCGCCCAGCACGAACGCGAGCGCGTCGGCGCCGGTCGCCGAGGCGACCGCCTTGAGCTCGTCGGGGATGGTCAGCGCCGAGGTGTGCACGTCGATGGAGACCTCCGAGGCCTCGGCGATGTGCCTGGCCTCCGAGAGCAGACCGTCGGAGACGTCGATCAGCGCCGAGGCGCCGGCCGCCGCGGCGGCGGGGCCGGCTGCGTACGGCGGTTGCGGGCGGCGGTAGGCGTCGACGAGCACCCGAGGTGAGCGGAACCCGCGCTTGAGGATCGCCAGGCCCGCCGCGGCCCATCCCTGGCGACCGCACAGCGCGAGTACGTCTCCGGGCTCCGCGCCGGAGCGGAGGACCGGCGCCTGGGCGACCGCCCCGATGGCGGTCACCGAGATGACGATCTGGTCGGCACCGGTGACGTCGCCGCCGACGACGGAGGCGCCCACCAGCGAGCACTCCGCGGCGAACCCCTCCGCGAAGTCGACGGCCCACTCGGCGGGGAGATCCGACGGCACCGCGAGGCCGAGGGTCATCGAGTGCGCGACGCCGCCCATCGCGGCGATGTCGGCGAGGTTCTGCCCCGCCGCCCGGTGGCCGATGTGGGACGCCTCGGCCCAGTCGCGCCGGAAGTGGCGGCCCTCGACGAGCAGGTCGGTCGAGACGACGACGTGACCCTGCTTGACCCGCAGCAGCGCGGCGTCGTCGCCGGGGCCGACCAGCACGTGCTCCCCCTGGGCGAAGTGCTTGGTCATCTCGGTGATCAGCCCGAACTCACCGACGTCGGCGAGTGTCGTGTCCCTCGGAAAAGCCATACCTGTATCCAACCCTCCCGGCGATGCCCGGAGATACCGGGACACGCATGACGTGTCTTATCCCCAGGGTCGGTGTAGGTCGAGCGACAGATAACGCGATAGGTTACATGCCTGACGTTGTGCCAAGGAAGGCACGGAGAACAGGAGCAGCACCATGGTCGTACAGGCGTACATCCTCATCCAGACCGACGTCGGCAAGGCCGCAGAGGTCGCCACCGAGATCGGCAAGATCCAGGGCGTGACCCTGGCTGAGGACGTCACCGGTCCGTACGACGTGATCGTCCGTGCCGAGGCCCGCAATGTCGACGAGCTCGGCAAGATGGTCGTCGCTCGCGTCCAGAGCCTCGAAGGCATCACCCGCACCCTGACCTGCCCGGTCGTCCACATCTGAGCCGGTCGTCCACACCTGAGATTGACGGCCCGTCGCGGCCGTCTGTTAGAACGAAGCCATGAGCAAACCTCCTCTTCCCGGGCCTGTCGCCGTCATCGCCGGCGGGCTGAGCCACGAGCGCGACGTGTCGCTGGCCTCCGGCCGCAACCTCGTGCGCGAGCTGTCGGCGCTGGGAGTGGAGGTGGCTGCGTACGACTTCGACCGGGCGCTGCTGCACAACCTCGAGCGCGACAAGGCGGTCGTGGCACTGCCGGCCCTGCACGGCCAGTTCGGTGAGGACGGCGAGATCCAGACGCTCCTGGAGCTGATCGGGATCCCGTACGTCGGCACCGTCTCCACCTCCTGCCGCGTCGCGTTCGACAAGGCCGCTGCCCGCGAGCTCCTGCGCCGCGGGGGCATCCCGGTGCCGGACTCGGTCTCGCTGTCGTCCACGACGTTCCGCGACGTCGGCGCTCCGGTGCTGATGGAGCACGTCATCTCACGGATGGGCGAGCGGGTGGTGGTCAAGCCCTCGCGCGGCGGCTCGGCGCTCGGCGTCACCGGCGTCGACGGCCTCTCCGCCCTCCCCGCGGCCCTGGTCAAGACCTACGCCTACTGCGACGAGGCGCTCATCGAGCGCTTCTACGCCGGCATCGACGTCTCCGTGGTCGTCCACGAGACCGACGAGGGCACCAAGCCGCTGACGCCGATCGCCATCGACTTCAGCAAGGGCCACGAGTTCGACTTCGCGGCGCGCTACACCGCCGAGTTCGTCGGCTTCGGGCGCCCCGATCTCCCCGACGCGGTGCTCACCGAGCTCGGCGAGACCGCCGTACGCGCCCACAAGCTGCTCGGCATGCGCGACATCTCCCGCACCGACTTCATGGTCACCCCCGACGGCAGCTTCGTCGTCCTCGAGGTCGCCATCACCCCCGGCGCCACCGAGACCAGCGTCTTCCCCTTCGCCGCCAAGCACGACGGCACCTCCATGGGCGAGGTCACCCTCGCCCTCCTCAAGCGCGCTCTCGCCCGCTGACCCGGACGGGCATGGGATACCCGGTCGACCGGGTATCCCTGGACTTAGCAGGCACTGAAACACCCACCAAGTCCACGAAGTGCCCGTCACGTGTCCCCGCGCATCTCGCCATTCGGGTGTCGACGTACGCATCAAGCAGCCGAGCGCGCGAGGGCAGCGCGGATCTTGGCGGCAACCCGCTCCGGGTTGGATAGGTCAGCCCAGGTCAGTCGAATGCACCGCCAACCGGTGATGTCCTCGATCATCTCCTGCCGACGCTTCTCTCTCAGCACGACGTCAGTGACCGACTCGCCCTCGCGCAGCAGTTCCTGATACTTGATGCGCCCGTCGAATTCGACCCACACGCCGTACTCAGGCCACGCGAAGTCGAGCCGAGCGACGATGTTCCCTGACTCGTCACTCACCTCGTACTGAGGGCATGGCATGGGTAGGCCTTGGGCAAAACACAGATAGAGCACCCTTCCCTCACCGACCGACTCGATGCGTCCGTCCGCGAGACGGAGAACCAGATCAGTGGTCAGGGTCTGGGGCCAGCGATCGATCGTGCCGGCGTACCGCTGGACGATCTGTTCCATCGTGACCAGCTTGCGGTGGAGGAGGCAGCTCGCCAGGACGAGGCCGACCTCAACCCGTGCCATGGTGGTGACCTCGAGCAGCGCCCGCACCGGCGAAGTGACGTCGACGTCACCGAGGCGAATGACATCACTCTCGATCAAGCGCCCACGATGCTGCTGGACGCCCGCTTCCTTGCGCCCGCTTCGACCGTCTCGCCTAGTCAGGTGCAGATGGTGCAGGTCGAGCCCCCAGGTCGGGACCGTTTCTGGGTAGAGGGCGATCGCAGAGGCATGGGAGATCACCACCTCGGTCTTCGCCTGCTTCGCAGCGGCCCTTGCACGCACGGCATGCCTCGAGCGCTCGTCGAGTGCTGCGTACGGCGCAGCGTTCACATACGCCCCGCGGCGGGCGCGAGAAAACTGGCCTGATCGGACGCCTCGCAGGATCGCGGCATCGTCGTAGCCGGACGCGAGCAGTTCCCGCCGCAGCTGGATGGGCATGAGACGTACGTCATCTGGTTCGAGATTCATGCCGATCACACTGACGATGACCTACGACATTTTCGGGCAGCCAAACTGCCGCTGTGGATAACCCGATCTCGAGGTGTAGTTGTGGATACTGATCGGCCCATGGCCCACCGAGTTGGTCAAAGGTAGAGACGGTCAGAGCAACATGACAGTCACTTCGTGTGCTTGACGGCCGTTTCAGTGCCCGTCATGCCTAGGGATACCCGGTCAACCGGGTATCCCTAGCTTGCGCCGACTCGGCCTCAGCTCAGACCGGTGAGCTTGCCGGCGATGCCGCCGGCGGCCTTGAGGGCGACGCCCTCCTCGAAGTTCCGGGTGACCTGGGGGACGTGCTTCTCGGCCTCGGCGATGGCGCTGGTGAGTACCTCGGAGGCCGGGGTGTCGGGCCACAGGTAGAGCGAGAGCGCGCCGGGGATCGAGTTGACCTCGTTGATGAAGACCTCGCCCTTGCCGTCGGAGAGGAAGTCGATGCGGAGGATGCCGGTCAGGCCGGTGAGCTCCACGACGCGTACGGCCAGGTCCTTGATCTGCTTGGTGACCGACTCCTCGACCTGGGCCGGGAACTCGCGCGGCGAGGAGGACAAGCCGTCGGTGTGGACGTACTTGGCGGAGTAGTCGTACATCTTCGCCTCGTCGGAGCGCAGCGGGCGCTCGACGTCGCTGACCGCGATCTCGGGCGCGGTGCGGACCGAGGCGTTGAGGTCGAACAGGTCGGGACGGTACGGCTCGACGACCGCACCGGCACGCAGGTGCGGCGAGGTGTTGAGGAGCGCGAGGCCGGTCTCGTAGTCGTCTACCACCTCGATGCCGATCGAGGAGCCGCCGAAGCGCGGCTTGACGATGTAGGGGCCTTCGAAGGACGGGGCGGCGTAGCGCGAGAGCAGCTCGCGCTGCAGCGACGGCAGGCCGGCGTTGAGCATGACCGCGCCGAAGGCGAGCTTGTCCATGCCGAGCGCGGCGGAGGCCGGGGTGGCGCCGGTCGCCTTCAGGCCGGCGAGCTCGAAGAGCCACTGGATGCCGCCCGCCTCGCCCGCGCCGCCGTGGAAGGCGGAGAGGATCGGGCCGGTCTCCAGGCGCTTGCCGCCGCCGAAGCCGCCGACGGTGTAGAAGCCGTCGCCCTTCTCGGTGCCGAGCCGGAACTCGACGGCCTTGGAGCCCTTCGGCTCGCCGCCGAGGAAGTCGCGCGCCTCCTGCTTGGCGGGCACCAGGAACCACTTGTCCGAGCGCGCCCAGTAGAGGCAGGTGACCTCGACGCCGGCACCGGAGAGGACCCGCTCTGCCTGCAGGCCGGTGAGGATGCTGATGTCGTGCTCGGCGCTGGGACCGCCGAAGACGATGGTGGCCTTGGTTACGCTCATGGTGGAAGCTCCTGGGGTCCTACGCGTAGTGATCGGGGAGGTCGTTCTCGTACAGCACCACGTCGCCCTCCTTGGCCGCGGTCAGAGCATGATCCGCCGCCGCCTTGCGGCTGTCGAACGCAGTGGTTCGCGCGGGGTCCCCCGCCCGCAGCGCTTTTCGGTTGGTGCGACCGACGATGCACAGCTGCATCTTGTCGGAGGCCGTGGCAGCCTGCGCGAACTCGATGTTGCGCGCGGCCTGCTCGGTGCCCAGCTCGACCATACCGGGCGTGATGGTCCACACCGTGCCCGACTCCCCCGCCAGCCGCTTCGCCTTCGCGAGCGCGGCCGCGGCGCCTGTCGGGTTGGAGTTGAAGGTGTCGTCGACGACCCACACGCCACCCGGGGTCCGGTTGGCCTCGGCACGGTGGGGCGTACCCGGGATCGAGGAGAGCCGCTGGGTGATCGTCTCGATCGGGACGTCGACCGCGAGAGCGAGGCCGACGGCGATCGCGACGTTGATCGGGTGGCCGACCTCGTCGGGCAGCTCCACGGCGTACGTCTCGTTGCCGATCGTCAGGTTGCCGTCGGCCACCACGACCTCGGCGGCGGTGCCCGGCACCGCGGAGCAGGCGATCACGCGCTTGCTGGCGCGGAGGTTCTCGGCGATGAGGGCGAGCTCGGGTACGTCGATGTTCAGCACCACGGTCGAGGCCTTCGGAAGGATCTCCGACTTGGCCTTCACGATCGTCTCGCGGGACTTCATCCGCTCCAGGTGGGCCTCGCCGATCGTGGTGATCGCGGCGACCTCGGGCGGGAAGATCTCGGTCAGCTCGGCGATCTCACCGGGACCGTAGGTGCCCATCTCGGCCACGAAGATGTCGGTGCCGGGCTGGAGGCGGTCGTTGACCGCGCGGGAGAGGCCCATCGCGTTGTTGAAGCTCGCCGGCGAGGCCAGCGTCGACCAGCGGCCCTGCATCAGGTGAGTGGCGTAGTTCTTGGTGGAGGTCTTGCCGTAGGAGCCGGTGATCGCGACGATCTTCGGGCTGACCTTCTTGATCGTGGCGGCGGCCTGCACCTGCCACTTCTTCGCCATCGCCTTCTCGACCGGCCACATGATCGCCAGGGCCGCCTCGGCCAGCGGGACCGCGAGGATCGGGAGCAGGCCGGCGGCGACCGGAGCGAACAGCACGATCAGGACGGTGACGACGGCATGCAGCCCGAGGAGCACACCGGCCAGACGCTTGACGCGGTCGGTCCAGACGAGCCGCTTCGCGCCGGTGAACGACATGCCCACGGGCCAGCCGAGGAACAGCAGCGCGCCCACGAGCGCACCGTAGGGCAGCACGAACGACGCCAGGCAGACCACGACGACCGCACCGAGCAGGATCGCTTCGACCGGGCGGGCCTTGATCCAGATCCACTCGATCGCGAACAGCCGGGTCGGCTCGTAGTGCTCACGCTGAGCGACCCGCAGCCAGCGGTAGTACGAGACCAGGGTCAGCGCGGAGGTGACCAGGACGATCCACATGCTTCTTCTTCAGCCCCTCAGATTCAGTTCGTACGAAGTTCGTCGATGGCGCCTCGAAGGCTCTTGACCAGCCCGGCGTCGAGCAGGTGTGCGGAGCCCGGGACGATCTCCAGGGTCGCGTTGTCCCCCAGGATCTCCATCGCCTCACCGGGCATCCAGACCGGGGCGGCGGTGTCGTTCTCGCCCCAGATCAGCCGGACCGGGAGGTCCTTCGGGATGGCTGCCAACTGCTCGGCGTAGGACTCGTTGACGACCTTCACGAAGATGTCGCGGATGATGCCCTTGGCGTTGCGGTAGTCGGTCGAGCCGTACTTCTCGCGCAGCGCTTCCATCCTGGACTCGGGGATCAACCCCTTGGAGTGGAGCCAGCGGCCGATCCGGTAGGCGAGCTTGGGCTTGCCACCGGTCTTCGGGCGGAACAACGGCACCCCGGTGAGGATGACGCCACGGACCAGCTCCGGACGGCTTGCGGCGAGCTGGACGGCCACCCGGCCGCCGAAGCTGTGACCGACGAGCACCGGACGGTCGAGGCTCTCGAGGATCTGGGCCAGCCATGCGGCGTAGTCCTCGGACCCCCAGACCTCGTCCGGAGCCGGCGTGGCGCCGAATCCGGGCTGGTCGAGCGCGAGCGCGTCCAGGCCCTCGAGCGTCGATCCCCAGTCGCTGCGGTTGCGGGCCCAGCCGTGCAGGGCCACGACGGTGGCAGCATCCTTGCCGTGCTTCTCACCGAAGGCACGTCCATCCAGCAGGGTCGTCAACACGGCCGCAACCTTATCCGGGACCGTACGCCGACCCGTAACCGCGCGGCGTGTGAGACCCGTCGACGGAGGGGGCAATAGGGTCGAAGGCATGGATCACAAGCCCGCCACGATCGCCGTCCACGCCGGGCGGCCGGCCCACGAGCCCGACCAGCCGCTCAACGTACCGATCACGATGGCCTCGACCTATGTGGCCGGCGGCGACAAGGAGTACGGGCGCTACACCAACGACGCGTGGGTGGCCTTCGAGGAAGCGCTCGGGAGGCTCGAGGGCGGGCGAGCGCTGTCGTTCGCATCCGGGCTCGCGGCGGTCGCGACGCTGCTGGACCTGGTCAACGACTCGGTCGTGGTGGCCACCGAGCAGAGCTATCTGGGGACGATCGGCCAGCTGGCCGACCTTGAGGCCCGCGGCCGGCTGACCGCTCGTCTCACCGACTTCTCCGACACCGCGAGGGTCGTGAAGCTGCTCGAGCGGCTCGACGGCGAGGTCGCGCTGGTCTGGGTCGAGACGCCGACCAACCCGGGGATGCAGCTCGCCGACCTGCCGGCCGTCATCGCCGCCGCGCACAAGGCCGGAGCCCGCGTGGTGGTCGACAACACCTTCGCCACTCCCCTGATCCAGCAGCCGCTCGCCCTCGGCGCGGACATCGTCATCCACTCGGCCACCAAGTTCATCGCCGGTCACTCCGATGTCGTGATGGGCGCGGTCGTGGTCTCCGACGACGCGCTGTGGGACGTACTCAAGGCCCGTCGCGACCTCCTCGGCGCGATCCCCGGCCCGTTCGAGGCCTGGCTGGCGCTTCGCGGCCTTCGTACGCTGCACCTGCGCGTCGAGCGCTCCGCCGCCAACGCGGCGACCCTGGCCGAGCGGCTGGGGGCGCACCCGGCCGTCGCGGAGGTCCGCTATCCGGGGTTCGGTGGGATGCTGGCGGCCGTCCTCCCGACCGCGGAGCAGGCCGACCTCCTCACCCACTCCACCTCGCTGTGGGTCCACGCGACCTCGCTCGGCGGCGTCGAGTCCACGTTCGAGCGCCGTCGACGCTGGAAGACCGAGTCGTCGACGGTGCCCGAGGGGCTGGTGCGGATGTCGGTCGGGATCGAGGACGTCGACGACCTCTGGGACGACCTCGCCCAGGCGCTGGAGCGCCTCGGAGGCTAGGGCGCCGGGCTGACCACCAGCGCCGACCCACCCCCTCGACGCCAGGGTTCCGCCGTCGAGGTCAGCAGCCCGTCCGGGCCGATCTCGATCGCGGTGGCCGCGCCGATCTCTGCCGTGGAGGCGAACCGGTGTCCCAGCGACGTCAACGGCCCTCCGTACGCCTCGATGAACGCCGGCTCGGCCCCGGTGTTCGCGGCGTTGCGCTGGGAGACCCGCGGCGCCGCCATCGCCTCGGGCAGGGTCCGGCCGCGGGCGAACCGCTCGACGAGGATCTGGAGCACGGTGGTGATGATCGTCGAGCCTCCGGGCGAGCCGACCGCGAGCAGGGGGCGCCCGTCGGAGAGGACGATCGTCGGCGACATCGAGCTGCGGGGTCGCTTGCCGGGCTCGATCCGGTTGGGATCGTCGGGCCGGTAGGTGGTCGAGAAGTCGGTCAGCTCGTTGTTGAGGATGAAGCCGCGACCGGGCACGGTGATGCCGGACCCTCCGGTCTGCTCGATGGTCAGGGTGTACTCGACGACATTGCCCCACCGGTCGACCACGGTCAGGTTGGTGGTCTCCAGGTTCTCGGTGTCCCTGGCGGTCACCCCGGCGCCGGCCGGATCGTCGCAGACGCCGTCGTAGTCGTCGGCGTTCCCGGCGGCCACCGGCTTCGGCCTAGCGGCCGCTGGATCGATCCCGCAGGCCCGCTCGGCCGCGAAGGTGTCGTCGAGGAGGGCGTCGACGGGCACGTCGACGTGGTCGGGGTCGCCCAGGTAGGCGCCACGGTCGGCGAAGGCGATCGCGCTCGACTCGATCAGGTGGTGGTAGGCCTCAGTAGCGCTCATCCCGGCCAGCTCGTAGCGCTCCAGGATGTTGAGCGCCTCCCCCACCGTCGTGCCACCGGAGGACGGCGGCGCCATCCCGTAGACGTCCAGGTCCCGGTAGGTCGAGTGGGTCGGCTCTCGGTCGGGGGCGGTGTAGGCGGCGAGGTCCTCGGCGGTGACCCAGCCCGGCGGGACCGGCAGGTCGGTGTCGTCGGTCTTCGGCGGCTCGGCCACGGTCGCAGCGATCTCGGCCGCCAGCGGGCCGCGGTAGAAGGCCTTCACGCCCTTGCGTCCGATCAGGTCGTAGGTCGCGGCGATGTCGGGGTTGCGGAACCGGCTGCCGACCTCGGGCGCGGACCCTCCGGGAAGGAACAGCTCCGCGGTGGAATCGATCGCCGCGAAACGTTCCGCGTTGTCGACGGTCTGCTGGCGGAAGGTCTGGTCGACGACGAAGCCTCGGCGAGCCAGCCGCGCGGCCGGTTCGAGCGACTGGGCGAGCGAGCGGGTGCCCCACTTCCTCAGCGCCTTGTCCCAGGTCAGCGGGGTGCCGGGGACGCCGACCGAGGCGCCGCTGGTGACCATGTCCGGGAAGAACGGATACTCCTTGCCGGTCTCCGGATCGATGAACGCGTCGTGCGGCATCGCTGCCGGCGCCTTCTCCCGTCCGTCGATCGTCTCGACCTCACCGGTGCGCGCGGAATAGTGCACGAAGAAGCCACCACCGCCGATACCGGCCGAGTAGGGCTCGGTGACCCCGAGCGCTGCGGCCGTCGCGATCGCCGCGTCGGTCGCGTTGCCGCCCTTGCGCAGCACCTCGAGCCCGATCCGGCTCGCATCGGCGTCGACGCTCGCCACCGCGCCGCCGTAGCCCACCGCGGTGGGCACCTTCGGTGGCGGCACGAGCCGGTCGTCGGGGGCGGCGGTGGCCCCTGCGTACGGGACCAGGGTGGCCAGGGCGAGCGCGCCTCCGGTCAACGTGGCAACAACTGCAGAGCGGCGTCCGAGCATGGCGATCTCCCAGGATTGGCGGCCAATCGAACGTACTACTTCCGCGCCGACCTCGAATTACGTTCTGAAATTCCTTAATTAGTAAGGGTTGCTTACAAATACGGAGACTGCCACCATCGAAAGGCGATCGGGCGCCTGGTGCCCGAGCAAGCCATCACCTCGGAGGTGTCACCATGCATGTCGCCTTGCCCCCACGAAGATCACGCCGGATCGCCGGCCTTCTCATCGGCGCACTCGCCGGAGCACTCGCCCTCACCGGCACGCTCGCCCTCACCAGCAGCCCGTCCAGCGCATCGCTGAAGGCGGCCGCCGCGGAGCCGACCGCCATCAACGGCTACCGCAACGTCGGCTACTTCGTGCAGTGGGGCGTCTACGGCCGCGGCTTCAAGGTCAAGCAGCTCGAGACGTCCGGCGTCGCCGACGACCTGACCCACCTCAACTACGCCTTCGGCAACATCCACCACCAGACCCTGACCTGCTTCGAGGCCAACAAGGCCCAGGGCGAAGGGCCCAACGGCTCCGACGGGGCCGGTGACGCCTACGCCGACTACGGGATGTCGTACGCAGCCGACGCATCCGTCTCCGGCACGGCCGACACCTGGGACCAGCCCCTGGCCGGCTCCTTCAACCAGCTCAAGCAGCTCAAGGCGAAGCACCCGGGCCTGAAGGTCCTGCTCTCGCTGGGCGGCTGGACCTGGTCGAAGAACTTCTCCCTGGCCGCGGCGACCCCGGAGTCGCGCCGCAAGCTCGTCTCCTCGTGCATCGACCTCTACATCAAGGGCAACCTGCCGGTGATCGACGGCCGCGGTGGCGCCGGTTCGGCCGCCGGTGTCTTCGACGGCTTCGACATCGACTGGGAGTGGCCGGGCTCGCCCAACGGCAACGCCGGCAACCACGTCGACCCGGTCAACGACCGCGCCAACTTCAAGGCGCTGCTGGCCGAGTTCCGCTCCCAGCTGGACGCCCTGGGCGCGACCACGGGCAAGGACTACCAGCTCTCGGCCTTCCTCCCGGCCAACCCGCAGGACATCGAGGCCGGCGGCTGGAACGACCCGGCGATCTTCCGCTCGCTCGACTTCGGCAACATCCAGGGCTACGACCTGTGGGGCGCCTGGGACCCGAAGCTCACCGGCCACCAGGGCAACCTCTACGCCGACCCCGCCGACCCGCGCCCCGACGGCAAGCGGTTCAGCGTAGACGAGTCGGTCCGGGAGTACCTCGACGCCGGGATCTCGCCGTCCCAGCTCGGCCTGGGCATGGCGGCCTACGGTCGCGGCTGGCAGGGCGCGACCTCGGCCCAGCCGTGGGGGCCGGCGACGGCCGCGGCACCCGGGACGTACGAGGCGGGCAACGAGGACTACGACAAGCTCAAGACCCGCGGCACCGACCACTACGACGCCGCCACCGGCGCCGCCTGGCGCTACGACGGCAACCAGTGGTGGACCTACGACAACGTGTCCACCATCAGGCAGAAGGCGGCCTACGCGATCTCCCAGCGCCTCGGCGGAGGCATGTGGTGGGAGCTGTCCGGGGACCGCCAGGGCGAGCTGATCGGCACCTTCGCCGACGCCATGCGCAACGGCACCGGTGGTCCGGTCGAGGAGCCGGACCCGACCGACCCGCCGACCGAGGAGCCGACCGACCCGCCGACCGACCCGCCGGGCGGCGCGGCCGCGTGGTCGGCCACGACGGTGTACGTGGCGGGTGACCGCGTCACCTACGGCGGCCACCTGTGGGAGGCCAAGTGGTGGACCCAGGGCAACACTCCCGGCACCGAGGAGTGGGGCCCGTGGAAGGACCTCGGGACCGCCTGAGGCCTCACCGACAGCGACGGCCCCGGAGCACTCGCTCCGGGGCCGTTCCGCCTCGATGTCCTACTCGGTCTCCGCCTTCGTCGGCCGCTCGAGCATCTCGTCCATGATCTCGCTGACCGTCTTGGCGCCGGAGACGACGTCGTCGACGTACTGCGCCAGCGGCACGTCCACGCCGACCTTCGCCGCCAGCTCGCGCAGCGAGTGCGACGACTTGGCGCCCTCGGCGACCTGATGGCTGGAGGCGAGGATGTCGGCGGTGGTCATGCCCTTGCCGAGCTTCTCCCCGAACGTACGGTTGCGCGAGAGCGGCGAGGAGCAGGTCGCGGCCAGGTCACCCAGTCCGGCCAGACCCATCAGGGTCATCGGGTTGGCGCCCAGCTTCATCGCCAGTCGCGCGGTCTCGGCGAGGCCGCGGGTGATCAGCGAGGCCTGGGTGTTGTCGCCGAACCCCATGCCCGCGGCCATCCCGGTGGAGATGGCGACCACGTTCTTGTAGGCGCCGCCGATCTCGCACCCGACGACGTCGGTCGAGGTGTAGGGGCGGAACGCGGGCGAGTGCACGCGGGCCTGGATCGCCTTGGCGACCTCCTCGTCGGCGCACGCCACGACCCCGGCGGCAGGCTCACGACGGATGATCTCCTTGGACAGGTTGGGACCGCTGACCACCGCGATCCGCTCCGGCCCGGCGCCGGTGACATGGGCGATGACCTCGCTCATCCGCTCCAGGGTGCCGAGCTCGACGCCCTTCATCAGAGAGACCAGGGGCACGTCCTTGGGCAGGAACGGCGCCCAGTCGGTGAGGTTGGCGCGCAGCGTCTGCGACGGCGCGGCCAGGACGACCAGGTCGGCTCCGTACGCCGCCTTCTCGATGTCGTGGGTCGCGCTGATGTTGCGGGGCAGCTCGGTGCCCGGGTGGTAGTCGGGGTTCTCGTGGGTGTCGTTGATCGCCGCCGCGACCTCCTCGCGGCGCGCCCACATCGTCACGTCGTTGCCCGCGTCAGCGAGGATCACCGAGAACGCGGTGCCCCACGAGCCCGCTCCGAAGACCGCTACCTTGCCACCCTGACGCTCGCTCACTTGGTGTTCCTCTTCTTGTCGGGGTTGCCGGTCGCGTTCACACCGGCCTTCTTCGGGTCGAAGAGCTCGCTGGGCGGCTCCTCCTGCCGGATGTCGGCCACCAGGCCGACGATCGCCTTCATGATCCGGTCGGTCGCCTGGTTCACGACCGCGGCAGTGTGCTCCTGGACCTCGAGATCCTTCAGGTCGACCGGGTCACCGATCTTCATCTGAATCATCTTGCGGCCGATCAGGTGCGGCTTGAGAGAGTACGCCGGAAGCAGCTCCTGGGCTCCCCACTGTCCCACCGGGTAGACCGGGGCACCGGTCGCGAGCGCGATCCGGGCCGCGCCGGACTTGCCGCGCATCGGCCAGCCGGTCGGGTCCTTGGTGATCGAGCCCTCCACGTAGACGACCACGATGCTGCCCTCGTTCACCGCTTTCACGGCCGCGTCGAACGCCGACGCACCGGCCGTCCGGTCCACCGGGATCTGGCGGGCCGCCCGCAGGAACCTGCCCAACGGACCCTTGAACAGCGCGGCCTTGGCCAGGTAGCTGGGCCTACGACCGTAGTCCCACACGATGTGTGCGGCGGTGAACGGGTCGATCTCGGAGACATGGTTGAGCGCGAACACCGCTCCCCCGCTCTCCGGGATCTTCTCGCCGCCGTCCCACTGGTGCTTGGTGGTGGCAAGAAGGACGGGCTTCACGATGCCGACGGCCACGACCCACGGCCAGCCGATCCTGCCCTCCTGGAACTTCCGGTACTTTCCCACGAACGCAGGCTACCGGGCCGTCACCTCGGGGTTGTGAGATACCTGTCAGGATCTACCCTGTGCCTGCACCTGCACCCGGTTACGTCGTCCTGCTGCCCGTCAAGCCTCCGGCGCGCGGCAAGTCCCGGCTGGTCGGCATCGAGTCGCACGAACGCGCCGATCTGGCTCGCTCGTTCGCCCTCGACACCGCCGAGTCGTGCCTGGCCGCCTCCGGCGTCGGTGCCGTCCTGGTGATCACCGACGACTCCTACTTCGCAGCCGACGTCGCTCGCCTCGGTGCCGCCGTCATCCCCGACGGGGTCAGCGGAGACCTCAACGAGACCCTTGTGCAGGGCGCACGTGAAGCCAGGCGCCGCTGGCCGGAGCTTCGCCCCGCGGCCCTGTGCGGCGACCTGCCCGCACTCCGCTCCGCCGACCTGGACGCGGCGCTGACCGCCGCGAGCGGGTTCACGGCTGCGTACGTCGAGGACGCGGCGGGCGGGGGGACCACGCTCTACACCGCACCCCACGACCGCTTCCAGCCCGCCTTCGGGCCCGGGTCCGCCGCCGCCCATCGAGACGGCGGGGCCCATCCGCTGGAGGGCGACCTGCACTCGCTGCGCCACGACGTCGACACCCTCGAGGACCTCGAGGCCGTACGCAGGCTGGGGCTCGGGCCGCGTACGGCCCTGGCTTCGGTGCGGGTCGCGAGTCTCGGCTAGGAGTCGACCGAAGGCGTCTCTGCGCCGGTCTCCGGGGTCGCCGAGGCGCCGCTCTCCGTCGACTTCTTCGCAGGGGTCTTCTTCGCCGGAGCCTTCGTCGCCGCCGTCGTCTTCGCCGGAGCCTTCTTGGCTGCCGTCTTCTTGGCTGCCGTCTTCTTGGCCGTCGTCTTCTTCGCTGCGGTCTTCTTCGCGGCCGTCGTCTTCGCGGCCGTCGTCTTCGCCGGGGCCGACGAGGTCGCGGGGGTCTCCGGAGTCGACGGGGTCGCCGGGGTCGCGGTCTTCTTGGCCGCCGGCGTCTTCTTCGCGGTGGTCTTCTTGGCCGCCGGGGCCTTCTTCGCGGCGGGCGCCTTCGTGGCCGTCGTCTTCTTCGCCGCCGTCGTCTTCTTCGCAGCGCTCTTCGTGGCCGTGGTCTTCTTGGCGGCGGTCTTCTTCGCCGGGACGGGCTTCTCGGCCGGCGCGGCTGCCTTCTCGGGGGTGACCGGGGCGGGCTCGACCTGCGGGTCCGCGACCGGCGCGACCGCGGTCTCAGGCATGACGGCCGGCTCGGCAACCGGCTTGCCAGCCGGCTTCACGACGGGCTCGGCAGCCTTGACCGGCGCCTTGCGTCCGGGCCGCGGCACCTTGACCTTCGGGACGGAGGGGAGCTTGACCTTGCCGGAGACCACATCGGCGACCAGCCTGCCGGCCGTGTCCTTCACCGCGCCGACGACTTTTCCGGCCTGTTTGCTTGCATCAGCTACTCGTTTTCTCACCACCCGTCCGACCTTAGGCCATGCCCGGCCCCTGCGGACATACCGACGGCATGTGAAAACGGATTGTTCACCTGAACTCTCCTGATCCCGACGCCTCGGCGTGGTTACCGTGGAGAGACTCGGGGCACGTCCGTAGCTCAGCTTAGACATCGCAGGCCTTCGGGTGACAGGACGAGGAAGGTACGACCATCACCGACGTGCACATCGACGAAAAGCAGCCGCCCGTGGTGCTCGAGGAGCAGCCGCCCACGGTGAGGCACAGCCGTGCCGGAATCCTCTTCTCGGCCTGCATCATCCTCGCCCTGATCGCTTCCGTGGCCTGGCTCGCGGTCCACACGACCCGTCTCGCCGAAGGGCGCACCGGGGCCGAGGCCAACGCGCCCACCCCCGCGCCGCCCGCGCCGACGGTCCGTAACAGCGCGCCCGCCGTCCCGGCGACGTACGCCGCTCTGCCCGTCGGTCCGGCGACGACGCTGCCGTTCGTCGACCAGGCCGGCCGGCTCCAGCTCGGCGCGAAGCCGCAGAAGGTCTACGGCTCGCAGATGAGCGTGGCCGGGTGGACGGTGCTGATGTACGAGCGCGCCGACAAGCCCGGTCCGGTGTGGATCGCGCGACGCGGCAAGACCATCCAGGTCCCCGGCCTGTGGATCCAGCCGGTCCTGAGCAAGGACGGCAACCAGCTCTTCGCCCTGCAGCAGACCGGCGACGAGACCTCCGCCCTGGTCGCCGTGGACACCGCCACCGGCGAGGAGACCGACCGGCTCGACCTCGAGGGCGCCCCGGTCGCCACGGCGATCCTCGGCACCGACCGCACCCGCGCCTACTTCCGCACCGGCATCGTCCCGACCCCTCCGGCCGTACCCGGCAACTACGGCGAGCTGACCGTCTCTCGCCCGCCGGTGACGGCATGGGATCCCGGCCATGCGACCCAGCGGATCTCGCTGCCGCTCGGCTACCAGCAACTGATCCCGCTCCGCCGCGGCGTACTCCTTCACAACCCCGGCGAGTGGGAGGCCCGCTTCGCCGCCATCGAGGCCGACGGCAGCCTCACCCAGCCCGGCGTGCACGCACCGCTGCCCGGCTCGGTCGCGGACTCCCCCGACGGCTCGATCGTCGCCATCGCCCGCAACCCCAGCGACCCCGGGATGATCAGCTATGGCGCCGAACGCGGCATCGCGGTCAACATGAGCACCTCCGAGCACATCGACCTGCGCGTTCCCGACGCCGTCGAGAAGGTCTACGTCGCCGGCTTCGAGTCCGACCGCAGCGTCGTCCTCTACACCGCGACCGCCACCGAGTCCTGGTACCTCCGCTGCTGGGTCGACACCGGCTCCTGCGACCGCGTCACCGGCTCCCAGCGTGGTGCCGACGGCCGCCAGATCCGCCTCCCCGGCCACCCCTGACAGCCGAGACGTCAGTTGCGTCGGCCGAGAATGCAGTTGTGGGCGACGAGAGTGCACTCTCGTCGCCCACAACTGACAATTCGATCTACGTAACTGACGTCTCGACCGACGCGAGCGCCTTCTCGGCGATCAGGCGTGCTGGGTGACCGGCTTGAAAGAGGGCCGGGTGGCCTCGTACGCCGCGATGTCGTCGGCGTGGGACAGCGTGATGCCGATGTCGTCGAGGCCCTCGAGGAGGCGCCAGCGGGTGTAGTCGTCGATGTCGAAGGAGTCCTCGATGGCGTCGACACCCTCGCCGGCCCGGACGGTGCGCGACTCGAGGTCGACCGTGATCTGGGCGCCGGGGTTGTCGAGGTAGTCCCACAGCTTCTGGACGACCTTCTCGTCGACCTTCGCCGCGAGCAGGCCGGCCTTGCCGGAGTTCCCGCGGAAGATGTCGCCGAAGCGGCTGGAGATGACGACGCGGAAGCCGTAGTCCATCAGCGCCCAGACGGCGTGCTCGCGCGAGGAGCCGGTGCCGAAGTCGGGACCGGCGACGAGCACGGAGGCCCCGGCGTACGCCTCGTTGTTGAGCACGAAGGTCGGGTCGTTGCGCCACGCGGCGAAGAGGCCGTCCTCGAAGCCAGTGCGGGTGACGCGCTTGAGGTAGACCGCCGGGATGATCTGGTCGGTGTCGACGTTGCTGCGGCGCAGCGGCACGCCGGTGCCGGTGTGGGTGGTGAACTTGTCCATGGTTCTCAGGCCTCCACGAGAGTCAGGTCGGCGGGCGAGGAGAGGGTGCCGCGTACGGCGGTGGCGGCGGCCACCTCCGGCGAGACCAGGTGGGTGCGTCCGCCCTTGCCCTGGCGACCCTCGAAGTTGCGGTTGGAGGTCGACGCGCTGCGCTCGCCGGGGGCGAGGGTGTCGGGGTTCATGCCCAGGCACATCGAGCAGCCCGCGCCGCGCCACTCGGCGCCGGCGTCGAGGAAGATCTTGTGCAGACCCTCCTCCTCGGCCTGGAGGCGCACCTTGGCCGAGCCCGGCACCACCAGGAATCGCGTGCCCTCGGCGACGCGGTGGCCCTGGATGATGTCGGCGGCCGTACGCAGGTCCTCCATGCGGCCGTTGGTGCAGGAGCCCAGGAAGACGGTGTCGATGTGCACCTCGCGCATCGGAGTGCCGGCCTCGAGGCCCATGTAGGCCAGGGCCTTCTCGGCCGCGATCTTCTCGTCGGCGTCCTCGAAGTCGTCGGGGCTCGGGACGGCAGCACCCAGCGGGACGCCCTGGCCCGGGTTGGTGCCCCAGGTGACGAACGGGGTGACCTCGGCGGCGTCGAGGACGATCTCCTTGTCGAAGACCGCGTCCTCGTCGGTGACCAGGGACTTCCAGTGCGCGACGGCCTGGTCCCACTCGGCGCCCTTCGGAGCCTCGGGCTTGTCCTTGATGTAGGCGAAGGTGGTCTCGTCGGGGGCGATCATGCCGGCCTTGGCGCCCCACTCGATCGACATGTTGCAGATCGTCATCCGGGCCTCCATGGAGAGCTCGCGGATGGCCTCGCCGCGATACTCCACGATGTAGCCCTGGCCACCGCCGGTGCCGGTCTTGGAGATCAGGGTGAGGATCAGGTCCTTGGCGCTCACACCCTCGGGCAGGGTGCCGTTGACGGTGACCGCCATGGTCTTGGGCTTGTCCTGCATCAGCGTCTGGGTCGCCAGCACGTGCTCGACCTCGGAGGTGCCGATGCCGAACGCGATCGCGCCGAACGCGCCGTGCGTGCTCGTGTGGGAGTCACCGCACACGATCGTCATGCCCGGCTGGGTCAGGCCCAGCTGCGGGCCTACCACGTGGACGATCCCCTGCTCGGCGTCGCCGAGGGGGTGGAGACGTACGCCGAACTCCTCGGCGTTCCTGCGCAGCGTCTCGACCTGGGTGCGGCTGACCGGGTCGGCGATCGGCTTGTCCCAGTCGACGGTCGGGACGTTGTGGTCCTCGGTCGCGATGGTGAGGTCCGGACGGCGCACCTTCCGGTTGGACAGCCGCAGGCCGTCGAAGGCCTGCGGGCTGGTCACCTCGTGGATGAGGTGAAGGTCGATGTAGAGGAGGTCGGGCTCTCCCGCGGTCGACCGGACGACATGCTCGTCCCACACCTTCTCCGACAAGGTCCTGCCCATGACACGTTCTCCATCTGGCATTTTTGGTCTGTAGTGGCCGGTGGCGGCTGCTCGAGCGTTGGATCGCGATGTCAGATCCGCCACTTCCAGTCTGCTTCTACGAGCGTAACGTTGCATCTCAGGTTCTGAGAAGTTAGTCTTGCGATATGGACAGTTCCAGCGGTGTGGGTGTGCTCGACAAGGCCGCCCTTGTGCTCACAGCTCTCGAATCCGGCCCGGCGACCCTGGCGGGTCTGGTGGCCGGGACGGGTCTCGCCCGTCCGACCGCGCACCGTCTGGCGGTCGCTCTGGAGCACCACCGTCTGGTCGCCCGCGACATGCAGGGCCGCTTCGTCCTCGGTCCGCGCCTGGCCGAGCTCTCCGCCGCTGCCGGCGAGGACCGGCTGCTGGCCACCGCCGGGCCCGTCCTGGCGCGTCTGCGCGACATCACCGGCGAGTCGGCGCAGCTGTGGCGGCGCCAGGGCGACTTCCGCGTCTGCGTCGCCGCCGCCGAGCGCCCCTCCGGTCTGCGCGACACGATTCCCGTCGGCTCGCAGCTGACGATGCGTGCCGGGTCGGCCGCTCAGATACTGATCGCATGGGAGGACCCCGAGCGCCTCCACCGCGGCCTGCAGAACGCCGCCTTCTCCGCGGCCGCCCTGTCCGGCATCCGCCGGCGCGGCTGGGCGCAGTCGATCGGCGAGCGCGAGGCCGGCGTCGCGTCCGTCTCCGCTCCGGTCCGCTCCCCCGGCGGCAAGGTCATCGCCGCCGTCTCCGTCTCCGGCCCCCTCGAGCGTCTCACCCGCCAGCCCGGCAAGATGCACGCTCCCGCGGTCCTGGCTGCTGCCGACCGGCTCTCGGAGTCGCTGCGGCGCGCGGCTGCGGAGTAACTCCTGTCACTCCTGCCCCAGGGATACCCGGTTGACCGGGTATCCCTGCGCTTGACGGGTGTTTCAGTGCCCGCCAAGTCCAGGTTTCACCGGTCAACCGGGTATCCCCGCAACCTCAACCGCAGATCTCCCGAACCGCCTCACGAACAGCCTTGAAGTCCTCGGCCCGAGTCTGGTCCTCGGCCAGCCCGACGATCGCGGCGACGCCGTAGTCCTCGAAGAGCCGAGGCTGGGCGTCCTCGAGGTCGCCTGCGACCAGCACGACGACACCGGCCGCGGTGCTCTCCGCGAACCTCACCGACCAGGTGGGCTGCTGGAGTCCGCCGACGCGTTCGATGGTGTCCTTCGCCTCGTCGCTCGACACGTCCTGGTCGCACGTCAGCTGGCCGTTGACGAGCAGCTCGCGCTCCCCCGCCTCTCCCGACCTCGTGCTCTCACCGGTCACGGGTTCGGCGGGTTCCGCGGTCCCCTCTCCGCACCCGGCGAGCCCGGCAAGCCCGGCGAGCGCGGCCACGAGCGCACAGATCACCAGCGGCGTACGCCACAACTGCGGTCTCGCCCGCCACAACTGCAGTCTCGCCATCAGAAGAGGGCGCCGCTCTCCAGTCCCAGCAGCGTCGTCTTGCGGTCCAGCCCACCGGCGTAGCCGGTCAGCGAGCCGTTCGCGCCGACGACGCGGTGACAGGGGATCACGATCGGGATCGGGTTCTTGCCGTTGGCGAGCCCGACCGCGCGGGCGCCGTGGCCGGTCAGCTCGAGGCGGCCGGCGATCTGCCCGTAGGAGCAGGTCGTGCCGTACTCGATCTTCAACAGCTGCTCCCATACCCTCTCCTGGAACGCGGTCCCGGAGGGCGCGAGCGGCAGGTCGAAGGTGGTCCGGTCACCGGCGAAGTACTCGCCGAGCTGCCGGGCGCACTCCGTCAGCAGCGGGTCCGAGTCGGACCTTTCCCCGCGCGGCCGGCCCTCGGCGTAGAGCGCGGGCATGAAGTCGATCGCGGTGATCGCGCCGTCGTGCGCGACCAGCCGGAGCTCGCCGACGGGCGAGTCGATGATGGTCCACATCAGAGTTCCTCCAGAGCAGTCAGTGAAGTCCACAGGTAGAGCAGGGCGTACGAGCGCCACGGCCGCCACGCGGCGGGATCCGCCGCGTGCGCGCCGAGCACTTCCAGCGCTCGTCGGATGCCGACGTCGGTCGGCAGGAAGACATCGGGGTGGCCGAGGGAACGCAGCGCGACGTAGTCGGCGGTCCAGGGGCCGACGCCGGGCAGGCCGAGCAGCTGCTCGTGCACGACGTCGCGATCGGTGCCGCGGTCGAGCTGGAGCTCGCCGGAGGCGAGGGCCGCGGCCAGGCCGGTGACCGCCCGCCCGCGCGAGCGCGGCATGGGCATGCCGGCCGGGTCGGCGGCGGCGAGGGTCTCCGCGGACGGGAACAGATGGGTGAGACCGTCGATCTCGGTCGCGATCGGGCGGCCGTGCTCGGCGACGATCCCCGCCAGCACCGTACGCGCGCCGGCGACCGAGACCTGCTGCCCCACGATCGTACGCAGCGCCAGCTCGCCGCCGTCGACGGTGCCGGGCACCCGCAGCCCCGGCAGCGCCAGGGCCAGCGGACCGATGACCGGGTCGCCGGAGAAGACGTCGCCGACAGCGCGCGGGTCGCAGTCGGCGTCGAGCAGCCTCCGGGCGCGCTCGACCGCCGCGGTGGTGTCCCGCAGGTCGGTGAGCTTGAAGGTCGCGTGGACGAAGCCGGTCTCACCCTCGGGGATGTCGGCGAGCTCGAGGCGCAGCGTGCCCGGTCCGTTGGGCAGATCGAGGCTGCGGGCGAACCACAGCCGTCCGTCCTCGACCCCTGCGACCTCCACGCCCGGCACCACGTGGTCGCGCAGGAAGGCGTGCAGGGCACGGCCGGCGAACGGGGTACGGACGGCGAGCCGCAGCGCGATCGTCCCGTCGGCCCGGCGCCGCGAGCCACGGCGCCCGCGGAGCTCGGTCGGCGAGGCCGCGTAGACCTCGCGGACGGTGTCGTTGAACTGGCGTACGCTCGAGAAGCCCGCCGCGAACGCGATGTCCGCGAAACCGAGCTCGGTGGTCTCGACCAGCGTCCGTGCGGTCTGCGCGCGCCGCGCCCGCGCCAAGGCCAAGGGGCCGGCGCCGAGCTCGGTGGTCAGCAGCCGGGTCAGGTGGCGCGGCGAGTAGCCGACCCGGCGGGCCAGCCCCTCGACACCCTCCCGGTCGACGACTCCGTCGGCGATCAGCCGCATCGCGCGTCCGGCCAGCGTCGCAGCCACGTCCCACTCCGGGCTGCCCGGGGTGGCGTCGGGGCGGCAGCGCTTGCACGCGCGGTAGCCGGCCGCCTGGGCCGCCGCGGCGGTCCGGTGGAACGACACATTGGTCAGAGCCGGGGTGCGCGCCGGGCACGAGGGGCGGCAGTAGATCCCGGTCGAGGCCACTGCCGTGTAGAAGACCCCGTCGAAGCGCCGGTCGCGCGACCGAACGGCGCGGTAGCACGACTCGAAGTCGAGTCCGTTCACGCTCGTCGTCCCATCCATGTCCCCCATGTTGCCGCGTTAGGAACGAAATTACGCGCGGTTTTCGGACAGTGCCTTCCTCATGGTTTCACATTGCCGTTACCTGAAGAAGCAACCTCTCGGCTCACTGGCGCGTACAACCTGTGTGGGCTGCACACGCAGACGGTCTGCTCACGCGGATGGGCGAGGGAGGGTGATGAGGTCGGAGACGAGATCAGGCACGCGTACGGTCGTGCTCACCGTCGTGATCACCATGCTGTTCCTGGCGGTCGGCACCGGGATCGGCACCTGGGCGTTCTACGGCCATCTCAACCGCAACCTCGGCTCCGGCGGCGACATCCACCACCTCGTCGAGGAGCCGGAGAACCAGGACGAGGGCCCCAAGCAGCCGCTCAACATCCTGATCCTCGGCACCGACGGACGTGACTGTGCGGGTTGCTCGATCGACGGTGAGGGCGGCTCGGGCGGCTCCGACAGCACGATCCTGCTCCACGTCGCCGCCGACCGGAAGTCGGCCTACGGGGTCTCGATCCCCCGCGACGCGCTCGTCGACCGGCCCGAGTGCACCGCCCCCGACGGCACCACGATCCCCGAGGCCAGCGGCGTGATGTGGAACCAGGCCTACGCCCTCGGCGGCCCGATCTGCACCGCTCGCCAGACCGAGCTGCTCACCGGCATCCCGGTCGACCACTACCTCGCTCTCGACTTCGCCGGGTTCCGCGGCATGGTCGACGCCGTCGGCGGCGTCACGATCTGCATCCCCGAGGAGATCGACGACGAGGAGCACAACATCTTCCTCCCCGCCGGGACCCACAACCTGCGCGGGAAGCAGGCGCTCGACTACGTACGCAACCGCTCCTCCACCCCCAACGCCGACCTCGGCAGGATGCGGCGTCAGCAGTACTTCCTCACCGCTCTCGCCACCAAGGTCCTCTCCGCCGGCACCCTGACCCGCCCACGCCGGCTGGCCACGTTCGCCACCGAGCTGTCGAAGTCGATCACCACCGACATCGGCTCCGTCGCCGGGCTGGCCGAGCTGGCCGCCCAGATGCGCGACGTCGACCCGGACAGCATCGAGTTCGAGACGGTGCCCAACCAGGCCTATCCCGAGGGCGATCCCAACTGGGGCCGGCTCCAGATCCTCCCGAAGGCCGACGACCTGTGGCAGCGGATGCTCGAGGACCGTCCCCTGCACGACCCGGCGAGCGCCCCGGCGAGCTCACCGACCAGCTCTCCGACGAGCGCCACCACACCCGCGAACCCCGAGGTCAGCGCCTCCCCCAACGAGGTCCCGGCCGAGTCCGTGACCCCCGAGCAGCAGGAGAAGGACGCCGCCGACAACGGCCTGTGCGCACCCGCGTGAGTGTGATGTGATCCACTCACCTCATGACCAACACCACGGTTCCCGTCGGGGTCGGCGCCCTCACCTTCGACCAGGTAGTCGCCGTCGCCCGTCATGACGCCCCCATCACCCTCACCGACGAGTCCCTGAAGGCGATGGCCACGAGCCGCGCGCTCATCGAGGACCTCGCCCACGACACCCGGCCCCACTACGGCATCTCGACCGGCTTCGGCGCGCTGGCCAACACCTCGATCCCGCCCGAGCACCGCGCCCAGCTGCAGGCCTCGCTGGTCCGCTCGCACGCGGCCTCCTCGGGCGCCGAGATCGAGAAGGAGGTCGTACGCGGCCTCATGCTGCTCCGCCTCTCGACCCTCGCCACGGGGCGGACCGGAGTGCGCCCCGAGGTCGCCCAGACCTACGCCGCGCTCCTGAACGCCCAGATCACCCCGGTCATCGGCGAGTACGGCTCGCTGGGCTGCTCCGGCGACCTGGCCCCGCTCGCCCACTGCGCGCTCGCGGCGATGGGCGAGGGCGACGTACGCAACGCCGACGGCGAGCTGGTGCCCGCGGCCGACGCGCTCGCGGCCGCCGGGATCACCCCGGTCGCGCTGCGCGAGAAGGAGGGGCTGGCGCTGATCAACGGCACCGACGGGATGCTGGCGATGCTCGTCCTGGCGCTCGCCGACCTCGATGACCTGGTGGCCACCGCGGACATCGCCGGAGCGCTCAGCATCGAGGGGCTCCAGGGCACCGACAGCGTCTTCGCCGAGGACCTCCAGGCGCTGCGTCCGCACGCCGGCCAGGCGACCTCGGCCGCCAACATCCGCGCCGTCCTCGCGGACAGCGGCATCGTCGCCGACCACCGCGGGACCGGGTTCACCCGGGTGCAGGACGCCTACTCGCTGCGCTGTGCGCCCCAGGTCCACGGCGCGGTGCGCGACACCATGGCCCACGCCGCCCGGGTGGCGGAGACCGAGCTCGCCAGCGCGGTCGACAATCCGGTCGTCACGCTCGACGGCCGGGTCGAGTCCAACGGCAACTTCCACGGCGCACCGATCGGCTACGTACTCGACTTCCTGGCCATCGCCACCGCCGACCTCGCCTCGATCTCCGAGCGCCGCACCGACCGGTTCCTCGACAAGGCCCGCAACCACGGGCTGCCGCCGTTCCTCGCCCACGACCCCGGGGTCGACTCGGGGCACATGATCGCGCAGTACACCCAGGCCGGGATCGTCTCCGACCTCAAGCGCCTGGCCGTCCCGGCGAGCGTCGACTCCATCCCCACCTCCGCGATGCAGGAGGACCACGTCTCGATGGGCTGGAACGCCGCCCGCAAGCTCCGTCGCGCCATCTCCGGCGCACGTCAGGTCGTCGCGATCGAGATCCTCACCGCCGCGCGCGCGATCGACATGCGCGCCCCGGAGCGCCCCGGCGCCGTCGGTGCCGCACTGGTCGAGCAGATCCGCACGCTGGTCCCGGCCCCCGGGCCCGACCGCTTCCTGGCCCCCGACATCAAGGCCGTCGTGGACCTCGTCGCCACCGGTGCGCTGCTCGACAAGGCGCGCACCCTCGCCGAGATCCGCTGACCGCCACCGCGCGCCGCTTTCCCGCCATGGTGGGAAAGCGGCGCAATCGGTCCGCAGATCCCGCGGCAGAATCCCGCCATGGCGGGAAAATGCGCCGATACCAGCCCTCCAGGACGAACTTTTCGCCGGGGCGGGCTGACGCCCGATCCCCGGATGAGGTGAGATGGACCACATGAGCGAACCACGCACTGTCCGCGCAGCCCGCGGCCCCGAGATCACCGCCAAGAACTGGCAGACCGAGGCCGCCAAGCGCATGCTGATGAACAACCTCGACCCGGAGGTGGCCGAGCGCCCCGACGACCTGGTCGTCTACGGCGGCACCGGCCGCGCCGCGCGGTCGTGGGAGGCCTACGACGCCATCGTCCGCACCCTCGACGATCTCGAGGCCGACGAGACCCTGCTGGTGCAGTCCGGCAAGCCGGTCGGCGTCTTCCGCACCCACGAGTGGGCGCCGCGCGTCCTGATCGCCAACTCCAACCTCGTCGGCGACTGGGCCACCTGGCCGGAGTTCCGGCGGCTGGAGTCGCTCGGCCTGACCATGTACGGCCAGATGACCGCCGGCTCGTGGATCTACATCGGCACCCAGGGCATCCTCCAGGGCACCTACGAGTGCTTCGCCGCCATCGCGCGCAAGAGGTTCGGCGGCACCCTGGCCGGCACGCTCACCCTGACCGGCGGCGCCGGCGGCATGGGTGGCGCCCAGCCGCTCGCGGTCACGCTCAACGAAGGCGTCGTGATCGTCGTCGACGTCGACGAATCGCGTCTCCGGCGCCGGGTCGACCACGGTTACATGGACACCGTCGCGTCGTCGCTCGATGACGCACTCGCCCAGGCCGAGGAGGCCAAGAAGTCGCGTACGCCGCGCTCCATCGGCCTCGTCGGCAACTGCGCCGCGGTCTTCCCGGAGGTCCTGGCGCGTGGGGTCGAGGTCGACATCGTCACCGACCAGACATCGGCGCACGACCCGCTCTCCTACCTCCCGCTGGAATACACCGTCGAGGAGTGGGCCGCGCGGGCCCAGGAGGACCCCGACGACTTCACCGAGAAGGCGCAGGCCTCGATGGCCAAGCACGTCGAGGCGATGGTCGGCTTCATGGACCGCGGCGCCGAGGTGTTCGACTACGGCAACTCGCTGCGCGAGGGCGCCCGCCTGGGCGGGTTCGCGAACGCGTTCGCCTTCCCCGGCTTCGTCCCCGCCTACATCCGGCCGCTCTTCGAAGAGGGTCTCGGCCCCTTCCGCTGGGCGGCGCTCTCGGGTGACCCCGAGGACATCGCCAAGACCGACCGGGCGATCGTCGACCTCTTCCCCGAGAACGAGGGCCTCAAGCGCTGGATCACCCAGGCGGGCGAGAAGGTGCACTTCGAGGGCCTGCCGGCGCGGATCTGCTGGCTGGGCTACAAGGAGCGCCACCTCGCCGGGCTGAAGTTCAACGAGATGGTCGTCTCCGGGGAGCTCTCAGCGCCGGTCGTCATCGGCCGCGACCACCTCGACTCCGGCTCGGTGGCCTCGCCCTACCGCGAGACCGAGGCGATGAAGGACGGGTCCGACGCGATCGCCGACTGGCCGCTGCTCAACGCTCTCCTCAACACCGCCTCCGGCGCCTCGTGGGTCTCCATCCACCACGGCGGCGGCGTCGGCATCGGTCGCTCCATCCACGCCGGCCAGGTCTGTGTCGCCGACGGCACTCCCCTGGCCGCGGAGAAGATCGAACGGGTCCTGACCAACGACCCCGGCACGGGCGTCATGCGTCACGTGGACGCCGGCTACGAGCACGCCCGCGACGTCGCCCGCGAGCGCGGCCTCAACATCCCGATGCTGGACGCCTGACCCGCCGAGTCGGCTCATCTTGACCACAATGCTCGCCGAGTCGGGCCCGTCAAGACGGGCCGACTCGGCAAAGAAGTAGAGGAAGACTGTGAGTTTGGACGTCGTCGAACTGCTGGGCGAGATCGCCGAGATCGGCCGCGACCCGGTGCGTGGTGGCTACTCCCGGCACGTCTACGAACCGGCAGAGCTGGAGCTGCGCGAGTGGTTCCGGCGTACGTCGGCAGGGCTCGGCCTCGAGATCGAGACCGACCGCAACGGCAACATCTGGGCCCACTGGGGCCCGAAGGAAACGGGGACGGTCGCGATCGGGTCGCATCTCGACTCGGTGCCGGGCGGGGGCGCCTACGACGGCCCGCTCGGCGTCGCGTCCTCGCTGGCCGCGGTCGCGGCGCTCATGGACGAGGGCTTCGTCCCGGCCCGGCCGGTGACGGTCGCGGCGTTCGGCGAGGAGGAGGGCTCCCGGTTCGGCATCGCCTGCCTGGGATCGAAGCTGATGACCGGTGCCATCCCCGGCACCACGGTGGCGGCGCTCACCGACGGCACCGGTGTGACGTACGCCGAGGCCTGCCGGGCGGACGGGATCGACCCGGCCGGGCTCGGCCGCGACGAGGAGCGGCTGGCGAGCCTGGCGGCCTTCGTCGAGCTCCACGTGGAGCAGGGCATCGGGCTCGCCGACCTCGATACGTCGGTCGCGGTGGCCTCGAGCATCCTGGCCCACGGCCGCTGGAAGCTGGTCTTCTCCGGGGAGGGCAACCACGCCGGCGCGACCCGGATGCGCGACCGGCGCGACCCGGTGGCCGCGATGGCGGCCGCGGTGCTCGCCGCCCAGCGGATCGCGTCGGCCCACGACGGGGCCGACGCGGCGCGGGCCACGATCGGGCGTCTCACCCCGATCCCGGGCGGCACCAACGTGATCGCGTCCCGGGTGGATGCCTGGCTCGACGTACGCGGCGACACCGACCCGCAGACCCGAGCCCTCCTCGACGAGATCCTGGAGGCCTCCCACGCGGTCGCGAAGGAGCACGGCTGCAGCCTGGAGGTGACCGAGGAGTCCTACGTCTCCACCGTCCACTTCGACCCTGACCTGCGACAACGGCTCGTCGGAGCACTCGGCGGGGTGCCGGTGCTCGCGACAGGCGCCGGCCACGACGCCGGCATCCTGGCCTCCGACGTCCCGACCGCGATGCTCTTCACCCGCAACCCCACCGGCGTCTCCCACTCGCCCTACGAGACCGCCACCGACGACGACTGCCGGGCCGGGGCGCGAGCCCTGACCGAGGTCGTCCGGCTGCTGGCGAGCGAGCCCCGATGAGCCCCGGCACGATCCGGATCCACGCCGAGCGGGCCCTGGTCGACGGTGCCGAGGTCACCGACGTCGTGATCGAGGTGACCGACGGCCGGATCTCCGCTATCACCCCGAGCGACGGCGCGCAGACCGCCGACCTCCGCCTCGGCACCGTGCTCGCCGGCTCCGGCAACGCCCACTCCCACGCCTTCCACCGCGCGCTGCGCGGCCGGACGCACGACCAGGGCGGCGACTTCTGGCGCTGGCGCGAACAGATGTACGCCGTCGCCGACCGCCTCACCCCCGACTCCTACGAGCAGCTGGCCGAGGCCGTCTTCGCCGAGATGCTGGTGACCGGCTGGACGTCGGTCGCCGAGTTCCACTACATCCATCACCGGCCCGACGGCTCGCCCTACGAGGATCCCAACGCCTTCGGCGCAGCGCTCATCCGCGCCGCCGCGAGCGTCGGGATCCGCCTGGCCCTCCTCGACACGCTCTACCTGACCAGCGCCCCGGGCAGACCGCTCCTCCCCGAGCAGCGCCGCTTCGGCGACGGCACCGCGGCCGCCTGGCTCGACCGCTGGCGCCGCCTCCACGAGCAGCAGCACACCGTCGGCGCGGCCATCCACTCCGTACGCGCGGTCTCCCCCGACGACATCGCTCTGGTCGCCGAGGGGCTACCCCCTGAGGCGCCCCTGCACGTCCACCTCTCCGAGCAGCCGGCGGAGAACGAGCAGTCGCTGGCCGCGTACGGACGGACGCCGACGCAGGTGCTCGCCGATGCCGGTGCGCTCTCGCCGCGCACCTGGCTGGTCCACGCCACCCATCTGACCGAGGACGACATGGCCCTCATCGCAGAGAGCGGCGCGGGGGTGCTGATGTGCCCGACCACCGAGGCCGACCTCGGCGACGGCATCGGCCCGGCCCGAGAGCTGGCCGACCACGGAGTACGGATCGCCCTCGGCTCCGACCAGAACGCTGTCATCGACCCCTGGCTCGAGGTGCGCGGCCTGGAGGCCGGCGAACGCCTGCGGTCCCGGAAGCGCGGCCGCTTCTCCCTCACCGACCTCGAGTCCGCCCGCACGACCGACGGCTACGCCGCCTGCGGCCTGACCGGCGGCCTCCGGGTCGGTGCCAGCGCCGACCTGGTGGAGATCGACCCCGATTCCGTACGCACCGCCGGAGCCGCCCTCGACCAGCTCGCCCTCGTGGCGACCGCCACCGACGTGACCAGGGTCGTCGTCGGCGGACAGGTGGTGGCCGAGAACGGTCGGCTGGCCGACGGCCGCGACCCGGCCATCCTGGTGACCGACGCACTGAAGGAGCTCCGATGAGCCTGCTGCTGACCGACATCGGCGAGCTGACCACCCACACCGACGAGCACGGCACCCTCCACGACGCTGCCCTGGTGGTCGAGGACGGCCGGATCGCCTGGATCGGCCCCGCCGAGCGGGCCCCAGCAGCCGACTTCCGGGAAGGTCTCGCGGGCCGCGCAGTGCTCCCGGGCTGGGTCGACTCCCACACCCACCTGGCCTCGATGGGCGACCGTGCCGAGGAGTTCGTCGACCGGATGGCCGGCCGGCCCTACGAGGCCGGCGGGATCATGCGTACGGTCGAAGCCACCCGCGCCGCCACCGACGACGACCTCCGGGCGCGGGCGCGGTGGCTGCGTACGGAGGCCTACCGTGGCGGCACCACGACGATCGAGGCCAAGACCGGCTACGGCCTCGACGTCGAGACCGAGCAACGGCTGGCCAGGATCAGCGCGGAGCACGCCGAGTCGGTCACCTACCTCGGCGCTCACGTCGTCCCCGCCGGCGCCGACCGTCGTGCCTACATCGACCTGGTGACCGGCCCGATGCTGGCGGCCGTCGCCCCCTACGCGACCCACATCGACGTCTTCTGCGAGACCGGTGCGTTCGACGTCGAGGAGTCCCGCGAGATCCTCCTCGCCGGTCGCGACGCCGGCCTCGGGGTCAAGGTCCACGGCAACCAGCTCGGCGAGTCCGGCGGCGTCCAACTCGCCGTCGAGCTGGGCGCGCGGAGCGTCGACCACTGCAACCACCTGAGTCGCGAAGACATCGAGGCGCTCGCCGGTTCGACGACGGTCGCCACGATCCTTCCCGCCTGCGACCTCTCCACCCGCGAGCCGCTCGCCCCGGCGCGCGACCTGGTCGACGCCGGTGCCACGATCGCGATCGCCTCCAACTGCAACCCCGGCTCCTCCTTCACGACCTCGATGGCCTTCTGCGTCGCCACCGCCGTGCTCCAGCAGCGGCTGACCTTCGAGGAGGCCCTGTGGGCGGCCACGGTCGGCGGCGCCACCGCGCTCGGCCTCGACGACTCGGCGGGCCGGATCACGGTGGGCGGCCGTGCCGACCTGCACGCGCTCGACGCCCCCTCGGCCAAGCACCTGGCCTACCGCCCCGGCGTGCCCCTCACCCACAAGGTCTGGAAACGCGGCGCGAGCATGTTCACGCCCAGTAATCTCGGCGGGTGACCCAGACCGGCCCGGACCTGCTGACCCAGCGACTCCGGCAGGCCGGGATAGGCGACGTCAGGACCGTCGAGCCGGCGACGGGCGGCCTGGCGGCCACCGCCGGCGTCGCCCACCGCGCCAACGGCTCGCGGTTGTTCGTGAAGACGTTCACCCAGCCGATGGCCACCGACGCCTTCGCCGCGGAGGCGGAGGGACTCGCGGCCCTCCGCGACCTCGGCGGGCTGACGACCCCGGACGTGCTCACCGCCGACTCGCACCTCCTCGTCCTCGCGATGCTCGAGCCGAGACCTTCCACCGAGACCTTCTGGACCGACCTGGCCCACGACCTCGCCCGCCTCCACACCACGACGACGCACCATCGGTTCGGGTGGCACCGCGACAACTGGCTCGGCCGGCGACGACAGCGAAACACCTGGGACGACGACGGCCACACCTTCTTCGCGGAACACCGACTGCTGCGCTGGCTCGAGGAGCCCGCGGTCGCCGCCGCCCTCGGCCCCGCCGACCGCGCCGCGCTGGAACGGCTCTGCGACCGGCTGCCCGACCTGCTGCCCGACCGCCCGGCGTGCCTGACCCACGGTGACCTGTGGACCCAGAACATCCTGGCCACCCCCGACGGACGACCCGCACTGATCGACCCGGCCGTCTCCTACATGTGGGCGGAGGTCGACCTCGCCCACCTGTGGACCACATCGCCGCCTCCCGAGTCGCAGAACTTCTTCGACCTCTACGCCGAGCTCGTCGGGCTCGACCGAGACTGGCGCGACCGGATGCCGATCCTCCAGCTCCGCCAGCACCTGGCCGTCATCGCCCAGTTCGACGACGACTGGGGAGCCGCCGACACCGTCCGCGCCACCCTCGCCCCCTTCCGCCGCGGCACCCCGACAAGCGCTGTCACCATGGAGCCATGAATCCCAGGACCATCCGACCCGCCACCCCGGCCGACGCCGAGGCGTGCGCGAAGATCTACGAGCCGTACGTCCGGGAGACCGTGATCTCCTTCGAGACCGACCCGCCGACGACCGCGGAGATGGCCCGCCGCATCGACGCCGCCACCCGCGCCCACGCCTGGCTGGTCCTGGAGACCGACGGCGAGGTGACCGGCTACGCCTACGCCACCGAGCACCGCACCCGAGCCGCCTACCGCTGGGCCTGCGACGTCAGCATCTACCTCGACCGCGACCGTCGCGGCAACGGCGCCGGCAAGGCCCTCTACGCCGCCCTCCTCCCGATCCTGAGGGAGCGCGGCTACCGCCGGGCACTGGCCGGGATCGCGCTCCCCAACGAGGCGAGCATCGGCCTCCACCGCTCGTTCGGCTTCGCCGACGTCGGCGTCTACCGCCGCATCGGCTGGAAGCTCGACGCCTGGCACGACGTCGCCTGGATGCAGCTGGACCTTGATCCCGAGGAGCAGCCGACGACCCCCGTGGCCCCGAGGTAGCCGGATCGACGAGGATCAGGCCGGAGCGAGCCCACAACGCGAAAGCGGTCCCTCCCAGCGCTTGCTGAGAGGGACCGCTTCGGTACTTGTACCCCCGACCGGATTTGAACCGGCGTTACCGCCGTGAGAGGGCGACGTCCTAGGCCGCTAGACGACGGGGGCTTGCACCGCCTGCACCGGCCTTTCGGCCCCGCAGGCAGGAGAAACATTACCGGATGACCTGCCGATCCCCCACATCGGCACCACCCCTCCGCGCCGCCCGGACGTCGGCGCCGCCGGGCCTACGGCAGAAATGGCGAAGAGCCCCGAGTCAGTGACTCGGGGCTCTTCCTGCGTGGTACCCCCGACCGGATTTGAACCGGCGTTACCGCCGTGAGAGGGCGACGTCCTAGGCCGCTAGACGACGGGGGCTTGCAGCGGGTGAAACCTTAGCGAACCGCTTCGGTGACTCCCAAATCCTCCGGAGAGGATCCGCTGGGCTACTAGGACTCGAACCTAGAATAACTGGACCAGAACCAGTCGTGTTGCCAATTACACCATAGCCCATCGCCTTGCTGGACTAAGCCTCACAAGGACGATCTGGCCCTGGGGATTTCTCCCTCGAACCGAGAGGAAACATTACCGGCGAGGTCCCCCGGCGACGAAATCGGCACGCCCTAGAGACTCTTCGTCGTGGTCGAGAGCCCTGCCGACCGCGCCGCCCACACGGTCAGCGCCAGGAAGACCCCCGACTGGACCAGGGTGACCGGGATCCGCCACCACGACCCCTCTGAGGTGTTGAGCACCGCCGAGATGTCGCCGAAGGCGACCGCCATGCCGAGGCTGACGAAGTTGTTGAGGACGTGCATCGCGATGCCCGCCTCGATGCCCCCGGTCGCGATCACGCAGATGCCGGCGACGATCCCGAAGGCGAACCGGTCCAGGAACAGAGGGAGGTCCTGGGACCCGTGGGCGGAGGCGAACAGCAGCGCGGTGATCGTCACCGAGACGGTCCGTGCCCAGGCCATCCCACCGAAGAGCGAGCCGAAGGTCTGGAAGATGTAGCCGCGGAACAGGTACTCCTCCCCCGCAGCCTGCAGCGGGGTGAGCAGCACGATCACGAGCACGAAGTCGCGCATCGTGCTCGTGTAGGGGTTGAGCGTGCTGGGCCCGAGATCGTCGCCCGGGATCGGCAGCCGCGAGGCGATGATGACGGTGACCACCATCGTGATCGCCGCGATCCCGAGACACTGCAGCAGCCACGGCCAGCGGATCCGGCGCTCGACCGAGGCGAGCCACCCCGGCCGCAGCCCGTGCAGGGCCCAGCACAGCAGCATGGCGGCCGGGATCGCCCCGGCGAGCGAGAGCAGCAGGAAGGCCAGCGACTCCGGGGTGACGTTCTCCACGTCGGCGACCCGGGCCATCCCGGTGGCGACGTCGTCGCCGGTGAGCACGAAGAAGAGCTCGAAGCCGACCAGCACCACCGCCGGCGAGACGAAGAAGACACACAGTCCGATCAGGATGAGTCCGACCAGCGGTCGCCCCCAGCCGCTGCGCCCGCTGCGCTGCACCTGGTAGTACGCCAGTCCCGAGGGCGGCTCCATGACCGTGCTCATCCTGCCCGTCCTGCCACGTTCAGCTCCTCCCGAGAACCGCCTTCAGGCGCCCCAGCGTACGCTCCCGGCCGAGCAGCTCCATGGATTCGAACAGCGGCGGGCTGATCCGCTTGCCGGTGACCGCGACCCGCACCGGGCCGTACGCCTTGCGCGGCTTGAGCCCCAGACCGTCGATCAGGGCCGCGGTCAGCGCGTCCTGGATGGCGGCCGTCGACCAAGTGGAGAGACCGACAAGGGCGTCGTGCGACGCCCGGACGACGCCCAGACCCTCCTCGTCGAGCAGCTTGGCGGCGTCCTCCTCGTCGAGGGCGAAGTCGGCCTCGGGGACGAAGAGGAACCGCAGCATGTCGGAGGCCTCGCCGAGCTTGTTGATCCGCTCGGCGACCAGCGGCATCGCGGCCTCGAGCATCTGCGCGTCGGCGTCGTGCACGGGATCACCGATGACGCCGTCGGCCTTGAGGTAGGGAATCACCCGGTGGGTGATCTCCTCGACCGGCAGCAGCCGCATGTGGGAGGCGTTGATCGCCTCGGCCTTCTTGATGTCGAAGCGAGCCGGGTTCTTGACCACGTCGGAGATCTCGAAGGCCTCGACCATCTCCTCCATGGTGAAGATGTCGCGGTCGGCCGCGATCGCCCAGCCGAGCAGCGCCACGTAGTTGAGCAGCCCCTCGGGCAGGAAGCCCTCTTCGCGGTACTTCAGCGCGTGCGCCTCGGGGTCGCGCTTGGACAGCTTCTTGTTGCCCTGGCCCATGACGTAGGGCAGGTGACCGTAGGCCGGCGCGCGCTCGGCCAGACCGATGTCGACGAAGGCGTCGAAGAGCGCGATCTGCCGCGGGGTCGAGGACAGCAGGTCCTCGCCGCGGAAGACGTGGGTGATGTTCATGGTCGCGTCGTCGACCGGCGCGGTGAGCGTGTAGAGCGGGTCGCCGTTGGCACGCGCGAGCGCGTAGTCGGGGACGTGCTTGGTCTCGAAGGTCACCTCGCCGCGGACGAGGTCGTCGAAGGTGATCGAGCCGTCGGGCATGCGGAACCGCGGGACCGAGGAACGGCCCTCCGCCTCGTACGCCTTGATCTGGTCCTCGGTCAGGTTGCGGCAGTGGTTGTCGTAGCCCTGGGCGGGCGCCTCGCCCTTCTCACCGGCGGCCTTGGCAGCCTTGTAGGCGGCCAGCCGCTCCTCGTAGCGGGCGGTGACCTCCTCGCCGGTGCAGTAGCACTCGTAGACGTGGGAGGAGGCGCGCAGCCGGCCGAGCGCGTCGGCGTAGATCTCCGAGCGCTCGGACTGGCGGTAGGGGCCGTAGGGGCCGCCGACCTCGACGCCCTCGTCCCAGTCGAGGCCGAGCCAGCGCATCAGGTCAATGAGCCCGTCGTAGGACTCCTGGGTGTTGCGCGCCTTGTCGGTGTCCTCGATGCGGAAGACGAACGTGCCGCCGTGGTGACGAGCGAAGGCCCAGTTGAACAGTGCCGTCCGGACCAGGCCGACGTGGGGCGAACCCGTCGGCGAGGGCGCCATCCGGACCCGGTAGTCCTTGGGCTCGAGTGTGCCGATCACTTCATTGCCAGTCAACGCTGTGCCACCTTGTTCGTCAGAGCTCCGAGCCCCTCGACGAAGATCTCGATCTCGTCGCCGGGCTCCATGGGGCCGACACCCTCGGGGGTGCCGGTGAGGATCACATCGCCCGGCAGCAGCGTCATCACGCTGCTGATGTGGGCGATCAGCTTGGGGATGTCGTGGACGAGGTCCTTCGTGGTCCCGTCCTGGACGACGTCACCGTTGAGGAATGTCTGGATGCGTACGCCGGCCGCCAGCTGCTCCGGCTCGACCTCGGTCTCGATCCAGGGACCGAGCGGGCAGAAGGTGTCGTAGCCCTTCGCCTGGGAGAAGTGCTTCAGCCGGCGCTGGACGTCGCGGGCGGTGACGTCGTTGGCCACCGTCATCCCGTAGATGACGTCCTTCACCTTCTCCACCGGGACATCGCGGCAGATCCGACCGATCACGATCGCGAGCTCGCCCTCGAAGTGCAGGTCCTCGACTCCCACGGGCCGCTGGATCGCGTCGTCCGGGCCGCAGACCGCGGTGTTGGGCTTGATGAAGAAGAGCGGTTCCTCCGGCACCTCGTTGCCCAGCTCGGCGGCGTGCTTGGCGTAATTGCGGGCGACCGCGACCACCTTGCTGCGCGGGATCACCGGCGCGAGCAGCTTGACGTCGTCGAACTTGTGGACCTGATCGGTGAGGTTGATCCCCGAGAACAGCGGGTCGCCCTGGAGCGCGACCACGGTCGCGTCCTCGCTGAGCTGGCCGTAGCCGTCGAGGTCCCCCATGACGACGCCGAACTGGGGCTCGCCACCCTTGGTCGTAAATCTGGCGATGCGCACAGGCTGAGCCTATCCGGACCCGTCGCCACGATTCATTTCACTATCGCTCCGCCGCCGTCGACCACGGCGTCGTGACGGTGCTGCACTCCACCGGTGGTCGAGCTTGTCGAGACCACCCTTACGCTGGACATGTGCTGTTGTCTCGTGACGAGTGGACCCAGCGGGCACGCTCCCACCGCGAGCGCCTGGCGCCCTACGTCGAGCCGCATCTCGCCCGGCGCGGCGCCCGGGTCAAGCACCCGGTCAACGACTTCCTCTTCACCTACTACTCCTACCGTCCCGCTCAGCTGCTGCGCTGGCACCCGGGGTTCGGGGTGACGCTGTCGGACGCCGCGGAGTACGCGGATCTGCGCGGCTATACGAACGGCACGGTCTCGGCGGACTTCCTCGCCGACAAGCGCCTGCTCGTCGAGACGCTGCTGAAGCTCCTTCGGGCGACCGCTTCGCGCGACGGCAACTTCGGCTGCTTCGGCCTCCATGAGTGGGCGATGGTCTATCGGCTGACCCCGGAGCAGGTACGCCACGCCGACTGGTCCTTGCGGTTGGGGGCTGCCGGCACCGACCGTGTGGTCGAGTCCCACCGCATCGCGTGCAGCCACTTCGACGCGTACCGCTTCTTCACTCCCCCGGCCGCACCGCTCAATACTCTCTCCCCACGATCGGACGACCGCGCGGACTTCGAGCAGCCGGGGTGCCTGCACGGCAACATGGACCTCTACAAGCACGCCTTCCGGCTCTCACCGCTGATCTCCTCCGATCTCGTCGCCGACTGCTTCGAGCTCGCCTGGGAGATCCGCACCATGGACATGAAGGCCGCTCCCTACGACCTCGCCGAGCTCGGCCTCGACCCGATCCGGATCGAGACGGCCGCCGGGAAGCAGGAGTACGCCGCGGCCCAGCGCGCCTTCGCCGAGCGCGCCGCCCCGCTCCGGGAGCGCCTGATCGCCGAGTGCGAGCGGCTGCTCAGAGAAGTCAGCCGCGCCCCGAGTCATGGGTGATCTTCTGCAGGATTGCTTCCTCCACAGTGAAGCCGTAATGCGCCGCGACCACAGCGGCCGCGAGATGCCGCGCATCTCCTCACCGCTTTATCGAACAACCGACGCGAACGTCATGGCGATTCTCGGTCTGCGTCCGCACGTCCGAAGGAAGCCCTACAACCCGCCGACCTCGGGCCCGACTGGCAGGATGTTCAGGTGCTGCCGAGAGCGACAACACGGGACGAGTGGCTGACATACCTTGGCTGCGCCGTTCTCGTCGCCGTGCTAGGCGCGTGGGTCGCCTTCGACGCCAGCGAGTCGCAGACGACGGCGACAGGCGTGGTGACGGCGGGCGGACAGTGGGTCGACTGCCATGTCGAGTTCCGTGACCGAGACGGCGTACGCCATGAGTTCACCCAGAACCAAGCGGGCTCGAAAGGTCCCGGGATTCTATCCGCGTGCACGATGGAAGTTGGCCAACAAGCGACGGTCTACTACGACCTCGCCGACCCCGAAAATGCCGGACTCGCCGCCCCTGAGAAAGAACGGGCCTTCGGCGTGGTGTTCGTTGCCCTCGGCATCGGTGCAGGCTCGTACGTTCTCTTCCGGCTTCGCGCCTTAGGTGCAACTTCACAGACGAGGAAATCTCGCCAGCGCCGCTAGGCACGGCCGACCACCCCGGAGGGTGGACGTGTTGACGATGCAGGTCGCCATTTTCCGACTGCCGGCGATGGAAGAAGCGACCGATGCGGCGGCCGAGTGCGGCCTTGGCGTACGTCTGCTCGGCCAGGTTCGCGGCGCCGCCCCAGAAAGCGGTTCATCGACGCGTGCGACCGTCTTCTGGCGCTGACGTCATCTGCCCCGTCCGGCGTAGGTAGCGGCAGAAGGCATCAGTAGGAGCAGACGAGGAGCGTCCAGCCACTCCTGGGCCTCGGTGGCGAAGTCGGGGACCGGTCGCTCGGCGGCCTCCTGCGGAGTCGTGGCCTTGCCGTTCTCGGCGATGTCGTCGAGCAGCCAGTCCATCTCCTTGATCTCCTCCACCTGCGTCTGGCTGATCCCGTCGGCGAGTTCCCGCACGCGAGCGTCCTCGATGTCGGAGCGTTCGCTGGTCAGGATCGCGATGGAGTGGTGAGGCGTCATCGCCCTCATGTAGGCCTCGTCGCCGACCAGCACCTGGGTCTGGGAGAGGACGTACGCCATCCCGCCGACGACGAGGGCGGCGGCCGT
Organism: Nocardioides sp. NBC_00368; assembly: GCF_036090055.1. Lineage (NCBI taxonomy): Bacteria > Bacillati > Actinomycetota > Actinomycetes > Propionibacteriales > Nocardioidaceae > Nocardioides > Nocardioides sp. NBC_00368. The sequence goes on from NZ_CP107970.1 coordinate 2,526,020, forward strand.
GATCACCACGTTGAGCACGGTGTTCGTGTACATCCGGCCCCACATGAATCCGAGCATCACGATCGCCATGGCCGAGCCCATCAGCACGGCCATGTAGGCCCGCTCCTCGCTCCAGCGGGCGTGAGTCAGGGAGAAGAGGTTGGTGTAGGTGAGGGCGTACATGACGGCCGTCGAGGTCGCGATCATGGCCCCGAACCGCAGGTACGTCCGTCGGTCGGACGCTCCACCATGGGCCGATCCGTGGCGGCTGTTCTCGTCGGAGCGTGGCATCGATTTCGTCCTCTCGACCGGAGTTCCGTGCATGGCCCGGTACCCGCCACCGTCCGGTGACAGTCGGCCCGTTCCTCGCCAGAGCTTCGATCTCAACGTACAACCGCGTGAGGTAACGGACGTCACATGCGGTGCGCGCTGCTCCCGGCGTGACCTCGATCAGCGGGATACGTTAATCCCACAATGGCCATCCTTCCCCGCCCTCGACACACTGCCGCCTCGATCGCCACCACGGTCGGCGCCGCGGCGGGGAACGTCGCACACTCTTTCCTCTACGGCGGGCTCGCCGACATCCGACCGATGCCGCGCACGCTGATCGACGACGGCACCCGGCGCGAGCTCTACCACTACCGTCCGGTGGCCGGTGAGATCCCCGAGGGCGACCCGGTGCTGCTGGTGACGCCGCTGGCCGCGCCCGCGATCTGCTACGACCTGCGGCGCGGCTGCTCGGTCGTCGAGCACCTGGTGGAGACGAACCGGCCGACCTACCTGGTCGAGTACGGCGAGGTGAACTTCGCCGACCGCAGCCTGGGCATCGAGCACTGGATCTCCCACGTCGTGCCCGAGGCGATCCGGTCGGTGTCCGAGCACGCCGGCGGGCGGCCGGTGCACGTGGTCGGCTGGTCCCTGGGCGGGATCTTCACCATGCTCGCCGCGGCCGACTCCCCCGACCTCCCGATCGCCTCGCTCGCAGTGCTCGGCTCGCCCTGCGACGTACGTCAGGTGCCGTTGATCGCGCCCCTGCGGCCGCTGCTCAACCTGCCTCCGGGCAACCTGGTCACCACCGCCTACCAGGCCTTCGGGGGCGCCCCGAAGCCGCTGGTCAGGTGGGCGTTCCAGCTCTCCTCGGTCGACAAGATGTTCACCAAGCCGGTGGCGAAGCTGTCCAACCTGGCCGACCGCGAGTTCCTCGCCCAGCTCGAGGCGGTCGACCGGTTCACCGACAACATCATCGCCTACCCGGGGCGTACGTTCGGGCAGCTCTACCACCACTTCTTCCGCACCAACGCGCTGTTCAGCGGGCAGATCGACCTCAGTGAGGATCACTCCGTCTATCTGCGCGACGTCAAGCAGCCCACCCTCGTCGTCGCGGGCGCCAACGACGGCATCGGTCCGGTCGCCTCCGTGCGGCCGCTGGTCGACCTGCTCACCGGGGCCGACGAGCTCCGCTTCGAGATCGTCCCCGGCGGCCATCTCGGTCTGCTCACCGGCCGCGCCGCCCGCGAGACCACCTGGCCGCTGCTGGATGAGTGGTTCGCTCAGCACGACTGAGCTGATCTGTCGGTGGTCGATGGCAGGCTGTGCGCATGTCGAACCCACCCGTCGAGGCGACCGACGAGCACTTCCGCAACGAGGACTGGTACGCCGCCGACCTCACCGGCGCGCGGTTCGTCGACTGCGTCTTCACCGACGTCGACCTGACCGAGGCGACGACATCGGCGGCGCTCTTCGAGAACTGCGTCTTCCACGGGGGCCGGTTCAACGCCTCGACCCACGCCGGCTCGGCGTTCGTCGGCTGTGAGTTCCGACGGACGAACTTCTTCGACGCGACCTTCGACGGCTGCAAGCTCAGTGGCACCGAGTTCTCCGGCTGCACGCTGCGGCCGCTGAAAGTGACCGGCGGCGTGTGGCGAGGGGTGTCGCTGCGCGGGGCCAACCTCGCCCGGCTCGATCTGTCCGGGCTCGACCTGCGCGACGCCGACCTGTCGCTGGCCGACCTCACCGATGCCGTGCTGCGAGACGCGCAGCTCGGCGGGGCCACGGTCCAGGAGACGACGCTGCACGGCGCCGATCTCCGCGGCGCCGATCTCGACCGCGTCGACCTCACCGCCGCATCGCTGCGCGGCACGAAGCTCGACCTCGCCGGCGCCGTGATGCTCGCCGAGCTGCACGGCGCGGAGGTCGACTCGGCCTGACCGCGAGCGCCGAGACCTCAGCGGTCGGCCGAGGCCTCGCGGACGGCCTTGGCCATCGAGATGCCGGCGGCGATGAGGCCGAGGCCGGTGACGAAGTCGTCGGTGTCGCGTACGTCGTCCTCGATGGCGCCCGCGGCGGCCGCCTGGAGGTGGGTCTGCTCATCCACGGCGTGGCCGTAGACGAAGTGGAGCAGGGTGCGGGCGGCGGTCGGAGCGAGGTCGCCGAGGCCACCGTCGGTCAGCGCCGCGACGAGGTCGTCGTAGGGCTGGGTCGCGCCGAGCCCGAAGGCCCACACGGTGGCGACGACCTCGGCGCCGTCACGGTAGGCCAGCAGCGAGTCGCGCAGGTCGGTGCAGACGCCGGTGACGCGTACGTCCCAGGCTCCCGTCTGCTCGTGACGCCCCCTGAGCAGGATCTCGTCGGCCACCGCGGCCAGCAGGGACTGCTTGTTGGCGAAGTGGTGGTAGAGCGCGCTGGGACGTACGCCGAGCTCGGTGCCGAGGCGGCGCATGGTCAGGTCGGCGAGACCGTAGTCGTCGAGGACCTCCAACGCGCGGGCGACGACGTCCTCACGGCGGTATCGCATGTTGCTCCCCAGGGGCCGGGTGGTGGGACGAAGTGGACGAAGACGTACGTCGACCTTAACCTGAACACCGTTCACCTGACCAAGGTTCAGGTCTGAGTACGCAGGAGCGAGTATGACCGAGTCCCCCACCAGCACGGACAAGACCCCCGCGGCCAAGGCGTCGCGTCTGGACACCACCGACCTCGCGCTGATCGCCGCGTTCGCGGCCCTGATCGCGGTCTGCTCCTACCTCGCGGCCATCCCGATGGGCGGCGCCGGCGTCCCGCTGACGCTGCAGGGTTTCGCGCTGCTGCTGACCGGCGCCCTGCTGGGCCCGCTGCGCGGCACGGCCGCGGTGGTGCTCTACCTGGTCCTCGGCGTCGCCGGCCTCCCGGTCTTCGCCGGCCACGCCTCCGGTCCCGGCGTCTTCGTCGGGGTGACGGGCGGCTACCTGTGGTCGTTCCCGATCATGGTGCTGGCTGTCGGCCTGCTCGTGAAGTACGTCCTGCGCGCCCGCCGCACCAACCCCCTCCTCGTCTTCGCCGCCTGCGTCGTGGGCGTCGTGATCAACCACGTCGGCGGCATCATCGGGATGGCCATCGTGCTCCGCGTCGGTCTGCCCGAGGCCGCGGCGTTCGACGCTCCCTACTGGATCGGCGACTTCATCAAGGCCGCCGTCGCCGCGGTCGTCGCCTCCCAGGTCCACCGCGCCTTCCCGAAGCTGCTCGCCCGACGTGCCTGAGATCCGCTTCGAGGCCGCCGAGATCCGGGTCGAGTCCCCGGATCTCGGCGGCTCACGCACCATCCTGCAGCCGACCACGCTGTCCCTGACCGAGCAGCGCATCGGGATCGTCGGCAGCAACGGCTCGGGCAAGTCGACCCTCGCCCGTCTCATCAACGGGCTGGTGCTGCCGAGCGCCGGGAGCGTCACCGTCGACGGCCTCGACGTGGCCCGGCAGGGCGCTGCGGTGCGCCGCCGCGTCGGGTTCACCTTCACCGATCCCGCCGCCCAGCTGGTGATGCCGACCTGTGTCGAGGACGTCGAGCTGTCGCTGCGCCGGACCGTGAAGGACCGCATACGCCGCAAGCAGGTCGCCCTCGAGACCCTGGCCCGCTTCGGGCTCTCCGAACGCGCCGAGGTCAGCGTGCATGCGCTCTCCGGTGGCCAGCGTCAGCTGCTCGCCCTGGCCGGGGTGCTCGCCACCTCGCCGGACGTGCTGGTCACCGACGAGCCGACCACGCTGCTCGACCTGCGCAACACCCGGATGGTCGGCGACCTGCTCTTCTCGCTGCCGCAGCAGCTGGTCCTCGTCACCCACGACCTCGACCTCGTACGCCGCTGCGACCGCGTCCTCGTCGTCGAGGACGGCCGGGTCTGCTACGACGGCGACGCCGACGCCGCGGTCAAGCACTACGTGAGGACGGTGAGCGAGGGATGAGCATGACGGTCGGGCTCTATCGCCCCGGCGACACCGTGCTCCACCGGCTGCCGGTGGGTGCCAAACTGCTCGGCCTGGCCGTCATCAGCGTCTCGATCGTGGTGCTGCGCGGGCCACTCCTCGCGGTCGGCTTCCTCGCGCTCGCTCTCGTCCTCGCCCTCGTCGGCCGGCTCGACCTGGCCGCCACCGCACGGGCGCTCCGCGCCGTACTCGTCATCGCCGTGTTGGTCGCGCTCCTGCAGTGGTGGCTGTTCACCTTGCCTCGGGCCGTGGAGTCCCTGCTCGACCTGGTCTCCCTCGCCCTGGTCGCGCTCACCCTGACCGTGACCACGCCGACCACCGAGATCCTCGACGCCGTGGTCCGTTGGATCCGCCCGCTGCGCGGCGTCGGGATCGACCCGGATCGCGTCGCCCTCACCATCTCGATGGCGATCCAGGCCCTGCCCGGCACCCTCACCCTCGCCCAGGAGACCCGCGACGCCGCCCGCGCCCGCGGCCTCGGCCGCTCCCCCAGGGCCTACCTCACCCCCTTCGTCATCCGCGTCGTCGCCCGCGCCCACGAGACCGGCGACGCCCTCAAGGCCCGCGGCCTCGGCGACTGACCCTCCCCGGCCGAATCGGTAGTTCTGGCGGCCGAATCTGTAGTTGTGGGTGACGAAAGTCGACTCTCGTCACCCACAACTACAGATTCGGCTTGCCATTTCGGCGGTCTCGGCGAGGGGTTACCAGCCGGGCGGGAGGCGGTGGTCCCAGAGTGCCGCGTCCTCGATCTGGGCCGCGAGGGAGAGCAGGAGGGGCTCCTCGGCGGGGCGGGCGGCGAGCATGACGCCGACCGGGAGACCGGAGGGGGTCCAGTGGAGGGGTAGGGAGATGGCGGGCATGCCGGTGACGTTCCAGGCCGAGGTCCAGGGGGTGAACTCCTTCTGGGCCTGGAAGTCGCGCGCCGGGTCGGCGTCGTCCCGGATCGCGCCGACCTTCGGCGGCGGGGTGGCGAGCGTCGGGGTGAGCACGGCGTCGTAGGGGGCCAGCGCCTCGAGCGCCACCGCCGCGAACCGGCGCAGCTCCGCGATCGCCAGGCCGAACTCCGGTCCGCTGACCGCCTCGCCGCGCTCGGTGAGCCATCGGGTCAAGGGCCGGATCTGAGACCGCTGGTCAGGGGTCAGATTGACCACCGACATGGCGGTCCCGACGGACCAGACCGTCTCGAAGACCGCGACCGCCTCGACCGGCAGTGGCCGCGGGATGTCGATGATCTCGTGGCCCAGCGACTCCAGCAGCGTGGAGGCGTTCTCCCAGGCAGTGACGCACTCGGGGTCGACCGTGGTCGGGGCGATCAGCGGTTCGATGAACCGGGCGATGCGCAGCCGCCCCGGCGGCCGATCGCAGGCGTCCAGGAACGGGAGCTGCTCCTCCGGGGCCCAGAACGGGTCACCCGTACGCCGCCCCGCGAGCACGTCGAGGAAGGCCGCCGCGTCCCGCACCGTCCGGGCGATCGGGCCGGCGGTGGCGAGACCGGCCGCGTCGCCGTACATCGGAGACGGCGAGATCCGCCCGCGGGTCGGCTTCAGGCCGACCAGGCCGCAGCACGAGGCCGGGATCCGGATAGAGCCGCCACCGTCGGAGCCCTGCGCGACCGGCACGAGCCCGGCGGCCACCGCCGCCGCGGCACCTCCGGAGGAACCACCGGCGATCCGCGTACGGTCCCAGGGGGTGACGGCGGGCGGCGCCACGTCCGGTTCGGTGTAGCAGGGCGAGCCGAACTCGGGGGTGTTGGTCTTCCCGAGCGAGATCATCCCGGCCGCCTCGATCGAGAGCGTCACGTTGTCGGAGACGTCGGGGACGAAGTCGGCGAAGGCCGCCGACCCGAAGGTCGTACGCACCCCGCGGGTGAGGTTGAGGTCCTTGATCGCGGTGGGTACGCCCCAGAGCGGTGAGGCGCCGACCGGCTTGACCGCGAGCTCACGGGCACACGTCGAGATCCGCTCCTCGGCCACGGTGACGAAGGCGCCCACGTCGTCGAGCCGGGCGATCCTGTCGAGATAGTGCTCGGCGAGCTCCCCCGGGGAGACCTCGCACCGATGTAGCAGCTCTCCCTGTTCCAGGGCGGTCAGATCATGAAGCTCGGCCACTCCAGCACACTAACGCCACTCGTCCTCGAGCATCGCGTAGTGCACCAATGTCGTCCACTCCCCCTTGAACCACTCGGCCTCCCGCTCGACGGCCTCCTTGCGCATCCCGAGCCGCTCGATCACCCGCGCGGAGGCCTCGTTGCGCTCGTCGACCCGGGCGGTCACCCGGTGCAGGCCGAGCCCGTCGAAGGCCAGGCCCAGCAGCGCCCGGGCGGTCTCGGTGGCGAACCCCTGCCCGTGGAACTCGGGGTTGAAGGCGTAGCCGATCTCTCCCGACCGCTGCTCCTTGCTGTGCCAGAAGAGCACGACGTCGCCGATCAGCCGCCCGCTGTCCCGGTCTTCGACGCCGAGGCAGAGCACCTCACCCTCCCGGCGCAGCACCGAGGGTCGCTTCCACGCCGCATAGGACTCGCGCAGCGCATCGCGGTCCTTCGGCACCGCCGGGATGTAACGGCACACATCCTCCCGAGACAGATAGGCGTGCAGGTCGTCGAGGTCGCGCTCGACGTCGATCGGTCGCAGCAGGAGCCGCTCGGTGGTGATCGGATAGTCCGGCGCCAGCACCGGCTCGCCCAGCTCCTGGAAGACGCTCAGGTGCACGTCGGCGGGCCCGTCGAGGCGTGCGTTGAGCGACTCCCACGGGGTGCGGGTCGGCGGCGCAACCAGCGCGGCGCCACCCTCCACCAGCCGGGAGGTGACGCCCGCGGAGTCCTCGACCTCGAACGCCACGCGTACGTGCCCGGCCACCGGGCGCCCGACCTCGACCTCGTCGATGTAGGCGTGCTGGGCGGGGTTGGCGAGCTCGAGCGTCGCCCGGCCGGCGTCGAGGATCGTCACATGGGCCTCACCCGGGCCGGAGTACGCGGCCTGCTCGGGAAGACCGAGGGTGTCGCGGTAGAACGCCACCGCCTCGTCATAGTCCTTCGCCTCGACCACCAGACGGAGCTGCTTCACGGGTCCACTCATGCCCGCAACGTACGGCCGAACGGCCCATCGTGCACGCGATAAATGACGAAGGTCAGGTCTCCCCCCGGAGAGACCTGACCTCGTGGTGCCGCCTGGACGGTGCTCAGGCGGCTGCGGGCTCGAAGCCCGCGAGCTTCTCGACGGCCTCGCGGAAGCGGGCCTGGGCGTCGGCGTCGGTGAAGACGTCGATCTCGTGGACGGGCTGGGAGACGATGGCGTCCTCGACGACGATGGCGCCACCGATAGCGGCCGAGCGGGCGGCATCGGCGTGGGACCACTTGGCGCCGTAGGGCGTCGGGGCGACGCCGACGACGGAGAGGACCTTGCCCTTGAGCACGCCGGCGGCGTACGGACGGGAGAGCCAGTCGATCGCGTTGTTGATCACGGCGGGCATGGTGCCGTTGTACTCCGGCGTCACGATGAGCACGCGGTCGGCCGCGTCGATCACCTTGCGGAACTGGGTCACGGCCTCGCCCGGGTCGGCCTCGAGGTCCTCGTTGAAGAACGGCAGCTCCGCGAGCCCGTCGACGATCTCCAGCACGACACCCTCAGGCGCCTCGGCGACGAGCTTCTCGGCGAGCTTGCGGTTGATGGAGTCGGCGCGGAGGCTGCCAACGAGTACGGCGATGCGGGTGTCGGTCACGGGTTCTCCTCGTAGAACGCGGAAAGTTCAATGTTGAACTGTCCAACGTCGTCCTCTCGGAGATTCATTCCGTGACAGCGGCCTCCGCGGGTGTGGTCTCGCCCACATGCCGGCGCAGGCCGAAGGTCAGGCCGTCGACCAGCGCCTCCCAGGACGCCTCGATCACGTTCGACCCGACGCCGACCGTCGTCCACGAGGTCACGCCGTCGGAGGTCTCGATCAGTACCCGCGTCTTCGCGTCGGTGCCGTGCCCCTGGTCGAAGATCCGCACCTTGAAGTCGATCAGGTCGAAGTCGGCGACGACCGGGAAGGCACGCGTGATCGCGGCCCGCAGTGCCTGGTCGAGCGCGTTGACGGGACCGTTCCCCTCTCCCGTGGAGACGTGACGTACGCCGTCGGCGTGGATCTTCACGATCGCCTCGGTGGTCGAGGCCGTCTCCGGGCCGCCGCCACGAGCCTCGGAGATGACCCGCCAGGACTCGACGTCGAAGAACGAGGGACGTACGCCGTCGACCTCCTCGATCAGGAGCAGCTCGAAGGAGGCGTCGGCCGCCTCGAAGGTGTAGCCCTGCTCCTCCAGCGCCTTCACCCGGTCGGTCACCCGGGTGACCAGGTCGCGGTCGTCGGAGAGGTCGTAGCCGAGCTCGCGGCCCTTGAGCTCGATCGAGGCCCGCCCGGCCATGTCGGAGACCAGCAGCCGCATGTCGTTGCCGACCCCGGCCGGGTCCATGTGCTGGTAGAGGTCGGGGTCGACCTTGATCGCGGAGGCGTGCAGCCCGGCCTTGTGGGTGAAGGCGGAGGCGCCCACGTAGGGCTGCCGGCCCGCGGGCGGCACGTTGGTCACCTCGGCGACCGCGTGGGCCACCCGGGTCGCCTCGCTCAGGAACCCGGTCGGCAGCACCTCGCGGCCGAGCTTGAGCTGCAGGTTGGCGACGACGGAGACGAGGTCGGCGTTGCCCGTACGCTCCCCGTAGCCGTTGATGCAGCCCTGGACGTGCATCGCGCCGGCATCCACGGCGGCCAGCGAGTTGGCGACGGCGCACCCGGTGTCGTTGTGGCAGTGGATCCCGACCGCTCCATGGGTGTGCTCGCGGACGTCGTGGACGACGTCGGCGACCCAGGACGGAAGCATCCCGCCGTTGGTGTCGCACAGTGCGACCACCTCGGCACCCGCCTCGTAGGCCGTCTTGAGGACCTCCAGCGCGTAGTCGCGGTTGGCCCGGTAGCCGTCGAAGAAGTGCTCGGCGTCGAGGAAGACCTGCTGGCCCTCCTCGCGCAGGTGGGAGACGGTGTCGCGGATCATCGCGAGGTTCTCCTCGAGCGTGGTGCGCAGCGCCAGCTCGACGTGGCGGTCGTGCGACTTCGCGACCAGGGTCACGACGCTCGCTCCGGAGTCCCGGAGAGCCGCCACCTGGGGGTCATCGGCCGCCTTGACCCCGGCCCTTCGGGTCGACCCGAAGGCCGCCAGCCGCGCGTGCTTGAGGTCGAGCTCATCGACGGCTCGGCGGAAGAACTCGGTGTCCTTCGGGTTCGCGCCAGGCCAGCCACCCTCGATGAACCCGACGCCCAGGCCGTCGAGGTGCCGGGCGATCGCGAGCTTGTCGGCGACGCTGAGATTGAGGCCCTCCTGCTGCGCACCGTCGCGCAGAGTGGTGTCGTAGACGTGGAATTCCATGGCTTCTGTGTCCTCGGGGTCGACCTGGGGCTGGGGGCTGGGGCTGGGCAACAAAAAACCCTCTCGGGAACGAGAGGGTGGCGCGTCGGGCAAGGCTCGACGCGCTAGCGAATGATGATGACGTGGTTCGTCATAGCCCTGATACTGCCACGAAATCTTTCTCCGTGGGACGGGCGTCTCACCAGCCGAGGAGCTCGACCCACCACGGCTCGTCGCCGCCGGAGAACTGCGAGCCCTCCTCGGCGAGGGTCTGGATCGGGAAGAGCGCCAGGGTGAGGACCACGGCGAACCCGAGGATCCAGGGCAGCCACCGCGCCGAGATCCGGTGGACCGCGGCGGTCACCGGGTCGCGCAGCCGGTCGCGGCCGGAGCCGGTCCACAGCGCGGTCACGAACGCCAGACCGGCCAGACCCAGGGCCGCCTCGAGGGAGAGCTGGAGGGCGTAGCCGATCAGCACCGCGGCCAACACGAACCCGAAGCCCCACACCCCGACGACGAACGTCTTCGGGAGCGAGCGGAGCAGCCGCCAGGGCGCACCGACCAGCAGCCGGGGCGCGTCGTGCCACTTGCGGCCGCGATACCAGCGCCAGCGGCGCAGGTCACCGGCGGCCAGGGTGGCGGCGCGGATCAGCCAAGCCCCACCGAGCACGGTCAGGAAGCCGACGCTCGGGAACGCGGCGATCACGCCGACGGTGACGGCGAGCAGGCCGAGCCAGATGGCCGCTCGGCGCACCTTCTCCAGCCGGGGGTCGTGTCGCGGGCCCACCGGCAGGGCGACCGGAGTGACCGGCGTGGTGGCCTTCTCCCGCTCGGCCCGGTCGCTCAGCGAGAGCTGCTCGACCGGCTTGTGCACGAACGGCCGGCGCGGCGTACGCAGCCACTCGCGGACCTCGTCCAGCGTCGGGCGGTCGGCGGGGTCGGGTGAGAGCGCCTGGCCGAGCAGCCCGCGCAGCGGCTGCGGCACCCCCTCCAGGTCGTGCTCGCCGCGCCGGGCCCGGTCCATGAGCTTCATCGGGTTGCCCTCGCCGAAGGGTGGGCGGCCGGTCGCTGCGTACGCCACCACGGAGGCCCACGAGTGCACGTCCGAGGCCGGGGTCGCCGGGTCGCCCACCGCGATCTCCGGCGGCAGGTAGCCGGGCGTGCCGATCAGCAGGCCGGTCACGGTGATCTTCGGGTCGTCGGCGACGCGGGCGAGCCCGAAGTCGATCAGGATCGGGGTGCGGCCCTCCATGATGATGTTGGCCGGCTTGATGTCGCGGTGGAGGACGCCGACGGCATGGCAGTCGGCGATGCCCTCGGCCAGGTCGCTGGCCAGCTGCTCGACGTCCTCCCGCGAGAGCGGCCCGTCGTTGATGATCCTGTCGTGCAGCGTCGGGCCCGGGACGTAGCGCGTCGCCAGCCACGGCACCTCGCCCCACGGGTCGGCGCCGACGACGCCCGCCACCCACCGGCTCCGCACCCGCTGCAGCGAGGAGACCTCGCGCGCGAGGCGCTGGCGGCCCTCCTCGTCACCCACGACCTGCGTACGCAGCACCTTCAGCGCCACTCGCTCACCGCTCGTGCGGTGGCCGGCCAGGTGGACCCGCCCCATCCCGCCCTGTCCCAGCAACGAGATCAGGTCGTAGTCACCAACGGTCTCCCGTTGGTTCGCCGGCAGGCGGCGTGGGGCTGTCGTCACCTGACAAACCTTATCGGCCGCGGCCGAGATCCGGCCGAGGCGTCACCCGCGTCGGCCGAGGTGGCACAGTCGTGCCACCTCGGCCGACCGGAGTGACGCTTCGACCTGCGTACCTGACGCCTCGGCTGACGCGACTGACGCCTCGGCCGTCGAGGGTCAGACGATCTTGCGCATCCAGCCGAAGGTGTCCTCGGCCCGGCCGAACTGGATGTCGACGAGCTGCTTGCGGATGGTCTTCCAGACCTCGCCGTCGCCGGCGGAGGCGATGGAGCCGCCGTTGTAGACGAGCTCGCCGACCGGGGTGACGACCGCGGCGGTGCCGCAGGCGAAGACCTCAGTGATCTCGCCGGACTCGACGCCGGACTTCCACTCGTCGATGGCGAACTTGCGCTCCTCGACGGTGTAGCCGAGCTTGCCCGCGAGCTCGATGATGGAGGCGCGGGTGATGCCCTCGAGGATGGTGCCGGTCTCGGGGGTGACGATCCGGCCGTCTGCGTGGACGAAGTAGAGGTTCATGCCGCCGAGCTCCTCGACGTACTTGCCCTCCTGCGCGTCCAGGAACACGACCTGGTCGCAGCCGTTGGCCGAGGCCTCGGCCTGGGCGACCAGCGAGGAGGCGTAGTTGCCGCCGGTCTTGGCCGCGCCCATGCCGCCGCGACCGGCACGGGTGTAGTCCTCGGTGAGCCAGATCCGCACCGGCTTCACGCCGCCCTTGAAGTAGGAGCCGGCGGGCGAGGCGATGACCATGTAGGTGACGTGCTGAGCCGGGCGAACGCCGAGGAACGCCTCCGAGGCGAACATGAACGGCCGCAGGTAGAGGCTCTTCTCGTCGGTCTCGGACGCCTCGGGCACCCACCGCTGATCGACCTTGACGAGGTCGAACACGGTCTGCACGAAGTCCTCGATCTCGAGGACGGGCAGCGCCAGCCGCTCGCTCGAGCGGGCCATCCGGGCGGCGTTCGCCTCGGGCCGGAAGGACCAGATCGAGCCGTCGGCATGCCGGTAGGCCTTCATGCCCTCGAAGATCTCCTGGGCGTAGTGCAGCACGGCTGCCGACGGGTCCAGGCTGATCGGCGCGTACGCCTCGATGCGACCGTTGTGCCAGCCCTGTTCGGGCGTCCACTCGACGGTCAGCATGTGGTCGGTGAAATGGTTGCCGAAGCCTGGGTTCGCCAGGACCTCCGCGAGCTGCTTGTCGGTGGCCGGTTGGGTCGACAATGTGGTGCTGATCTCCATGGGCATGAGATTAGTCCTGTTCTGCGAGAGCTGTGCTAATGCGGGCCGGGTAAGTGATGAGGACAGACGAAGGGCCGGGCGCAGAATCTCTGCGCCCGGCCCCGTCAGGGTTGAGCGTCTAGCTGGTTACGCGCGCGGCGATCGCGTCGCCGACCTCGGAGGTCGTACGCGGCTCGGAGCCGCGCTCGGAGAGGTCGGCGAGCACGGCGGCGTCGATGGTGGCGGCAGCCTCGGGGTGGCCGAGGTGCTCGAGCAGAAGGGCCCCGGACAGGATGGCCGCGGTGGGGTCCGCCTTCTGCTGGCCGGCGATGTCGGGGGCCGAGCCGTGGACCGGCTCGAACATCGAGGGGAACTCCCGGGAGGAGTTGATGTTTCCGGAGGCGGCCAGGCCGATGCCGCCGGTGATGGCAGCGGCGAGGTCGGTGATGATGTCGCCGAAGATGTTGTCGGTGACGATCACGTCGAAACGCGACGGGTCGGTGGCGAGGAAGATCATCACCGCGTCGATGTGGAGGTAGTCCACGGTGACGTCGGGGAACTCCTCGGCGACCTGCTGGGTGATCCGCCACCACAGCGAGCCGGCGTTGACGAGGACGTTGGTCTTGTGGACCAGCGTCAGCTTCTTGCGCGGACGCGCCTGAGCGCGGGCGAAGGCGTCGCGTACGACCCGCTCCACGCCGTAGGCGGTGTTGACCGAGGTCTCGGTGGCGACCTCGTGCGGGGTTCCGACCCGCATCGCGCCACCGTTGCCGGTGTAGAGGCCCTCGGTGCCCTCACGCACAACCACGAAGTCGATCTCGCCCTTGTTCAGCACCTCGGTCGACAGCGGGGAGGTCGCCCCCGGGAAGAGCCGGCTCGGACGGAGGTTGACGTAGTGGTCGAGCTCGAAGCGGAGCTTGAGCAGCAGCCCGCGCTCGAGGATGCCGGGAGGCAGGTTCGGGTCGTTGGGCTTGCCGCCGACCGCGCCGAGCAGGATCGCGTCCTGCTCCTTGATCTCGGCGAGAACGGACTCGGGAAGCACCTCACCGGTGGCGAGATAGCGCTCGGCGCCCAGGTCGTATCGGGTCTGCTCGAACTTCACCGGAGAAGCGACCTCGAGCACCTTCAGCGCCTCGGCGGTCACCTCCGGCCCGATGCCGTCGCCGGGGATCACTGCGAGGTTGGTCGTAGACATACGGCGAGACTAGTTGTCGTCGGGCCGCTGGCCGCCGTTGTCCCGCAGGTCGAGCGCCTGCTGGACCGCGGCGATCGTGTTCTCGACACTGTGCGGGTTCTCCGGGTTGTGGCTCGCCGGGCCCCACTCGCGGCTCCACTCGTTGTAGTCAGCGGGGCTTTCGGGGTACATCGCGTACATGGCTTCTTCCTTCACACATCGGGAAACAGAGGGGTGTGGGAGAGAAGCCGGGGTCTTTTGGAAGACGGAAGCCACCGCGACGAGGTGGCTTCTCCTGCGGTCGTTACCGCCGGGCCCCGTCGCGGCACTCGAGTACGAGAAAAATGCTCCGCATGGTGTTCTGACGTTAACCCGGCAGACGCCTCCAGGGAGCCGATCTGGACGAATGGTCCGCTATCCGAGACACCCGCGCGCGCGCTCACACGCCATATCGGGAAGACTGGTCCCGTGAGCGCACCTCCAGAGCTGCCAGACATCGTGACCCGCGCCTTCGACGTCTCCCGTCGCGCGGGCTATGTGTCGTTCTGCCGCAACGAGACCGGACGGTTGCTGGCGACCCTGGCGGCCACACGAAGCGGCACGATGGCGGAGTTCGGCACGGGGTGCGGCGTCGGCACCGCCTGGCTGCGCAGCGGCGTACGCGGTGCAGCAGCCCAGATCGTCTCCGCCGAGCTCGACGAGCACCTCGCCAAGGAGGCCTCGGAGATCTTCGCCGACGACGCGCAGGTCGAGGTGATCGCGGCCGACTGGGCGATCCTCCGCGACCGTGGCCCGTTCGCGCTGCTCTTCCTGGACGCCGAGACCCCCGGCGGGGTCTCCCCCGACCAGCTCGCCGACCTGGTCGAGGAGGGTGGCATCGTCGTCATCGACGACCTCATCCCCACCGACCTGTGGCCGCCGATCGTCTACGGACGCGTCGACAGCCTGCGCGAGTCCTGGCTCACCGACGAGCGTTTCACCACCGTCGAGGTCATGGTCGCCCCCGACACCAGCGTCCTGATCGCCACGAAGCGCTGAGCGGGCCGGTTGGTTCGTCAAGGTATGCAGCCGAACCATCACTTCCCGTGCGGAGTTCCGCTAGGGATCTGTCGGTTGATCTGCATACCTTGACGAACATACACACCCCCGCGCCGGTCAGATCGCGCAGCCGTCGGGGCCGCAGGCGTCGCCCTCACCGACGAGCGTGAGCGCCGGCTTGGTCTCGGCGTGCACCTTCTCCAGCAGCTGGCTGAACAGGTCGGTCGGCTGGGCGCCGGAGACGCCGTACTTCCCCTCGACGACATAGAACGGCACCCCGGTGGCGCCGTAGGCGCGGGCCTGGTCGATGTCGGCCTGGACATCGCCGGCGAACTCCTCGCTCGCGAGCACCTCGTCCACCCGGCCGGCGTCGAGCCCGACGGTCACCGCGGCCTTCTTCAGGACCGCGTGGTCGCCCATCGACTCACCGCGGGTGAAGTACGCAGCGAGCAGCTCCTCCTTGAGCGCGGCCTGCTTGCCCTCGGCCTTGGCCAGGTGCAGCAGCCTGTGGGCGTCGATGGTCCGCGCGTGCGGGGTGTCCTCGTGGCGGAACTCCAGGCCGGCCGCTGCGGCGGGGACGTTGGCCCGCTTCATCAGCTCGCGGGCCTGGTCGACGGAGGCGCCGAACTTCTTCGCGAGGGCCTCGACGGTGGTCTCGACCGGGACCTCGGGAGCGGTCGGGTCGAGCTCGAAGGAGTGGTAGACGATCTCGACGTCGTCGCTGTGCTCGAAGCGCTCGAGGGCTTCCTCGAGATGGCGCTTGCCGATGTAGCACCAGGGACAGACGACGTCGGACCAGACATCAATACGCATGTGACGGGAACGTTTGGTTCGGTACGAAACATTCCGCAGCGAACCGATCTCCCCTGAGACCGTCTCAGGGGAGATCAGGGGAAGGCCCAGGAACCGTCCAGGGATGTGCCAGGGATCTGCCCGACGCGCGCGAGGACCCCGAGGCGCGAGGCTCGGAGCATGATCCAGATCGATGCCCTCACCAAGAGATACGGCAGGTTCACGGCCGTCGACAACGTGACCTTCACAGCCGAGCCCGGCCGGGTGACCGGCTTCCTCGGCCCCAACGGCGCCGGCAAGTCCACGACCATGCGCATCCTGGTCGGACTCACCGATCCGTCATCCGGCAGCGCGCACCTCCTCGGCCGCCACTTCTCGCAGCTGCCCAACCCGGGCCGCGAGGTCGGCGTGCTGCTCGACGCCTCCGCCCAGCACGGCGGCCGCACCGGCCGGGAGATCCTCACACTGGCCGCCCGCACCATGGGCCTGCCGAAGTCCCGCGTCGCCGAGACCCTCGAGCGGGTAAGCCTGACCGAGGAGGAGGCCGGGCGCCGCGTACGCAACTACTCCCTCGGGATGCGGCAGCGACTCGGGATCGCGACGGCCCTGATCGGAGACCCCGAGGTGCTGATCCTCGATGAGCCCGCCAACGGCCTGGACCCGGCCGGCATCCGCTGGATGCGCGACCTGCTGCGCGGCTTCGCCGACGACGGCGGCACCGTGCTGCTCTCCTCGCACCTGCTGCACGAGATCGAGGTGATCGCCGACGACATCGTGGTCATCGGCAACGGCCGGATCGTGGCGCAGGGCACCAAGCAGGAACTGCTCGCCAGCGGCGAGACGTACGCCCGTTCCAGTGACCCCACCTCGCTCGGCCGGGCGCTCCAGCGGGCCGGGCACACCGCCGAGATCACCTCGGTGGGCGCCGTCCGCAGCGACGCCGACCTCACCACCGTCGGGCAGATCGCCTTCGACGCCGGGCTGGTGCTGGCCGAGCTCCGCGCCGCCGACGGCGCCGGCCTGGAGGAGATGTTCCTCCAGCTCACCGCCGAGACCCAGCGTGACCACCTCCAGACCCCGGAAAGGGAAGCAGCATGACCACCACGACCCTCGCCCCGGAGCCGGCCACCCCGGCTGCGGCCCACCGCCGCGAGCGCGCCGTGCCCGCACCGATCCCGTTCGGCCGGATCGCCGGCATCGAGCTGCGCAAGATGTTCGACACCCGGTCGGGGTTCTGGCTGATGGCCAGCCTGGTCGTGCTCTCCCTGGCCGCGACCGCGGCGACGATCGTCTTCGTGGACGCCGACAACCTCGACTACGAGGGCTTCGCCAGTGCCTGGGGCATCCCGATGTCCGTGATCCTGCCGATGATCGCGGTGCTCGCCGTCACGAGTGAGTGGAGCGCCCGCAGCGCGCTGACGACCTTCACCCTGGTCCCCGGACGCGGTCGCGTGATCGGCGCGAAAGCCGTGGTCACCGCCCTGGTCGGAGTCGCCGCCATCGCGGTCGCAGCACTCGTCGGCGCCTTGGGCTACCTCGGCGTGGCAACCGTCATGGATCTCGACCCCGTCTGGAACCTCTCCTTCGCCGAGCTCGCCCGGGTCACGCTGGCCAGCGAGATCGGGATGTTCATGGGCTTCATGCTGGGGATGCTCTTCCGCAACTCCCCCGCGGCCATCGTGGCGTACTTCGTCTACGCCCTCGTGCTTCCGACCGTCTCCTCGGCGCTCGCCTCCACCAACACCTGGTGGGCCGAGCACGCCACCTGGTTCGACCTCAACTGGGCGACGATGAACCTCTACTCCGAGATGACCGACAAGATGTGGGCGCAGCTCGGCGTCGCGAGCGTGATCTGGCTCGTGGTGCCGCTGCTCGTCGGCCTCCGCCTCGTCCTCAAGTCCGAGGTCAAATAACCCCGCCGAGTCGGCGCAACTGTCCCACCCAAAACCCCCGAGTCGGCGCCGGGTCCTGGGACAGTGGCGCCGACTCGGCATGTCGAAGGTCAGCGGGCGGCTGAGCCCGAGCGACCCTTCGGGCCGCTGGGTCGCTTGCTCGGCGAACGAGCCAACGCTCGCTGGCGCTCGCGAGCTCGTTACCTCGCTGCGCTCCCCTCGGTGTAGTCGTCGTCGGTCTGGCTCCACGAGAAGTGGGCGCGCAGGGCCTTGCCGGTGGCCTCGATCGGGTGACCGGCCTCCTCCTCGCGCAGCTTCTGGAACTCGACCGCACCGTTGTCCTGGTCGGCGATGAAGCGGGCGGCGAAGGAGCCGTCCTGGATCTCGGCGAGCACCTGCTGCATGGTCTCCTTGACCTGCGGGCCGATGACGCGCGGGCCGGAGACGTAGTCGCCGTACTCAGCGGTGTCGGAGATCGACCAGCGCTGCTTGGCGATGCCGCCCTCCCACATCAGGTCCACGATGAGCTTGAGCTCGTGGAGCACCTCGAAGTAGGCGATCTCGGGCTGGTAACCGGCCTCGGTCAGCGTCTCGAACCCGGCCTGGACCAGGTGGGACACGCCGCCGCAGAGCACGGCCTGCTCGCCGAAGAGGTCGGTCTCGGTCTCCTCGGTGAAGGTCGTCTTGATGACGCCGGCACGGGTGCCGCCGATGCCCTTGGCGTAGGACTTCGCGAGGTCCCAGGCGGAGCCGGAGGCGTCCTGCTCGACGGCGATGATGTCCGGGATGCCGCGGCCGGCGACGTACTCACGACGGACGGTGTGGCCCGGAGCCTTCGGGGCCACCAGGATCACGTCGACGCCCTCGGGCGCCTTGATGTAGCCGAAGCGCACGTTGAAGCCGTGGCCGAAGACGAGGGTCTTGCCGGCGGTCACGTGGGGCGCGAGCTGGTCGTTGTAGAGACCGCGCTGGTGCTGGTCGGGGGCGAGGATGACGATCACGTCGGCCTCGGCGGCGGCGTCGGCGGGGCTGAGGACCTTGAAGCCCTCCTCCTCGGCCTTCGGGGTCGACTTCGAGCCGGGCTGCAGGCCGATGCGCACGTCCACACCGGAGTCACGCAGGTTGAGCGCGTGGGCGTGGCCCTGGCTGCCGTAGCCGATGACGGCAACCTTCTTCGCCTGGATCAGCGCGAGGTCGGCGTCGTCGTCGTAGAAAATCTCAGCCACGAGGGCTTCTCCTTTAGTTGTGTTTGATAGGGGTTCAGACCGCGGAAGGCGGAGCGGGCACAGCCACGGATCGCAGACTGCGCTCGGAGATCGACCGGGAGCCGCGGCCCATGCCGACCATGCCGGACTGGGAGAGCTCACGGATACCGAAGGGCTCGATGACCCGGAGGAAGTCGTTGAGCTTGCCGGTGTTGCCGGCCAGCTGGACGATCACGGTGTCGGTGGACACGTCGACGACCTTGGCCCGGAAGAGCTGGATGGTGTCGAGCACCTGGCTGCGGGTCTCCGTGGTGGCGGTGATCTTGACCAGCATGAGGGCACGCTGGACGCGCGTCTCAGGCTCGAGCTCGACGATCTTGATCACCTCGACCAGCTTGTTGAGCTGCTTGGTGACCTGCTCGAGGGGGGTGTTCTCGAGATTGACCACGACCGTCATGCGGGAGACCTCGTCGTGCTCGGTCGGTCCCACCGCGAGGGATTCGATGTTGAAGCCGCGGCGCGAGAAGAGCGCGGCCACACGGGCCAGGACGCCGGGCTTGTTCTCGACCAGGACGCTCAGCGTGTGCTTGCCGCCGGTCTTCACGGGCTGGATGCTCATCAGAGGTCGTCCTCGTCGAACTCGGGCGCTAGGTCGCGCGCGTACTGGATCTCGTCGTTGGAGGAGCCGGCGGCGACCATCGGCCACACCATGGCGTCCTTGTTGACCCGGAAGTCGACGACGACGGGCATGTCGTTGATCTCCATGGCCTTCTCGATGGTGGAGTCGACGTCGTCGGCGGAGTCACAGGCCAGGCCGACGCAACCCATGGCCTCGGCCAGCTTGGGGAAGTCGGGGATGCGCTTGGGCTGTCCGTGGGACTGCAGGTTGGTGTTGGAGTAGCGCTCGCCGTAGAAGAGC
Organism: Nocardioides sp. NBC_00368; assembly: GCF_036090055.1. Taxonomy (NCBI): domain Bacteria; kingdom Bacillati; phylum Actinomycetota; class Actinomycetes; order Propionibacteriales; family Nocardioidaceae; genus Nocardioides; species Nocardioides sp. NBC_00368. The sequence continues at coordinate 2,545,537 of NZ_CP107970.1, forward strand.
GTCTGCCACTGGCGCACCATGCCGAGGTTGTCGTTGTTGATGATCGCGACCTTGATCGGGATGCCCTCGATCGCGCAGGTGGCCAGCTCCTGGTTGGTCATCTGGAAGCAGCCGTCGCCGTCGATCGACCACACCGTGGAGTCCGGGCAGCCGACCTTGGCGCCCATGGCGGCCGGGACGGAGTAGCCCATCGTGCCGAGGCCACCGGAGTTGATCCAGGTGTTGGGGTGCTCGTAGCCGATGAACTGCGCGGCCCACATCTGGTGCTGGCCCACACCGGCGGTGAAGATCGTGTCCTCGCCGGAGATCTTGCCGAGCCGCTCGATGACGTACTGCGGCGAGAGGCCCTCGGCGGGGAGGTCGTAGCCGAGCGGGTACTGCTTCTTGATCCCGGCGACGAAGGCGATCCAGCCCTCGTAGTCGCCCTCCTTGCCGGCCTCCTTCTCGGTGGTGAGCACCGCGATCAGGTCGGTGAGGACCTCGCGCACGTCGCCCACGATCGGGACGTCGGCGTAGCGGTTCTTGCCGATCTCGGCCGGGTCGATGTCGGCGTGGATCACCTTGGCGTTGGGGGCGAAGGAGTCCAGGTTGCCGGTGACGCGGTCGTCGAAGCGGGCGCCGAGGCTGATGATCAGGTCGGACTTCTGCAGGCCGGCGACCGCGGCCACGGTGCCGTGCATGCCCGGCATGCCGAGGTGCTGCGGGTGGGAGTCGGGGAAGGCGCCCCGCGCCATCAGCGTGGTGACCACCGGGATGCCGGTGAGCGTGGCCAGCTGCAGGAGCTCGCGGTGGGCGCCGGAGCGGATCGTGCCGCCACCGACGTACAGGACAGGCTTCTTGGCCTCCAGCATCAGGCGCGCCGCCTCGCGGATCTGCTTGGCGTGCGGCCTGGTCACCGGGCGGTAGCCCGGCAGGTGGAGCTCGGTCGGCCACCGGTAGGTGGTGGTGGCCTGCAACGCCGACTTGGTGACGTCGACGAGGACCGGACCCGGCCTCCCGGAGGAGGCGAGGTGGAAGGCCTCAGCGACCCGGAGCGGGATCTCCGCCGGGTCGGTGATGAGGAAGCTGTGCTTGGTGACCGGCATCGTGATGCCACGGATGTCCGCCTCCTGGAAGGCGTCCGTGCCGATCATCGCCGCGCCGACCTGGCCGGTGATGGCCACCATCGGCACGGAGTCCATGTTGGCGTCGGCAAGCGGGGTGACGAGGTTGGTCGCGCCCGGACCGGAGGTCGCCATGCAGACCCCGACCTTGCCGGTCGCCGCGGCGTAGCCCTGGGCGGCGTGCCCCGCGCCCTGCTCGTGGCGTACGAGGATGTGGCGGATCTTCGAGTCCATCAGCGGGTCGTACGCCGGAAGGATCGCCCCTCCCGGAATGCCGAAGATGTTCTCGGCCCCCGCTGCTTCCAGCGACTTGATCAGGCTCTGTGCGCCTGTCATCTGCTCGCTCATGTCCGCCGTCCTACTCCTCGGAGCTTCTACTCATGGGATCTCGTGGGGTTGCTTGTGCAACAAAAAACCCTCCGGCCCGGCGGGCAACGGAGGGAGACGCGTCGTCTGGGGCCAGTGGCTCCTAGGCGACGCGCCTGATAAGTACGAGAATGCTGTGCAGCATGCCCACACGTTAACCCCATGTGTCGCGCCGTGTCACCTCACCCTATCGCGCGTCCCATGATCTGAGATCACCGTCCCAGTATCTGTCAGTCGTTCGGTCGGGGCAGAACGTCGGGGCGGAACGTCGGTCCGGATCTCAGGGTTCTCACCGAGGCGGCGGGCCCGCGCGGATCGCTAGCCTGGACGGACCAGTGGATCTCGGGTCCGTCCGCCCAGTGGAGGCAACGATGTCGACCGACGAGAAGCACCGCTCCGCGTGGCTGCCGCCACGCTGGTTCATCCGCGCCGCGTGGTGGTTCCACCGCCGGCTGTACGCAGCGGGCGGAGCCCGCTTCCTGCGCCGCCCACGCCCGGACCGGGCCGGCATGCTCCGGCTGACCACGGTCGGGCGCCGCACCGGGCAGGAGCGCTCGGTCATCCTGTCCTACGTGCCCGACGGTTCGACCTACGTCACGCTGGCGATGAACGGTTGGGCCGACCCGCCGCCCGCGTGGTGGCTGAACCTGAAGGCCACCCCCGAAGCCCTCGCCGAGACCGTCGACGGCCCACGCCGGGTGCGCGCCCACGAGGCCCTCGGGCCCGAGCGCGAGCGCCTGTGGTCGCTGCTCGCCGCCGCCGACGACGGGTGGGGCGAGCTCGACGACTTCGCCGCCCGGCGCTCGCACCGGACTCCGGTGGTGGTCCTGGAGGTCGCCGAGCCGACCTCGTGACCCCTCAGCCCAGGCCGAGGCGCTCGCGCAGGAACGTCCAGGCGAAGGCGGACAGGTGGGCCGACTGCGCGTTGTTGGCCGCGCCGCCGTGGCCACCCTCGATGTTCTCGTAGTAGGTGACGTCCTTGCCGGTCGCGGCCAGCAGCGCGGCCATCTTGCGGGCGTGGCCGGGGTGGACCCGGTCGTCCTTGGTGGACGTGGTGAGCAGGACGGGCGGGTAGGTCCGCGACCCGTCGAGCAGGTGGTAGGGCGAGAAGGTCCGGATGTACTCCCACTCCTCGGGCACGTCCGGGTCGCCGTACTCCGCCATCCACGACGCCCCGGCGAGGAGGTGGGAGTAGCGCTTCATGTCCAGCAGCGGCACCTGGATCACGACGGCCCCGAACAGCTCGGGGTAGAGCGTGAGCATGTTGCCGGTCAGCAGCCCACCGTTGGAACCACCCTGGATGCCGAGGTGGCTCGCGTCGGTCACACCGGTCTCGGCAAGGTGGCGGGCGACGGCGGCGAAGTCCTCGTAGGCCCGGTGCCGGTTCTCCTTCAGCGCGGCCTGGTGCCACGCCGGGCCGTACTCCCCTCCCCCGCGGATGTTGGCCACCACGTAGACACCGCCCTCGCTCAGCCAGGCGCGGCCGACACCGGCGGAGTAGCCCGGGGTCATCGGGATCTCGAAGCCGCCGTAGCCGTAGAGCAGCGCCGGGGCCGGGCCGGCGCTGCCGTCGAGGGCGGCTTCGGAGCCGACGATGAAGTAGGGGATCCGAGTGCCGTCCGCGGAGGTGGCGAAGCGCTGCTCGGCGCGGAGCCCGTCGGCGTCGAACCAGGCCGGCGCCGACTTGAGCGGCTCGACGGTCTCGGCGCCGATCGTGGTCAGGCCGTACGTCGCGGGGGTCAGGTAGCCGCTGGTCACGACCCAGACCTCGTCGGACTCGACCGCGTCGACCGCGCGGGTGCCGACCGCGGCGACCGGGTCGGTCGCGGGGAAGTCCGAGCGCGCCCACTCCCCCGACGCCGACGGGGTCAGCACGTGCAACCGGTTCTTGACGTCCTCGAAGATGTTGAGGACGAGGTGGTTGCGGGTCCAGGTCGCCCCGGCGAGCGATGTCTTCGCGGTGGGCTCGAAGAGGACGGTCAGGTCGCGCTCACCCGCCAGGAACCGGTCGGCCTCGATCGCGAGCAGCGACCCGGCGGCGTACGTCGTGCCCGCGACGGTCCACTCCTCGCGGAGCTCGATCACCAGCCACTCCCGGTGGAAGCCGGCCTCGGCCGAGTCGGGGATGTCGAGCTTGGTGAGGGTCTGCTCGGGGGTGCCGGGGTCGGTGGCGACGTACGTCTCGGACTTGTAGAACGCGATCGAGCGGCTGACCAGGTCGCGCTCGAAGCCCGGGGTGTGGATGCGGCGGGCCGAGATGTACATGTCCTCGTCGGTGCCCTCGTAGACCACCGCCGCGTCCTCGAACGGGGTGCCGCGGCGCCACAACTTCACGATCCGCGGGTAGCCGCTCGGGGTCAGCGAGCCGGGGCCGAAGTCGGTGAAGACGTAGACCGCGTCGGGACCGCACCAGGAGAGCGCGCCCTTGGCGCCGCCCTGCTCGACGGCACGGGTGAAACCACCGTCGGCCGGGCTCACGAAGGTCTTGGTGACGAGGTCGAACTCCCGGGTCACGTCGGCGTCCGAGCCGCCCGGGGAGAGGTCGACGAGCACCTTGCGCCAGGGCTCACCGGGCTCGGGCCGGAGCACCGAGGCGCCGTGCCAGACCCAGCTCTCGTCCTCCTCGGCCGCGAGCGCGTCGAGGTCGAGCAGGATCTCCCACTCGGGGTCGTCGGTGCGGTAGGACTCCGGCGTGGTGCGTCGCCAGATGCCGCGCTCGTGGTCGGCGTCGCGCCAGAAGTTGTAGAGGTGCTCGCCGAGGCGCGCGACCTCGGGCACCCGGTCGTCGGAGTCGAGCACCTCGAGGATCTGCGCCTCGATCTTGGCGAAGACGGGATCGGCACCGACACTCGCGTGTGCCTCCTCGTTGCGGGCCCGCACCCACGCCAGCGCCTCGACCCCGTCGACCTCCTCCAACCAGCCGAACGGGTCCTCCCCGTCAGGGTCGAGCGGGGTCACGATCGTGGGCTCAGAGGTCATGCGGGAAGGCTACTTCCCGGTGCGCAAGTTGCAGCCGACAGGCACACTGGCGTCATGAGTGAGGCTGAGGAGTCGTCGAAGGGTCTGCCGCGGCGAGCGGCGACACGGACGGCCAAGCTGGCCGCGCTGCCGATGGGCTACGCCGGGCGCAAGGCCCTCGGGCTCGGGAAGCGAATCGGCGGCAAACCCGCCGAGGCGGTGCTGGCCGACGTCCACCAGCGTACGGCCGACCAGCTGTTCCGGACCCTGGGCGAGCTCAAGGGCGGCGCGATGAAGTTCGGGCAGATGCTCTCGATCATGGAGGCGGCGCTGCCGGAGTCGCAGGCGGCCCACTACCGCGCCCAGCTCACCCGGCTCCAGGACTCCGCTCCCCCGATGCCGACCGGGATCGTACGCGGCCTGCTGGCCCGCGATCTCGGACCCGACTGGTCCGAGCAGCTGGTCGACCTGTCCGAGGAGCCGGCCGCCTCGGCCTCGATCGGACAGGTTCATCGTGGCCGCTGGGCCGACGGCCGCGAGGTGGCGGTGAAGGTGCAGTATCCGGGTGCCGACGAGGCCCTGCGCGCCGACCTGCGCCAGATCGGCCGGGTCGCGGCGATCGGCAACGCCGTCGTGCCGGGGATGGACGTCAAGGCGCTGGTGGCCGAGCTGCAGGAGCGGGTCGTCGAGGAGCTCGACTACCCGAAGGAGGCCGAGGCCCAGCACGTCTTCGCCGAGGCGTACGCGGACCACCCCCTGATCGACGTCCCCGACGTCGTCGCCGTGGGGCCGAGCGTGCTCGTCACCGAGTGGGTGGAGTCGGAGGGATCGATCGCGAAGGTGATCGCCGAGGGCACCCCCGAGGAGCGCGACCACTACGGTGAGCTGCTGGCCCGGTTCTGGTTCTCCGCGCCGGGGCTGACCGGGATGCTCCACGCCGACCCGCACCCGGGCAACTTCCGGGTCCTGCCCGACGGCCGGCTCGCCGTGCTCGACTTCGGGCTGGCCGCACGGCTCCCGGAGCGGGGTTTCCCGGAGGCGATGGGCCGGCTGATCCGGATCGCCTCGACCGGCGACGCCGACGCGCTGGTCGCGGGCCTGCGCCACGAGGGCTTCATCCGCGAGGGCATCAAGGTCGAGCCGCAGCACGTGCTCGACTACCTGGCGCCGTTCGTGACGCCGGCGCTGGAGGAGCGCTTCCGGTTCACCCGGGAGTGGATGCGGGAGGAGTTCAAGCGGATCAACGATCCCAAGGACCCCGCCTACACGGTCGGGCTGAAGCTCAACCTGCCGCCGTCCTACCTGCTCATCCACCGGGTCTGGCTCGGCGGCCTCGGGGTGCTGGCGCAGCTCAACGCGGAGGCGCCGTTCCGAGAGATCCTCGAGGAGTATCTGCCAGGCTTCGCGGGCTGACGGCTCAGGGCAGCACGGTCTGCCCCACCGGGCCGGGGTTGTAGGCGATCTCCCAGCGGACACCGTCGGGGTCGGCGAAGTAGCCGGTGTAGCCGCCCCAGACCCGCTCCTCGGCGGCCGACGCCTCGCACCCGAGCGACCGGGCCAGGTCGAGCACGCTGTCGACCTCCTCGCGGGTGGCCACGTTGTGGGCGAGGGTGAACGGCGCGACGCCGTCGGCGACAGCGATCCTGCCGACCTCCTCCTCGAACTCGGTCCGGTCCCACAGCGAGAGGATGACGTGCTCGCCGACGCGGATCATGAGCACGCCGTCGGCCTCCATCTCAGGAGTCCAGCCGAGGCCGTCGACGTAGAACGAGCGGCTCGCCGCCACGTCGGCGACGGCCACGGTGATGAAGCTGATGCGCTGGTCCATGGCAGCCACACTGCCATGGACCAGCGAGGGGTGTCAGGCCTCGTCGGCGCGGCCCGGCTTCTCACGCAGGACGTCCCGGCGAGCGCGGTACTCGTTCTCGTCGATCTCGCCCGCGGCGTACCTCTCGGCCAGTCGTGCCTCGCCCGCGCGCCGCGGCCCCTCGGCCACCCGCTTGCGGTTGTAGAGGACGACCGCGGTGATGATCGCCGCGATCACCAGGAACCACAGGATCGGGAAGATCGGCCAGAACGCCGGCGGTCCTCCCCCGTCCTGCCATGGTCCGTCCTCGCGCCATGGACCCCAGTGATCGTCGGCCACCACCGTGGCCACCGTCTCGTTGATGCTCATCGTTCGTGTCCTGTCTGTCGGGCTTGCCTATGCCCTCCAGACTGCTGCGCGCGAGCCGCCGGCACATCGGCTCAGGAGCGGGGGCCGCGTACGCAATCGTGCGTACGCAGCCCCTACTCGGGCCGGAGCCGGCTGAGCTGGCGCCCCTGCTCGTCGAAGTTCGCGGGGTCGAGCCAGCGCTCGTGCGCGTCCCGGACCTTGGGCCATTCCTCCGCCGTCACCGAGAACCAGTCGGTGTCCCGGTTGCGGCCCTTGACGACCATGTGGTTGCGGAACCGGCCCTCGTAGCTGAACCCGAGGCGCTCCGCGGCCCGCCGTGAGGGCTCGTTGAGCGAGTCGAGCTTCCACTCGAAGCGCCGGTAGCCCAGCGTGTCGAAGGCGTGCCGCATGAGCAGGTGGATCGCCTCGGTCGCCGCTCTGGTGCGGGCCAGGGCGGGCCCGAAGAGCACGCCGCCGACCTCGATGCTCCCGTTCCTCGGGTTGATCGCGTGATAGCCCGCGACGCCGCTCGCCCGGCCGGCCCGCTCCCCCTCCAACGGGACGAAGGCGAACGGGACCACGTCCTCGGCGTCGACCAGGCCCGCCAGGTGCATCCACAGGTCCTGCAGCGAGGTGGGCATGGTGATCGGCCGGTAGGTCCACAGGTCGGCGTCGTCGGGCCCGCAGACCGCGGCATAGAGGTCGGAGTACTGCGCCGAGGAGAGCGGTGCGACCCGGACGTAGCGCCCCTCGAGGGTCACCGGGTCCGGCCACGGCCGAGTTTCCCAGCCTTCGACGACGCCACCCACCGGCTGGCCACATGATTGGGAGAAATCGGTCACGGCGGTCATTGTCGCCGACCGCCGTGACCGCTGCTCAGGAGACTGCCGCATCCACCGCGTCGACCGTGGCGAGCGAGCGCCGGGCGCTGCCCAGGGCGAGCATCCCGATCAGGCAAGCCAGCAGGAGCACACCGGCCAGGACCATCACCGACTCCACCGCGAACCGGTCGGCGAGCGGACCGAAGACGATCATCGAGACCGGCATCGCCACCGACATCACGATCCCGTAGAACCCGAACACCCGGCCGCGCATCGAGTCCTCGACCTGCTCCTGCAGGACCGTGGCGGCCGGCACCAACAGCGTCTGGAAGAGGATGCAGATCACCAGGCCGGCGACCGAGAACACCCAGAAGTCGGTCGAGACACCCAGCCCGACGACGAGCAGCCCGACGCCGACGGAGGCAGCCACCATCAGCCGCACCCGGCGCTTCACCTTGGGCCCGAAGACGGCCATCATCGCCCCGCCGACGACCATCCCGACGCTCCAGAACAGCTCGTTGACGCTCAGCATCCAGACCTCGTCGCCGAAGCTGCGCGTGATCATCAGCGGCGTGAGGTGCGCCGGCGCGCCGGCCATGAACATGACGACCGCCACGAGCCCCATCACCCACCGCACCGAGGCGTTGCCCCGGACGTACCGGAGACCGGCGGCGAGGTCGCCGAAGTAGCTCACCGGCCCCGAGGCGCCCGTCGGGCGAACCGTCCGCGCCACCGGCACCAGCAGAAGCAGGAGTACGCCGGCCGCGGCTGTGACGACGTCGATGAAGAAGACCGCGACGATGCCGGTGGTCGCGTAGATCGCGGCGGCCACCGCGGGGGCGAACAGCATCATCCCCGACTGGATCGTCTGCTGGGCTCCGTTGACCCGCATCAGATGCTCGGCCGGCACCAGCTGCGGGAGCATCGCGTTGACCGCCGGTCCCTGGATCCCGGCCAGCGCCGAGCGGACCGCCATCGCGACGAAGATCATCCACAGGTCACCGACCCCGCTGAGCATCAGCAGTGCGAGCACCAGGGTGGCCACCGCGATCGTCGAGTCGGCCCCGATGATGAGCAGCTTGCGCGAGTGCCGGTCGGCCCAGACGCCGCCGAAGACCGACACGACCGCCTGCGGGAGCATCCCGGCCGCCACGCTCAGGGTCAGCACCGCGGCCGACCCGGTCTCGACCGTGAGGTGCCACATCACCGCGTACGCGACGATCATCGAGCCCAACGACGACACCGTCTGGCCGCCGAGGAAGATCAGCAGATTCCGCTTCCATCGATCCGACATCGCAACCACTCCCGCATCAGGTGGGCCGCCGTGTCGGCCCTTCACCCATGCCACGAACGACCCGGGTCCGTTTCGACAGTCGCGGAGACGGCTATCCGGATGCGGGGTCGAAGTCGAACGCCGGAAGCCCGTCGAGACTGGCCAGGTTCTTCCGGCGCCGATACTCGGCCGACCCCTCGACCCCCTTGCGCTCGAAGTATGCCGGGAGCAGGTCGCGCTCGCCGACGTACGACATCAGCGGGACCGCGAAGCCGCAGGAGTCCGAGACCCGCTCGATGTCCACGACGACGACCGCTCGGGCGCCCGGCAGGTCGGTGAAGCGGCCGGCCAGATCGGCGTACTCCTCCTCGTAGCGGGTCACCACCCGGCCCCGACCGTGGAGGCGGACGATGTTGGGCGCCCCGTCGAAGGCGCAGAACATCACCGTGATCCGGCCGTTCTCCCGCAGGTGCGCGATCGTCTCGCTGCCGCTCCCGGTGCCGTCGACCCATGCGAAGGTGAGCTCGTCGAGCATCCCGAAGGTGCCCGGGATGCCGCGGGGCGACAGGTTGACGTGACCCTCACCGGAGAGCGGCGCGGTGGCCACGAAGAAGACGACCTGCCGGTCGACGAACTCCCGCAGGCGTCCTTCGACGCGTGCGTGAACCTTTCCCATCGCCGGTTACTCGGGCATGTTGCGGTAGGCGCCGTCGGAGGCCGAGGTGGCCATCGAGGCGTAGGCCCGCAGAGCCGCGGAGACCTTGCGGTCGCGGTTGGCCGGCGTGTAGGGCTTCTCACGCTTCTCCTGCGCCACGCGACGCTCGTCGAGGACGATGTCGTCGACGTCGAGCGAGATCGAGCGGTTCGGGATGTCGATGGAGATCTGGTCGCCGTCCTCGATGAGCGCGATCAGGCCGCCACCGGCCGCCTCCGGGGAGACATGGCCGATCGAGAGCCCCGAGGTGCCACCGGAGAAGCGACCGTCGGTGATCAGCGCGCACTTCTGTCCCAGGCCGCGACCCTTGAGGAACGAGGTCGGGTAGAGCATCTCCTGCATGCCCGGCCCACCCTTCGGACCCTCGTAGCGGATCACCACGACGTGGCCGGCCTCGACCTTCTTGGCGAGGATGCCCTCGACCGCGGCGTCCTGGGACTCGAAGACGATCGCGGTGCCGGTGAAGGTCAGGCACTCCTCGGGCACGCCGGCCGTCTTCACGACGCAGCCGTCGGGCGCGATGTTGCCCGACAGGATCGCCAGGCCGCCGTCGGCGGAGTAGGCGTGCTCGAAGTCGCGGATGCAGCCCTCGGCGGCGTCGGTGTCGAGGCTGGCCCAGAGGTTCTCGGTGGAGAACGCCTCGGTCGTACGCACCCCGCCCGGCGCCGCGAGGAACAGGTCGAGTGCCTCCTGGCTGGGGTTCTCGGCGCGGATGTCCCATGTGCCCAGCCACTCCTCGACGTTCGCGGAGTGGATGGTGTGGACGTCCGTGTTGAGGGCGCCACCGCGGAGCAGCTCGCCGAGCAGCGCGGGGATGCCGCCGGCCCGGTGGACGTCCTCCATGTGGTACTTCGGGCTGTTGGGGGCGACCTTGCTCAGGCACGGGACCCGCCGCGAGATCGCGTCGATGTCGTGCACGTTGAAGTCGAGCTCGGCCTCACGGGCGGCCGCGAGCAGGTGCAGCACGGTGTTGGTCGAGCCGCCCATGGCGACGTCGAGCGCGACCGCGTTCTCGAAGGCGCTGCGGTTGGCGATGTTCCGCGGCAGGACCGACTCGTCGCCCTCCTCGTAGTAGCGGCGGCACAGCTCGACGATGGTCCGTCCCGCCTCCTCGAACAGCGCACGGCGCTTGGCGTGGGTGGCCAGCGTCGACCCGTTGCCCGGCAGGCTCAGGCCGATGGCCTCGGTGAGGCAGTTCATCGAGTTGGCGGTGAACATGCCGCTGCAGGAGCCGCACGTCGGACAGGCGGAGCGCTCGACCGTGTCGAGCAGCTCGTCGCTGACGGCCTCGTTGACCGAGAGCACCATCGCGTCGACCAGGTCGAGCTTGTCGTGGACCAGGCCCTCGACCGCGACCGTCTTGCCGGCCTCCATCGGACCACCGGAGACAAACACCACCGGGATGTTGAGCCGCAGGCTCGCCAGCAGCATGCCCGGGGTGATCTTGTCGCAGTTGGAGATGCACACGATCGCGTCGGCGCGGTGCGCCTCGACCATGTATTCCACCGCGTCCGCGATCAGCTCGCGGCTCGGCAGGGAGTAGAGCATGCCGGCGTGGCCCATCGCGATGCCGTCGTCGACGGCGATCGTGTTGAACTCCTTGGCTACTCCGCCGGCCTCCTGGATCTTCTCGGCGACGATCTTGCCGAGGTCACGAAGGTGGACATGGCCGGGCACGAACTCGGTGAACGAGTTGGCGATCGCGATGATCGGCTTGCCGAAGTCGTCATCGGTCATGCCGGTCGCGCGCCAGAGCGCTCGGGCACCCGCCATGTTGCGGCCCGAGGTCGAGGTTGCGGAGCGAAGAGTGGGCATACCAGAAGGCTAGACCCGCTCACGTATGTCTTCGAACACAGCGCCACGCGGTGGACGCGTGCCGCTCGCTCGGGACCGGCCGGCGAGCGTCAGCGGAATGCCGGCGCCAAGCGCAGCGGATGGTCGCCCCAACGACCGACGAGCTCGCGATGCAGCGCCTCTGCCCAGGTCGCCAGGGGCTGAGGCCCGGACAGGCCGACGGCGCGTCCGAGGCGAGCGAGGGTCAAGGCGCGCCGTCCGGGCATCCGGTCGTCGTCGGCGTTGTGAGCGGCGTCCGTGTCGAGGGATGCGGGAAGGAACCAGCTCACCGAGAGAAGGCACCACAGCACGGTGGCCGCATCCAGGTCGGCCTCGAAGGTCGACGGTGGCCCGGCGGTGCCGTACGACGCGTCGAGATAGGCCTGGAGAGCGAGGCTCGAGACACCGTCCGGCACCTGCCACGCGCACCAGCACGACGGCCACGGCACGCGCAGATAGGCGGCCTCCCAGGCACGGTGCCGGATCTCCGCGTGCTCGAAGTCGAGCAGCATGAGTCCGTCCGGGCCGAGCAGATTGTTGTCGGGGCAGGTGTCGCTGGGTGTCAACGCCAGATCCGGCCCCTTACGCAGCGGCGTGAGTGCGTCCTGGATCGCGTCGGGCACGTCGTCGTCCCATGGAAGTCCGTTCGTCGCGCAGAGCGTCGCCAGAGCGGATCCGAGGTCGTCCATCTGGCTGACGGTGAGGTCGGTGCGTACGCCGCTCGCCAGCGCCTCTCGAAAGACGTCCAACCGGTCGGCCGTGTGCGCCTGCAGCTCGCCGACCGCCCGCGCCCAGGCCAGGATCCGATCGCGGCCGAGAACGGCATCGGTGCCCAGCAGCGCATCGGCGACATCGGGTCCCGGACCGAGGTCCGACATCACGACGACGGCCGGGTCCTCGCGGACCCCGAGCAGCCGCGGCGCACGCACACCGTCCGCCGCCTTCAGTCCCGCGGCCTCCCGCGACCAGGTCTTCTCCTCGGGTTCGAGGTACTCCTTGACGATGGCCGTCCCGGTGCCGGCCCGGACCCGGCGTACGACGCTGCGACGGCTTCCGCCGAGCTCCGCCATCTGCTCGACCCGGTCCACCCCGAGGACCTCGGCCGCCACACGGAGCGCGTCAGTCATGCCGTGACCATATCCGGGCACGCTGCGACCCGGCGTTGTCAGACCTGCGAAATTTCTAGCATCTACATGCTAGATTTAGTGCATGAAGACGATCACGATGACCGAGCTGAACCAGCGGATCTCCGCGGTGACTCGAGCCGTCATCGAGGACGGTGAGTCTTTCCGGGTGACCAACAGGGGTCGCGCGGTGCTACGTCTCGTACCCGAGGTCCAGGGCTCGGACAACCCGGTGGAGGCGCTGGTCAACGCCGGTCTGGCAACTCCGCCGAAACGACCGCACAGACCCCTCTCGGGCCGTGCCGCCGTCGCGCTCTCCGGCGACCTCGACGACATCCTCGATGAGGTCAACAGTGACGTCGACCTCTGAGCGGACGTGGTACCTGGACTCGTCTGTCGCGCTCCGCGCCCTGCTCGGGCACAGCCGAGCCGCCGCGGACTGGTACGACGAGCGCTGCGACAACGGCGACGTCTTCATCTCCTCGCGGCTGCTCCACCTCGAGATGACCCGAGTGCTTCGCCGCGATCAACTCCCTGTCTCGATCGTCGATGACTTCGTCGACGAGCTCACGCTGTTGACCGTCGACGACGTTCTCGTCGACGAGGCCAGAGCGATCCAACCCCACATCAAGTCATTGAACGCGATCCACTTGGCGTCGGCGCTGCGCGTCGGGACCGAGAACCTCACGGTCGCCACCCACGACAGCAACATGCGTAAGGTCGCCGAGCTCCTCGGGTTCGAGGTCCATGACCCCGTGACCGACTGATCACACCTTGGCGGCCCTGACCACCATCACGTCCGGGATGTCGCGGAGGATCTCGCGCCAGGTCTCGCCGGCGTCGGCGGAGGCCCAGACGGAGCCGTTGCGGGCGCCGAAGTAGACGCCGGCCACGTCGTGGTCGTCGGCGCACATCGCGTCGCGCATGACACCGACGTAGAAGTGGTCGGGCAGGCCCTTGTCGAGCGCCTCCCAGTGGTCCCCGGCGTCGCGGGAGCGCCACACGATCGGCTTGGCCTCCGGTGGGTAGCGGGACTCGCCGGCCCCGATCGGGAAGGTGAAGATCGTGTCGGGCTCCTGCGGGTGGACGACCATCGCGAAGCCGAAGTCGGTGGGCAGGCCGTCGGCGATGGACTTCCACGACAGGCCCTCGTCGTCGGAGCGGTAGACGCCGCCGTGGTTCTGCAGGTAGAGCCGCTCGGGGCGGGAGGCGTGGCGGGCGACCTTGTGGACGCACTGGCCGAACTCGGGATACTGCTGCCCCTCGGGCAGGAAGACCGCGATGATGCCGTTGTTGCGGGCCTCCCAGCTCTCCCCGCCGTCGCGGGTCTGGTAGACGCCCCCGGTCGAGATGGCCGCGGTCACCGAGTCGGGATCGGTGGGGTGCGGCAGGATCGTGTGGAACGCCTGCCCGCCGAATCCTTCGTTCCACTCGGTGCGGTGCGGGTGGTCCCACAGGCCGCGGACGAGCTCGAAGGACGCGCCACCGTCTCGCGACCGGAAGATCGCGCCGGGCTCGACGCCGGCCCAGATCGTGCCCTCCGGCAGCCCCGGCTGGAGCTGCCAGACCCGGGCCAGGCTCGCGTCGACGTCCTCGGGGAACGACATCGAGGTCTCGGTCCAGGTCTCGCCGCCGTCGGCGGAGGTGCGCACCAGCGCACCCAGCCACAGCGAGGAGCACCCGGCAAGGACGCGCCCGGTCCCGGGCTCGATCATGGCGGAGTAGATCTCCTCCATGTCATGGTGCGGACCGGTGAAGTCCCAGTCCTGCCGGGCGTCGTCAGAGCGCCCTATCCACAGACCCTTCCGGGTCCCGACAAGCAGCTGCGTACCCATGTTTCCAGCATCCACCCGGTCGCCGTTCGTGGCCAGGAGATTTCGGCGAAAGAACGTCGCGGGAAAACATCGCGCCGCGAGGAGACCGGACCGTCCGGATTCTTCGGCCTGGGCGGCCCAGCCCCTAGCCTGAACCCATGACCAGACCTGTTGCCTGGGAGACGTTCACCGCGATCCTCTTCGACCTCGACGGCGTGATCACGCCGACCGCGGTCGTGCACATGCGCGCGTGGGAGGAGATGTTCAACGCCTACCTCCAGGAGAAGACCCCGGGGGCACCGGCCTACACCGACCAGGACTACTTCGCGTACGTCGACGGCAAGCCGCGCTACGACGGCGTGCGTGACTTCCTCGCCTCCCGTGACATCGAGCTTCCCGAGGGCACCCCGGACGACGCGCCGGAGCTGGAGACCGTCTGCGGCCTCGGCAACCGGAAGAACAACGCCTTCAACATGGTGCTCGAGCGCGACGGCGTCGAGGCCTATCCGGGGTCCGTGCGGTTCCTGGACTATCTCGCCACGCTCGACGTCCGGCTCGGGGTGGTGTCGTCGTCGGTGAACGCGCCGACCGTGCTGAAGGCGGCGGGGCTGCTGGACCGGTTCGAGACGGTCGTGTCGGGCGCCGTCGCAGATGAGCAGGGCCTGCCCGGCAAGCCTGCACCGGACACGTTTGTCTACGCCGGTAAGGTCCTCGGAGCCACCCCGAGCGAAGCCGTCGTCCTCGAGGACGCCGTCTCCGGGGTGCGCGCCGGCAAGGCAGGAGATTTCGCGCTCGTCGTCGGGGTGGATCGCGGCGCAGGCCACGACACCCTCACGGCCGCAGGCGCCGACCTTGTCGTATCCGACCTCGATGAACTCACCCCTGCTCAAGGAGCACAGCAGTGAAGACCAACGTCGGCCCGAACCCCATGGACCGGGCCCGTTACCCCATCGACCCGTGGCGGCTGGTGGAGACCAGCTACTCCCCCGACGACCTCGGGCTGACCGAGACGCTGTTCAGCGTCGCCAACGGCTACCTCGGCATGCGCGGCACTCCCGAGGAGGGCCGTCCGACCTATGCGCACGGCACCTTCATCAACGGGTTCCACGAGACCTGGCCGATCCGCCACGCCGAGAACGCCTACGGCTTCGCCAAGACCGGCCAGACCATCGTCAACGCCCCCGACGCGAAGATCATGAAGATCTACGTCGACGACGAGCCGCTGACCTTCGGCACCTCCGACCTGGAGGAGTACGAGCGGGTGCTCGACTTCCGCGAGGGCGTGCTGCGGCGGCACCTGGTGTGGCGTACGCCCTCGGGCAAGCGGGTCGCGATCAGGTCGACCCGGATGGTGTCGATGACCCAGCGTCACCTCTCGATCCAGACCCTGGAGATCACGATGCTGAGCGGCTCGGCGCCGATCGTGATCTCCTCCCAGCTGCTCAACCGGCAGGACGGCAAGGACGAGTACCACGTGCCGGCGGCGGCGCTCGGTGAGGGCATGGACCCGCGCAAGGCCTCCGCCTTCGACACCCGCGTCCTGCTGCCGCAGATGTCGGTCGCCGACGAGGAGCAGATGACCCTCGGCTACCGGTGTGCCAACTCGGGGATGACGATCGCGGTCAGCGCGGCACACCAGATCGATACCCCGGACCCGGTCGAGACCGTCGTCCGCGCCGAGGACGACCTGGCCAAGACGGTCTTCCGGGTCGATGCCACCGAGGGCAGCACGCTGCGGATGCAGAAGACCGTGGCGTACCACACCTCCCGCGGGGTCCCGGTGCGCGAGCTCGCGGACCGCTGCGGACGTACGCTCGACCGCGCGATCCGACTGGGTGTCGGCCACTTCGAGCGCGACCAGCGCAACTGGTACGACGACTTCTGGTCGGCCGCGGACGTCGAGATCTCCGCCGCCAGCACGGACGACGACGAGGACATCGCCGCGGCCCAGCAGGCGATCCGGTTCAACCTGTTCTCGCTGGCCCAGGCGACCGCCCGCACCGACGGGCTCGGTGTGCCCGCCAAGGGCGTCACCGGCTCCGGCTACGAGGGACACTACTTCTGGGACACGGAGTGCTACGTCGTCCCGTTCCTCTGCTACACCCAGCCCGAGGTCGCCCGCAACGTGATGCACGCCCGCTCGGTGATGCTTCCCGCGGCCCGGCAGCGGGCGCAGGAGATGGCCGCGAAGGGTGCGCTGTTCGCGTGGCGCACGATCAACGGGCAGGAGGCCTCGGCCTACTACGCGGCCGGCACCGCGCAGGTGCACATCGACGCCGACATCGCCTTCGCGCTGATGAAGTACGTCTACGCGACCGGTGACACCGGCTACCTGATCCGCGAGGGCGTCGACATCCTGGTCGAGACCTCGCGGATGTGGGCCGACCTCGGCTTCTGGCGCCACAACGGCGAGCCGTCCTTCCACATCCACGGCGTGACCGGGCCGGACGAGTACACCACGGTGGTCAACAACAACCTGTTCACCAACGTGATGGCCCGCTACAACCTGGAGAAGGCCGTCGAGACCATCGAGATGCTCCGGACGGAGTATCCGCGCGAGTACGCCCAGGTCATGGGCCGGCTCGACGTCTCCCCCGACGAGGTCGAGGAGTGGGGTCGCTGCGCTGCCGCCATGCACATCCCCTACGACGAGGGCCTGGGGATCCACCCGCAGGACGACAACTTCCTCGACCGCGAGGTGTGGGACCTGCCCAACACCCCCGACGAGGTACGTCCCCTGCTGCTGCACTACCACCCGCTGGTGATCTACCGGTTCCAGGTGCTCAAGCAGACCGACGTGGTGCTCGCCCTCTTCCAGCAGGGCAACCGGTTCACCCCTGAGGAGAAGCGGGCCGACTTCGAGTACTACGACCCGATCACCACCGGTGACTCGACGCTGTCGGCGGTCGTGCAGTCGATCGTGGCCGCGGAGGTGGGCTACCAGGACGACGCGCTGCGCTACTTCTACGACGCGCTCTACGTCGACCTGCACAACATGCACGGCAACACCGTCGACGGCATGCACATCGCCTCCACCGGCGGCGTGTGGGGCGGGCTCGCGTTCGGCTTCGGTGGGATGCGCGACTACGACGGCAGGCTCTCCTTCGACCCGCGGCTGCCGGCCGAGTGGGGCTCGTTGATCTTCCGGGTCCAGTGGCACTCGACCCGGATGCAGGTCGCGGTGTCCACCGACCAGATCGTCTTCACCGTCGTGGACACCCCGGGCGAGGAGTTCGACATCCCGGTCAGCGTCCGCGGGGAGGAGTTCGTGGTCTCGAAGGGATCGCCGGTCGTCGTGCCGCTCGCCGACCAGGGGCCGCGGATCGGGAAGCACCTCGACGAGGAGGTGCACGGCGGCGTACGGCCCGACGGGTCGCGGATCATCGCCACCGTGCCGACGCCGATCCCGCCGGAGATCTACGAGCAGGACCACATCGAGCACCCGATGGTCCCGCACGATCCCCCGCGCGGCTCCGAACGGCTCGCGGAGGCCGCCAACAAGGCCGCCAACCTGTCCAACATCTCGCAGACGGACTCGGCTCAGTAGCCGATCTTCACATGACCCTAGACTGACCGGGTGGTGCACGCTTCCTCTCTCCGGGCGAGGCTTGCCCACCCGGTCGTTCTGGTTCTGATCGGGATCGCGTCGGTGCAGGTCGGCGCGACGTTCGCGAAGTCGCTCTTCGACGAGGTCACCCCGACGGCCATGGTGTGGCTGCGGCTGTCGCTCTCCGCGCTGATCCTGCTGGCGATCACCCGCCCGCGGGTCCGCGGCCTGTCGCGGCGCGACTGGCTGGTCGTGGTCGCCTTCGGGGCCTCGCTCGGGATGATGAACTGGGCGATCTACCAGTCCTTCGCCCGCCTCCCGATCGGGATCGCGGTCACCATCGAGTTCATCGGTCCGCTCACGATCGCGCTGGTCACCTCGCGGCGGGCGCGTGACCTGGTCTGGGTGGCGCTGGCGGCGGCCGGGGTCGTCCTGCTCGGTGTCGAACCCGGGCGGATCTCGATCGTGGGCGTGCTGTTCGCGCTGCTCGCGGGCGCCTGCTGGGCTGCGTACATCGTGCTGTCGAAGGCGACCGGCGCGCGCTGGGAGGGGCTCGACGGGCTCGCTCTGGCCTCCACCGTCGCGGCGGTGGCGCTGACGCCTGCGGCGATGGCGTACGCCGACGGGCTGGGGTCTCCGCATGTGTGGCTGGTAGGGCTGATGGTGGGCCTGATGTCCTCGGTGATCCCCTACTCCCTCGATCTCGTCGCCCTGCGCTCGATCAAGCCGGGGCTCTACGCGATCCTGATGTCGCTGGAGCCGGCGGCCGGTGCGCTGGCCGCGATCCTGGTCCTCCACGAGGGTCTGTCCGTGCTGCAGTGGCTGGCCATCGCCTGCGTCGTGGTCGCCTCCGCCGGAGCGACGCGCACCGGCAAGCCCGACCATCACGTGCCGGCGGAGTCGACGCCGGCGTGACGTACGTAGCTCGTCGCACGTTGTAGTGGGGTGTTTCACACAAGCGACATCGGTTCGTCACCGACTCCGAATGTTCAGGTCACTACAGTTTGGTGACAACTCCCCCTCCCTCCGCCCGGTCCCGCCTGTCTCTGGAGTTGCTCCGTTGTCGACCATCACCGCCCCAGCGCACACCACCGCCGTTGCCCAGATGGCCGCACTCTTCGCCGCACGCACCGCGGGGCGAATGGTGGGCCCGTTCCTCCGACCGATCCAGCTGCTGCTGGCTTGGCCGGTGGCCTCTCAGATCGTCGCCCGGCACAACGCCAAGGCGGCCGAGGAGGCGCTCCTGCTACGGCGCGCGGAGCGTGAAGACGTCCAGCACTATCTCCAGCTGCTCGCATCGGAGAGAATGACCGCATGAGAATCCCGCGGGCGATGGCCGAGTCGACGGTCACGTTCCGTGACGTGCTCTCCGACGACGGCACCCTGATCCGGGCCTGGACCAACGACCCCGAGGGTGTGATCGACGGACCGACGGTGCTGCTGTGCAACGGTCTCGGCACCAGCCCGTGGAACTGGCCGGCGTTGCTGCACACCTCGTGCGGCGTACGCGTCGTGTCCTGGCAGCACCGCGGCACCTCCGGCTCGGCGAGGCCGAAGGACCTGGAGCAGACGACATCGAGGCACTTCGCCGAGGACGCGCTCTCGGTGATGGACGCCTTCGCGCTCTCGCGACCGGTGGTGATGGGCTGGTCGATCGGCGTCAACACCGCGTTCGAGCTCGCCGCTGACCACCCCGAGCGGGTCTCCGGCATCTTCGGTGTCGCCGGGGTGCCCGGCGACACCTTCAAGTCGATGCTGGGCCCGTTGCCGCTGCCCGCACCGGCGGCCGCGATCGTGACCCGCACCGCCGCCAAGGTGCTGCGCCGCACCGGCTCCCTGATCACTCCCGTGGCCACCCGGCTCGAGCTCGGCCCGCGGGCGATCGAGGTGTTCTCGAAAGCCGGCCTGATCGGCAAGGTCCCCGACCCCGAGCTCGCCGCGGCCGCGCTGGCCGAGTTCCTGACCACGCCGGTCGAGTGGTACTTCCACCTCGCCCTGCGCACCTCCCAGCGCCGCTCGGTATCGCCGCGCCGGATCAAGGTGCCGGTCGTGCTGGTCGCGGGCACCCGGGATCTCGTCGCCGGCGCGCGCCACATGTCCCGGGTCGCCGCCGGGCTGAAGAACGGCACCTTCGTCGAGCTCGACGGCACCCACTTCGTGCAGATGGAGCAGCCCGACCGCGTCCACCAGTTGCTGCTCGGCTTCCTCGCTCGCGTCGCCGAGCACCAGCGGGTCTGACCCGCGCCGAGACGTCACTCCGGTCGGCCGAGGCGTCAGTTTGTGCGGCTGCGGCGAGCTGTAACACGTCGTTCGTAGGACTACTCGCCCTATCGGAACGACCGGATAGTCCTACGAACGACGTGTTACACGTGCGGCGCCGGCCAGATCTCGGCCGACGGGAGCGGCTACTCGACCGACCGGGGTGACGCCTCGGCGGGGGCGATCATCGCCCGGCGAGCGGCTCGGCGGAGGGTGGCGAGGACGGCGGGGCCGAGGAGGGCGATCGCGACGGCGGTGGTGACGGCTCGCACGGTGTCCCAACTGCTGGTCGAGGTGACCAGGGTGTAGCGCAGGAACGTCGCCAGGTTCTCGGCGAGCGCGGCACCGGGCTCGTAGGAGAGGTTGCCGCTCCCGCCGGGAACCGTGACCCCGGTCAGCAGCGGCCACCCCTGCAGGTTGAGGAGGAGCCCGTAGGCGTAGGAGGCGACGATCCCGTACGCCGCCAGCAGCCCGATCTCGCGACGACCGATCGCGCGTGGCAGGAGCCCGGCTCCCATCGCCACCCAGGCGGCCCCGAGCATCTGGTAGGGCAGCCACGGCCCGACGCCCGCGGTGACGAGCGCGGCGACGAACAGGCTCGTGCAGCCGAGCACGAAGCCGAAGGCGGGCCCGAAGACGCGGCCACCGAGGATGAGCATGAAGAAGACCAGCTCGACCCCGCCGGTGCCGGAGGAGACGGCACGCAGGACGGCCTCGATCGCACTGAGCACACCGAGGATCGCGATCATCCGGGTGTCGATCCCGCCCGCGGCGAGCTCGCTGAGCAGCACGACGAGCATCAGCGGCAGCAGCGCGAGGAAGATGAACGGCGGCTGCACCCGCTCGTAGCCGTGGAGCAGCAGCGGCCAGGCGAACATCATCAGCCCGGCGACGGAGATGATCATGAGCAGGAGGGCCGTGCGGGGCGAGAACCTGATCATCGCTTCCCCACCGCGTCGACGATCTCGCGCACGTTCAGCCAGCCCGGGCCGAAGACCTTGCTCACCTGGGGCGCGAAGGCGGGCGACTCGGCGGTGACGCTGCGTACGTCGCCGGCGGAGACCACCTCGCCGTCGGCGAGCACCACGACGTCGTCGGCGGCCTCGGCGACGAACTCGACGTCGTGGGTCGCGACCAGGATCGCCTTGCCCGCGCCGGTGAGGTCGCGGAGGATCTCGGACAGGGCGTGCTTGGCGGCGTAGTCGATGCCGCGGGTGGGCTCGTCGAGGAGCACGACCGGCGGGTCGGCGCTCAGGATCAGC
Organism: Nocardioides sp. NBC_00368; assembly: GCF_036090055.1. NCBI lineage: Bacteria > Bacillati > Actinomycetota > Actinomycetes > Propionibacteriales > Nocardioidaceae > Nocardioides > Nocardioides sp. NBC_00368. The sequence goes on from NZ_CP107970.1 coordinate 2,566,767, forward strand.
GCCAGCGCCAGGGCGAGGCGCTGACCCTCGGAGAGGTCACGCGGGTGCTGGTCGTCGGGGATGCCCGGGACGAGGCTGTCCAGGATCTCCCGCGTCCGTGGCCCGCCGGCGTCGCACTCCTCGGCCACGGTCTCCAGGTAGAGCAGATCCGCCGCGGTCTGCGGCAGCAGCCCGACCAGCGTGCGTCGCGATTCGGGGTCGAGGGTCGCCGGATCCTTGCCGGCGACCTCCACCGACCCGGTCAGGCGCTTCTGGGTGCCCTGCAGCGTCCACAGCAGCGTCGACTTGCCCGAGCCGTTGCGTCCCATCAGCGCCGTCACCCTCCCCTGGGGCAGGTCGATCGAGACGTCGTGCAGGACCGGCGTACGCCCTCGGGTGACGGTGAGGCCGGAACTGGACAGGCACTTCGTGGACTTGTCGGGTGTTTCAGTGCCCGTCAAGCCGAGGGATCCCCGGTCGACCGGGTATCCCACAACCCTCGCCCGCCGCCTCGCATCCCGCACCGTGAGCGGCAGCGGCGACCAACTGAGCTCGCGGCCGAGCTCGACGAGCGGCGGCACGACGGGCGAGTCCTCGAGGATGTCGGCGGGGTCGCCGACGGCGACGGAGCCGTCACCGACGAGGAGCGCGATCCGGTCGGCGAAGGGCACGACGCGCTCGAGGCGGTGCTCGGCGAGGACCACGGAGGTGCCGAGGTCGTGCACGAGCCGGGTGATGGTGGCCAGCACGTCCTCGGCGGCGGTGGGGTCGAGGGCGGAGGTGGGCTCGTCGAGCACGACCACCCGCGGGTGGGTGGTGAGCACCGAGCCGATCGCGACGCGCTGCTGCTGCCCGCCCGAGAGCGTACGCAGCGACCGCTGCCGCAGCTCGGCGATGCCGAGCAGGTCGAGGGTCTCCTCGACCCGGCGCCGCATGGTCGCCGGCGGGAGGCCGAGCTGCTCCATCCCGTAGGCCAGCTCCTCCTCGACGGTGTCGGTGACGAAGCCGGCCACCGGGTCCTGCCCGACGTAGCCGATGATCCCGGCGCGCTCGCGCGGCGGCGTACGGATGATCGAGGCGCCGTCCAGCAGCAGGTCACCCTCCAGCGTGCCGCCGGAGAAGCGGGGCACCAGGCCGGCGATGACGCCGAGCAGGGTCGACTTCCCGGAGCCGGTCGGGCCGGAGACGAGCAGCAGCTCGCCCTCCTCGATGGTGAGATCGACGTCCTTGAGCACGTGCTCGGAGGAGTCGGGCGGGGTGAACGTGATCCCTCGCAGCTCGATCATGCGGCGGTCTCCTCCTCGACGAGTGATGCCGGAATCGGCGCGGCGACCGCTGGAACCAGCCCGACCAGCACTCCTGACATGGCCGTCAGCGTGACCCCGGGCGCGGTGCTCACCCCGGGGAAGGCCACCGGGACCTGCGACCGCGCGACCCACCAGCCCACGACCGCGACCAGCACACCGCTCAGCGCCACCACGATCTCCGGCCAGCGCCACCGGTCCGGCCGGTAGACGGTTCGTGAGACCCGGCGACCGGCCAACCTCAGCCCGATGGCCGCGGCCCCGACGCCGAGCACCAGCATGCTGGTCGCCAGCCAGCCCGGCGTGGTCCCGTCCAGCACCGCGTAGACGCCGGCACAGAGCCCGACGAGCGAGACCAGCATGAGCACCGAGGTGACCCGCCTGGTGGCGACCGGGACCCCGGCCGTACGTCCGTAGCCGCGCGTGTCCATGCCGGCCGCGAGCGCCATCGACCGCTCCAGCGCGTCCTCGAGCACCGGGACCAGGAAGCGGCGCAGCCGCTTGACCCTCCCGGTCGCCCCTGCCCGTAGCCGCTGTGCGGCGCGGACCCGCTGCACCGACTCGGCCAGCTGCGGCAGCACGGTCACCGCGACGACGACCGCGGTCCCGATCTCGTAGAGCGCCGGCGGCAGCGACCGCAGCAGTCGTTTCGGGTTGGCCAGCGCGTTGGCCGCACCGACGCAGATCACGATCACGCCGAGCCGCATGCCGTCGTAGAGGCCGGCCAGCAGCGCCTCGCGGGTGAGCGGCCCGAGCAGCCGGATCCCCAGCACCCATTCGGGAAGCGGGATCTCGGGCAGGTCGATGAGCACGTGACCCGGCACGGCACCCAGGAGCACCCGGAAGAGCACCCGGGTGGCGACGATGAACAGGGCGAGGCCGACGTAGAGCCGGAACGCCTTCGCCCACGGCTGCTCCCCGCGGCGGGCCGCGACCACGACCGAGACCACCCCCACCAGCAGCAGGAGCAGCAGCGGGTTGGTGGTGAAGGAGGCGTACGCAGCCAGGCCGATCGCCCACACCCACCAGGCCACGGGGTGCAGATCACGGGGCAGGCGCGCGACCGCTGCCTCACGAAGCACAGTGCTCATCGCCGACGCCACCACACGACACCGGCGACGGAGAAGAGGGCGAGGATCCCGGCCGGAGCGACCCAGCCGGGCAGCTGCCGGGGCTCGGAGGGCGAGTCCTCCGGAGATAACTCCGGCGACGGGCTTGAGGGCGCCCCCACAGCATCCCCAAGTTCCGTCGCCGGAGCGGTAACGACATCGTCGTCTATCCACGTGAACGCAACACCCTGCCCGGAGGTCACGCTGATTTCGGTAACATTTCTGGAGGCGTAGCTCCAGGCCCCGGATTCGTCGGTGACCCACAGCGACCAGTAGGCGTCGGCGGGCGGCATCTGGGCGCAGCCGGCGGTCTTCGGCCGGCCGTCGACCCGGCAGACGACGCTGGGCATCGAGGTCACGTAGGTGAGCGGATGCCCCGCCTTCTCGAAGAGGTCGGCACCGGTGTCGCCCTCCTCGGGCCGGACGCAGGCGATCTCGGGGTCGCCGCCCAGGGCGTTGGGCTCGACGACGACGGTGACGTCGTCGCACGCCTCCGCGGCAGAAGCTGGAGCCGGGGTGAGGACGGGTGCGGTGGCCCCGGCGAGGATCGCCAGGGCCACCATCGCGGACCGTAGGCTCAGCACGCGCTCTTCGTGGTCGCGTCCTTGGGCAGGAAGACGAGGGACGGCAGCGCCTGCGCGGCCGCGAGGCGGTACATCCCCTCGGACTCCTTGGCCAGCCCCTTGGTGTTGCCCTCGGTCAGGGCGGCGTCGTCGTAGGCCACCGCGCCGACGTCGTCACCGCAGGTCACGACGTGCTCGGAGACCCAGGTCGCGGCCTTCTCGGCAGCATCGGTCTCACCGGCGCGGCCGAACGCCCACCCGGCCAGGCCGGTGGTGTTGGAGTTGGCGACGTTGCCGGTCGCCGCCTTGAACGAACCGTCCTCGGCCTGGGTCTCCTTCAGCCACTCGACGCCCGCCTCGACGGCCTTCTCGGCCTCGGGAGAGGCGACCGAGGACAGCGCGATCAGCGCGAACGCGGTGGCGTCGGCGTCCGGAGCCGCCTTCGGGTCACCGTCGCAGGTCTGGTCGGCGGCCGCGGGGTCAGCCGTGAAGGTGACCCGGAACCAGCCCTCCTCGCACTGCTGCCCGGCCAGGAACTCCGCGGCGGCCGTGGCCTCCTTGCTCTCCGCGTTGCTCAGCGCCCAGACCGCGTACGACTGCCCGATGGTGTTGGAGTAGTCGGCCGCCTCCTTGTTCTTGGGGTCGAGCTCGTCGGCGATGCGGCCGTTCTCGGCGACGGTGCCCTCGAGCTGCTTCAGCAGACCGGGGTCGGAGGCATCGATGTTCTGCTGGAGGACGAGCGCCTTCGCGGTGGCCCCGGCCGAGGTCACGGTGCCGAACCCGGGCGAGGTGTAGGCCTTCTTGTTCGTCATCACGGCCGCGGCGATCGTGGCGATCTCCTCGTCGTAGCCACCGACCTCGGCCAGCGCGATCCCGATGTCGGCGCTGAGCCCGAAGTCGTCGGTGCCGTACTGCGCGTTGCGGGCCACACCCTTCGGCGCCTGGGCGACGAGCCAGTCGGCCACGGAGGTCGACACCTTCGCGTCGTAGGTGGGCTTCTCCCCCTCCTCGACGGCCTTCTCGCCGCAGCCGGCGAGCGAGGTGAGGGCGAGGGCGGCGGCGATGCCACCGAGGACGGTCTTCTTCATGGTTCCTTCCGCGCTGTTCGTCGGGAAGGCCAAGGGCCGACCCGCTGCTTTCCACGACAGCGTCAGGTCAGTACGCGTCCGTCGGCAGGTGCTCCGGCTCGCTCAGGACCCTCGATGTCCCGGGCCTACGGTTGCGGGTCAGCGCCGGGATTCGACCGGCTTCCCCCACCACGGCGTGTGTTGATTGAGGCTCTGCTTGATTCGGGGGTCATCTTATGCCGGGTCGGCCCTGCTTGCGGGATCGCCGTCGAGGAGTCACTCTGTCCCCATGCGCCACAGGATTCTCGGCCTTGTCGCAACCTTGATCTCGGCCACCCTTCTCTCCCTCTGCCCGGCCACGACGGCAGTCGCGGCCCCGGCTCGGGCCTCGGTCACGTACGCCGATCTGGTTGCCATGTTCGGCGACAAGGTCGGGAACAAGAAGACCGTCGAGACCGGGCTGCCGACCCTCAACCGCGCCATGTCCGACGCCCGGATCACGACCCCCTACCGGCAGGCGGCCTACCTCACCACGCTCGCCAACGAGAGCTCCTTCCACCACGACGCCAAGGGCCCCCACGACAAGCGGAAGTACGCCGGCCGCGGCTACATCCAGCTGACCGGCGAGGCCAACTACACCGACGCCGGCGCCTACTTCGGGATCGACCTGCGTCGTCGCCCCGAGCTGGCCCGCTCGCTGGACCACAGCGCGCCGATCTCGCGGTGGTACTGGACCGTCGCCCGCGACATCAACCCGCTCGCCGACGCCCTCGAGATGGGCAAGGTCAACGCGGCGATCGGCTATCCCCCCAACAAGGAGGAGGACGCCGAGCGCTGCCGCGACTTCAAGGCCGCGCTGAGGCACCTCAACGGGTCGGTGCCCAAGGGGATCAAGTGCGCCCGCCCGAAGCCGAAGAAGGCAGAGGACCAGGACCGCACCGCGGACGCGTCCTAGTAGGCGTACGTCACTTCTTGCTGTTGCGCTTGTCGCTGACCGCGATCGCCGAGGTGCCCTCGTCCTTGAGCTCGAAGAGGTCGATCGCCTTGATGAGCTTGGTCCAGGTGGCGTACCCGTAGTTGCGCGGGTCCTCGGAGGACTGGTTGCGGATGCGGGAGACGACCGTGCCGACCAGGGCCCAGCCGTCGTCGTCGGCGGCCGCGGCGATGGAGTTGCGCAGCAGCTGGATCAGCCGGGCGTTGCGCTTCAGCACCTGTCCCGTGGTCGCCGAGGAGGACGGCTTGCGGGCGGGCGTGGCACCGGCCTCGGAGTCGGCGTCGGTCTCCTCCTCGGAGCCGCCGAGCTTCTCGACCACGGTGAACCGGGTGCAGGCGCTCTTGAACGGCGCCGGGGTCTTCTCCCGGCCGTAGCCGTAGACCGCGCGGCCCTTCTCGCGCAGGTAGTGCACCAGCGGGGTGAAATCGGAGTCGGAGGAGACCAGTGCAAACGCGTCCGGGATCGCCGCGTGCAGCAGCTCCACGGCGTCGATGGCGAGCGCCATGTCGGAGGCGTTCTTGTGGGCGGTCAGGTCGAACTGCTGCATCGGCCGGATGGCCGCATCGTGCAGCTCCTCGATCCAGCCCTTGAGCTCGGGCTTGGTCCAGTTCCCGTAGGCCCGCCGGATGGTCACCTCGCCGTACTCGGCCAGGTCGTTCAGGATCGCGTCGATCTTGGCCGCGGGGGCGTTGTCGGCGTCGATGAGCAGGGCGATGCGGAAGGGCTCGGTCACGCCGGACAGTCTGCCAGTGCCACCCACCGCCGAGTCGGCTCATCCTGACCAAAACCACCGCCGAGTCGGCGCGTCATGACGCGCCGACTCGGCGGATTCTGTTGTCAGGACGAGCCGACTCGGCGTGGGATCAGGAGAGCTTCTCCAGGATCAGCTCGCGCACGCGCTTGGCGTCGGCCTTGCCGCCGGTCGCCTTCATGACGGCGCCGATGAGCGCACCGGCCGCGGCCTGGTTGCCGCCGCGGATCTTCTCCGCGACAGCAGGCTGGGCGTCGATCGCCTCATCGACGGCCGCACCGAGCGCGCCGTCGTCGGAGACGACGGCGAGGCCGCGGGCGTCGATGATCTCGGAGACCGTGCCCTCACCTGCGAGCAGCCCCTCGAACACCTGGCGAGCGAGCTTGTCGGTCAGCGAACCGCCGTCGACCAGCTTCTGCACCTCCGCGACCTGGGCCGGGGTGACCCCGACCTCGGCCAGCTCGACGCCGCGGTCGTTGGCGGCCCGGGAGAGCTCCGCCATCCACCACTTGCGCGCGGCCTGGGCGGAGGCGCCCTCGGCGACGGTCGCCTCGATCAGCGTCATCGCACCGGCGGCCCACACGTCACGCATCTCCAGGTCGGAGTAGCCCCACTCGGCCTGCAGCCGCGCCCGCTTCTCAGCCGGCGGCTCGGGCAGCGTGCCACGCAGCTCCTCGACCCATTCGCGGCTCGGCGCGACCGGGACGAGATCCGGCTCGGGGAAGTAGCGGTAGTCGTCGGCGTCGGACTTCGGCCGTCCGGCCGAGGTGGTGCCGGTGTCCTCGTGGAAGTGGCGGGTCTCCTGGAAGATCGCCTCCCCCGCGTCGAGGATCCCGGCGTGGCGCGACATCTCGAAACGTACGGCCCGCTCGACCGAGCGCAGCGAGTTCACGTTCTTCGTCTCCGTGCGGGTGCCCAGCTTGTCCGAACCCTTCGGGGACAGCGACAGGTTGACGTCGCAGCGCATCGAGCCCTGGTCCATGCGTACGTCGGAGACGCCCAGCCCCAGCAGGATCTCGCGCAGCGCCGCGACGTAGGCCTTGGCCACCAGCGGCGCCTTGGCACCGGTGCCGAGGATCGGGCGGGTGACGATCTCGATCAGGGGGATGCCGGCGCGGTTGTAGTCGACCAGCGAGTAGTCGGCGCCGTGGATACGGCCGGTCGAGCCACCGATGTGGGTGGTCTTGCCGGTGTCCTCCTCCATGTGGGCGCGCTCGATCTCGACGCGGAAGGTCTCCCCCTCGACCTCGACGTCGAGGTAGCCGTCGTAGACGATCGGCTCGTCGTACTGCGAGGTCTGGAAGTTCTTCGGCATGTCCGGGTAGAAGTAGTTCTTCCGGGCGAACCGGCACCATTCCGCGATCGAGCCGTTGAGCGCGAGCCCGATCCGGATCGCGCTCTCCACCGCCTTGGCGTTCACGACCGGCATCGAGCCGGGCAGGCCGAGGCAGGTCGGGCACACCTGGGAGTTGGGCTCGCCGCCGAAGGTCGCCGGGCATCCGCAGAACATCTTGGTGTTGGTGTTGAGCTCGACGTGGACCTCCAGGCCCATCGCCGGGTCGTAGCGCTCCAGCACCTCGTCGAACGCGACAAGAGTCTCGCTCATCGGGCCACCTCCAGCTTGTCGATCGAGAGCACCGGACCGATGGCGGCCTCGAGGGCGGCACCGACGCGGTAGAGACGGGCGTCCTCCAGGACCGGCGCCAGGAGCTGTACGCCGACGGGCAACCCGTCCGCGTCGGAGACCCCGGCCGGGATGGAGATGCCGGGCGTACCGGCCAGGTTGGCCGGAATGGTGGCCAGGTCCTGCATGTACATCGCGAGCGGGTCGTCGAGCTTCGCACCCAGCGGGAACGCCGTCGACGGGGACGTCGGCGAGACCAGCACGTCGACCTGCTCGAAGGCCTTCTTGAAGTCCTCGATGATCAGCGTGCGGATCTTCTGCGCCTGGCCGTAGTAGGCGTCGTAGTAGCCGCTGCTCAGCGCGTAGGTGCCCAGGATGATGCGGCGCTTGACCTCGTCGCCGAAGCCTGCGTCACGCGAGGCCTTCATCACGTCCTCGGCGCTCGGGTCGCCGTCGGGGGTGACCCGCAGGCCGTAGCGCATCGCGTCGAACTTGGCCAGGTTGGAGGAGCACTCCGCCGGCAGGATCAGGTAGTAGGCCGCCATCGCGTGCTCGAAGCTCGGCGTGGAGACCTCGACGACGTCGGCGCCCAGCTTGGTGAGCAGGTCGACCGACTCGTTGAACTTGGCCATCACGTCGGGCGCCCAGCCCTCGCCGGCCAGCTCCTTGATGACGCCGACCTTGACGCCCTTCAGGTCGCCGGTCGCGCCCGCACGGGCGGCGTCGACGAGCCCGGTCACCGGGGTCGTGGTGGAGGTGGAGTCGAGCGGGTCGTGGCCGCCGATGAGCTCGTGCAGCAGGGCGCTGTCGAGGACCGTGCGGGTCACCGGACCGACCTGGTCCAGCGAGTTGGCCAGGGCGACCAGGCCGTAGCGGGAGACGGAGCCGTAGGTCGGCTTCACGCCGACCGTGCCGGTGACGGCACCCGGCTGACGGATCGAGCCACCGGTGTCGGTGCCGAGCGCGAGCGGCGCCTCGAAGGCGGCGACGGCGGCGGCCGAGCCACCACCGGAGCCGCCGGGGATCCGGTCGAGCTTCCACGGGTTCTTCGTCGGACCGTACGCCGAGTGCTCGGTCGAGGAGCCCATCGCGAACTCGTCCATGTTGGTCTTGCCCAGGATCGGCAGACCGGCCGCCTTGATCTTCTTGACCACGGTCGCGTCGTAGGGCGGGATCCAGCCCTCGAGGATCTTGGAGCCGCAGGTCGTCGGCAGGCCGGTGGTGGTCAGCACGTCCTTGACCGCGATCGGTACGCCGTCGAGAGCGTGCAGCGCGTCGCCGTTGGCCCGGCGCGCGTCGGAGGCGGCAGCCTGGGACAGCGCACCCTCGGCGTCGATGTGCAGGAAGGCGTGGACGTCGCCGTCGACCGCCGCGATGCGGTCGAGGTGGGCCTGGGTCAGCTCGACCGAGGTGGTCTCGCCGGCGGCGAGCGCGTCGATCAGCTCGGCGGCGGTCTTCTCGATGAGAGTCACTGCTCGTCCCCCAGGATCCTCGGCACGGCGAAGCGCTGCTCCTCGACGCTCGGCGCACCGGAGAGCGCCTGCTCCGGCGTCAGACCGGGCACGACGACGTCCTCACGGAAGACGTTGGTCAGCGGAAGCGGGTGGGAGGTGGCAGGCACGTCGTCGCCGGCAAGCCCCTGGATCGAGGCGACGGACTCGAGGATCACCTGCAGCTGCGGGGCAAGGTGATCGAGCTCGGCGTCGCTGAGGTCGATGCGGGCGAGGTCGGCCAGGTGCGCGACCTCGTCGCGGGTGATTTCTGGCATGCCGCACATCCTAGGCGGCGGGAGCCCCAACTCTCACCTCGGTAAGGCCCACGCCGGACCGGAGCTCGACACACATACAACCGATCGGTGGCCTCACCGCGTCCTCAACCCTGACAATCGGCTCGAGAGATCGGATGGATCGATGGCGAGACCCCCAACCCAGGAGCAGTTCGACGAGTTCGCCCAGGTCGCCTGGCCGCGGCTCTATCGTTCCGCCTACCTGCTCGTCGGGGACCATGCCAGTGCGGAGGACCTGGTCCAGACGGCGCTGGCGAAGACCTACGGCAACTGGGGCCGGGTACGCACGCTCGAGGCCGCCCCCGCCTATGCCCGGCAGGTCCTGTTCAACACCGCGATGAGCTGGTTCCGGAAGGCATCGTGGAACCGCGAGCGGCCCACCGAGGTCCTTCCCGACCTGGCTCACGAGAACGATCCGACCACCCGCTCGGTGCTGCTCGACGCGGTCGCCGCGCTGCCTCCGCGCCAGCGCGCCGTCGTGGTCCTCCGCTTCTACGAGGATCTCGACGTACGCCGCACCGCAGACCTCCTCGGCTGCTCGGAGGGCACGGTGAAGAGCCAGACCTCCTTCGCGCTCGACAAGCTCCGCACCATCCTCGGCGACCCGACTCTCACCCTGGAGGCGACCCAGTGACCGACAACGACCTGCGTACGCTGCTCCGCGACGCCGCCGACGAGGTCGCCGTGCCTCGTCTGGCCACCGACGAGCTCCACCTCCGCACCCGCGCCGTCCGCCGGCGCCGGCGCGCCCGCTGGGTCGCCGGTGCGGCGGCCCTGACGATGGCCGGCGCGCTCGGGACGTACGTCCTGGGCGGGGCGCTCGGCGACGACGGTCCCCACATCGCCGCGGCCGAGGGGAACCCCCGGGGCTGGGCGGTCGCGGAGGGCAACAGCGTCCACTTCGGCGACGGGAGCGTGGTGACGTACGGCGGCCGCGTGAACGACCTGCGCTACACCTCGGTCGGCCTGCTGGCCCGGAGCACGCAGTCGAACGCGCGTCTCTCGCTGATCACGACGGCCGGCGTCCAACCGCTCGACCTCGGTGACGTGAGCGACCGGCTGATCGGCACCGACCCCGACTCGCCCTACGTCTCCTGGACCGTCGACGACGGTGACGGCTGGCTGGTGCGCGTCGTCGACCTCGGCACCGGCGAGAAGGTCGCCGACGTCCCGATCTCCGGGAAGTACACCTGGGCCGGCTGGAAGACTCCGCCGGTCGCCGTCGACGGCGAGCACGCCTACGTCGCCCTCGACGACCGCACCCTCGACGTCGCCTGGCGTTCCGGGCAGGTCTCCACCTCGAAGGGGCTTCCGGGCAGCTACACCACCGAGGTGATCGATGGCCGCGCGGTGACCCAGGATGCGACCGGGGAGACCCAGAGAGTGGTCGAGGTGGCCACGGGCCAGGTGCTCCTGACCACGCGCTCCACCGACTACCCCGACGACCTGATCAGGCTCAAGCTCTCGCCCGACAGCAACCACGCCCTTGCGGCTCCCTACGCGATGTGCGACGAGAACGACAACTGCCGCTATGACACGCCGACCGCGCCGATCCACGACCTCGGCCAGGGCACCGAGACCGCCGTCGAGCTCGGCGACCACCTCGGCTGGACCCCAGAGGGGCAGCTGATCCGGGCGTCCGGGACGAAGGTGGAGATATGCGATGAGGTCGGCCAGGAGTGCGCCGATACGCCGGTCACCTTGAACAAGCGCGCCGACACGATCAGCGGCACGATGAACCAGTCCTGACCCTCGCGGGCCTACTGCGCCTTGTTCGGGCCACCGCCGTTGGAGGGCTTGTCGGTGGGCCTGCCGCCCGAGCCGGGCTGGGTGGGCGCCGCCGGGGTCGGGTCGGCCCCGCGGGTCGGGGCGGTGGAGGGCGTGGGGTCGGTGGCCTGGGTGGGCCGGGTGCTGGCGGTCGCTCCGGCCTGGCTGGGCGCCGCTTTCGGAGCCTGGGTGGGACCGGCCGTCGGCTCCTCCTCCGCCTCCGGAGCCGGACTCCGTTCGCCCGACGGCTCCGTGTCCTCACCCTGGGACTTCTTCTCGAGCGCCCCGTGGACGTCGCCGACCTCGGGTACGTCCGGGCTGCCCACCGGCGCCGCGATGGCGACCAGCCCGGCGAGCATCACCGAGCTGAAGGCCAGCACCAGTCCCCCGCGCCGAGCAGCGGGCGCGGCGGCCGCGCTCCACGCCCAGAGCCGCTCCCTACGGCGGCGCAGGTCGGCGGGCAGGTCGCTGCGGATCGCCGCCCAGCTGTTGATCGGGGCCAGCGCGTAGCCGAATCCCTGGAAGGCGAGCAGCGCCGCGAGCGCGATCCCGGTCGCCCCACCCCTCACCCCGACCACGAGCGCCAGGACCACGCAGACGGCGGCCGCAAGACTCTCGACCAGGTTGCCCCGCACCACGTCACGCACCCGCGGCTTCCCCTTGATCTTCGGCGTACGCAGGAACGTGCCCTCGCGCGAGACCAGTCCGAGCCAGGAGGCCCGGGCGACGGTCACCCCGAGCGCCAGCCAGAGCCCGAAGGCGCCGAGCGCATCGCGCCAGGACGCCCCGCCCCGGAGGCGGACGAGCGCGATCGAGCGGGCCGCGCCGAAGAGCACCAGCGCGACGGTGGCGATCAGCAGGAGGCCGGAGAGGCGGCGTACGACCAGTCCGCCACCCAGCATCAGGTCGAGCGCGCCCGAGATGAGGAAGAAGGTGAACAGCGCGCCGGCGAGGTCGCCGAACCACTGCAGCCCGCCGACGAGGTAGGCCCAGCGCTGCGCCAGGGTCATCTGGTTGTCCTCGGTGGGACGTCCGGGCAACAGCGAGCGCCAGTGCATCCGGAGGATCTGGACGCCGCCGAAGCACCACCGGAACCGCTGCTTCTTGAGCGTCTCGAAGGTCAGCGGCATCACGCCGCGGCCGTAGGAGCGGTCGACGTGCATGCCGTTGTAGCCCATCTTCAGCAGCCGCAGCGACAGCTCGGCGTCCTCGGTGATGCACCACTCGTCCCAGCCGCCGGACCGGATCAGCGCGGAGGCCCGGATCAGGCCCATGGTGCCGCCGAAGATGGCGCCGTTGCGCTCGTTGCGCGAGACCTGGCTGACGTCGAAGAAGTAGCCGTAGGAGTGGTAGAGGCGGCGGAAGTAGGGCGAGACGTCCCAGTCCCGGTAGTCCTGCGGCGTCTGCACGAAGGCGACCGACTCGTCGGTGAACAGCGGGGCGTTGTGGGCCAGGAAGTCGGGGGCGACGTGGTAGTCGGCATCGACGACACCGACGACCTCGGTGAGCGGATGCATCCTGGTCAGCGCGTAATTGAGGGCCCCGGACTTGAACCCCGGCCAGTTGGTCAGATGGATGAAGGTGAGCCCGTCGTACTGCTCGCAGAAGTCCTGCACCGGCCGCCACAACGCGGGATCGTCGGTGTTGTTGTCGATGACCAGGATCTCGTACGCGTCGTAGTCCAGCTTCAGCATCCGCTCGAGCGTCTCGATGACCATCTCGGGCGGCTCGTTGTGGGTGGGCACGTGCAGGCTCACGAACGGCCGGCGCCAGCCCGGGTGGTACTCACCGCGTGTCGGCCACCCGCGCCAGCGTCGCCGGGCGAGCACGTCGACCATCTCCCACAGGTAGCCCACGCCGATCACGAAGACGAAGACCTCGAGCAGCCACAGCAGGCCCGACAGGGTCGTCGTCCACGCTCCGGGGTGGACGGTGACCGTCCACAGGCCCACGTAGGTCAGGTAGAGCAGACCGACGTCGATGGTGAGCGCCCAGGCCACCAGACCACGTACGTCCCAGTCCCGCGCCGCGGGCAGCCAGGCCAGCAGCGAGACACCGAGGACGATGCCCCCGATCGCCGCACGGACGGCGTCCTGGCCGAGCAGCAGGCCGACCGCCAGCGCGGCCACCGCGGTGAGGCCCGCCGCGAGGATCGTCGTGCCCGCGGTGAGCGAGCCGGCACGCGGCGTACGGATCAGGAACAACAGCACGGTCGCCGGGACCAGCAGGACCGCGGCGACCGTGAGGAGTGGGGGAAGGGCGTCGAGCACGGCCCCACACTATGGGGGGTATTTACTAGCCGAGTCCAGTCGGCCCGGCCTCCAGCAGGACCTTGAACCCCGCCTCGTCCAGGATCGGCAGACCCAGCTCCTCGGCCTTGGCCGCCTTGGACCCGGCGTTGTCGCCGACCACGACGTAGTCGGTCTTCTTGGAGACCGAGCCCGCCGCCTTGCCGCCGCGGCTGATGATCGCCTCCTTGGCACCGTCACGCGAGAAGTCCTCGAGCGAGCCGGTGACCACGACGGTCAGGCCCTCGAGGGTGCGCGCGACGGACTCGTCGCGCTCGTCGGCGAGGGAGACTCCGGCCGCGCGCCACTTGTCCACGATCTCCTGGTGCCAATCGACCTGGCGCCACTCGACGATGGCCTCGGCGATGATCCCGCCGACGCCCTCGGTGGCGGCGAGCTCCTCCTGGGAGGCCGCCCAGATGGCGTCGAGCGAGCCGAACTCGGTGGCCAGCGCACGAGCCGCGGACGGACCGACGTGGCGGATGGACAGCGCCACCAGCACCCGCCACAGCGGGACCTGCTTGCGCTCCTCCAGGTTGCGCAGCAGGCCCACGGCGTTGGCGTTGATGACCCGGTCTCCGGCGCCGGCCTCCTTCTCGGCCTTCTTCGCCGCACGGGTGAAGAAGGCCGTGGTGGCGAGGCCGGCCTCGTCGAGCCCGAAGATGTCGCCCTCGTTGGTGATCACCTCGGCGGCCAGCAGCGCGTCGGCCGCCTCGTAGCCCATCCCCTCGATGTCGAAGGCGCCCCGGCCGGAGGCGAAGAAGACCCGCTCCCGCACCTGCGCCGGGCAGCCGCGGTGGTTGGGGCAGCGCAGGTCCTTGTCGCCCTCCTTCTGCTCGGCGAGCGTGGTGCCGCACGCGGGGCACTCGGTGGGCATCACCCACTCGGGCAGCCCTTCGGGACGCAACGGCAGCACCGGACCGAGGATCTCGGGGATGACGTCGCCGGCCTTGCGCAGGATGACGGTGTCGCCGGGGCGTACGTCCTTCCGCTTCACCTCGTGGGCGTTGTGCAGCGTCGCGCGCTCGACGGTCGACCCGGCGACCTTGGTGGGCTCCATGACACCGAAGGGCGTGACCCGGCCGGTGCGGCCGACGCCGACGTCGATCGCGAGCAGCTTGGCGTTGACCTCCTCCGGCGGGTACTTGTAGGCGATCGCCCATCGCGGCGCACGGCTCGTGGAGCCGAGCCGGCGCTGCAGCGAGATGTCGTCGACCTTGATCACCACACCGTCGATCTCGTGCTCGGTGACGTCGTGGCGGTGCTCGCCGAAGTAGGCGATGAACTCCTCGACCTCCTCGAGGGTCTTGAGCACCTTGACGCGGTTGGAGGTCGGCAGGCCCCAGGCCTTCAGGGCGTCGTACGCATGCGACTGCGCCACCGGCTGGAAGCCCTCCCGGGCCCCGATGCCGTGGCAGACCATCCCGAGCTCGCGGGTCGCGGTCACCCGCGGGTCCTTCTGGCGCAGCGACCCGGCGGCGGAGTTGCGCGGGTTGGCGAACATCGGCTTGCCCGCGTCGACCAGGGAGGCGTTGAGCTTGTCGAAGGCCTCGATGGACAGGAACACCTCGCCGCGCACCTCGACCAGGTCGGGCACCGGGAACTCGTCGGTGCCGCTGAGCCGGTGCGGGATCGACTTGATGGTGCGTACGTTCGGGGTGACGTCCTCACCCGTGCGGCCGTCGCCCCGGGTCAGTGCCCGCACCAGGCGACCCTTCTCGTAGAGCAGGTTGATCGCCAGGCCGTCGACCTTGAGCTCGCAGAGCAGCTCGGCCTGGCCGGCGCCGTCCTTGGCGATCCGGGCGTGCCAGCCCGCCAGCTCCTCGAAGGAGAAGACGTTGTCGAGCGACTCCATCCGCTGCAGGTGGTCGACCGCGGTGAACTCCGTCGAGAACGTGCCGCCGACCTTCTGGGTCGGCGAGTCGGGCGTGCGCAGCTCGGGGAACTGCTCCTCGAGCTCGTTGATCCGGCGCCACTTCTGGTCGAACTCGGCGTCGGAGAGCGTCGGGTCGTCGAGCACGTAGTAGCGGTAGCGAGCGTCCTCGATCTGCTCGGCGAGCTCCTGGTGCTCGGACTTCTGCTCAGGGTTCGCCTCGGCGGTCAGGTCATCGTTCACGGGCACCATCTTGCCCGGTCCCGCCGACAATTTCTGACCACATACCCACCCGGGCGTTTTCGGCGTTTCATCGGCCCAAACGACACTCAACGCCCTCAATATCGACGCAACCGATCAACACCTGGGTGACGGGGGTCACCAGAAGAGGGTAAATCGGGCTAACTTCCTCCCGCGTCGGGAAAGGCGGGCCGACACCAATCCCCCATACGACCGCCTTGTGAGGTCTGCAGTGGTTTCTCGGCTCGTGGTGATGCTGATGACAGCACTCGCGCTCACCCTGGCCCCGCTCGGCGCGACGTACGCGCTCGGCCTGGGCAGCGTCTTCTCCGACGCCGAGGTCGAGGTGTCCATCGTCGAGCAGTCCAGGGACGGCGTGGTCCTCAGTGTCCACGGCACCGACTACAGCGGCAAGGACCCGGGCATCGAGATCGCGCTCAATCCGGTCGGCTACCGCGGGTCGGGCACGCGGAGCACCTTCGTCAAGTCGGTCGTGATCAACCCCGACGACCCCGAGGACTGGACCTACACCTTCACCCTCGACGCCGCTCAGGTCGCCCGGCTCGACCCCGGCACCGACTACCAGATCATGACGATGCGGGCCGGTGGCCGAGACCTCTACGACTCCGCCGATTCGCGGGCGGTGGGCGTTCCCTTCGACTTCGACGCGCTCGCCGAGCCCAGCAGCTCGCCGACCCCCGACGAGCCCTCCGACGACACCGGATCCTCGGACGGCTCGGGCTCGGGGTCAGGTACGGGCACAGGCACGGGCTCCGGCGGTGGCACGCCCTCCGGTCGGCCCGCAGCCGGCGACTCCGACGAGGGCGCAGGCACCGGCTCGGGCGAGAAGCGGAAGGGCAAGGCCTCCAAGAAGCCGTGGACCGCGCCCGAGGAGCCGCCGACGGCCAAGGGCCTGACCCTCACCGGTCTCGACGACGTCTCGGTCGACGCCGACGACGTGATCCACGCCCAGGCCTCCGGCTTCAAGCCCCACGAGACCGGCATCCGGGTCGTCGTCTACTCGACCCCGCTGGTCCTCTCGACCAGCGTCAAGGCCAACGGTCGCGGCGTCGCGAAGTGGTCCGGGCGGCTTCCCAAGGACATCGGCCTCGGCAAGCACACCCTCACCTTCCAGGGGTCGGTGAACCGCGGCATCAGGTTCGTCGTGACCGGCACTCCCAGCGACGGCGAGTGCGTCCAGAGCGGCTGCGCCCCGACGTCCGGCACCGTCAAGAAGGCCGCATCGGCCGAGGACGGCGGGGTCGGCCCGCTGACCTTGATCATCGTCGCCACGATGGTCGTCCTCGCCCTCGCGGGTGCCGCCGTCGCCATGCTCACCGGACGCCGCAGGCGCGATCAGGAGTGGGACGAGCCGAGCTACGCCCAGGCACCGCCGCGCTATCCCTCGGACCCGCGACAGGCGCCGGCCCCCTATCCGGCTTCTCCCCACCAGCAGCCCCGCTACGAGGCTCCGCTCCCGCGCAGGCTCCCGGCGGATCAGCAGCAGATCCGTCGTCAGCCGGGCCCGCGGCAGCCGAGCCACCGCCAACCGGCTCCCCAGCACCTGCAGCCACACCGGGAACCCCAGCGCTTGGAACCCCAGCACCGGGAGCCGCAGCACGCGGCTCCGCAGCAGGCCACCGAGCGCCGGCCCCGCCCGCCGGAGTCGTTCGCTCCGCCGAGCCAGCGAGCCGAGGCCTACCAGGGCCAGCGGATCGCCGGGCGCTGACCGCGGTCAGAGCAGCGACTCACCCCGGCGCGCGGTGTCGGCCGAAACCGTCGGCCACAGCGTCTCCAGGGCCGCCTCGAGACCCGTGAGAACCGGGTCGAGGTCGTCCCCCGGGAACGGGGCCGGTGCCTGCTGGCGTACGACCGCGCAGAAGGCGTGGCTCTTCCCCTCGGCCTCGTGGCAGCGAACGGTCTCCGCGGACCCTTCGGTCCAACCGTCGTAGCCGTCGGTGTCGCCCTTCGAGCAGGTGAGGCTCTTCGGGCACTTGCGTTGCCCGGCAGGCAGGTTCGGGGCGTGGACCGCGGTGACGGTGCTGCCGTCGGGGCGGGTGCCGACGACGCCGAAGGCGCCCTTGCCGTAGGTCGAGACATCGGCCTTCTCGAAGGAGTCGATGTCGGCGTACGCCTTGGTCTCGAGCAGTCCGGCCGCGATCGCCCCGGCGGTCAGCGCGACCTCGCCGACGCCGTTGGCGCCTTCGGACGGGAAGCCGTCGACCTGCGCCTTGGTCATCTTCACCGTCGTCCTGGTGCCGAGGCGCGGGTCGGTGACGAGGGCGACCAGGGCGTCCACGCTCACCTCGAGGTCGAGCTCGCGCGGGTCCTCGGTGATCTTCTCGCCCACGTAGGCGGCCCGGCGCTCCTCTCTCCCGGCCTTGTGGGAGACCATCAGCTGGCCGGGGGTGCCGTCGTCGGTGGCCAGGTCCCAGGCGACGGTGGCGGTGCCGGTCGCACCCTTCACCTCGGCACAGCCCGACATCCCGTCGTGACACCAGGTCGAGAGCAGGTCGTCGTCGACCGGGCCCGCCTTGACCTCCAGCGAGTGGTCGGCTCCCCATCGCAGCACGGTGCCGACCTCGTCCTGCTCGAAGTAGAGGTCACCGCCGTCGAAGGCCTCCGGCACGACGCGTACGTGCTGGAGCGCGATCGCCGCGAGCGCCTCCGGAGTCGCCGGCTGATTGCCGGGCTTCAGGTCGGCCGGGTCGATGCTCACCGACGGTGCGACCGTGGGCTTCTCGCTGGGCTCGTCGTCCGCCTCGGTCGCGCTGCTGCCGCAGCCGGTGAGCAGAAGAGCCGCCGCCAGCAGTGCCATCCCCCGTCGTCGCATGCGCAGAATCTACGCCAGATGACGCGCGCTTTCGGTGAGGATTCGCAGCGCCGTTCGGGCCCATCGCCAGTCGGCACCGGCGAGACCGCAAGAGGGCGTCAGCACGATGTCGTACGCAGCATCCAGCCCGAGCATGTCGAGCCAGCGCTCCACGGTCTCGGTGACCGTCTTGTCGGTGGGCGTGGTGCCGGCCGGCGCGATCGAGGGGACCACTCCGAGCGCGACCGTGTCGCCGGCCTCCAGGACGGTGGCGAGGTCGTCGTGGTCGGCGGCGGTGAGCTGGGTCAGGTCGACGCCGATCCCCTTCGCCCCGGCCTTGCGGAGCAGGCCGAGCGGGGTGCCGGGCGCGCAGGAGTGCACCCACGGGACCGCGCCCTCCTCGGCGATCGCGCCGAGCACCCACTCGAGCGACTGGGAGGCCTCGGGGAGGTCGATGCTGCGGTGCTTGCCGAAGCCGGAGGCGGTCGGCACCTGGGCGTTGAGCACGGCGCTCAGCGCGGGCTCGTCGACCTGGACGACCAGCGTGTCCGCGCCGGGGAGGCGGCGGCGTACGTCTCGGATGTGGGTGCGTACGCCCTCGGCGAGCGCCTGCGCCAGATCACGCCGGGCACCGTGGTCGGCGAGGAGCTTGTCGCCGCGCGGCCGCTCGACGGTGGCGGCCAGGGTCCACGGGCCGGCGACCTGGATCTTGAAGGCGCCGCCGCCGGAGGTGAGCGGGGAGTCCTGGACCAGCTCCTCGACGGTGTCGAGGTCCTGCGCGAGCAGGCTCCGGGCGCGCCGGTGGTCGACGCCGGCGGAGCCGGAGGTGCCGGTCAGCCGCCAGCCCGCGGGCTGCAGGTCGGCGTCGAGCCCGTCGAGGACGGCCAGCGTCCGGCCGGTCATGTTCGCGATCGCGCCGCGCGCCGGAAGCTCGGGAAGGTGCGGCAGGTCGGTCAGCTCGCCGAGCACGATCCGGCAGGCCTCTGCGTAGTCCTCTCCCGGCAGCGAACCGACTCCGGTCGCCCTCACGCGAGCGCCGCCCGGCGGGTCGTGGAGATGGTGGCCGAGCCGACGACGCGGGTGCCGTCGTAGATGACCGCGGCCTGGCCCGGCGCGATGCCGTAGGCCGGGTCGAGCAGCTCGATCTCGACCTCCGCATCGGTGCTCGAGCCGGTCGGGATCACGGTCACCCGCGCCCGGTGCTCGTCTCCGTGCGCGCGCAGCTGGACGGTGCCCTCGAGGACGCCCTCGGGCGCACGCCCGGCCCAGCGCGGCCGGATCCCGGAGAGTCCGTCGACGGCCAGGTGCTCCCTGGGACCGACGGTGACGGTGCCGGAGACCGGCTCGATGTCGAGCACGAACCGGGGCTTCCCGTCGGGCGCGGGCTTGCCGAGGCGGAGCCCCTTGCGCTGTCCGATCGTGTAGGCGTACGTCCCTTGGTGCTCGCCCAGGACCTCACCGGTCTCGTCGACGATCGGCCCGGACTCGTTGGGTGCCCGGTCGCCCAGCTTCTCGCGCAGCCAGCCGGCGTTGTCGCCGTCGGCGACGAAGCAGATGTCGTGGGAGTCGGGCTTGTCGGCGACGAGCAGGCCGCGGCGAGCGGCCTCCTCGCGTACCAACGGCTTGGGGGTGTCCCCCAGCGGGAACAGCGAGTGCTCCAGCTGCGCCTGGTCGAGGACCCCCAGCACGTAGGACTGGTCCTTGCCGGCGTCGACGGCACGGTGCAGCTCGACCAGCCCGTCGGCACCCTGGCGAAGCGTGGCGTAGTGACCGGTCGCGACCGCGTCGAAGCCGAGCGCGAGCGCCCGGTCCAGCACGGCGGCGAACTTGATCTTCTCGTTGCAGCGCAGGCACGGGTTGGGGGTGCGCCCCTCGGCGTACTCCGACATGAAGTCCTCGACCACGTCCTCGTGGAAGCGGTCGGACAGGTCCCAGACGTAGAACGGGATGCCGATCACGTCGGCGGCGCGGCGGGCGTCGTTGGCGTCCTCGATCGTGCAGCACCCGCGTGCGCCGGTGCGATAGGACGCCGGGTTGCGGGAGAGCGCCAGGTGGACGCCGGTGACGTCGTGGCCCGCCTCCTTCGCGCGCGCGGCGGCGACGGCGGAGTCCACTCCCCCGGACATGGCGGCGACGACTCTCATGCCCATCAGCGGTTCAGTCCTGCCGCGCGGCCGCGCTCGACGGCCGGACCGATCGCCGCGACGAGCCGGTCCACGTCCTCGGCGGTGGTGGTGTGGCCGAGCGAGAAGCGCAGCGAGGAGCGCGCCTCCTCGTCGGACTGGCCCATGGCCAGGAGCACGTGAGAGGCCTGAGGTACGCCGGCAGAGCATGCCGCACCGGTCGAGCACTCCACCCCGGCGGCGTCGAGCAGCATCAGCAGCGAGTCGCCCTCGCACCCCGGGAACGCGATCTGGGCGTTGTTGGGCAGCCGGTGACGACCCAACGGCTCCAGCGGCGGGCCGTTGAGGTGCGAGTCCGGCACGACCGCCAGCACCTGCTCGACGAGCCGGTCGCGCAGCGCACCGACCCTGGTCGCGTACGCCTCCTGCTCCTTGACCGCGAGCTCGACCGCCGCCGCGAAGCCGGCGATGGCCGCGGTCGCGTGGGTCCCGCTGCGTACGTCTCGCTCCTGGCCGCCGCCGTGGACCAGCGCGGTCAGCTCGAGCTCGCGGCGCACGACGAGCGCGCCGGCGCCCACCGGGCCACCGAGCTTGTGGCCGGTCAGGGAGAGCGCGTCGACGCCGCTGGTGGCGAAGTCGACCGGCACCGCGCCGACCGCCTGGACGGCGTCGGTGTGGACCGGGATGCCGTGCTCGGCCGCCATCTCGGCGATCTCCACGACGGGCTGCAGGGTGCCGACCTCGTTGTTGGCCCACATCACGGAGATGAGGGCGACCGAGGCGGGGTCACGCTCGATGGCCGCCTTCATGGCGTCGAGATCGACCCGGCCGGTCGTGTCGCACGAGATGAGCTCGACGTGAGCACCCTCGGTCGTCTCCAGCCACTGCAGCGGGTCGAGCACCGCGTGGTGCTCGACGGTGGTGGTGAGGATCCGTGTGCGTGCGGGGTCCTGGCCTCGGCGTGCCCAGTAGGCACCCTTGAGCGCCAGGTTGTCGGCCTCGGTGCCGCCGGAGGTGAAGACGACCTCTCCGGGGCGAGAGCCGAGCACTGCGGCGATCCGTTCTCGGGACTCTTCCAGCACTCTGCGGGCGCGGCGACCCGATGCGTGCAGCGAGCTCGCGTTGCCGACCAGAGCCAGCTCCGCGGTCATCGCCTCGATCGCCGCCGGCGCCATGGGCGTGGTGGCGGCGTGGTCCAGATAGACGGTCCGGGGGTTCATCGTCTACCAAGGTTACGGCCCGATGGCGATGCTTGCTGAAACGTCGCCGCCCGTTCACCTCATCTCCCTAGGGTCGTGGCATGTCCCAGGGATTTCGCGAGTACATCGACAACCTGATCACCGAAGGTCACACGATCGGCGAGGATCACGATGACGACCCGGTGCTCCTGGACCCTGCCGGCAGGGCCGTCGACACCTGGCGGGAGAACTATCCCTACTCCGAGCGGATCGCCCGCGAGGTCTACGACGAGCAGAAGTACCTCCTCCAGGTCGAGCTGCTGAAGTTCCAGCGGTGGAACGACCGCGTCGGCGGCAAGCACGTGCTGCTCTTCGAGGGCCGCGACGCCGCTGGGAAGGGCGGCACGATCAAGCGGTTCATGGAGCACCTCAACCCGCGCTACGCCCGTACGGTCGCGCTGTCCAAGCCCTCGGACCGAGAGTCCCAGCAGTGGTTCTTCCAGCGCTACGTCCAGCATCTGCCCACCGCCGGCGAGATGGTCCTGTTCGACCGCTCCTGGTACAACCGCGCCGGCGTCGAGCGGGTCATGGGCTTCGCCACCGACGACCAGTACGAGCAGTTCATGCACCAGGTGCCGCTCTTCGAGCAGATGCTCGTCGACTCCGGGATCACGCTCACGAAGTTCTGGTTCTCGGTGGGCCGCTCGGAGCAGCGCACCCGCTTCATCATCCGCCAGATCGACCCGGTGCGACAGTGGAAGCTCTCCCCCATCGACGTCCAGTCGTTGGACAAGTGGGACTCCTACACCGCCGCCAAGGAGGAGATGTTCCGCCGCACCGACACCGACTGGGCGCCCTGGACCACGATCCGCTCCAACGACAAGAAGCGCGCCCGCCTCAACGCCATGCGCCACTTCCTCGCCAACCACGACTACGACGAGAAGGACCCCGATGTAGTCGGCACCCCCGACCCTCTCATCGTCCAGCGCGGCATCGACGCCGTCGGCGACTGACGGATCACCCCGGCCAGGGCATGCGCCTCAGGCACGCCTCGATGGCCTCCTCGAGCGTGCCGACGTCGTCCTCCCCCGACGGAACAACCGACGCGTACGCAGCGACGAACGCCTCACGCACGTCCACCGGTGTCGGGCGCCAGTCGTGATAGCGCGTCCCGAGGAGGACGGCAGCCTGAGCGAGGTCGTCCATTCGGTGACGGTAGGTCGCCTCCTCCAGATCCAGGACCGCCATGATCCTTCCGTCCGCCCAGAGGATGTTGGCCGACCTGAAGTCGTTGCCGACCAACTGAGTGCCCGGCGCCCGTGGCTCGTCGGTGGGGATCGTCTCCGGGTAGTCAGCCATCGCGCTGTGCATCCGCGCGAGCATCTCGCCCGCAGCCCTAACCTGGACCGGGTCGGTGACGTCCAACAGCTCGCCCTCGACGACACCCTGAAGCCCGAGCGAGAACCCGTCGACCTCGACCTGGAGGCTGCCGTCCCGAGCCGCCCGCGGTGCCGAGACAGGTATCCCCCGCTCCTCCAGCCAGACCGTCAGCCGTGCGATCGCCGCCAGCCGCGCGAACAGGCGAGGCCGCATCGACCACTTCGCGATCATCCGGCAACCGTCGACCGTGATCCACGCCAGACAGTTGGCGTCGCTGATCACCAGCCGTTCACACGCGGTCACTCGCAGCCCCCAGTGCTCGTCCAGCACGCCGTCCAACCAGCCGATGGCGTCGGCGGTTGATGCAAACCCGAACCGCTCGGTCAGCGCCGCGCCTGGATCGGCAGACTCCCAGAGCATGCTGACCGACGTACTCATCTCTTCGGCTGCGGTCACGGGGCGCAGTCAAGCATGTGGCCTGTGATCTCGGAGTGTCGCGTGCTGATCGAGTCGGAGCAGCAATGGTGAAAACACATCCAGGTGCCGACGGCCTGCCCGAGGCGCTGGTTCAGGTACGCCGAGCGAACCGGATCCGCCCATCCGGACGCCGCTCATGGGCATAGCCCGGGTCGTGGATTCGGCGATGGTCGCTGGCACACAACAAGACCAGGTTGGCCATGTCGGTCTTGCCGCCTTGGGACCAGGGTTTGAGGTGGTGGGCTTCGGTCCAGGCGGCGGGTGCGTCGCAGTCTTCGGCTTGGCAACTCTTGTCGCGTAGGCGGAGTGCTCGGTGTTGGATGGGGTGGGCCAACCTGGCGGTGCGGCCGAGGTCGAGGATCTCGGAGTCGGTGCCGAGGACGACGGGGATGAGGTCGGCGTTGCAGGCCAACCGGCGGGCTTCGGCGGCGGTGATCTGGTCGCCGTCGAACCCGAGGGCGGCGGTACCCAGGTCGGCGCGCACCTGGTCGAGGGTCATGGTGATGAACACCGTCGTGGCATGACCGCCATGCCTGGGGAGCTGGTCGAGGTCGTAGGTCTCGATCACCCGGGCGAACGCCTGGCCGAGGAGCCGGTCGTAGGGCATCTTGATGCCCTTGTCCTGAGCCGACCACTTTCGGGGCTGGGCCAGGGAGTCAAGGATCGTGCGCAACCGCACACCTACCGCGCGGGAGACCCGGGCCTGGATGTCGATGGTGCCGTCGCCGTTGTCGCGGGACGAGAAGAACGTGCGCCTTGCGGCCCGCTCTTCCTCGCGGTGCAGTGCCTTGGCTTCGGCGGCCTCGAATCGGCCCGGGTCGATCTCGGCCAGGATGCGTTTCCCGACGATCTTGAGCTCGTTCGCGGTCAGCCGGGTGGCGTGGTCGACCAGCAGCTTCTCAGCCAGGACGAGGTCCTTGGCACTGGCGGCGGGGTCGGTCGCGATGGCGTCGAGGGCCTTGGTGATCACCCTCGCCTTGTCCTGGGACACCACACCTGCCGCGAGACCGGCTGCGACGTGGTCGTACTTCGCCACCCCGACGGCCAACTTGATCTGAGAGCGGGCGATCGCCTTGTCGACGAGCAGCTCGGTCCGCATCCACCCCGAGGCGTCCTTCGCACCGGTCTCCTCGGCAATGTCGCCGGCCGAGGCGAGGACCCGCAGCTTCAACGCGGCCTGTTGAGCCTGGAGCTTCTCGAGTCGTTCGAGCAGGTCCTTCTTCTGCCCGGTCCGCCAATAGGCAGGATCGCCGGAGAGCAGGTCGTGGAGGGCGGATTCGATAGCGCTCAGCGCGGCGTCGATCGCATCGCCGGGGTTGGTACCCCAGTGGTCGATCTCGCGCCCGAGACTCATCACGATCCTCCTTCAGAGGTGTGCTGTGATGAGTCTGATTATACCTTCTCCAGGCGGCCAGATCCATCTATTTTCCCAGGTCAAAGGCTATTTCGCGGTCAGTGAACGACGTCGTCCCTGTGGATGATAAGTGGCCCGAAGGGCCACCCCTCCACCCCTCAACTCCCACCCAAGCAGACAAGAATCTCGCTGCGCCACACCCGGGCCGCCGCCCCGATAGCCAGCCAAATCTTTTCTCGATCTGGTCCGGAGTCCAGGACCGCGAAGCGGCCGGCGAAGCCGGCGCCCGAAGGGCGTCCTTGACGCCGGGCCAGATCGAGAAGACCCTCAGGAAAGGGTCGGCGGCCCAGATCCGCCACGAAGAACGGTTACGCACAGGGTGGTCTCGACAAGCTCGACCACCGGGGCATCGCTGGTCCGCGGCACGTGGTCTCGACAAGCTCGACCACCGGGGCACCCACCGTTCCGCGACAGCGTGGTCTCGACAAGCTCGACCAACAGCACAACCCCACGAACGACCAAAGCCCCCAGACCACCCCCGAAAACCAGTTACCGTCCACAACCATGAAACCCCTCGGCGACGTCCCCTGGCCGCCAGAACCGATCGTCACCGAGCGCCTGATCCTCCGGCACACCAAGCCCGAGGACAGGAGCGGCCTGGCGGTCCTGCTTTCGGACGAGACCACGCAGGCCTACCTCGGCGGTCCGACGCACACCCGGGAGGAGCTGGAAGAGCTCATTCCAAGCGATCCGAACACCAGGCCCGGAATCTTCGCGGTGGAGCAAGCCGGCGAGTTCATCGGGAGGATCACGGTCCAGCGCCGTGACAGATCCTGGGCCCACCACGTACGCGACGAGGGCGACGAGGTCGAGATCGGCTACGAGTTCCTGCCGACCACATGGGGGCGAGGCATCGCTACCGAAGCCACCCGGGCAGCGCTCGACTGGGTCGAGCGGACGCTCCCCGGCGAGCCGGTCGTCCTCACCACCCAGGTGGCCAACGAGCGTTCCCTGCGCCTGGCCCAGAAGCTCGGGTTCGTCGAGGTCGAGCGGTTCGCAGCCTATGGAGCCGAGCAGTGGTTCGGGGTGCTCAAGACCGGCTAGCGAAGCCGAGCGGTCATTCCTCGGGAGTGCCGAGATAGGCGACCAGCGCCAGGTGGTCGGCCTCCGGCACCTCGACGGTCTCGGTAGCCAGCGCGACCAGGGCATCGCCGAGAAGCACGTGATCGATGGCGGCCGAAGGCGGAAGAGGTACGCCGGCGAACCCCTCGGTCGGCCAGGTCGGCTGCCATCCGGCGTTGCTGGCGCGGGCGGCGTCCGACAGGTCGGCGTCATCGAGGAGGCGCCGGACGGTGTGGTGGTCGAGGGAGGCGTTGAGATCGCCCAGGACGAGATCGGGCTTCTCGGCGGCCGCCTCCTTGATGATCAGCTCCTGCTCGGCCGGCCAGGACGCGAGCGTCGGTGGGGCCGGATGCGCGACGACGACCCGCCGCTCCCCCACATCGGCCACCCACGATCCCATGGACGTGTCGAGACGACGCGCCCTGGTGATCGGCTCGTCGGCGAAGAGCATCGTCCCGTCGGTGCCGGGCGCGGCCTCGCCGATCCGGTAGGGCAGCTGGTCGCGCAGCGTGCTCGACAGCTTCGCGAACGCCTCGGGGGTGATCTCCTGGACGGCGAGCACGTCGACCTTGTGGGCGCGTACCGCCTCGACCACGGTGTCGGTGTCGCCCTTGCCCTCGAAGAGGTTGGTGGTCATCACCGTCAGCGGCTCGCCGGCGCTGGTCTCGCGGGACCCGGCGTAGAGCGGCGCCTGCCAGGCGAGATGCACCGCGAGCAGCATGGCGACCACTCCGGCGCCGACCGCGAGCCGGATCCGTCCGGGACCGGAGGCCAGCCACACCAGCACCAGGATCGCGACCAGGCACAGGGCGTAGAGCCCGATGCCGAACGGCGCGAACGCGGCCAGCCGCACCGCCCGCAGATCCGTGCTCGCCAGCGCCCGGGAGAGCGTGATCGCCAGGGCGGGCAACCCACA
The DNA here is from genome assembly GCF_036090055.1 of Nocardioides sp. NBC_00368. Lineage (NCBI taxonomy): Bacteria > Bacillati > Actinomycetota > Actinomycetes > Propionibacteriales > Nocardioidaceae > Nocardioides > Nocardioides sp. NBC_00368. The sequence goes on from NZ_CP107970.1 coordinate 2,593,474, forward strand.
CACGACCAGCACACCCCACGCCAGAGCCAGCGGCACCCACCGAGCCCGGCTCACGCCGCCACCTCCGTACCGCAAGCGAAAGAATACGGACGCGGCGCCGTGCTGATCACATGGTTCGCTCGCTGGCGCCCGCTCACAGGACGACCAGATCGTCGCGGTGGATGACCTCCCGAGCGTACGCAGCCCCCAGGTTGGCCTCGAGATAGCCGGAGGAGCGTCCGGCCAGCCGCGGGATCTCGTCGGCGTCGTAGTTCACCAGCCCACGCGCGACGGCGACGCCCGACGGGTCGAGGACATCGACCGGGTCCCCTGCCTGGAACGAACCGGAGGAGCCGGTGACCCCCGCCGCCAGCAGCGAGGCGCCGCGCTTGCTGATCGCGGCGACAGCGCCGGCGTCGACCGTGATCGAGCCGACCGCCTCGGTGGAGTGCTGCAGCCACAGCAGCCGCGCCGGGCGACGCCTGCCGACGGCGTGGAACAGGGTGCCGACCGCCTCACCCGCGAGCGCGGCTTCAGCCTGGGCGGCCGAGGTCAGCACGACCGGGACGCCGTCCTCGACGGCGATCCTGGCGGCCTCCAGCTTGGTCACCATTCCTCCGGTGCCCACGCCCGCTGCGCCGGCCTTCCCGATCGTCACCCCGGCGAGATCGGCCAGCGAAGTGACCTCGTCGATCCGTCGCGAGCCCGGCTGCGACGGCGGTGCGTCGTAGAGCGCGTCGACGTCGCTGAGCAGCACCAGCAGGTCGGCCTTGACCAGGTGGGCCACCAGCGCCGCGAGCCGGTCGTTGTCGCCGAACCGGATCTCGGAGGTGGCCACGGTGTCGTTCTCGTTGACGATCGGGAGCACACCCAGGTCGAGCAGCTTCGACAGCGTCGCGTCGGCGTTGCGGTAGTGCGCTCGCCGGTTCAGGTCGTCGACCGTGAGCAGCACCTGCCCGGCGATGATGCCGTGCCGGGCCAGCTCGTCGGTGTAGCGGTGAACCAGCAGTCCTTGGCCCACGCTCGCGGCGGCCTGCTGCTTGGCCAGCGCCCGGGGACGCTTGGCCAGTCCCAACGGGGACAGCCCGGCCGCGATCGCCCCGGAGGAGACCAGCACGACCTCTTGTCCGGCGGCCCGTGTCTTGGCGAGCACGTCGACCAGACCGCTCACCCGAGCCGGGTCGATGCCACCGGCGGCCGTCGTCAGCGACGACGACCCGACCTTGACCACGACCCGGCGTGCCCCGGTCACGACCTCGCGCTGCACCGATCCCCCTCGTACGTCAGCCTGTGCTCTTCGCTGCGCCGGATCCTACCGGCGCCCGAGCCGGCCGAGCCGTCAGTTTCCGCTGGTCGAGCGGGACGACCCGCTCGGGTCGTCCTCGGCCCAGTCGCTGTCCGGGTCGTCCTCGCCACCGATCTCGTACGCCACCGGGCCCGCCCCGTCGCGCAGGCGTCGGGCGACGTCGGCCCGGGCCTCGTACTCTTCCTTGGTCTCCATCCCGGCGTCGATCTCGCGCCGCCGGGCGGCGGCAGGCCGCTCCTCGTAGAACCGCTGGTCCTCGCCCCGGCGGCCGAGCATCTCAGCACCGGTCTCGATCGAGGGGCGGAAGTCGAAGACGACCGCGTTGGCCGGGTCGCCGATGATGACGGTGTCGCCCTCCTGGGCCCCGAGCTCGACCAGGCGCATCTCGACACCGAGCCGGTTGAGGCGGTCGGCGAGGTAACCGACGGCCTCCTCGTTCTCGAAGTCGGTCTGTCGCACCCAGCGCTCGGGCTGCGGGCCACGGACGAGGTATTCGCCGTGCTTCGACACCTTGACGGTGAAGCCGTTCTTGCCCTCGGCACCGGCCGGGCGCAGCACGATCCGGGTCGGGGCGACGACCGGCGTCTCCTTGCGCGAGGCGGCCACCAGCTCGGCCATCGCGTAGATCAGCTGCTGGGTGCCCTCGCCGGAGGCCGCGGAGATCTCGAAGACCTTCAGGCCACGCTTCTCGAACTCGCCGATGGTCATCTCGGCGATCTCGCGGCCGTCGGGGACGTCGACCTTGTTCAGCGCGACCAGCCGCGGCCGGTCCTCGAGGCCGCCGTGGCGGGAGAGCTCGTTCTCGATGATGTCGAGGTCGTCGATCGGGTTGCGACCCGGCTCGATGCTCGCGGTGTCGATGACGTGCACGAGCGCGGCGCAGCGCTCGATGTGACGCAGGAACTCGTGGCCGAGGCCACGACCGTCGGCCGCACCCTCGATCAGGCCGGGCACGTCCGCGACGGTGAAGGTGATCTCGCCACCCTTGACGACGCCGAGGTTGGGCACCAGCGTGGTGAACGGGTAGTCGGCGATCTTCGGCCGCGCTCGCGAGATGGCCGCGATCAGCGACGACTTGCCGGCGCTCGGGAAGCCGACCAGGCCGATGTCGGCGACGACCTTGAGCTCCAGGCCGATCTCGCGCGCCTCGCCCGGCTCGCCGAGGAGGGCGAAGCCGGGAGCCTTGCGCTTGGAGGAGGCCAGCGCCGCGTTGCCGAGCCCGCCACGGCCGCCCTCGGCGATGACCAGCTCGGAGCCGGGGCCGACCAGGTCGGCGAGCACGTTGCCGTGCATGTCGGTGACCACGGTGCCGTCGGGGACAGGGAGCACCAGGTCCTCGCCGTGGGCACCGTTCTTGTGGTCGCCGGCACCCTGGCCGCCGTTGGGGGCCTTGCGCTTGGGACTGTGGTGGTAGTCGATCAGCGTGGTCACGTCGGGGTCGACACGAAGGATGATCGATCCGCCCGGGCCGCCGTTGCCGCCGTCGGGGCCGCCCAGCGGCTTGAACTTCTCGCGGTGAACCGACGCCACCCCGTGTCCGCCGCGACCGGCCTCGACGTGGAGGGTGACGCGGTCGACGAAGGTGGGTACAGCCATGCGCTCACCTTAAGGCCGACCCCACGTGTCTGCCGAGTCGGCGCATCTGACCCCGTGCCTCGCGAAGCGAAGCGAGCGAGAGGGGTCGGATGCGCCGACTCGGCATTCTCGGCATGGGTAGGTTGAAGCCCATGCGAGTAGGAACTGTGATGTGGCCGATCGAGGACTGGCCGGCGATGGGCGAGCGTTGGGCCCAGGCCGAGCAGCTCGGGTTCGAGACGGCGTGGGTCTATGACCACCTGGCCTGGCGTGGCCACAGCCCGTGGGAGGAGGCGTTCACGTCGATGGCAGCCGCGGCTGCCCTCACCTCCACGATCCGGCTCGGCACGCTGGTGACCACCCCCAACTTCCGTACGCCGATCCCGACCGCCGCAGCGATCCGCAGCCTCGACCGCATCTCCGGCGGGCGTATCACGATCGGTGTCGGGGCGGGGGGCGACGACCACACCTCTGACGGCGACGTGCTCGGGCGCGAGTTCACGCCCCGCGAGCGCGCCGACCGCTTCGCCGAGTGGACGCGCGCCGTCGACCGGCTGCTGCGGGAGTCCCCGGTCACGATCGACGGCGAGCACTGGCAGACCCGCGAGGTCACCGTCTCCCCCGGCCAGGTGCAGCAGCCGCGTACGCCGCTGTGGCTGGCCGGCAACGGCCCCCGCGGGATCCGGCTCACCGCCGAGGTCGGCGACGGCTGGATCGCCAACCCGCACGGTGACGACCCGAAGAGCTTCGTCGCCCAGCGGCTCGAGATGCTCCGCGAGGCGTGCGAGAAGAACGGCCGCGACTACGACAGCATGCCGAAGCTGTTCATGTCCGGCTTCACCGACGAGCCGTGGACCGAGTCGGCCGACGCGTTCGAGGACCTGGCCGGCTCCTACGCCGAGATCGGGATCACCGACATCGCGCTCCACTGGCCGCGCGCCGGGACCCGCTGGGAGGTCTCGTGGGACACCTTCGAGGCGATCGCGGGTCGCGCGGCGTACGTCTGAATGTTTGTCTAGGCGGTGTCCTGAGCCTGTCGAAGGGTATGTAGCCCAACCGCCACTTCCCGGTTGGAGTTCCACCTGGGAAGTGAGTGTTCGGCTGCATACCTAGACGAACCGCCACCCCGCCCGACGACGCCAAAGGGCCCTCTCCTTGCGGAGAGGGCCCTTCGAAAAGTCTTGCTCAGGCGTCGCCCGGGACGATGTTGATCACCCGGCGGCCGCGGCGCTTGCCGAACTCGACCGCGCCCGGCTGCAGGGCGAACAGGGTGTCGTCGCCGCCACGACCGACGTTGGTGCCGGGGTGGAAGTGCGTGCCGCGCTGGCGGACGATGATCTCACCGGCGTTGACGAGCTGGCCGCCGAAGCGCTTCACGCCGAGGCGCTGGGCGTTGGAGTCGCGACCGTTCTTGGTGCTTGCCGCACCCTTCTTGTGTGCCATCTTCTCAGTCCTTCAAGTATCTCTAGAACGCCGGAATCAGGCGTTGATCGCGGTGACCTTGACCTGGGTGTACTTCTGACGGTGACCCTGGCGCTTCTTGTAGCCGGTCTTGTTCTTGTACTTCTGGATGATGATCTTCGGGCCCTTGGAGGCACCGACGATCTCAGCCGCAACCGAAGCCTTGTCGAGGCCGGTCGTGGTGACGTTCTCACCGTCGACGAGCATGACGACCGGCAGCGTGACCGCAGCACCGGCCTCGCCGTCGAGGCGGTCGATCTCGATGACGTCGCCGACAACGACCTTCTGCTGCTTGCTGCCAGCCTTCACGATCGCGTACACCGCGGTCTCCTTCATGCTCCGAACTCAAAGTCTTGTGTCTACCCGCGGCAGCTGTGCACATAAGTGATCACTGGACCCCGAAGCGATAGGTGCCAGCGGTTGCCTGCAGGAACGGCGCACTGCGCACGCCGAGGGTCAATATTACGTACGCGACCAGGTAGCCGCAAAACGCCGCGACACCATCCGCCCGGACGCTGTCAGGACACTGTCGGGTAGCCGCCGGGACATTGTGCACCCGGGACGTCGATTCGGGCGACCGGGCGCCCGGTTCGGCCGCGTCCACTGCAAACCGGGCACGATTCCGGGCATGATGACGCCCATGACGTCGACCGAACCGTCGCACGCGAGCGAGTCCCGGCAGGAGGAGATCCTGGCGCGCGCACGTACGACCGGACGGGTCTCGGTCACCGACCTGGCGCCCGACCTCGGGGTGAGCGTGGAGACGATCCGGCGCGACCTCAAGGTCCTGGCCGACCGTGGCGTCGTGGAGCGCGTCTACGGCGGCGCGGTCGCGCTGGAGAGCGGCAGCTTCGAGACCTCGCTGGAGTTCCGGGCCGGGCGCGACGTCGACGAGAAGCACCGGATCGCCCGCGCCGCCCTGCAGCACCGGCACGGTGCGGAGACGATCTACATCGACGAGGGCACGATGCCGCAGTTCCTCGCCGAGGAGCTCTTCGGCCAGGGGCCGGCGACGGTCATCACCCCCTCGCTCCCGGTGGCCACCCGCCTCTCCGCCGACCCCGACCTCACCGTGATCGTCCTCGGCGGGCGCGTACGCACCATCACGCGCGGCGTCGTGGACCAGTGGGCGACCCGGATGCTGGACGACCTGGTGATCGACCTCGCCTACATCGGCGCCAACGGGATCTCCCGCGAGCAGGGCCTGACCACCCAGGACCCGTCGGTCGCCGCGGTCAAGCGCACCGCGATCGAACGCTCCCGGCGCCGGATCTTCTTCGGCGCCCACACCAAGTTCGGGGCCTCCAGCCTGTGCCGCTTCGCGGGCGTACGCGACTTCGAGCTGCTCATCACCGGTATCGAGCTCCCGGCCTCCGAGGCCCGTCGGTTCGCTGCGCTCGGACCCCGGGTCGTCCGAGCCTGACCAGCGGCCAGAGAAGCGGCCCGGACACGGCGTGAGCAGTGCCCGGAGAACGGGCAGCAACCGGGCAACTCGGGCGCCACGACCGGGCTAGGGGGTCGAGCCCGAATTACGCCATCGTGGTCGTGACGACAGTCACACTGCGAGGAGGCAGATCGAATGCGGGTACGGAGACGGACCTCCGCAGCGCTGACAGCGCTATCACTGGCGACGGTGATGTTGACGGCATGCGGCACCGGCGGCCTGGGCGCCGGCGGGACGAGCGCGGGTGAGCACAGCATCACGGTGCTGATGGTCAACAACCCCCAGATGCTCGAGCTCCAGGAGCTCACCGAGGAGCACTTCACCGAGAAGACCGGGATCGAGGTGAACTTCGTGGTCAAGGTCGAGCAGGACATGCGCGACACCGCGAGCACCGAGTTCGCCAACCAGTCCGGCATCTATGACGTGGCGACGCTGTCCAACTTCGAGATCCCCTACTACGCCGAAGCCGGCTGGATCTCGGACATGGAGAGCATCGCGAACGACCCCGAGTTCGACCAGGACGACATCCTGCCGCCGATGACAGAGGCGCTCTCGGCCAACGGCAAGGTCTACGGCCAGCCGTTCTACGGCGAGTCGTCGTTCCTGATGTACCGCAAGGACCTGTTCGCGAAGCACGGCATCGAGATGCCGGCCGAACCGACCTGGGAGCAGGTCGCCGGCTTCGCCGCGAAGATCAACGAGGCCGAGCCGGACATGCGTGGAATCTGCCTGCGCGGCCTGGCCGGCTGGGGTGACAACCTCGCCTCGATCACGACCGTCGTCAACACCATGGGCGGCACCTGGTTCGACGAGGACTGGAACGCCCAGGTCAACAAGGGCGGCTTCAAGAAGGCGGCCAACTTCTACGTCGATCTGGTCCGCGAGCACGGCGAGGCGGGCGCGGCGACGTTCAGCTTCCCGCAGTGCCTCAACGCCATGCAGCAGGGCAAGGTCGCGATGTGGTACGACGCCACCTCCGGCGCCGGGTCGCTCGAAGCGGCCGAGTCGCCGGTCAAGGGCAAGGTCGGCTACGTCGCCGCCCCGCACGACCAGACCCAGAACGCCGGCTGGCTCTACACCTGGGCCTGGGCGATCCAGAAGGCCTCGCGCCACCAGGAGGACGCCAAGGAGTTCGTCGCCTGGGCCTCCAGCAAGGAGTACGAGGAGCTGGTGATGGCCGACACCGAGCACGACACCGGCGGGCCGACCAACGTCCCCGCGGGCAAGCGCGCCTCGACCTATGAGAACCCCGAGTACCTCGAGGTGGCGGGCTCCTTCGCGACCCCGACCATGAACGCGATCAAGAACGCCCAGGCCGACAACCCCGGCGTCCAGAAGCGGCCCTACAACGGCATCCAGTTCGTCGGGGTCCCCAGCTTCACCGACTTCGGCACCGAGTGCGCCAAGCAGCTCTCCAGCGCCATCTCGGGCTCGAAGACCACCGACGCGGCGCTCGACCGCTGTCAGTCGCTCGCCCAGGAGTACGGCGACGTCCAGAAGGAGAAGCAGTGATGGCCTCCGTGACCGCACCTCTACCCACGACAGCGGAGCCGACGGTGACCCGGCCGCCCGCGGCGTACAAGAAATGGGGCCGGGAGTCGTGGAAGCTGCGCGCGCCGCTGCTGCCCGCGCTGGTCTTCCTGATCGTGGTGACTCAGCTGCCGTTCGTGGCGACGCTGGTGATGTCGTTCATGAACTGGAGCGCGCAGCCAGACGCGGAAGGACGCAGCTTCGCCGGCTTCGACAACTTCAAGACCGTGTTCACGACGCCGGCCTACCGGACGGCGGTCCTCAACACGATCGAGATGACGGTGGTCGTCGTCGGGGTCAGCGCCCTGCTCGCCCTCGGGATCGCGCTGCTGCTCAACCACGCGTTCATCGGGCGCGGCGTGGTGCGCACGATGATGATCGCGCCGTTCCTGATCGTGCCGATCGCGGCGGCGGTCTTCTGGGGCAACGGCATCCTGATGACCGGGTTCGGCCTGGTCGACGGCGTGCTCGGGCAGCTCGGGGTTCCCGGCGCCCAGGACATCGCCTTCCTGACCGACCATCCCAAGCTCGCCATCGAGATCGAGCTGATCTGGCAGTGGACGCCGTTCATGATGCTGATCCTGCTCGCCGGACTGCAGTCGCAGGACCCCGAGGTCCTGGAGGCGGCCAGCATCGACGGCTGCAACGGCTGGCAGACGTTCGTGCACATGACGCTCCCCCACGTACGCCGCTATCTCGAGCTCTCGATCGTGCTCGGCACGATCTTCATCGTCCAGAACTTCGACTCGGTCCTGGGCATGACCGGCGGGCTGAACTCCACCAACATCCCGTTCGCCGTCTACGAGACGTTCTACTCCGCCAAGGACTACGGGGTCGCCTCAGCGCTGGGCGTCGTCGTGGTCATCGGCTCACTGATCATCGCGACCTTCGCACTCCGCGTGGTGTCGTCCCTGCTGACCGACGAGGAGGCAAGCCGATGAGAACCTGGAACCGGCAACGGGTGGCGAAGATCGTCATCCCGATCGCAGCGTGGCTGGTCGGCATCATCTTCGTGATCCCGATCCTCTACATGGTCCTGACCTCGCTGCACGCACCGCAGGACGCCCAGACCTACCCGCCGAGCTGGGGTGCCCCGCTGACGCTGGACAACTACGGCGGCCTGTTCACCTCGGCGAACCCGATCACCCCGGCGCTGATCAACTCGGTGATCACCAGCGTGATCTCGACGCTGCTCGTGCTCGCCCTGGCGATCCCCGCGGCGTACTCGCTCTCGATCAGGCCCGTGAAGAAGTGGTCGGACGCGATGTTCTTCTTCCTGTCGACGAAGATGCTGCCGATGGTCGCGGGCATCCTGCCGATCTACCTGTTCACGACCCAGGTGATCAAGATGCCCGACAACGTGATCATCCTGATCCTGCTCTACACCGCGATGAACCTGCCGATCGCCGTCTGGATGATGCGCTCGTTCCTGGCCGAGGTGCCGCCCGCGATCATCGAGGCCGCCTCGATCGACGGCGCGAGCACGTTCCGGATCCTGACCCGCATCGTCGCGCCGATCTCGATGCCCGGCGTCGCGGCCACGTCGCTGATCTGCTTCATCTTCGCGTGGAACGAGCAGCTCTACGCCAAGGTGCTGACCTCGGTCGCCGCGCAGACGGGTCCGGTCTTCGTGAACACGCTGATCCAGACCGAGCACGCCTACCTCGCCGAGCTGGCCGCCGGGGCGACGCTGATCTCCCTGCCCGTGCTCATCGCCGGCTTCGCCGCCCAGGACAAGCTGGTCCAAGGTCTCTCCCTGGGGGCCGTCAAGTGAGCGAGCGCCAGCGAGTGAACCATGAGCACAACACGGCGCCGCGTCCGTACCCTGGCGCTTGCGCTACGGAGGTGGCGGCGTGACCTATCCGCGACTCACGACAGCCAGGCTCGGCGAACTGTCTGCGTCCGTTGCCGTCCCCGCCTACGACCGGTCCGCCGTCACCCCCGGGATCGTGCATCTCGGGGTCGGTGGCTTCCACCGCGCCCACCAGGCGCGGTATGTCGACGACCTGCTCGCCTCGGGCATCACCGACTGGGGCATCGTCGGGGTGGGGCTGATGCCCCAGGACGTACGCATGCGGGACGCTCTCGCCGCACAGGAGCACCTCTACACGCTCATGGAGCGGGCACCGGACGGCGGCGTGCACGGCCGGGTGATCGGCTCGATCATCGACTACCTGTTCGCCCCCGACTCCCCTACGGACGTGCTCGACCTGCTCGCCGACCCGCGGATCCGGATCGTCTCGCTGACCATCACCGAGGGCGGCTACCACGTCAATCAGGCGACCGGCGGCTTCGACGCCTCCGATCCGGCCATCCAGGCGGACCTGGAGGCGGGGGCGGCGCCGTCCACGGCGTTCGGCTATGTCGTGGAGGCGCTGGCTCGCCGCCGCGCCGCCGGCGTGGCTCCGTTCACGGTGATGTCGTGCGACAACATCGCCGGCAACGGCGAGGTCGCCCGCGCGATGATGTCGGCGTTCGCGTCCCTGCGCGACCCGGAGCTGGGCGACTGGATCGCGTCCGAGGTGGCTTTCCCGAGCTCGATGGTGGACCGGATCACCCCGGCGACCACGGACGCCGACGTCGAGGAGGTCGGCTGGCGGTTCGGGATCGGAGACGCCTGGCCAGTGGTCAGCGAGCCGTTCTCCCAGTGGGTGCTCGAGGACCACTTCCCGCAGGGACGGCCCCCGTTCGAGCGGGCCGGGGTCGAGATGGTGCCCGATGTCGAGCCGTACGAGCTGATGAAGCTGCGGCTCCTCAACGCCAGCCACCAGGCGCTGTGCTACCTCGGCTACCTCTCGGGTTACCGCTACGCCCATGAGGTCTGCACCGACCCGCTCTTCGTCGACTTCCTGCTCGGCTACATGTCGCAGGAGGGCACCCCGACGCTGCCGCAGGTGCCCGGCGTGGACCTGGAGGGCTACCGGCGCGAGCTGATCTCCCGCTTCGCCAACCCCCACATCCGCGACACCCTGGCCCGGCTGTGCGCGGAGAGCTCCGACCGGATCCCGAAGTGGCTGGTGCCGGTCATCACCGCTCAGCTGGGGCGTGGCGGGTCGGTTCGCCGTTCGGCACTCGTCGTCGCCTCCTGGGCCCGCTACGCCGAGGGCGTCGACGAGCAGGGCGCGCCGATCGACATCGTCGACCGGCGCCGGGCCGACGTGATGGCCCGGGCGATCGCCCAGCGCGCGGACCCGCTCGCCTTCCTTCGCGACCCCGACCTCTTCGGCGACCTCGTCGACTCACCTGAGTTCACCGAGCCGTACGCCGAGGCGCTGGCGTCCCTGCACGCGGTCGGTGCGCGGAAGACTCTCGAGGTCTGGGAGGGCTGAGCAGGGCTGTGGGCAGCACAACGCCCCGGTGACCACGAGGGGGGTCACCGGGGCGTCGTGGTCTGGTCAGCTGTCCTGGGACGGCGTGGTGTCGCGGCTGGCGCCACCACGGGTGCGGGTCACGACCTTCGGCGCCGGGGTGGACGCGGTGCCGTTGCTCGTCACCGGCGCCTCGGGCTTGGTCGCGGTCATCACCGCGCCCTCGCCGGTGCTCACGACCTCGCGGCGGGCGCCGCGGCGCTGCCGGGTGACCACCTTCGGCTTGGAGTCGACCGGCTCGGCCGCGACCGGCTCGGGAGCGGCGACCGCGGGCTCGGTCGTCTCGGGCTCGGTGGCCTCGACCTCGGCCGCCTCCGGCTCGACTGCCTCGGGCTCGGCCGCCTCGGGCTCGACCGGCGGGGCCACGGGAGCGGGCTTCTCCGCCGCCGGCTTCGGCTCGGTGGTCGAGCTGCCGACGACCGCGGCCAGGACCGGGCGGCCGGTCGTCGCGGCCCGACGGGTGCGGGTGCGCGTGGTGACCTTCGGAGCCTCCGGCTCGGCGGGTGCCACCGCGGGAGCCTCGGCGACCGCCTCGGCCGGGGTCTCGGCCTCGACCGGCTCAGGCGCCGGGGTCGACGCCTTGGACCGGCGCGAACGCGTCCGCGTCGTCACCTTCGGCGCCTCGACCTGCTCAGGGGCGGTCTCGGCGGACTCCGCGGCTGCGGCGGGCTCGGCTACCTCGGCGGACTCGGCCACCGAGGTCTCCTCGGGGCTCGCAGCCCTCGACCGGCGCGAGCGGGTGCGGGTCGTGACCTTCGGGGTCTCGACGGCCTCGGGCTCGCTCGGGGCCACCGCCTCCGCGGGAGTCTCGACGGACTCGGCCGCCGGCTCCTCGGTCTTCTCCGCCTGTCCGGCCATCGCGGCGAACTCGGCGGGCGACGGCGTCTTGGCCGACTCCTCGGCAGGCTCGGTGCGCTGCTCGCCACCGACCTCGTCGCGGCCCTTGCCACGGCTACCGCGACCGCCACGGCGGCGCGAGCGCGGCTCGTCGGGGGCGACGCCGGAGGACTTGCCGGCCTCGACCGGATGCTCGTGGATCACGAGGCCACGGCCGCCGCAGGCGTCGCAGTTCTCCGAGAACGCCTCGAGCAGGCCGGTGCCGATCCGCTTACGCGTCATCTGCACCAGACCCAGCGAGGTGACCTCGGCGACCTGGTGACGCGTGCGGTCGCGGCCCAGGCACTCGACCAGGCGACGCAGCACCAGGTCACGGTTGGACTCGAGGACCATGTCGATGAAGTCGACGACGATGATGCCGCCGATGTCGCGCAACCGGAGCTGGCGAACGATCTCCTCCGCAGCCTCGAGGTTGTTCTTGGTGACCGTCTCCTCCAGGTTGCCGCCGGAGCCGGTGAACTTGCCGGTGTTGACGTCGACGACAGTCATCGCCTCGGTGCGGTCGATGATCAGCGAGCCGCCGGAGGGCAGCCAGACCTTGCGGTCCAGGCCCTTCGCGATCTGCTCGTCGATGCGGTACGCGGCGAAGGCGTCGGCCTCACCGTCGTACTTCTCCACGCGCTCCTCGAGGTCGGGGGCCACCGACTGGACGTAGTCCTTGACGGTCTCCCACGACGAGTCACCGGAGATGACCAGCTTGGCGAAGTCCTCGGTGAACAGGTCGCGGACGACCTTCAGGGTGAGGTCGGGCTCGCCGTAGAGCAGCTGCGGGGCATTGCCGCCCGCACGCTTCTCGATGTCCTCCCAGCGGGCCTTGAGGCGCTCGACGTCGCGGGTCAGCTCCTCCTCGGCGGCACCCTCCGCGGCGGTGCGTACGATCACGCCGGCCGTGTCGGGGACGATCTCCTTCAGGAGAGTCTTGAGGCGGTTGCGCTCGGTGTCGGGCAGCTTGCGGGAGATGCCGGAGGTGGTGCCGTCGGGCACGTAGACCAGGAATCGGCCGGCCAGCGAGATCTGCGAGGTCAGGCGGGCGCCCTTGTGGCCGATCGGGTCCTTCGTCACCTGGACGAGCACCTTCTGGCCGGAGGTCAGCACCGACTCGATCTTGCGGGGCTGGCCCTCCTTCCAGCCGAGCGAGGCCCAGTTGACCTCACCGGCGTAGAGGACCGCGTTGCGGCCCTTGCCGATGTCGATGAACGCGGCCTCCATCGAGGGGAGCACGTTCTGGACGCGGCCGAGGTAGACGTTGCCGATCAGGCTGGTCTGGCTCTCGCGGGCGACGTAGTGCTCCACGAGGACCTTGTCCTCGAGCACCGCGATCTGGGTCAGGTCCTCGCGCTCGCGGATCACCATGACGCGCTCGACCGACTCGCGGCGGGCCAGGAACTCGGCCTCGCTCACGATCGGGGCGCGACGGCGGCCGGCCTCACGGCCCTCGCGGCGGCGCTGCTTCTTCGCCTCCAGGCGGGTCGAGCCCGACAGCGCGGTGATCTGGTCCTCGCCGGTGCGGCTCTGGCGGACCTTGGTGACGGTGTTCTCCGGGTCGTCGCCGGCCTCACCCGAGGCCTCGCCCGCGCGGCGGCGACGACGGCGACGGCGCGAGGAGCTGCCGCCCTCGCCCTGCTGGTCGGCGTCGGCGTCCTTCTCGTCGCCCTCGCCCTCGGACTCCTCGGACTTGTCTTCGGTCTCGGTCGAGTCGGAGCCCTCGGCGTCGCCGTTGGCACCCTTGCGACGGCGGCGGCCGCCACGGCGGCGACGACGACGGCCGTTGCCGCCGCCCTCACCGTCGTCGGCCGAACTCTCGTCGGACTCGGTGTCGGAGCTGGTGTCGGTGTCGGTGTCGGACTCGACGTCGGTGGCCTCGACCTCGGTCGACTCCTCCTCGTCAGCCTTCTCCTCGGCCGGGGCGGCGTTGCGTACGTTGCGCCTGCGGGTCCGGGCCGGAGCCTCTTCCTTGGTGGCCTCAGCGGCGGGCTCGGCGGCCTGCGGCGCGTCCTCGGCGGGCGCCTCGGCGGCGGCCTCGAGCGGCTCCTCGACCGGCTTCGGCTCGGCCGTCTTGCGGGTGCGCCGGCGGGTGGTGGTCTTGGTCGGCGCCTGGAACAGGACCGCCGGGGCCGCCGGACCGGCCTGCTCGGCCTCGGTCTCCTCGACCGTCTCGTCGGCGACCTCCTCCGCGGGGGTCTCCACGGGCGCGGGGGTCTCGACGACCGGGGCGGCAGCCTTCTTGGCAGCCGTCTTCCTCGCCGTGGTCTTCTTGGCGGTGGTCTTCTTCGCGGCCGTCTTCTTGGCCGGAGCCTCGACGGCCTCGGCGGGGGCCTCGGCCGGAGTCTCGGTAATCTCGGTGGTCTCGGCGACGTCGGTGGTCTCGACCTCGGCCGGCGCCGGAGCGGCAGCCTTCTTGGTCGTACGCTTCCGGGTGGTCTTCTTCGCCGCGGTCTTCTTGGCGGGGGCCTCGGCGGTCTCACCCGTCTCGGCGGTCTCCTCGGCAGGGACCTCCACGGCCTCCACGGTCTCCGCCGGCGCCGCGGCAGCCTTCTTGGTCGTACGCTTGCGCGTGGTCTTCTTCGCCGCGGTCTTCTTCGCGGGAGTGGATTCCGCGGTGGTTTCCGCGGCGTTCGTGTCGGTCACCGGAGTCTGCGGCGTTTCAGCGCCGTTCTCGGTGTTCTCGACAGTGGTCTCGTCGGCCATGCCGTTCTCCTCATCCAGGACCTTCACAGGTGCCGGATAGTCAGGTGCCGGGAAACGGGCGCTGCGCAGTATCGAACTGTTCCACGTAGCAGCCGCATCGCGGCGCAAAGCTTGTCAGGGCGGCGGCATCCTCCGCAGCGGTGCGTCACAGGCTGCGGTTCGTCACCTGCCGCGGTCGCTCGGCCGTCCGGGACCTTCCCGGGCGAGTCGCTCTCACTGACCTGCTAGGCCTGCGTCGCGGTCTGGTGACGACCTACCTCCTGTGTGCCGGAGTGCGCCCCGGAGGGCCCACGCCGGCGAGGCGTCGTCGGACTGTCCATTCCTCGGGTCGGGCCCGATTGTTTGAGCAGTCGTCTCGGAGTATCGCATACACCCTGTCAACAGACCGATATCCGGACGCCAACGAAACTCAGGGAAGGGTCGCTTCTTTCATCTGGCGCGACTTGTAGACGTTCACGATCACCACACCGTCGAGCCACTCGGTGAGTCGCTCCGCCTCGGTCGCCAGCGCCGCCCGGCCGTCCTCCGCGATGTCGTGGCGCACGATCGGGTGCACGCGGCCGTCGTCGTCCTGCGCCCAGGCCCCGACGATCCGGCCGTCCCACCAGGCGGTGTTGCCGGCGTTGCCGTTGGAGTCGAAGAGGTACGCCACGTCCTCCGCGTCCAGGTAGAACCCGCGTTCCCTCCAGCCCATGACGGTGGGATCGAGGGTCGGCAGCAGCGCTGCCCACGGCTCGACCTCGGGCTCCGGCGAGACGGCGATCGGGTCGTCGGGCAGCACCCAGCCGGTGCCTCCGCCCTCGAGCCCGACCGCGATCGCCTCCACCGCGGCGAGCGCCGCCCGCACCGCCGACTTCGTGGACCCGAGCCACCAGACCAGGTCGGCCTCGGTGCCGGGCCCGAAGGTCCACAGCCAGCGACGGACGAGCTCGGCATAGCCCTCCGCCGGGGCGAGCGGGGTCGGCATCGCCTCGAGCCACGACTCGGCGAGCGTCCACGTCGGCTTGTTCAGCCGCCAGTGTCCAAGGTTGGTCGCCCGCATCAGCCGCCCCTGCGCGGCGAGGGTGCCGATCACCCACCGCCCGATGGCGAACTCGCCGCCCCACTTCTTGCCGGGAGCGCCCATCCGGAAGCGGACGTCGAGCTCGGGAACCAGCTCGCGCAGCTGCGTCGTGGTCCGCGGCTCGCCGTCGGCCAGCGCTGCGAGCGTGGCCGCGAACGCCTTCTCGATCCAGCCGTCCTGGTCCTCGTCGATGCCGCCCGCCGTCAGCCACTTGTGGAGGTTCTTCTCCTCCTGGGCGGCGACCCGGGCCGAGGCACTCCCCCAGGCCGCGGCGACCAGGTCGCGCGGGAAGGCGAAGAGGGTGCGCCGCATCGCCAGCTGCTTGACCAGCGACCGCTCCTCGTAGAGCGCACGCTCGACGTCCTCGACGTGGAGGTCGCGGACGCGCGCGTGCAGCGCGAGGTGGACGGTCGCCGCCTCGGTCGCATGCCAGGCGGTCATCGCCTCCGTCGCGGCGGCCACGTCGGCGTACCTGTGGTCGGGGGCGAGCCCGTGCCGCCTGGCCAGCCTCGCCCGGCGCTCACGGTCGGTGACTGTTCTCATCGGCAGCGCCTCACCGGTCGAACACTAGTGCAGCGGGTCGCCGATCGTGCCGGATTCCTCGTCGAAGATGCCCTGGGTGAGCCGGGTCAGGAGCGGCAGTCCGCCATGGTCGGGACCGACCTTCAGCCCACCGATGCGCTCCAGCCCGGTGACGACGTCGTCGGGACGTACGGACGGGGTGCCGTGCTTGAGCAGCAGCTCCAGACGCGAGCCGCCCTCGCGCGGCGCCGAGGAGAGGCGTACGACCGCGCCTCGCGCGTCGAACTCGCGCATGCCCTTCTTGGTCATCCGCTCCACGATGACCTCCTCGGCGCCGAGGAACGCCTCGACCGCCGCGGCCGCCTCCTCGGGCGACGTCGGGAGGTCGATGATCCACTCGCTGCCGGTGAGCAGGTCGGCCAGCGCACCCTTGGGCGAGGTGGCGGTGTCGACGACGTCGAGCAGGTCGAGGCCGTCGGGCATGACCTCGTCCAGGGCACCCTTGGTGGCAGCCGGGTCGACGATCTCGCGCAGCGCGAGCTCCACGTACTCGGCCTCGCTCGCCGCCCCCGTCGGAGCCGCCCCGGCGTAGGAGATCCGCGGATGCGGGTTGAAGCCCGAGGAGTAGGCCACCGGGATCCGGGCGCGGGCGACCGCGCGCTCGAAGGCGCGGCTGAAGTCGCGGTGGCTGGTGAACCGGAGCCTGCCGCGCTTGGCGTAGCGGATGCGGAGGCGCTGGACCGGCGGGGCCTGCTGTTCGGGCTGTTGACGCACGGAGTCGATTATGTAGGTCCCCGGGGGCGATCACCCACCTGGCGAATGGGGGACGAACTCGATGTAACGGTTTGCATACGAAAAATGGGAGACTCGCGCGGTGAGCCACCACAGAAGAAGGACGATCTCGGTACGCCTCAAGGAGCTGTTGCCGATCCTCGCGGTCGTTCTCACAGTCGGTGCCATCGCCGCCCTGACCGTGCTGGCTCCCCGGTTGAGCGATGCGAGACAGGCCTCCGCGGATGCCTCCTCGTCGCCGAGCGCCGAGACCCTCGAGGCCTCCCCCTCGGCCCCGACATCGGCCTCGGCCTCGTCGGAGCCGCTGCCGAAGTTCACGACGCTGGAGGCGCCCCCGGCGATCGCGAAGGCCCCGAAGAAGCCGAAGATCGACCCCTGCGCCGTCCCGCGCAAGCTGACCGTGATGACCTTCAACATCAAGGGCGGCCGGGTCTCCCCCGGTGAGCTCGACGGGATCGCCGCCGTGATCCGCGCCTCGGGCGCCGACGTCGTACTCCTCCAGGAGGTCGACCGGAACCGCCGCCGCTCGGGCAACGTCGACCAACCCGCGATCATCGCCTCCCACCTGGGGATGCAGGCGGTCTTCGGTGCCAACGACTACATCACCGACCGCGGCGGCTACGGCAACGCGATCCTGTCGCGCTTCCCCATCGCGGAGTCCGGCAACACCCACCTGCCCAACAGCGACGGCAAGGAGCAGCGCGGGGTGCTGCGGGCGAACATCATCGTCGAGGGCCAGCGCCTGGTCGTCTTCAACACCCATCTCGACCACACCTCCGACTCGCTGCGGCAGGCGCAGATCGGTGCGGTCATGTCCAGGGTGAACGCCTACGACGGCGCCAAGCTCCTCGGCGGCGACCTCAACGCCGGCTCCGGCTCCGGCGTCCTCGGCACCGCCCTGGCCTCGTTGACCGACGCCGGTGCCTCGTTGGGTTCCAGCCACGACGGCGGCGGCCGCGTCGACTACCTGCTCCCCAACTCCTGGCTCGAGGCCGGCGCCGGCCGGGTCACCCCCACCGGCCTCTCGGACCACCACGCCGTCAGCATCGACTTCGCCATGCGCGGCGCCGAGGACTGCTGAACTTCCTGTTCGGGTACGACGGGGAGTTCTGCATCGGTTACCGGTCGATAATCGGTGCAGAACTCCCCGTCGTACCCCATTGGTCGCGTGAGAGACTCCGGCCGTGATCGAACTCCGGCCTGCCGCTGTCTCTGACATCCCTGCGCTGCTGCAGCTGTGGGAGGTGGCCGCGGAGAACGACTCTCGGCCGACAGACTCCCCGGCGAAGGTCGAGGCCCTGATCGCGCGCGACCCCGAGGCCTGCACGGTCGCGGTCACCCCGGACGGCCGGATCGTCGGCTCCCTGATCTCCGGCTGGGACGGCTGGCGTGCCCACCTCTACCGGTTGGCGGTCCACCCCGACGTACGCCGCCAGGGGCTCGCCCGCCGCCTCCTTGCCCACGCCGAGGACCGCCTCGTGGCCCTGGGCGCGAGCCGGATCGACGCGATGGTGCTGGAGGGCAACGACCTGGGGCAGTCGCTGTGGAAGAGCTCGGGGTACGAGTCGCAGTCGGAGTGGCGGCGCTGGGTCCGTCCCGTCGGCTGAGCGGTAATCGGTCGCCCGGATCGCGGGCCCGGTCTACCTTCGGCGTGTGGATTTCGTGACTCCCGATGACCTGCCCGCACCCGCCGGCTACAGCCATGCGGTGATCACCGGCCCCGGCGCCCGGCTCGTCGTGACCTCGGGACAGGTCGGCATCACCGCCGACGGAGCCGTGGCCGACGGCTGGGAGGCGCAGACCAGGCAGACCTTCGTCAACCTCGGCATCGCCCTGACTGCCTCGGGCGCGACCTGGGCAGATGTCGTGAAGCTGACCTACTTCGTCGTGGCCACCGACGAGCTGCCGCTGATCCGGTCCGTGCGCGACGAGTTCGTCGACGTCACTCGCCCGCCCGCCAGTTCGCTGGTGCAGGTCGCCGGCCTCTTCCGCCCTGACGTACTCATCGAGATCGAGGCGACCGCAGCGATCCGCTGATCGGCTACTCGGCTGGGAGGAAGCTGCCGAAGACCCACCTCGCAATCGCAGGTCACTTTCCCGCACATGTTCGAAACTCGCGGGCTGACAGAACGGCACGACGGCTACGCTCGCCGATGTGGATCCTCTGCCTTCGTTCGCGGTTCGTCGCGCGGTGGATTCCGATGCCGCCACTCTGCGCGCGATCGCCGTCGAAGCGTACGAGGGCTATCTCCCGAGGATGCGGGATCAACGGCCGGGGCCGATGGATGCCGACTACGACGAGCTTGTGACATCCGCCGAGGTGTGGGTCGTGACCGACGGAACTGCCGACATCAAGGGATTCGTCGTGCTGCTGCCGTCGCCTGACGACTTCGTGCTGGACAACGTCGCGGTCCGGCCCGAGAACCATGGTCAGGGATATGGCCGACACCTGCTCGCGCTCGCCGAGAAGCGAGCGATCGCCGTGGGCGCCAAGGTCATCCGCCTCTACACCCACGAGACGATGGTGGAGAACCAGCGTCTCTACGAGCGCATCGGCTATGTCGAGACGTCCCGGCGCGACGATCGCGGATTCGGTCGCGTCTTCTTCGAGAAGCGGATCGAGCCCTGACCGATCAGACGACGGACAGCGGCAGCAGCTTCTGACCCGTGGGACCGATCTGGATCTCGGTGTTCATCTCCGGGCAGATGGCAACAACCCGACACTCGACGCGAGCTAACGGCCGTCCCGTATCAACCTCGGCTTGGGTAGGCACCGGTGAAGTAATCGTCCTTCTCAGCCCACCGTTTGAATGCTCCAACCTCGATCGGGGAGTTGAGCCAGTCGTGCGCCGCTCGTCGCGCTGCTGCTTGAGCCGCCTCGGCACTGAAAAGCGATCGAGGGTGGTCGAACAGATCCGAAAGCTCCATCCATTGGCAGTAGATGGCACCGCCATCAGGCAGCGATTCGATCTCATCGAGGACCGCGACACCCGCATCCATCGCAGCTTCGTAGGCGTCCCACGGTTCGACGGCCTCAAGCACTCGCTGAGCAATCGGGTCAACGAGCCGATGGCACACCGACTCCTGACGCTCGTCATCGCTGCTATCCGAACTCACGACGATCATGATGCTTCTTCCGACGAGATCTGTCGTCCGACTTCGCGCCGGTCGCCGTCAGATGAAACCCTCAGACCTGCAGCCCAGTGGCGGGGATAACCCAATGCCCATCGCTGTTTCGCCGTGGCAGTCTCTGAGCCGTGGAAGATCCCTTCGAGGTCGTGTACCTCGCCCGCCATGGCGAGACTGAGTGGAACCGCCGAGGCCGCCGACAGGGCCAACTCGACTCACCCCTGACCGTCCGCGGCAAGTCGCAGGCCGACGCCGTTGCAGGCGTTCTCGAAGGCTGCCGTGTCGATGCGATCTTCCACAGCCCGCTGGGCCGGGCCGCGCAGACCGCACAGATCATCGCCACGCGTCTTCACGCCACTCCGACCGAGCTCACCGAACTTGCGGAAGTGCACCACGGCGATGTGGCCGGGCTGACCGGCGACGAGATCGATACCCGGTTCCCGGGAATGATGGCGATTCGAGATGGTGACAAATTTTTGTGGCGCTTCCCCGGCGGGGAGAGTTATGCCGACGCCGACGCCCGAGCGACTTCGGCGCTCGCTGCCATCGCAGCGACCGGCGTGCGGCGCCCGCTCCTCGTCTCGCACGAGATGATCGGCCGGATGCTCCTCAGGCAGCTTGCTCGTCTCGATCCCGCAGCCGCGCTCGCGACCAGCCAACCGAACAACGTCGTAGTGGCAATCGAGCCGACGACTGGCTGCTGCTCCCGCCCCATCGCCGTCGATACCACTGCCCACTTGTGAGCGCAGCCGCACAAGCGCCCCTGGCCATCTCCGCCAGCATGCACGGATCGTGCACATGACCTATCCGTGCACTTCCGCGCGCCCGCGGAGTGCATGGATCACTCACGTGCACGATCCATGCTCGCCAGCTTCAACTGAGGGGGCAGCGCGGGAGTCCCCTTCGTGACGAAACGCCCCACCGGCGTCCACCGGCAGCAGCAGTTCACGGCTGAACGGGAACTCGCGCCCATCCTCGTCGACGATGACGACTTCACAGGTGATCTTGTGCTCGACCATGCCCATTAGTTGCTCGAGTGTCGCCGCACTGTCAGATCCGTACGCGGATCTACGCGTGCAGTCTCACCGCGAGCGCCATGGAACATTCCCGACAACCGCGGAAGCACCGCGGCCCGCAGACGTATTTCGACGCGTTTGCGCAGGTCAGACGACGGACAGCGGCAGCAGCTTCTGACCCGTGGGACCGATCTGGATCTCGGTGTTCATCTCCGGGCAGACCCCGCAGTCGTAGCAAGGCGTCCAGCGGCAGTCCTCGACCTCGATGTCCTCACCGTCGGCGGCGGCGAGGGCGTCCTCCCAGTCGGCCCAGAGCCAGTCCTTGTCGAGGCCTGAGTCGAGGTGGTCCCAAGGGAGGATCTCGTCGTACTCACGCTCGCGGGTGGTGTACCAGTCGAGGTCGACGCCGGTGCCGGCGAGGCCGGTCTCGGCTGCGGCGACCCAGCGGTCGTAGGAGAAGTGCTCCGACCAACCGTCGAAGCGACCGCCGTCGCGCCAGACCTGCTCGATGATCGCGCCGACGCGGCGGTCGCCGCGGGACAGCAGGCCCTCGACGATGCCGGGCTTGCCGTCGTGGTAGCGGAAGCCGATCGCGCGGCCGAACTTCTTGTCCGAGCGGACCACGTCGCGCAGCTTCTGCAGGCGCTCGTCGGTGGTCTCGTGGTCGAGCTGGGAGGCCCATTGGAAGGGAGTGTGCGGCTTGGGTACGAAGCCACCGATCGAGACGGTGCAGCGGATGTCGTTGCGACCGGAGACCTCGCGGCCCTTCGCGATCACCTTCTTCGCCAGCTCGGCGATCTGCAGGACGTCCTCGTCGGTCTCGGTCGGCAGGCCGCACATGAAGTAGAGCTTCACCTGGCGCCAGCCGTGGGAGTAGGCGGCACCGACGGTGCGGATCAGGTCCTCCTCGGTCACCATCTTGTTGATGACCTTGCGCATCCGCTCGGAGCCGCCTTCGGGGGCGAACGTCAGACCGGAGCGACGACCGTTGCGGGAGAACTCGTTGGCGAGGGTGATGTTGAAGGCGTCGACGCGCGTCGACGGCAGGCTCAGAGAGACGTTGGTGCCCTCGTAGCGGTCGGCCAGACCGGTCGCGACGTCACCGATCTCGGTGTGGTCGGCGGAGGACAGGGACAGGAGCCCGACCTCCTCGAACCCAGACTTCCGGATCCCGTTCTCGACCATGTCGCCGATGGTGGTGATGGAGCGCTCACGGACCGGGCGGGTGATCATCCCGGCCTGGCAGAAGCGGCAGCCGCGGGTGCAGCCGCGGAAGATCTCCACCGAGAACCGCTCGTGGACGGTCTCGGCCAGCGGCACCAAGGGATTGCGCGGGTAGGGCCACGCGTCGAGGTCCATCAGAGTGTGCTTGCGGACCCGCCACGGGATGTCGGGGCGGTTGGGGACGACGGCCTCGATCTGGCCGTCGGCGGCGTAGTTGACGTCGTAGAACTTCGGGACGTAGACGGCCCCGGAGACGGCCAGGCGGCGCAGCAGCTCGTCGCGGCCGCCGGGGCGACCGTCCTGCTTCCACTCACGCACGACCTCGGAGATCTTGAGCACGACCTCCTCGCCGTCACCGAGCACGGCGGCGTCGAGGAAGTCGGCGATCGGCTCGGGGTTGAACGCGGCGTGGCCGCCGGCGAGCACGATCGGGTCGTCGTCACCACGGTCGACCGCGTGCAACGGGATCTGGGCCAGCGAGAGCGCGTTGAGCATGTTGGTGTAGCCGAGCTCGGTCGAGAAGCTGAGCCCGAAGACGTCGAACGCCTTCACCGGACGGTGGGCGTCGACGGTGAACTGCGGGATCGGACCCTGCTCGTCACCCTCGCGCATGATCTTCTCCAGGTCGGGCCAGACCGCGTAGGTGCGCTCCGCCGCGATCCAGTCGCGCTCGTTGAGCACCTCGTAGAGGATCTGGACACCCTGGTTGGGCAGGCCGACCTCGTAGGCGTCGGGGTACATCAGCGCCCACCGCACCTCGACGTCGTTCCACTCCTTGACGGTCGAGTTGAGCTCCCCACCGACGTACTGGATCGGCTTGGACACCAGCGCGAGGCGCGGCTCCAGCCGAGGGAAGACGGACTCAGGAACGAGGTCGCTCTGGGCGACGGTCACGATGGGCACCTCAAAGCTCGGGAACGATCAACCCCAAGGGTACGCCGCTCCGCGACCCCCCGGCCAAACCTCGCGTCGTCGGGGCAGAATGCCGGGCACGGCACTGCGTACGTGGGCGGCAGAGTTCGCCGGAGGGACCGCGGCGAAGGCTATCGCCGAGCTCAACGCCCGGCACCCGTGGAGCCACAACGACCACTTCCACAGCTGGATCCTGGCGAACCTGCCGCCGCGGCGCCGAGCGTGGCGGGCGTGGCGGGCGTGAACAGCCGTTGGGGCCGCCCCTCCCGGACGGCCCCAACGAGCTCAGTTCAGAGCTTCAGCTCAGAACACGGTGGTGAGCAGCAGGTTCGGCGAACCGGTGCCCGGGTTGGTGACCACGTCGGCGATGGCGGCGCCGGTCAGACCCGTGGCGACGTCGGCCGGGGTGGCCGAGGGGTTCGCCTGGAGGAAGAGCGCGGCAGCACCGGCGACGTGGGGGGTCGCCATCGACGTACCGGAGATGGTGTTGGTCGAGCCGTCGTTCCAGGCCGAGGTGATGTCGACGCCCGGAGCGAACAGGTCGAGGCACTCACCGGTGTTGGAGAAGTCCGCGGCGGCGTCGGTGTCGTCGGTGGCACCGACGGTGATCGCCTCCGGGACGGCAGCCGGCGAGGAGCCGCAGGCGTCGGAGCTCTCGTTGCCGGCGGCCACGGCGTAGGTCACGCCGTCGGCGATCGAGGCCTGGACGGCCGCGTCGAGAGCGGCGTCGTTGCCGCCACCCAGCGACATGTTGGCGACGGCCGGGCCGTCGGTGTGGTTCTCGGTGACCCACTCGATGCCGGCGACGACACCCTCGGTGGTGCCGGAGCCCTGGTCGTCGAGGACACGGACCGGAACGATCGTGGCCTCCTTGGCGACCCCGTAGGTGGTGCCGGCGACGGTGCCCGCGACGTGGGTGCCGTGGCCGTTGCCGTCGCTCGGGTCGCTGTCGCCGTCGACGGCGTCGAAGCCCTCACCGATCCGGCCGCTGAACTCCGAGTGGTCGGCCGCGACACCGGTGTCGATGATGTAGGCGGTCACGCCGGCACCGGTCTGCTCGTAGTGGTAGTTCTTGTCGAGCGGCAGCGCGGCCTGGTCGATGCGGTCGAGGCCCCAGGTCGGGTCCGCCTGGTCGCCCTGAGTGGTGTAGCGGTGGTTGGCCTGCACGTAGGCGACGTCCGGGTTGTCCCGGACCTCGGCGAGCGCGTCCTTGTCGAGCGAGGCGGAGAAGCCGTTGAACGCGGTGTTGTAGACCTCGCGTACGTCGCCACCGGCGTCGCGAGCGTCGCTGCGGACCGACTTGGCCTCGGACTTCGCGAGGTCGCTGCCGCCCTGCTTCTTCATCACGACGATGTACTGACCCTCGATCGCGGTCGAGGCGTCCGCGCCGCGCAGCGGCGCCGGACCGTCCGCGGCACCGGCCGGGACGGTGAATGCGATCGCCGAGGCTGCTGCTCCCACAGCCACGGCGGAGATGACTGCCGGCGCCTTGTAGGCCCGGTTCTTCTTGGTTCGGTTCACGAACTGACTCCCGTCATCGTACGGCCCTGTAGGACCGAGACGAACGCCCTGCGCCCTCCCTGTGGCCGCAGCCCGAAGCGTTCGGCCAACCACGTAATCACGTTACGTAGAACCCGTAACGACCCAACTCTTCGCATTGCAGCAACGTGCAGATACCGAAGGTGAACACCTATAAACAGGGCATAAACAGGGTGGGAAAAAAGTCCCGACACGAGCCCGCCGGGCCGCTCGCGTTGCGCGAGCGACCCGGCGTGGTCTTGGTGCAGATGGATCAGACGGATCAGGCGATGGAGGTGTCGTCGATCAGGAAGCTGGTCCCGAGCGAGGAGTCCTCGGTGCCGGTGAACGCCAGTGTGACGGTGCTACCGGCGTAGGAACCCAGGGAGAACGACTTCAACGAGTACGAGGAGCTCGCGTTCAGGTTGGAGTAGGTCGCCAGGGTCGTCGAGCCGACCTTGACGGTCAGCTTGTCGTACGCCGTCGAGGTGGTCGTCTCGTTGGTGATCACCCGCAGGTAGAACGACAGCGTCTTGCCGGTCGTGGGCAGGGTGACCGACTGCGAGAGCGTGTCGGTGTGGGCCGAGCCGTAGCCGTTCAGCCACGCCTTGTAGGAGCCCGTACGCGCCGGGGCGGAGCTCGAGCTGTCGATCACACCCGAGGAGGCGCTCCAACCGGTCGCGCCCGACTCGAAGCCGGGGTTGACCAGCAGGTTGCCCGCCGGCGGCGTGGTCGGCGGGTCCGTCGGGTCGGTGCCGCCGCTCCACAGGGAGTAGAGGAGGCGGTTGGGCGAGCCGGTTCCGGCCGAGGTGACCACGCCGGTGGTCGCGTTGGACACGATCGCCGAGGAGACCGAGGAGGGAGAGGCCGTCGGGTTCGCCTGCAGGTAGAGCGCGGCCACACCGGCGACGTGCGGGGTCGCCATCGACGTACCGGAGATGGTGTTGGTCGCGGTGTTGGAGGTGTGCCACGCCGAGGTGATCGAGGAACCCGGGGCGAACAGGTCGAGGCAGGATCCGATGTTGGAGAAGCTCGACCGGGCGTCGGTGTTGGTGGTCGAGCCGACGGTCAGCGCACCCGCGACGCGGGCGGGTGAGCCGTTGCACGCGTTGGCACCGGAGTCGTTGCCCGCCGCCACGGCGTAGGTGACGCCGTCGGCGATCGAGTTGGAGACCGCCGAGTCGAGGGTCGATGAGACCCCACCACCGAGCGACATGTTGGCGACCGCGGGACCGGAGGTGTGGTTGGAGGTCACCCAGTTCACACCGGCGATCACGCCGGCGGTCGTGCCGGAGCCGGAGGCGTCGAGCACGCGGACGGGCACGAGCGTGACGTTCTTGGCCACGCCGTACGTCGTTCCGCCGACGGTGCCGGCCACGTGTGTGCCGTGACCGTTCTCGTCCTCGGTGCTGGACCCGATCGCGGTGTAGCCGGAGGTCACCCGGCCACCGAAGTCGGTGTGCGCGGAGCGGATGCCGGTGTCGATGATGTAGGCCTTCACCCCCGAGCCGGTGTAGTCGTAGTGGTAGTTCGAGTTCAGCGGCAGGTTGCGCTGGTCGATCCGGTTCAGGCCCCAGGTGGGGTTGGCCTGGTCGCCGCTGGCCTTCACGACCTGGTTGGCCTCGACGTAGTCGACATCGGGGTCGTTGCGGAGAGCCTCGAGCGCGTCGGCGTCGAGCGTGGCGGAGAATCCGGTGATCGCCTTGTCGTAGGCGTACTTCACCGAGCCGCCCTTCTCCTTGGCGAGCGCCCGGGCGTCGGCTGCGTTGGCCCTGGCCTCCGAGCCGCTGCCCTTCATCACGACGATGTAGGAGTTGTCGATGGCCGTCGACTTCTCGGCACCGATCAGCGGTGCCGGGTTGTCGGCTGCGCCGGCGGGACCGGACATGGCCAGGATGGTGCCGGCGGCGCCGACGGCGGTCACCGTCGCTGCCGCGAGTGCGCCGAGGCGCTGGATTCTGTGGGGTCGGTTCACGATTACTGCTCCCGTCGTCAAGCAGCCTCGGGATGAGGGCTGCAAGGGGTCACAGATGCCCTGTAGGGCAACCGGGAGGGAACGTAATCGAGTTTAATTTCGATGAAACGCGACATCTTTTCGCACTGCAGCAACCTGCAGGCGATCACGCGAGCGGAGGTCCTGAAGTGGTCCGGACCGGTCCAGACCGGTGCGCCGCGAGCGGCCCGAGATACCGAGCAGCACGCCCACCGCCAGCAGCGCCGCGATCATCGAGGATCCGCCGTAGGAGATCAACGGCAGCGGCACTCCCGTGACCGGCATGATGCCCAGGCACATGCCGATGTTCTGGAAGCTCTGGATGCCCAGCCAGCACACGATCCCGGCGGCGGCGACCCGCCCGAAGAGGTCGTCGGTGCGGGCCGCGATCCGCAGCCCACGCCACAGCACGACACCGATCAGCCCGATCACCAGCAGCGAGCCGACCAGCCCGAGCTCCTCCCCCACCACCGTGAAGATGAAGTCGGTGTGCTGCTCGGGGACGAAGCCCGCGCGGGCCTGCGAGCCCTGGAACAGACCCTGGCCGAAGATGCCGCCGTCACCGATCGCGATCCGCGCCTGCTGCACGTTGTAGCCGGCGCCGCGAGGGTCCAGCGAGGGGTCGGTGAACGCCATGAATCGGTTGATCTGGTACTGCTTCAGCACCCCGGTCGCGACCACGGTCGTGGCACCTGCCACGCCGGTCAGCGCCAGCAGGGAGAGCCACCGTCGTGGTGTGCCCGCGGCGGCGAGCACGCAGAAGACCGTCACCCCGAGCACCAGCGTCGTGCCGAGGTCGGGCTGGAGCAGGACGAGCACGATCGGCACCGCCGCGACCAGGATCATCGCGACCACGTCGCCCAGCGAGACCCGTGCCCGCCAGCGACCCTCGCTGCGCTCGGCGAGCACCAGCGCCATCGCGATGACCACGGCCAGCTTGGCCAGCTCGGAGGGCTGGACCTGCACCGGCCCGAGGTTCACCCAGGACTTCGACCCGTTGACCGTCGAACCCATCACCAGGACGAGGATCAGCCCGATCACCGCGGCCACGTAGACCACCGGCGTCAGCAGCCGGACCCAGCGGTGGTTGGTGGCCACCACACCCACCATCAGCACCAGCCCTGCGGCCACGTTGATCGCCTGTTTGCGCAGGTAGGCGGTGGTGTCGCCGCCGGTGATCGCGTCCCTGTGGATGGTCGCGGACCAGACCAGCAGCACCGACAGCGACACCAGGACCAGCACCGCGCCGAGGAGGACGAGGTCGATGCGGCGTACGAAGGCCATCACGTCGTTCTTCATGACTCGGTCCTCCCCTCAGTCCTTGGGAGCGACGATCGAGCCGTCAGCACCGAAGGCCGGCAGATTCCTCGGCGGGTCGATGCCCTTGATCGCGGCCTTGTCGGGCCGGACCACGGCTCCACCCTCCTCGATCCCGTAGAGCGACTCCCACAGCTTGCGTACGGAATCACCCACCGCGCCGGAGCCGGTGCCACCTTGGGAGATGGTCATGATGATGACGTACTTCTTGTTGTACGTCGCCACCCAGCCGGTCGTCTGCTTGCCGGTGACCTCGGCGGTGCCGGTCTTGCCGCGCACCTTCACCTCGTCGAGCGGGAACCCGCCGAACTTCCAGGCCAGGGTGCCGGTGCGCGTGGTGCCGAGCAGCGCCTCGTTGACGTAGTCGATGCTCTTGGCCGACATCTTGACCTTGCCCGCGACCTTCGGGTCGATCTTCTCGACGACGGTGCCGTCGCCGCTGACGACCGCCTTCCCGATCCTCGGCTCGAAGAGGGTGCCGCCGTTGGCGAGGGACGCGTAGGCGCGGGCCAGCTGGATCGGGGTGACCATCGTGTCGCCCTGGCCGATCGAGAAGTTCACCGCGTCGCCGGTGCGGTAGTAGTTGCCCTCGATGCAGAACTCGTGGGCGAACAGCTGCAGGAACGAGGACGGCGCGTTCTTCTTCTCGTCCATCCGGCAGTAGTAGCCCTTCATGGCCTGGTAGTACTCGGCCTTCCACTTCCGGTCCGCGATCCGTCCCGCCGACTCCCCTGGCAGGTCGATGCCGGTGCGCTTGCCGAAGCCGAACGCCTTGGCGGTCTCTACCAGCGGGTCCTTGGCGTTGACGTTCGCCGGGTTCGAGCCGTACTTCCTCCAGTAGTCGACCGCGACCCGGTAGAAGAACGTGTTGCAGGAGACCTGGAGCGCCTGGGCGAAGTCGATGTAGCCGTAGGGTGCCGACTCGTAGTTCTTGAACCAGCGGTTGCCCACCTGGAGCCCGCTGGAGCAGTCGAGGCGGCTGTCGCGGTTGTAGCCGTTGTTGAGCGCGCCGACCGTCATGAACGGCTTCCATGTCGACCCGGGCGCGAACTGGCCCTGCGTCGCCCGGGGCAGCAGCGGGTAGCCCGCCTTCTCGGAGTAGAGCCGGTCGAGCTGCTTCTGGGTGATCCCGCCGACCCACTCCTCGGGGTCGTACGTCGGCTGGTTCGCCATCGCGACCAGCCGGCCCGTCTGCGCCTCCATGACCACGACCGAGCCGGAGTCGGCCTCGAAGTTGCGTCCGGTGATCTTGTCGAAGGTGCCGCGCGCGGTCTCGATCGACTCGGCCAGCAGCTTCTCCGCGCGCCCTTGCACCTTGGCGTCGATGCTGGTCACCAGCGTGTCGCCGGGCTGGGAGGCGACCGAGTCGCCGCGGCCGATCTCACGACCGAGCGAGTCGACGGTGACGGTGTCGTAGCCGGGCATCCCGCGCAGCCACTGGTCGTACTCCTTCTCGACCCCGGACCGCCCCACCATCGAGGTGTTGTTGAGCGACTCGTCGCCGCGCTCCCTGGCGTTGTCGTTCTCGTCCTCGGTGATCGGGGACAGATAGCCGAGCACGCCGGCGGCGTTGATGCCGTAGGGGCTCGGGTAGGAGCGCAACGTCTGCTTCTCGGCGACCACCCCGGGGAAGTCCTCGGGCTGCTCGAGGATGCGCAGCGCGGTCGACTCGGAGACATCGGTGGCGATCGGCACCGGCTGGTAGCGGGTGCCGGACCAGCTGCCGATCGCCTCGTTCTGCTTCTTCGGGGACACGTCCACCGCCTTGGCGACGCGCTCCATCAGCGTCTTGCGGTCGTCGTCCTCGAGCCCGTCGAGCACGCTCTGGTCGAGGCTGACCACCCAGGCCGAGCGGTTGGTCACCATCGGCCGGCCCTGGGCGTCGACGATGATCCCGCGCACCGGCTGGCGCACGATCTCCCGCTTGGACTGCGAGGCCGCGGCCGCCTGATAGGCGTCGCCGTGGCGAACCTGCAGGTAGAAGAGCCTGACCCCGAGCGTGGCCAGGAGCGAGAAGACGAGCGCCTGGATCACGATCAGCCGCAGGCGGCTCACCTGGGCGGTGGAGGGTCGCGCGCCCGAAGACCTGCCCAACGCCATCTCAGAGATCCCCCTTGCCCAGCAGCCACAGCATCGCCGGGATCACCAGCGGTGCGAGCAGCAGGTCGTAGGCCACGCTGATCGCCACGGTCGGCAGGAGCGTCAGCGGCGCCTCACCGAGGATCAGGCCGCTGACCGCGAAGATGCTGACGCCGATGAACGCGCAGGTGGCCACCGTGGCCATCACCGTCAGCACGTTGGGCCGGCCCTGGCCGTTCTCGATGCTGCTCTCGCGTACGCGACCGGCGACGTAGCCGACGATGAGCAGCGCGAGCGCCCACCGGCCGGCGGTGTGGTCGGCGGGAGGTGCCAGATCGAGGAGTACGCCGGCGGCGAACCCGGTCACCAGCGCGGCCTGCCCGCCGCGGGTGAGCGCGACCGCGAGGACGACCAGCAGCGCCAGGTCGGGGGTGATGCCGCGGATCGCGAAGGCCGGCGCGACGCTCAGCTGGAGGACGATGGCGATGATGATCAGCAGGCCGACCAGGACGTTGCGCAGCACCGGTCCGGTGCCCGAGGCCCGGGCTTCCATCTCACTCATCGCAGCTCTCCTTCCGGCGTGACCACGGCGCGGTCGCTCATGGTGTCGCCCGGCACCACCACACCGACGACGTCGAGCGAGCCGAAGTCGACGTAGGGCTTGATCCGGACCGTCCGCGAGGAGTCGCGGACGCTCGCGAAGGTGTCGGTGACCTCCCCGATCGGCAGCCCGGAGACGTACGGAGCCGCCCGGCCGTCACCCCAGGTGATCACCGTCTCGCCCTTGAGCGGGGCGGCGGTCTGGTCGACGAGCTCGAGGGTCAGCAGGCCGGAGTCGGAGCCGCCGGCGACCACGCCGGAGCCCCGGACCGTGCCGACCTGGCCCGATTTCTGGCCGCTGCGGTCGGCGCCGCCGACCCGGCCGCCGACGACCGAGGCGGCGTCGACGATCAGCAGGACGGTGGCGCTGGTCTTGGTCACGCGCAGCACCCGGCCGACCAGGCCGTCGCCGGTCACGACCGACATGTCGGACCTGATCCCGGCGGCGCTGCCGGCGTCGATGGTGACGGTGCGGTTGAAGGTCTGGGCGGGGCCGTAGGCGGTGACCCGTGCCGGCACCAGGGCGTAGCCGAGGTCCTCGGCGGCACGGGTGATCGACTCGTACTCGGCGAGCTTGGCGCGGCCGTACTCGGTGACCTCGACCTGGCGGCGAAGGGTGGCGTTCTCCGCCTCCAGCTTCGCGATCCGGCTGCGGAAGTCGTCACGGCTGTCGAACCACTCCGGGATCCCGGTGAACGGGCGGGCCACCATCGCGGCACCGGTCTCCAGCGGGGAGAGCACCTCGCCGACCGCGGTGCGGGCCGGCTCCAGGACGGGGGTCTGGTCGAGGGTGGCCAGGGTCGCGCAGCACAGGACCAGCGCGATCAGCCAGGAGCGCTTCGGGCCACCGCCACCGGCGCTCGTCTCGAGGCTGCCGCGGCGGTTGAGCCTCTCCCGCGGCGTACGAACCATGGGTTTGGAGCCTTTGCGCTGTTCCAGCCCCTTGCGCAGACGTTCGCTGGGGCGGGGGCTCAGCAACGACACGTCACCATCTCCTGTTCTCGTTCACCAGGACGGGGCGGAGCACGTCGTAGTCCTCGACGCAGCGGCCGGCACCCATCGCGACCGAGGTCAGCGGGGACTCGGCGACGTGGACGGGCATGCCGGTCTCGTGGCGCAGGCGCTCGTCGAGGCCGCGGAGGAGCGCACCACCCCCGGT
Source organism: Nocardioides sp. NBC_00368 (assembly GCF_036090055.1). Lineage (NCBI taxonomy): Bacteria > Bacillati > Actinomycetota > Actinomycetes > Propionibacteriales > Nocardioidaceae > Nocardioides > Nocardioides sp. NBC_00368. The sequence continues at coordinate 2,625,046 of NZ_CP107970.1, forward strand.
GAGCACGATGCCACGGTCCATGATGTCGCCGGCCAGCTCGGGCGGCGTCTGGTCGAGCGTGGAGCGGACCGCGTCGAAGATGTCGTGCAGCGGCTCCTCGATCGCCTTGCGCACCTCCGCACTCGAGACCGTCACCGTGCGCGGCAGACCGCTGACCAGATCCCTCCCGCGGATCTCGGCCTCGGGCTCGTTGGGCAGCGGCCAGACCGAGCCGAGGGTCATCTTGACCTCCTCGGCGGTGCGCTCGCCCAGCAGCAGCGCGTGCTCCTTCTTCAGCCAGGTCATGATCGCGTTGTCGAGCTGGTGGCCGGCCGTCCGGATCGACTGGCTCGTCACGATCCCACCGAGGCTGATCACCGCGACCTCGGTGGTGCCGCCACCGATGTCGACGACCATGTTGCCGGTCGGCATGTGCACCGGCAGCCCGGCGCCGATCGCGGCCGCCATCGGCTCCTCGATGATGTTCACCATCCGAGCCCCGGACTGGTAGCCGGCCTCCTTCACCGCGCGGATCTCGACCGCGGTGATCCCGGACGGCACACAGATGACCATGCGCGGCTTGGCGAAGTAGCGGCGGCGGTGGACCTGCTGGATGAAGTAGCGAAGCATCTGCTCGGTCGCCTCGAAGTCGGCGATCACGCCGTCCTTGAGCGGCCGCAGGGCGACGATGTCGTCGGGCGTACGTCCCAGCATCTTCTTGGCCTCGTGGCCGACGGCGACCATCTCGCCGGAGAACTTGTTGAGCGCGACCACACTCGGCTCATCGACAAGGACACCCTTGCCGCGGACGTAGACGAGTGTGTTTGCGGTGCCGAGGTCCACCGCCATGTCACGTCCAATGATGCTCGCCATACGTCCTCGCGTTCCCGGGGCACCGCGTCGGGGATCCGTGCTACAGGATGCGGGCCCTGCCGACGAGGCTACGAAGGTCCGAGCCTCAAACCGGAGAGGCTCGCCGAAACCGCAACGATACGGGGTGCTCCCGCGGGACCGAACCAGGGGATGCCTGTGTTCACCGGGTGTTGCGGAACGGCTCACGGAGGCCGGTGAAGTGCTGGTCTCGACACCGGCCCCGGGTCACCGTCAGGAGGTCACCAGCCGTCCGTAGTCGGGCAGTCCGGCGTCGGTCGCGAACGCGTGCGCCAGGCCACGGCCGCGGCGAATCCGGAGGCGTCGCTCGCGGCCGCGATGAGGCCGATCCTGGAGACGTACGCCTCCAGGTTTCCGCACACCGTGGCGGCCTTATCCGAGACCGAGGAGTCAGGAGACCAGGACAACGCGCTCGGCTACGGGATCGAGCGGATCCTCGACGGGGTCGCCTCGCTGATGTCGTGGCGGCACTGGCCGTCGGATCGGAAATGGGAGATCGCGCCGGTAGAAGCCACCGGCGCGATCTTCGGGGTCAGGCGCTCCGCGCTTCGCGCGGTCACTCCCTCGCTCGGCGCGACCGGACGAGCAAGCTCGCCGGTCGACCTCGCTCCAGTCGTCTCAGGCGCCGAACCAGAGCTTGATCTCGCGGTCGGCCGACTCGGGCGAGTCGGAGCCGTGGACGAGGTTCTCGCGGTTGGAGAGGGAGAAGTCGCCACGGATGGTGCCCGGCGCGGCCTTGCGGCCGTCGGTGGCACCGTTGAGCGCACGGACGACCTCGATCGCCTCGTCGCCCTCGAGAACGGCGGCGACGAGCGGGCCGGAGGTGACGAAGTCGCGCAGCGGCGGGTACCACGGCTGCTCGACGTGCTCGGCGTAGTGCTCGTCGGCCATACCCGCGTCGATGGTGCGGTGCTCCAGTTTCACGATCGAGAGGCCCTTGGCCTCGTAGCGGGACAGGATCTCCCCCACCAGGCCCCGGCGAACGGCGTCGGGCTTCAGGATCACGAACGTGCGCTGCGTCATGGGGCTGAGCGTATCGGGGAGGGCCGGTCCGGGCACGTTCGGGCCCGTCGGGGCTGCGCCTTCTCGGCCTGGGCTGAAACCATGTCGGTGGCATGCGGCAGGATGGCGCCCCGTGACAGCAACTCCATCAGCACCGACCCTCGCAGACTCGATGGCCAGCATCCCGGCCCGCATCGCCGAAGATCTCGGAGTGCGCCCCGCGCAGGTGACCGCCGCGGTCGCCCTGCTCGACGAGGGCTCGACGGTGCCGTTCATCGCGCGCTACCGCAAGGAGGTCACCGGCGGCCTCGATGACGCCCAGCTGCGTACGCTGCAGGAGCGCCTCGGCTACCTGCGCGACCTGGAGGAGCGGCGTGCCGCCGTGCTCGCCGAGATCGCGAAGCAGGACAAGCTCACCCCCGAGCTGCAGGCCTCGATCCTCGCCGCCGACACCAAGGCGCGGCTCGAGGACATCTACCTGCCGTTCAAGCCGAAGCGGCGTACGAAGGCGATGATCGCCCGCGAGAACGGGCTCGAGCCGCTCGCCGACGGGCTGCTCGGCGACCCGTCGCAGGACCCGACCGTGGTGGCCGAGGGCTTCCTCGGCGAGAACGTCCCCGACGCGAAGGCCGCGCTCGACGGCGCTCGCGCGATCCTGGTCGAGCGGTTCGGCGAGGACGCCGACCTGATCGGCACGCTCCGCGAGCGGATGTGGAAGCAGGGCCGCCTGGTCACCCGCGTCCGCGAGGGCCGCGAGAACGATCCGGCCGCGGCGAAGTTCTCCGACTACTTCGACTTCTCGGAGTCCTACGCATCGTTGCCTTCGCACCGCACCCTCGCCGTGCTGCGCGCCGAGAAGGAGGAGGCGCTCGACGTCACCCTGTCGCCCTACGCCGAGGAGCCGGAGCCGGGCGAGGTGACCGACTACGAGCGCTCGATCGCGGCGCGCTTCGGGATCGTCGACTCCGGCCGTCCGGCCGACAAGTGGCTGGCCGAGACGGTGCGGTGGGCGTGGCGTACGCGGATCCTCTTCCGTCTCGAGCTCGACATGCGCACCCGGATCCGCACCGCCGCCGAGGAGGCCGCGATCGCGGTCTTCGCCGACAACCTGCGCGACCTGCTGCTGGCCGCGCCGGCCGGCACGCGGGCGACGATGGGGCTCGACCCGGGCATCCGCACGGGCGTCAAGGTGGCCGTCGTGGACGCGACCGGCAAGGTGGTCGACACCTCGACGGTCTACCCGCACGAGCCGCGACGCGACTGGGACGGATCGCTGGCGACGCTCGCGAAGCTGGCCAAGAAGCACTCGGTCGACCTGATCGCGATCGGCAACGGCACCGCCTCGCGCGAGACCGACAAGCTCGCCGCCGACCTGCTGAAGCTGCTCCCGGACCTGAAGATGACCAAGGTGATGGTCTCCGAGGCCGGCGCCTCGGTCTACTCCGCCTCGGCCTACGCCTCCTCCGAGCTGCCGGACCTCGACGTGTCCCTGCGCGGAGCGGTGTCGATCGCCCGCCGTCTGCAGGACCCGCTCGCCGAGCTGGTGAAGATCGAGCCGAAGTCGATCGGCGTTGGGCAATACCAGCACGACCTGCCCGAATACGGACTGTCCAAGTCGCTCGACGCCGTCGTCGAAGACTGCGTGAACGGCGTCGGTGTCGACCTCAACACCGCGTCGGCTCCCCTGCTGCGCCGGGTCTCGGGGATCACCGAGTCGCTCGCCTCGGCGATCGTCGCCCATCGCGATGCCAACGGCCCGTTCCGGACCCGTCGCGAGCTCACCAAGGTGGCACGGCTCGGTCCGAAGGCGTTCGAGCAGGCGGCCGGCTTCCTCCGGATCCGCGGCGGCGACGACCCGCTCGACATGTCCGGCGTGCACCCGGAGGCCTATCCGGTGGTGAACCGCATCCTGGACAAGGCGTCGGCGGACATCGGGTCCCTGATCGGCAACACCTCTGCGCTGAAGTCGTTGAAGCCGTCGGAGTTCGTCGACGAGAAGTTCGGTCTGCCGACGGTCACCGACATCCTCGCCGAGCTCGAGAAGCCCGGCCGCGACCCGCGCCCGGAGTTCCGCACGGCCACGTTCTCCGACTCGGTGCACGTGATCGCCGACCTGCGTCCCGGCATGGTCCTGGAGGGCACCGTCACCAACGTGGCCGCCTTCGGCGCCTTCGTCGACATCGGCGTCCACCAGGACGGCCTGGTCCACATCTCCGCGATGTCGGACAAGTTCGTCGAGGACCCGCGCGACGTGGTCCGCTCCGGTGACGTGGTGCGCGTGAAGGTCCTGGAGGTCGACGAGGCCCGCAAGCGGATCTCGCTCACCCTCCGGCTCAGCGACGACGCGCCGTCCGGCGCACCCGCGAAGGGCGAGTCCGGCTCGGGTCGCCCCGGTGGCCAGCGCGGCCAGGGCAAGGGCGGCGGCAAGGGCGGCGGCAAGGGCGGCGGGCGTCCGGGTGGCAACCGCGGCGGTCAGGGCGGCGGCCGCGGCTCGTCGGCTCCGGCCAACAGCGCCATGGCCGACGCGCTGCGGCGCGCGGGGCTCAGCTGAGCTGACGGTTCCTTCGTCAGGGCTCACCGGCGCGCCGAGGTCCGCTGAGTCCCCTTCATTCACCGAGTTACCTCGGTGGAGTCGCGCCTCCTTCGTGGAACTCCACGAAGGAGGCGTGCGCTGACCGAGCTACCTCGGTGACCATTCCGCGGCCCCGAGCCCGGCAGCCCGACGCACCACATCCTCCGGCACCGGCCCGGTCGCATCCTCGGAGGTGACCGGGGCGCCGGCGACGCGGTGGATCGGGATCACGCCGGCCCAGATCCCGGCCTCGATGTCCTCAGGATCGTCGATCGGGCCCTCGGCTCGCGCCTTCATCGACGCCTCCGCGAGCGGGAGGGCGAGCACGGCGGTCGCGGCGAGCTCCTTACGGGTCGCCGGGCGCAGGGTCGCCCAGCGGCCGGGGATCATCTGGTCGACGACCAGCGCGAGCGCGTGCTCACGCTCCTCCGGACCCTCCACCAGGCGAGGGCGGCCGATGACCACGGCCGAGCGGTAGTTCATCGAGTGATGGAACCCGCTGCGCGCCGCGACCAGGCCGTCGAGCTCGGTGATCGTCACGCACACGTCGCGCTCCAGCGCCCGCCCGAGCCAGCCGGCGGCCACCGACCCGTGCAGATAGAGCGAACCGCCCTCGTCCGGGCCGTCCAGATCGAAGCCGTACGCCGTGGGCAGGACGACCGGGTGGGCGTCCTCCCCCGACCCGACGGTGACGCCCAGGTGGGCGACGAGAGCATCGCCGAGAAAGGCGTGGAGGCGCTCACGGTCGGTGAGGGCGCGGTTCTTGCCGCGGCTGATCCGGGTGCGTGGGGTGGGTGACAACGTCGTGCTCATGGCACCATCCTGGTAGCGAAGTGGCCTACTCGCACGGGCCAATTCCGATCGACTTTGACAGGCCATTCGAACGATGCTCCCCGTGACACTCGATCGCACCTCCGACGAGCCGCTGCCGGCCCAGCTCGCCGGACAGATCCGCTCCCTGGTGCTGTCCGGCACTCTCGCGAGCGGCGACCGACTACCCTCGAGCCGCGCACTCGCAGCCGACCTGGGCGTCTCGCGCGCGGTGAGCGAGCAGGCCTACGACCAGCTCACCGCCGAGGGCTGGCTCGAGGCGCGCCGCGGATCCGGGACGTACGTCACCACGACCCGGCCGCCAGGCGTGACGCCTCCGCACTTCGCGCCGTCACTCCCTCGCTCGGCTCGGGCGACGGGCGTGACGCCTCGGCCGACGCGGCCGACGTCTCGGCTCGATACCGGCACGCCGTTCTTCGACCCGCGACTGGAGCCGGGATGGCGGCGGGCGTGGCGGGAAGTCTCCGTGGCCGCTCCCCCGCGCGGCTACGACGACCCACGGGGGCTGGTGGAGCTGCGCGAGGCGCTGGCGACGCGGCTCGGGCGCACCCGCGGCCTCGAGGTCGGCCCGGACGAGGTCATCGTGACCGCGGGTACGACGGACGGACTCCGCGCGCTCCTTCCGGAGCTGCGGCCGGGACCTGTGGCGGTGGAGGATCCGGGCTACCGGGCCGCGGCCGAGACGGTGCTCAGCTACGGGCGCGAGGTGGTCGACCTGCCGGCCGTGCGGCAGGTCGACGACCTGGGAGATGCGGTCGCTGCGTACGTCACTCCGGCGCACCAGCACCCCCTGGGCCGGGTCATGCCGGCCGCCGACCGGCTGAGCCTGCTGGAGGCCGCCCGGCGGGCGGACGCGGTCGTGATCGAGGACGACTACGACTCGGAGTTCCGCTACGACGTCGCTCCGGTACCCGCGATGGCCACGCTGGACCGCGACCGGGTGGTCTATCTCGGCACCGCCGCGAAGTCGGTGGTGCCGACCCTGCGGCTGGGCTGGTTGGTCGCGCCGCCCGGTCTGCACGAGCTGATCCTGCGCCGCCGCACCATCACCCACGCCGGCGCCGCCTGGCCCTCACAGCGGGCGCTGCTCACGCTGCTGCGCGATGGCTGGCTGGACAGGGCGGTGCGCTCAGCGCGCCGCGTCTACGCCGAGCGGGCCCCGAAGGTGGCCGAGGCGATGAGCCCCTACGCCACGCTCGCCGGGCCGCTCGCCGGCATGTACTCCACCTGGCTGCTGCCCGAGAGCGAGGCGCGCCGAGCCCGCGACGCCGCCCGCGTGGCCGGGTTCGAGATCAACCTGCTCTCGACCTACGCCCGCAGCAGCGGCCTGACCGGCCTGGTGATCGGCTTCGGCGGGGTCACCGACGCCGAGCTCGACCAGGCGCTCACCGCCGTCACCGGCGCGCTCGCGCGTTAGTGACCCGCTAGCGACCCGGCTCGTCGTCCTCGATCAGGTCGAAGAGGTTCTCCAGACCGTCCGGGTCGTCCTCGCCTCCACCGACGGCCCACCCGGAGCTGGTACGCCGCAGCTGCGCGCCCACGAGCCGGCACGACTCCCCGGCCTTGTGCGCGTAGTGCGCCGTACGTGTCCGCGGCCGGCGCAGCACCAGCGCGTTGCCGCACGCCGGGCACAGCGCCCAGTCGGTCGCCGCCTCGTCCGTCGCCATCTGCAGCTCGTCAGGCTCCTCCACGGACGCCAACGCTAGACCTCTTCCTCGGCGTCTTCCTCGGCGACGAGCCGGTCGAACGCCTCGAAGGCGGCGGCCCGCTCGCGCTCGATCTTGCGGCCGAGGAGGTCGGCCATGCCCCACAGCACCGCGAAGATCACGCCGACCACGAACATGATCGAGATCAGGAAGCCCATCCCGATCGCGACCACCTGCAGCGCCCAGCCGAGCCAGTAGGCCCACGGGCGACGCAGCAGTCCGGCGACCAGGATGCAGGCCACGAAGAAGCCGAGACCCAGCGGGAGCGCGAGGCCGGCTGAGACCCCGCCGATCGAGATCATCACCGGCGCGGCCAACGCGACGGCGAGCCCCTCCATCGACACGATCGCGGCGCACATCCCGCGCCGCGGAGACTTCTCCCGCTCAGTCGCCATCGGCGTCCTCCTCCAGATAGGCCGCCAGCTCGGGGTCGGCGGTCGGCACGACCCGCGCGGTCGCTGCCGACCCGGCGGCGGGGCGCCGGCCGCCCAGCAGCGTACGCGCCTCTCCGGCCGTCACCACCGAGCCGGTCACGAGCACCGCGCCCTCGGAGATCGAGCCGCCCTCGGCGGACTCGGACAGGGCGAGCGCCGCGTCGATCGCGTCGGCGAGACGCGGCACCACGGAGACCCGCTCCTCGCCGTAGAGGTCGACGGCGATCTTGGCGAGCTCGACGGCGGGCAGGGCACGCTCGGTGGAGTTCTGGGTGACGACGAGATGCTCGAGCGCGGGCTCGAACGCGGCGAGCAGGCCTTCGACGTCCTTGTCCCCCATCACGCCGATGACACCGACGACGGCGGAGAACGAGAACGAGTCCTCGAGGGCGGCGACCGTCGCCTCGGCCCCGGCCGGATTGTGGGCGGCGTCGATCAGGATCGTCGGCGACGCGCGCACGATCTCGAGCCGTCCCGGAGAGTCGACCTTCGCGAAGGCGTCGCGCACGACCTCGTCGGAGAGCACCGTCTCCCCGAGGAACGCCTCCACCGCGGCCAGAGCCGCGGCCGCGTTCTGCGCCTGGTGGGCGCCGTAGAGGGGCAGGAAGAGATCCTCGTAGGTCCCGTGGAGCCCACGGAGCGTGACGATCTGCCCGCCCACGGCCGGGGTGCGGGACACCACCGCGTAATCGGTGCCCTCCCACAGCAGCCGGGCTCCGACCTCGGCCGCGTGCTGGTCCAGCACCGCGGCGACCTCGACGGACTGCTCGGCGATCACGGCGACGGCACCCGGCTTGATGATGCCGGCCTTCTCGCGGGCGATCGCGACCGGAGTGTCGCCGAGGTACTTCGCGTGGTCGACCGCGATCGGCGTCACGACAGCGACATCAGCAGAAGCCACGTTCGTCGCGTCCCAGCTGCCACCCAGCCCGACCTCGACGACGGCCACGTCGACGGGGGCCTCGGCGAACTTGGCGTAGGCCATCCCGACCATCGTCTCGAAGAACGACAGCGGGTGCGGCTGGTCGTCGTCGACCATGCCGAGGTAGTGGGCGACGTCGTTGAACGCGGCCACGAACTCGTCGTCCGAGAGCGGCTCGCCGTCGATCGAGATCCGCTCGTTGATCCGCTCCACGTGCGGCGAGGTGAACCGGCCCACCCGCAGGTCCAGCGAGCGCAGCAGCGTGTCGATCATCCGGGAGGTGGAGGTCTTGCCGTTGGTGCCGGTCAGCTGGACGATCCGGAACGCGTCCTGCGGGTCACCGAGGATCTCGAGCAGGGCACGGATCCGGTCCAGGGAGGGCTCGAGCCGGGTCTCGGGCCAGCGCGACTGCAGCGCTTCCCAGACCTCCTCGATCGTGGCCGCCAGACGCGGCGCGGGAGTCTCACTCATCGGGTCGAGTCTATGCGCCCGGCGCTTCCCAGCGAATCGGCGGACCCGCTACCCTCCCCTTGATCTCGGACAGAACCCCATCCCCCCACAAGGTCCACCATTCATGCGTACGCTCCGGGCTGCTCTCGCGCTCTCGCTCCTGGCCGGTGCCTACGTCCTGGCTGCCTTCTTCCTGGTGGGCCGGCAGGTGGCCCCGCGGCGGCCGCGCTCCAAGGTCTCGACCGATCCCGGCGGGCTCGTCCTGACCGAGCACGAGCAGCCGGGGCTGTGGGCGGAGGTCCGCCAGCTGGCCGCGACCGCCGGAACCCGCGCGCCCGACGAGATCCGCCTGGTGCCGGACGTCAACGCGGCGGTCAGCGAGGAGACCAGCCTCCTCGGGCTCAGGACCGGGACCCGGCGCATGTTCCTCGGCGTACCCCTCCTCCAGGGGCTCTCCCGCAACCAGCTCCACGCGGTGCTCGCCCACGAGCTGGGTCATCACAGCACCACCCACACCCGGCTCGGCGCCCTCATCCACCGCAGCCGCCTGGCGATCGCCGAGGTCGCCGCCGGTCTGTCGAACCCGCTGGTGAAGCGGCCCTTCCGGACGTACGCCCGGCTCTTCTTCGCCCTCACCCGCCCGCTCGCGCACGCCCATGAGATCGACGCCGACCGGCTCAGCGCGCAGGTCGCCGGGCCGCGGACCGCGGCCGTCACGCTGCGCACGCTGCCCGCGCTGGATGCCGCCTGGCACATCTACCTGGAGCAGTACGTCGAGGCCGGCACCCACTACGGCCTGCGGCCGACGCGCTTCTTCGACAACTTCACCAACCTGATGAGCGACCCCGAGCGCCTCGAGGAGCTGTCCCGGATCAGCGCCGCACCGCCCGAGGCCAAGCTCTCGGCCTACGACTCCCACCCGCCGCTGACGCATCGGATCGGGCTGCTCGAGGCGATGGCCGCCGCGGACGGGGCCGACCCCGCTGCCGGCGACGGCACGGACAAGTCGGGCAACGCCACCAGCATCCTGCGCTACCCGCAGCAGTCCTTCCTCGCGCTCGAGGACAAGACGTTCGCCGGCTCCGGCCTCACCCCGGCCCCGATGGCCGAGATCGTCGCCGTCGCCGGCGCCCGCGCCGCTGCGTACGACTCCGAGACCCTCCTCGACGCCATGCAGGAGAACGAGATCGAGCCGGCCACCGTCCGCGGCGCCCTCGACCTGATCGCCTCCGGCAACCTCGACCGGCTCCTGGACCTGGTCGAGGTCGAGCCCACGAGCACCGAGGAGGCCGACGACAAGGCCGGCGAGGCGAAACGGAAGGTCATCGCCCGTCTCCTCGGCGCCGCCATCGCGCACGAGCTGGTCGGCGAGGACAAGGCCCGCTACGAGCTCAGCTGGGCCGGTCCCTGGCGGCTGGTCGACATCGCCGGCCAGGAGGTCGATCCCGAGAACCTCGCCTACGAGGCCCTCGGTTCCCCCGGCTACGCGGCCGCGCTGCGCGCCTGGGTGCACCAGCTCGACGCGACCGTCGATACCGAGACCCCGGCGCCCACCGCCGACTCCCCCGCCCAGGCGCCGGCGCCCGACGGCTGGATCGGCGCCTTGGCACCGGTCTCCGGTGAAGGCTTCCGTACGCTGCTGGTGACCGACACCGGCCTGATGCTGCTCAAACCCTCGGGCTCCGACCGCCTCGCCACCGGCCTGGCCTCGGTGACCTCCGGCTCGCCCGGCAGGAAGCTGATCCAGCGCGCGCTGGACCGGCCTCCCGCCGAGCTCGCCGCCACCGCCAACGCCTCGTTCGTGCCCTGGGACCAGATCCGCGCGCTGCACCTCAAGCACAGCAGCAGCGGCCGCCGCTCGGCCGACATCACCGTCGCCGGCGGCACCGGCTGGTCGCTGCGCTGGACCGACGCCGCGGAGGCGGAGGGCCAGGTCTGGCCCGCCGTCGACCACTACCTCGGCCGGCGCTTCACCGTCGACTGAGATCGCCGAGTCGGCGGGTCAGGGGACGAGCGTGTGGTTGGCCGAGTCGACGAGCGGGCGGAAGCCGAGCTTGGCGTAGAGGTGGTTGGAGACCGGGTTGTCCTTGTCCGTGTAGAGCGCGACCCGCGCGCCGGCGGCCAGCAGCTGCCGGCTCGCCTCCGCCACCGCGGCGCCGGCATAGCCGTGCCCCTGGTGCGCCTTCGGGGTGTAGACCGGACCGATCCTGGCGACGCCGAACGCGGGAGCGTTGAAGCCGGTCAGGTGCACGACCTCCCCGTCGAGCTCCCACAACAGGATCCGGCCCTCGTCGATCCGCGTGCGGATGTCGTCGGCGTCGTGGTGCTCCTCGCCCTGGGCCCGGTCGGCGTTGCCGGCCTGCTCACGGGCAGCCCGCCCGAAGTCGTTGAACCATTCCAGGCAGATCTCCACGTCGGCGTACGTCGCCTTCCGCGGGTTTCCCAGGACACCAGCCGGCGCCGCCAGCTCGGCGAGCTCCCACAGCCTCGTCTCCTGCGCGCCCTCGACCCGGCCGCCCCACAGCCTGGCCGACTCCTCGGCGACGATGCGGGTCGCCGGCAGCGAGCCGTTGGCACCGCCCGGGTGCTCACTGCGGGCGTGCAGCGCCCGAGCGAGCTCGACCGCGGCCTCCTCCGGCATCGGGCAGACGAAGAGCGGATAGGGCGCGAACGGTGCCGTACGCATCGCGACCCCGACGACCCGACCATCGATGCTCGCGGTGGCCCACCACGCGTACGGCAGACCCTCCGGACCTCGTCGCGCCGCTCGCTCGGCCACGGTCGCGACCACGCTCACCACCACCGGGTCGGCGGCCAGGTAGTCACCCGCGGCGTCCAGGAAGACAACTGGATCATCGTAGAAGTCGATACGTGGCAGGGCCTGGCTCATGACCGAAGCATGGCGAGTGCGCGACACCGGCCTCAACCGGGTTTCGCGCCACGAACCGTGCGCCCATAGGATTTGGTCCCATGACTGAGACCACGCCCACGCAGACCGCACCGGAGACGAATACGCCCGCTGAGCAGCGCGTAGTCGCCGTACCGGACAAGCCGGTCCTCGAGGGCCTGGAGGCCAAGTGGGCCGAGCAGTGGAAGAACGAGAAGACCTACGCCTTCGACCGCACCCAGCCGCGGGAGAACGTCTACTCGATCGACACCCCGCCGCCGACCGTCTCCGGCAGCCTGCACGTCGGCCACGTCTTCTCCTACACCCACCCCGACCTGATCGCCCGCTTCCAGCGGATGAACGGCAAGTCGGTCTTCTACCCGATCGGCTGGGACGACAACGGCCTCCCCACGGAGCGAAGGGTCCAGAACTACTTCGGCGTCCGCTGCGACCCGAGCCTGCCCTACGACCCCGACTTCACCCCGCCGGAGAAGCCGGACCCGAAGCGACAGATCTCCATCAGCCGGCCCAACTTCGTCGAGCTGTGCAACCAGCTCGTCGTCGAGGACGAGAAGGTCTTCGAGGACCTGTGGCGCACCCTGGGTCTCTCCTTCGACTGGGACCAGCAGTACACGACCATCGGCAAGGTCTCCCAGACCGCCTCGCAGAAGGCGTTCCTGCGCAACCTGGCCCGCGGCGAGGCCTACCTGCAGGAGGCGCCGACCCTGTGGGACGTCACCTTCCAGACCGCGGTCGCCCAGGCCGAGCTGGAGGCCAAGGACTACCCCGGCTTCTTCCACCGCGTCGCCTTCCACCGCGCTGACGGCACCCCGGTCCACATCGAGACCACTCGCCCCGAGCTGATCCCGAGCGTCGTCGCGCTGATCGCACACCCCGACGACGACCGCTACAAGGACCTGTTCGGCAGCACCGTCACGAGCCCGATCTTCGGCGTCGAGATCCCCGTCCTGGCCCACGAGGCCGCTGAGATGGACAAGGGCGCCGGCATCGCGATGTGCTGCACCTGGGGTGACCTCACCGACGTCCAGTGGTGGCGCGAGCTCAACCTTCCCGCCCGTGCGCTGATCGGCCGCGACGGCCGCTTCTCCCGCGAGACCCCGGAGTGGATCACCACGGAGGCCGGCGTCGCGGCGTACGAGGACCTGAAGGGCAAGACCGTCCACTCCGCCCGCGAGGCCGTCGTCGCGATGATCCGCGAGTCCGGTGATCTCGACGGCGAGCCGAAGAAGACCCAGCGGATGGCCAACTTCTACGAGCGCGGCGACAAGCCCCTCGAGATCGTCGCCAGCCGGCAGTGGTACATCACCAACGGTGGCCGCAACCCCGAGCTGCGGGAGCAGCTGCTGGCCCGCGGCGGCGAGCTGTCCTGGCTGCCCGAGCACATGCGCCACCGCTACGACAACTGGGTCGGCGGCCTCAACGGCGACTGGCTGATCTCCCGCCAGCGCTTCTTCGGCATCCCGTTCCCGGTCTGGTACGCGCTCGACGCAGAGGGCAACCCCGACTACGACAAGCCGCTGCTGCCGAGCGAGGACCAGCTGCCGATCGACCCGTCCACGGACGTCCCGGCCGGCTACGAGGAGGCGCAGCGCGGCAAGCCCGGCGGCTTCCAGGGCGACCCCGACGTGATGGACACCTGGGCGACCTCGTCGCTGACCCCGCAGATCGCCGGCGGCTGGGAGGCCGACCCCGACCTGTTCAGCCGGGTCTACCCGATGGACCTGTGCACCCAGAGCCACGAGATCATCCGCACCTGGCTCTTCGGCCGCATCGTCCGCGCCCACCTCGAGGACGGCACCGTCCCGTGGAGCCACGCGATGATCGCCGGCTGGATCCTCGACCCCGACCGCAAGAAGATGTCGAAGTCGAAGGGCAACGTCGTCGTCCCGACCGAGATCCTCGACAAGTTCGGTGCCGACGCCGTCCGCTGGCGGGCCGCGCTGACCCGTCCGGGCATGGACTCGCCCTTCGACGAGACCCAGATGAAGGTCGGGCGCCGACTGGCGATGAAGATCCTCAACGCCTCCAAGTTCGTCCTCGGCAACGTCGGCGCGTCCACGCTCAACCCGGTCGCGATCACCCAGCCGGTCGACTGCGCCCTGATGGCACGCCTCAAGGAGACGATCACCAAGGCGACCGACGCGTTCACGGCCTACGACTACTCCACGGCCCTGGAGACCTCGGAGAAGTTCTTCTGGGAGTTCTGCGACGACTACCTCGAGCTGGTCAAGGAGCGGGCCTACGACGAGGACGGCGGTCTCGCCACCGAGTCCGCCCGGGCGACCCTGGCCACGGCTCTGCACGTCCAGCTGCGCCTGCTCGCCCCGTTCCTCCCGTACGTCACCGAGGAGGTCTGGTCGTGGTGGCAGACCGGTTCGATCCACACGTCCTCGTGGCCGCGTGAGCTCGAGCTCGGCACCGCCGCGGCAGCCGACCCGGCGGCGCTCGACGCCGTCGCGGCGACCCTGACCGGGATCCGTGGCGCCAAGTCGACCGCCAAGGTCAAGATGCGTCACCCGCTGGCCAAGGCCGAGGTCACCGGCCCCGCCAAGCTGGTCAAGGACGCGGAGGCCGCCGCTGCGGACCTCAAGCGCGTCGGCAACATCGTCGGCGACCTCTTCTTCACCGTCGACGAGAACGCCACCGAGATCACCGTCACCGCCGAGCTGGCCGAGGTCTCCGAGGAGGCCTGAGCCTCAGCGCGACGCCCGAACGACGGAGCAGGCCCCGGACCGCGATGCGGTCCGGGGCCTGCTTCGTCCCTCACTCCAGCCCAGCGTCCGGGGGGACTCGCTCGGCCGGTCACTCCGGCGTGGTGCGGGTCGCCATCGGAGTGATCCCTACTGCACCGACTTCTCGGCGCAAGCCTTGTCGTCGTTGCTGCCTTCCTTCGGCTCCTGCTCCGGCTCCGGCGCCTCCGTCGTCGAAGCGTCGGACGGCTCGGTGGAGTCGGCAGTGACCTCGGGGTCGGCTGCGGGCGACGACCCTACCGGGCTCTTCGGCTCAGCGCACGCCTCACCGCACTCCGGCGTGGCCTCCGGCTCCGAACCGTCCTCGCTCGCTCCCGGAAGCGTCTTCACGTCCTCGGCAATCGCGGCGGTGAGCTCGCAGGCGTCCTCGGCGATCTGCTCGGCCTCTGACTTGGGCGTCTTCGACTCCGCGGCGGGATCCTTCGTCTCCTCGGTCGCCTCGTCGCGCTCCTGGTCCTTCTTGGGCTCTTCCAGCGGGAGATCCTCCACCGGGACGCCGGCATCTGCCGCGATCAGCTGGCGCAGGAACATCGGCACCGCCTCGTCGACGGGCCTGGCGTCCTCCTCGGCCACGAACGGCCACAGCAGCGGAGCCATGATGCCCGGAACCGGGCCCACCGGCGGCACCACCGTGGGCGGTGTCGTGTCACTCTCGCCCTCGCCGGGGTCGGCGGGAGTCGTCGGCCCCTCGGAGGACGGTGCGTCCGGCTGCTCCGCGGGCGCAGTGGGCTTCTCGTCCGGCTTCTCGTCACCCTGCCGGTCCGGCTCGGTGGACTCCTGGTCGCGGCCCCGGTCCGCATCCGCCGCCGTGCTGGGAATGGTCGAGACCCCGGAGACGCCGGGGTCCGGCGCCGGCGGGATCACGGTGAAGTCGGCCTGGCCCGAGAGTGTGCGCGGCACCCGGTGCAGCGCGGACACGTCCGGGCTGAGGGTCTGGACGACCACGAGCAGGCCGATGAGCACTACGGCGGCGTAGGCCATCACCGGGCCCCTCTGGAACCTCACGTGCCCACTTCCCTACCGAGTGACGGAGCTGGAAAGGTACAGACGATCATCAGTGCGTATTGTGTCCGACCGTCCGGGCCGATACCGACCCGGACGGGGAAAATGACCCAAACGGACTAGGCCGACTTCTTCTTGGTCTCCTTCTCGCGCGGCACGAGGGTCGGCATCTCGCCGTCCTCGACCACCTCGCGGGTGACGATCACCTTGCCGATGTCGCCACGGGAGGGCACGTCGTACATCACGTAGAGGAGGACCTCCTCGATGATCGCCCGCAGGCCTCGGGCACCGGTGCCACGCTCGAGGGCCTTGTCGGCGATCGCGGTGACCGCGTCGTCGGTGAACTCCAGGTCGACGCCGTCGAGGTCGAAGAGCTTCTGATACTGCTTCACCAGCGCGTTGCGCGGCTCGGTCAGGATCTTCACCAGGGCGGCCTGGTCGAGCTTCTCGACGCTCGCGATCAGCGGCAGCCGGCCGATGAACTCCGGGATCAGGCCGAACTTGGTGAGGTCCTCGGGGCGGACGAGCTTCAGGAGGTCCTCGGCCTCCTTCTCGGCCTTGCCACGCACCTCGGCGGTGAAGCCGAGGGTCTTCTTGCCGACCCGCTGCTCGATGATGTGCTCCAGACCGGCGAAGGCGCCACCCACCACGAAGAGGATGTTGGTGGTGTCGATCTGGATGAACTCCTGGTGCGGGTGCTTGCGGCCACCCTGCGGCGGCACCGAGGCGGTGGTGCCCTCGATGATCTTCAGCAGCGCCTGCTGCACGCCCTCACCGGAGACGTCGCGCGTGATCGAGGGGTTCTCCGCCTTGCGGGCCACCTTGTCGATCTCGTCGATGTAGATGATGCCGGTCTCGGCCTTCTTGACGTCGTAGTCGGCGGCCTGGATCAGCTTGAGGAGGATGTTCTCGACGTCCTCACCGACGTAGCCCGCCTCCGTCAGCGCGGTGGCGTCCGCGATCGCGAACGGCACGTTGAGCATCCGGGCCAGCGTCTGCGCCAGATAGGTCTTGCCGCAGCCGGTCGGGCCGATCACCAAGATGTTGGACTTGGCGACCTCGACCTGCTCCTCCTTGGCGTGCTTGCCGGGGCCCTGCGGACCGCCGGGCTGCAGGCCGGCCTGGACGCGCTTGTAGTGGTTGTAGACCGCCACCGCGAGCGACTTCTTCGCCTGCTCCTGGCCGATGACGTAGGAGTTGAGGAAGTCGAAGATCTCCTTCGGCTTGGGGAGGTCGGCGATCTCCACCTCGGAGCCCTCGTTGAGCTCCTCCTCGATGATCTCGTTGCAGAGGTCGATGCACTCGTCGCAGATGTAGACGCCGGGACCCGCGATGAGCTTCTTGACCTGCTTCTGGCTCTTCCCGCAGAAGGAGCACTTCAGCAGGTCACCTCCGTCGCCGATGCGTGCCACGAGTGGCCTTCCTTCCCCGACTTGTGCTGCTAGGTCCGAATAGTTACTGACGGTACCCCGCGCCGCGCCTTCGATGTGGGAGCGGCGCGGGGCCCGAGGGTCAAACGAGCGCCGGCGTCTTGAGCGACTCGAGCACCGAGTCGATCAGGCCGTACTCCACCGCCTGCGCGGCGGTGAGGATCTTGTCGCGCTCGATGTCGTGGCTGACCTCGTCCATCGACTTGCCGCTGTGGTCGGCGATCATCTTCTCGAGCAGCTCACGCATCCGCAGGATCTCGTTGGCCTGGATCTCGATGTCGGAGGTCTGGCCGAAGGTGCCCTCGGTGTAGGGCTGGTGGATCAGGATGCGGCTGTTGGGCAGTGCCATCCGCTTCCCCTTGGCGCCCGCGCCGAGCAGGATCGCGGCGGCCGAGGCGGCCTGGCCGATGCAGACGGTCTGCACGTCCGGCTTGATGAACTGCATCGTGTCGTAGATCGCGGTGCAGGCCGTGAACGAGCCACCCGGGCTGTTGATGTAGATCGAGATGTCCTGGTCCGGGTTCATCGACTGCAGGCAGAGCAGCTGGGCGATGACCGCGTTGGCGACATCGTCGCTGATCGGGGTGCCCAGGTAGATGATCCGGTCCTCGAAGAGCTTGGCGTAGGGGTCGATCCGGCGGACGCCGTAGGACGTACGCTCCTCCCACTGCGGGATGTAGTAGTTCATGTCCTCAGTCCTTCTTGTGGGCGGGGCGGCCCTCGTCGGAGGCTTCCTTCGCGCTCTTGATGACCTGGTCGACCAGGCCGTAGTCGAGCGCCTCGGCAGCGGTGAACCAGCGGTCACGGTCGGCGTCGACGGTGACCTGCTCGACACTCTGGCCGGTGTGCTCGCTGATCAGCTCCAGCAGCACCTTCTTGATGTGCAGGGACTGCTGGGCCTGGATCTTGATGTCCGAGGCCGAACCACCCATGCCCGAGGAGGGCTGGTGCATCATGATCCGCGCGTGGGGCAGCGCGTAGCGCTTGCCCTTCGCGCCGGCGCAGAGCAGGAACTGGCCCATCGAGGCGGCCAGGCCCATGCCGACGGTGGCCACGTCGTTGGGGATGTAGTTCATGGTGTCGTAGATGGCCATACCGGCATCCACCGAGCCACCGGGCGAGTTGATGTGAAGGAAGATGTCGGCCTCGGGGTCCTCCGCGGAGAGCAGCAGGAGCTGCGCGCAGATCGCGTTGGCGTTCTGGTCGCGGACCTCGGAGCCGAGGAAGACGATGCGCTCCCGCAGCAGTCGGTTGTAGATGTTGTCGTCGAGAAGGCTCAGACCGCCGCCGTTGCCGCCCAGGCTCGGGGAGAGCCCTGGGGCACCGGCGTGAGCGTCAGCCGCGCTGGAGTCGATGTTCACAGGATCGACACTAGCCGCCACAGCCAGTTGTTCCACGGCTGGTGTGCCAATGTTCGCCGACGGCGTATTCGCTCGACCTGGGCTCAGGCCAGCCAGCGCAGCAGGGCGTCGTGGACCGCCGGGTGGTTGGACAACGGTGTCTCGGCGGTCGAGAGCGTGAAGCGCTCCGCCGTCGGGAACAGGTCGCGCACGCGGCGCGACCGCAGCGGCGTCTTGTGCCGCCACCACAGCATCTCCCCGAAGAGACGGCCGACCCGGTTGGGCCGCGAGGTGGCGTTGTCGGTGACCAGCAGGTAGTCCACGTCCGGGCGCGGCGGCAGCATCGCCTCGTCGGCTCCGACCACGGCGATCCCGGCGAGGTGCTCGTCGATCTGCTTGCCGACACCACCGGAGATCGGCACGGAGGTGACGGCGTAGGGGGTCGTGCCGAGGGCGATCAGCTCGGAGACGTACGTCGTCCACGGCCGGGTCCCGGAGGTGGCCACCCCGAGCGCGTTGCGGGCGATCAGACCACCGCCCGCGTAGCCGACCAGGACGATGCGCGGCGTCCCGGGCAGGGCGTCGACGCACTCCTGGATCCGGCTGCTGAGCGCCACCGCGGCGGGCACCGACGTGCTTCCGGCGGTCACGTGCATGTGCAGCGGCATCCAGCCGAGCAGGTCGGCCAGCCGGTCGGCGTACGTCGCGCCGGTGGCCTGCGAGCCCTCGACCCAGACGCTCTCGTCCTTGCCCGCCGGTGGGACCAGGACGAGGACACGGGGGCTCGTCCCGGTCTGCCGCTGAGCAGCCGCCCACTCCCGCGGGCTGACCATCCGGCCGTCGTGGCGGACCGCGACGGCGGGACCCGAGTCGGTGTTGACGACACCGCGGACGATCGGTGCCGCGAGCGCGAAGGGGGCCGCGAACGGGCGCCGTGCGAAGGCCGTGATGCGCCAGGCGAGCTTGGCGAGGCCGACCAGGCCGGCCACCTTGCCCTGGCCGCGGTCGAGCTGCTCCGCGGCTTCGGGGTCGACCGGGGCGTCCTCGACGTTGAGGACCACGGCGCGGACGGTCTCGGGGCTGGAGGTCACCCTCGAAGCGTAGGGCCTTCGCGCCGGCGACAGGCCCAGCTGTGCCACCCGAACGGCTTCTCTGTGTCTCAGATCACATGCCCGTACCCGCATCCCGTACGTTTGCGTTCACTCACGCGTATGGTGTCTGTGATGCTGTTGTTACTGGTGTTGCGTGACGATGGCGGTCTTCACGGGTTACCGTCGGATGGGGAAGGGGGTGTCGGTCCGTGAGCGACGAGAAGGAGCCACGCTGCCCGTCGTGCGGCGATCCGCAGCTGCCCGGGGCCATCTACTGCATCGCGTGCGGTGCCTCCCTGCTGGCTCCTCCGGAGCAGCACCGGCCGCTCTTCGTGGACGAGATCGGCGACGAGACGGCCGTGCCCCGCAGCACGCGCACGTTCTTCTTCGGTGACGAACCCCCACCGGCTCCGCCGCGCGGCAGCGGCCGCACCGCTCCGATCCTGGTGATGATCGCCGTCCTGGTGATCGTCGCCGGCGTGCTCGGCTTCGTCTTCGGCAAGGACGGACCGGGCACTTCGCAGTCCGAGGCGGACCCGTCCACCAACCCGACCGGCGCCGACCCGTCGAGCGAGCCCTCGAGCGGGCCCTCGGTGGACCCGGACGCGCCTCCGGAGCACCAGCTGCTGCGCATCTCCCGGCTCGACACCGAGGCCGCCAGCAAGCTCATCGGCACCTGGATCCCGCAGCTCGCGGCCGTCGGCGCCGGCGACGGCGGTGATGCCGACTGGCACAGGGCGCTGAGCCGCTACCAGCAGATCAAGACCGACCACCCCGACGTACTTCTCCTCGACACCGGCGAGTGGCCGAGCTCGTACGTGAAGCCGGGGATGTACGCCATCGTCGTGCCCTCGCCCAGCGACACCTCCGGGCCCGCACTGGAGTGGTGTGTCGAGCAGGGCCTGTCGAAGACCGACTGTGCGGCCAAGCACCTGGAGGTCTCCGGCGACCCGACCGACAACTTCGACGCGCAGTAGCGCGAAAACGAGACCGCCCCTGCCCGGATCGGGCAGGGGCGGCGTACGTCTGAAGCAGATCAGGCGTCAGCCTTCTCGGCGTCCTCGGAGACCTCGTCGGTCGCCTCGGCCTCGGGCTCGTCCTCGCCGATGGTGCCGTCGGGACGGAGGTTCTTCAGCTCGACGTGGTTGCCGGACTCGTCGGTGACCGTGGCGGCCTCGACCAGCTGGGCCAGCGCCTTGCCGCGCAGGATCTCCTGGACGAGCTCGGGCACGTGGTTGTGCTCGAGCATGTGGTTGACGAACTCCTGCGGGTCCTGGCCGGACTGCTGCGCACGGCGCATCATGTGCTCGGTCAGCTCCTGCTGCTCGACCCCGATCTCCTTCTCCTTGGCGATCTGGTCGAGGATCAGCTGAGCGGCGACGGCGTCACGGACCCGGCGCTCGAGGTCGGCCTCGAACTCCTCGATCGTCTGGCCCTCGTCCTCGAGGTACTTGTCGAAGGTCAGGCCGGCGAAGCCGAGCTGCTGCTCGATACCCTGGCGGCGGGCGTTGAGCTCCTCGGTCACGATGGTCTCCGGCAGCGGGACCTCGACCATCTCCAGGAGCGCCTCCAGCACGGCGTCACGGGCGGCGGCGGCCTGCTCGAGGCGCTTGCCGTTGCCGAGGCGGCCGCGGACGTCCTCCTCGAGCTCCTTGACGGTGTCGAACTCGCTGGCGAGCTGGGCGAAGTCGTCGTCGTAGGCCGGGAGCTCCTGCTCCTGGACCTGGTTGACGGTGACGTTGACGTCGACCTCCTGGCCGATCAGCTCACCGCCGACGAGGGTGCTCTTGAAGTCCTTGGACTCGCCGGCCGAGAGACCGGTGATGGCCTCGTCGAGGCCGTCGAGCATGCCGCCCTTGCCGACCTGGTAGCTCATCCCGACGGCCTCGGCGCCGTCGACGTCCTCGCCGTCCTTGGTGGCCTTCAGGTCGATGACCACGAAGTCGCCGTCGGCGGCGGCGCGCTCGACGTCCTTGAGGGTGCCGAAGCGCTCGCGCATCGCCTGGATCTGCTCCTCGACGTCAGCGTCGGTGAGCTCGATGTCTTCGACCTTGGCCTCGATGCCCTCGTAGTCGGGCAGCGTGATCTCGGGCTTGACGTCGACCTCGGCGGTGAACTCCAGCGCCTCGTTGTCCTCGAGCTTGGTGACCTCGATCTCGGGCTGCGCGAGCGGCTCGAGCGAGTTCTCCTGGAGGGCGTCGAAGTACTTCTGCGGGAGGACGTTGTTGACCGCCTCGGAGAGCACCGCACCGCGGCCGACCTGCTTGTCGATCACCTGGGGCGGGACCTTGCCACGGCGGAAGCCGGGGACGTTGATCTGCTGGGCGATCTGCTTGTACGCCGCGTCGAGGCTCGGCTTGAGCTCCTCGAAGGGCACCTCGACGGTCAGCTTGGCCCGGGTCGGGCTCAACGTCTCGACGGCGCTCTTCACAGGGTGTCTCCTGTCGTTTGTTTCTGAGAATGATGTCGCGTGCAGGGGCATGGATCTTCAGGGGAGATGTCGGGGCGACAGGACTCGAACCTGCGGTCTCCTGCTCCCAAAGCAGGCGCGCTAGCCACTACGCTACGCCCCGTCAAGGGCCCCTCCCCAATCAGCGGGAATGGCACTTGGAGCGGATGACGGGAATCGAACCCGCGTAATCAGTTTGGAAGACTGAGGCTCTACCATTGAGCTACATCCGCGCACGCGAGAGCCAGTGCCCTCGTGCGACCCGCGAAATCCTGCCATAGATCTGGCTCACACCTGTAACCGGCTCCCCTACTGACCGGTTTACGTCACCGTCTTCCGACCGCGACCAGGGCCCGATCGTCGGAGCTGGCGCTCAGTCCCTCGAGCAGACGACGGGCTCCCCCGCCTCGTCCGGTGACGGCCAGATGGTCGGCGGTGGCGACCAGGTTGCCGATGCCGTGCTCGAGATCGACGCCCCGCGCCTCCACCACGCCGTCGGTGTAGAGCATGACCATGTCGCCCACGCCGAGAACACCCTCGCACGCGTCGAAGTCGACGTCGTCGATGAGGCCGAGCACGGGACCGTTGCTCTCGGCCTCCTCCCAGCGACCGGTGGAGGCGCGGCGTACGAGGGCGGGCGGGTGACCAGCAGTGCGGATCTCGTAGGCGCCGTTGCCGAGGTCGATCGAGAGGTAGACCGCGGTGGCGAAGCCCTCCTGCCAGTCCTGCCGCAGCAGGTAGCGGTTGGCGGCGGGGAGGAACTCGGCCGGCGCGACGGCGCCGAGGAGCCCGCCGAACGCACCGGAGAGCTGGAGCGCCCGGGTGCCGGCCCGCTCCCCCTTGCCGGAGACGTCGACGACCACGACCTCGAGCCTTTCGCCCACCCGTGCGGCCACCACGAAGTCACCGGCGAACCGGGTGCCGCCCGCGGGCAGGACCGCCGAGTCGGCGAGCCATCCGGAGGGCATCGGCGGGATCGCACCCTGGTCGAGCTTGTGGGTCAGGTCGAGCAGCATCAGCTCGTCGCTCAGTCCGCCCACCCCGAGGTAGGTGCGGCGCATCGCGACGAACAGCACGATCGCACCGAGCAGGAAGTGCACCCCGATCGCGGCGGCGTCCCGGTCGGAGAGCGTGAGCCGGCTGGCGGCGACCACGATCATCACCATCACGAAGACGACGAACCAGCTCAACGTACGCGGCCCGAGCAGCACCGCGCCGAGCAGCAACGGCACCGTGAGGACCGCCACCGGGACCACCTGCAGCCAGCCCACCTGGGCCGCCGCGAGCACCGTCAGGACGATGGTGAGCAGCCCGAGCCACAGCACCGCGCGCAGTTCCGGGTCACGGAACCTGCGGCGGATCGCACTGCTCCGCAAGCGGTCTGCGAAGGCATGGCTCGACATGGCCTCACTCTAGGTCTCGAGGTGGGGGCTGCGTGGTCGTTCTCGCAGGCCGGAGCGTAGTGCGGGCTACTTCTTCACAGTCGTCCGGGGCCGGTAGGCGCGCTGGCACTTCGGGCACCAGAACAGGTTGCGCTGCTGCAGCTCGGTGGTGCGTACGCTCGTGCCGCACACCAGGCAGGGCTGGCCGTTGCGGCGGTAGACGTAGACCTCGCCGCCGTGGTCGTCCTTGCGCGGCGGACGGCCCATCGCCTCGGGCGTGTGCTCGTCGCGTACGGTGTCGATCCGGTTTTTCTCGACGCCGTCCTTCATCAGCTCGACCAGGTCGTCCCAGATCGCGTCCCACTGCTGCCTGCGCAGGGTGTTGCCGGGTCGCATCGGGTCGATCCGGTGCCGGAAGAGCACCTCGGCCCGGTAGACGTTGCCGACCCCGGCCAGGACCGACTGGTCCATCAGCAGCGCCCCGATGGTCGTACGGCTCCGGCTGATCCGCAGCCATGCCCGGCTCGGGTCGGCGTCGTCGCGCAGCGGGTCGGGCCCGAGCCTCGCGACCACCGCATCGCGCTGGGCCGCGGTGACCAGGTTGCAGGTGGTGGCGCCGCGCAGGTCGGCGTAGGTCCCGCCCTCGCGGGTCGGGCTTGTCGAGACCACCCTCAGGCGAACCTGGCCGACCGGGAGCGGCGGCTCGCCCGTGTGCGGCTTGAGGTCGAGCTTGCCGTAGAGGCCGAGGTGGATGTGGACGTACTGCTCTCCCGGGAACTCGAGGAACAGCTGCTTGCCCCACGCCTCCGCGCCGGTGACGACCTGACCGTCGAGGAGCGCGGCGGAGTCGGCGAACCGGCCCTGCGGGCTGCTGACCCGGACCTGCTCACCGGCGAAGGCGTCGCTCAGGTCGAGCGCGAGGCGGTGGAGCGTGTGCCCCTCGGGCATCCCCGGATCAGTCCTGGTCCTCGGCCGGCCCCAGGCCCTTGGCCGAGTCCGGAAGCGGCGGGCGCACGCCGTCGGCGTCGTAGGCGTGGAGCTGGTCGATGCGGCGTACGTGCCGCTCGTCCTCGCTGAACGGCTCCGCCAGGAAGATCTCGACGAACTTCGTCATGTCCTCCAGGCTGTGCATCCGGCCACCGACCGCGACGACCTGGGCGTCGTTGTGGTCGCGGGCGAGCTTGGCGGTCTCCTCGCTCCAGGCGAGCGCGCAGCGGATACCGGTCACCTTGTTGGCCGCCATCTGCTCACCGTTGCCCGAGCCCCCGATCACGACCCCGAGGCTGTCGAGCCCCTTCTCCCGGTCACGAGCCACACCCTCGGCCGCCCGGATGCAGAAGACCGGGTAGTCGTCGAGTGCGTCGTAGACGAACGGGCCGTGGTCGACAGGCTCGTAGCCGAGCTCCGTCAGACGGTTGATCAGGTGGGACTTCAGTTCGAGACCGGCGTGGTCACAGCCGATGTGGACGCGCATGCGCCCATCCTCTCTCACCCGTTGCTCCCACCACGAAATACAGTCCCCGAAAGCCGAGCCCACCGATAGATTCCCCCACCGTGGACCAGTGGAAGACGATGGACGAGATCCTCGCGGCACGAACCAGGTTCGAGACGGCCATCGATGGCTGGGCTCCCCCGAACGCCCACGGCGTGGGTCTGCGCCCGTCGACGGCGACCGGCCACGAGCCGGAGCACTTCCCGCTGGTCAACGCCTATGGCCACCGCCTCCCGGCGGTGGTGATCGCAACGGTGGTCGGGCACACGAGCGGGACAGCGGCGTACCGGCTGACGAGGGAGCAGCTCGAGAGGGCGATCGAGCTGATCTCCCCGGCGGAGGCGTACGTCGACTACGATCACCCCAACCTGTGGAGCTGGCGCGACCGGATCCTGCCCGCGCTGACCGAGGACCCCGAGGCCGAGGTGGTCGCGGTCTTCATCGGCGACGAGCCGGAGGAGGCCCCGGACCCGGCGATCGACGCCTTCCGGGCGGCGTTCCCGGACGAGGCGGTCGCGATCGCCGCGGCCACGGCGGGGGCGGCGGTCGTCCGGGAGATGTACGGCACCGACCTGAGCCATTTCGACAAGTCGCCGACCGACTTCGCGACCGAGGCGGACATCGCCTCGGAGAAGGCGATCCGGGAGACGATCGCGACCTACCGGCCCGAGGACGCCTTCGAGGGCGAGGAGACCGGTCGCACCGGCGACAGCGAGCGGAGGTGGCTGGTGGACCCGCTCTGCGGGACCCTCAACTATGCCGCCCAGACCCCGCTGGCCGCGGTGAACGTCGCGCTGGTGACGCCCGACGGCGTCACGGCGGCGGTCTCGGCCGACCCGATCAGCGAGGAGATCTTCTGGACCGACGGGGTCTCGGCCCGCATCCGCAAGGGCGGCGGCGACACCGTCCTCACCCCGACGCCGCGCACCAGGCTCGTCGACATCCAGTGCGACGGCCCGCTCGACCGGCCGTTCGTCGGCGGGCAGCTCGTCGCCGACCCACGCCTGCGCGCCGAGTTCGGGCCGCGGGTGATGTCCTCGACGCTCGCGGTGGCCTGGGTCGCGGCCGGCCGGCGGGCGGCGTACGTCACCGACGGCCACCTCGAGGGCAGCGTCCACTTCACCGCGGGGATCGCGCTGTGCCAGGCAGCGGGCTGCGTCGTCACCGACCTCAACGGCGACCCGATCCACACCGGCCGCGGGATGATCGCGGCAGCCGACGCCGACACCCACCGGAAGCTGCTCGGCCTGGTCCGCCGACATCTGGACCCGGCGGACCGGCCCTGAGCCGACGAGATCAGCGCTGCATCAACGCGTCCATCGCGACCGCGACGGCGGCGGCGACGCGGAAGTCGACGCGAGGGTCGTGGACGGTGACCGTGTACTTGTCGCGGAAGGCGAAGCGGCGCTCGATGGAGATCAGCGGCTGACCCTCGGAGGACACGTAGTCGAAGTGGATCGGCAGGAAGTCGAGCTCGGTGAAGCGACGCAGGATGGCCACCAGCTGGTTGCGCTCCTGACCGGTGCCGGAGTAGCCCGGGCCCTCGACGTGGAAGGTCGAGCGCAGCAGGCTCTTGCCGAAGTCCTTGCGGAAGAAGCCCAGCGCGGCACCGCTCGCGTCGGTGACGTCGTAGCCCGCGTTGAGGTCCATCACCGCGCGCGCCTTGAACGCGAAGACGGCCTGCGACTTCGACTCGTCGGCGTAGAACGTGACCTGCTCCTTGAACGCCAGCCGCTTCTGCTGCGCGAAGGCGAGCACCTGCCCCTCGGAGCCGTCGGGGTTGGCGGCCTGGGCGACGTACTTGTTGGCGAAGGGCGTGACCTTCTGGCGAAGGAAGAAGCGGGGTACGTGGTAGGGCTGCGGCGTCATGGGCGCAACCTATCCGGTCAGTGGATCCGGTCAGCGCCGGCGCGCGACGAGATAGGCCTGCGGGGTCCGCTCCCAGTCCTCGGCGGAGCGGACCACGGTCGCGGTGACCTCGAAACCCGCCTCCTCGAGCAGCGCGCTGGTCGCCTCGACGGGGAGGCGGTAGCCGTCGAAGGTGACGTCGTGGCCGTAAGCGCCGATGTGGCGTACGTGCTCGTCGCCGACCTGGAACGCGGTGACGAACCGGCCGCCGCGCCGGGTGACCCGGGCGAGCTCGGCGATGACGTCGGGACGGCGCGAGGGCGGGGTGTGGATGAGCGAGTACCACGCCAGCACACCGGCGAGCTCACCGTCGCGGAGCGGCAGGCGCGCCATGTCGCCGACCTCGAACCTGAGCGCCGGATGCCGCTCCATGGCCTGGGCGATCATCCCGGTCGACAGGTCGACCCCGAAGACGTCCAGCCCACGCTCGGCCAGGTAGGCGGTGATCCGCCCGGGTCCGCAGCCGATGTCGCCGACCAGGCCGCCACCGTCGTTGCGTACGTAGGTGGCGAAGGTGTCGAGCACGCCGGCGTCGAAGGAGGTCTCGGTGACGGACGGGTCCACGATCTCGGCGTAGGCCTTGGAGACGGTGTCGTAGGCGGCCCTGGTCTCGGTGACGTCGTAGGGCTCGGTCACGGGCGTCCCCTCACGCTGTGCTGGTTCAGGAAGGCGGCGGTCATCGCCATCACCGACTCCGCGGCGGGGAACGTCTTGCCGTGGCGCCAGAAGCCGTGGATCTGCCCGACCGCACGGAAGGCGACCACCTCGACGCCGAGGTCGGCGAGCCGCAGCGCGAAGTCCTCGTTCTCGTCGGTGAGGATGTCGCCCTCGGCGCTGACGATCAGGGTCCGCGGCAGGCCGCGGAGCTCCTCGTCGGAGGCGAGGTAGGGGCCGAGGTCGGGGTTGCGGAGGTCGGCCTCGGTCGCGGCGTACTGCTTCCAGTACCAGGCCGCCTCCTCGTTCCAGCCGTCCTCCATCGAGTAGCCCGGGGTGCTCATCGACGGGTCGAGGAACGGGTAGACGAGCACCATCGCGCCGAAGACGCCGGGGTTGCGCAGCGCCGCGACCAGGGCGAGGTTGCCGCCGGCGCTGTCGCCGTGGACGTAGGCCGGCAGGGTGCTCAGCAGCGGGTCGTTGGCCAGCCACTTGACGACCGTGTCGACGTCGTCGGGGGCCGCGGGATAGGGGTCCTCGGGAGGCCTACGGTAGTCGACCGACAGCACCCGCAGCCCGCTCCGGTTGGCCAGCCGCCGGCACGCGGCGTCGTGGACCTCGACGTCGTTGAAGACGAAGCCACCGCCGTGGAGGTGGACGATCAGCCCCTCGCGTACGTCCTCGGGGGTGTAGAGCCGGCACGGAACCCCGTCGGCGTCGATCCCGGTGACCTCTGCGACCTCCTCCTTCGCCTCGGCCGCGGCCAGCTTGCGGGCCTCGGTGCGCTGGGCAGCGACGTCGACCTCCCAGACCGGCGGCGAGGCCTGCTCGGCGGCGATGGCACGGCGGGCGGCGGGGAAGAGTCGGACCATGTCAGAAGATTCCCACACGAGTGGCGGTGGTGCATGCTGAGCCGCATGAATGCGGGGGAAGTGACGAGCACGTCGATCTACGTCATCGACGTGCTGGTGAAGGTGGTCGCGCTCGGGGTGGTGCCGAAGAACCGACGCCCGAGCAGCGCGATGGCGTGGCTGCTGGCCATCTTCTTCATCCCGGGAGTCGGCCTGATCGGCTACCTGCTGCTCGGTCAGACCCGGCTGGACCGACGGCGGCATGCCCGTCAGCGGGCCCTCAACGACGAGGTGACCGAGTACGTGCGCGGCCTGCCCAGGGCGCCGCACCCGAAGACGATCTCCGAGGTCGACGCGGCGACGATCCAGCTGAACGAGCGGCTCGGCTCACTGCCTGCCAGGCCGGGGAACCGGGTCGATCTGATCGACGACTACACCGCCTCCGTCGAGGCGATGACGGTGGCGGTGGACCAGGCCGAGAGCTACGTGCACGCGCAGTTCTACATCACTGCCTGCGACCACGTCACCGAGCCGTTCTTCGACGCTCTCGACCGGGCCGCGGCCCGTGGGGTGCGGGTGCGGCTGCTCCTCGACCACCTGGGCTCGCGCGGCATCCCGGTCTGGCGCGCGCTCAAGAAGCGGCTCGACGCCTCCGACATCGACTGGCACCCGCTGCTCCCCATCAACCCCCTGCGTGGCCAGATCCGCCGTCCCGACCTGCGCAACCACCGCAAGCTCCTGGTCGTCGACGGCCGCGTCGCCTTCACCGGCTCGCAGAACCTCATCGAGCCCGGCTACAACAAGCCCAAGAACCATCGGGCCGGCCGGGAGTGGGTCGAGCTGAACGCCCGGATCGAGGGTCCGCTGGTGACCGCGCTGAACGTCGTGTTCGCCAGCGACTGGGACACCGAGACCGGGGAGCTGCTGCGGTCCGAGCTGGCCGCCCCCGCCCCGCGCGCCGGTGACGTGACCGGACAGATCGTGCCCAGCGGACCGGGTGTCGACGCCGAGAACAACCTGCGCGCCTTCACCCATCTCATGTACGCCGCCAAGAAGCGGATCTCGATCACCAGCCCCTACTTCGTGCCGGACGAGTCGCTGTTGTACGCCGTGACCACGGCCGCCCGCCGTGGCGTCGAGGTCGAGCTGTTCGTCAGCGAGGGCAAGGAGCAGTTCATGGTCTACCACGCGCAGCGCTCCTACTACGAGGCGCTGCTGGAGGCCGGGGTGCGCATCTATCTCTACCCCAAGCCGGCCGTGCTGCACTCCAAGCACTTCAGCATCGACGACGAAGTCGCCGTGCTCGGCTCGAGCAACATGGACATGCGTTCCTTCGCCCTCAACTACGAGGTCTCGCTGATGCTCTTCGACGGCGACCCGGTGGCGCAGCTGCGGAAGGTCGAGGACAGCTACCGGGCCATCTCCCGCGAGCTGCTGCTCGAGGAGTGGCTCGCGCGGCCGAGGGTCGCGGCGTACGTCGACAACGTGCTGCGCCTCACCGCCGCTCTTCAATGAGGTCGATGCACACACCAGTCCGGAAAGACGTACGCTCCGAACCCATGCCTGTGAGCACCCGAATCCTGGCCCTGTTGACCATCCTCTGCGCGGTGACCGTCGGCTGCGGCTCAGCGGAGACCGCCGATGACTCCGCATCGCCCACCATCAGCGCAAGCACGCCGCCCACCTCGCCCGCCGTCGGGGACGGCTCATCCCCTTCGTGCGAGGCAACGGGACGCTACGCCGACTACTCCGAGGCGGCCGTCGCCGAGGAGTGCTACACCGACACGATCCTCTTCTTCCATGCGCCGTGGTGCCCGGAGTGCCGCGGGTTCGAGGAGGCGATCAAGAGTGGCGAGGTGCCTGAGGGCGCACAGATCCTCAAGGTCGACTACGACTCCGCGACCGACCTCCGCAAGAAGTACGGGGTGACGATCCAGTCGACCTTCGTGCGCGTCGACGCCTCGGGTGCCCGGGTCAAGCTCTGGTCGGGCTACGGCCAGGACAAGTCGGTCGACGCCATCCTCGAGAACACCCAGTGACGCTCCTGCTCGCGTCGTTCCTCGCCGGAGCGCTCTCGGTGCTCGCGCCGTGCGTGGTGGCGTTCGTGCCAGTGATCCTTTCCCGCGGGACCGGCGAGCGGCGGCCATGGGTCGCGGTGGCCGCGCTCGGCGTCTCGGTCATCGTGTTCAGCGTCGTGCTGAAGTCGACGACCCTGCTGATCGACGTGCCGCCCCGGTTCTGGAGCGTCGTCTCCGGCGTGATCGTGGCGCTCTTCGGCGTGGTGATGATCTGGCCCCGGCTGTGGGACGCGGTGGCGTACCGCCTCGGCTTCGGCTCTCGCGCCCAGGAGCGCCTGGCCCGGGCGAGCACTCGCGGCGGGATCGGCGGTGACGTCCTCCTCGGTGCGAGCATGGGGCCGGTCTTCAGCGCCTGCAGCCCGACGTACGCGCTGATCGTGGCGGCGATCCTGCCTGCCGAGCCGTTGCGCGGACTCGGCTACCTGATCGCGTACGTCGCCGGCCTGACGCTGCTGCTGGCCGCGGTCATGGTGGGCGGCCGGGCGCTGCTCGCCCGGCTCCGGTGGGCGATCGACCCCGAGGGCCCGTTCCACAAGGTGCTCGGCGTCGTCCTGGTCCTCATCGGCGTCGCGATCGCGACCGGCCTCGACAAGGCCCTGCTCACAATGCTGGTCGAGCAGGGGCTCTTCGACTGGCAGATCGGGCTGGAGGGCCGCCTCAGCACGGATCGGTGACCGCTCGGAACGACCCGGTGTCGAGAAGCGGTACGACGGACGCGGTGTCCAACTGGGCCGCGACGTCCACGTCGTCGCCGTAGCCCTTCGCGCTCAGCTCCCGGCCGCTCGCGCAGGCATGGAGCGCGGCGGGAAGGTCGGCGGCGCGGAACGCGTCGCGCGCCGCAGCGGCCTCGGGCGAGAGGTCGTCCGGGTCGAGGGCGTCGAGGACGGCCCCGGCGCCCCAGAGGTCCTCGACCGCCGGCCGGAGCGTGCCGTCCGGCCAGCGCTCCCCCGACGCGACGAACCCGATGGTGGCCCCGGCGGCGCGGCGGGGAGCCAGCCACTCGGCGACGGCGGCGCGGTTGCGGAGCGAGGCGCCGACGACCGTGGCGCCGCTCTCTGCGAGCAGGGTGCTGATCGTCGAGCCGTTCGGTGAAGGCAGCACGAGGCGTTGGACGTTCTCGGCGTGCCGCAGCGACGCGGGCGACAGCGATGGCTGTCCAGGCCCGGCGTCCTGCCGCTGGACCGCGAGGACCGCGTCGTTCTCACGGGCGTACGCCTCCGCCCGGTCGTCCAGCCATCTGAACGGGAAGACCTCGATCCCTTGCTCGACGGCGACGGTCAGCGTCGTGGTGAACGACAACACATCCACCACGACGGCGATGTCAGCGGGCCCGATCGCCTCGGCGCCCACCGGTCCCCAGTCCAGCCGGACCTGGTGATCGCGCTGGCGGTGCTGTTCGTCGAAGGTGGCCACGGGCAGAGGCTAGTGAACTGTGGCGCTCGCGGATCGACGTATGGGCTTCGGGGCCAGCGCGACGGCGGTGGATGCTGACCGAGTTACCTCGGCGAGCAACTGCTCCCTTCATGGAGTTCCACGAAGGCAGTGATCCCCGACCGAGTTACCTCGGTGAGCATCCACCCACCTGCCCGAGTTACCTCGGTCAAGCGTCCACGATCAATCGAGCACGGAGGCGATCTGCGGGGCGATCTCGCGCAGCGCACGGCCACGGTGGGAGATGGCGTCCTTCTCCTCGATCGACAGCTCGGCCGACGTACGTCCGTCCTCGGTGTCGACCGCGACGAACAGGACGTCGTAGCCGAAACCGCCCTCACCGCGGACCTCGCGGATGATCCGGCCGTCCATGCGTCCCTCGACGACGATCTCGCCGGCGTCCGATACGAAGGCGATCGCGCACGCGAAGTGGGCGCCGCGGCGCTCGTCGGGGACGTCGGAGAGCTGAGCGAGCAGCAGCTCGTTGTTGCGCTCGTCCGACTTCGGGGGACCGCCCCAGCGGGCCGAGAGCACGCCGGGCATCCCGTTGAGCGCGTCGACGCAGAGACCCGAGTCGTCGGCGACCGTCGGCAGCCCGGTCGCCTTGAACCCGGCCCTGGCCTTGATCAACGCGTTGCCCTCGAAGTCGGGCGCGTCCTCCACCGGCTCGTCGTAGTGGGTGACGTCGTCGAGGCCGACGACCGAGACCCCGGGCACCAGCGGCGAGAGGATCCGGAACATCTCCCCCAGCTTCTTGGCGTTGCGCGAGGCGACGTGGATGCTGGGCTCGTTCTTGGGCTCGTTCTTGGGCTCAGCCGGCAAGTGCGGCCTCCTGCAGCTTGGTCAGGTCGGCGCAGCCCTTCTCGCCCAGCGCCAGCAGCGCGTCGAGCTCGGTGCGGTCGAAGGCGATGCCCTCGGCGGTGCCCTGCACCTCGACGAACTTGCCCTCGCCGGTCATCACGATGTTCATGTCGGTCTCGGCGCGGACGTCCTCCTCGTAGGGCAGGTCGAGGCGCGGAACACCATCGATGATCCCGACCGAGATCGCGGCGACGGAGCCGGTCAGCGCCTTCGAGACGCCCAGCGAGGCCACCGCGTCGGCGAGCGCGACATAGGCGCCGGTGATCGCCGCCGTGCGCGTGCCACCGTCGGCCTGCAGCACGTCGCAGTCGATGTTGATGGTGTTCTCGCCCAGCGCCTTGTAGTCGATGACGGCGCGCAGCGAGCGCCCGACCAGGCGGGAGATCTCGTGCGTACGTCCGCCGATCTTGCCCTTCACCGACTCGCGCGAGGAGCGCTCGTGGGTGGAGGCCGGCAGCATCGCGTACTCCGCCGTCACCCAGCCCAGCCCGGAGCCCTTGCGCCAGCGCGGCACACCCTCGGAGGCCGAGGCGGCGCACAGGACGCGGGTCTTGCCGAACTCGATGAGGACGGAACCGGCTGCGTGGTCGAGCCAGTTGCGGGTGATCTTGATGGGGCGCAGCTCGTCGTCGGCGCGCCCGTCAGCTCGTGTGGTCACGAGCCCACCCTATGCAACGGTCTCCCGCTCGGGTTCACCGCTGGGTCGCGCCCAGGCCCGGCGCACGACCCACGGCCCCAGATCCCGCGCCCGCCGCCCCATCCACGGCACGCCCTCACCGGCCATCCAGGCCAGATCCTGGCGCCAGCTGGTCGGCAGCCCACCGCCCGGCTCCAGCGAGGGCGGCTCGAAGGAGAAGCCGTACGCCACCAGCTGCTCCCCGAACGCACGGGCCATCCGCCGGTGGCCGAGCTCGGAGGGATGCAGCCGGTCGGCGGCCCAGAAGCGCCGCTCGTGCAGGTCGGGGACCGCTCCCAGGTCGAGCCGCAGGCCACCGTAGGTGGCATGGACCTCGTCCCAGATGGCGTTGAGATCGGCCGTACGCCGCTGGATCGACCGCTTCATCCAGCCCGGCATCGGCCACATCACCGAGTGGTCGTGGAAGCGCGCCGTCATCAGCAGCGCACCCTGGCTCGTGAGCGCGTCGGCGCAGGTCATCAGGTCGTTCCGGAGTCTCGTCGTGTCCCACGTCGAGCGCATCACGTCGTTGACCCCGACGATCAGCGAGGCCACGTCCGGCCGGTGCGCCACCGCGTCGGCGAGCTGCTGCTCGACCACCACGGTCGAGGTCGAGCCGATCACCGCAGTGTTGCAGAAGGAGATGTCGTACGTCTGTCCCAGAGCCTCGGCGAGCAGCCGGGCCCATCCTCGCCAACCCTCGACAGTCGGGTCGCCGAGCCCAACGGTGGCGCTGTCGCCCAGCGCCGCATAACGCAGGTAGGTGCCCACGTCCGACAACGGTGACGGGGGTGGGTGCCGAAGCACCCACCCCCGCGTGTCGTGTCGCGAACAGTCCGGTGAACTACTTCACCTCGGACTTGAGCACCCGGTAGGCACCCAGCACGACCGGGACGACCACCCACAGGAAGATGCTGCAGATGAGCGCGAGCACCTCCTGCGTGCCCGGGTCGGGAAGCTGCGTCCCGTCCGGCATCATGCCGCCGGCGCCCATGAACGGGGCCATCGCGTAGCCCATGTCGACGAACGGGATCAGGTCGGCGGCCCAGTCGAAGATGAAGTAGAGCGTGGACCAGACCATCAGCGGCAGGAGCAGCTGGTCGACGTAGACGACCACGATCGAGAACGGCGTGCTGAGCAGGCACATCGCGATGCCGAAGGCGCTCACGAAGTAGAGCAGCTGCTGCGCGATGGACCAGCCCAGGACCTGGCCGTCGATGGACCAGCTCGCGTCGTAGCCGCCGACGGCCGCGGCAAGGGCGTTGCCGACGATGCCGCACAGCAGCGCGACCGCGATCAGCGCGAGGGCGAACGCGACGACCGCGACCAGCTTGGCCGCCATCACCCGAAGCCGGCTCGGCTCCAGGCTGAAGGTCACCATGTTGGTGCGCTGGCCCCACTCCTGGGTGACGATGATGATCGCCAGCACCGGGGTGAGCAGCGAGAGCGGGATCGTCAGGATCGAGGACCAGGCCGAGAGCCCGAGCGAGAAGTTGTCGTTGAGCGCGGCCACCAGGACCACGATGCCCATGGCCAGGAGCAGCATGCCCGCCGAGATGATCAGCAGGGCACGACCGGCCCGGGTGTCGGTCATCTTGCGCCACTCGACCAGCAGGAGCCGGCCGAAGGGCACCTTGGTCACCGCCGGGAGCGGGGTGGAAGGCGCTACGGATACGGCGCTCATGCGGAGACTCCTTCGGCGTGGATCTGGGTGGTGCTCTCGCGCTGGGTCTCGGCGGTGAGCTGCAGGAAGATGTCCTCGAGGCCGGCGCCGCCGTCACGCAGGTCGGTGAGCACGACGTTGGACTCCAGCGCGGCCTTGCCCACCTCGGCCGGTGCGGCCGAGACGCGCATGCCGGTGCCGAGCGGCTCGACGCTGTAGCCCTTGGCCTTGAGCGCGACGGTGAGCGCCTCGTTGTCCAGGGAGGTGACCAGCGACTGGCCGGCGGTGCCCTGGCTGGCGAGGATGGTGTCCTTGGTGCCCTCGGCCACGATGCGGCCGTTGCCGATGAGGATCAGCTCGTCGGCGATCTGCTCGACCTCGTGCAGCAGGTGCGAGGAGAGCAGAACGGTGCCGCCGCGGTCGGCGTACTCCTTCAGCAGTCCACGCATCCACCGGATGCCTGCCGGGTCGAGACCGTTGGCGGGCTCGTCCAGGATCAGCACCTTGGGGTCACCGATCAGCGCGTGCGCGATGCCGAGGCGCTGCTTCATACCCAGGGAGTAGTTCTTGATCCGGCGCTTGGCCTCCGACGGCGTCAGCGAGACCAGCTCGAGCATCTCGTCGACGCGCGACTTGGGCAGGCCCATCGTCATCGCGGCGAGCGTGAGCACCTCACGGCCGGTGCGGCCGTCGTGCTGGGCGCTGGCGTCGAGCAGCACACCGACGTGGCGGCCCGGGTTGGGGAGATCGGCATAGAGGCTGCCGTCGATCGTTGCCCGACCCTTGGTGGGATTGGTCAGGCCGACCATGATGCGCATGGTGGTCGACTTGCCCGCGCCGTTCGGGCCGAGGAAGCCGGTGACTTTGCCGGCCTCGGCGGTGAACGACACGTCGTCGACCGCGGTGAAGGTCCCATAGACCCTCGTCAGTCCTTCGACTTTGATCATGGCCCACATCCTGCCGTGCTTCCGGCGCGGACTGCATCGGACATACGGATGACCTGCAACCCGACAAAAGTATGGGGCCGGTCCCGACCACGGGATCCTGTCTCCCCGCCCTCGGTTGACTAGCGTGTACGCCGTGCAGCAACCGTCACCCGAGGTCTATCAGCCACGCCTGAGCCTGTGGGGGCACGTGTGGCGGTATCTCCTTGCGCTGGGGATCAGCGCCATCGCCTTGATATCCAGCACCGACGGCTGGCCGGAGTGGCGCTTCCTGCTCGACCTCGGCCTCGGTGTCCTCTGCATGGTCCTGGTCTTCTGGCGCCGCCGTTGGCCGGTGGCGATCGCCACGTTCACCATCGTCGCCGGAGGGTTCTCGATCCTCTCCGCCGGAGCGTCGAGCCTCGCTCTGGTCTCGTTGGCGACCCGGCGCCGCTGGCGCGAGATCATCCCGATCTCCCTGCTCAACGTCGCCGCAGGCATGTTCTGGTTCGCGGTGATGGAGACCACCCCCACCGAGGAGATCCCCGGCATCCCGTTGTGGGGCTTCAACCTCGGCGCCAACGTGGTGATCATCGCCGCGATGGTTGCCTGGGGCATGTACATCGGCTCGCGGCGCGAGCTCATCGCCACCCTCCGGCTGCGCGCCGAGACGGCCGAGGCCGAGCAGTCGCTGCGCGTCTCCCAGGCCCGCGAGACCGAGCGCCGGCGGATCGCCCGCGAGATGCACGACGTGCTCGCCCACCGCATCTCCCACATCTCCATGCAGGCCGGGGCGCTCGCCTACCGCGAGGACCTCTCGGCCGACCAGATCCGGGGCGAGGTCGGCACCATCCGCGACGGCGCCCATCGGGCCCTCGAGGACCTCCGGACCGTGCTCGGCGTGCTCCGCGGCAACGGCGAGGACCCCGAGACCGCGCCCCAGCCGACGTACGCAGATCTCGGCCGCCTCGTCGAGGAGGCCCGCACGGGCGGCATGAACATCACCTTCGAGGACGACGTCGAGGGCTCGCCGCCGGAGGCGGTCGGGCGGTCGATCTACCGGGTCGTGCAGGAGGGCATCACCAACGCCCGCAAGCATGCCCCGGGAGCCCTGCTGGAGGTCGCGCTGAGCGGGTCCGAGGAGCACGGCATCGACGTGCGCCTGCGCAACCGGCTCGGCTTCGACTCGAACACTCCGGGTGCCGGCCTCGGTCTGGTCGGGCTCACCGAACGCGTGGACCTCGCGGGCGGACGCCTCACGCACCGTACGGAAAAGGATGTCTTCATCCTCGAAGCATGGCTACCGTGGGGCCAGTGAGCAGCCCAGGGACCAGCCCAGAGACTCCGGTCAAGATCAAGGTCGGGATCGTCGACGACGACCCGCTCGTGCGCTCGGCCCTCGGGCTGATGCTAGGCGGCCAGGCCGACATCGAGGTCGTCGGCGAGGCGACCGACGGCCAGGAGGCACTCGCCCTGGTGCGTACGTCCGCCCCTGACGTGGTGCTGATGGACATCCGGATGCCCCGGATCAACGGGCTGGACGCGACCCGCCGGGTGCTGACCGAGGCGAAGCCACCGCGGGTGATCGTGCTGACCACGTTCGGCGCCGACGAGTACGTCGTGGACGCGCTCGCCGCGGGCGCCGAGGGGTTCCTCCTCAAGGACACCCCGCCGCCCGAGATCGTCGCGGCGATCCGCGCGGTCGCGGCGGGTGAGCCGATCCTCTCCCCCAAGGCCACCCGCACCCTGATCACCAGGCTCCGCGCCGAGCCCACGGGCGACCGCGCCGCTGCCGCCGGCCGGCGCCTCGAGGCGCTCACCGAGCGTGAGCACGAGGTCGCGCTCGCCGTCGGACGCGGGCTGAGCAACGCCGAGATCGCCAAGGAGCTCTACCTCTCGATCCCGACCGTCAAGGCGCACGTCTCGCGCCTCTTCGACAAGCTAGGCGCCACCAACCGCGTCCAGATCGCGATCACCGTGCACGACGCCGGCCTGGTCTGAGTCGCTCACCTCATCGGCCACACGGGTCACACCGCTCGGGTTGTTCTTGCACTTCTCGGGTGTTGCAACGCCTGAGAAGTGCAGGGATACCCGGTTGACCGGGTATCCCGACCCCGACCTCAAACCTCATAGACGGCCCCCGTCGCCGCCAGCTCCGTCGGCCCCTCGTACGCAGACCGCGCCTCGCGGAGCGCGTCGGCGGAGTCGTGCCAGGGCGGGACGTGAGTGACGACCAGCTTCTTCACATGCGCCTTGGTGGCGTACTCCCCCGCATGGACGCCGGTGATGTGCACCCCGGGAGGGTTCTCGACGCCGTCGCGGAAGGCCGCCTCGCACAGGAACAGGTCGGCGTCGGTGGCGATGTCGAGGAGCGCCTCGGTCTCGGCGGTGTCGCCGCTGTAGGCGAGGATCTTGCCGTTCGCCTCGATCCGCAGCCCGTACGCATCGACCGGATGCTCCACGGCCGTCGGGACGATCGTGAACGGACCGAGATGGATCGGCCCGGTGTAGGTCGAGAACGCGAACTCCTCGCGCATCCCGGGGCGCTTGGGCAGGTCGTAGGCCTTCGCCAGCCGCCGCCCGGTGCCCTTGGGACCGTAGACCGGGATGGGCGGCTGCGGGCCGGTCGGGTGCCACTTGCGGAGCACGTAGTAGGAGGTCATGTCGACGCAGTGGTCGGCGTGCAGGTGGGAGAGCAGGACCGCGTCGATCAAGAGCGGGTCGACGTAGCGCTGCAGCACCCCGAGCGCGCCGTTGCCCATGTCGAGCACGATCCGCCAGGTGCGTCCCTCGGAGTCGTCGGCCTCGACGAGATAGCACGAGGCGGGGCTGTCGGGCCCGGGATAGGAGCCCGAGCACCCGATGATCGTCAGCCGCATCCCGGAGGTCATCCCATCCCTCCGGCGAACTGCTGGGCCGCCGCGAGCTCCGGGCCCAGGAAGCGGGCGCCGATCGCCTTGAACTCGGCGGGGTTGCCGGTGGTGAGGAACGTGTAGGTCGGCTCGCCGCCCTCGCGCATGAGGTCGTTCTCGGCCAGGACGCGGTAGACGTCCTTCGCCGACTCCTCGGCGCTGCTGACCAGCGTCACGTTGTCGCCCATCACATAGGAGATCACACCAGTCAGGAGGGGATAGTGGGTGCACCCGAGGATCAGCGTGTCGACCCCGGCGCTGGTCAGCGGGTCCAGATACTCGTGCGCGGCGGCCAGGAGCTCCTCGCCGCCGGTGACGCCGGCCTCGACGAACGGCACGAACTGGGGGCACGCCCGGGTGTGCAGCGAGACGTGGGGCGCCGCGGCGAAGGCGTCGTCGTAGGCCATCGACTCGGCGGTCGCGTGGGTGCAGATGACCCCGATGCGACCGGTGCGGGAGGCCGCGACGGCGCGACGCGTCGCCGGCAGGATCACCTCGACGACCGGCAGCGGCTTGTAGCGCTCGCGGGCGTCGCGCAGCATCGCCGCCGAGGCGGAGTTGCACGCGATCACCAGGGCCTTCACCCCCTGCTCGACGAGATGGTCGAGGCACTCCAGGGCGTACTCGCGCACCTCGGCGATCGGCTTGGGACCGTAGGGGGCGCGGGCGGTGTCGCCGACGTACAGGATCGACTCGTGGGCGAGCTGGTCGATCACCGACCGGGCCACGGTGAGACCGCCGAAGCCCGAGTCGAAGATCCCGATCGGGGCGTCGCGGTCGGGCTGGGCTGAACCCAGGGGCGAGGGCGAACCCACGGACGAGACGGACTGCACGATCGTCAAGGCTAGGCCCAAACGCCGCGTATTCGCAGTGCTGGGGGTCACTCGAGACATACCCGAGATACATCTCACGTTCATGATCGGGGTGAATCAGAGCGGTTAACGTCCGGATATGACGATTTCGCGGCGCTCGCTGGTGCTGACGGTCCTGTTCGCGTTGCTGAGCGTCACCTTCGCGGTCGTCGAGCTGCCCGGGCGGCCCGCGGAAGCGGCCACCACGAAGCGCGTGCTGGCGATCTCCGTCGACGGGCTCAGCGTGACCGCGATCGAGAGGCTCGGCCCGGGCCACCTGCCCAACCTCTACCGGCTGATGCGTGGCGGCGCCTCGACCCGTGAGGCGCGCAGCGAGTACGAGCAGAACGTCACTCTGCCCAACCACACCTCCATGGTCACCGGCCGCCGGATCACCCGGTCCGCGCACGGCCACGGTGTCACCTGGAACGACGACCGCCCCTGGATGACGGTGCAGGAGGCCGCCGGGCATCAGGTCTCGTCGGTCTTCAGCCAGGTCGGGTCGGCCGGCCGGAGCAGCGCCCTGTTCGCCTCGAAGTCGAAGTTCGGCCTCTTCGACCGGTCGTGGACCTCGATCGACCGGTTCGTCGTCGACGGCGACGCCGACCTGGTCGAGCGGGCGGCGGCCGACCTGGTGAAGAACAAGCGCGCCTTCACCTTCGTCCACCTCGGCTCCCCCGACCACTACGGCCACCGCGACGGCGGGATGAGCGCGGCCTACCGCGCCTCGGTGATCCGCACCGATGCCCGCATCGGCAGGCTGCTGAGGGCCATCGACTCCTCGAGCGCGCTGAAGGGCTCGACGTACGTCGTCCTCACCGCCGACCACGGCTTCAGGGCGACCGCCACCGATCACAGCGTCCACCGCTACGCCAACTACCGGATCCCGTTCGTCGTGTGGGGTCCCGGCGTCGCCCGCGGCGCCTCCCTCTACCGGCTCAACCCCGACTACCGCGCGCCGGGAACGACGCGGCCGACGTACGCCGGCGAGCAGCCGATCCGCAACGGAGACCTCGGCAACCTGGCCCTCGACCTGCTCGGCCTGGGCCCGATCCCCGGCAGCACGCTGAACTCAACTCAGTCACTAGACATTCGCTGAGCGTTCGCCCGGGGTGTCATCGGGTTCACTTAGGGTGTGCCGGTGCGTCGCCTCTTCCCTCTCGTCTCCGTCGGCATCTTCGTCGTCGTCGTGCTCGTCGTCGCGTTCACCGCGCTGCCCGGCCGTGACGGCGACGGCGGCGACCGAGCGGAGCGGGAGCCCGCCCAGGCCGACCGGAAGGTGCTCGCGATCTCGATCGACGGGCTGAACCCGGATGCGCTGGCGAAGCTCGGCCCGGCGAAGACGCCGAACATCCACCGGCTGATCGACGAGGGTGCCTCGACCCTCAACGCCCGCACGGCCTACGAGAAGAACATCACCCTGCCCAACCACACCGGCATGGTCACCGGCGACC
Source organism: Nocardioides sp. NBC_00368 (assembly GCF_036090055.1). NCBI lineage: Bacteria > Bacillati > Actinomycetota > Actinomycetes > Propionibacteriales > Nocardioidaceae > Nocardioides > Nocardioides sp. NBC_00368. The sequence continues at coordinate 2,665,939 of NZ_CP107970.1, forward strand.
CGATCGCAGCCGACGACGGCGGCCACGGCGTCACCTGGAACGTCGGCGACCCGTCGAGGTCGATCGCGCCGGTCGAAGAGTCGGTGTTCACCGTGGCCCATGAGGCCGGGCTCAGCACCGGCGTCTTCGTGACCAAGCAGAAGTTCGAGCTGTGGCAGCGGGCCTGGGAGGACGACATCGATCTGTACGTGCCGATCGACGACCACGACAAGCTCGTCCCGGAGGCGGCCGAGGACCTGGCCGAGGAGCAGCGGGACCTCACCTTCGTACATCTCTCGCTTCCCGACGTCGTCGGCCACAAGTCGGGCGGGATGTCGCCGGAGTACCTGGACGCCGTGGAGGAGTCCGACGCGCAGGTCGGCGAGCTCCTCGACGTCATCGACGCCGACCCCGGTCTGAAGCAGGACCTCGACGTCATCCTCACCGCTGACCACGGCTTCAAGCCCGGCATCACGAACCACTCCGAGAAGGTCTACGAGAACTACCGGATCCCGTTCATCGTGTGGGGTCCCGACGCCGGCGCCGGCGCGGATCTCTACGACCTCAACGCCGACGACTACCGCGATCCGGGCAAGGACCGCCCCGGCTACGAGGGCCCGCAGCCCGTACGCAACGCCGATCTCGGCAACCTGGCCCTGGATCTTCTCGGCCTCGGCCCCATCGAGACCAGCGACATCGGCAAGGACCAGACGCTCGACGTCAAATGACGTTCTCGTAACCATCCACGCGCACACCGGGCCCTGAGGTACGTTTCGAACGTAATCTCCCGAAGGAGCGTGCGATGTCAGTCAGCCGGATCGCTCGGGCAGCTTTACGCCGGGACCGTCGGGCCCGGCGGGTCACCGTCGTCGGCGCCGGCATCGGGGGCCTGACCCTCGCCCTCGAGCTGCGACGCCGGGACATCGAGGTCGAGGTGTACGAGGCCGCGACCGACCCGCACCCGACCGGCGACGCCGTCCTGCTCACCGCCAACGCGACCAGGCTGCTGGAGCGCCTCGGCCTCGAGCCCCGCCTCGGGGAGGCATCGGCGAGCGTCGACGGCCTGGTCTGGCGCGACGGCCACACCGGTGCCGCGATCGGCCGGGTGCTCTCGGCCGCGGAGTACGCCGCCCGCTGCGGCGCGCCCTGCTACGGCATCCGCCACGCGGACCTGCAGGCTCTCCTGAGCGAGGCGCTCGGCACCGAAGGGCTCCGGCTCGGCCACCGTCTGGTCGGCATCACCGACGACGGCGACGGACCCGCGACGCTGGAGCTCGCCGGAGGCGAGCCGGTCGAGGCCGACCTCGTCATCGGCGCCGACGGCGCCGGATCGATCCTGCGCGAGCACGTCGTCGGCTACGACGACGCCCAGTTCTCCGGATGCATGGCCTGGCGCGGCATCGTCCCGCGCTCGCAGCTCACGCTGATCCCCGACCCCGGCCGCCTGCAGCTGTGGACGGGAGCCGACGGCCACCTCATGCATCATCCGGTGGGCGACGGCGATCACGCGTTCCTGCTGGTCAAGCGCCAGCTGGGACCCTGGGCGCCGGACTCGTGGTCGTGGCCGGCCGACCCGGACGAGCACGTTCACGCCTATGCCGGCTGGCATCCGGCCGTCGTCCAGATGATCTCCGCGGCGACGGCCTCCGAGCGCTGGGGCCTCTTCCACCGGCCGCCCCTGACCACCTGGTCGCGCGGCCGGGTCACGCTGCTCGGCGACGCCGCCCACCTGATCCTCCCCCACCACGCCCAGGGGGCGGCCCAGGCGATCGAGGACGCCATCGTCCTCGCCGACTGCCTCGCCTCCGACGAGGACTGGGACCGCGCCCGCACGACCTACGAGCTACGCCGCCGCGACCGCACCCGCCGGATCCAGGCAGCCTCGGTGGCTGCCGCCGACGTCCTCCACCTCCCCGACGGTCCGCGCGCCCAGGCCCGCAACAAGCGGCTCGGGTCGCCCGATGCGTACGAGCGCCATCTCGCCTGGATCCACGAGCACGACGCGGCCGATCCGGCCCCGGGACCCGGCGGCCCGTAACTCCGCAGCCCGCTGCCGCGTTGCCCAGGAGTGAGAGCCATCCTTGGACGCAAGGGCTTCATGGCGCTCGGCATCTGGGCGATGTACGCATCGGCCGTCGCCGTAGCGCTGGTGCAGCTCGGCTCCGCCTCGGACTCCGGCGGGCTCGGCTCCGGCCGGCCGCTCGCTCCCGGCAGCCCCGCGGCTCTCATCCAGGAGCACGACTGCTGGAGCGCCGACGCCCCGCGCGACATGACCGGCAGACTCCCCGGCCACGCCATCGTCGCCACCGGCCCCGCCCCGCGCTACGTCGACGCCCACCTCACCGGCAAGGCCCTCGACCAGGTCTTCAGCGGCGAGGACCACGGCCTCGTCGTCTACGCCTTCTGCCGCTGACCTGCCCCTAGGCGACTGTGGGAGAAGGTGGGGTAGTCCAGGGAGTTTCCGTCCGTTACTGACCAGTAAAGCGACGGAAACTCCCTGGACTACCCCGGCAGGACCGACGTCAGGCCCAGAGCTGGCCCTCGAGACCCTCCTCGGCCTCGTCGATGGTGCCCTCGTACGCCCCGGTGGAGAGGTACTTCCAGCCGCCGTCGGCGACGACGAAGGCGATGTCGGCCTTCTCGCCGGCCTTGAGGGACTTCGCGGCCTGGGCGAGGGCGGCGTGGAGGATGGCGCCGGTGGAGATGCCGGCGAAGATGCCCTCGAGCTCCAACAGCTCACGCACGCGCCGGACGGCGTCGCGCGGACCCACCGAGAAGCGGGCGTCGATCAGCGAGGCGTCGTAGAGCTCGGGGACGAAGCCCTCGTCGAGGTTGCGCAGGCCGTAGACGAGCTCGCCGTAGCGAGGCTCGGCCGCGACGATGCGTACCTCCGGCTTGGCGGCGCGGAAGTAGCGGCCGACACCCATGAGCGTGCCGGTGGTGCCGAGTCCGGCGACGAAGTGGGTGATCGAGGGGAGGTCAGCGAGCAGCTCGGGGCCGGTGCCCTCCTCGTGCGCGAGCGCGTTGGCGGTGTTGCCGTACTGGTAGAGCATCTCCCAGTCGGGGTGCTCGGCGGCCAGCCGCTTGGCGACCCGGACGGCCTCGTTGGAACCGCCGGCGGCAGGTGAGGAGACGATCTCGGCGCCCCACATCCGCAGCAGCTGCCGCCGCTCCTCACTCGTGTTCTCGGGCATCACGCACACGATCCGGTAGCCCTTGAGCTTGGCCGCCATGGCCAGCGAGATCCCGGTGTTGCCGGAGGTCGGCTCGAGGATCGTGCAGCCCGGGCGGAGCCTGCCGTCCTTCTCGGCCTCCTCGACCATGCGAAGAGCCGGGCGGTCCTTGATCGAGCCGGTGGGGTTCCGGTCCTCGAGCTTGGCCCACAGACGTACGTCGGGCGAGGGCGAGAGGCGGGGCAGGCCCACCAGTGGAGTGCCACCGACCGACGCCAGCAGGTTGTCGTAGCGCATGGGTCAAGCATCGCACTTCGCCCCGGATTCATTCCCGTCCGCGAGGATCGCCCAGTCCCTGGGACGCCGTCCGGGCCGTCGGCCGGACACGTGGTAGCGGATGGTTGGATGGCCGCGATGACGACCTCGCCCAAGCCGGCACAGCGCACCGTCGCCGACCCGCTCGACGTCCTCCGCACGCGCACCAGCGTCAAGTGGAGCCTCTACCCAGCAGACGTTCTGCCTATGTTCGTGGCCGAGATGGACTTTCCGCTCGCGCCGGAGATCCGGGCGGCTCTGGCCGAGACGATCTCACGCAGCGACACCGGCTACGCCAACGCGCTTTCGTCCGGTCTACCGGACGCCTTCGGTGCGTACGCCACGGAGGTCTGGGGCTGGGCCGCGGACCCATCGCTCATGCGGACGACCACGGACGTGAGCGTGGTGATCGTGGAGTCGCTGCGGCGGCTGGTGCGCCCAGGCGAGCGGGTGATCGTCAACCCGCCGGTCTACCCACCGTTCTACGACCTGGTCGAGGAGGCCGGCGGAGTAGTCGAAGAGGTGCCGCTGCTCGACGACGGTGAGTCGTTCTCGCTGGATCTGGCGGGGATCGACACGGCGCTGCGCGGCGGTGCGCGCGGGGTGCTGCTCTGCAACCCGCACAATCCCGTCGGCCTGGTGCCCTCGCGCGAGGCGCTCACCGAGCTGTCGCGGATCGTGGCCAAGCATGGCGGGTTCACCCTCAGCGACGAGATCCACGCGCCGCTTGTCCACGCGGGCGTGGAGTTCACGCCGTATCTGACGGTGTCGGAGGAGGCCCGCGCGCATGGGATCGCGGCGGAGTCTGCGAGCAAGGCGTTCAACCTGGCGGGGTTGAAGAGTGCGCTGTTCGTGACCGCCGGGGACGTGATGTCACGCCTGGTCGCCGGGCTGCCGGACGAGGTCTCCTCCCGCACCGGCCACCTCGGCATCATCGCCGCCCGCACCGGCTTCACCGAGAGTCGTGCGTGGCTGGCCGGCACGATCGCCGCGATCGAGCACAACCTGTCCGTCCTGGAGTCAACGCTTGCCGAGCACCTTCCTGCGGCTCGGCTGCGCCGCCCGAAGGCCAGCTATCTCGCCTGGCTCGACCTCTCCGAACTGGGCTGGGGCGACGACCCCGCCGCGGTCGCCCTGGAGAGTGCCAGGGTCGCCCTCCACCACGGCCCCGCCTTCGGCGCCCCCGGCGCCGGACATGCCCGGATGAACATCGCCTGCGCCCCCGAGACGATCACCGAAGCCGTCACGCGCCTCGCCCGCGCGGCTGCCTGACCGGCGGCGTTCAGGGTCGACGACGCCACAACCCAGCACGTCAGCCACGACGGAACGACGTGTTGGTCTCGACCAACAGCCGAGAACGGCATCATCCGATCGGTTGACCCCCGCTCGACCCGATCGCCCGATGTCACCGACCTGTCGATGTCGCCAGGCTTGAGACATGGCACCAGAACCCGCCGTCGAGGTCGACGGCCTGCGCAAGGTCTACGGCACCACGGTCGCCGTCGACGACATCAGTCTCACGGTGTACGAGGGCGAGATCTTCGGCATCCTCGGCCCCAACGGCGCCGGGAAGTCCACGACCGTCGAGTCGATCGCGGGCCTCCGGACGATCGACAAGGGGACGATCAGCGTCCACGGGATCGACCCGGGGAACCAGCGCGAGGAGATCACCAAGGTCCTCGGCGTACAGCTGCAGGAGGCGAAGCTGCAGCCGAAGATCACGATCCAGGAGGCGCTGGAGCTGTGGAGCGCGTTCTACGCCGACCCGGAGCCGTGGGCGCCGCTGGCCGAGCGGCTCGGGCTCGGGGCCCATCTGCGGCAGCGGTTCGAGAACCTCTCCGGCGGCCAGCAGCAGCGACTCTCGATCGCGCTGGCGCTGATCGGCCGGCCGCGGGTCGTCGTGCTCGACGAGCTCACCACCGGCTTGGACCCGCGGGCCCGCCGTGAGGTGTGGGACCTGGTTCGGGACGTACGCGACCGGGGGGTGACCGTCCTGCTCGTGACCCACTCGATGGAGGAGGCCCAGACCCTCTGCGACCGGATCGCCATCGTCGACGCCGGCCGGATCCGGGCGCTGGACACCCCGGCGGGACTCATCGACTCCGCCTCCGCCGCGACCATCACGACCTTCGAGACCTCGGTCGCGATCGACCTGACCGCCCTGCGCGAGCTCGACGGCGTCACCGCCGCGCACAGCGAGAACGGCACCGTCACCGTCGAGGGCGCCGAAGGGGTCGCCCTCGCGGTCATCGAGGCGCTGCGTACGCAGGGGGTGACGCCGCTTCGGCTCCGGGTCGCTGCGGGCACCCTCGACGCCGCCTACCTCGACCTCACCGAGACTCTCACCGACATGGGGGCACTGCGATGACCAGCCCGACCGTCGCCATGGTCCGTACCGAGACCCGGCTCTTCACCCGCGAGCGACTCTCGCTCTTCTGGATCCTCGCATTCCCGACGTTGCTGCTCGTCGTGCTCGGGGTCGTGCCCGCCTTCCGCGAGTACAACGAGGACTTCGGCAACCGGCGGCTGATCGACCTCTACGTGCCGACCACGGTGCTGCTCTCGATGATCATGGCGGCGATCATGACGATGCCGCCGACGCTGACCGGATATCGCGAGAGCGGCGTCCTGCGGCGGCTCGGCACCACGCCGGCCCGGCCGGCCTCGATCCTGCTCGGCCAGGTGCTGGTGCACGCGGTCGCGGTCGCCGCCTCGTCGGTGATCGTGCTCGTGGTCGGCCGGCTGGTGTTCGGGACGCCGCTGCCGGGATCACTCCTCGGGTACGCGGCGGCCTACGTGCTCGCTCTGGCCGTCTCGCTCGGGATCGGGACCGCGATCACGGCGGTCTCCCCCAACGCCAGGACCGGACAGGTGGTGGCGATGGTCGCCTTCATCCCGAGCATGTTCACCGCAGGGGTCTACTTCCCCGTCGAGGTCTTCGGCGGCACCGTCCGTGACGTCATCTCGCTCACTCCCTACGGCGCGGCCTCGAACGCGCTCAACGACGCCGGCGCGGGGGCCTTCCCGCAGCTGATGGACCTCGCGGTGATGGGCGGCTGGGCGATCATGCTCTACGTGATTGCCGTGCGCGCCTTCACGTGGGAGTGAGAGGGTCTGGGCATGGACTCGGCCCTGGGGCACGATCAGCGCTGGGCGCGCAACCTCAAGGTGCTGCCCCTGGCGCTGATCGTGCTCGCCACGGCCATCTGCATCGCGACGCTGCCGGTGCTGGGACCCAGCGGTCTCGAGGCCCGAATGGCGTTCGGCGGGCTGGTGGTGGCGGTCGCCGCGTGGTCCTGGTGGTGGACCTTCGTCCACGGCGGCCCGCACCCGGTCGGCTATATCGGGCGCACGCTGCTGATCGCCGTCCTCACCCTGCTGCACCCGCTGTTCTGCATCGTCGCGTGGGTCGGCTACCTGGATGCCTTCGACTCGTTCCGCGGCCGCCTGCGCTGGGCGGCGATGGGTGTGACGGCCGTGATCATGGCCGTCGGTCAGACCGGCGGACCGCCGCCCTACGACAACCCCTGGCAGGCGATGTTGCTGCCACTGCTCTTCGTGGTCAACTTCGGGCTGGCGACGCTGATGGGCCGCTACAGCATGCACCTCGACGCCGTCAGCCAGGAGCGGGCCGACACGATCGTCCGGCTGGAGAACGCCCTCGCCGAGAACGCCCGCCTCCAGCAGCAGCTTCTCGCCCAGTCCCGCCAGACCGGCGTACGCGACGAGCGTGAGCGCCTCGCCCGGGAGATCCACGACACCATCGCCCAGTCCCTGGCCGGCGTCGTCGCCCAGCTCCAGGCCGCCCAGGGCTCCGCCGACGCCGAGGACGTACGCCGCCGGGTGGCCCGAGCCACCGAGATGGCCCGCACCGCGCTGGTCGAGGCCCGCCGGTCCGTGCAGGACCTCACCCCGGCGGAGCTGGCCGGCACCGGCCTCGCCGACGCGCTCTCGGCGCTGGTCGAGAGCTGGCGTGACGACCACGGCGTCGAGGCCTCCTTCGTCGTCGTCGGCGACGCCACCGCGCTGCACCCCGAGGTCGAGGCCACGCTGCTGCGGATCGCCCAGGAGGCCCTCGCCAACGTCGCCAAGCACGCCCGCGCGCAACGGGTCGGGGTCACGCTCACGTTCGACGGGTCCGAGGTCATCCTCGACGTGCGCGACGACGGCGTCGGCTTCGATCCCGCCGCCCCGCGCCGTTCGTCCGCGTTCGGGCTCGGCGTGATGCGCGACCGCGCCCGGCGCCTGACCGGCACCTTCACCCTGGAGTCCGCCCCGGGCTCCGGCACCGCCGTCTCCGCCAGCATCCCCGCTCTCTCCCGAGGACCAGCATGAGTGAACCGATCCGGATCGTCGTCGCCGACGACCACCCCGTCGTCCGCGACGGGGTGGTCGGGGTGCTCCGAGCGCAGGGCTTCGAGGTGGTCGGCCAGGCCGGGGACGGCGCGCAGGCGCTGGCTCTCGTCGAGGAGCTCGACCCCGACGTGCTCGTCCTCGACCTGCGGATGCCGGGCACCGCCGGGGTCGAGGTGATCGAGCGGCTCCGGGCGTGGGAGTCACGGGCCGGCGTACTGGTCCTGACGACGTTCGACACCGACTCCGACGTGGTCGCCGCGATCGAGGTGGGCGCGACCGGATACCTGCTCAAGGACGCTCCGACGCCGGACCTGGTCGACGCCGTGCGCAGGACCGCGGCCGGTGAGACCGTCCTCTCCCCCGCGGTCGCGACCCGGCTCGCCTCCCGGCTCCGATCACCCGGCCCGTCGGCGCAGCTGAGCCCGCGCGAGCGCGAGGTGCTCACCCTGGTCGCCCGCGGCACCACCAACCGCGCGATCGCCGCCACGCTCTTCGTCAGCGAGGCGACGGTCAAGACCCACCTGGGTCACATCTTCGACAAGCTCGGGGTCACAGACAGAGCAGCCGCGGTCGCACGAGCGTACGACCGCGGCATTCTGGGCTAAGAGGTCAGCAGCCGCCGGCGACCGCAGGCAGCACGACGACCTGGTCGCCGTCCTTGAGCTCGGCGTCGAGACCGCCGATGAAGCGTACGTCCTCGTCGTTGATGTAGACGTTGACGAAGCGGCGCAGGTCGCCGTTGTCGATGAGGCGCTCCTTGATGCCGGAGTGGTTCGCCTCGAGGTCGTCGATGAGCGCGCTCAGGGTCTTGCCCTCGGCGCTGACTGCCTTCTCACCGGCGGTGTAGGTGCGGAGGATGGTCGGGATCTTGACCTCGATGGCCATGGGTTCGTTCTCCTAGATGTAGGTGTTGCGCGTCACGACAACGTCGGGACGATGCTGATTTCTTCCTCGGTGACGTTGCCGTCGACGATTCGATAGGACCGGAACTCGACCGGACCCTCGTCATTTCCGTGCTCTCGGGTGCTGACCAGGACGTAGTGCGCGTTCGGCTCCATCGCCAGCCCGATGTCGGTGCGGGACGGGTAGGCCTCGGTGGCCGTGTGGGAGTGGTAGACGACCACCGGCTCCTCGTCGTTCGCGTCCATCTCCTTGTAGAGCTGGAGCAGGTCCGTCGAGTCGAACTCGTAGAAGGTCGGCGAGCCCGCGGCGTTGATCATCTCGATGAACCGCTCGGGCCGGTCGGACCCCTCAGGGCCCGCGACGATCCCGCACGCCTCGTCGGGATGGTCGCGCTTCGCGTGGGCGACGATCGCGTCGTACGTCGCCTGGTCGATGGTCAGCACAGGATCAGCCTAGGCGGCACGAGCCGGGAAACGTCCTTTGCCCAGGGTGCGGACATGGTTGGCGGAACCACTCCGCGTTGGTATGGGCCCGGGCCGGAAACCGCTCAGCTCGCGGTGACCAGCGCCTCGACGATGGTCTCCTGGAGGATCCCGACCCACTGGTAGATCCCGTAGACCTGGCCGGCGGGGTCGTCCTCGGGCAGCGAGTCCCAGAAGTCCTCGTCGCCCTCCTCGACCCCGAGCCGGGTCGCGAGCGCCAGCCGGATGTCGGTGAAGGACCGCATCCACGCCTCGGCGTCGCCGATGGAGAGCTCGACGTCGATGACCAGCCCGTTCTCGTCGAGCTCGGGCGGGAGCCCGGCCTCCTCGAGCGAGTCGATGATCGTGGAGGCGGCCCGCGCCTTGCCGTCGCGCAGCCCGCCCTCGGTGAACCGCCGGAACTCCCCGGCTGCCTCGGCGTCGTCGCCGTAGGCCGAGGGGAAGAGCCGCTTCAGCACCGGGTCCTCGGGCTCAGTGGTCGGTCCCGAGAAGTCGAGCAGAGCCTCCAGCGGATCATCGCTCTCGGCCGGTGCGGCGACCTCGTTGCGCAGCAGCTCCACGAGCTGGGAGGCCAGCGACCGGAGCAGGTCGGCCTCGAACCCGGAGAAGGTCGCGATGATCTGCTTGCTGCGGCGGTGGTAGCTGAACCCGCCCATCAATCCTGCTTCTCCAGCGTCGCCCACAGTCCGTATTCGTGCATCGCCTGCACGTCGCGCTCCATCTCCTCGCGCGAGCCGGTGGAGACGGCCGACTTGCCGTCGTTGTGCACCTCCATCATCAGCTTCTCCGACTTCTTCTTGGAGTAGCCGAAGTACTTCTGGAAGACGAAGGTGACGTAGGACATCAGGTTGACCGGGTCGTTCCAGACGATGGTCACCCACGGGGTCGCGGGCGCGACGAGGTCGTCGACCTCGGGCTCGTCGAGCTCCACAGGGCTTGGCGCGCTCATACAACCCATCGTGCCACGATGTGCCCGTGGACTCGACAGCGGACTCGACCGCGCTCCTGACAGATCACTACGAGCTGACCATGCTCCAGGCCGCCCTGAAGGCGGGCACCGCGGAACGCCGTGCCGTCTTCGAGCTGTTCCCACGGCGCCTGGCCGGCGGGCGGCGCTACGGCGTGGTGGCCGGGGTCGGCCGGGCGCTCGACGCCATCGAGGCGTTCCGCTTCGACTCCGAGCAGCTGGCGGTGCTCGAGGGCGTCGTCGACGGCCCGACCCTGGAGTGGCTGGCCGGCTACCGCTTCACCGGCGACGTCTGGGGGTACGCCGAGGGCGAGACCTTCTTCCCGCAGTCGCCGCTGCTCGTGGTCGAGGCCAGCTTCGCCGAGGCGGTCGTCCTGGAGACGGTGCTGCTCTCGATCTACAACCACGACTCGGCCATCGCCACCGCCGCGTCCCGGATGACGCTCGCGGCCGGTGAGCGCCCGTGCATCGAGATGGGCTCCCGGCGTACCCATGAGGCGGCCGCGATCGCCGCCGCCCGCGCGGCCTACGTGGCCGGCTTCACCGCCACCTCCAACCTGGCCGCCCGGGCCCGCTTCGGGGTGCCGACGACCGGGACCTCCGCGCACGCCTTCACGCTCCTGCACGACACCGAGGAGCAGGCCTTCCGGGCCCAGGTCGCCTCGCTCGGCAAGGGCACCACGCTCCTGGTGGACACCTACGACATCGCCGAGGCGGTGGCGAAGGCGGTCGAGATCGCCGGGCCCGAGCTCGGCGCGGTGCGGATCGACTCCGGCGACCTGGGGCTCCTCGCCCATGACGTACGCCGCCAGCTCGACGACCTCGGCGCGACCGAGACGAAGATCATCGTCACCAGCGACCTGGACGAGTACGCCATCGCCGGCCTCGCGGCCGCCCCGGTCGACGGCTACGGCGTCGGCACCCAGCTGGTCACCGGCTCCGGCCACCCCACCGCCGGCTTCGTCTACAAGCTGGTCTCCCGCGAGGGTGCCTCCGGCGAGCTGGAGCCGGTCGCCAAGAAGAGCGCCGCGAAGACCTCGATCGGCGGCCGGAAGTACGCCCTGCGCCGCCGCAACCGCAAGGATGTCGCCGACGCCGAGGTGATCGGCATCGGCACCGCGCCCGAGGGCGACAACAACGACCGCCCCCTGCTCACCCAGCTGGTCAGAAAGGGCGAGATCGTCGGTCGTGAGCCCCTCGACGCGGCCCGCGACCGCCACCAGGCCTCCGTCGCCGAGCTCCCCGTCATCGCCCACTCGCTCCTCAAGGGCGATCCCGCGATCCCCACCCAGTTCATCTGATCGCGCGCCGCCCGGCCGGATGTTCGTCTAGGTACGCAGACCAACCGTCACAGCCCAGGTGGAACTCCGCTAGGGATGTGACGGTTCGGCTGCATACCTAGACGAACCGTCACCGTCTACCCTGGCGAGCATGACGCGTGCACTGATCGTGGTCGACGTACAGAACGACTTCTGCGAGGGCGGCTCCCTGCCGGTCGACGGCGGGGCTCGGGTGGCCTACGACATCGGTCAGCTGCTGCGCGAGCGGGCGGCGAGCAAGGCGCCGGAGCAGACCTACGGGCTGGTCGTGGCCACCAAGGACCACCACATCGACCCGGGCGACCACTTCGGCAACCCGCCGGACTACGTCAACTCCTGGCCGGCGCACTGCGTGGTCGGCACCGACGGCGAGGCCTTCCACCCCAACCTCGACCCGGTCACCTTCGACGAGATCTTCCGGAAGGGCGAGTACGCAGCGGCCTACTCCGGCTTCGAGGGCGCGGCCACCGGCGGCTCCACCCTGACCGACTGGCTCCGCGCCCAGGGAGTCGAGGAGGTCGACGTGTGCGGGCTGGCGACCGACTACTGCGTACGTGCCACCGCGCTCGACGCACAGGCGGCCGGATTCCACACCAGGTTGCTCTCCGACCTGGCCGCAGGAGTGGCGGCGTCCTCCACCACGGCCGCCATCGAGGAGATGCGAGCGGCGGGGGTAACGGTCTCGTGACAGAATTGGGAATTTTCCGCAGATAGAAATCCCCTGACGGTCTATTGTCTCTCGAATGGCTCGGATCTCGGCGACAGCCCCACTTCGCGAACCCCACTTCCGCTGGTTCTTCGCGTCCCGCTCGATCAACCTCGCGGGCAACTTCATGGCCCCCGTCGCCCTGGCCTTCGCCGTCCTGGAGGTGAGCGACGCGCCGATCGCGATCGGCGCGGTCCTCGCCGCCCGCACCATCCCGATGATCGTCTTCATGCTCATCGGTGGCGTGCTCGCCGATCGGATCGGCCGCGCTCGGATCCTGTTCGCCTCCAACCTGGTCTCCGGCCTGAGCCAGGCGGCGGTCGCCGTCCTGGTCATCGCCGGCGTCGCCGAGCTGTGGCACCTGATCGCGCTCTCAGCGCTCAACGGCATCGTCTCGGCCGCCGGCCTGCCCGCCCAGCAGGGGATCATCCCGCTCGTGGTGCCGCGCACCATGCTGCAGGAGGCCAACGTGCTGATGTCGCTGACCAAGGCGGTCGTCGCGGTCGCAGGTCCGGGCACCGCCGGCCTGCTCGTCCTCAGCGTCGGCGCGGGCTGGGCGCTCGCCCTCGATGCCGCCACCTGGATCATCGCGGCCCTGCTGCTGCTGCCGGTCAAGCTCAGCGGCACGGTCACCAAGGCCTCGGTGATCGGCGACCTGCGCCTGGGCTGGGACTACTTCCGCGCCACGAGCTGGCTGTGGCTCTGTGTCGGCGCCGCGACCATGCTCAACGCGCTCTACGAGGGCGGGCTCCTCACCCTCGGTCCGCAGCGTGCCGAGGGATCGTCGCTGGGCGCAGGCGGGTGGGGTCTGCTCCTCACCTTCCAGGGCATCGGTGTGCTCGCCGCGACGCTCGTGCTGATGAAGATCCGGCTCGAGCGGCCGCTGTTCTACGGCATGATCGGCATGGCCCTGTTCGGGCTGCCGATCGCTGCCCTCGGGTTCTCCACCGACCTCGGCGTGCTGCTGCCCGCGGCCGCCCTCTCCGGCGCGGGCATCCAGGTCTTCAGTCTCGGCTGGCAGCTGTCGATGCAGGAGAACGTCCCCAGCGAGCTGCTCTCCCGCGCGTCCTCCTACGACCAGCTCGGCACCTATATCGCCATCCCCGTCGGACAGCTGGCGATGGGACCGCTGGCGGCTGCGTACGGGATCGAGAACGTGCTCGCGATCGCCGGCATCGCCTACGTCGTGATCTCGCTGGCGACGCTGCTGAGCCCTGCCGTACGCGGCCTGAACCGGGTGTCCTTCCCCTCAGCCGAGCGCAACGGCGCCCCGGCCCACTAGGTGACGCGCTAGGAGGGCTTCGCGCCCTCCAACAGCGACCGCAGCAGGTCGACCAGGCTGGCGACGGACAGGTCGGGGTCGAACGCACGCTGCACGCCGAGCCCGATGCCGAGCGAGAGCAGCTGGACGGCGGCGTCCTCGGCCGGCGAGGGCAGCGTGAGGCCGAGCTCGTCGGCCTGCTGCTCGATGAGGCCGGCGACCGCCGCGGTCAGCTCACGGCGCCTGTTGGCGAGCTGCTGGCTCACCCCGGGTACGCGACGGGTGCTGGTCGCGAACTCGACCTCGAGCGCGGTCCAGCCGACGTCACCGATGTTGGCCTCGGCCCACCCGGCGAAGGCGTCGATCCGGCCTTCGACGGTCTCGATCCCATTGACGGCGCTCGCCAGGGACAGCGCCCGCTCCTGGTGGATCACGTCGAGCACGGCGAGGCCCAGATCGTGCTTGGTCGCGAAGTTCGAGTAGACGGCACCCTTCGAGTAGCCCGCCTCGGTGGCGACCTTGTCGAGCGAGGTGGCGTTGTAGCCGTCCGAGAGGAACAGACGGTGTGCGGTCTGGACGAGTCGCACCCGCGTCTGCGCGTGCGACTCCTTGCGCGTTATCCGGCCCACGAGGCAAATCTTACCAGTCCGACCTACCAATGGTATTCGAATACCATTAGTATCCGAAACATGACGCACCGACGCGCACTCGCCATCGGCTGTGGCGGCACCCTCGGGTTCGCCTGGACGGCCGTCGCCCTCCGCGCCCTCGAGAAGGCCCTCGACTGGGACGCCCGCACGGCCGATGTCCTGATCGGCACCTCCGCAGGCTCGGAGATCGTCGCCGCCCTCGGATCCGGCCGTACGCCGCAGGACCTGCTCGACGCTCTCGACGGAATCCCGGGCGCCGACCCCGTCCTGGCCGACCACATCGCCGTCCACCCCGGCAAGGTGCCGCCCATCCCCGCTCCCGCGCTGCCCGCACTCGGTCTGGTCCGCCCCGGACTCTCCCGCCGCTCGGCCTACAGCGCGCTGGCCGGGCTGCTCCCCCGCGGGCGTGGAGATGCCGGCTGGCTGAGGGAGTACGGCGACGCGCTGGCCGGCCCCGGCGGCTGGGTCGACCATCCCGCGACCTGGCTGATCGCGGCCGACGCGGCGACCGGTGAGCGGGTGGCGTTCGGGGCTCCTGGTGCCCCCACGGCCTCCCTCGGCGCGGCCGTCGCGGCGTCGTGGGCGATCCCCGGCTGGTTCCCGCCGGTCGAGATCGCCGGCCGGAGCCACGTCGACGGAGGCGCGGTCTCCTCCGTCTCGGCCGACCTTCTCCTCGACCCGGCCGTCGGTCCAGCGGTCGACGAGGTCGTGGTGGTCGCCCCGATGACCACCGAGGGCGGCGTCCCCGCTCGCGGTCTCGACCGGGTCGAGCGCCTGCTGCGCTCACAGATGACCGCCGTGCTCGACCGCGAGGTCGCCCGGCTCCGGGCGGCCGGCGTGCGGGTGATCCGGGTCGAGCCCGGGCCTGCGGAGCTGGCCGCCATGGGACCCAACTTCATGGACATCGGCCGCCGCGAGGCCACCCTCGCCGCGGCCCGCCGACACGTTCCCGGCCGCCTCGCGGCCACACTCACAGGAGAACGAGCATGAGCACGCATCACCAGGTCGTCGTCATCGGCGCGGGCATCTCCGGCATCGCCGCCGCGATCAAGCTGCGGGAGGCAGGGGTCGAGGACGTCGTCATCCTCGAGAAGGCCGACACCTACGGTGGCACCTGGCGGGCCAACACCTACCCGGGATGCGCCTGCGACGTACCGTCCAACCTCTACTCGTTCTCCTTCGCCCCCAACAGCGACTGGTCGCGGGTCTACGGCAACCAGCCGGAGATCCTCGCCTACATCGACCGTGTCGCCCGCGACCGCGGCCTCGAGGACGTCACCCGGTTCGGCGTGGAGGTCCGCGGGGCGGCCTGGAGCGCCGAGACGGCCGAGTGGCACCTGGAGACGAGCGCCGGTGAGCTCAGCGCACGCTTCCTGGTCGCGGCCGCCGGGCCGTGGAACGAGCCGAAGATCCCGGACCTGCCCGGTCTGGCCGGCTTCCCCGGCGAGGTCTGGCACTCGGCGCGGTGGAACCACGGCTTCGACCTCGACGGCAAGCGGGTCGCCGTCATCGGCACCGGTGCGTCGGCCGTCCAGTTCGTGCCCCAGATCCAGAAGCAGGTCGCCGATCTGCACCTCTTCCAGCGCACCGCCCACTGGGTCCTGCCCAAGGTCGACCACCCGGTGCCGGAGGCGGAGAAGTGGGTCAAGCGCAACGTACCCTTCTTCGAGAAGGCTCTCGGCGCCGTCGAGTACGCCGCGATGGAGACCGTCGGCGTCGCCTTCCACCATCCCAAGCCGCTGATGCACGGGCTGCAGAAGATCGGTGAGGCCTACCTGCGAGCCGCCGTCCGGGACAAGGAGCTGCGGGCCAAGCTGACGCCCGACTACCTGCTCGGCTGCAAGCGGATCCTCTTCTCCAACAACTACCTCCAGTCGCTGACGAAGCCGAACGTCGAGGTGCACGCGACCGGCGTCGACCGGGTCGAGGGCGCGAGCGTGATCGGCTCCGACGGCAGCACGGCCGAGGTCGACGCGATCATCCTCGGCACCGGCTTCCACATCCTCGACATGCCGGTCGCCGACCTGGTCCGTGGAGCCGACGGCCGCACGCTCGCCGAGCACTGGTCCGGCTCCCCCGAGGCCTACCAGGGCACCTCGGTCGCCGGGTTCCCCAACGCCTTCGTGGTGCTCGGCCCGAGCCTCGGCACCGGGCACGGCTCGGCCTTCGCCGTCGCGGAGTCGCAGGTCGCGATGATCACCGACGCCATCACCACCGCCCGCGCGCAGGGCTGGACGCAGCTCGACGTGACCCCACAGGCACAGGCCGCGTACGTCGCGGACGTGCAGGCCGCGCTCGCCGGCACCGCCTACAGCGGCGCCTCCTGCCATAGCTACTTCATCGACGCCAACGGCCGCAACAGCTTCTCCTGGCCCTGGTCCACCGGAGAGCTGGTCCGCCGGATCAGCCGCTTCGAGCCGTCCGACTTCGAAATCACGATCAAGACCGCGGAGGTTTCCGCATGACACGCTTCCCCAGGATCGACCTCCACGGCGCCTTGGTCGTCGTCACCGGCGCCGCTCGGGGCATCGGCCTCGCCACGGCGAAGGAGTTCGCCGCGGCCGGGGCACGGGTCGCCCTCGGCGACCTCGACGACGCGCTGGCACGGGATGCGGCGGCAGAGCTCGGCGAGGGCGCGAGCGGTCACCGGCTCGACGTCGCCGACAAACAGTCCTACACCGATTTCCTCGCCGCCGCGGAGGAGGCGCACGGCAGGCCGGTCGACATCCTGGTCAACAACGCCGGAGTCATGCCCAACGGCTCCTTCCTCGAGCAGGAGGACCGGATCGACCGGCTGACCATGGACGTCAACGTCTACGGAGTGATCCACGGCGTGCGGCTGGTGCTGCCGGGGATGATCGCGCGCGGCCGCGGCCACGTCGTCAACGTCGCCTCGCTGGCGGGCAAGTTCCCGCTCAAGGGCCTGGCGGTCTACAACGCCAGCAAGTACGCCGTCGTCGGCCTCAGCGCCGCCACCCGGCTCGAGATCGACGGCACCGGGGTCTCGCTCACCACCGTGCTGCCGAGCGCCGTACGCACCGAGCTCTCCTCGGGCATCGACCTCGGCGTCCTCCCGGCGGTCGACCCCGAGGACATCGCGGCCGCGGTGGTGAGGTCGGTCCGCAGTCGGGCGGCCGAGATCGCGGTCCCGTCCTACGTCGGCTTCGCCGCCAACGGCTCTCCGCTCGTCCCCGAGCGGGTGATGCGCCTGATCCGCCGCGCCGTCCGCGACGACGCCGCGATCACCCGCGTCGACGACGACGTACGCCGCGCCTATCTCGATCGCATCGAGGCGCAGTAGGAGACCGAGCCGGGCCTTTGGTCCCGGAGATCGGGCCTTGCGAACGGTCCCACAGGCGCTCGGCGACAACAGGATTGTCTCCATGACAACCACCCCCACGATCGACAGCCCAGTCAGAGCCCGACCCATCGATGGGTCCGATCGGCTGCAGCTGACGAGGCAGCATGCGAAGGCTGTGCAGACCGGCACGTCGACACGGAACCTGAGTCAGCGCAGGGTCGCCCGACTGCTTCCGGCCGGCTCCCCGCAATGGGCTCTCCTCACGGTGATGCGCGAGGTACGAACGCCGTCGTGGACGCCGCTGTCCTCGGCCGTACGCGTGGCGAACCAGGTGGGAGATGTCCGGGCCCTGCGGGAAGCGCGGGCCCGCCTGCGCCTGGCCAGCATCGAGCGGGCCTCGCTGGCCGAGCTGCGTGCGCTGGCCACGTTGAACCTGGCCATCAGCCACTACGAAGCAACCAACGCGGGCGCCCGGAAGGAGCGGGTCGAGCCATGACGATCACAGCGACCTCTCGTCCGCAGCGAACGAAGGTGAGCCACCGGGTGGCCATCGTGGAGCCGCACCCGGTGGTCGGCGAATCCCTCGAGCTGGCGCTCTCAAGGCATCGCTTCGACGCTCGCCTCCTGCCTCCGCTCGCCGATCACGCGAGCGCGACGGCACTCACGGCACAGATCGTGCGCACTCGTGCGAGCATCGTGATCCTCGGCACGACGCTGGACGCAGGTGATCCGTTGATGGCGACGATCGCCCCGCTGACGCGTGCCGGGATCGACGTGGTCGTCCTGACGTCGACCACCGACCCAGCCTGTTGGGGTCAGGCGCTGCGCCGGGGCGCGCGGGTGGTGGTGTCCAAGTCGCGGCCGCTCAACGATCTCATCTCGATCGTGCGGCGCCTGACGGACGGGCTTCGCGTTCTCGACGTACAGGAGCGCGAACAGCTCATCGGGCACGCCGTGCGTCGCGATGTCGAGCTGGCCGGACTCCGCGAGCGTTTCGAACGTCTCTCCCACCGCGAGGAAGAGGTCCTGGAGCACCTCAGGAACGGGCGCACCGTGTCCCAGATCGCCGCTCTCAACGTGGTCTCGCCGGCCACGGTCCGCACCCAGGTCAAGTCCATCCTGGCCAAGCTCGAGGTCTCCTCGCAGATCGCCGCGGTGGGCGCCGCCCATCGCCTGGGCTGGAAGCCGCCCAGGACTCGCGACCATCAGGCTCGTCGGCTGCCGGAAGCCGGGTGAGGGGTCGCCCCTGCTCTGACGACCGGTTGGCCGAGGCTCAGCCCCAGCGGTCGGCGAGCGTGCGGATCACGTTGAGGTTGCGGTTGGTGCTGATGGCGATGTGACGCTCGACGACGGCGTTGGTGATCTTCGTCTGCTGGAAGCTCTCGGTAAGCAGGTGCACGGCACGGCCGATGACATAGACCCGCTCGCCCTCGCCCGCCCGGGCGACCAGCGCCTCGCGGGAGCTGGGGTCGCTGTGCTCCTTGCAGAGGAACACGAACTGCCTGCCCTCGTGGCCCATCCCGACCGCCGCGGCGTCGTTGGCGATCACCTTCAGCTCGGCAGGCGTGACACAGATCGTCGGCACCTCGAAGAAGCGGTCGGCGGCGAAGGCCTCCTCCAGGATCGCCTCCATCTCGGCCCGGTCGCCGACGGGGTGGTCGAAGCGTACGTTGCCCGTGTTGATGTAGGTCTCCACGTCGGTTCCGCCGGCCCTGACGACCGCGGCGATGATCGCCTGCTTGGGGAACTTTCGCGTCGCGCCCAGGTTGATGGCGCGCAGGAACGCGATCCAGGTGTGCCGCTCCGTTGTCATTCTCAGATAGTCTCCACCCGTTCACCGCGCCGCAACCCCAACCCTGGAATCCAACCGATGCCTTCACAGCAGCTGCTTCCCACAGCGGCCCCGACCACCTCGGGCTCCGCTTCGGCGAAGACCCTGGACCTCTCCAGCGACCTGGTGGTCTACGCGGCGCGCCTCATGCGCCTCGTGCGCCGCGCGCTCGACCTTCCGGCCAGCGTCCGCGTCCTCACGATCCTCGACGCCATCGGGCCGCTCGGCATCACCGACCTGGCCCGCGCCGACGGCTGCTCGCAGCCGACCATGTCGGCGCAGATCGCCCAGCTGGTGGAGACCGGCCTGGTCAGCAAGGAGCCCAACCCCGCCGATGCGCGGGCGAGCCTGGTGACGCTCACCGACGCCGGCCGGGCCGATCTGGCCGAGGTGCGCGAGCGCATCTCGCATCTCATCGCCGAGCGGCTGGAGTCGCGTCACCGCACCGAGGCCGACCTCGAGGCCGCCGTCTCGGTCCTGCGCGACCTGGTCGAGGGCGACACGATCGCCTAGGCGAGCGCGGCGGCCGCGGCCGCGACGACATCCGGATCGGTCACCCAGTGACCACCGTCGTCGGCGACGCCCAGCGCCACCCGACCGGCGGTCGCGACCCGGCGCTTGGCGGACAGATGCACGCCCTCGACCCCGAGCGCGGCCAGTGCCGCGATCGCGTCGACGGTCACCCCTCCTCCGGCCAGTACGTCCGGTCCGCCTGCCGCGACCATCTCGGCGATCGTCGCGGCCCCCGCGGCGGCGGCCGGCGCACCGCCCGAGGTGAGGACCCGGTCGACCACACCGTCCAGCGACCGGATCGCCGCGACCGGGTCGGCGGTGAGGTCGATGGCCCGGTGGAACGTCACCGTCGCCTCGTACGCAGCGGCAGCATCCGCCAGGCCACGGACCATCTCGACGTCGGGCTCCCCGTGCGGAGTGAGCGCGCCGATCACGATCCCGTCGGCCCCGGCCGCCAGGATCATCTCGGCCTCGCGCTCCAGGACGTGCCGCTCCTCGGCGGAGTAGCCGAACCCTCCCGGCCGCGGCCGGACGAGCACGTGGACGCCCTCCCAGCCGTCGTCGGCGTCGGTGCCACCGACCGCGTCGAGGACGCTCTCGACCAGCCCCTGCGACGGGCTGACACCACCGACCTCGAGGGCCGTGCAGAGCTCGACCCGGGTCGCCCCGGCCGCACGCGCGGCGAGCGCGCCGTCCACCGACGTCACCGCGATCTCGAGTGCTGTCATCGCGTCCTCATGGCAGACAGTGTGCCTGACTCCTCGACCCTCCCGCCGATTCGGCTCGTCCGGACCGGCTCGCCGCGATCACGCCGAGCCGCGCGCGGCCCAGTCACGCAGGGTGTCGATCCGGGCCTTGAGCTGGTCGGCGTTGGCGACCGCGGCGGGCGGGCCGCCGCACTCCTTCCGGAGCCGGTTGTGGGTGACGCCGTGCGGCGTCTTGGTGCGGTGGTGCCAGGCGGCGACCAGGCCGTTGAGCTCGCGCCGGAGCACGGCGAGCTGCTCGTGGGCGGCCACCGCGGCAACAGGCTCGTCGGCGGCGACCGGACCCGAGGCCGACTTCTGCTTGCGGGCTCGGTCGCTCTGCCGCTGCTGGAGCAGCGTCTTCATCTGGTCGGCGTCGAGAAGCCCGGGGATGCCGAGGAAGTCCATCTCCTCCTCCGAACCGACGTGCACCTCGCCGGAGTGGCCGAACTCGCCGCCGTCGAACAGCACCCGGTCGAAGCGCGCCTCGGAACCCATGGCCTCCCAGGCTCCGAGCTCCTCCTCGGAGGCGCCCTCCTCGGCGTTGGCCGCGGCCATCAGCGCGTCCTCGGCTGCGAAAATGTCGTCCTCGCTGGTGACCTTCTTGCCGAGCACGTGATCGCGCTGCAGCTCCAGCTCGGAGGCGAAGCCGAGCAGGTTCGGCACCGACGGCAGGAAGACGGAGGCGGTCTCACCCCGCGTACGAGCACGTACGAAGCGCCCGACCGCCTGCGCGAAGAAGAGCGGCGTCGAAGTGGTCGTCGCGTAGACGCCGACGGCGAGCCGGGGCACGTCGACGCCCTCGGAGACCATCCGGACCGCGACCATCCAGCGGTCGTCGGACTCGGCGAACTTGGCGATCTTCTTCGATCCGGCCTTCTCGTCGGAGAGGACGACGGTGGCCGACTCCCCCGTGATCGACTTGATCGTCTTGGCGTAGGAGCGCGCCGAGTCCTGATCGGTGGCGATGACGAGCCCACCCGCGTCGGGGACGTGGCGCCGCACCTCGGTCAGCCGCTTGTCGGCCGCCGCCAGCACCGACGGGATCCAGGATCCGGCCGGGTCGAGCGCGGTGCGCAGCGCCTGCGAGGTCAGGTCCTTGGTCAATGGCTCACCGAGGTGGGCGGCGATCTCGTCACCGGCGCGGGTGCGCCACTGCATCTGTCCCGAGTAGGCCATGAAGAGCACCGGCCGGACGACGTGGTCGCGCAGCGCCTCGGCGTAGCCGTAGGTGTAGTCGGCCGCCGAGCGCGGGATGCCGTCCTCGCCGGGCGCGTAGGTGACGAACGGGATCGGGTTGGTGTCGGAGCGGAACGGCGTCCCGGTCAGCGCCAGCCGCCGCGCGGCCGGCTCGAAGGCCTCCCGGACACCGTCACCCCACGAGAGCGCGTCGCCGGCGTGGTGGACCTCGTCGAGGATCACCAGCGTCTTGAACCGCTCCGTGCGGATCCGCATCGCGAGCGGGTTGACCGCCACCCCGGCGTACGTCACCGCGATCCCGACGTAGTCGGCCGAGGTCTTGCCCTGGCCTGCGGAGTACGTCGGGTCGATCGGGATGCCCGCCCGCGCGGCCGCCTCGGCCCACTGGACCTTGAGGTGCTCGGTGGGGGCGACGATCGTCACCCGGTCGACCAAGCGGCGCCCGAGGAGCTCGGCGGCGACCGTCAGCGCGAAGGTCGTCTTGCCGGCGCCGGGCGTCGCCACGGCGAGGAAGTCACGGGGATGGTCGGTGAGGTAGGCGTTCAGCGCCTCCTGCTGCCAAGCACGAAGCTTGGGCGCAGTGCCCCAGGCGGCCTTGTTCGGCCACGCGGGTGTGAGAGCGCCGGGAAGATCGGCACTACTCACTCGTCGTCGCCCTCGCCACCGCCCGGCGGCATCCCCTCGAAGATCTCCTTGCAGTCGGGGCAGACCGGGAACTTGGACCCGTCACGGCTCGGCACCCACACCTTGCCGCACAGCGCGACCACGGGAGTGCCCATGACCATCGCCTCGGTCAGCTTGTCCTTCTCCACATAGTGGGAGTAGCGGTCGTGGTCACCCTCCTCGGTGGGGACGTCTTGATGACGAACGTCCTCCCGTTCCTTGACGGCTTCTTTCGTGCCGAATCCCAGGATGCCCATGACCGCCAGTCTACTGGTCCTCTAGTTGAGTTCCGGATCGGGCGGGCGCGTGGCGTGGAAGGCCAGCTCACCGGGCTGGCGACGGAGCACCGCGGACCACATCGAGCTCACGTCGTCGAGGAACGAGTCGTAGGGCTCGCTGTCGACGACATACCAGGACCCTTCCTCGACCTCGCCCTCGAGCTGAGCGGCACCCCAGCCGGCGTAGCCGGCGAAGATGCGCAACCGCGACAGGGTGCCGTCGACGAGCTCGACGGGGGTGTCGAGGTCGAGCAGCCCGAGGCGCCCCACCACCGGCCGAAAACCCAGTGGCGGGTCGTCGGAGTCGACCAGGAGCGCGACCGCGATCGCGGAGTCCTTGCTCACCGGGCCACCCTGGAAGAGGACGTCGGGAACGGCCACGGACGTCGCCCACGGATGCAGCACCTCCGCGACCGGGACCGGCGAGGGCCGGTTCAGCACCACGCCCAGCGCACCGTCGTCGTTGACCTCGATCAGGAGTACGACGGTGTCGACGAAGTTCGGATCGCGAAGCTCCGGGGTGGCTACCAGCAGCCGCCCGGCGCGTACGTCCTTCTGCTCCGTCATGACGCCATGATCGCATCACCTCGGGCACGTCAGCCGCAACAGGAAACCAACAAATCCGAAGGCTCCGGGGCCGGCGCAAGGGAGTTGCGGAGGGAGATCCGCGGGAGGGAGCGCGCCGGCGCCCGGAGCCTGGCTCGATAGGTCCGTACGCAGCCCTTCGACAAGCTCAGGACAAGCCTCAGGCTGCCGAGCGGACCGCCCGGAACATGTCGACAAGACCGGAGAAGGGGCCTCGCTCGACGACCTCGACGGCCGGCTCGTACTCGGCACGAGCCCGCGCCTCGATCATCGAGCCGAGGCGGACGCACTCGGCGTCGGCGAACGCACCCTTGCCCGCCATGACGGCCAGGGTCAGGTGCTCCTTGGTCTGCGACTTGGCCAGCGCGGTGGCCATCGCGTCGTCGACCGGAAGCGCGTGGTAGCGGTCGAGGACCGTCCGGATGCCGGGAAGGTCGTCGGCGGCGCCGTGCCAGGCCCGGACGACGGCGTCCTCGAGGTCCATCGGCTGGTTGGCGAGCTCGGTCTCGATGCGGCCGGACAGGCGGGTGTGCCAGCGCAGCTGCAGGGCGGCGAGCAGGTCGAGCTCGTCGGTGAAGGTTTCGGTGACGCCGGGAAGATCCATGGGCAGCAGGCCGTCTCGACGCTCGTCGACGGCGGCGACCACGCCGCGGAGGATCTCCCCGCGCTTGTGATGGCTGGTCCAGCTCATTTGTCGGCTCCTTGCGGAAGGTAGGCACTCACATACCGCGAGTACGTACCCATAGTATTAGACATACCGTCGGTATGGCCAATAGCCGGGACGGTGATTCCTGACACGGCCGTTAGAGTGGGTGGGTGGCAAAGTCGTCCGTGAGCAAGCTCGTCCCCAAGGTTCCCCCGCTTCCGTCGGTGCCGGGGATGTCACGGAGGCAGCAGTTCTCCGCATCGACCAAGAAGACGCTCGTCGAGGTCGCCGAGGAGCTCTTCACCGAGCACGGCTACGCGAGCACGTCGCTGGACGCCATCGTCGCCGGCGCCGAGGTCACCAAGGGCGCGCTCTACCACCACTTCAGCGGGAAGCAGGCGCTCTTCGAGGTCGTCTTCGAGAAGGTCGAGGCCGCGACCGCGCAGAGCATCGACGCCGCCATGCGCGAGTCGAAGGACCCGTGGGAGCAGGCCCGGGCCGGGCTGCGTACGTTCCTGGAGGCCGTCCAGCAGCCGACCTACCGCCGCATCGTCGTGCAGGAAGGGCCCGCCGTCCTCGGCTACCAGCGCTACCGCGAGCAGGAGGAGCGCTCCACGTTCACCGTGGTCGAGGACATCGTCGCCGCCGTCCTGCGCGCCGGCGACCGGACCGTCGACGACGAGATGGTGGCCACCTTCGCCCGGCTCTTCTTCGGGGCGATGTCGGCCGCCGGCGAGTCCGTGACCGAGGCCAGCAACCCCGAGGACGCCGCCGAGCGCATCGAGCTGGCCGTGACCTACCTGCTGACCGGCGTCCAGACCCTGGCGCAGCAGGGCGTCAAGGTCGAGGACATGCGCTGAGAGATCGCGGCGCTACCTGACGGTCACGCCCCCGGCCTCGACCTGGCCGTTGCCCTTCGGGATCAGGTCCAGCCAGACCTTGCCCGGCGGGATCTCGATCGCGGCGCCCTGCGCGTCGGTGAAGGTGACCGCACCCTTCTCACCCTTCTTCACCCAGGTCGCCTCGACGATCTGGCCCTCGCGCAGGATCCACGCCTTGCCCCGGCCGGTGAAGTGGGAGACGGGCACGATCGCGCCGCCCGGGTCCTTGTAGGGGGCGATGGTGGTCTTGGTCTGTGCGACCACGACGGTGTCGGCGAGGAACTGGCCGTTCTTGGCCATGTAGTTGTTCTGCAGGCGGTACTTGCCGCCCTTGAAGATCCAGTTGTCCGTCCGCGCCTGGGAGAACTTCACGTCCACGGCCCTGGCCGGCTTTCCACCGGCCAGCTTGGTGGTCGCGTCGCCCCAGGGCATGAAGTCGCCGGGCCGCTTGGCCTTGCCCTTCTTCTCCGCGGCCTTCCCGACCTTGGCGACCTTGCCGACCACGCTGTGCAGGAAGTCGTGGGGCTTGCTGGTGTCGCGTACGACGTAGGGGGTGGACATGTCGATCCAGGAGATGTCGTGCTTCTTCAGCTGCGCGAAGGTGTAGGGAGCCGCGCCGCTGGTCAGGATCTTGGCACCGATCGGCGCGGCGATCCCCGCGTCGGTGGCCCGCATCGAGCGGACCGGACCGGCCTCCTTCGGAAGCTGGGAGTAGTAGGCGACCGCCAGCCGGGTCACGCCACCCTCGACCAGCTCCTGGACGACGATGTCCGCCTTGGCCACACCGTACTGCGGGTCGCTGGCCGCGGTGTTGTCGATCTTGACGATGTAGGCGGGGTGCTTGCGCGCAGCGCTCTGCCCCTCGGGGAGCTCGACGCCGGTCAGCGGCTCGTGGTCGGGCTCAGCCGGCGCGGACGGCGACGGCTTCGTCTCCTTGGGCTCCTCCGAGGAGCCACAGCCGGTCAGGACCAGACCCGCGGCGGCCAGCGTTGCCACTGATCGCAGGAGGAACCCCGGGCGGGACGTACGCATCATCAATCTCCATCTGCATCGGCTCAGTACCAAGACGAGTGACAGACGGTAATCGTTGCATCCGAGCGAGGCGCGCCCGGGGTTCGGTCCTTGACCAGATCAGGCCACCGTGGCGCCGCCGTCGACGTACAGCGTCTGGCCGGTGATGTAGGAGGCCTCGTCGCTGGCCAGGAAGGCGGCAGCAGCGGCGATGTCGCCGGGCTCGCCGACGCGCTTGACCGGGTTGGCCTCGGCCGAGAGCTTGCGGAACTCGTCGACGTCGAGCCCGAGGCGGGCCGCGGTCTGGTCGGTCATCTCGGTCGCGATGAAGCCCGGCGCGATGGCGTTCACGTTGACACCGTAGGGGCCCAGCTCGATGGCGAGGGTGCGGGTGAAGCCCTGCACGCCCATCTTGGCCGCCGAGTAGTTGGCCTGGCCGCGGTTGCCGAGGGCCGAGGTGGAGGAGACGTTGATGATCTTGCCGTACTTCTGCTTCACGAAGACCGCCTGCGCGGCCTTGCTCATCAGGAAGTGGCCCTTGAGGTGGACGTTCATGACCAGGTCCCAGTCGTCCTCGGTCATCTTGAAGAGCAGGTTGTCGCGGGTGATACCGGCGTTGTTCATCAGGATGTGCAGGCCACCGAGCTCCTCGACGACGCGCGCGATCGCGGCCTCGGCGTCCTCGGCCTTGGCGACGTTGGCGCCGATGCCGACCGACTTCGCACCCTCGGCCAGCGGGAGCTTGGCGGCGGCCTCAGCAGCGGCGGCCTCGTCGAGGTCGATGATCGCGACGGAGGCACCCTCCTCGGCGAAACGCGTGGCGACTCCGAAACCGATCCCTCGCGCCGCACCGGTGATGACTGCGACGCGTCCGTCGAAACGACCCATGACTCAAGCTCCTTTGGTTGTGACCGGCCCCACGAACACGTGCGGCCCCCGCCGACTGTAGCGAGGGCCGTACGTGATGTCGCGAGGTGTCTACTGATTGGTAGCAACCCAGGCGTCGCGCGCGGCCACACCCAGGTCGGGGTGGTCGGTGAAGAACGCGTCGACACCGGCGTCGAGGTAGGGGCCGACCTCGCAGCCGAGGTCACCGATCGCGATCGGGTCGGTGCCGATGCGGCACTCGGTGGGGAGGTTCTTGTTCTCGGCGCGCATGGTCCAGATGACGGTCGGCAGCCCGATGCGGTGGGCGCGGTCGGCGAGGTCGGTGGCCTCACCCAGGGTGCCGTCCGCGTTGCGCGGGATGAAGTAGAACTTGTACGGCGCCACCTGGTCGGCGTACTTCTTGATGCTGCGCAGACCCTTGTCGGTGACCAGGAAGTCGTTGGTCACGCCGGTCCCGGCGACGACCTGGTCGTAGGGCGCCCCGCCGAAGTCGATCAGCTGCACCAGCGGCGTGTCGACCATGCGGTTGAGGTCCTTGAGGTTGCTGATCTCGAAGGACTGGATCACCGCCGCGGCGCGCTTGCCGCCGAGACGGTGGCTCTTGAGGCTCTTCGCGAGCGGCTCCTCGAGCGAGAGACCGATGGAGTCGAAGTAGGTCGGGTGCTTGGTCTCCGGGGCGACGCCGATGGTGCGGCCGGTCTCGGCCTCCTTCGCGTCGATCAGGTCGAGCACCTCGTCGAGGGTCGGCACCTCGTAGAGGCCGTCGTACGCGGTGTTGGCCGGGCGGTCGCCCGGGATGCGCTCCTTGGCCCGCAGCGTCTTCAGCTCGGCGAGGGTGAAGTCCTCGGTGAACCAGCCGGTCAGCGCCTTGCCGTCGATGGTCTTGGTCGTCTTCCGACCGGCGAACTCGGGGTGGTCGGCGACGTCGGTGGTGCCCGAGATCTCGTTCTCGTGGCGGGCGACGAGCACGCCGTCCTTGGTCGAGACCACATCGGGTTCGATGAAGTCGGCACCCTGCTGGATGGCCAGGTCGTACGCCGCCAGGGTGTGCTCGGGCCGGTAGCCGGAGGCACCGCGGTGACCGAAGACGATCGGCTCGGCGTGGTGGTGCTTGGCCGCCTTGGCCGTCTGGGCGGCGGTCGTGGTGGTGGCCGCCGCAGAGGCGGGGTGCGAGACCAGGACGGTCCCGGCGGCGAGCGCCGCGGCGGCAGCAAGCGCGAGAGTACGCATGCGAGTGGGGTTCAGCATGTTCATGATCCGATCACACCGGCCCTGGGAGTCGCTGGGGCCGGTGTGCGGTGAACGCCGCGTGACGATCTGTCGGCGGCTCAGGCGGCGTCGGGAGTGTCCAGCTCAGGCGTACGCCGCTCCGCGATCACGTCCTGGAGCACGTCGGGGTTGTTGGTGATGATGCCGTCGACACCTCGGTCGAGGACCGAGCTCATCGTCGCGGCGTCGTTGACCGTCCAGGAGTGGATGTCCATCCCGAGCCTGTGGACCCGGGCGACGTAGCCGGCGTCGAAGGAGCCGTGGTGCGGGTTGATCTGGTCGGCCCAGGTGTAGCTGTCCAGGTCGGCGTAGGCCGGAGTGCCGAGCAGGCCGACCGGCACCTCGGGCTGGATGCTCTTGTAGGTCTTCATCGACCCGAAGTCGAAGCTCTGCACGGCGAGCCGGCCGGCGGCGACCGCGGAGACGACGTAGCCCGGGAAGGAGTCGAACTCGGCGGCCACCTTCTTCTCGATGCCCGGGTAGAGCCCCGGCGACTTGAGCTCCATCAGGATCCCGGACCGCGACGGCCGCACCTGCTCGACCATCTCCTTCAGCGTGGGCACCGGCTCTCCGGCGTACCTCTCGCCGAACCAGGAGCCGGCGTCGAGGGTCTTGATCTCGGCCAGGGTGAAGTCCTTGACGTTCCACGGCGAGCGGCCGGGGAAGCGCTGCTCGACGTCGGTGGTGCGCGACAACGTGGTGTCGTGCATCAGCACGAGCTCGCCGTCCTTGGTCGCCTGCACGTCCGACTCGATCCAGTCGGCGCCCTGCTCGATGCCGACCGCGAAGGCGGCGAGGGTGTTCTCGGGGGCGTACGCGCTCGCGCCGCGGTGGGCGGTGACGGTGATGTCCTCGGCCCGGTGGGCCTCGACGGCGTTGACCGCCACCGGAACGATCATCGTGCCTGCGGCCAAAGCCACGCCGGCGAGCGTTGAGGTGAAGGTCTTGGACGCGACGGACGACAGCGACATGGCGCACTCCCCGAGATCAGTGGATGACGACTGATCTCGAGTGAATCGGTCGCCGCCGACGGCGCCCCGACGGATTGGTGGCCGAAGCCGTACGCCTCGGTGAACTCAGCCCAGCACGGCGCGGAGCCGGTCGGCGTAGTCCTGCTGCTCACCGGCGGCGTACTTGTGGCGGGGCCAGAAGAAGCCCTTGAGCCCGTCCCCGCGACTGCGCGGGACGACGTGGAGATGCAGGTGGGGCACCGACTGGCTGACCACGTTGTTGACCGCCACGAAACTGCCCTGGGCGCCGAGACCCTCGACGACCGCTGCCGCCAGCCGCTGGGCATTCGCGACGAAACGTCCGTGCAGGTCGGGCGGGAGATCGAGGAGCGTCGCGAGATGCTGCCTGGGGACCATCAGCATGTGGCCCTTCTGCACCGGCCGGTGGTCGAGGAAGGCCAGGAAGCCCTCGTCCTCGAAGACGATCTCGGCCGCCAGGTCGCCGGAGACGACATCACAGAAGACACAGCTCATGTCTCGTCTCCCCACGACAGCGTCGCCACCACGAGGTCGACCGTCGGCAGGACCAGGTCGGCGAGATCGGGGTGCGGGAAGGAGTAGATCAGCCGCGACTCGTAGAGCCGGTCGGGCGAGGCCACCCACCGCTCCCCCACTGTCGTGGTCTCGGCCTGCAGCGGATGCCGCACCATCCCGAACGGAGCCGGCCGGCTGAGCGCGACCGCCAGCCCGGCCGGGCGCCGCCCGACACGCTGCAGCCAGAAGGCCAGGAACGCAGCGCCCTGCTGGGCCGCCGCCTCCTTGGCCGCGCTCATCCACCGGGCCCAGTCGGGCTGCTCGATCCTGGACCGCTGCACCTTCGGGAGGACCTTGTCGGCGAGGTCGGCGAGCTGGTAGTCGCGTACGTCCTCGTCGGACATGTCCACGACGTACCACTCCTGCGCCTTCGGCAGCCGCAGGTCGACGTGGGGCTTGGGACCGAGCGTCTTGAGCACGTCCTTGATGCCCAGCCGGAACCGGTTCGGCCCGGCCGGGTCGAAGGTGACGTACGCGATCTCCTCGATGTTGGCGGTCAGGAAGTCACGCAGGCCGTCGGCGTTGCGCAGCTGCGCGCGCCGGCGGGTGTCCTCGGCGAGGAACGTCTCCAGCGCCTCCTGGGAGGAGAAGAGCATCGCCTCGTACGGTGGCCGGTTGCCGCGGTCCCCAGGAAAGACCCTGATCCGGGCCTCGTCGAGCTGGGGAACGACAACCTGCCCCGTACGCAGCGCGGTACCGACCGCGTCGGCGTCGGTGGCGGCGAGCGCCACCTCCAGCGCGCGGTTTCGGTAGCCGTCGATCATCGTCCGAGGCTAACCCCTCGGACGTGGTCGGATCGGTCTAGGCGGCGCCGAGCCGCTGTGGCGTGTCGTCGTCGCAGGTCGCGAAGAAGTTGCCCACCTCGTCGACCATGTGGCTGAACGACTCCGCCGCGAAGAGCACCGGTTGGTAATGGGTGATGTCGTAGTCGATCGTCGCCATCTGGGCGAAGTCGATCGGACGCACCTCCACCTCCCGCATCTCCTCGATCTCGCCGTAGGAGGAGAGCAGCCCGGCTCCGTACGCCTTGATCTCGCCCTCCTCGTGGAGCACGCCGAACTCGATCGTGAACCAGAAGACGTCGGCGACGACCTGGAGCGCCTCCCTGGTCTCCACGCGCCGCGCGGCCGCGCCGGCGAGCCGCTTGACCTCGGCGACCTGCGGGTCGGCGAGGAGGTTCCCGTGGCCGATCACCTCGTGGATGATGTCGGGCTCCGGGGTGTAGAGCGGCACCGCGTGGTGACGCAGATACTGGGTCGAGTGGAACTGACCGTCGGCCAGGCTCCCGTAGAACTCCTCCAGTGGGACGATCCCCGCGGCCGGGACGTACTCGAACCCGGTCAGCGGCTTCAGACCCGCCGAGACCTCGTCGAGCTGTGGCACCCGGTCCTGGGGGAGGTTCAGGGCCTCGACCGCCGCGATGTAGTTGCGGCAGGCGTACTTCGCGTGCAGCGGTGCGATCTCCCGGCACACCGTCCGCCAGATCTCGTTCTCCGTCTCGGTGTAGTCGATCCGGGGCACTGGCTGCCCCGGCTTCCAACCGAGCGCCGCGCCAGCGATCTCGCTGCGTCGAGCCCGGTAGTCCTGGTCTGCGAACCCGGGGTGGTTGTCCCCCAGATGCACCTCGACCTGCCCGTCCTCGCCCACGGTGACGGGCGAGTAGAGCTGTCCTTCCTCGAACATCCTTACCTCCATGTGACGTACGCCTCACAACCCTATCGCGCACGCAACAGAAGTCATCCCGCCAGGGAGGTGAACAACAGGAAGTCTTCCGCCTGCAGTCGCATCCGTGCTCCGCTATGTCGTCACCATCACCTGCCTCCCCGGCATTTTTCCGCCATAGCGGGGATCTGCGGGCCGATCATTGCGTGCAGGGTTTCGTACCCACCCGTACGGGCCCGAGCATCTCGTCAAGCGCATATTTCGAGGCCGGAGGGCCCGAGTTGGGGCGGCATGCGTCGGGGCACATTTAAGAGCCGCTCGTGGCCCCTTCACCACCTACGACACCAACCACGCGCAACTAAGGGGGTGCGGGGGATATCCCCCGCCGCGACGCGGAGCGTCGCCTGAAATGACGAACCGACGTGGCCCGCGCGAAGCGCGGGCACACGTCGGCCAGAGGTTCGTGGAGCTGCGGGGAATCGAACCCCGGTCCTCGAGCGCCGTGCCAGGTCTTCTCCGGGTGCAGTCTGTGGGTGGCGTTCTCTCATCCCCGGGGCTCGACGCAGACACGTCCCCGACAGGCTCAGCCGACTAGATGTCCCTCATGCCCCGTCGGCATGTGCATGAGGTGGAGTCTCCTAGATGACGCCTGGATCCGAGCCGGAGACGGATACTCGGTCAGACGCTTCGATCACCGCGTCAGGCGGCGAGAGCGAAGGAACTGCGCTTAGCGTTGGCAGTTATTGGTTTCCAGCGATCGTTTACGAGATGACGCTGGCTCCTCGACCCGCTTCCCCTGGGAGCAACGTCCCAAGTCGAAACCGATCAGCCCCTTTTGAGTTTTCAATGCCAGCGATGCTGGCAACAGGACAACACTACAGTCCCCTGCAGACATTCCCCACTCGGTTATCCCTTCATCCCCTTGAGCTTGCGCCCGACCTCGACCTCGGCCTCCCGCTTGGCCGTACGCTCGGCGATGGTGTTGCGCTTGTCCCACGACTTCTTGCCCTTGGCGACGCCGATCTCGACCTTGGCGCGGCCGTTGAGGAAGTAGAGGGCGAGGGGGACGACGGTGAGGCCCTTCTCGGCGACCTTGCGCTCGATCTTGTCGATCTCGGCGCGGTGGAGGAGCAGCTTGCGCTTGCGGCGGGCGGAGTGGTTGGTCCAGGTGCCGTTGAGGTATTCGGGGATGTGGATCCCGTGGATCCAGGCCTCGCCGCGGTCGATGTCGACGAAGCCATCGACCAGGGACGCGCGACCCTCACGCAGCGACTTCACCTCGGTGCCCTGCAGGACCATGCCGGCCTCGTAGGTGTCCTCGATGTGATAGTCGTGTCGCGCCTTCTTGTTCTGCGCGATCATCTTGCGCCCCTGCTCCTTCGCCATTCCACCATTCTCTCAGGCGCACGGTCATGACCGCGAAACGTTTAGGCCTCAGCCGCCGATCAGAGGTACCGGGTCGACCGGGGTCCCGTCGCGCAGGACGGTGAAGTGCAGGTGGCAGCCCGTGGACCAGCCCGTGGTCCCCGCGTACGCCACGGTCTCACCACGCCCGACGCTCCCCGAGCGCCTCGCATAGCTCGAGATGTGGTTGTAGACGGCGGTGTAGGAGTGCCCGTTGACCTTGCCGAGGTAGAGGTGCAGGCGGTTGCCCCACACGCTCGAGTAGGAGGTCGAGATGATCTGCCCGGACTCGATGGCGAGCAGCGGGCGCCCGCACGGCGCGTGGTAGTCGGTGCCGTTGTGCAGAGCGACGTAGCCGTAGATCGGGTGCTTGCGGATCCCGTAGGGCGAGGTGATGTAGGTGTCGGTCACCGGCGCCCCGAAGAGTCCGCCGACCGAGCCGACGTTGCGGTCGGTGCCGGAGCCGGCCGACGCCAGCGACCGGATCTTCGTACGCAGCGCCGACTCCTCCGCCTCCAGCTTGCGCAGCTCGGCGGCGTCCGCCGCCCGGGCCGCCTCGGCCGAGCGCTTCGCGGTGGCTGCCCGCTCGGCCAGGGCCGACATCTCGTCGTGGGCCGCAGCGGCCTGGTCCCGGACCGAGTCGACCTCGGCGACCAGCTCGCGGGCCCTCTTCTCCTTGGCCGCGACCGCGTCGGTCGCCTCCTGCACCTCGGCCTCACGGACGACGAGCATCGTCTCGGTCGCCTCCATCCGCTGGAGGGTGGCGTCCTGGCCCGCATTGGCCGCGTCGACGTACGTCTGCTGCCGCATCAGGTCCTCGAGCGAGCCGCCGGAGAGCAGGGCCGCGGCCTGCGCCAGGCGCGGGTCTCCCCCGGTGAACCGGGACAGGATCTCGTCGCGCATCTCCTCGCGCTGCGCCTTCACCTCGGCCTGGCCCTCGGCGAGCTCCTTCTTCGCCGCCGCGAGGAGCACCTTCTGCTCGGCGAGCTCCGCCTTCACCTGGGTGTGCGCGGCCTGCACCTCGACGAGCTGGGCGTTGAGCTCGTTCAGCCGGGTCTGGGCCCGGTCCAGCTTCTCCCGCGCCGCGGCGTACGTCGCCGATGCCTCCCGCAGCCCGGCACTGGAGTGCTCGAGGTCCTCGGCCGCGGCCTTCTGGTCACGCTGGATCTCCCGCTGCTCCTGCTCGAGCCGGTCCCGCTCGTCCGCGGAGGACGGCAGGGAGGGCGAGAGCAGGACGGTAGCCACCACTGCACAGCTCAGCGCAGCGGCAAGCCGACCGGCACGGGGGAAGGCGCGCACGGATCAACCTCGGTCTGTGGGGAAGTGTTACCGACAGACCGTAGGCGATCCGGATCAGACCTTGATGTATTTCCTCGTGAGCAAGAGTGTCGGAACGAGCGTGAGCAGGATGCCGAGGACCGCGACGATGGCGAAGGAGCTGAAGAACTCCTCCCAGCCGACCCACTGCGTCACCGCGGTGGACGAGAGCCGCTGCTCGACGCCGAAGTACATCACCGAGGCCAGCGCGACACCGGACAGTGCGATGCCGACCAGGGCCACCACGAGCGACTCGAGAAGGAACGGGAGCGCGATGTAGAGGGTCGAGGCACCGACCAGCCGCATGATCCCGATCTCGCGGCGGCGGGCGAAGGCGGCCAGCCGGATGGTGTTGGCGACCAGCAGCAGCGCCGCGATGACCAGCACGATCGCGCCGACCAGCGCCGCGCTCTGCAGCCCGTCGACGGCGGCGAGGATCGGCCCGGTGACCTCGTGGACGTCACCGACGTGGTCGATGCCGTCCAGGCCGGCGACCGCCTCGATGATCTCGGCGGAGTGGTGCGGGTCGGTCATCGTGACCCAGTAGGACTCCCACATGTCGTCGGCCTTGACCACCGGGTCGGGACCGCTGACGCCCTCGACGTCGAGAGCCTGCAGCCGCTCGTAGGCCTGCTCCTGGCTCTCCTCCTCGACCTTGTCGACGTACTTGTTGTCGTCGAGGGCGTCGGTGATGACCTTCTTCTGGCTGTCGTCGACGGCGCCCGCGCACTGCGGGTTGCGGTCGTTGGCGCCGTTGCACATGTAGAAGGTGATCTGCAGCTCGTCGCCCCAGACCTCCTCGGTCAGCTGGGCCTGCTCACGCAGCAGCAGGCCGACGCCGGCCAGGGTGAGCGAGACGAGCAGGGTCAGGGCCACCGCGACGTGCATGGACAGGTTGCGGCGTAGCCCCTGGCGGAGCTCGGTGAATACATAACGCAGCTGCATGGCGGGTAGAGGAAACTTTCTCTAGTCGAGAGCCTGGTCAGGGTGAGCGGGGCGGGCCGAGGACTGAAGCCTCAGAACTGAGCCCCGTAGCCGCCCTGGACCTGGTCGCGTACGAGGTGGCCGTGCTCGAGCTCGATGACGCGCTTGCGCATCTGGTCGACCATCTGGACGTCGTGGGTCGCCATCACGATGGTGGTGCCCGACCGGTTGATGCGGTCGAGCAGGCGCATGATGCCGACGGTGTTGCCGGGGTCGAGGTTTCCGGTCGGCTCGTCGGCGATCAGGATCATCGGTCGGTTGATGAACGCGCGGGCGACGGCGACGCGCTGCTGCTCACCACCGGAGAGCTCGTCGGGCATCCGGTCGCCCTTGCCGTCGAGACCGACCAGCTCGAGCGTCTCCGGGACGCGCTGGCGGATCTCGCGGTTGGAGTGGCCGGTCACCTGCATCGCGAAGGCGACGTTCTCGGCGACGTTCTTGTTCGCGAGGAGGCGGAAGTCCTGGAAGATGGTGCCGACCTGGCGGCGCAGTCGCGGCACCTTCCAGCCGGCGAGACGGTTGATCTCCTTGCCGGCGACATAGACCCGGCCGGTGGTCGGCCGCTGCTCGCGCAGCATGAGCTTGAGCGCCGTCGACTTGCCCGAGCCCGACTGCCCCACAAGGAAGACGAACTCCCCCTTCTGGATGTCGATCGAAAGGCTGTTGAGGGCGGGTCGGGCCTGCCCTGGATAGGCCTTGCTGACCTTCTCGAAGCGGATCACCGCACCGAGGGTAGTGCAATGGTGGTGGGCTCAGCACTTCGGCTCTGACATACCTGCCCCTGTACTCTGACGGCGTGCGCTCTGCAGTCCGGATCCTCATCGGTGCCGTAGTCCTCACCGCGATCGCGGTCGGGGTCGGCGTACTCACCCTGAAAGACGACGAGCCGGAAGCACCCGAGGTGAAGGGCGACCTGAGCACCGCCGACACCACCACGATGCACGTACGTCGCGGCGCGTTCTGCGACCGCGTCCCGACCGAGGACGCGACCGAGGCCCTCGGCGGCGCCGCCACCGAGAAGAAGGCCTACGGCGACGGCGACCAGACCGCCATCTCGGGCCAGGTCAAC
Source organism: Nocardioides sp. NBC_00368 (assembly GCF_036090055.1). Taxonomy (NCBI): domain Bacteria; kingdom Bacillati; phylum Actinomycetota; class Actinomycetes; order Propionibacteriales; family Nocardioidaceae; genus Nocardioides; species Nocardioides sp. NBC_00368. Next base: position 2,701,839 of record NZ_CP107970.1, read on the forward strand.
GACGTCGCCCAGGAGTACGGCTGCATCTGGACCGGCCCGGAGGACGCGGCCACCTCGGCCCGCGCCTGGGTCTTCGCCCCGCCGGTCACCCTGGACTGGGCGACTCAGATGACCAAGAGCGTGCCCAAGGGCTGCAAGGCCGCGTCGAGCCCGGCGTACGGCAAGCCGTCGGTCGCCCTCACCTGCACCGACGCGAAGAAGCAGCCGAAGGTCGTCTACCGCGGGCTCTTCGGTGACGCCTGGCTCTCCTGCGAGCTCACCGGCAAGGTCGGCGAGCCGACCGCCGCGCTGCAGAAACGTGCGTCCCGCTGGTGCCTGGTGACCGCCACCGCGGCCGCCGCCTGAGAGCAGGACTCGCCAGGCCTCGACCGGAGCGTCGTTTGCGTCGACCCAAAGTCGAGTGCTTTAATCGACTTAGTCGCTCGGGTCGGGTAGGCACCTCACCGGGCGGCGTGCGCCGCCGCGGGCACTGAGTCAGAGCAGAGCCGGCTGGCGATAGCGGGTGGGGTCCTTAGGGATGGGGATCCCACCCGCGACGCGGGACGCGTCGCATTCAGCGCAGCGACGCGAGCCAGGCCAGGACGGTGTCGGCGAACTCCTGCGGCTGGTTGCGGTGCACGAAGTGGCCGACGTCGAAGTGGACCAGGTCCGCCTCCGGGATCCGGCTGGCGGTCTTCTCCAGGTCGGCCGGCGGGATGTGGCTGTTGCCACCGCCGGCCACGATCAGGGTCGGCATCGGCAGCAGCTCGAGCTGCTCCCACATCCACGCGTCGTACGTCGTCGCCTCGACCAGCAGGGACGCGATGCACTCCCAGTCGTGAGGCATCGGCCGGGTGGCGCGACCGGGCAGCCTCCGCCTGCGCGGGGCAGGCGGCACCACGTCCTCGATGACCAGCCGGGAGACCAGGTCGGGCCGGTGCATGGCGACCAGGAGGGCGACGTTGCCGCCGGTCGAGTGCCCGACCACCACGGCACCGGAGATGCCGAGCGAGTCCATCGCCACGATCACGTCGTCGGCGATGAGCCGGTGGGAGTAGTCGGAGGCCCAGTCCGAGTCCCCGTGCCCACGCATGTCGAAGGCGTGGACCCGGTGCTCGGCCGCGAACGACGGCACGACCTCCTGCCACCGCTTCGCACTTCCTCCGAGCTCGTGCAAGAGCACCATCGGCACCCCGTCCTCGGGACCGTAGACGTCATAGACGTACGCCGCGCCGCGGCCCGGGAGGGGAAGCCTGGTGCGCGTCTGCGCAGCCATCAGCTCAGTTCTGTTCGGCCTTCTCGGCACCCCGGCGCCAGCGGATGCCGGCCTCGAGGAACCCGTCGATGTCCCCGTCGAAGACGGCCTGCGGGTTGCCGACCTCGTAGGTCGTACGGAGATCCTTGACGATCTGGTAGGGGTTGAGGACGTAGTTGCGCATCTGGTCGCCCCAGGACGCGGCGACATCACCCTTCAGCTCCTTGAGCTGCGCCTCCTCCTCGGCCTTCTTCAGCGCGAGCAGCTTGGCCTTGAGGACGATCATCGCGGCGGCCTTGTTCTGCAGCTGCGACTTCTCGTTCTGGCAGGAGACCACCGTGCCGGTGGGGATGTGCGTCAGCCGGACCGCCGAGTCGGTGGTGTTGACCGACTGGCCGCCGGGGCCCGAGGAACGGTAGACGTCGACCTTGATGTCGTTCTCGTCGATCTCGATCTCGTCGGTCTGCTCGAGCACGGGCACGACCTCGACCGCGGCGAAGGAGGTCTGGCGGCGGCCCTGGTTGTCGAAGGGGCTGATCCGCACCAGGCGGTGGGTGCCGGCCTCGACGGAGAGGGTGCCGTAGGCGTAGGGGGCGTGGATCGCGAAGGTGGCGGACTTCAGCCCGGCCTCCTCGGCGTAAGAGGTGTCGAAGACCTCGACCGGGTACTTGTTGCGCTCGGCCCAGCGGACGTACATCCGCATCAGCATCTCGGCGAAGTCGGCGGCGTCGACGCCACCGGCGCCGGAGCGGATCGTCACCAGGGCCTCGCGGGAGTCGTACTCCCCCGAGAGCAGGGTGCGGATCTCCAGGCTCTCGACGGCCTTCTTGACCCGGCCCAGCTCGGCCTCGGACTCGGCGAGCGAGTCGGCGTCGCCCTCCTCCTGGGCCATCTCGACCATCAGGCCGAGGTCCTCGATGCGGGTGTGGAGCTCGGTGAACTTGTTGAGCTCGCCCTGCAGCAGGGAGAGACGTCCGGTGACCCGGGTGGCGTTGTCCTGATCGTCCCAGAGGTCGGGCGCGGCGACCTGCTCGCCGAGGTCGGCGATCTCCTTGCGCATCGCGTCCAGGTCCAGCACCTGGCCGATGGTCTGCATCGTTGCCTGGAGCTGCTTGATCTCGGTGTCGAATTCGGGGCCTGCCACGTCTTACAGGTTACTTGACGCGTGGTGCAGCACCCGATTCGCCGGCCCACATATGCGCTCGCCCTCCGGCAAGGGGAACCGGAGGGCGAGCGCCAGGGGGATGTGTGGGGGTGAACCCGTCGGAACGGGCCCCGAGACCGAGCCGCGAAGGTTCAGGCCTGGTGGATCGAGCCGGCGAACCAGCCGTCCCAGGCAGCCTCTTCACGAACAGACGTGCCCGGCTTGGGGGCGTGCAGCATGATCGCCTGGCCGTTCTCCCAGCGCAGGAAGATGCCGACGTGGTAGACCGGGCTGCCCCAGAACATCAGGTCACCGCGCTGGATCTGGTCGTTCGGGATCGTCGGCAGGGCAGCGGCCTGGTCCCGGGAGACCCGGGGCAGCTCGATGCCGGCGGCGCTGAAGGCGTACTGCGTCAGGCCGGAGCAGTCGAACGCGCTCGGACCGGTGGCACCCCAGACGTACGGGTCGCCGATCTGCTCCGAGGCGACGCTGATCGCCCGCTCGATCTTGCCCTGCTGGCTCGCGGCGAAGGCCTTGGCCTCCGCCTCGGCCTTCTTCTTCGCCTCCGCGGCCTCCTTGGCCGCGATCGCTGCCTTGCGCTTCGCCTCTGCCGCCTTGCGGGCAGCCTCGGCCTTGCGCTGCTGCACCTCCACAGCCCTCTCGAGCTGCTGGATGTCGGTGAGCATCGCCGCGGGGGTGGCCGAGGCCTCCAGGGTCGGAGCCTCCACCACGGGGGCCGTCTCGACGGTCGACTCGAGGGTCGTCGGGGAGGAGACCGGGGCGGCGTTGGCAGCGGGGACCGCCACCAGGGCACCGGCGGCGATGCCGCTGGCGAGGGTGATGCGGCCGGCGAGCTTGCCGTGGCCGCTTAGAGATCCTGCGATCGTCCGGGCGATCGAGCTGTTCGGCGACCGGAACGGGCGCGCGGTGCCTCGATGGGCAGGACGAGATACGGACTTGGACATGCGTGAGTTCCTTCCCACGCCTGCGAGGTGAGCTGTCGGGTTCGGGCTGAAAGGTGCCCGGCCATCCGTGGATGACTTCACCCCAAGCGACCGTCCGAGTTAGTCGCGTGGAACTTGGGTCCCCCGCTCCTGTCCCATACGTACTGCTGAGTGTGAGGGTAAAGGGGGTTCAGTAGTAGGGGCCGGCTTCCGGAGGGACAGGATTCGGCGTGTACCGGGGCCGGTCGTGCGTTCTGCACGGCCCAACCAAGGTGACATGCGATCTGGACCTGATCCAATCCGGAATGCCCGGATCGTGAGCACATTCCGCGTGGTTACGCGTGTTTTTGCCGTCGTTTGTGAGTCATCTCACGCGCTGAACAACGGTTTGACGCCGTGTCGAACTTGCGGTTGCCCGTGCTTCGAGTCGGCTGTGCCTACTCTCCGGCCTCCAGCCGGAACCCGACTCCGCGGACCGCGACGACCTTCTCCTGCACACCCGCCGCCTCGAGCTTCTGGCGCAGGCGTCCGACGGTGACGTCGAGGGTCTTGGTCGAGCCGTACCAGTTCTCGTCCCACACCTCGGCCATCAGCCGGTCGCGGGAGACCACCTTGTCGCGGGAGGCGGCCAGCACGGCCAGGAGCGCGAACTCCTTGCCGGTCAGCGTCACCTCGCGCTCGCCGGCGTAGACCCGGTGAGCGGCGACGTCGATGCGCAGGGCGTCGTCGTCGGCACCGGGCTCGACCGGGCCCGAGCGGCGCAGGAGCGCGCGGACCCGGGCCTGCAGGACGGCCAGCGCGAACGGCTTGGCCAGGTAGTCGTCGGCGCCGGCGTCGAGACCGACCACCAGGTCGATCTCGGCGTCACGGGCGGTGAGGATCATGATCCCGCCCTCGTAGCCGTTGTCACGTGCGGCCTTGCAGACCTCGAGGCCGTCCATGTCGGGAAGGCCCAGGTCGAGCAGCACGAGCTCGGCCTCGTACGGGGGCGCGAGCAGCTCCAGCGCCTTCTTGCCGGAGTCGACCCAGGTGACGTCGTAACCCTCTCGCTGGAGCGTGCGCACCAGCGGAGCGGCGATGTCCTCTTGGTCTTCTACGACGAGCACGGAGTTAGACATGGAGAGAACAATAGTTACAGCCCCGTAGGGCTTGTGAAGAGATCCCCCCTTTCAGATAAGCGCGTGATCACATCGTTAGGTCCGAGCTGATCGATACCGAGCGGATCCTCCGCCCCTTCGGCGACTTCGTCCCACGTGATCGGGGCCGCCACCGTGGGAATCTGCTTGCCCCGCAGCGAGTAGGGGCAGATCGTCGTCTTCGATCCCGAGTTCTGTGACCAGTCCAGGAAAACCTTCCCTGACCTGCGGCTTTTAGTCATCGTCGCGGTCACCTTGCGCGGGTGGGTCTTCTGCAGGTCCTCGGCGATCTCCTTGGCCAGGGCCGTCGCGACGTCCGGCTCCACGGGCTCGGGCAGCGCAGCGTAGAGGTGCACGCCCTTGCTCCCGCTGAGCACCGGCGTCGCGGCGAGGTCACGGGCGCCGAGCGCCTCGCGCACCAGCAGGGCAACCTCGCAGCACTCCTGGAGACCGGCCGGCTCGCCGGGATCGAGGTCGATCACGATCCGGTTGGCGCCGGCCGGGGTGCCGTCGGCACCGACGGTCCACTGGTGGACGTGCAGCTCCAGCGCGGAGAGGTTGGCGGCCCAGGTCAGCGCTGCGAGGCTGTCGAGGATCGGGAAGGTCAGCGTGCCTTCCTTGTGGTCGGCCGCGCGGGAGCCGGTGGTCGGGACGGTGACCGTGCGGACCCAGCTCGGAGTGCCGGCCGGGGCGTTCTTCTCGAAGAACGACATGTCCCCGACGCCGTGCGGCCAGCGGATCCTCGTCACCGCGCGATCCTCGAGCTGGGGCAGGAGCACCGGCGCGATCTGGGCGTAGTAGTTGAGCACCTCCCCCTTCGTCATGCCGGTGCGCGGGTAGAGCACCTTGCTCAGGCTGGCCAGGGTCAGGACGCGGCCGTCGACCTCGACGCGTACCTCTTCTCGTTCGACCATCACAGATCCTCCGGCTCGATGTCCTCGCGGATGCCGATGAAGCTCGGCTGCCGCAGCCGGCCCTTGTAGCTGGCTGCCGCCACCGCGGTGCCGTGGGTCTCCACCTCGACGACGAGGAGCGGCTCGACCCAGTGCGTACCGCGCGCATCCACGGACGGCACTCCCCCGTCGGGGTCGACGTCGGGCCCGGCGAAGGGGTTCCGGTCGCTCTGGCGGAGCAGCTGCCCGAGTCGCTGCGCCCGCTTGCCGGTGATGCCGCTGCCGACCCGCCCGCGGTAGATCAGCCCGTCCGGCGTCGGCTGTCCGACGAGCAGGGCGCCGAGACGCTCGGTGCCGCCCTCGGTGCCGACCTCGGGTCGCCAGCCGCCGACGACGAGCGAGGCCCGGTAGCGATGGGCCAGCTTCACCCAGTCCTTGCTCCGCTCGCCGGGCCGGTAGCGGCTCCCGCGCCGCTTGGACACGATCCCCTCCAGCCCCTGCGCCTTCGTCACCTCGTGGAGCATGTGGCCGTCGTCGTAGGTCGCCGGCACCTGCCACGAGCCCAGGTCTCCCTCGGCGTGGACCGCCTCGAGCACCTTGCGGCGCTCGGTCCACGGCTCGTCGATGAGCAGCCGTCCGTCGAGACGGAGAAGATCGAAGACCATGTACGTCGCCGGGATCCGCTCCGCGAACCGCGCCGCCCGGCGGACGTCACGGTTGTGCATCCGGTCCATCAGCACCCGGAAGTCGGGGAGCCCGGCCTCGTTGAGCGCGATCACCTCGCCGTCGACGACGATGTCGCGCTCGGGCCCCATCGCGATCTCGGGCCAGGCGGGGGTGGCGTCGTTGTCGTTGCGCGTGGTCAGCCGGGTCTGCGTACGTCCTTGCTCGGACTCTCCGATGAGCCGGATGCCGTCCCACTTGACCTCGTGGACCCACTCCTCCCCCGGAGGCACGTGGCTGCCGGGCGTGGCCAGCATCGGACGCAGCATCGAGTGCATGGACCCATCTTGCTTCATCTTCCGGACGTGCGTGACGGCTCTGACGTGGGTGAATGGGGTACCGGTATTGGCAGATCCGACAGATACTTGGTGAGTTCCTACCGACTGACGAGGGGTCCGCATGCGTGCGATCTGGAAGGGCGCTGTCTCGTTCGGGCTGGTCAGCGTGCCTGTGAAGCTCTATTCGGCGACGGAGTCCCACGACGTCTCGTTCCGTCAGGTGCACAAGGCCGACGGCGGCCGGATCCGCTACCAGCGGATCTGCTCCATCGACGGCGAAGAGGTGCCCTACTCCGAGATCGCCAAGGGCTATGAGACCGAGGACGGCGAGATGGTCGTGCTCACCGACGACGACTTCGCCAACCTGCCGACGACGTCCTCGCGCGAGATCGCGGTGGAGAAGTTCGTGCCGAGCGACCAGATCGACCCGATGCTCTTCGAGAAGAGCTACTACCTGGAGCCGGAGAACACCGGGATCAAGCCCTACGCGCTGCTGCGGCAGGCGCTCCTCGAGGCCGACCGGGTCGCCCTGGTGACCGTCGCCCTGCGCCAGCGCACCACGGTCGCGGCGCTGCGGGTGCGGCCGACCGACAACGGCGACGTGATCGTGCTGCAGACCATGATGTGGCCCGACGAGATCCGGGTGCCCGACTTCAAGGTCGAGGCCGGCGAGGTCAAGGACTCCGAGATCAAGATGGCCAACATGCTCGTCGAGACGCTCGCGGGCGACTTCCATCCCGAGGAGTTCTCCGACGACTACGCCAGCGCCGTCGAGGAGATGGTCAAGGCCAAGATCGAGGGCGGCGAGGTCGAGCGCACGCCCACCTCCACCAAGACCTCCGGCGAGGTCGTCGACCTGCTCGCCGCCCTGCAGCGCTCTGTCGCGGCCGCGAAGAAGTCGCGTGGCGAGGAGGTCCCCGAGGAGGCCGAGGAGAAGAAGACGAAGAAGTCGAAGGCGTCCTGAGGCAACACGTCCGGAAATCTCTGGTGCGGGCGTGTCGAAAGCGGCAGGCTCTCCTCGACGCGTAGGCGACGACGCGCAACGGACGCGTCGCCGACCCGCAAGGAGAAGCAGATGCGCTACATGATGTTCGTGAAGATGGACCCGAACGCGGGACCGCCCCCGGCCGCGCTGATCGAGGCGGTGGAGGCCGAGATCAAGCAGCAGTACGCCGACGGCGTCCTGCTCGACGCCGACGGGCTCGGTCCCGCGGTGGAGATCCGGCTGACCGCCGGCGAGGTGACCCACGTCGACGGGCCCTTCGCCGAGGCGAAGGAGGTCGCGGGCGGGTTCTCGCTCTTCGAGGTCCGCTCGCAGGATGAGGCGATCGAGCTCGGGCGCCGGATGATCCAGCTCCACGAGGAGCTCTGGCCAGGACAGGACGTGGCCGTGGAGATGCGGCCGCTGTTCGGTCCGCCGACTCCGGCTGAATGAGCTCGACCACCGAGGACGCGATCGTCGCGGTCTGGCGCAACGAGTCCGTACGCCTCCTCGCCGGTCTGGCGCGGATGACGCACGACCTCGACCTGGCCGAGGACCTCGCCCAGGATGCCCTCGTCGCGGCCCTGGAGCAGTGGCCGCACGAGGGCATCCCTCGCAACCCCGGCGCCTGGTTGATGTCGATCGCGAAGCGACGTGCGATCGACGGGTTCCGCCGCGACGAGGTGCTGCGCCGCAAGGTCGCGCTGCTCGGACACGAACTGGAGGAGGGTGAGATGCCGGACCTGGCCGCCGCGGTCGATTACATCGAGGACGATGTGCTGCGACTGATGTTCCTCTCCTGCCACCCCGTGCTGGCGCCCGACTCGCGCACGGTGCTGACGCTGCGGCTCGTCGGCGGGCTGACAACGGCCGAGATCGCCCGGGCCTACTTCGCCAAGGAGTCAGCCGTCGGGCAGCGGATCTCGCGGGCGAAGCGCACCCTGACCGAGGTCGGAGCGTCGTTCGAGCTCCCGGTGGGCGAGGAGCGGGCGGGACGCCTGCGCGACGTCATGCAGACGATCTACCTGGTCTTCAACGAGGGCTACGCGGCGACGTCGGGGCCGTCGTGGACCCGCCCCGAGCTGTGCCTGGAAGGAATGCGGCTGGCCCGGATGCTGGCCGCGCTCGTTCCGGGCGATCCCGAGGCGCAGGCGCTGCAGGGGCTGCTGGAGATCCAGGGCTCGCGGCTCGCCGCCCGGGCCGACGCGGAAGGTCATCCGGTGCTGCTGGAGGACCAGGACCGGACCCGCTGGGACCAGCTGCTGCTGCGCCGCGGTCTGGCAGCGGTCGACCGTGCCACCGCGCTGGCCTCCTCCGGCACCCCGGGCGGGAGCTATCTGGTGCAGGCGATGATCGCCGCCTGTCACGGCCGCGCCCGGCGAGCCGAGGACACCGACTGGGCCGAGATCGCCCGGCTCTACGATCTCCTCGCCTCCGGTGCCCCAGGGGCGGTCATCGAGGTCAACCGGGCGGTGGCACACGGGCGTGCCTTCGGTCCCGACGCCGGACTCGCGATCCTGGCGGCCCTTCCCGAGGGCGCCCTCGCGGGGTCGCATCTGCCCGCCGGCGTACGTGGGGATCTGCTGCACCGTGCAGGGCGCCATCGCGAGGCCGCGGCGGCGTTCGACGAGGCGGCCTCGCTGACCACCAACGCCGGCGAACGGGAACTTCTCGAAAATCGTGCGGTCGCGTGTCGAAGCGACGAGGTCTCGTCCGACGCGTCAGTATCAACCGGGTCTCGACAGGCTCGACCACCGCTGGACTAGGAGACGCCATGACCACGATCACCACCCAGACCACCACCTCCGCCGACGGCACCACGATCGCCTATGACGTCGTCGGCACCGGCCCGGCGCTCGTCCTGGTCGACGGAGCGATGTGCTACCGCGACTTCGGGCCCTCCAAGGAGCTGGCCGATGCGCTCTCCGACCGGTTCACCGTCTACCGCTACGACCGCCGCGGCCGCGGTGAGAGCAACATCGCCAAGCCCGCTGCCGCCGGCACCATGGAGGCGGTCGAGCAGGAGGTCGCCGACCTCGGCGCGGTGATCGAGGCCGCCGGCGGCCACGCCCACCTGCTGGGCCTGAGCTCCGGCGCCTTCCTCGCGCTCGAGGGCGCGCGGGCCGGACTGCCGATCGACAAGATCGTCGCCTACGAGGCTCCCCTCATCCTCGACGACACCCACCGTCCCAACGACGCCGACCTGGCGCAGCAGGTCGAGAAGCTGGTCGAGAAGGGCAAGCGGGCCGCTGCGGTCGAGCTCTTCATGCGTGTGGTCGGCATGCCACTGGTCGCGGTCAAGATCATGCGGCTGACCCCGGCCTTCAAGAAGCTCACCCCGGTCGCGCACACGCTGGTCTACGACCTGGGCATGTGCGTGCCGTTTCAGCAGGGCGTCCCACTGCCGGGTGGCTACTTCAAGAACGTGTCCGTGCCCGTGCTGTCGGCGGCCGGCAGCAAGAGCCCGGCCTACATGACCAACGCCCAGCAGGCCATCGCCAAGGCCGTTCCGGACGGCCGCTACGTCGTCCTCGACGGGCAGGACCACATGGTCAAGGCGTCGGCGCTGGCTCCGGTGGCGACGGAGTTCTTCACCGTCTGAGACGCCGAGTCGGCGCATCCTGACCCGATCCAGCGCCGAGTTGGCTCGTCATGACGCGCCGACTAGGCGGGATTATCGGTCACGATGCGCCGACTCGACGGGATGTCCTGTCACGACGCGCCGAGTCGACGGAAAATCGGGTCGTCTAGGCTGCGGAACATGGCGCAACTGTGGGACATCTCACCACCCGTTCACGTCGACTCGCCGGTCTTCCCCGGCGATCACGCGACCGAGGTCGGCTGGACGTTCCGGATCGGTCCCGGTTGCCCGGTCAACGTCGCCGAAATCTCGGTGTCGGCGCACGTCGGGGCGCACGCGGACGCGCCGCTGCACTTCACCGACGGCGGCACCCCGGCCGGTGAGATGGCGCTGGAGCCGTTCCTCGGCCCGTGCCGGGTGATCGACGTGTCCGGCGTGCGCCCGCTGGTCACCGTCGATCACGTCGACGTCACCGACCTGCCGCCGCGCGTGCTGTTCCGGACGTACGCCACCCAGCCGACGACCTGGGACGACGACTTCTGCGCGTTGGACCCGGCGTTGATCGAGCTGCTGGCCGCGAACGGGGTCCGGCTGGTCGGCACCGACGCGGCCAGCCTGGACCCGTCCACCTCCAAGGACCTGCCGGCCCATTTCGCGACCCACCGTCACGACGTACGCATCCTGGAGAACCTGCTGCTCGACGAGGTGCCCGCGGGCGACTACGAGCTGATCGCACTCCCCCTCAAGCTCACCACCGCCGATGCCGCGCCCGTGCGGGCCGTGCTCCGCGCGATCACCACCCAGGAAGGTGCCGAATGAACCGCGACGACGCTGTCGCTCTCGACCAGGCCGACCCGCTGGCCCCGCTGCGGGACCTCTTCGACCTGCCTGAGGGGACCATCTACCTCGACGGCAACTCGCTCGGGGCGCTCCCCCGCGCCACCGCCGGCCGAGTGGCCGAGGTGGTCACCCAGGAGTGGGGGCAGGGGCTGATCGAGTCGTGGAACACCGCCTCCTGGATCACCCTGCCGCAGCGCGTCGGCGACAAGATCGCCCGGATCGTCGGCGCAGGTCAGGGCGAGGTCGTGGTCGCCGACTCGACCTCGCTCAACGTCTACAAGGTGCTCGCCGCGGCGCTCTCGATCGCCGCTGCCGACTCCCCCGATCGCCGGATCGTGGTGAGCGAGCGCAGCAACTTCCCGACCGACCTCTACATCGCCTCCTCGCTGTGCCGCGACCGCGGCTACGAGCTGGTGCTGGTCGATTCCCCGTCCGAGATCGAGGCGTTGCTGGACCGGACCGCGGTGCTGATGCTGACCGAGGTCAACTACCGCACCGGCTACCTGCACTCGATGGCGTCGGTCACCGCGCTGGCGCACGAGCACGGCGTGCTCGCGGTCTGGGACCTGTGCCACTCGGCCGGTGCCGTGCCGGTCGACCTTCGCGGAGCCGACGCCGACTTCGCGATCGGCTGCGGCTACAAGTTCCTCAACGGCGGACCCGGCTCGCCCGCGTTCCTGTGGGTCAACCCGCGCCACGTCGACCGCTTCGAGCAGCCGCTGTCGGGCTGGATGGGCCATGCGGCGCCCTTCGAGATGTCGCCGGGCTACCGGCCGGCCGAAGGGGTCTCACGCTATCTGTCCGGCACCCCGGCCGTGATCGGCATCTCCGCCCTGGAGTGCGGCGTCGACACGCTGCTCGCCGCCGAGCCACACGGCGGTCTCGAGGCGCTGCGGGAGAAGTCGCTCGCGCTGACCCGGCTCTTCGCCGACCTCGTCGCGTCCCGGCTGCCCGGGTTCACGATCGAGTCACCGCTGGATGATGTGCACCGCGGCAGCCAGCTGTCGCTGAGCATCGGCGACGACGGGGCGTACGCGATCGTGCAGGCGCTCATCGAACGCGGCGTCGTCGGCGACTTCCGAGCAGGAACGCCGGACATCCTGCGCTTCGGCGTCACCCCGCTCTACACCCGCTACGTCGACGTCTGGGATGCCGTCGACCACCTGGTCTCGGTGATGGACAACGACGAATGGCGCGACGAGCGCTTCTGGACCCGAGGAGCAGTGACATGAGCAGCACGCAAGACCTTCCGATGGACTACTCCGACTACCTCCACCTGCCGGAGGTGCTCGGCGCGCAGCACCCGCTCTCGGGCGACCACAACGAGATGCTCTTCATCGTGCAGCACCAGGCGATGGAGCTGTGGATGCGGCTCGCGCTGCACGAGCTCACCGAGGCGCAGCGGCTGCTCGCCGAGGACGCCGTGCGCCCGGCGTTCAAGGGGCTGGCTCGGGTCTCACGGATCATGGAGCAGCTCGTGCACGCCTGGGACGTGCTCTCGACGCTGACCCCGACCGAGTACGACAAGTTCCGCCCCTACCTGGCCACCGGTTCGGGCTTCCAGTCGTGGCAGTACCGCTGCATCGAGTTCGCGCTCGGCAACAAGGCGGCCTACACGCTCCGTGTCCACGAGGGACGGCCACACGAGAAGGATGTGCTGGCTGCGTACGGACGGCCCTCGCTCTACGACGAGTCGCTGCGGCTGCTGGCCAGACGCGGCTTCCACATCCCGGCCGACCATCTCGACCGGGACTGGAAGCAGGAGTACGCCGCCTCCGACGCCGTCGAGGCGGCCTGGGGCGAGGTCTACCGCGACCCCGAGAAGCACTGGGACCTCTACGAGCTCGGCGAGGAGCTCACCGACCTGGAGACCGCGTTCCGGGTCTGGCGGTTCCGGCACGTGACCACCGTCGAGCGGATCATCGGCTTCAAGCCCGGCACCGGCGGGACCTCCGGGGTCTCCTACCTGCGCAAGCAGCTCGACATCATCCTGTTCCCCGAGTTGTGGGCGATGCGTACTGGGCTGTGAGTCTGTTCGTCTAGGTATGCAGGGCAACCGTCACATCCCTGGCGGAACTCCGCACGGGAAGTGACGGTTCGGCTGCATACCTAGACGAACATCCCGGTCGACTCAGCGCTCGAGCTTGCCCCGGAGCCGTTCGGCGAGACGTACGGAGGCCTCGATCTCGACCTTGCGGATCGAGACGGACTCGATGTTGATGCCGAACGGTACGCCGAGCTGGCGGCAGAAGGACATCAGCTCGATCGCGGTGGCCTCGGCCTGCTCGAGCGAGGCGTCGAGGGTGTCGGTGGCGTGGCGCAGCTCGTTCTCGATCCAGCGCGGGACGTCGACGCCGAGCCAGCGGAGGAACTCCAGGGTCTTCATCGAGCCGCACACGGAGAAGGTGAACACGATCGGCACCGGCTGCAGGCCGCGGGTCTCACACTCGTAGCGGTAGTCGGAGACGAGGTTCTTGGCGGCGTTGACGTCGTAGACGACCTGGCTCACGAAGTAGGAGCAGCCCGCCTCCTGCTTCGCGATCAGACGCAGGTGCTCGTTTCCCTTGGCCGTGTGTCGCTCGGGGATCGCGACGGCGCCGAGAAGCAGGTCGGGGTTGATCTCCCTGCGGATCTCCTGGGCTCGGCGAAGACTGGTGGCGACGCGCTTCTCGCCCGAGGAGGCGCCGACGAAGACCGACAGCGCCCTGGCCGGGTCCTGGGTCTTGACCCAGTCGCGCAGCGTCGGCTCGTCGTACTTCCCGGTGGCCCGGTAGACGACGGCCGGTACGTCGAGACCGGTCAGGTTGCGCTCGAGGAACTCGGCGGGGTCGAGGGTGCGTACGAACGGGAACGGCCGCTCCTCGGGATTGCGGTCGGACTCGTCGTCGATGTCGTAGAGGATCAGCCCGTCGACATCGAGCGGCCGGATCCGCTCGAGCGTGACCTCCGCGATCTGCTGCACTCTCTCGGGGTCTGTCGTCACCCTCGGCGGAGTGACGGCGAAAAGGAGAATCTCGCCGGCCCGGTCATTGATGCGCTGCTGCAGATCCACGGCATCAACGCTAGCCGAGGGTGCGGGACCCGGCGGTTCTGTCCCACCCCAGCGTGCCGAGTCGGCGCAACTGCCCCGCAGATACATGCCCACTCGGCGCGTCTGTCCCGTATCCCAACGCCGAGCCGGCGCATCTGCCCCAGCCGCATGGGACAGATGCGCCGACTCGGCATGGTTTTGTGGGACATCAGCGCCGACTCGGCGTCAGATCAGTAGACGCTCGGGCCGGAGGTCGGGGCGTCGTAGGTCTCGGTGTCCGGCTTGATCTTGAACAGCTCGGCACGGCGCTTGATCGTCTCGGCACGAGCCAGGCGGGGCTTGTCGCTGCCGTCGCGGATCACGCGGCCGCCCTCCTCGAACTTGTGGAGGAACTCGTAGGCCCAGGTGACGTCCGACGGGGACGGGCTGAACGACTCGTTGATCACGGCGGGCTGCTCGAGGTCGAGGCAGAGCTTGCCGGTCATACCCATCGCGACGCCGTCGGCACCCTGCTCGCGGAGCAGCGGGTGGCTGCTGCCGACCGTCGGGCCGTCGATCGGGCCCGGGAGGTTACCGATCCGCGAGGCGAGGACGAGCTTCGTCCGCGGGTAGGCCATCGCGAGCGGGTCGTTCTCCGCACCGGTGTCGCGGCGGTAGTCACCCGAGCCGAACGCGAGCCGGTAGGCACCACGGGCGCGCGCGATCGTCGCGGCGTCCTCGATGCCCAGCGCCGACTCGAGCAGCGGGATCACCGGGGTCGACCCGCCGAGCCGCTGGAACGTGTCGGTCACCTGGTCGGGCGACTCGGTCTTCGCGAGCATCACCCCGGCGAGCGTCTCGATCCCGGCCAGGGCCGCGAGGTCCTCGCTCCAGTCCTCGGTGGTCCAGTCGTTGATGCGTACCCAGGCGCGGCCGCCGCCCTTCAGCCAGCTGGTCACGTTCTCGCGGGCCTGCGCCTTGAGCGAGGTGTCGATCGCGTCCTCCATGTCGAGGATGATCTGGTCCGCGCGGCTCAGCTGTGCGTCGTCGAAGATCTCGGTACGCATCGCGGAGACCAGCAGCCAGGACCTGGCGTTGTGACCTTCGACTCGATTGGCTTCGCGCACCTCGCGCTTCTCGGCGATCTGGGTTGTGCTCATCGTTCGCGTATCTCCCTACTGGCGTCCTGGGCTGGGCGCATTTGGACGGTAAACCAACGCGCCGGTGACTCGCGAGTAGGAAGCCTGCGGGCCGACGTGGTTGAGACGTAACCCACATCGGCGCGCACGTCAGGCCGGGGGTTCGTCCTCGCCGGCGAGGTCAGGCATCGGCTGGATGAGCTGATAGACGGAGTAGAGCTCCAGCTCGTCGTCGGATCGGCGACCGGCCTCGCGATAGCGGGCGACAACCTCGTTCAACTCCCCCTGGAGCCGCACGGCATCATCCTCGGAGAGCCGCAGGGAGGTCTCGGACACGATGCGCTTGGCCGGGTCGTCCTCCCGCGAGATCTGGAAAGCCAGGTCGACCAGGTGATGGCCCCGGGCCACGGAGTTGCGCTGGAACACCGTGTAGGCGGCCTCGCCTCCGGGCTGCTCGACGATCTCCCGGGGACTGATGGTGATGTCCTCGTCGACGAGTCGCCAGACGCGGTCACGCTTGTCGCGGCCGGCGTCGGGGGCGACCTCGACCAGGCCGTACTTCGCGAGCTGACGCAGGTGGAAGCTGGCCTGGTTGGCCGGGATGCCGGTGCGCTTCGCGATGTCGGCCGCGCGGAGGGAGCCCGCTGCGGACAGCTCGTGCAGCACCCGGTTGCGCGTCGGATGGGCGATCGCGCGCAGGATCCGCGGGTCGTCGTAGGTGGCCATGGCGCCACCCTAGCCGAATCTCGCACCATTCAGTGCGCAAGAACTATTGCGCAATAGTTCTTGCGCAACTTATGGTGCGGGTATGTCCTCCTATCGAGCGCTCGCCCGCAACCATGACTTCACCGCGCTGTGGGTCGGCGCCACCGTCGCCGAGCTCGGGACCCGGGTGAGCATCTTCGCGATGCCGCTCGTCGCCTATGCCATGACCGGATCGGCCTTCTGGGCGGCCACGGCCGAGGCGGCCCACCTCGTCGGCATGGTCGGCATGCTGCTGCCCGCCGGGGTGATCGCCGACCGGCGTCACCGACTGCGGATCATGCGGCTCGCGCACGGATCAGGGGCAGTGCTGTACGCCTCCCTCGCGGTCGCCGGGGTCCTCGGATCGCTCACCCTCCCCCATCTGCTTCTCGTCGCCCTCCTCACCGGAGCGCTCAACGGACTCTTCCTGCCAGCGGAGAACTCGGCGATCAGGTCGGTGGTCGCAGCCGATCAGCTGCCCACCGCGCTCTCCCAGCAGCAGGCCCGTCAGCACATCGCCGGCCTGCTCGGCGGACCGCTGGGCGGCGCACTTCTCGGGATCTCCCGATGGGCGCCCTTCGCCGGCAACGCCATCGCGTACGCAGCGGGCTGGCTGCTGCTGGCACGCGTCCGCGCCGACCTCTCGGCGCCGCCGGCGGCGACGCGGGAGGCCCGGAAGCCCATGGCCGATCTGCTCGCCGGACTGGACTACAGCTGGCGGCAGCCGTTCCTGCGTACGCTGCTCCTGTTCAGCCCCGCCATCAACCTCGCCGTCAACGCGCTCTTCTTCCTCGCGCTGCTGCGGCTGGTCGAAGCGGGCTTCCCGGCGTGGCAGATCGGGCTGGCGGAGGCGGCGATCGGCGCCTGCGGGATCCTCGGAGCCCTGGCCGCACCGTGGCTGATCGACCGGCTGCCGACGGGATGGCTGACGATCCTCGTCGCCTGGAGCTTCGTGCCGCTCTCGATCCCGCTGGCGTACTGGACGCACCCCGCGGTCATGGCGCTGGCCGCCTCGGTCGGCCTCTTCCTGAACCCGGCGGGCAACGCCGGCATCGCCGCCTACCGGATGGCGACCACTCCGCAGGAGCTGATCGGGAGGGTGCAGGCCGCCGCACAGTTCGTGTCGATGCTCTCGATCCCGCTCGCGCCGGCGCTGGCCGGGGCGCTGCTCGCCGGCGTCGACGGCACCGTGGCCGTCCTGGCGGTCACCGCGCTGACCGCCGCAGCGGCCCTGATCCCGACCCTGGCGCGGTCCGTCCGGTCGATCCCGCGCCCCACAGAGTGGCAGTCCGCGACGCCGAACGATGTCAACCTCCGCCACACGCGTGATTCAGAGCGCAAATCTCAGGTCCCGCTCGGATAGCCTTCCTAAGTCCCCCAACGCAACGTTCTTGCTCCTCGGAAGCAAAGGATCCCCTCCCATGTTCAACCGGGCCTGCCTGGCGTTGGCGCTATTGGCCGGAGTGTTCGTCACGGTGCTGTCGCCGGCACCGGCTCACGCGATGACCGACTCGTGGGCCGAGTGGGCGCCGAGCTCCGGGACGTCGAACGACTACTCCACGACGATGACCCAGCGGTCGGCCGGCTTCCCGGCGGCGCAGATGGCGAGCGACTCCCGCGCGAACGTCGCCCTCCCCAGCGGCGCGTCCACCTTCCTCGACGCAGGCACGCCTCCGGGGGCGAAGTACGGCTCGAGCCGCGGCTCGGCCTACATCAACCTGCGCCCGAAGGCCGACACCTCGAGCGGCGCCTCGACCACGACGTACACCTTCGCCAACCCCACGCCCGACACCGGCTGGGCGTTCGTGCTCGGCGACATCGACTCCGACCAGGTCCAGGTCCGGGCGACCGACGAGAACGGCGAGGGTGTTCCGGCCGCGGCGATCTCCGGGTGGTTCCAGGGTTCGTTCAACTACGCCGGTGGCGCCGACCAGCCGACCTGGAACCCGGCCACCTCGACCCTGACCGGAAACCCGACCGCCACCGACACCAACGGCGCCAGCGGCTGGTACGAGCCCGACATCCGTCTGACCAGCCTGTCCTTCGTCTTCACCCGTCGTGCCGGGTTCCCGGTCTATCAGACCTGGTTCGTGAGCCGGGCCCGCCCGATCGGCGGCGCGGTCACCGACGTGTCGACCTCCGGCTCGTGCCCGGTCGAGGACTCGGTCCTCACCCTGGTCTCGCCCTACGGCGAGACGCTGGCGACCACGAGCCCCGCCCCGGACGGCACCTACTCCTTCGGCGAGTTCGCCACCCAGGACGGCTACACCGTCCGGCTCAGCCAGCCCGACGGGTGCGCGACGGTCGGGCAGACCGAGGCGACCGTCAGCAACCGCGGCAACGACGGCGACCCGGCCTCGCGAGCCGACTTCGACGTACGGCAGGTGATCCCGCAGCCCATCAGCGGCACCGTACGCGACGACGCCGGCGCCCCGGTCCCGGGTGCGACCGTGACCCTCACCCGTCCCGACGGCACCACCGCGACCACGACCACCGGCACCGACGGCAGCTACCTCTTCGACGACAACGAAGCCGGCATGGGCTACTCGGTGACCCTCACCGTGCCCGCCGGCTACACCGCGGGCCCCGACGGGACGACCCGCTCCGACATCACCGTCGACGACGCCCCGATCACCGACCAGGACTTCGTGGTCAACCAGCTCGCCGGCGTCTCGGGCACGGTCACCGGCGGCGGTAACGGTCTCGGCGGCGTCCAGGTGCGCCTGGTCCCGGCCGGCGGCGGCGAGCCGCTCACGACCGTCACCGACGGTGACGGCAACTACGCGCTCGACGGGGTGCCGCCCGGCGACTACACCGCCGAGATCGACGCTCCCGAGGGCTACTCGGGTCCGACCACGCGGCCGGTCACCGTGGCCACGAGCGACGTGACCGGGGTCGACTTCGACCTCACCCGACCCGGATCGATCGCCGGACGCGTCACCGACGCCTCCACCGGCGACCCGGTCGGCGGTGTCACGCTCACCGTCGACGGTCCCGACGGCCCGGTCACGGTCACCACCGACGACGCGGGCGCCTATATCCTCGAGGACCTCCCGCCGGGCGACTACACGATCACCGTCACCGCGCCCGACGGGACGCGCGTGGTAGGTGAGGCCTCGCGTACGGTCACGATCACCTCGGCCGGCGAGATCCACGGCGGACAGGACTTCCGGGTCGACAAGATCGCCTCGCCGAGCCCGACCCCGGACCCGACCCCGACCCCGGACCCGACACCGGACCCGACGCCGACGCCGGACCCGACTCCCACGCCCGACCCGACACCGGACCCGACGCCGACCCCGGACCCGACCCCGGCGCCCACCGACGTCCCGACCCCGGGCGGAAATGAGAATCCGCCGACGGCCCCGAACCCGGGACCGCCGACGGAGACCTCACCTCAGAGCTCGTTGCCCGAGACCGGCGGCCCGTCGTGGATCTTCGCCGCGCTCGGCGTTTCGCTCCTGCTCGCCGGCACCGTGCTCACCGTGACGGCTCGTCGACACGCCCGAAGGCAAGGTTGACCTCTTCGTTGACCGCCGAGGTCGCCCAGATCTCCCGCCGCAGCGGGTGGTCCACGATGGCCTCGGGGAACCGCTCGCGGATCGGAGTCGGGAAGTAGGCCACCAGGCGCTGGGTCCTCTCCGGGTCCTCGGCGGGGTCGGGAAGACCCTCCGCGACCAGCTCGCGCCGGCGCTCGATCTTGGTCCAGGCGAGCACGACGGCGAGCTCGGGGGCGGTGAGCCCCTCCCCCACCTCCAGACGGCGTGCGACCTCGGTCGAGGACGGCAGGCCCTCCACGTCCCGGTCGAGTACGCCGGCAGTGACCCACTCCGCGATCTGGCGCTCGTGAGCCTCCAGGAGCTGCGGCGCCGAGGCGACCGCACGGGTCAGGGTCACGTTGTGGGCCTCGTTGTCGGCCAGGACCAGCGCGGCGACCTCGTCGGTCATCTCCTCGAGGAGCTCGTCTCGCGCAGCCAGCGTGAGTGAGCCCGCGCGTACCTCTCGGTCCAGCAGGATCTTGAGATTGACCTCGTGGTCGGAGGTGTCGACACCGGCGGAGTTGTCGATCGCGTCGGTGTTGATCAGGCCGCCCTTGCGAGCGAACTCGACCCGGCCGGCCTGGGTGATGCCCAGGTTGCCGCCCTCACCGACGACCCGCACCCGAAGCTCGGCGGCGTCCACCCGGACACCGTCGTTGGCGTGGTCACCGGCATCGGCGTCGGTCTCGGTGGACGCCTTGACGTACGTCCCGATCCCGCCGTTCCACAGCAGGTCGACCGGCGCCCGCAGGATCGCGCTGATCAGCTCCTGCGGTGTGAGCCGCTTGACGTCGGCCGCCAGGCCGAGCGCCGAACGCACCTCGGGGCTGATCGGCACCCACTTCAGCTGCCGCGACCACACGCCGCCACCCGCCGAGATCAGCGAGGTGTCGTAGGACTCCCAGGTCGACCGGGGCGTCTCGAAGAGCCGCGTCCGCTCCTGGAAGCCCGTCGCCGCGTCGGGTGTCGGGTCGATGAAGATGTGCCGGTGGTCGAAGGCGGCCACCAGTCGGATGCGGTCCGAGCGCAGCATGCCGTTGCCGAAGACGTCGCCGGACATGTCCCCGACCCCGACCGCGGTGATCTCGTCCACCTGCGGATCGATGCCGAGCCGCTTGAAGTGGTGCTGCACCGAGACCCAGGCGCCCCGCGAGGTGATGCCCATCGCCTTGTGGTCGTAGCCCGCCGAACCGCCGGAGGCGAACGCGTCGCCGAGCCAGAAGTCGTACTCCGCCGCGACCGAGTTGGCCAGGTCGGAGAAGGTCGCGGTGCCCTTGTCGGCCGCGACGACCAGGTAGGAGTCGTCGGCGTCGTGGCGCACCACGTCGGCCGGCGGCACGATCTCGCCGTCCACCCGGTTGTCGGTGACGTCGAGCAGGCCACGCAGGAACGTGACGTAGGCGTCCGGACCGGCCACGCCCTTGGGGACGAAGCCACCCTTCGCGCCACCCGGCACGATCACGGTGTTCTTGACCTGCTGCGCCTTCGCCAGCCCCAGCACCTCGGTGCGGAAGTCGTCGCGCCGGTCGCTCCACCGCAGGCCACCGCGGGCCACCGCGTCGAAGCGCAGGTGCACGCCCTCGACGTCGGGCGAGTAGACGAAGATCTCGTACGCCGGCCGCGGCAGCGGCAGGTCGGGCAGCTGCTGCGGGTCGAACTTGAACGAGAGGTAGTCACGTCCGCGGTAGTAGTTGGTCCGCGTCGTCGCCAGGATCGCGGTGACGTAGCTGCGCAGGATCCGGTCCTGGTCGAGGCTCGCGACGTCGTCGAGAGCCTCGATGATCGCCTCGGCCCGCTTGGTCTCGTCACGCGCCGTGAGCGAGGGGTCGAAGCGGGTCTCGAACAGCTCCACGATCTGCCGGGCGATGCCCGGGTTGGTGCACAGCGCGTTGCCGATCGAGAAGAACGAACTCGGAGTGCCGGCCTGGCGCAGGTAGCGGCCGTACGCACGCAGCATCGTGACCTGGCCGTGGTCGAGGCCCGCCAGGACGAGCGCGTTCAGCCCGTCGATCTCGCTGCGCCCGGACCAGGCCTGGTGCAGCGCTGCGACCAGCTGGGTGGGCGTGCCGACCGGGGTGCCGGCGTAGGCGAGGCCGAAGTCGTAGATGAACCACTCCTCCGAGCCGGACGTGCCGACGCCCTCCAGGTCGTAGGGCCGCTCGTCGGTGACCTCGAAACCGAACGAGGACAGGATCGGCAGCATCAGCGACAGCGAGAGCGGGCCGCCGGTGCGGTAGATCTTGATCCGGAATCCGCCGGCGCTCTCCGGGTCCTTGTAGAAGGAGAAGTCGACCGCCTCGCCCTGGTGGGAGAGCAGCTCCAGACGGGTCAGGTCGGCGGCGCCGGTGTCGGCGTCGAAGTCCTCCTTGTAGGCCTCCGGGAACGCGTCGAGCACGTGCGAGAGCCGCGCCGCGCCATCCTCACCGGCATGGGCGATGACCGCGCTGACGAGGTCGTCGCGCCAGCTCCGGGCGGCCTTGCGCAGCCGCGACTCCAGGCTGTCGATCAGCCCCGGGGTGTCCAGGGCCTCGCCCAGCGACTCGGTGGTGCCGTGCACCACGAAGTGCACCCGGGCCGTGGTCGACTCGCTGATGCGTACGGTGAACTCCAGGTCGGTGCCGTCGAGAGCTTCGAGGAGCACCTTCGAGAACCGCTCGCGAACCGTCGTGTTGTAGCGGTCACGCGGCAGCGAGACGAGGACCGAGACGTAGCGGCCGTACGTGTCGGGGCGGACGGCCACCCGCAGGATGCGACGCTCGATCGCTCCCAGCGCTGCCTCGGCGAGGTCCATCAGCTCCTCGGTGGAGGCGTGGAAGAGCTCCTCGCGCGGGTAGGACTCCATCGCGTCGAGCATGGCCTTGCCGGTGTGGCTGCGGCGGTCGTAGCCGGTGTGGTCGAGGACCGCGGCGACCTTGCCGCGGACGACCGGTATCCGGGTCACCGACTCCCGGGCCGCCTTGGTGGTGAACAGGCCGAGGAAACGGTGCTCGCCGACCACCTCGCCGGCGCCGTTGAAGATCTTGATGCCGACATGGTCGAGGTAGGCGGGCTCCCCGACGGTCGAGCGGGAGTTGGCCTTGGCCAGGACGAGCATGACCTTGTCGCGGGCGTGGGCGGCGACCTTCGGCGGCATCTTGCCGTGGTCGGGGGCCTGCGGCGGGTCGGCGCGCAGGATGCCCAGGCCGGTGCCGGAGCGGCCGCGCAGGTAGTCGCCGTCGAGACGGTACTCGCGGTAGCCGGTCAGCAGGAAGTGGTCCTCGGCCAGCCAGGCCAGCAGCTCGGCGGCCTCGGCGGCCTCCTCGCGCGGGACGCTGTTGGGCGGGGTGTAGCGCAGGCCGGCCGCGATCTCCGCCAGCCGGCGGTGCAGCCGCGGCTCGTCCTCGACGACCTCGCGTACGTCCTCGAGGATGCCCTCCAGACCCGCGACGATCTCCTTCGCCGCGTCGGAAGCGAGACGGTCGATCTCGATGTGCATCCAGGACTCGCGGATGTCGCCTTCGTTCACCCCCTCGAGCGCACCGGTCACGTCACGGGCGACGTCGATGACGGGGTGGACGACGAGATGGACGTCGAGGCCACGACGGTAGAGCTCGGTCTTGACCGAGTCCACGAGGTAGGGCATGTCGTCGACGACGATCTCGACGACGCTGCGGCCTCCGGCGGACCAACCGTCTGCGGCGGTGGTCGGGGTGAGGATGCGCACGGCGGCGGTGCCTTGCGGGCGTCTGGCTGCCAGGGCCAGATGCGATCCCACCGCGCCGGCGAGGTCGGCCTCGCTGCGACCGGTGAGCTCCTCGGGGGCTACGTGGCGGAAGTAGGTGGCGCTCGGCAGGCGGAACTGCTGGACGTTCTGCGGAGCTTGGACAGGTTTGATATGCGTCTCCGTTGACACACCTGTCACGGTATCCCGGCACGGCTCCGGATAGGCCGCCGCGTCCAAAGGAATCGCCGATGTGAGTCATAGGCGGATGGCCGGCCCGTGGCCCCTCGGTAAAGAGCATACTCAAAGAATGTGGCGGTTCTCTCGGCGGCATCACTGGTGACTCTGGCCCTCCTAGGCGTCATGATGTCTTTTCATGAGCAAAAAGCTGTCGGTCGACCTCTCCTATGACGCCCCGATCGCAGCCGTCTCCGGGATGCTCGCCGACGCGACGTTCCGCGAGCAGGTCTGCGACGCCCAGCACGCACTGTCCAAGAGCGTGGCGATCACGGGATCGACGGTGAGCATCCGCTACGAGCAGGCGGTCAGCGGGGTGCCCGGGTTCGCGAAGAAGTTCGTGGGCGAGACCATCGAGGTGCACCAGGACGAGATCTGGTCCTCCGACTTCGCCTCCGGCGATCTCAAGCTCACGCTGCCGGGCAAGCCCGGCTCGCTGGCCGGCACCGCCCGCCTGGCCGAGAACGGCACAGGGACCATCGAGACCGTTACCTTGACCGCTACCGTGAATGTGCCCCTGGTCAGCGGAAAGCTGGAGGATCTCATCCTCTCGATCTTCAAGAAGGCACTCGAGAAGGAGCACGAGGTGGGCACCCGCTGGCTCGCCGGCTGAGCCACCTCATCCCCGTCCAACCCGCAGAAGAGCCTCAAAGGATTCGGCAATGACGACGACCCTCCAGCACGAGCTCGTCTACGACGCCCGCATGGGCGAGGTGTCCGCGATGCTCGCCGACCCGGGCTTCCGTGAGCAGGTCGCCGACGCCCAGGGCGCGCTCCGTCGACGGGTGACCATCGGCGGCGCGCCGCGAGAGGTGCGCATCGACCGCGTGCAGTCCACCGTCGGCGTACCTTCGTTCGCGAAGCGCATCGTCACCGGCGACCTGACCGTCCGCCAGAACGAGGTCTGGTCCTCCGACACCGTGGCAGTCGTCGACATCACCGTCCCCGGAGGCCTGGCCACCCTGCGCGGCAACATCTCGCTGTCGGAGTCCGACGGTCGCACCACCGAGAGCGTGCGGCTGAACATCAAGGTGCCCGTGCCGCTGGTCGGGGCCAAGCTCGAGGCGTACGTCGAGGAGCTCATGCTCAAGGCCTTCGATCTCGAGCAGGCGGTCGGCGCGGCGTACCTCTCTCGTTGAGAATCTCCCCGATTCCGTGCAACCGAACTGAAAAGCTAACCGTCCCCATATGCGGCGGGCAATAAATTGCCCGCTGTCAGGCCCCGGATCGGAGGGATTCGGGCCATTCAGGAGGGGATCTCGATGGTTAAACCTCGTACTCGCACGCGGCAGCTGGTCTCGGCCGGCATCGGGCTGGTGGCCGCCGCACTCGTCGTCACCACGACGGTGACGGCGAACTCCGGACCCGCGAGCGGTGCTACCGGCAAGGGAACGCTGAAGCTCGTCGCCGCCGCCGACACCGTCGAGGTGGAGGCCTGGGAAGGGACGGCGTACTTCCAGCCGTCGGTCTGGCTGGCCGCCTATGACGCCGCCTTCGAGTTCCGCGCGAGCCACGCCGCCTACGACGAGCCGGTCAAGCTGACCAAGACGGTCATCCGCGGCAAGAAGCGCACCACCACGACCGCGCCCGGTTCGATCGTCGACGGGATGAAGGGCTTCAAGGACGGTCTCCGGGTCACGCTCAAGAACAAGTCCGGCAAGGTGATCCTCGACGACACGCGGCCGCTGTGCCCCGGTGGCTACGACCGGCAGCGGGTGCAGACCGACGGCGCCACCGGTCCGGTCTACCCCGAGTTCTGCGGCGGCAACTGGTTCACCAAGGGTGTCCTCTACGGGATCGAGCGGGGCATGGCGGTCCCGACCGTCTCCGACCTCGAGTTCGAGACCAAGGGCGAGACCCGGCTCACCATGACGATGAGCGTCAGCAAGGCCGTCGCCGACTTCCTCGGGCTGCCGAAGGCCAGCCGCACCGCCAAGCAGAACCTGGTCATCGTCGACGGATGCCCCGAGGGTGGCTGCGAGGGCGAAGGTGAGGGCGAGGGCGGCATGGGCATCATGGCGGCCCACGGCGCCGACGACGACCAGGGCGCACGCACCGTGGTGCCGCGAGAGCTGCTGGAGGGCGGCGAGAACGGCCGCGGCCGCCTCCCGCTGGGTGGCGCTCTCGGCTCCATCAAACCGGGCAAGCCCACGAAGGACACCCTGCCCGACCTCGTCTCCGTGCCCGCCTGGCAGATCTCGACCGAGGTCGACGAGCAGGGCATCGACCGCCTCAACTTCGCCGCCAACGAGTGGAACGCCGGACCGGCGCCGATGATCGTCGAGGGCTTCCGCCGCGGCACGTCACCGGTGATGGACGCCTACCAGATGTTCTACCGCGACGGTAAGCAGGTCGGGGTGAAGCGAACCGGCACGATGGAGTTCCACGAGGCCCCCGAGCACAACCACTGGCACTTCCTCGACTTCGCGAAGTACGAGCTGGTCGACGCCAAGGACAAGGTCGTCACGACCAGCGGCAAGCAGTCGTGGTGCCTGGTGCCCACCGACCCGGTCGATCTGACCGTGCCCGGAGCGACGCTGCGGCCGGGCCAGACCGGCCTGGAGTCGGCCTGTGGCGAGAAGTCCGCGCTCTGGCTCCGGGAAAGCATGCCTGCGGGCTGGGGTGACACCTACAACCAGTCCCAGACCCAGGCCTTCGACCTGAGCAAGGTCAAGAACGGTACGTACCGGATCAAGGTCACCGTCAACCCCGACGGCAACCTCTACGAGCGGACGCGGTCGAACAACGTCAGCTACCGCACCATCACCATCGGCGGCAAGGCCGGCGCCCGCACCGTGAAGGTCCCGCCCTACCAGGGCATCGACACCGAGACCTGGTGGAACGAGGACTGATCCCCGCCTGAGTCGGCCGGCGCCGATCTAACCGATGAGCTGCGGGATCTCCTGGGTCGCGAACCAGCCCAGGTCCTCATCGGGGTCGGCGTCGGCGGGCCGGTCGGCCAGGTCGGCGTGGACGGCGGCGACGAGCTTCAACGGCACCACCTGATCGCCCAGGGCGGCCGGCGCGTCCACGACGACCACGACCCGGCGCCCGGGACCGGCCAGGAGCGCCGCCGAGTCGTCGGCGGCGCTCATCAGGGCTGCGTACTCGGCCTCTTCGCTGTCGTCGGGGGCTGCGTAGCCGTCGGCGGTGCCGGGCAGCTCGCCCTTGGCGTACCAGTCAGCGAGCAGCGCGAGCGTGGCGGGTACGTAGATGCGGGTCACGGACCGAATTCTGCCTCACTCGCCGGAGTTCTTGACCACGCGCAGACCCCGAGGAGCGCGGAAGCGGCGGCCGGAGGCGGTGTCGAGCAGCTCGTCGAGGGCCTCGGTGATGCACTGTCCGACCAGCGACGCGTCGGGCACCAGGTCGCGGTCGGCGGTGATCGCGAAGAAGACCTGGCCGTCGTAGGAGGTCACCCCGATCGCAAGGGTGTGGCCTTCGGTCAGCGGGTGGATCGGATAGGAGGCCACCAGCCGCGAGCCGGCCGCGTAGCGGGGCTCCTGCGGACCGGGCACGTTGCACACCGAGAGCAGGTAGTCGTGCTCGCTCTCCGCGGCCACCCGGGAGCCGACCACGTGGAAGGTCGCCGGGGCGAAGCCGCTGATCCCGGCCAGCCGCTGTGCGCTGACCGTGCGGGCGTTCGCCTTGTGCTGCTCGAAGGAGTAGGACACCTGGTGGAGCCGGACCACCGGCGACGGCTCCGCGACCGGGAGCACCACGAAGTGGGGCGCCACCGCCGAACCGAGCTGGGTCGGGTCGAGCTCCTCGTCGATCACCGAGACCGGCACCAGCGCCGGCACCTGGCGTACGCCGGCCAGCGACTGCTGCCGGGTCATCAGCCAGGCACGCAGACCGCCGGTGACCGCCGCGAGGATCACGTCGTTGACGGTGCCGCCGTGGGTGTCACGGATGCGGCGGAAGTCGGCCAGGTCGGCCTGCAGCGTGACCACCAGCCGCTGCTGGGAGAGCGAACCACTGAGCGGCGTCGGCCGCTCCGGAGCCCGGCGGGTGAGGACTCGGGCGATCTCGTTGCCCGCGCTCTGGAGGTCCTTGGCGACGCTGGTGACCCGCCCCAGGGCGACACCGCCCAGGCTGCGGGCCGTGCCGGTCAGTCCACTGACCGAGGTGACCGCGTCGAAGACCGCTCCCGCGACCAGGCGGGCACTCGACTGCGGCACCGGCGGCTCCCACAGGTCGGGCACGATCGGCCCGACCTCGGGCTTGTCGTCGAGCAGCAGCTGGACCAGGTCGACCGTCTCGGCGCCGTCCACCAGCGCCTGGTGGGTCTTGGTGATCAGCGCGACCCGGTCGCCGGCCAGACCCTCGATGACATAGAGCTCCCACAACGGCCGGGAGCGGTCCAGGGGCCGGGAGACGATCCGGCCGGCCAGGTCGAGGAGCTGGTCCATCGAGCCCGGGCGGGGCAGCGCGGAGCGGCGTACGTGGTAGGTGAGGTCGAACCGGTCGTCGTCCGCCCAGACCGGGTAGGCGATGCGACCGGGCACCACCCGGACCCGCTGGCGGTAGCGGGGCACGAAGGCGAGCCGGTCCTCGACGTGCTCGAGAAACGCACCGTAGTCGAAGCCCTCGGACCGAGGTTGGATCAGCTCGATGCTCGCCACCTGGTGCGGCACCGCCAGCGTCTCGCCGTCCAGGTAGGCCACCTCACGTGGCCTGAGTCGGTCGCTCACGCTGCCACCTCCGTAGCGCAGGCGCCAGGGTACGGACGCGGCAGCGTGTTGATCCCATGATTCGCTCGCTGACGCTCGCTCATGCCGCCACCTCCGTAGCGCAGGCGCCATCGTACGGACGTGGCGGCCTGAGGCCTGTGGTCGCTCGCTGACGCTCGCTCATACCCTCTCAGCCCCCTCTTTGGTTCATGTGCGATTGTGGCAGAAGCCAGCTCGAACTTAGCCCACGAAACGAGGGAGTAATGCGCCTCACGGCCCGGATCATCGCGGTCGTGGCAGCAATCTGCGGGATCGCGTCCATCGCGACCGCCTGCGGAAACGACGTCGCCACCGAGCCCCGCACCGACAGCGACCCGGTGGTCGTCGAGATCAACTTCTCCGATGACTCGGTCGACCCGCACGGGACCCAGATCGACATCCCGCTCGGCCACAGCGTCGAGCTGGACGTGACCGCCGACGCCG
This sequence comes from Nocardioides sp. NBC_00368, assembly GCF_036090055.1. Taxonomy (NCBI): domain Bacteria; kingdom Bacillati; phylum Actinomycetota; class Actinomycetes; order Propionibacteriales; family Nocardioidaceae; genus Nocardioides; species Nocardioides sp. NBC_00368. Next base: position 2,730,119 of record NZ_CP107970.1, read on the forward strand.
CGGGCGAGATCCACGTGCACACCGACCCGGCGCAGTCCGCCGCCTACGGCGTCGGCACCACCCGGATCAGCCTGGGCGCCTTCGACATCCCGGGTCAGTTCGTGGTCGAGTCGCACACGCTCGGCAAGACCATCGTCACCCTCGAAGTCAGGTGATCCTCACCCACGGCGTGGGCGGTCGCCAGGACCTCCCACTGCCGCTCGAGTACGTCATCGCGGGCGCGGTCCTCGCCCTGGTCGTCTCCTTCGGGCTGCTGGTGCTGACCACCAAGCACGCCGCCGAGGGCGTCGCCCCGCAGGATCCACAGAGTCGCAACCCCCGAGGTTGGCCGTTGCCGCGGCTCGGGCGTGTCGTCGACTCCCCCGCCTGGACCGCACTGTGGCGCATCGTCGGACTGCTGATCTTCGCCTACTTCGTGCTCGTCGCCTTCGCCGGCTCCGACAACGCCCTCAACCCCATCTTCGGGATGACGTACGTCTGGATCTGGGTCGGGCTCGTCCCGTTCTCGCTCCTGTTCGGACCGGTCTGGAAAGCGATCAGCCCGGCCCGCACGTTCGTGGCCGGACTGACCTGGCTGCGTGGGGAGGGCGATCCCCCGCTCCGGCTGCCCGAGCGCCTCGGCTACTGGCCGGCGGCGTTCACGCTGCTCGCCTTCGCCTGGCTCGAGCTGGTCTATCCGGAGAACAACTACCTCGGCCCCGTACGCCTCTGGCTGGCCGTCTACCTGGCCGTGATGATCCTCGGCGGCGTGCTCTTCGGCGAGGAGTTCCTGGAGCGCTGCGACCCGTTCGAGGTCTACTCGTCGCTGACCGCGAAGCTGTCGGTGTGGGGGCGTACGCAGGCCGGCAACCTGGTCCTGCGCACCCCGCTCGGCAACCTCGACACCCTGCGTCCGGCGCCGGGCCTGGTCGCGGTCGTCTCCGTGCTGTTCGGCACCATCGTCTACGACTCCTACCGGGAGTCGCCGCCCTGGCTCCAGATCGTGCAGAGCCCGGAGATCTCAGGTGGCACCGCCTACCTGATCAGCAACCTCGCGCTGATCTCGTTCCCGCTGATCGTGGCCGGGTTCTACTGCGCCGGGACGATGCTGACCGGCGTCGGTGACGTGCCGCGCCGAGCCCTGCCCGCCGAGCTGGCTCCCTCGATCGTGCCGATCATCGTCGGCTACGTCGTGGCGCACTATCTCAGCTACTTCTGGGAGAGCGGGCTGGCAACGCTGCGCAACGCATCGGATCCGCTGGGAAACGGAGGCGACTGGTTCGGAACGGCCGACCTCCCGGTCTCCTACTTCTTCGCCTTCCACGCCACGCTGCTGGCCGTCATCAAGGTGGCCGCGGTGATCATCGGTCACGTGCTCGGCGTCTGGTCGGCCCATATCCGGGCGCTCCAGGTGCTTCCCAAGCAGCATCTGGTGACTGGGCAGGTGCCGCTTCTGGTGACGATGGTCGGCTTCACTGTTGGCGGGTTGTATCTCTTGTTCGCTGCCTAGCGCGACTCTGCTTCACGGTTCACCCACCACGCATCCACAAAGCAGCGCAACACTACCTAAAGCGGGCTAACAGGTTTGCGCGATGGTTTACGGCCGCTTGCCAAGTCTGGGAGACTGATCCTTATGTCTGGTACCCCCCGCTTCCTGACTCTTGCCGACGTGGCCGAGGTGCTCAACACCTCGAGCGCACAGGTCTATGCCCTTGTCCGCCGTGGTGAGCTCCCCGCCATCAAGATCGGCGGCCGCGGCCAGTGGCGTGTCGAGGCCAGTGTCCTCGAGAAGTTCATCGATGACATGTACTCGCAGACCAAGGCCTTCGTGGCCGACCACCCGTTCGTCGAGGCCGAGGGCGCTGCGCCCGCCGCCACGCCGGACGCTTCTTGAGTCACAGCATCCTCAACCCCCACAACTAAACCTTCCCCACAACAACGCGAAGAGCTGCCGGGCATCGCGCCCAGCAGCTCTTCGCGTCTTTTCGCCCGTCTCAGGCGAGGTTCTCGGTCTGTGCCTCCAGCTTGATCTTGAGCTCGTGGCGGGCGCCGTTGCGCATCACCGTGAACTCGATCGTCTCGCCCGGCTGGTGAGCGCGGATGGCGACGATCATGCCGATCCCGTCGGTGACGGTGACGTCTCCCACCTTGGTGACCCGGTCACCGTCCTTGAGGCCGCCGGCGGCCGCCGGCGAACCCGCCTCGACCACCGAGATCAACGCTCCGTCGTGGTCGACGGCCTGGACGTCGACGGAGGCTCCCACGATCGGGTAGGTCGCCTTGCCGGTCTTGAGGATCTGCGCGGCGGTCACCTTGACCTGGTCGATCGGGATCGCGAAGCCGACACCGATGCTGCCGCCCTCGCCACCCTCTCCCCCGCCAGCGGTCGCGATCGCCGAGTTGACCCCGATGACCTGACCGACGAGGTTGACGAGCGGGCCACCGGAGTTGCCGGGGTTGATCGCCGCGTCGGTCTGGACGGCGTTGATGTAGGAGGTGTCGTCCTCGGTCTGTCCGGTGCTCACCGGACGCTGGAGCGCACTCACGATGCCCGAGGTCACCGTCGAGCTGAGCCCCAGGGGCGAGCCGATGGCCACGACCCCCTCACCGATCCTCAGCCTCGAGGTGCTGCCCAGAGACGCGGGCTCGAGCTCCTTGACCTCCGGCACGTCGAGCACCGCGAGGTCGTAGACCGCGCTGCGCCCGACCACGTCAGCCTTGTAGCGGCGGCCCTTGTGGTCGACCACCTCGATGCTGCCCTTGGCCTTGGCCGCGTCGGCGACGACGTGGTTGTTGGTCACCACGTGGCCGTTGCGGTCGAAGACGAACCCGGAGCCGGTCGCGGCATCCTCGACACCCTGGTATTCGGCGAAGATCTGCACCGTCGAGGGCAGCAGCGTCGCGGCCACCTTCACGATGTTGGCGTCGTCGCCCGTCAGGGGCGCGTCGGTCTCGATCGAGCCGGGGTCGAGCCCACCGCCGGCCAGGCTGGACATGTCGTCCTGGTCCTCGAGCACGCCACCCGCGTAGCCACCCAGCACGCCGAGCAGGAACGCGACGGCGGCCGCGAGCGCCCAGATCGGGCCCGGAACGCGACGGCGCTGTGTCGAGTCGGGCCTGAACGCCGGTGCAGGCGGCGGGACCGGCGGGCCGTCGAACCCGGGGAGCGAGGGGCCCGGCGGTGGCGGCGACTGAGGCGGAGGGGTGACGGCACCCGGGCCCGGCGCGACGGGGGGCGCAGGCATGGCCGGAAGCGGCACCTCAGCCGTGTCGCGCTCGTCGTCGACGGCGTTCTCGGCGTTGTCGGGGGACGACTGCCCGGCCGGGGGCACGTTCGGTACGTTGGTCGGCGGTGCCCAACGGGAGATCGGCCGCGACTGGTCGTCTTGTGGTTCCTGCGTCACAACACCCATTCTTCCCACTCGCCCCAACAATGGGCAGCCGGGGTCTCGTGAGGTGTCGCTGTGTCGTCGGTCAGCGGCGCACGTGCGCGACGACCGGGGCACCCGGGACCTGGGTGACCGAGGTGACCGGCAGGTTCCGCGGGACCGGCGCGTCGGCGGGCGCGGCCGCGAAGGCGAACATGCCGAACACGGCGGCACCCACGGCACCGCCACCGGCGGCAACCATCACCAACGTACGCCGCACGGACCGGGGGTCGGAGTAGGTCTCGCCGAGGCGATGTCCTGAGCTTGTCGAAGGGTCGTCGGTGGGCCACATGGAGGCGGCCATGACTCCACCGCGGAGCGATCCCTTGAGGTCGGCCGGGGCCGAGACGCCGGGATCGACGCTGAGCCCGGCCAGGCGCCGCTTGAGCCAGCCCTCACGCTCGACGAGGCGCCGGCAGGCGCAGCACTCGTGCACGTGGGCCCAGGCCCGCTCCTCCTCCGCTTCGGGGAGCTGGCCGTCGAGCAGCGCGCTGGTGCGCGCGCCGAGGTGGTTGCCCAGAAAACTCATGAAGCCCCGCCCCACAACACCTTGGGCCCGGAGTGACGCAACCGTCCGCCGCGCGGGGCGCGGTGGGCGAGAGCGTCACGGAGCATCGCCCGGCCGCGGTGGATCCGCGATCGGACGGTGCCGAGCTTGGCACCGAGGATCTCCGAGATCTCCTCGTAGGAGAGCCCCTCCACGTCACAGAGCACGACCGCGGCCCGGAAGTCGGGCGGCAGCGTGGCCAAGGCGCGCTCGATGTCGTCGTCGAAGCGCTGGTCGGTGTAGGCCAGGTCCGGCGTCGGGCCGTTGCTCGTCAGGCGCGAGGCGCGCTCGTCGGAGAGGGCATCGAAGCGGATCCGCTGCTTGCGGCGGGCCTGGTCCAGGAAGAGGTTGGTGGTGATCCGGTGCAGCCAGCCCTCGAAGGTGCCGGGGCTGTAGGTGTCGAGAGAGCGGAAGACGCGTACGAAGACCTCTTGGGTGAGGTCCTCCGCGTCGGGGCGGTTGCCGGTAAGACGGTAGGCGAGCCGGTAGACCCGGTCGGAGTGCTTCTCCACGATCTCGTCCCACGACGGCACACCCGGCTCTGGAGTCGGGGTCTCGGTCGTGGGCTGCGCGGTCATGGTGCTCCTGCCTGTCTCGCTGATCGCTGACATCTCCTACGGTAGATCTCCTGGACCTGGAAGGGCTGAGAGTTGCCTGTGAGGCTCCTATTTTTCCTCTTCCTGTCACCGTTCAACGCACAAGTTGGATCAGGCGTTCCCGCGCCGTTGAGGGAAACACGTTAGGTTTTGCGGTGTGACCAGCCCTGTCTCGACCGCAAGTTGGACCTACGCCGACGAGTACGTCGCGGAGGACGACCTCCTCGCAGCCGCCCGTTCCCGGGCCGAGGAGGTCGGAGTCGCACCGATCGGGCCGGGCGGTGGCGCCACGCTCCGCTTCCTCGCCTCCGTCCTGGACGCCAAGAACGTCGTCGAGGTCGGCACCGGCACCGGCGTCTCCGGGCTGTGGCTGCTGCGCGGCATGCGCTCCGACGGAGTGCTGACCACCGTCGACATCGAGACCGAGCACCAGCGGCTGGCCCGCCAGAGCTTCACCGAGGCCGGCTTCGGCCAGCGGCAGGCACGCTGCATCGCCGGCGCCGCCCTCGACGTGCTCCCCCGCCTCACCGACGACCACTACGACATCGTCTTCGTCGACGGTGACAAGACGGAATACTCGGCCTATCTCAAGGAGGCGCTGCGCCTCCTGCGTCCCGGCGGCGTGGTCGCCTTCGACAACGCGCTGTGGCACGACCGTGTGGCCGACCCGTCCGTTCGTGACGAGGAGACCGCCACCATCCGCGAGCTCAACCAGCAGGTCGCCGACAACGACGACCTGATCCCGCTGCTGCTCCCGGTCGGCGACGGCCTCCTGCTCGCCCGCAAGATCTAGCTGTACTCGGCCATGAGGTTGGTGACACTCCGGGTCGGTTGTTGACGTAGCGAAGACCTCCGGGTGCGGTGGTTGCTGTCTAGGTCATCCACCGTCCGGAGGTCTTCGTGTCCCACCGTAATGCCCGGCTGAACTTTCGTGGCCGGCAACTCTTGGTCCAGCGAGTCGTCGAGGACGACTGGGCCGTCGCGCACGCAGCCAAGGCCCAAGGCGTCTCGCGCCAGTGCGCGCACCGCTGGATCGCCCGGTTCCGTGCCGAAGGCGAAGCCGGTCTACACGACCGGTCCTCGCGTCCCCACCACTGCCCGAATCAGACACCGGCCGAAGTCGAGGAAGCGATCGTGGTCAAGCGCCACCAAGAGCGCCGCGGCCAGGACTGGCTCGGGCCCGAACTCGGTGTCCCAGCACGGACCGTGGGCCGGGTCCTACGCCGCCACCGCGTCCCGTACCTGCGTGAGTGTGACCCGTTGACCGGGGAGGTCATCCGGGCCTCGAAGACCACCACGGTGCGCTACGAACGCGACCGGCCCGGTGAGCTGGTCCATGTCGACGTCAAGAAGATCGGCAAGATCCCCGACGGCGGCGGCTGGAAGGCCCACGGCCGTCAGATGGGGTCAACCTGGGCCAAGAAACAGGCCCGGATCGGCTACGACTACGTGCACTCGATGGTCGATGACCACTCCCGAGTGGCCTACTCCGAAATCCTGCCCGACGAGAAAGGCCCCACCTGCGCAGGGTTCATCCGCCGGGCCGCCGACTACTTCGCGGCCCACGGCATCACCCGCATCGAGCGGGTCATCACCGACAACCACTTCTCCTACCGCAGATCCAACGACGTGGCTGAGGCGATCACCACGCTGGGAGCCAAGCACAAGTTCATCAAGCCCCATTGCCCCTGGCAGAACGGCAAGGTCGAAAGATACAACCGCACCCTGGCGACCGAGTGGGCCTACCGCCAGGTCTACCTCACCAACACCGACCGAGCCGCCGCGCTTTCCCCATGGCTCGAGTGCTACAACACTGTTCGACGCCACAGCGCACTCGCAGGACTCCCACCGATCAGCCGACTGTCACCAACGTGATGGCCGAGTACATCTAGCCGCGCCGGCCGAGGCGTCACTCGCGTCAGCCGAGTGGTCGCGTACGTGCCATCTCGGCCGACGTAGGTGACCTCTCGGCCGACGGGGGTGACTTCTCGTCAGGAACCTACGCCGGCCAGCGGGTCCGCGCCGGCGAGCCAGGTGAGCAGCACTCGGGCACCGAAGCCGGTGGGTCCGGGGGTGAGCTCGTGGACGTCGGCATAGGCATCGCCGCAGGCCACGTCGAGGTGGGCCCACGGGATGCCGCCGGTGAAGTGGTGCAGGAAGAGCGCGGCGGTGATGGCGCCGGGGCCACCAGGGGCGTTGTCGGCGTCGGCGACCTTCGAGGCGAGCTTCTCCTCGTAGTCCGCAGCCAGCGGCATCCGCCACAGCGTCTCGCCGGAGCGCTCCGACGCCTCTTTCAGCTGGGTCGACAACGCGTCGTCGTCGGCGAAGTAGCCGGCCATCGTCTGTCCGAGCGCCACCCGCATCGCACCGGTCAGGGTGGCGATGTCGACCAGCGCGGCAGGTTTGATCTTGTCCACGGCGTACGCCATCGCGTCAGCCAGCACGAGACGGCCCTCGGCGTCGGTGTTGGTGACCTCGGAGGTGCGGCCGCCGTAGTGGGTGACCACGTCGCCGGGGCGCAGCGCGGAGCCGGAGATGGCGTTCTCCGCGGCGGCGATGAGCCCGACGACCTTGACCGGGCAGCCGATCTCGGCGAGCGCCGACATCACTGCGAGCACCACGGCGCCGCCGGTCATGTCACGCTTCATGTTGATCATGCCGTCACCGGGCTTGATGTTGAGCCCGCCGGTGTCGAAGGTGATGCCCTTGCCGACCAGCACCACCGTCGGCGTCCTCCGACCGGCCTTGCGGGGCGCGTAGTCGAGCCGGATCAGCCTCGGCGGGGTCGCCGACCCCTGGCCGACCGCGACGATGCCCCCGAAGCCCTCCGCGGCGAGCTGTTCCTCGCCCCAGACGGTGACCTTCAGGCCGGTCTCCGCACCCAGGGCCGTGGCCTGCTCGGCGAGCCAGCCAGGGTTCTTGAGATTGCTCGGGACCGTGGCGAAGAATCGCGCGCGCCAGCCGGCGCGCGCGATCGCCTGAGCCCGGTCCAACGCTGCCGCCTGGTCGTCGCCGAGGTCGGCCAGGGTGATCGTCTCCACCGGCGTCCACGGCGCTCCCTCGGAGCGCCAGTGGAAGAGGAAGGAACCCAGCGTCGCGCCGGCCACGAACGGCTCCAGCCCGACCTCGGGATCGACTGCCGGAATGGTCGTGACGACCTCTGACCGGTCACGCACGGCGCGAGCCAACGCGGCGCCCGCCCGCCGGAAGTCGTCGCAACGTTGCGCGCCGACACCGATCAGGAGGATCCGTCGCAGGGCACCGGAGCCGGTGACGGCGTACGTCGTCACCTCACCGGCACTGCCGGTGGCACCTTCGAACTCGAGATGACCCAGAAGGTCGTGATCCTCGCCCAGGTCTGCGGCCCCAGGACCGATGACCAGCGCGTCCTCGCCGGGGATGACCGGAAGCGCGATGATCTCGGCATCGAGGCTCTCCGGACCGAGCGGGCTGAGCGTGAAGGTGGGCGGCCTGACCTGAGACGGCAGAGCCTGCGACGGCAGAGCCGGTGACGGCAGCGTTGTGGTCATCTACGCGTTCAGCCCGAGACCTTTGATCTCTTCGCCGAGCGCAGCGGCCTCTTCGGCGTTCAGTTCGACGACCAACCGGCCACCACCCTCGAGCGGGACGCGCATCACGATGCCCCGACCTTCCTTGGTGACCTCCAGCGGACCGTCTCCCGTCCGCGGCTTCATCGCCGCCATGCGGCACCTTCTTCCGTGTCTCGCGTGTCGGCGCTCACCTGCCGGATGGCCTCGGAGCGCGCATTGCACGTCCATTATCCCTCATCAGGTCAGCAGACCTGACGGCAAGGTGGGAGTTTCGGCGGGTTGACCTGCCTTCGAACCTGTCAGATGACTGAGGTTCCGTAGGCCCAGGTCAACCAGATCGCGAGGATTACCAGCGTGAGGTGCACCACGATCGCCGCCCCGGAGCCCTCGAGGAACGCTCCGCCCCGGTCTCCTCGGCCGCCTTCGACCGACCTGTCGTAGGCGTCGTCGTAGCGATCGTCGTAGCCTTCGTCATAGCCGCGGTCGTACGCATCGTCGTAGTCGTAGCCCGGGGCGTAGGCCCGGTCATGAGCCTGGTCGTAAGCCTGGTCGTAGCCCTGCTCGTATCCGGCGTAGGCCGGGTCGTCGTAGTCCGGGTTCTGCCGCCGACGCTGGCGTCCCTGAGGCGCACGCGGAGCCTGGGACTCGGCCCGGTCCTGGGGACCGTAGGAGTCGAAGGAGTAGGGATCGTACGCCTCGGGCTCCTGCGCCACTCGTCGACCCGACCGACGGCTCGACGGCGGTGCGGGTGCCGGCTCGGGCTGGGATTCGGGCTGAGGGGCCGGGCGTGGCGCCGGGCGTGGCGCTGGCCGCGGCGCGCGAGGCGGGGCGGGCTGTTCCTGACCCGGCTGCGGCTGGCCCGGGTAGCCCGAGTAGCTGCTGTCACGCCGGTATCGGCGGTCAGCGAACTCGTCGTGGCTGTCGTTGCGCCGGTCGTCGTAGCGGTTGTCGTAGCCACGCGAGCGTCGCTGCGGCGGCTCCTGTCGGCGACCCCACGGATCCTGGCCGCCCTGGCCACGACCCGGCGCACCCTGCCCCGGCTGGGGCTGCTGCTCGGGTGGCGGCGGCTGGGGTGCCTGGTGCTGAGGCGTCGGGTGCTGGGGCGTCGGGCGCTGAGGCGTCGGGTGCTGAGGCGTCGGGTGCTGAGGCGTCGGGCGCTGAGGCGTCGGGCGCTGGGGCGCCGGTCGCTGGGGCGCTGACCGCTGGGGCGCCGGGCGCGGTGAGGCGGGTCGCTCGCGCACCGGCTGCTCGGGTGCCGGGCGCTCCTGCGCGGGACGCTCCGGTGCCGGACGCTCCTGTGCGGGGCGAGGCGGCGTGGGCCATTCCTGTCGAGACCGCTCCTGCCGGGACCGCGCGGGCGCTTCCGGCGCGGGCGGTTGAGGTGCCGGCGGGCGCTGGGCGGACCGATGTGGGGCGGACCGCTGCGGCGCGGGCGGGGGCTGAGGGGTCGACGGCTGCTGGGGCCCGGGCTGGGGCGCGGGGGGCGGCGCCTGGCGCCCTGCGACGCGGCGGCCGATCTGCCCGTCCCGCGTCGGCGCGGGTGCCGGAGCCGGAGCTGGGGAAGGAGCCGGTGCGGGGGCCGGAGCAGGCGGCGGCGCGGGCGAAGCGTCACGCTCGATCGGAGCCATCACGGCGGTCTCGTCGACGCCGGACGCCGCCCGCCGGGGCTCGGGCCGGCGTTCGGCCGGGCGTCCCGGCTGAGTGCCGGGCTGGGCAGCCGCTTGCGCTATCGGCTGCGCAACGGGTGGGACCCCGGGCCGGGCCACCGGCTGCTGGACCGGCTGCTGGACGGGCTGCTGAGCAGAGGCCTGGGCAGACCGCCGCGGGTCGGCATAGCCGGAACGGTCGTCGTAGTCGGCGTAGCGGTCGTATCCGGCATCGGCATAGCCGGACTCGTCGTAGCCGTAACCGTCCTCGGCTGCGTACTCCTCGTCGTAGTCGTCATAGCCGTAGTCGTCGTCGGCGACGCCGGCGCGCTGCTCCTTGAGTCGCCGGGCGAGCAGGTAGAGACCAGCGATCGCGGCCAGCCAGATGCCGAAGAGCCCGATCACGCCCGGGACGTCGCCGCCGAGGAAGAACGACGACGGCGAGGCGAGAAAGAGGACCCAGACCAGCAGGCCGGCTACACCGGCGTACAGGTGGATCCTGGACGGCAGTCCCGCCCGTTGCGGCTGCAGAAGATGGGGCTTGAGATAGGTGAGCGCGACGATCACCGCGACCAGGGCGGTCACGGCGTAGACGAGTACGGCAGCGAAGCTCACGGCAGCGATTCTGTCCTAGACGTCGGGCGAGCCCGAATCGGGCTCGGGCGTGTGTGATGTGAGCCCCCCGACTCCGATCCCCCCACCGGCATCCCCGGCAGCGGTCGACTCACGCCATTCTGCCTCCTCGGCAAGGCGGGCGATCAGAGCGTCCACCTCGTCCATCCGGTAGCCGCGGAAGGCCACCGAGAAACGTACGCGACGCAGGTCTGCACCCTCCATGAGGCGGTCGCGGGGCACCAGCGCGTCGGGCCGGTCGCCGTACTCCTCCCCCATCGGCGCACCTGAGCCGGCGGCAACGAGGGCGACCCCTCCGAGAACCAGCACGATGAGTGCCGCGAAGATCCAGCCCATCGCCTCAGTCACGCGCCTTCAGCATCAGCTCGACCGCCTCGTCCACGTCGTCGGTGAGCGTGATCATGTCGAGGTCGGTCTGCTTGATCCGGCCGTCGGAGAGCATCGTCTCGCGCATCCAGTCGAGCAGGCCCTCCCAGTGCTTCACACCCATCAGCACGATCGGGAACTGGGTGATCTTCTGGGTCTGGGAGAGCGTCATCGCCTCGAAGAGCTCGTCCATGGTGCCGAGGCCACCGGGCATCACGATGTATCCCTGGGAGTACTTGACGAACATCATCTTCCGCACGAAGAAGTAGCGGAAGTTGAGTCCGAAGCTGACGTAGTCGTTGAGCCGGGCCTCGAACGGCAGCTCGATGCCGAGCCCGATCGACTCGCCACCGGCCTCGAGGGCGCCCTTGTTGGCCGCCTCCATCGTGCCCGGGCCACCGCCGGTGATCACCACGAAGCCGGCCTCGGCCAGGCCGCGACCGACCGCCTCGGCCTGGGCGTAGGTCGGATGGTCGGCTGGGGTACGCGCGGACCCGAAGACCGAGATGGCCGGGCCGATCTCGGAGAGGTCGTTGAACCCCTCGACGAACTCGGCCTGGATCTTCATGACCCGCCAGGGGTCGGTGTGGACCCAGTCGCCGTGGCCGGAGCTGTCCAGCAGTCGCTGGTCGGTGGTGCTGCCGGCCGGACGCCCCTTGGTGGGGCGCGGGCCGGAGCCGCTGCGTCGGGTCATGCGGTCAACCAATCACGAAGGGCCAGCTCGCACGTGGTGATCTCGGAGATCCGCACGTGCTCGTCGGCTTTGTGGGCGAACATCGGGTCACCTGGACCATAGTTGACCGCCGGTATGCCGAGTACCGTGAACCGCGCCACATCGGTCCAGCCGAACTTCGGCCCCACCTCGCCACCGACCGCCTCGACGAAGGCCTTGGCCGCCGGCCGGTCCAGACCCGGGAGCGCCCCGGGCGCGGAGTCGGTCAGGGTGACCTCGTAGCCCTCGAAGAAGCTCTGCACGAAGGCGAGCGCCTCCTCCTCGGAGCGGTCCGGGGCGAAGCGGTAGTTGACCGTGACGACGCACTCGTCGGGGATCACGTTGCCCGCCACTCCCCCGGAGACGAAGACCGCGTTGAGGCCTTCGTGATACTCGAGCCCGTCGATGACCGGCTTGCGCGGGACGTACGCCTCCAATCGGCGCAGCACCTCGCCGGCCTTGTGGATCGCGTTGACACCGCGCCAGGAGCGGGCGCTGTGGGAGCGCTCGCCGGTGGTGCGCACCTCGACCCGAAGGGTGCCCTGGCAGCCGGCCTCGACACCGGCGTTGGAGGGCTCCATCAGGATCGCGAAGTCACCCGCGAGGAGGTCGGGCTCGCTGGCTGCGAGCTTGCCGAGGCCGTTGTGGACGGCCTCGATCTCCTCGGCGTCGTAGAAGACGTACGTCACGTCGCGGTTGGGCGCGTCCAGGGTCGCGGCCAGCTTGAGGATGACCGCGTCACCGGACTTCATGTCGCAGGCCCCGAGGCCGTGCAGGATGCCGGTGGCCTCGTCGAGGCGGCTCGGGAAGTTGCCGTTGACCGGCACGGTGTCGAGGTGGCCCGCGATGACCACACGCTCGGGAAGACCGAGGTCGGTGCGCGCCACGATCGAGTTGCCCCGCCGCTCGACGACGAGGTGGTCGTACGCGGCCAGTGCCTGCTCCACGGCGTCGGCCAGCTCGAGCTCGTCGAGACTCACCGAGTTGATGTCCATCAGCTGCCGGGTCAGCGTCACCACGTCGGTGGTCAAGTCGAGCGTCGCCATGGCACTAGTCAATCAGGGGACCGTTCGCCGACGTGCGCGAGCACCCCGTCGATGATCCGGGCCAGTCCGTAGTCGAGCTCACGCGCGGGGTCGGTGGCGGCCTGGTAGGCCTCACCGGCAGCGGTGCCGACCCGGTTGGCCAGCGGATAGTGGCTGCCCGCCATGACCTCGGTCAACGTGTCGTAGTTGGCGGCCCACCACTGCGACTCGGTCATCCCGGTGACCTGCTCGGCGCGGCGCTTCATCAGCTCGCTGCGGGCGATGTTGCCGGCGAACCCGATCAGCACGGCGACCGTCTGGTCCATCTCCAGATCGGTCAGCCCCAGGCCGTCGACAGCGCGCAGCTGCCACTCGTAGCGGTCGCTCATGTTCGGCCCCAACCAGGGGCGTACGTCCTGCACCTCGAGCAGCCACGGGTGGGCCCGCAGCTCGTCGTGCGCAAGGTTGGCGACCAGCTCGAGGCGCTTGCGCGGGTCGTCGGGCAGCTCCGGCAGCGCGGTCCGGCCGGTCACCTGGTCGGCCATGAGCACCAGCAGCGCGTCGCGGTTCGGGACGTAGGAGTAGAGGGTCATCGCGCCCAGACCGAAGCGCTGGGCGATCGCGCGCATCGTCACGGCGGCCAGACCCTCGGCGTCGGCCAGCTCGATCGCGGCGTCGACGACCTCGTCGACGCTCACCTTCTGCTTCGGCCCCCGCTTCGCCCTCGGCTCCTCGAGCGCCCCGGTCCGATGGCGCCAGAGCAGCCGTAGGGACGGGTCTGACTGGTCTTTCTGCTCCGGCACGTGGCTCATCGTAACCTCATCCGAAAAAATTTCGTACGCCGTACGGAACAAATGCTACAGTCTCTCCGTTGTCATCTTCGTACAGCGTACGAAATTGGAGGAACCTGCATGCCGAACGAAGCGAAACCGGTGCCGCCGCGCTGGCTCAAGCCGATGAACAAGGTGTTCATGACCCTGTCGAGGACCGGGCTCGGGATGAAGGAGCTGCCCGTGCTCACCGTGCCGGGCCGCACCAGCGGCAAGCCCCGCAGCACCCCGCTCTCGGTGCTGGACCTGGACGGGCGCCGCTACCTGCTCGAGGGCTTCCCGGGCGCCGACTGGGCCCGCAACGTACGGGCCGCGTCCGGGCGCGGCACCCTCCGGATCGGCAGGAGCACCGAGGACGTGCGCCTTGTCGAGGTCGAGGGGGACGAGGCATTGACCGTGCTCCGGCTGTGGCCGGAGCGGATGACGGACGGAGCGAAGATCATGCTGGACGCCGGGGTGGTCACCGCGGTGACGCCGGAGGCCTTCGAGGCCGTCGCCGGACGCTGTGGCGTGTTCCGGATCGAGGTGGGCCGATGACGTCGACTCCCCTCTCCGCGCGCAAGGTGCGCAAGCGCTACCGCGACACCCAGGCGCTCGACGGCCTCGATCTGGAGGTCACCGCCGGCACCGTGCACGCCCTGCTGGGGCCGAACGGTGCCGGCAAGTCCACCGCGGTGAACGTCTTCGCGACGCTCACCCGGCCCGACGCCGGCGAGGTGCGCGTCGGCGGCCACGACGCCGTACGCCACCCAGCCCGGGTCCGCTCCACGATCGGTCTGGTCGGACAGAGCGCCGCCCTGGACGAGGCCCTCCACGGCCGGGAGAACCTGGTCATGTTCGGCCGGCTGCACGGCCTCTCGAAGCCGTCGGCCGTACGCCGCGCCGACCAGCTCCTCGACGCCTTCGGCCTCACCGAGGCCGGCGACCGGAAGGTCTCGGGCTACTCCGGCGGGATGCGGCGACGCCTCGACATCGCGGCCGGCCTGGTCACCCGCCCGCAGATCCTCTTCCTCGACGAGCCGACCACCGGGCTGGACCCGCGCGCCCGCCACGAGGTCTGGGAGATGGTGCGGCAGGTGGTCGCCGACGGGACGACGGTGCTGCTGACCACGCAGTACCTCGACGAGGCCGACCAGCTGGCCGACATGGTCACCGTGCTCGGCGCCGGCCGGGTGATCGCCGAGGGCACGCCGTCGGCGCTGAAGAGCGACCTGGGCGGCGACCGGGTGATCATCACCGCGACCGGGCCGGACCACCTCGCCCGGATGGCCGGCGTCCTCGGCTCCGCTGCCGGTGTCGATCCCGACCGGCTCGAGGTCACCGTCGAGGCCGGCGCGGCCGGCGGCGGTGCCGCGGTCGTCGAGGTCGTACGCAGCCTCGACTCCGCCGGCGTCACCGTCGACGACGTGCTGCTGCGCCGGCCGACCCTCGACGAGGTGTTCCTCCATCTGACCGCCCCCGAAGGAGTCTCCCGATGACTGCACTCACCACCACCCTGCGACAGACCGCGACACAGACCTGGGTGATCACCCTGCGCGACCTCAAGCACTGGCAGCGCGAGCCGTGGGGACCGGTGTTCGGCATCCTGTTCGCGATCATGATGCTGCTGATCTTCGGCTACCTGTTCGGCGGCGCGATCGAGATGCCGGGCGGCGGGGCGTACCTGCCCTATCTGCTTCCCGGCGTGCTCGCGCTGACGATGATGTTCGGCATCGACGGCACCATGGCCGTGGTCACCGAGGACACCAAGCGGGGGGTCACCAACAGGTTCCGGTCGCTGCCGATGAGCGGTCTCGCGGTGCCGCTGGGACGGGCGGTCGCCGACCTGGGCAACTCGGCGGTCCAGCTGGGCGTCCTGATGCTCGGCGGGCTGCTGATCGGGTGGCGGATCGAGGGCTCGTTGCTGGAGGCGGCGGCTGCTGTCGGACTCCTCCTGTGGCTGCGGCTGGCGATGCTGTGGCTGGGCATCTTCCTCGGTCTGACGCTGCGGATGGAGGGTGCGCTGACGATGGTGCAGGTGCTGGTGTGGCCGCTGGGGTTCTGCTCGAGCCTGTTCGTCTCACCCGAGACGATGCCCGGCTGGCTCGGCTTCCTGGCCGCCTGGAATCCGGTCTCCGCGACCGCCACCGCCTGCCGCGACCTCTTCGGCAACCCGACCGGGATCACCTCCGGCCTGCTCGCCGACCACGCGGTGCTGCTCGCACTGGCATCGCCGGCGATCCTGCTGGCGATCTTCGTCCCGCTGTCCAGCCGCGCCTTCCGGCGTCTCGGCTGACAACGGTTCCCAGAACTTTTTTTCCGGGGATCTGTCGGATCGGCGTCGAGGCGTTCGTGGAGTGGGTGAGAGGCGGCCGAACGGACCGCGACACGCAACCACGAGAACCACGAGACGAGAGGCACCATCATGAGCACCAGCACCTACACCGAGACCACGACCACCACCCGCCAGTTCGCCGGACGGATGCCGGTCTGGCTCGTCAGCACCGCCGCCGTCCTCGCCGGCGCCGTGATCACCGGTGTCTACGAGTTCGCCGCCCGCGCGGTCGGGGTGCCGTTCAACGTCGCGCTCCCCGGTACCGGGGTCGAGCCCGCCGCAATCCCCGCGACCGGGCTCGCCTGGGCCGTCGCCGAGCTCGGCCTGATCGGCATCATCATCGCCGTCTGCCTCACCCGCTGGGCCAAGCGCCCGCGCTCGACCTGGAAGCGCACCGCCTGGACCCTGACCGCGCTCTCGCTGGTACCCAGCCTGGTCGCCGTCACCGACTCCTACGCGACCAACATCATGCTGGTGATCTCCCACCTCGTCGCCGCCGCGGTGATCGTCCCGACCGTCGCCGCCCGGCTGGCGGAGCGGAACCCGCGCCGCGCCTGAGGCCTGGCACACCGTCAGCCCGGTGGCCGGCGAGCGATGATCAGCTCGCCGACACCGGGCATCGGCGACGTCTCGACCGTGAACCCGGCGGCCGCGAGGTCGGCGAGCAGCGCCGGCCGCGGATGGGTCCGGTAGTACATGACGAACGTCGGTCGCCACACCGCGTTGCGTACCCGCATCGCCAGGTCGAACCCGGTCAGCAGCCAGTAGGCCGGGTGCGTCGGCTTCGGCGCCCGAGCAGTCGGCAGCGCGAACACCCCGCCCGGTCGCAGCGCCCGGTAGATGCCCTCGAAGAGCGGCCCGCGCTCCTCCGGCAGGAAGTGCCCCAGCGCGCCGAAGCTCACCACCAGGTCGTACGCAGCCTCGAACGGCAGCGCGCGAGCATCCGCCCGCACCAGGTCGGCCTCGGGGTGGGCGGCTCTGGCCTGTGCGAGCATCCCGGCGCTGAAGTCGACCCCGGTCGGTGGCTCCGTGGTCGCCTCCTCGAGCAGCTCCAGACCGACGCCGGTGCCGGTGCACACGTCGAGACCCCGCTCGAACGGCCCGTGCTCCCGCAGCGCGGTGATCGTGGCCGCCAGCATCCAGTCCGGCGTGCGGAACGGGGTCGCGTCGAACTTCGGTGCCAGCAGGTCGTAGCCGCGCTCCACCGACGACAGCGCCTGGACGGCGAGCTCCCTCAGGGTGGGTCCGTTCATGATCTGACCGTAGCGTCGGCGGGCCAGCTGAGTATGCGAACTCATGCGGACGCGAGGCCGAAGAGCAACGCTGAGGGCATGTCCCCCACTCAGCGAGCCGTGGCACTGGGCTCCTTCTGGGCCATCGGTATCGGCGCGCTGGCCGCTCTACTTGCCCCCTACGAGCCCACTTGAAACGCCAATTCCATCTTCCCGATGATCCTCATCGGACCTCTCGTGGATACCGGATGGTCGCTGCCCGTGTGGTCGATCGCCGTGCTGATCACCATCACCGTCCCGGCCATCGGTGGCAGCTTGTGCGGGGCCGCAATCGCGCCGCGGGCGAGTTCCGAGCCGGCCACGCCGTCCATCTACCACCCCGCGCTGGACGTGGCCGCCATCATCTCGATCGTCGCCGGATGGTGCGCGCTGATCCTGAGCAAGTTCACGATCTTCGGTCCGTTCCCCACGACCCGCGCGGACGCGACGTACGCCTTCCTGGTCTGGACCCTTTACATCGCGGTGGCGTACACCGTGGCGAGACTGGTCCAACGTCGGCGGGCGCGTACCGCGACCACCGGCTGACGCCATCCCAAGCGCGCTTGATGCCAGGAGTGACCCATGGATCACTCCTGGCATCAAGCCGTGGCCTTACTCCGCCTTGGTCAGCGCCACCGTCGCCTTTTCGCCGTCACCGAGATCGACCGGGTTGCCCTCGAGCGAGTCGACGACGTCGTAGGTCGTGGCGAGGGTCTCGCGGGCGATCAGGTCGGCGTGGGTGGTGGCGGCCTGGCGTACGGTCTCGGAGCCGGTCACCGCGAGGGTGATCCGGTCCTCGACGTTGAGGCCGGAGTCCTTGCGGGCCTGCTGGACCGCGCGGACGAGGTCGCGAGCCAGACCCTCGGCGGCGAGCTCGGGGGTGACGACCGTGTCCAGGACGATGAACCCGCCAGGGAGCATCGAGACGGCGATGTCGTCGGAGGCGGAGCCGGCGACGGTCTCGAGGGTGTACTCACCCTCGACCAGCGCCAGACCACCGGCGACGACCTCGCCGGACTCGGAGACCGACCAGTCGCCGGACTTGGAGCCCTTGATGGCCTTCTGGACGTCCTTGCCCAGGCGCGGCCCGGCGGCGCGGGCGTTGACGCTGAGCTTCTGCTCGATCCCGTAGGTGCCGGCCTCCTCCGAGTCGGCCCCGAGCAGCCGGACGGACTTGACGTTGACCTCGTCGGCGACGATCTCCTCGAAGCCGGCGATGTCGGCACCGACCACGGTCAGGCCGCCCAGCGGGAGCCGGTTGCGGAGCTTGCGCGCCTTGCGCAGCGCGGAGGTCGAGGAGCAGACCGCACGGACCGCGTCCATCCGGGCGACCAGGTCGTCATCGGCCGGGAGGGACTCGACGACCGGGTAGTCGGCCAGGTGCACCGAGCGGCCACCGGTCAGACCGCGCCAGATCTCCTCGGTGGTCAGCGGCAGCAGCGGCGCGACCAGTCGGGTCACCGTCTCCAGCACCGTGTAGAGGGTGTCGAAGGCGGCCTTGTCCTCGTTCCAGAACCGCTCGCGGCTACGCCGGATGTACCAGTTCGTGAGCACGTCGATGAACCGCTGGGTCGCCTCGCACGCCTCGGCGACGTAGTAGTCGTCCATCGCCGTGGTCATCTCGGCGACGTAGTCGCGCAGCTTGGCCAGGACGTAGCGGTCCAGCGGGTCCTTGGACGAGGTCGAGCCGGTGGTCTCCAGGTTGGCCGCGTTGGCGTAGAGCTGGAAGAAGTACCAGCTGTTCCACAGAGGGATCATCACCTGGCGTACGGAGTCCCGGATGCCCTGCTCGGTGACGACCAGGTTGCCGCCGCGGAGGATGGGCGAGGACATCAGGAACCAGCGCATCGCGTCGGCGCCGTCCCGGTCGAAGACCTCGTTGACGTCGGGGTAGTTGCGCAGGCTCTTGGACATCTTCTGCCCGTCCGAGCCCAGCACGATGCCGTGGCTGATGCAGGACTGGAACGCCGGGCGGTCGAAGAGCGCGGTCGCCAGGATGTGCAGGGTGTAGAACCAGCCGCGGGTCTGGCCGATGTACTCCACGATGAAGTCGCCCGGGAAGTGGTGGGCGAACCACTCCTCGTTCTCGAACGGCACGTGGTTCTGGGCGAAGCTCATCGAGCCCGAGTCGAACCAGACGTCGAGTACGTCGGAGACCCGGCGCATCATCGACTTGCCGGTCGGGTCGTCCGGGTTGGGACGGACCAGGTCGTCGACGTACGGACGGTGCAGGTCGGGGTTGCCGTCGGCGTCCTTCGGCAGCGTGCCGAAGTCGCGCTCCAGCTCGGCGAACGAGCCGTAGACGTCGAGGCGCGGGTAGGCCGGGTCGTCCGACTTCCACACCGGCACCGGGGAGCCCCAGAAGCGGTTGCGGGTGATCGACCAGTCGCGGGCGTTCTCCAGCCACTTGCCGAACTGGCCGTCCTGGATGTGCTCGGGCACCCAGCGGATCTGCTGGTTGAGCTCGAGCATCCGGTCCTTGATCTTGGTGACCTCGACGAACCAGCTGCTCACACCCTTGTAGATGAGCGGCTGACGGCAGCGCCAGCAGTGCGGGTAGGAGTGGTTGTAGGACTCGCGGCGCAGCAGGATCGTGCCCGCGGTGACCGACCCGGTCTCCCCCGCGCCCTTCGTCGCGGCCTTGAGGTGGTCGATGATCTGCAGGTTGGCGTCGAAGACCTGGACGCCGGCGTAGTCCACCACCGGCGCGGTGAAGCGGCCGTCCTTGCCGACCGGCATCACCGCCTCGATGTTCTCGCGGTCGGTGACCTCCTTGTCGACCTCACCGAACGCACCGGCGGTGTGGACGACCCCGGTGCCGTCCGTGGTCGTGACGGCGTCGTCGGCGGCAACCACGCGGAAGGCGTTGGTGTGGCCGGCGTAGTAGGAGAACGGCGGGGTGTAGGTGCGACCGAGCAGCTCGGAGCCCTTGTAGCGCCCCAGGACCGTCGCCTCGTCGGCATCGGGGAAGAGCTCC
Organism: Nocardioides sp. NBC_00368; assembly: GCF_036090055.1. Taxonomy (NCBI): domain Bacteria; kingdom Bacillati; phylum Actinomycetota; class Actinomycetes; order Propionibacteriales; family Nocardioidaceae; genus Nocardioides; species Nocardioides sp. NBC_00368. Next base: position 2,749,994 of record NZ_CP107970.1, read on the forward strand.
TTCTGGTACGCCGCGACCCGAGCCTCCGCGAGGACGTACTTCGCCTTCTTGTCGGTCCCAGGGACCGGACCCTCGACGACGACGTAGTCGATGTCGGAGCCCACCATCACGGCGAGGTTGGACGGCAGGGTCCACGGCGTGGTGGTCCAGATCAGGATGTGGGCGCCGTCGAGGACCTCGTCCTCGCCGGTGGCGTCGAGCTCGTAGCCCACGGTGACCGCCGGGTCCTGGCGGTCCTTGTAGACGTCGTCGTCCATCCGGAGCTCGTGGTTGGACAGCGGGGTCTCGTCCTGCCAGCAGTAGGGCAGGACGCGGAAGCCCTCGTAGACCAGGCCCTTGTCGTAGAGCGTCTTGAACGCCCAGATCACCGACTCCATGTAGTCGGGGTTGAGGGTCTTGTAGTCGTTGTCGAAGTCCACCCAGCGCGCTTGGCGGGTGACGTAGTCGCGCCACTCGCCGGTGTACTTCAGCACCGAGGCGCGGCTGGCCGCGTTGAACTTGTCGATGCCCATCTCGACGATCTCGTCGGTCGTCTTCAGCCCGAGCTGGCGCATCGCCTCGAGCTCGGCGGGCAGGCCGTGGGTGTCCCACCCGAAGCGGCGCTCGACGCGCTTGCCGCGCATCGTCTGGTAGCGCGGGACGATGTCCTTGACGTAGCCGGTCAGCAGGTGGCCGTAGTGCGGCAGGCCGTTGGCGAACGGCGGGCCGTCGTAGAAGACGAACTCGTTCTCGCCGTTCTGGCCGGCGTCACGGTTGTCGATGCTCGCCTGGAAGGTCCCGTCCTTCTTCCAGTAGTCGAGAACCTGCTTCTCGATCTCCGGGAAGCGTGGGCTGGCCGGGACGGCACTCTTGTCGGCTGAGGTGACCTTCGGGTAGGCCATCGGCGGCATCTCCTGCTGGGTGGTAGTGGGTTCGTCTTCACCACAGGGACGATCTTTCGACCGCGGTACCACCCTGCTTACCCATGCCTGGGCCACTTCGTTACGGCTGTGACGGGCCACTCCCGCCGGGTTCTACTTGCCTCCGACCTGCTGGAGGCTTTCTTCCCGGGGCTCGCCGCTGATGACGGCTCGAACGCCTGTAAGGAAGAGAGTACGCCGCCTGCGGCCCGCCGCGCGAACCCGAATCAGGCGGCGCGCCACATCCGCACGTGCGGTCCGATCTCGGGGTCGTCCCACGGCTCACCGATCACCTGGAACCCGGCCCGTTCGTAGAACCTGGCCGCCGGCGTACGCGCGTTGCACCAGACCAGTCCGCCGCCCCGCGTCACGACATGGTCCAGTGCCGCCTGCAGCACCTGCGCACCAACACCCTTCCCACGCCACCCGTCGGCCGTCGCCATCCCCCGGATCCGCCATCCCTTCCCGGGATGTCCGGGCAGGTCAGGGCATGCTTCCGGGAACAGCCCGACACACCCGACCAGGCTCCCGTCCGCATCCAGCGCCGCGTACGTCGCGACCTCGGGATCATCGTCCCCCGCCAGCCTCGCCGCCTCCGGCGGCCCGCCGTTGCGCAGCACCTCCGCCCGCAACGGATATGTCTCCTCGACCGCCACCCTCCGCACCGTGATCACGCCGCGACCATAGCCGCGCACCTGGCAGGATGTGCGCGCATGAGCCTGATTCGCTACGAGTACGCCGACGGTTGCGCGCGCATCACGATGACAAACCCGGAACGGGGCAACGTGTTCGAGCCCGAGGCGGGGGCGCAGATGCTGGCGGCGATCCTGCGGGCCAAGGCGGACTCGGCTCGGGTGATCGTGCTCGCCGCGGAGGGGAAGTACTTCTCGGTCGGCGGCGACCTGGCCGGGTTCGCAGCGGCCGACGATCTCGGGCCGTTCATCCTCGAGCTGGCCGAGGGGGCCAACCGGATCATCACCGAGCTCGTACGCTGCGACGCGATCGTGGTCAGCGCGGTGCAGGGCACCGCCGCGGGTGTCGGCTTTCCCCTGGCAGCGGCGGCGGACATCGTCGTCGCCGGCGACCGGGCGAAGTTCAGCCTCGCCTACGCGAAGGTGGGGCTGTCGGTCGACGGCGGCGGCTCCCTGCTCGTGCACACCCTGGGGCTTCACCGGGTGCTCCGGCTGACCCTGCTGGGCGACATGCTCTCCGCGACCGAGGCGCTCGAGGCGGGGCTGGTCGCCCGAGTCGTACCTGCCGAGGAGCTCGACGCCACGGTCGACGAGGTGGTCGCGACCCTCCTCGCAGGCTCCCCGGAAGCGCTGGCCAGCACCAAGCACCTGATCCGCGACGTCGCCGACCCCAACCCCGAGTCGGCCCTGCGGCGTGAGGCGGAGTCGATCTCCGCGCTCGGCGGCTCGGCCTCCGGGCGCGAGGGCATCAACGCGTTCCTCGAGAAGCGGCCGCCCAGCTTCACGCGCTGAAATCATTGGCCGAAAGGCGCCGGTTCCGCGAGGGTAGAACCCATGAGCAGCGATCAGCGGCAGGTGGGGTTCCAAGGCATCTGGCTTCCCGAGAGCGAGGACCCACGCCTCCACAAGGAGCAGCCCGTCGGCGAGCTGGCGACCTATCGCGACTACCTGCGCCACTACCGGCTCACCCTCGAGCTCAAGTGCCAGGACCTCGGACCGGAGGACCTGGCCAAGCAGAGCGTGCCGCCGAGCGACCTGAGTCTGATCGGGCTGATCCGGCACATGGCGCGGGTCGAGCACGGCTGGTTCCAGCGGGTGCTCAAGGAGAACCTCGACATCCCCCGTCTCGACGCCGACGACCCCACCGGCGGCTTCCACAAGGTGGAGCCCACCGAGGAGTCGGTCACGGAGGCGTTCGCGAGCTGGCGCGAGCAGGTCGCCCTCGCCGACGAGTGGCTCGACTCGATCGACGACAGCGTGCTCGGCGACCTGCGCGACACGGGCCACGAGCAGGCCAGCATCCGCGACATCCTGGTCCACATGATCGAGGAGTACGCCCGCCACGCCGGCCACGCCGACCTGCTGCGCGAGACCATCGACGGGCGTACCGGGCAGTAGCCCCACCGGCCGTCGGACGACGGTTTCCTGAGACTAGGCTGAGACAGCGGTCACAAGCGACCGCTTACCCCGCTGAACCCGAGGGAGACCATGTCAACGTCGACCGCCAACCCCACCGGCTCGGGCCCACGGTCCGGGCCCAACGTGAAGTCAATCGTCATCTGGGCCGCCGTCGCTGTCGTCGGCGCCGTCTGCTGGGCCATGCTCGCCCTGTCCCGGGGTGAGGAGGTTTCGGCGCTGTGGATCCTGTTCGCCGCGCTGGCCTCCTACGCCATCGCCTACCGGTTCTACTCCAAGTTCATCGCCAAGAAGGTCCTGGAGGTCGACGACAGCCGGGCGACCCCGGCCGAGCGGCTCCAGAACGGCCGGGACTTCGACGTCACCGACCGACGGGTGCTCTTCGGGCACCACTTCGCCGCCATCGCCGGCGCCGGGCCGCTGGTCGGCCCGGTCCTGGCCGCGCAGATGGGCTACCTGCCCGGCACGATCTGGATCATCGTCGGCGTCATCTTCGCCGGTGCGGTGCAGGACATGGTCGTGCTGTTCCTCTCGATGCGCCGTGACGGCAAGTCGCTGGGCCAGATGGTCCGCGAGGAGATCGGCACCGTCGCCGGCATCGCCGCGCTGATCGCGGTCTTCGCGATCATGATCATCATCCTGGCCGTCCTGGCGCTCGTGGTCGTCAACGCGCTGGCCGAGTCGCCGTGGGGTGTGTTCTCGATCGGCCTCACCATCCCGATCGCGCTCTTCATGGGCTTCTACCTCCGCTACCTGCGGCCCGGCCGGGTCCTCGAGGTCACCGCCATCGGCGTCGTACTCCTGCTGATGGCGATCGCCGGCGGCACCTGGGTCGAGGAGATGGGGCTGGCCAACCTGCTGACCCTGGAGAAGGAGACGCTGGTCATCGCGCTGGCGATCTACGGTTTCGTCGCCTCGATCCTGCCGGTGTGGATGCTGCTCACCCCGCGTGACTACCTCTCGACCTTCATGAAGATCGGCGTCATCGTCCTGCTGGCCTTCGGCATGATCCTGGCCGCACCGGTGCTCGCCAACCCGGCGGTCTCCGAGTTCGCCACCAACGGCCAGGGGCCGGCCTTCACGGGCAAGCTGTTCCCGTTCGTCTTCATCACGATCGCCTGTGGTGCGCTCTCCGGATTCCACGCGCTGATCGCCTCCGGCACGACCCCGAAGATGGTCGCCAAGGAGTCCCAGGTCCGCATGATCGGCTACGGCGGCATGCTGATGGAGTCGTTCGTCGCGATCTCCGCTCTCATCGCCGCTTCAGTGATCGACCAGGGCATCTACTTCTCGATGAACGCCGCTGCCGGCGCCACCGGCGGCACCCCGGAGACGGCGGCCGCGTTCGTCAACGGGCTCGGGTTCACGATCACCCCGGCCGACCTCGAGGCCGCCGCGGCCAGCGTCGAGGAGACGATCATCTCCCGCACCGGCGGCGCGCCGACCCTGGCGTTCGGCATCTCGCTGATCTTCACCGACGCCTTCGGCGGCGGGCTGGCCGCGTTCTGGTACCACTTCGCGATCATGTTCGAGGCGCTCTTCATCCTGACCGCCGTCGACGCCGGCACCCGGGTCGGCCGCTTCATGCTCCAGGACACGATCGGCAACATCTGGCCGCGCTACGCCGACGTCTCCTGGCGTCCGGCCACCTGGTCGGCCTCGGCGCTGGTGGTGCTGGCCTGGGCGTACATGCTCTGGATCGGCGTGGGCGACCCGCTCGGCGGGATCAACCAGCTCTTCCCGCTCTTCGGCATCGCCAACCAGCTCCTCGCCGCGATCGCGCTGACGCTGGCCACCACGCTGCTGATCAAGCACGGGAAGCTGAAGTGGGCCTGGGTACCGGGCATCCCGCTGGTCTGGGACCTCATCGTCACGATGACCGCGTCGTGGCAGAAGATCTTCAGCGACGACCCGACGATCGGCTACTTCGCGCAAGCCTCGGCCGCGCGCGAGGCGAAGGCGTCCGGGGAGCTCTACGGCGTCGCCAAGACGCCGGCGGACGTCGACCAGATCATCTACAACTCGACTCAGTCCGGCATCCTGCAGGCCACCTTCGCGGCGCTCGTGATCGTGATCGTCGCGGGAGCTGCGGTCACCGTGGTCAAGACGCTGCGCGCCGGCGGCTCGCTGCCCACCACCGAGGTGCCGAAGGTCGAGTCGAAGATCGTCGCGCCCTCCGACTTCTTCGCCACCAAGGAGGAGAAGGAAGCCGTACGCGAGTGGGAGGCCTCCCAGAAGGCGTCGGTCTCGTGAGCGAGCGCAAGCGAGCGAACCGACAGCGTCACACGCGACCGCGCCCGTATCCTGGCGCTTGCGCTACGGGGGCGGTCTCGTGAGTGTCCTGACCGAGCGTGTCTCCGGCGCCTGGCGGCTGCTCCGCCAGGCGACCGGGGAGGCGAAGTGGGACGAGTACGTCGCCCGGTGCGAGCGTGAGGGCGTCGAGCCGATGACCCGACGCGCGTTCGAGCGTCACCGGGCCGACGAGAAGGAGCACAACCCGCAGGCTCGCTGCTGCTAGCGGACCTAGCGGGGGTTGTCGTCGGCGAAGGCGGCGTCGAGCCAGGCGTACACCTGCGAGTCACCTCGGGTGACGAGCAGGACCACCTGCTTCTCGGCGTCGCTGACCGGCTTGCCGTTGATCCAGCCGCGGACGATGTCGGAGGCGGCGCGGCGCACGACCTCCACGCCCTTGGCCATCGCCCACTCCGGCGCCGGGTGGCCCTTGCTGCTCGCCACACCAGGGATGTCCAGGGTCCAGGTGCCGTCCTCGGCCTGGATCAGCTGCGGCGTCGGCGGCGCGCTCTTCTTGCTCACGCGTCCATGTTCGCACGTCGAGACCGGCGATAAGGGGTCGCTCAGGCTCGGCCACTAGACTGCGCCCCGTGACGAATGCAGCTTGGGGCTTCGGCCTCGTGACGTACGCCTCCGACAACTCAGTGCTCGACGCGTGGTTCCCCGCGCCGCAGCTGGGTGAGAAGCCCGCCGACGCGACCGCGCCGGCCGAGCTCACCGCGCTCGAGGGCGCCGACGAGGTGCGTCAGGTCACCAAGCGCATCGCGCTCGTGGAGGTCAAGGACCTCGACACCGCGCCGGAGTCCACCGAGGACGTCTGGCTGCGTCTCCACCTTCTCTCCCACCGGCTCGTGCAGCCGCACGGGCAGAACCTCGACGGCATCTTCGGCCTGCTCACCAACGTGGTGTGGACCAGCGCCGGTCCGTGCGCCGTCGAGGGCTTCGAGCTCACCCGCGCCCGGCTGCGCGCCGCGGGCCAGCACGTGACCGTCTACGGCGTGGACAAGTTCCCGCGGATGGTCGACTACGTCGTCCCCAGCGGCATCCGGATCGGCGACGCCGACCGCGTCCGCCTCGGCGCCCACCTGGCCGCCGGCACCACCGTCATGCACGAGGGCTTCGTCAACTTCAACGCCGGCACGCTCGGCGCCTCGATGGTCGAGGGCCGGATCTCCGGCGGGGTCGTCGTCGGCGACGGCTCCGACGTCGGCGGCGGCGCCTCGATCATGGGCACGCTCTCCGGTGGCGGCAAGGCCGTCATCTCCATCGGCCAGCGCTGCCTGCTCGGTGCCAACTCCGGCATCGGCATCTCCCTCGGTGACGACGCCGTGGTCGAGGCCGGTTGCTACGTGACGTACGGAACGAAGGTCACGCTCCCTGACGGCACCGTCAAGAAGGCCGGCGAGCTCTCCGGCGCTTCCAACATCCTCTTCCGCCGCAACTCGGTCAGCGGCGCCATCGAGGCCGTTCCGTGGAAGGGCGAGGGCATCGAGCTCAACGCCGCCCTCCACGCCAACTGATCCGGCACCGAAGAGCAGAGTGCTGAGTTGAAGAAGTTTTTCACCACGTTGGTGGTGCTCAGCGTGATCGCAGGCGGCATCTACTGGGTGGTCCAGGCCGCGACGGACAGGCTGGACTCCATCCTGCCCGACCTGCAGCACTGCACGGCGGTCGCGGGCGAGTACGAGGCGCGCTTCGACCCCGAGCAGATGGGCAACGCGGCGGTGATCACGGCGCTCGGCCTCAAGCGTGGCCTGCCCGCGCGGGCGGCGACGATCGCGATCGCGACCGCGATCCAGGAGTCGAAGCTCTACAACATCAGCCACGGCGATCGCGACTCGCTCGGCCTCTTCCAGCAGCGCCCGTCGATGGGCTGGGGCACCGAGGAGCAGGTCCAGGACCCCGTCTACGCCACCAACAAGTTCTACGACGCGCTCGTGAAGATCGAGGGCTACGAGGACATGGTCGTCACCGAGGCGGCGCAGGAGGTGCAGCGCTCGGCCTACCCCGAGGCGTACGCCGACCACGAGGGTGAGGGCCGCGCGATCGCCTCCGCGATCAGCGGCTACTCCCCCGCCGCGCTGACCTGCCGGATCGACGAGCCCGAGGCCGGCGCCGGAAAGCCCCAGGCCACCAAGACCGAGATCAACCAGCTGCTCGGCGGCATGGTCGGCCGGGCTCGGGTGGAGGGCTCGACCGTGGTGATCCCGGTCGACGCCGGCGAGACCGGCGAGCGTGGCGGCTGGACGGCCGCCCACTACGTACTCGCCCGGGCCAGCGAGTTCGGCGCCACCTCAATTGCGTACGACGGACGCACCTGGTCCGCCGGCAAGGACGAGGAGTGGGCCGAGACCCCCGAGGTCACCAGCGACCAGATCGTCGTCACCCTCGCCTGACCCTCCCCGCCGAGTCGGTAGTTGTGGCGGGCGAGACATGAGTTGTGGGTGACGAAAGTCGACTTTCGTCACCCACAACTACGGTTTCGGCGCCCACAACCACCGACTCGGCTGGGGTCAGTCGGCGACGTCGACGTGGACGTGGTCGCGGTGCTCGAGGATGGCCTGGTCGCCGCCGCGGGGTGGGACCTCGTAGTCACGCCAGCCGGCGGCGGAGCGCCACTTGGTCCAGATGCGGTCGTCGTAGATGACGGTCTCGATGTCGAGGCGGTCGGCGTTGGCGACGAGGTACTGGGCCAGGGACCAGCCCTTGATGTTGTTGCGCGCGTTGATCGGCCGGAAGAAGTAGTCGACCGCGCGGCCCTCGTAGTGGGCCGAGCCGGCCATGTGGCCGGTGGTCACTCCGCCGGGCTGGAAGCCGCCTTCGGGAAGGCGCCCGTAGGCCTGGCGTACGTCATCGCGCAGCGCCTCCGCACGCGAGGTGAGCCCGGCGCCGCTGAGCCGGTCCGAGACCTCGTCGGCACCGCCCTTGACGACGCAGGAGAACGCCTCGGGGGTGTTGCCGGTCAGCGCCGAGGCCAGGGCGCGTGCCTCCGGCTCGGCGTCGCGGTAGCTGTCGCGCGAGCCGTCGCTGATCTGCTGGGCGACGCCCGGCACGGACTGCTGGCGGTAGTCGGCGACGCCGGAGAGCCGGTCGTAGAGGGCGGCCGCCTTGGCCGGGTCCCGGTCGAGCGAGTGGTCGGCGAGCTCGGCGGCCAGGACGACCGAGGCTGCACGGGCGGGGAGCCCGCGGCGTACGGCCTCGGCGGCGATCGCTGAGGCGCGTTCGGCCTGGTCGGAGGAGAGGTCGTAGGTCTCGCCCTCGGAGGTGACGGTGCAGGCCTCACGAGAGAGGACCGGGATGCCGCTGACTCCGACGCCGAGAAGGCGCAGGCCGGCGAAGACCAGGGCGACGGCGATCACGATGCCGAGCACGATGAGGTGCTTGCGCACCGGACGCAGCTGCTTGCGGGCCTCCCGTGCCGACTTCCGCAGCGCCTCGCGCGCCGGCTCCGGGAGCCTCGGTCCGGAAGCGCCCGGAGCAGGAGGCCGCGGCCCCGCGGGCGGGATGGTCGGCGGGCCCGTCGGGGTCCCCGGCTGTGCGCTCACGCCACCAATCTTCACCTACGGGGCAAACCCCGCCCGGCGCGAGCTCTCACTCGGCCAGGCGGGCGACGGCCGCGTCGACGCGCTCGTCGGTGGCGGTGAAGGCGATGCGTACGTGCTGGCTGCCGGCACGACCGTAGAAGGTGCCGGGAGCGGCGAGGATGCCGCGCTCGGCCAGCCATTCGACGGTGTCCCAGCAGTCCTCGTCACGGGTCGACCACAGGTAGAGCGAGGCCTCGGAGTGGTCGATGCGGAAGCCGGCCGTCTCCAGCGCCGCCTTGAGCTTGGCGCGCCGGGCGGCGTAGCGGGCGTGCTGCTCCTTGGCGTGCTGGTCGTCGGCGAGCGCGGTCACCATGGCGACCTGCTGCGGACCGGGCATCATCAGGCCGAGGTTCTTACGGACCTCGAGGAGCTCGGCGAGAATCGAGGCGTCACCGGCGACGAAGGCCTCCCGGTAGCCCGCGAGATTGGAGCGCTTCGAGAGCGAGTGGACGGCAAGCAGACCGTCGAACGAACCACCGCACACGTCCGGGTGCAGCACGGAGACCGGCGAGGCCTCCCAGGCGCACTCGATGTAGCACTCGTCGGAGATCAGCAGCGTGCCGCGCTCGCGGGCCCACTCGACCGTCTTGCGCAGGTGCTCGACCGGGAGCACCCGGCCGCTCGGGTTGGACGGCGAGTTGATCCACAGGATGCGCGGCGCCTTCGGGCCCAGCGCGACCAGCGAGTCGGTGGCGACGGTGTCGGCGCCGACCAGGGCCGCGGAGACCTCGTAGGTCGGGTAGGCCAGCTCCGGGTAGGCGACCAGGTCACCCTGGCCGACCCCCAGGTGCAGCGGCAGCGAGCCGATCAGCTCCTTGGAGCCGATCACGGGGAGCACGTTCTCGAGCCCGAGACCCGAGACCCCGTGGTTGCGCGCGAGCCAGTCGATCGCGGCCTGACGCACCGCGGGCGTGCCGATCGTGGTCGGGTAGCCCGGTGAGTCGGCCGCCTCGGCGAGGGCCTTCTGGATCACCGCGGGCGTCGGGTCGACCGGCGTGCCGATCGAGAGGTCGACCAGCCCACCGGCATGCGCCGACGCCTTCTCCTTGAAGGGAACGAGCTTGTCCCAGGGGAAATCAGGCAGACGCTGTGAGACCGGGATCATCAGTCCTGGTTCTGCGGGGGCAGAGCGGCGACGAACGGGTGGTCCTTGTCGATCTCACCCATGCGGGCGGCACCGCCCGGCGAGCCGAGGTCGTCGAAGAACTTGACGTTGGCGTCGTAGTACTCCTTCCACTCCTCCGGGGTGTCGTCCTCGTAGAAGATCGCCTCGGGCGGGCACACCGGCTCGCAGGCGCCGCAGTCGACACACTCGTCGGGGTGGATGTAGAGCATCCGCTTGCCCTCGTAGATGCAGTCCACCGGACACTCGTCGACGCAAGCCTTGTCCTTCACGTCAACACAGGGCTGGGCGATGACGTACGTCATTCGGGGCTCCTCCAAGCGGGGTATCACGAAAGTCAGAGGGGCGCGACTGGCCCTTCAGGGGACAGCCTAGTATCCCCACGTGCCTGCTCATCTCCTGGGACCACATGTCGTCGGCAAGCGGATCGTCATCCGCCGCCTCGTCCCGGGCGAGACCGGCCCCACCGGCGGCCCCGCCTTCACCGACATCCTCGGAGTCTGTACGTCCTGGGCCGACGGCACCGCCGTCATCGAGCGCGAGTCCGGGGAGCAGGTGAGCGTGCCGGTCGCCGAGATCGTCTCCGGCAAACCGGTGCCGCCGCGGCCCAACGTACGACTGCGGATCGGGGTACGCGAGGCCGAACTGCTCAGCGCCGCGATCTTCCCCGGCACCACCTCCGAGCCGCTGGGCGAGTGGGTGCTCTTCGACCACGAGGTCTCGGTCCGACGACGGCCCAACTCGGCGCTGGCGATCGGCGACCCCGGCATCGAGCTGGAGGCGGCGATCGACAGGATCGAGAGCTACTACCGGAGTCGCCACAAGCGACCGCGCGCCAAGATCGAGGTCGGCTCCACGGCCGAGGAGGCTCTGGTCGCGCGCGGCTGGGTCGAGGACGTGACCGTGGAGTTCCAGCTGGCCGGCCTCGCCGCCACCCGCCGCATCCTGCCGCCCCCCGTCGAGGACGCCCGCGTCGAGACCGTGGCCGGGACCGACGGCGCGCAGGTGCTGATCACCCTCGGCGAGACCGCCCGGATCATGGGCACGATGGAGCGTGACTGGCTGGCGATCCACGACCTCGAGGTCGCCGAGTCGCACCGCCGCCAGGGACTGGCCACCAAGGCCCTCGCCACCCTGCTCGAGTGGGGTGCCGAGCGCGGCGCCCGGGCCGCCTGGCTGCACGTGGAGACCACCAACGACCCCGGCCTCGCGCTCTACGAGTCCCTCGGCTTCACCGAGCACCACCGCTGCCGCTACTACGCCTCGCCCACGCCGTAGCGAAGCCGTCCGGGCCCGCTCACCCGGAGTTCCGCGAGTGCTCATCTGCACCTGTTGAGGTGGTGGGAACCCCCCACCGAAGGAGCAACGATGGAATCGGGCATCAGCATCACCAGGCGAGGAATCCTCTCATCCGCGGGCGCACTGGGCGTGGCCGCAGCGGCCGGTACGACGTTGGGCGGCGCCCTGCCCGCAGCCGGCGTCACTGCGTACGAAAGGCCTTCGGGTGACGCCTTGATCGGCAAGGCCAAGGCTCCAGACCTGCACGTGATGAGCTTCAACATCCGCTACGACCGCGAAGGCACGCAGCCGGGGCAGCCCGACTACTGGCCCGAGCGCAAACCCCTGGTCACCGAGCTCGTCGAACTCGAGAAGTCGACGATCCTGGGCGTCCAGGAGGCCGAGTTCGGCCAGCTTGGTGCGCTCGAGGCCGGGCTCGGGCCGAAGTACCGGATGCTCGGCTTCGGCCGTGACGGCGGCGCCGGCGGGGAGTACTCCTCGGTCTTCTACGACGCCTCCCGGCTCGAGGCCCTGTGGTGGGACCAGTTCTGGCTCTCCGACACCCCCGATCTGATCGGCTCGGCGACCTGGGGCAACTCGGTGACCCGGATCGTGACCTGGGTACGGTTCCGCGACCTGGCGACGGGCACGGAGTTCCTGCACGTCAACTCGCACTTCGACCATCAGTCCGAGAACGCCCGCGTCCGGAGTGCGGAGGTCGTCCGCTCGCTCATCGCCGGCACCGGCCTGCCGGCTGTCTTCACCGCCGACTGCAACGCCGCGGCCGAGGCCTCGGCGTCCTACACGACGCTGGTGACCGACGGTGGCCTCGTCGACACCTGGCTCGCAGGCACCCAGCTGACCCCGCGTGTCGGCACCTTCCCCAACTACGGCACGCCCTCCCCGACCGGCAACCGGATCGACTGGATCCTGACGACGCCTGGGATCACCGTGAAGGAGTCCGCGATCAACACCTGGACCAAGGACGGTCGCTGGCCCAGCGACCACACTCCCGTCCAGGCGCTCGTACGCCTACCCTGACAGCAGGTCCCAGAGGTTTCCGAAGGGATCCCTGAAGACCTGGAGCGTCCCGTAGGGCTCCTCGCGGACGGGCCCGACGAGCTCGATCCCGGCGGCGACCAGCCGCTCGTACGCAGCACCGAAGTCATCCACCCGCAGGAAGAACGTCACCCGGCCGCCGGTCTGGTCGCCGACCCTCGCGGCCTGCTCCGGGCCGTCGGCCCGGGCGAGCAGGAAACCGGTGCCGCCGCCGGGCGGACGTACGACCACCCAGCGCTTCGGGCGGCCGTCGTTCGTGGTCGACGGGGCGTCCTCGGCGACCTCGAACCCGAGTACGTCGCGGAAGAACACCACCGCCTCGTCGTAGTCGGGAACGACGAACGTGACCAGGTCCAGATGCATCCTGTCCTCCTCAGCGGGGCCATGGGGTGACCAACCTGACATCGACACCGAGGTGTTCGTCTCGGCAGCGAGCCTCTGGGAGATCTCCAGCAAGACCCGGCTCAGCAAGCTTCCCGGCGGAGGCACCCTGGCAGCCACCTTCGAGGACCGTACCCGACTTCACGTCCTGGAGCGGCTGCCGATGGATTTCAACCACTCACGCCTCGCCGGAGAGCTCGACTGGGATCACCGCGACCCTTTCGACCGCATGCTCGCCGCTCAGAGCATGCTCGAGAACCTTCCCCTCGTGACCGAGGACAGCAGGTTGCAGGCGTACGAGTCCATCCACACCATCTGGTGACCGCAGCGGTCAGCAGGTCTTCAGCGCCGGGGAGGCAGGGCCTTCGCGGGTCAGTGCGTCGAGGGTGAGCGCAATGGCGGAGACGCTCATCGGGATGAGCAGGTGCTCGGAGAGGTCGGCGGCGCAGGCGTCCTGGATGCGTACGTTGGTGGTGTTCGGACCATCGGCCAGGAAGCCGGAGGTGTAGGGCACGACGACCTCGTCGGTGGCGGTGACGATCTGGGTGTAGGAGACGTCGCCCGGGGTCTCGTCGCCGGCGTTCAGGTCAGCGAGGAACGGAGACCCGGCGGTCTGCTGGGCGCACGAGACGCAGAGTCCGGTGGCGCCGGTCGCGCCGCCGTCCATGAGGATCGAGGTGCCGTGGTTGGACGGCGCGAGACCGATGAGGTCCTCGACGTAGGCGACACCACCGAGGTTCTTGATGTAGTAGCGCGGCATCATGCCGCCCTGCGAGTGACCGACCAGGGAGACCTTGTCGGCGTCGGTGGCCGCGCGTACGCGCTCGATGAACTCACCCAGGTACGCAGCCGAGTCCCGGATGTCGCCGGTGGCGCGGTTGCCGTAGTCGAGCGAGTAGACGCAGAACCCGGCCCGCTTCATGGACAGCGAGATCGGGTCCAGCAGCGAGCGGCGGTCGCCGAAGGTGCCGTGCACCAGGATCACCGGCGTCGGCCGCTGCGCCGAGGGTGCGCAGGCCCAGTCGTTGGACCCGGCGGGGTCGCCGTAGGGCGATCCCGGCAACGGGATCGCGGTCCGACCGGATCCCGCGGCAGAGGCGGAGACCGGGGCGAGAACGAGTGCGGCGGCGGCGAGGAGACTCAGCAGAAACGGACGCATGAACCACTCAACGAACCGATGTGATCGGCGTCACGACCCGAAACCCGTTGGCGAGCGGCCAGGCGTGACATCTACGCTCGTCAGCGGCACCGCCGAGGAGTGACGACCCTCTGCCCACGTGGCACGGCGGCGCCCGCGCGTCCGGCGTATCGACGAGAGGCTGATGACGCATCAGCGAAGGTGTGGTGGCACCGCGACCTAGCCCCCGCCCACACCTCCAGGGCCTCGCCACCTGGAGGAATGATGAAACCGATAGACCGTACGCTCGCCGCCCACCTCGCCACGGCCGCACCCGGCACCACCGTCCGGCTGTGTGGTCACGTGCACCGTCGTCGCGAGCTCGCCGCCGTGACGTTCCTGGTGCTGCGTGACCGCAGCGGCCTGGCGCAGGTGGTCATCAGACCGGCCGACGGGCAGCAGGCACCACCCGAGGAGACGCCGGTCGAGGTGATCGGAATCGCCACCCTCGACCCACAGGCTCCCGGAGGTGTCGAGGTCACCTCACCGGCCGTCACGACGCTCTCCGAACCGGCTCTCACCCCGCCGGTCGAGCTGTGGCGCCCCGAGCTCGCGGCCGCGCTGCCGACGCTGCTCGACCATGCACCGGTGGCATGGCGCCACCCCGCGGTCCGTGCACGATGGGAGCTGGCCGCAGCGTCCCTGCGCGGCTTCCGCGAGACCCTCGACGCCGCCGGGTTCACCGAGGTCCACTCCCCCAAGATCGTCGACTCGGTGACCGAGTCGGGCGCCAACGTCTTCGAGATCGACTACTTCGGGCGGCCGGCCTACCTCGCCCAGTCGCCGCAGTTCTACAAGCAGCAGCTGGTCGGAGTCTTCGAACGGGTCTACGAGGTCGGGCCGGTCTTCCGCGCCGAGCCGCACGACACGGTGCGACACCTCGCCGAGTACGTCAGCCTCGACGTCGAGCTCGGCTTCATCCGCGACCACCGGGATGTGCTCGCCGTTCTCCGGGATGTGGTCGCCGGGATGCGGAGGGAAATCGAGACGTACGCGGCCGGGGCGGTCGAGCGGCTCGACCTGAAGCTGCCCGTCGTGCCCGAGGAGATACCGGTCATCCACTTCGCCGACGCGCTGAAGCTGGTCGGGGCGCCCGGGGACGAGCCCGACCTCGCCCCCGAGCACGAGCGTGCGCTCGGGGCATGGGCTCAGGAGGCGTACGGCTCCGACTTCTTGGCCGTCGAGGGCTACCCGATGCGGAAGCGGCCGTTCTACACCCATCCGTGGTCTCGACAGGCTCGACCAACAGGGGACGGGAGCAACAGCTTCGACCTGCTCTTCCGTGGCCTGGAACTGGTGACCGGTGGCCAGCGACTGCACCGGCTCACCGACTACGAAGCCGCGATCCGGGGGCGCGGCGAGGAGCCGACGGCGTACGCCTCGTATCTGCAGGCCTTCGCGCACGGGATGCCACCCCACGGTGGCTTCGCGCTGGGCCTGGAGCGGTGGGTCGCACGCCTCGTCGAAGCCGCCAACATCCGCGAGGTCACCCTGTTCCCCAGGGACCTGCACCGCCTGACCCCATAGTCGTCGGTCGAGGGCCACTTCGTTCAGACCCTCGCGCCAGCGAGCGTGTCGAGACCAACACAGTCAGCGACCGTGTTGGTCTCGACACGCCTCCGCCTAGCGGCTCCGGCGGCTCCACCAGCGGGTGTGTCAGTTGGGGTCGGCCGGGGGCGGCGGCTTCTCCGACTCGTCGGTGCACTCGACCTCGTCCTGCGGGATGTAGGTGGTCTTGAAGGTCTGGGTGTCGACCTTCGCACCGGATGCGGCGTTGTAGAAGTCGCGCCAGACGTTGATCGAGAAGCCCGGGGCGCCGACGGTGTTCTCGCAGTTGCCGTCGGTGATCTTCTGCTTGCCGGGCGACTTGAAGTCGTAGCGCTCACCGGTGCGGGCCTTGATGTCCCAGATCTTGGTGGACCACATCTCGACGGTCACCGAGCCCTGGCTGCTGCCGCTCGCGGGGTTGACCCAGGAGCGGATGAGCACGCCGTACTTGGTGTTGTTCTTGAACTTCAGGTCGAGCGTCGGCCAGGCGACGGTCGCCTCGCGGCCGATCGGGTAGCGGTCGATGTAGAGCGAGTGCGCCTTGTGCTCGACGTCCTGGAGGCCGGCGAAGAACATCGCGTTGAACGTGGTCGTCGCCATCTGCGAGACGCCGCCGCCGTAGTCCTCGCGGAAGACGCCGTTCTGGATCATCCAGCCCTTGGTGAACCCGTTCGCGGCGGTGCGCTCGCCGACGATGCCGTTCATCGAGAAGGTGTCCCCCGGCGCGAGCACGGTGCCGTTGACCAGCTCGGCGGCGCGGCCGATGTTGACGTTGCGGTATTCGGCGTAGGGGAAGTTGGTGGTGAAGGTCGAGACCTTCTCCTTGATGCCCCAGGACTTGGCCTCCTCGGTGGTGACCTTCGGCTTGGCGACCTTCGACTTCACCTCGACGGTGCGCTCCCCAGCGGGCGCCGTGACGACGTCGAGGAAGACCGCCTCCAGGTCCTTCTGGTTGAAGGTGACGCCCGGCTTGGCGGGGATGACCTTCGGGGCGCCGTTGACCATCTCGACGGTCGCGTCGACCGGCTTCGCGGCGTCGTCGGCGAGGGCCTTCTTGAGCACCTTCTTGAGCTTGCTCGGCGCGACCGCCGCCTGCAGCTCGCCGTCCTTCGGGTCGAACCGGATCGCGTCGCCGAACTCCTTCGGAGCCAGCTCCACCGGGGTCTTCTCGAACTTCAGCGTGATCGGCCCGGAGACCGCCGGGGTGGCGACCTTCTCGACCGCCTCCTGGACGTCGGCCTCGTCGACGTCCGGGGTGAGCTCCTCGAGAGCTACGTCGGCCTTGCGGTCACCCTCGACCAGCAGCTGGCCGGCGAGCGCGGTGCGGAGCGCGTCGTCGCCGACGCCCTCGCCGGCCACCGGCTGGGTGGTCTTGATCTTGCCCTTCTTGATGACGACGTCGCCGTCCTTGAAGGGGGTGCCGGCGCGCTTGTTCACCTTCGCGGCGACCTTGGCGATCAGCTTGTCGTCGGACTTGATGACGGGCTCGATCTCGCCGCCGCCGGTGAAGTGCTTCCACAGCTTCACCGGGCTCCAGCTGTGTCCGGCGTTGGCCTTCTCGATCGTCGCCTCGGCGTCGAAGCTCAGGCCCGCCTCGGCCGGGTTGACCTCGGTGGTGCTCTCGCCCGCGGTCACCATGATCGGCTGGCTGTGGGCCGCGGCGAACTTCTCGTTGAGCAGCGGCGTCGCGTCAGCTGCCGTCATGCCACCGATGTCCACACCGGCGACCGTGGTGCCCTCGGAGATCTTGTCCCCGGCCACGGCGTACGCAGCGGCCCAGCCGGCGAAGGCCAGGATGGCGAAGCCGCCCGCGACCGCGACGGCGACCTTGGCACCGGTGCCGAGGTGCTTGCCCTCGGCCGGGATCGGCTGGGCGTAGTCGGGCTGCTCGAAGGCGGGCTGCTCGAAGGCGGGCTGCTCGAACGCGGGCTCGAAGTGGTCGGCGGGGGCCGGCTCGTTCACGACGAACGGCCCGACGCCCATGACGGTCGCCTCGAGCGGCTCGTCGTCATAGTCGGGGACGTCGCGGTCCTGCCTGTCGAACGCGACCTCGGTGGCCGCATCGTCAGCCAGGTCGGGAGCGGCGTCGGCGGCGTCCGGTTCGGGGGCGAACTTCCGGTTCTTCGAGACGAACAGGAAGTTGTCCTCCTTCGGCAGCTCCGCTCGCTTCGGCAGCTCCGAGCGCAGCATCGTGCTCCGCAGCAGGGTCTCCTCGGCGACGTCGTCGTCGAAGTCCATCCCGGGGGCGACGATCCTGGTCGCGCCGTCGGGCTCGTCATCGGGCACGTTGGCCACCGGCTTGGCACCGGTGGACTCGGCAACCCGGGCGTCGATCTCGATCTGCGGGATCATGATCGTCTCGATGGCAGCATCGTCCGCGCCAGTCTGGCTGGCGGTGGACCCGGCCGCGTCAGTTCGCTTCGCGGGCTCGGGGGCCTTGAAGGCCTCGGGCTCATGGGACATGCGGGAGAGCCTAGGACCTATACCCCCCTAGGCCGAACCCGTAGCCCATCTTGGGACGTTCGTCACTTTCCGGGATGGGCCCGTTCGGCCTGTGAGGCGGCCGTCGAGACGGTCGCGGTCGCCACCACGATCATCAGTACGGCCCAGAGGATCATCAGGTATCCCGCGAGGTCGCCCGCGACGGCGTACCCGCCCGCCGGCCTCGGGGTAGCGGCCAGGGCGACGACGATCGCCCAGGCCGCTGCGTACGCGATCCGCCAGGCGCCGCGCGGGAGAGCCAGCAGGGCGGCCGAGGACGCCGCCACCGCGAGCAGCAGGCCCCACCACCACGGATGGACGGCGACCGCCGCCACCCCGATGACGACACCGAGGAGCAGTCCGGCCAGCCCGCCGCCGAGCAGTCTCACAACCCGGCGAAGAGGTCGGTCAGGCTGTCCCCTTCGACCCGCCCCTTGGCGATCCGGAAGTGCTCGTGGGACCAGGCGGTCGTGCCGAGGCTGTTGGTCATCGCGAACATGCCCTGCTCCATGTCCATCTGGGTGGGGTAGGCGCGCATCGCGGCGACCTTCTGGTCGGCGTAGGCGGTGCCGTCGATCGCGGCGGCGATGTCGACGTCGGGGGTGGCCATCGGCAGCGGGCCCTCGGGATCCATCCCGCCGAGGGCTTCCGCGTCCCCCGATGCCCGGGCCGCCCGCAGACCCTCCCGCAGCCAGCTCTCCGCGAGCGCGGTCCAGAAGATCCGGTCGATCTCGTGGGCCTCGCCGAGCTCCTTCTTGTAGGTCGGGACGGCGGCGAGATGGGCGGCGTACGTCGCGACCCGGTGGGCCTGGATGTGGTCGGGGTGGCCGTAGTTGCCGAACTCGTCGTAGGTGACCAGCACCTGCGGACGCACCTCGCGGATGATCGTGACGAGGTGGTCGGCGGCCTCGGTGAGGTCGGCGTACCAGAAGGCGTTCTCGCGGGCGTCGGGATCGGGCAGCGCGTGGGTGCGGTCCTCGCTCCAGGTCATCCCCGAGTCGCGGTAGTTGCCGAAGCCACCCAGCCAGCGGTGGTCGACCTCGCCGCCGTCGGGCGCCCTGAGGGCCGCCATCGCGTTCTCGATCTCACCGCGGCGGTGCTCGCCCAGGGCGTCGTCCCGGTCGGCGGCGAGGTGTGCCAGGTCGGGCACCAGGATCTCGCCCATCTCACCGGCGGTGCAGGTCACCAGGGTGACGCGAGCACCCTCGGCGAGATACTTCGCCATCGTCGCCCCCGTCGCGATCGTCTCGTCGTCGGGGTGGGCGTGGACGAGCAGCAGGCTCTTCTCAGAAGTCACGCATCCGATCCTAGGTCGGGCCGCTCAAAGCCCCAGGTCGGGCCGCTTGATCCGCTTCGGGTTGTCAGGGAGCTCGACGGGTTCGGGGGCGATCGAGTCGTCCGGCGCCTCCTCGGGGATGTCGAGCCAGCCGTCGTACTCGTCGACCAGCAGCTCCAGGACCATCTCCGGGGCATCGGTCTCCACCGACCACGGGTGGTCCTCGTCGTCGTCCTCGCCCTGGTAGCGCTCGCGGCCGACCCGGGCCGTCCAGCCCTCGCGCTCGAGGGTCGCCGCGGCGGTCCGGGCGTCCTCCTCCTCGAAGAAGATGCCGCGCAGGGTGGATTCCTCGGGCACTCCGAGCACGTGGCGGAGCGCATCGAGGAACGGGCGGTCGGGCTCCAGCCAGTCGACCGAGTCGAGGTCCTCGGCCGCCAGCCAGAGGACCTGGTCGTGCTCACGCGGTCGCGGCTCCCCCGCGACCACCCGGGCCGTGGCGGCGATCAACCGGTGGCTCTCGCCGATGGGCGCTTCGCCCTGCATCCAGTCGAGCACCTCGATCAGACAGCCGAGCTCCTCGCCGATCTCCCGGACGAGGGCCGCCTCGGGGGTCTCCCCCTCCTCGATCTTCCCGCCGGGGAGCTCCCAGCGTCCGGCGGCCGTGGGCGGAGACGTACGCCTCGCGGCCAGCACCTGCTTGCCGTCGGCGCTGAGGATCGCCGCGGCCACTACGGTCTTGGGGCTGTTCACGTGTGAGATTGTTCCCTAGACACCCGGAAAGTGGGTTCTCTTGGGTACGCTGCAACGCCGTGCCCCGCCGTCGTCCGCTCATCGCCTGCCTGCCCCCGTCCGGGGCCCCGTCATGAGCGATCAGCAGTGGCCGCCGCGCCGGCCCGGCGAGCCTCGCCCGCCCTCCCCGGGACAGCAGCCCTACCCGGGTCCGCGGCAGCCCCAACGGCCACAGACACAGCCCGGACGACAGCAGCAGCCGCATCCCGGTCAGCACCAGCAGCCGCACCAGCAGCCGCATCCCGGTCAGCAGCGGCCTCATCCGGGGCAGCACCAGCCTCGTCCGGGGCAGCCCTACCCGGGCGAGCAGCGTTTTCCGGGGCAGCGGCCCTACCCGGAGCAGGAGCGGCGCTTCCCGCCGGCCCAGCAGAGGCCCTATCCGCCGGAGCAGCAGCCCTACGGCCAGCAGCCGTACCCGGAACAGCACTATCCAGAGAACCCCTACCCCGAGCAGCCCTATCCCGAGCAGCCCTATCCCGAGCAGCCCTATCCCGAGCAGCCCTATCCCGAGCAGCCCTATCCCGAGCAGCCCTACGCGGGCCAGCAGCCGCCGGGCTACCCCCGCGGCTTCGGACCCGGCCGGTTCGGGCCCGAACCGCCGAAGAAGCGCCGCTGGCCGAAGGTGCTCGTCGGGTTGCTGGTGCTCGCGCTGGTCGGGGTCGGCGGCTACGGGGCGTACGACTTCTACGAGCAACTGCAGAAGTGGGAGCAGACCACGACCGACGACCTCGCCGGCGTCGGCAGCGACCTTTCGGTGGCGGTGGCGTCGCTGCGCAGCGTCGGCTGGGAGGTGACCGCGGACGACATCGGCACCTGGCTCGAGCAGCCGGGCGCCTACGGCGAGGGCCTGAGGCTGCGTACGCTGCAGGCCGACCCTGCCGGCAACACGTTCACGGTCGCGGGCTACCGGACCTGGCAGGACACCTACGCCAAGCGCGACCACACCACCGTCGTGTGCGCGACCATCACCCTGGCGGCCGGCACCCAGAAGCCGCTCAGCGAGTCGGTCACGACCTGCCCCGACGACGTCCCGAAGTCGGCACCGGGATCCCCCCAGACCGACACCGAGGCGGGCGGCGTCACCGGCCATCTCGCCGACCTGGCCGTGAAGGCTCACGAGCAGCGCGCCTCGGGTGCCACCGAGGGCAAGCTGCTCGAGGTCGCGGCGCCGACGAGGCCGGTGGGCGACGTACGCACCGACTCGACCGGGCTCGTCTGCGCGCCGGGCACGAAGGATCTCGGTGAGGGCGAGGGCTACGACGCGGGCAAGCTGATCCCGGTGCGGCTGTGCGCGGTGGAGGGGCTGCCCAACACCGGCACCGAGAGCACCAAGGGCGACGCCTACTACATCGACGGCGCCGACGGCTTGACCGTGGTCAACGCGCGCATCTCCGGCGCCGCGGCGGCGCTGGTCAAGAAGGCCGCGAAGCAGGGCGTCGACCTCGTGGCGAGCAGCTCGTTCCGGACGATGAAGAAGCAGAAGGCGCTGTGCCAGGAGGACGCCACCGGCGGCTGTCCGGCCGGCGACTACACGCTGACCGCACAGCCCGGCTACTCCTCCCACCAGCTCGGCATCGCCATCGACTTCGAGCAGCCGAGCGTGACCGGCGGCAAGACCTGCGCGACGCGGGCCTCCGAGCCGTCCAGCGCGGTG
Organism: Nocardioides sp. NBC_00368; assembly: GCF_036090055.1. Classification (NCBI taxonomy): domain Bacteria; kingdom Bacillati; phylum Actinomycetota; class Actinomycetes; order Propionibacteriales; family Nocardioidaceae; genus Nocardioides; species Nocardioides sp. NBC_00368. The sequence goes on from NZ_CP107970.1 coordinate 2,771,643, forward strand.
TGGAGGTTCCTCAACAAGACGGCGCTGAGCGTCGGGCTGAAGCAGTACTCCGCCGAGGCGTGGCACTGGGACGCGTACGGCGGCAAGGACCGCTGCGCCCCGATGTGACCGCCCCGCGCTGAGACCTCAGGCGCGCGGCAGCCGGGCCAGCTGACGCGCCTGCGCGACCAGCCTGCCCGCCGAGTCCCAGATCTCGCAGTCCTCCTCGAACATGCCGCCGGAGAGGTTGCGCGAGAAGTGGGTGACCTTGAGCCAGCCCGGAGCAGGCTTGTGCCGGATGTGGCAGGTGAGCTCCAGGGTCGGTGCCCAGCCCGGCAGCTCGAGCCCGAAGGTCACCGGCGGGAGCGCATCGAGCACCTGCAGCAGCGAGAGCGGGTCGGGCTCGCGGTCGTGGTGCCGGAACCAGCCCGTGAAGACGGCCTCGCCGGTCGGCGCCGCACCGCCCCAGACGAACTGCTCCTTCGGCACGCAGAGCTCGTAGCGGTCCAGCATCGGCACGAACTCCTTGACCTCCTCGGGCGCCGTGGTCGAGGAGAGGCACTCCTCCAACGGCGGCAGCTCCGGCTCGGTCGCGGTGACCCGCTCGAAGCCGCTGCTCTTGGCGTGGAGACCGTCGAGGTCCGCGTACGTCGCCGTGGTGGTGATCCGCAGGTCCTCGCCCTGCCACAGCTCGGCGGTCGCGATGGCCAGCGAGCCCTTGTCGCGCTTGGTCTCGATCCGGACCTCGGCCGGTCCCGGGGTGCTCGCGCTGGCGTAGAACGCGCTCAGCACGATCGGGTCCGGATGGCTCGGCAGGTGCGCCCGCAGCGCGTTGGCGATGACCGCGAGCAGGTAGCCGCCGTTGACCCCGCCGCCGACCACCCACCCGGGGGCGAGCTCGGCTGCGTACGTCGTGTCGTCGGTCCTGCGGACCGCGATGTCGCGATCGAACTCGGCCTGTTCCCTATTACCCATGGGTAATAATCTAGATCGGTACCCGATGTGGTGGACGATGGGGGCATGACCGACCCCCGACACCCGCACTGGGTCTACGACCACGGCTCCGAGCCGGATCCCCGGTTCACGCTGGCCAACGAGCGTACGTTCCTGGCGTGGGCCCGCACCGTGCTCGGCCTGCTGGCCGGTGCGGTCGCTCTGCAATCGTTCCAGGTGCCCACCACGGAGGGCGTACGCGTCGGGGTGATCGCCGTGCTGGTCCTCACCGCGATCCTGTGCACGGTCTTCGCGATGGTCCGTTGGGCACGGGTCGAGCGCGCGATGCGGGAGCGACGACCGCTGCCGGCGTTCTCCGCGGGGTTCATCCTCGCCGGGGCCCTGCTGGTGATCGGAGTGTTGCTGGGGTTCTCCCTGGTGCTCTGACCGGATCAGGGCAGACTTCACCTATGACTGAGCTCAAGCCTGTCCCGCACGGGCTGCTGCAGGCCTTCCGAGCGTACGAGAGCGCGCTGATGTCCGACGACGTCGCCGCTCTGGACGCACTCTTCGCCGACTCCCCCACGACGCTGCACGCCGACGCCGCCGGACTCCTCGTCGGCCACGAGCAGATCGCGGCCTTCCGCGGGTCGCGTGGCGGCGCACCGAAGCGGCGCATCGTGCAGACCCACGTGCAGGTGATCGACGAGGACCACGCGCTGATCGTCGCGGTGACCGAGCTGGACCGCGGCGGACGCGGGCTGCAGACGCAGCTGTGGGCACGGGATCCGGTGCGGATCGAGTACGGCGGCTGGCAGGTCACCGCCGCCCACGTTTCCGTGCCCGCGCCCGCCTTCGACAGCCGGATCTGGCGCATCGTCGGCGACCCGCTGGTCTCCTCGCACACCGCCGACGGCGCGCTCTCGGGCGAGACCGTGGCGGTCAAGGACCTCTTCGCGGTCGCCGGCTTCGCGGTCGGCGCCGGAAGCCCGGCGTGGCTGGAGCAGGCGCCCGTCGCCTCGTCCCATGCCGCCGCGGTGGCCTCGCTGCTGGACGCGGGGGCATCGATCCGCGGGATCGCGCGCACCGAGGAGTTCGCCTACTCGCTCTCCGGGCTCAACGCCCACTACGGAGCGCCGCCGAACCCGAAGGCGCCCGACCGGATCCCCGGCGGCTCCTCGTCCGGATCGGCCACCGCGGTCGCGCTAGGCCAGGCCTCGATCGGACTCGGGACCGACACCGGCGGCTCGATCCGGGTGCCGGCCGCCTACCAGGGCCTCTACGGCATCCGTACGTCCCACGGGGCCGTCTCACGCGAGGGCGTGATCCCGCTCGCCAAGGCCTTCGACAGCGTCGGGTGGATGACGCGATCGGCGTTCCTGCTGCAGGCGGTGGGCGACGTACTGCTGCCCGAGGCTCCGCCGTCGACGCCGACCTCAGTGGACGAGATCCACCTGGTGCCGTCGCTGGTCGCGCTCGCCGCGGAGGACGTCGCCACCGCGGTGAGCGAGGCCCTGCCCGAGGCCAAGCCGCTGGCCTGGGAGCCCGCCAGGCTGGACGAGTGGCGCCAGGCGTTCGTCATCGGGCAGGCCTACCAGGCCTGGCAGGCGCACGGCGCCTGGCTCGAGACCAGGCTGGACACGCTGGGCGAAGCGGTGCGCGGGCGCTTCGAGATGGCCCGGACGGTGACCCGGAAGCAGGCCGACGAGGCGCGCGCCGTCCTCTCCCAGGCCCGCGCCGAGATCCTCGACGTCGTCGGCGACCGGGTCCTCGCCTACCCCAGCGCCTCGACGGTTGCACCGACCGCGGCCGATGCCGCCGGCGTCCGCGACGACACCCTGCGGCTCACCTGCATCGCCGGTATCGCCGGTCTCCCCGCCGTCTCGATCCCGGTGCGCACCCCGACGAACCTGCCCGCCGGTCTCTGCCTGGTCGCGGCCCCCTGCCGCGACCGCGACCTTCTCGCGCTGGCCCAGCGGCTGGCCGAGTAGCCGCCCGGGCGTTACACGGAGGCAACCTGCGTTTCGGGCGCCGAAACGCTTGTTTCATAGGCTGTCCTGGTGACGACGCTCGCCGACTTCCATGCCCTGCCCGCTGACGAGGCGGAGAGGTTGGTCGCGCCGTGTGTCGCGATCCCCTCGTGGGCAACCGGACTGACCGCGGGACGTCCGTACGCGGACGTCCGCGACCTGCTCGCGACCGCGGAACGGCTGGCCGCGGCCTGGACCGACGAGGAGGTCGAAGGGGCGCTGGCCGACCACCCCCGGATCGGTGAGCGGCACGCCGGCGACGGCGAGAGCGCGGCGTTCTCCGCTCGCGAGCAGGCCGGGGTCGACCCGGCCGACGTCGAGGTGCAGGCCCGGCTGAGAGCGGGCAACGCGGCCTACGAGGAGCGGTTCGGACGGATCTACCTGGTCCGGGCCGCGGGTCGGAGCGCCGAGGAGATGCTCGCGCTGCTCGAGGAGCGGCTGGAGAACGACGCGGCTACCGAAATCGCGGTGACCAGGGCTCAGCTCGCCGAGATCGCGTTGCTCCGGCTGCGAGGCTTGATCGCATGACCACCGTCTCCACGCACGTCCTCGACGCCGCTCTCGGCCGGCCCGCCGCCGGGCTCGCCGTGATCCTCATCCTCCCCGACGACAGCGCGCGCACCGCGACCACCGACGCCGACGGCCGGGTCCGGTTCGAGGGCGAGGTGCCACCCGGGCCGCACACGCTGACGTTCACGACCGGACCCTGGTTCGCCGAGCAGGACCGCGAGACCTTCTTCCCCGAGGTGAGCATCGCGTTCACCGTCACCGCCGGCGAGCACCACCACGTCGCCCTCCTGCTCAGCCCGTTCTCCTACACGACCTATCGAGGAAGCTGATGTCGATCACTCTTGGCCCCAACCAGCACGGCAAGGCGGAGGTACGTCTGGTCAAGGTCGACCGGGAGGGCCCGCGGCACACCATCCACGACCTGAACGTGTCCACCCAGCTCCGGGGCGACTTCGCGACCGCCTTCACCGAGGGCGACAACGTGCACGTGCACGCCACCGACACCCAGAAGAACGTGGTCTACGCGAAGGCCAAGGAGGTCGGCATCACCTCGCCCGAGGCGTTCCTGCTCGACCTCACCGCCCACTGGGCCGCGCAGCCGTGGGTCACCGGGTCGGTGATGAAGGCGGAGTCCTATGCCTGGGACCGCATCCCGGCGAACGATTTCTCGTTCGCCCGGCGCGGGCAGGAGACCCGTACGGCGGTGGTCAACCGCTTCGAGGGACGGACGTTCGTCCTGTCCGGCCTGAGCGACCTGGTGGTGCTCAAGTCGACCGGGTCGGAGTTCCACGGCTTCCCGCGCGACCGCTACACCACCCTGGCCGAGACCACCGACCGCATCCTGGCGACCGAGGTCACCGCGTGGTGGCGCTGGGAGACCCACCCGGAGGACTGGAACGCTGCCTACGAGCGGATCCGCACGATCATGCTCGACACCTTCGCCGAGGTGCACTCCCTCGCGCTGCAGCAGACCATCTACGAGATGGGCAGGGCGGTGATGGAGGCCTTCGAGGGGATCGCGGAGTTCAAGATCTCCTGCCCCAACAAGCACCACTTCCTCGTCGACCTCTCCCCCTTCGACCTGGAGAACCCGAACGAGGTGTTCTTCGCCGCCGACCGTCCCTACGGGCTCATCGAGGCGACGCTGCAGCGCGACGGGTCGACCGAGCCGGACGCCTGGGCCTCCGTCCCCGGCTTCGCGTGAGCTGGTCATGAGCATGAGCACGACTCGGGCGGACCAGCGGATCGACCGGCGGATCGCCGCGAGCTATCAGACGCTCTCACCCCAGGAGCGCAAGGCCGCCGACACGCTCCTGGAGCACCTCGACGACCTGGCGACCTACCGCGCGGCCGAGCTCGCCTCGCTCGCGGAGGTCTCCAAGGCGACGATGAGCCGGCTCTTCCGATCGCTGGGATTCGACGGGTTCGACGAGGTACGCGACCACCTGCGCGGGCTGCGTACGGCTGGTGAGCCGCGACGGGTCGAGGGCACACCCGACCTGAGCGCGCACGCCGAGGGCGAGGCGACCGCGATCACGCGGGCCGTCACGCAGCCCGGCATCACCGAGGCCATCGAGGCCATCGCCGGAGCGACCACCGTGATGGTCGCGGGCTGGCGCAACTCCTACCCGGTCGCGCTCCACCTGCGCCAGCAGCTGACCCAGACGCGCGAGCGGGTCACCCTCGCGCCCGCCCCCGGCCAGGTCATCGGCGAGGAGCTCGCCGAGCTCGGTGAGGGATCGGCGGTCGTCGCGGTCGGGCTCCGGCGCCGGCCGCCGGGTTTCGGCGAGTTCGTCGACGCCGCCGCGGCGTCCGGGAGCACGGTCATCGTGATCGCCGACCCGACCGGGACGGTCCATCTCGGCCGCGCCGACATCGCGCTGGAGTGCCCGGTCCAAGGTGACCTGGCCTTCGACTCCCTGGCGGCGCCGATGTCGCTGGCGAGCGTGCTCGCCGACGGCGTGCTCCATGAGCGTGGACGGGCCGGCCGCGACCGCGTTTCCGCGATCAGCGCCACCTACGATCGGCTCCACGAGGTCGAGTGACAACGGGAGCACAATGACAGTAGAGACATCGATTCTCGGGCCTGTGCGAGGGGGAATCGGCATGACCGACACCATGTGGTTGGAGCAGGCGGTCGCGCTGGCGGTCCGCAACGTCAACAACGGCGGCGGCCCGTTCGGCGCCATCATCCTGCGCGACGGCATCCTGCTCGGCACCGGCCAGAACCGGGTCACGCGCGACCTGGATCCCAGTGCCCATGCCGAGATCGTCGCGATCCGCTCCGCATGCAAGGAGGCCGACAGCTTCTCGCTGGCCGGCTGCACCCTCTACACCTCGTGCGAGCCCTGCCCGATGTGTCTGGCGACCGCCCTGTGGGCGCGCCTGGACCGCGTCGTCTACGCGGCCGACCGCGACGACGCGGCCAAGGGCGGGTTCGACGACCGGGCCTTCTACGACCTGTTCGGCACCGGCCGCGCCAACGAGCACCACGACTGGCCGACCAAGGTCGACGAGCTGCGGATCCCGCAGGCGTACGACCCCTTCGACGCCTGGCTGGCCAAGCAGGACCGCACCGACTACTGACCCCGGCCGAAACTGCACTTCTGGCGAGCCGAGAAGTGAGTTGTGGGCGACGAAAGTGGAGTTTCGTCGCCCACAACTACAGATTCGGCCGCCACAACTACAGATTCGGCGCTAGCGGGTCATCCCCATCCGCTCGAGCGCGATCGACTCGAGGAGCTGGACGAGGTTGTAGAGCACCAGCGTGACCACGGTGATGATCGCGACGGCAGCCCACAGGTCGTCGAAGCGGGCGGCGGCGGGGAACTTCTGGATGTTGCCGCCGATGCCGTTGCCGGTCGAGAGCCACTCGGCGAGCAGCGCACCGGTCACCGCGCCGGGCACCGAGACCCGGGCGGCGGCGAAGATCGACGGGAGCGCGCCGGGCAACGAGACCTTCCGGATCGCGGTGAGCCGCGAGCCGCCGTAGACGGCGACCAGGTCCAGCGACTGGGGCGAGGCCTGGGAGAGCCCGAACAGGACGGCGGCCAGCGCCGGGAACAGCACCACGATGATCCCGAGCACCACGACCGAGGCGGTCGAGGCGCGGCCGGTGATCAGCATGACCACCGGGGCGATCGCGACCAGCGGGATCGAGCGCAGCAGCAGGGCCAGCGGCATCACGCCGGCCTCGACCGTACGCGACAGGTTGAACAGCACCGCCGCCACGATCGCGATGGCCATCCCGGCGAGGAAGCCGAGCCCGGCATCCTTCAAGGTCACCCAGGTCAGCGGGAACAGCTCCGCTCGGTGGGCGGCCGCGTCCGGGCCCGTGAAGAGGTGGTCGACGACGTCGAGCGGTCCCTTCGCGACGAACTCGGAGACGCTGGAGAACGATACGAACGCCTGCCAGAGCACGGCCACGATCGCCAGTGCGGCGACGGTGTGCAGCACCGGCCCCAGGACCGCCCGCGACAGACCTTTGGCACCCGACCTCATCCGGACCTCCCAGCGACCCACGGCGTCACCAGACGCGAGACCAGCCCCAGCAGCAGATAGCCGGCCAGGGCGACCAGGGCGCAGACCAGGAAGACGGCCCAGAGCCGCTCCGGGTCGGGCTTGCCCTGCAGCACGATCAGCGTGCGCCCGACGCCACGGTCGGTGGAGCCGAGATACTCCCCGAGCACGGCACCCAGGATCGCGGTCGGCACCGCGATCTGCAGCGCGTTGAGGATCGCCGGGACGGCCGCGACGAGGCGTACCTTCACCAACTGCGTCCACACCGAGCCGCCGTAGACCCGGACGACGTCGAGCGAGGCGCGGTCGGCCGACTTGAACCCGAGCACGGCCCCGACGACGGTCGTGAAGAAGACCATCAGCGCGGCCAGGAAGACGGAGGTCTTCGAGGGGTCACCGGGCTGCTCGGCGCCGCCGAGGACGACGATCGAGATGCCGCCGACGGCGACCACGGGCAGGCAGTACGTCGTCACCGCGATCTGCATGATCACCGGCTCCAGCCACGGCACCAGCAGCACCAGCGAGGCCAGCAGCAGGGCGATCAGGTTGCCCCACAGGAAGCCGATCGACGCCTCCATCAGCGTCTCGCGGAGTACGCCGTCCCAGAACGCCGACGGCCCGGCCGCCGCCATCTCGGAGAGGACCGTCCACGGCGCCGGCACCGGTGTGAACCCGGTTTCGGCATCGGGCGGGAACCCGACCACGGCCACGACCGCCCACAGCACGAACAGGGTGACCACGCCGATGATCCCGGCGAGCCAGCCAGGTACCCGCATCAGGACTCCGCCTCGGCGCGCCCGTCGTCACCGAAGAGCAGCTCGGAGGCCCGGTCGGCGAGCGCGTGGAACTCCGGCGTACGCATCATGTCCGGCGTACGCGGCCGGGGCAGGTCGACCTCGATGATCTCCTTGATCCGCCCCGGTCGCGGCGACATCACCGCGACCCGGTCGGAGAGGAAGATCGCCTCGTTCACGCCGTGGGTGACCAGCAGGGTGGTCGCCGGCTTCTCGGTCCAGATCCGGAGCAGCTCCAGGTTGAGGTTCTGCCGGGTCATGTCGTCGAGAGCGCCGAACGGCTCGTCGAGCAGGAGGACCGACGGCTTGAGCGCGAGCGCCCGGGCGATCGAGACGCGCTGCCGCATCCCGCCGGAGAGCTGCGCCGGACGGGCCTTCTCGAAGCCCTCCAGCCCGACGAGCTTGATCAGCTCGTGGATGTAGGCCATGTCCGGGCGCCGCCCGGCGACCTCGAAGACGAGCTTGATGTTGCCGACCACCGAGCGCCACGGGAGCAGCGCGTGGTCCTGGAACGCGATCCCCAGCTCGGAGTCACGCCTCAGGTCGGCGGGCGCCTTCCCGTCGACGTACGCCTCCCCGCTCGTCGGGGTCTCCAGGCCGGCGAGGATCCGCAGGATCGTCGACTTGCCGCAGCCGGAGGGGCCCAGCAACGCCAGGAACGAGCCCTGGTCGGTGTGGAGCTCGGTGTCCTTCAGCGCGGTGACGGCCTTGTTCCCCGAGCCGAAGACCTTGCTGATTCCTGAGATGAGGATGCCGGTGCCACCGGTGGTCTCCGCCTCGGCGGCCCCGGCATCCATGAGCTTGTCGTCGGTCATGACTACTTCTGGTAGTCCTTCAGCTCGGGGTTCTCCTCGTAGATCTCGTCGATGATCGAGGTGTCGAACAGGTCCTCGGCCGAGACCTCCCAGCCGGCGGCGGCGAGCGAGTCGACGGTCTGCTGCTGAAGCTCTTCGGAGATGGTGAACAGGCCGTTCTTCTCGGTCTCCGGGGTCGAGATCAGCTTCTGCGACTCCTCGAGACCGCGCTTGGTCTTGACCGGGTCGAGCTCGCCGAAGCTGGCCTCGAGGCCGTCGGAGTCGCTGGCCGCCTCGTTGTAGTGGGTCGTGATGACCTCGACCACGTCGTCGGACGGGTTCTTGAAGGTCTCGGTCCAGCCCTTGATCTCGGCGGTCAGGAGCGCCTTGAGGAGGTCGCGGTTCTCGGCGAGGTACTGGTCGGTGACGGTGTAGGTCTCGGCGACGTACGGCACGCCGTTCTCGGCGTAGGGCAGGTTGGTGACCTCGTGGCCGGCGAGCTCGACGGTGATCGACTCGTTGGTCAGGTAGGCCATGAAGCCGTCGACCTGGCCCTCCATCAGCGGCGTCGGGTCGAAATCGACCGGAACGACGGTGATGTCGTCCTTCTTCTCCTCCAGGCCGTTGGCCGCGAGGATCGCCTTGAAGACGTTGACGTTGGAGTCCTGGACACCGATCTTCTTGCCCGCCAGGTCAGCCGGCGTCGCGATGTTGCCGCCGTCCTTCAGCGACAGGATCGTGAACGGGTTCTTCTGGAAGGTCGCGCCGATGATCTTCAGCGGCGCCTCCTGCTCGGCGATCGCGGAGCCGACGGAGGCGGCGTCGTTGATGGCGACCTGGACCTTCCCGGAGAGCAGCTTGGCGACACCGGTGTCGGGGCCCGAGATGCCGTTGACCGCGTCGAAGCCGGCTTCCTTGTAGTAGCCCTTGTCCTCGGCGTAGAACTCGCCGGCGAACTCCTCGTTCTTGATCCACGAGTACTGCATCGAGATGGTGCCGAAGCCCTCCTCGGTGCTGCTGCCTTCGGAGTCGGAGCCGCAGGCGGCCAGCGTCGTGGCGGCCACGACGGACAGGAGGGCCGCGGCGGCCCGGAGTTGTACTGACTTACGTCGCGAGGTCCGAGAGGCGGGGGTAGACATCGAAACGAGTTCCCTTCGAGGAGTTTCACGCACAGGTCCCGGGGACCGTAGCGAGCGGAGGTTTCAGGTGCTGGCACCAGCGTTTCGGCGTTGTAACGACCTTTTCAAACGTTGCGTTCGATGCAGGGGTCGGTCCCGAGCCACGGCGTCCGCTGGACAACAATGCCGTGGTTGTTGTCTAGTTACCCAACGCGCGTAAGCCGCATCGGATGTGCCGTCCGACACACCGGATCCGCCGTTATCGGTTCGTGATCAGGCCGAGATCTTTCGGTGACCAACCATCAGGTCGTACGCCGCAGCAGCGGCGGGTGCAGGTGCTCGGCAGAGCCACGGCGGAAGAGCTGCGCCGGGCGGCCGCCGTCCCTGGTCGTCGTCGCACCGGTGGGCTCGAGGAACGCCTCGGTCTTGGTGACCTTGCGGTGGAAGTTGCGGGGATCGAGCCGCTCGCCCCAGACGATCTCGTAGACCCGGCGCAGCTCGGCGACAGTGAACTCCTCGGCACAGAACGCCGCACCCAGCGGCGAGTACTCCAGCTTGGAGCGGGCCCGCTCGACGCCGTCGCGGAGGATCTCCGCGTGGTCGAAAGCGAGGCCGTCGCCGGCCAGCAGGGCGTCGACCCGGCACCACTGCGCGTCGGCCGCGTCCGAGCCCGCCGCGGGCACCGGGAGGTCGGGTGCCAGCGCGAGATAGGCGACCGTCACCACCCGCGCCCGCGGGTCCCGCCCGGGCGAGCCGTACGTCGCGAGCTGCTCGACGTGCACGCTCCCCGGCCGCAGGCCGGTCTCCTCGGCGAGCTCGCGCGCCGCCGCCTCCTCCAGGCCCTCGTCGTCGAGGACGAATCCGCCCGGAAGTGCCCAGGCGCCGGCGAAGGGCTCGATGCCGCGGCGTACAACCAGGGCGCAGAGCGCATCGTCACGGACGGTGAGCACGACGAGGTCGACGGTGACGGCGAACGTGCTCGCTTGGCCTGGGGGGTGCTCCATGGGGCCAACCTTGCACCAATCGTCATCTTGACGACAAGCGCGCCACGCCTTATCGTCATTGTGACGCTAATAAATCCGATGAAACAGACACGGAGTCCGAGATGGCCGACATCGCCCGCTACCCCTTCCTCCGCCACCTGCGCGGGAGCACCACCACCCACGTCCAGCACCTGCACAACGGCACCGTCCGCCACAGCGGCGTCGGCGCCTCGTTCTGGTACCGCCCGCTCTCCGCGGTCCTCTCGGAGGTGCCCGTCGACGACCGCGAGCTGCCGCTGCTCTTCCACGCGCGCACCGCGGACTTCCAGGACCTGACCACGCAGGCCACGGTGAGCTTCCGGATCGTCGACCCGGCCGCGGTCGCCGGCCGCATCGACTTCTCCATCGACCCCGAGAACGGCCGCTGGCGCGGCAGCCCGCTCGACCAGGTCGCCGGCCTGCTGACCGAGACCGCGCAGCAGTACGCCCTGGACCTGATCGCCGCGCGCAGCCTGGCGGACGTGCTCGCCGGCGGCGTCGGACCGGTGCGCGACGCGATCGCCGCCGGACTGGGTGGCGACGAGCGGCTGACCGCCACCGGGCTCGCGATCCTGGGAGTGCGGGTCGTCGCGCTGCGACCCGAGCCCGAGGTGGAGAAGGCGCTCCTCACCCCGACCCGTGAGCGGGTCCAGGCGGACGCCGACAAGGCGACGTACGAACGGCGCGCGACGGCGGTCGAGCGCGAACGGGCCATCTCCGAGAACGAGCTGCAGAACAAGATCGAGCTCGCCCGCCGCGAGGAGCAGCTGGTCGGCCAGCAGGGCGCCAACGCCCGGCGCAGCGCCGAGGAGAAGGCCGCCGCCGCCCGGATCGCGACCGCCGCCGAGGCCGAGCGCACCCAGGTGCTGGCCGAGGCGAACGCCCAGGCCACCCGGGCCACCGGGCTGGCGAAGGCCGATGCCGAGGCCGCCGCCCTGGCCGCCTACCGCGACCTGCCGGAGGCGGTCCTGCTCGGGCTCGCGCTCAAGGAGCTGGCCGCCAACCTGCCCCAGATCGAGCACCTGGCACTCACCCCGGACCTGCTCGCGCCGGTCCTCGCCAAGCTCGGCGCCCGGAGCGCGGAGGCGGCATGAGCGTCGCCCCGCGCGTGGTGCTGGTCCATCGGGCCACCGAGCTGGAGGAGCTCGTCGCCCGCCACGGCACCCTCGGCCAGGTCGGCTTCTTCCTCTCCACCCGAGGGCGTGACCTGGCCGAGGTGCAGGGCCGTCACGAGGCACTGAAGGCGGCGATCTCGCAGGTCGGCGCCGCGATCCCGCTCGACTGGCGGCAGGGGTCGGTCGAGCGGGGCGACCTCGACCGGTTCCTGTTCGGCCCCGAGGACATCGTGGTCGTGGTCGGCCAGGACGGCCTGGTCGCCAACGTGGCGAAGTACCTCGACGGGCAGCCGGTGGTCGGCATCGACCCCGAGCCCGGCCGCAACGCGGGCGTGCTCGTCCGCTACACGCCACGCGCCGCCGCCGACCTGATCCGCTCGACCGGCACGTGCGAGGAGCGGACCATGGTCGAGGCGGTCGCCGACGACGGCCAGTCGCTGGTCGCGCTGAACGAGGTGTACGTCGGCCAGGCCACCCACCAGACCGCCCGCTACCGGCTCACCGTGGCCGGCCGGACGGAGTCGCAGGCCTCCTCCGGTCTGATCGTCGCGACCGGGACGGGCGCCACCGGCTGGGCGCGGTCGGCGTGGGTCGAGCGGCACAGCACGCTCACGCTTCCCACGCCTTCCGCCCCGGAGCTGGCCTGGTTCGTACGGGAGGCCTGGCCTTCGCCGGCGACCGGGACGACCCAGACCGAGGGCACGCTGGCGGATGCCGGGCAGACAGGTGACTGCCTCACGATCGAGGTGGAGTCCGACCGCCTGGTCGCCTTCGGCGACGGCATCGAGACCGACACGCTCGCACTGTCGTGGGGCCAGCAGGTCGTCGTGCGCCGCGCGGAGCGGAGGCTGCGACTGGTCTCAGGCTGAGGCGATCGCTCCGGCGGCCGCGGCGAGGTCGGCCACGCCCGCGGCGAGCTCGTCGGGCCGGTCGGTGGCCAGATCGAGATGGAACCCGAACAGCGAGGAGTCCACGAGCGTGACGATCCGGCCGGCACGGTCGGGCGGGGCGCCACAGGCGGTGATGTAGTCGCGCAGCGCGGCGTACCAGAGCTCGTTGGTCTCCCGGACGACCGAGCGGTAGGGCTCCATCCCGATCAGTCCGGTCGCGGCCGCCTGCAGGTAGATCTGCAGGCAGCTGTGCAGCGGGTCGGTGCGGTAGGCCCGCCACAGCGCCTCCACCCCGGCGCGTACGTCCTCAGCCGGCTCCAGCGCCGCGACCGCCGCGACGGAGAGCTCGTTGGTGCGCGCCACCACGGCGGCGACGAGCTCGTCGCGGCCGCCGAAATGGTAGATCAGCATCCGGTCGCTGGTGCCGATCGCGGCCGCCAGCGGACGCAGGGTCAGGCCGATCAGCCCGTGCTTGTGCACGTGCTCGACCACCTGCTCGAGGAGCTCCTCCTTGCGGTCCATGGAAAGCATTATGCCGAACATGTAGCGACTGCTACATTTCTGTCTGATGTAGCAGTCGCTACACACGCCTCAGGAGGACCCCCCATGTACGCCGCCACCCTGCTCGTCGTCGCGATCGCGATCGAGGTCGCCAGCACCGCGCTGCTCCCTCGCACCGAGGGGTTCCGCAACCTGCCGTGGTCGATCGCCGTCCTCGCGGGCTACGGCGCGTCGATCTGGCTGCTGTCGGTGGTCGTCGAGTGGATGCCGGTCTCGGTGGCGTACGCCATCTGGTCAGGCCTCGGCACCGCCCTGGTCGCGGGCATCGGCGTGATGTTCCTCGGCGAGCACCTCACCGCCGCCAAGGCCGGCTTCCTGGCGATGATCGTCGTGGGCGTGGTCGGCCTGAACCTGTCCGGCGCCCACTGAGCGGTCTCGACGAGCTCGGGGCCGCTCCGCTCAGACCCCGGATGAGTCAGATCGCCGCCGCCGCGGCCCGGCCCGCCGTACGTCCCGAGAACAGGCAACCGCCGAGGAAGGTGCCCTCGAGCGCGTTGTAGCCCATCATCCCGCCGCCGCCGAAGCCGGAGACCTCGCCGGCCGCGTAGAGCCCGGGCAGCGGGGTGCCGGCCGAGGTCAGGCAGCGGCCCGACAGGTCGGTCTCCAGCCCGCCGAGGGTCTTGCGGGAGAGGATGTGCAGCTTGACCGCGATCAGCGGGCCGGCCTCGGGGTCGAGGATCCGGTGGGGTCTGGCGGTGCGCTGCAGCTTGTCGCCGCGGTAGTGGCGGGCGGCGTACAGCGCCGTGATCTGAGCGTCCTTGGTGAAGTTGTTGGCGATCTCACGGTCGCGGGCCTCGATGATCCGGCGCAGCTCGCTCTCGTTGATCTGCGGGCCGGTCGGGTCCTTCTCGGCGAGGCCGTTCATGCCGTGGACCAGGGCGGTGAGGTTCTCGGCGACCACGAAGTCCTCGCCGTGCTCCATGAACTTCTTCACCGGGCCGGGGCCCTTGCGGGCCCGCTCGGCGAGCAGCTTGAGGTCCTTGGCGGTGAGGTCGGGGTTCTGTTCGGAGCCGGAGAGCGCGAACTCCTTCTTGATGATCTTCTCGGTCAGCACGAACCAGGAGTAGTCGTAGCCGGTCTGGCGCAGGTGCTTGAGCGTGCCGAGGGTGTCGAAGCCGGGGAAGAACGGCGCCGGCAGCCGCTTGCCGGTGGCGTCCAGCCACAGCGACGAGGGACCGGGGAGGATCCGGATGCCGTGGTTGGCCCAGATCGAGTCCCAGTTGCGGATGCCCTCGACGTAGTGCCACATCCGGTCGTCGTTGATGATCCGGGCACCGGTCGCTCCCGTGATGGCGAGCATCCGGCCGTCGACGTGCGCGGGCACGCCGGAGACCATCGACGTGGGCGGGGTGCCGAGGCGGGCCGGCCAGTGCTTGCGGACCAGGTCATGGTCTCCGCCGATGCCACCGGAGGTGACGATCACGGCCTGACCGCCGAGCTCGAAGTCCTCGACCTCCGTCCGGGAGGACGCCTGCCCGCGCTCGATGTCGCTGGGCTCGAGCACCTTGCCGCGTACGCCGACGACCGCCCCGTCCTCGACCACGAGATGATCCACGCGGTGCCGGAAGGCGAAGGTGATCCGGCCGGTGTCGGCGTGGGCGCGCACCCGGCGCTCGAACGGCTCGACCACACCTGGCCCGGTCCCCCAGGTGATGTGGAAGCGCGGCACCGAGTTGCCGTGCCCGTCGGCGCGACCGTCACCCCGCTCGGCCCAGCCCACGACCGGGAAGATCCGGTGGCCCATCTGGTGCAGCCAGGACCGCTTCTCACCGGCGGCGAAGTCGAGGTACGCCTCCGCCCAGCGCCGCGGCCACAGGTCCTCGTCACGGTCGAACTGAGCCGATCCCATCCAGTCCTGGAGCGCCAGCTCGGGTGAGTCCTTGATCCCCATCCGGCGCTGCTCGGGGCTGTCGACGAGAAAGAGTCCGCCGAGGCTCCAGAAGGCCTGGCCGCCCAGGGACTGCTCGGGCTCCTGGTCGACGAGCAGAACACTCTTTCCCGCGTCGGCGGCCTCAGCCGCTGCCGCCAGGCCGGCGAGGCCGGCTCCCACCACGATCACGTCGGCGTGCCGTTGAATGTCCGCAGTCATGTCCGCAGATCCTGCCACCTCGGATACCGGCGGGTACATGGAACCTGTCGCTTGACCGTTCCGTCTGGTGGACAGTTGTCGGACTCGCACCCCGAAGCGGCCGCCGACGGGGGTCGGAGCGGATAGATTTTTTGCTCGTGATCGACCCCGAGGTGATGGCGCGCAGGCAGCAGAAGTGGGTCCAACGCGGCATCGCCCGCACCGAGAGCTGGCTGGGCCGCAGCGGCAGCAGTCTGGGCCCGCTGATCCCGCACATCGCCACCTCGATGGTGCTCATCGGGGACGAGGACCACGGCTGGATCCCTCAGGGACTGGCCTACTCACCCGAGACCGAGCTGCTCCTGCAGGGCTACTACGGCGACAAGCTCGGCTCCGCGCTGGCCCTGGTCGACAAGCCGTCGGGCGAGCTCATCAACGCGGTCTACCTGGGCGGCCCGAAGGGCAGCGTGAGCGGCCCGGTCAACGCGGGCGGTGTCGCGGTGATCGGCGACGAGGTCTACGTGTGCCGCGAGGGGAACCCGCCCCGTCTCTACCGCTACTCGCTCACCCAGATCGTCCACGCCGAACCACTCTCGACCGTCTCCACGGTGGCTCCGCTGGTCGCGGTCGCCGCGGGCTCCTATCTGGCGGCGACGAAGGACCTGCTCTTCGTCGGGTCGCACGCGAACAACCGCCTCTACAAGTACATCCGCAAGGACGACTCCTGGCAGATCAAGACCCCGATCGGCGTACGCACCCCGGTCGGCACCCAGGGTGTCGTGGTCCGCGAGGAGGAGTACGTCTTCAGCGTCTCCCGTGGCCCGGGCCGGCGCAGCCAGCTGATCGTGCAGGACCGGGTCACGATCCGGCCCCGCGCCATGCAGTGGCTCCCCAACCTGGCCGAGGGCATCGCCGAGGTCGGGGACGAGTTCTTCGTGACGTACCAGTCGGGCGCGCGGCCCTACTCCCGCGGCTCCTCGACCCGAGGCCAGGCCTGGCCCTCGGCCCACATGACCCGCACTCCGCTGGCCAAGCTCGGCCTGGAGCCGCGGAAGCCGTCGGAGGTCTGATCAGGCCGGCCAGTCGGTGATGTCGGCGTACTCCTCGCCGTGCCGCTTCAGCCACCCCGCGACGTAGGGGCAGTGCGGAATGATCCGCTTCCCCTTCGCCTTCACGTCGGCCAGCGCGAACGCCACCAGCTTCGAGGCGAGCCCCTGCCCGTTGTAGGCCTCCGCGACCTCGGTGTGCAGGAAGTCCATGTGCTCGTCGTCGGGCAGCCGGTAGACCGCGAATCCGGCGACCGTCTCGCCGTCGCGGATCTCGTAGCGGTGCCTGGCCGGGTTCTCTACGTACTCGATGTCGCTCACGCAGACATTCTCACTGCTCACCCCAACGCTCGCCACGGTGGTCGTCTCAGCGCCGCGTGCCGAGCCAGCGGGGTGTGGCCGCCCGGTAGGAGTCGTACGCCTCCCCGAAGCTCCACGACAAAGCCTGCTCCTCCGCAGGGATCTGGGTGCGATCGACGACGGCGACGAAGGCGGCGACCGGGACGAACGACAGCAGACCACCCCGGAAGATGGCGTGGGCGGCGAGGAGGCCGGCCATGCCGACGTACATCGGGTTGCGGGTGAAGCGGTAGGGCCCGTCGGTGACGACCGCGGTGGCCCGCTCGGGCTCGAGCGGGTTGAAGGTGGTGTCCTTGTGCTTGAACGCGCGAGCCGCGCCGCCGGCGAGACAGACCGAACCGGCAGCCACGAGCCCGGCCGCGACGGACCGGACCAGCGTCGGTCGGCGCCCGCGAGAGAGCAGATGCTGGGCGGCCAGGCCGACGACGACATAGACGGGCGGCGGCACCTTCGGCATGTCCTCCACCGTAGCCCTGCCCCGAGGGTCCACACCCCCTCTTTCTTGGGTGAAGAGAACCGTCAGTGCAGCAGCGCGCGCACCAGCCGCTCGGCGATGTCCGGAGCGGGCTCGGCGCGCTCGAGGGAGTGAAGGACGAACCCACCGACCAGGGCGCGTACGAACTCCATGACCGGCAGGTCGGCGGGCAGCTGGCCGGCCGCGACGGCGGCCTCGATCCGGGTGGAGACGGTCGCCGTGATGCCGAGCGCGTCGTTGAGGCGGTTGCCGATGTCGGGGTTCTCGCAGGCGGCCGCGACGAGCGAGCGGACGAGGCCGTCGTTGCCGGGCTGGGCGACCAGGTCGACGAGGCTCTGCATCCACGCGATCAGGTCGGCACGGATGTCACCGGTGTCGGGAACCACCGGGTGGTCCGGCAGCAGCTTGTCCTCGATCAGCGCGTCGGCCACGACCGCGCTCTTCGAGGACCACCAGCGGTAGATCGTCTGCTTGGAGACCCCGGCCTCGGCCGCGATGCCCTCGATGGTGAGGTGGTCGTAGCCCTGGGTCGCGAAGAGCCGGCCGGTCGCGCCGAGGACCGCGATGCGAGCCTGTTCGCTGCGTACGGCACCTCGACGGCGCACTCCTGCTGACGCTGGCATGAACGGCATCCTAAGAGCCCGTGGCATCTCATGGCCAAGGCACAGGTGTGACCCATCACTCGCACAGCGGCCCTTGTCCCGCGGCGTACAGGTGATTAACTGGACGCACCGTTGCGAATTACCGGAGGGATGCCGCCATGGCGGAGCTGTTGTATCGATTGGGCAAGACGGCCGCGCGCCGCGCCTGGCTTGTGATCCTTGCCTGGGTGCTGGCGCTGTCCGGCGCTGTCGGGGCGTACGTCGCCTGGTCCGGTGAGCTCACCACGAGCTTCGACATCCCGGGGCTGCCCTCGTCCGAGGTGGTCGACGACCTCCAGAAGGGGCTGCCCGATCTCGCCGGCGGCTCCGGCACGATCGCCTTCCAGACCGAGGACGGCACCCCGCTCAGCGCGACGCAGAAGAAGGAGATCCAGGCACTGATCACCAGCGCCGAGGACCTTCCCGACGTCGCCGCGGTGACCGACCCGTTCCAGACCGAGGCCCAGCGTGAGGCGCAGGCCGAGAAGGTGGCCGAGGGCCAGGCCCAGCTCGAGGCCGGCCGGACCCGGCTCGACAGCGCCCAGGCCAAGCTCGACAAGGCCCAGGCCGACATCGACGCGGCCCGTACCCAGCTGCAGGCCGCCGGCCTGCCGACCACCGAGCTCGACGCCCAGCAGGCCGCCCTCGACAAGCAGCAGGCGAAGATCGACGACAGCTCGGCCGACCTCGAGGCCAACACCGCGAAGGCCGAGAACGGCGCCGAGCTGCTCGAGCTCGCAGACGGGATCCGGATGGTTTCCGCCGACGGTTCGGCCGCCCTGGTCAACGTCGCCTACTCCGTCGGCCGTCTGGAGATGTCCGAGGAGACCAAGAAGGCCACGGTCGACCACTTCACCGACCACCCCATCGACGGGGTCGAGATCGGCGTCTCCTCCGACATCTCCCAGGAGGCACCCAACCCGATGGGACCGGGTGAGATCGTCGGCGTCGGCGTCGCCGCGGTCGTCCTCCTGGTAATGCTCGGCACCATCATCGGCGCCGGCGTCCCGCTGGTCACGGCGCTGACCGGCGTCGGCATCGGCGCGCTCGGCGCGCTCTCCCTCTCCGGGGTGGTACAGATGGCCTCGATGACCCCGATCCTGGGGCTGATGCTCGGCCTGGCCGTCGGCATCGACTACTCGCTCTTCATCCTCAACCGGCACCGCAAGCAGCTGCTGCACGGCTCCGACATCACCGAGTCGATCGCGCTCGCCAACGGCACCGCCGGCACCGCCGTCGTCTTCGCCGGCTCCACCGTGATCGTTGCCCTGGTCGCGCTCAACATGACCGGCATCCCGTTCCTCGGCCTGATGGGCTCGGTCGGCGCCGCCTGCGTCGCGATCGCCGTGCTGGTCGCGATCACCCTGACTCCGGCCATCCTGGGCCTGGTCGGCGGCCGCATCGTCTCCAAGCGCGCCCGCAAGAAGGTCACGGAGCAGGACGCCGCCGAGGCCCACGCCCGGCCGATGCCCACCTGGCGCGCCGTGGTCACGGTCGTCGCCTCCGTGGTGGCGCTGCTCGCCCTCGCGATCCCCGCACTCGACATGCGCCTGGGCCTCCCCGACGGCGGCTCGGAGCCGGAGGGCTCACTGGCCAAGACCGCCTACACGATCACCGAGGACAGCTTCGGCCCCGGCGCCAACGGCCCGCTGCTGGTCGCCGCCGACCTGCCCGAGGGGCTCGACGAGTCCGGCGTCCAGCACGCCCAGCTGACGGTCGCCAAGGCGCTGGCGGACCTCGACGACGTACGCGCGGTGGCGCCTGTCGCGGTCTCCGAGGACGGTCGCACCGCCGCGTTCCAGGTCGTCCCCGAGGAGGGGCCCAACAGCGTCTCCACCAACGAGCTGGTCAACGCGATCCGGGACATGCCGGCCGTCAACGGCGACATCACGCTCGGCGTCGCCGGCGCCACCGCGGTCGCGATCGACGTGTCGCAGGGGCTCAACGACGTACTCCTCCCCTACCTCGCCGTCGTCGTCGGTCTCTCCCTGCTGATCCTGATCCTGGTCTTCCGCTCCATCCTGGTCCCGCTCATCGCGACCGGTGGCTTCGTGCTCTCGCTGCTGGCGACGTACGGCGTCGTGGTCGCGGTCTTCCAGAAGGGCATCGGTGCGGAGTGGATCGGCATCGACAGCACCGGCCCCATCCTGAGCTTCCTCCCGATCCTGCTCGTCGGGATCCTCTTCGGCCTGGCGATGGACTACCAGCTGTTCCTCGCCTCCGGCATGCGGGAGGCGTACGTCCACGGTGCCCCGGCTCGCGTCGCCGTCGCCCAGGGCTTCCGGGCCGGGCGTTCGGTCGTCATCGCGGCCGGCCTGATCATGGTCTCCGTCTTCGGCGGGTTCATCTTCGCCGAGTCGGTGATGATCCGCTCGATGGGCTTCGGGCTCGCGCTCGGCGTGCTTCTGGACGCCTTCATCGTCCGGATGCTGCTGATGCCGGCGCTGATGCACCTGCTCGGACGCTCGGCGTGGTGGCTGCCGAAGTGGCTCGACCGCATCCTCCCGAACGTGGACGTCGAGGGTGCCGCGCTCGAGCGCGCCCACGGCGGCACCGCCCCCGACGACACCCCGGTCGAGCGGGAGAAGGTCTCGGTCTGAGGAGGACCGTCGGTGGTCGCCGGTAGGGTCGCTCGCGTGATGGAGTTGACCCCGGAGCTGGAAGTCCTGCGCCGCGTCTTCGGCTACGACGAGTTCCGCGGCGACCAGGCCGAGATCGTCGCGCACGTGGCCACGGGCGGTGATGCCCTCGTCCTGATGCCGACCGGCGGCGGGAAGTCGCTGTGCTACCAGATCCCGTCGCTGGTGCGACCCGGGACCGGGGTGGTCATCTCGCCGCTGATCGCGCTGATGCAGGACCAGGTCGACGCGCTCTCCGCGCTCGGTGTGCGCGCCGGGTTCCTCAACTCCACCCAGATGCCGCACGAGCGGCAGCAGGTGGAGCAGGCACTGCTGGCCGGCGAGCTCGACCTGCTCTACCTCGCACCCGAGCGGCTGCGGGTGCCGGAGACCGGCCGGCTGCTCGACCAGGCCAAGATCTCGCTGTTCGCGATCGACGAGGCCCACTGCGTCTCGCAGTGGGGTCACGACTTCCGGCCCGACTACCTGCAGCTCTCCCACCTGCACGAGCGCTGGCCGGAGGTGCCGCGGATCGCGCTGACCGCGACCGCCACCGCGGAGACCCGCCGCGAGATCGCCTCTCGCCTCAAGCTCGAGGACGCCCGCCACTTCGTGGCCTCCTTCGACCGGCCCAACATCCAGTACCGGATCGCCCCCAAGGACAAGCCGGCCAAGCAGCTCGTCGACCTGATCCGCGCCGAGCACCCCGGCGAGGCCGGCATCGTCTACTGCCTCTCCCGCGCCTCCGTCGAACGCACCGCCGCCTCCCTGGTCGGTCAGGGCATCCCGGCGCTGCCCTACCACGCCGGACTCGACTCCCGCACCCGCGCGGAGAACCAGTCCCGCTTCCTGCGCGAGGACGGCATCGTCATGGTCGCCACCATCGCCTTCGGGATGGGGATCGACAAGCCGGACGTACGCTTCGTGGCCCATCTCGACCTGCCCAAGTCGGTCGAGGGCTACTACCAGGAGACCGGCCGGGCCGGGCGTGACGGGCAGCCGTCGACCGCCTGGCTGGCCTACGGGCTGGCCGACGTCGTCCAGCAGCGGCAGATGATCGAGACCTCCGAGGGCGACCGGGCCCACAAGCACCGGCTCGGTCAGCATCTCAACGCGATGCTGGCGCTGTGCGAGACCGTCGACTGCCGCCGGGTGCAGCTGTTGCGCTACTTCGGGCAGGCCGCGGAGCCGTGCGGCAACTGCGACACCTGTCTGACGGCGCCGGAGTCCTGGGACGGCACCGTCCCGGCGCAGAAGGTCCTCTCCACCGTCATCCGGCTCGACCGCGAGCGCAACGGGCAGCGCTTCGGCGCCGGCCAGATCGTCGACATCCTGCGGGGCAAGGAGACCGAGAAGGTCCGCCAGTTCCGCCACGACGAGCTCTCGGTCTTCGGGATCGGCACCGACCTCGCCGAGAGCGACTGGCACTCGGTCATCCGCCAGCTCCTGGCCCGCGAGATGCTCGCGGTCGACAACCGCTACGGAGTCTTCTCGGTCGCCGAGCCGGCCGGCCCCGTGCTGCGCGGCGAGCAGCAGCTGATGCTCCGCAAGGAACCGCCCCGGCAGGCTCGTCGCAGCGGCTCCGGGGACCGCAAGCCGAAGGTGGCCGCCGCCGACCTGTCGCCGGAAGCGGCCGAGGTCTTCGAGCGGCTGCGCGCCTGGCGCGGCGAGGTCGCCAAGGAGCAGGGCGTGCCGGCCTACGTCGTCTTCCACGACGCGACCCTGCGCGAGATCGCCACCCGGCTGCCGGCCAGCCGGGACGAGCTCGGCACGATCAGCGGGATCGGCGAGGCGAAGCTGGAGAAGTACGCCGACGGGGTGCTCGCCGTCCTCTGACCGCCTCGTCGCGGCCGGATCCCGAGCAGGGCACCCCCCGGGTGGCCTGCGTCACGTCGGTAGGCTGCCCCGCGATGAGTGCAGAGGTCTGGTACGTCAGCTACGGGTCGAACATGTGCCGTGACCGCCTCAGCGCCTACCTCCTGGGTGGCCGGCCGGTGGGTGCCCGCCAGTCCTACGTCGGGGCACGTACGCCGTCGATGCCGCTCGCCGATGTCGCGGTCGACCTCCCCGGACGGCTCTACTTCGCGGGTGAGTCCCGCACCTGGACGGGCGGGGTGGCGTTCTACGACCACGATGCTCCCGGTTCCTGGACCGCGGCCCGCGCCTACCGGATGAGCGTCGAGCAGTTCGCGGACATCGCCGCCCAGGAGATGGACCGGCTGCCCGCGCCCGGAGACCCGATCGAGAAGGTCGTCATCGACGGTCTCGAGAACGGCCGCCACGAGGCCGGCCCGGGACACTACGAGACCCTGATCGAGGTCGGCCGCCGCGACGGCCTCCCGATGCTCACCTTCACCGCGCCGCACGGGTTCGACGCCGTGGAGCACACCCGGCCCTCGGACGCGTACGCCTCGATGCTGACCCGCGGGCTGTATGAGGCACGCGGCTGGGACCGGCACCGAGCCGAGGCGTACCTCCTGGAGCGCTGCGGTTCGACCATCGCCCGCTAGCCTGCCGACATGAAGATCGGACAGGCGGACGAGCGGGCGCTTCTCGAGGGCATGGTCGACATCCAGCGCGAGCAGATCCGCGGCATCCTCGAGGATCTCGACGACGAGGAGGCGCGCCGGAAGCTGGTCCCGTCGCTGACCACCCCGCTGGGGCTGGTCAAGCATGCGACCTTCGTGGAGAAGGTGTGGTTCCACGCGCGGGTCGCCGGAGTCTCACGCAAGGAGATCGGGCTGCCCGACACCGTCGACGAGAGCTTCGTGCTCGAGGCCGAGGACACGGTCGCCTCGATCCGGGCCGGCTACGAAGCGGCCTGCGAGCACTCCCGCGAGATCGCCGCCGCCCACGAGCTCGACGAGGAGTTCGACTGGCACGGCAACCGGGTGACGCTGCGGTTCGTCTACGTGCACATGATCCAGGAGCTGGCCCGTCACGCCGGGCACGGCGACATCCTCGTCGAGCAGCTCCAGGCCGTCCGCGCGGGATAGCCGAGGACGACCCGGGGTACGCCGACTGAAACCCTTGGCGCTGCGGCCCGCTGATGGCGGACAATGGTGAGCGTGCCGACCCTGAGCCAGTTCGCCGCCTTCGCGCTCGCCTCCGTCATCTTCATCCTGATCCCGGGACCGAGCGTGCTCTTCGCGCTCGGCCGCGCCCTGACCGCGGGCCGCCGCGAGGCGGTGCTCGCCGTCGGCGGCAACGCGCTCGGCCAGTTCGGCCAGGTCCTGGCGGTGGCCGTCGGCCTGGGTGCGCTCGTGGCAGCGTCCGCGACCGCGTTCACGGTCGTGAAGCTGATCGGCGCTGCGTACGTCGTCTATCTCGGCATCCAGGCGATCCGTCACCGCGCCGACGCCCGGGCCGCCCTCCACGGCGAGGACGTCGCACGGACGACCGCGTGGGGCGCGATCCGCACCGGGATGGTCGTCGGGGCGACCAACCCGAAGACGATCGTCTTCCACCTGGCCTTCCTGCCCCAGTTCATCGACACCTCCGCGCCCGCGGTGCCCCAGATCCTCCTGCTCGGCGCGATCTTCTCGGCGATGGCCTTCGCCTGCGACTCGGGCTGGGTCCTCGCCGCCAGCCGGGCCAAGGCCTGGTTCGCCCGCAAGCCCAAGCGCCTCGACACGCTCGGCGCCGGCGGCGGCGTCATGATGATCGGCCTCGGGGCCACCATGGCCACCGCCTCCCACGGCGCCTGACCGACACGTCGACCGACCGCGGAATTTCCGGGACAGGAGCGCGCCGGTCGCAGAGACTGGGTCCCATGCGGACTCCATGGAGAATCTCGGGCTTCATCGCGGCTGCGATCGCCTCACTCGTCATCACCTCGGGGACCTCGGTCGCCCCCGCCCACGCCGCGGACGAGAAGCGTCCGGATCCGCTCCTGGCCTTCAACCACGCGTGGGCGATGGTCGACCAGGAGACGGCTGACGCGATCGAGCACTCCGAGTATCTGGGGCAGTTCGCCGACCGCCGGATCAGCACCGGCAACGACGGCACCTCGACCTGGACCGGTCGCTATCTGCTCGGCAAGGAGACCTACCTGGAGTTCTTCGGGCCGGGCGACGCCCCCGACGCGGTCGCCGGCGACACCGGGCTCGCCGTCTCGGCCGACGACGACGGCGACCTGGCCATCGCCACGGACAACCTGCGCGACCTCGTCGCCGATCCGGTCGAGTTCACCCAGGTGACCGACCTCGGCGACGGCGAGCTGATCCCGTGGTTCGACGTCACCTACACGACCGCGACCTACGACACCTTCTTCTCCTGGGCGATGGAGTATCGCGACGAGTTCCTCAGCGACCCGCGGCTCTCCTTCCCGCCCGCCGCCTACGAGGGCGACGTCAGCCGTGACCGCTACAACCGCGACCGCTACCTCGACCGCCAGATGCGGGACGTCATCGGCATCCAGATCGCCACGACCGAGGCCGACATCGAGAAGATGGTGCCGCTGTGGCGCGCCGCCGGGATCACGATCCGCGTCCTGAAGGACGGTGGCGTCCTCGCCTTCGACGGCATGACCACGATCCGCCTGCAGCCGGTGCCGGCCGAGGAGGCAGGCGTACGCCACATCATCCTCGCCCTCAACGAGCCGGCCGAGGAGCCCCACACCGAGACGATCGGCAACTCGACGCTGCACGTCGGGCCGGGGGCGTACGCGCTGTGGACCTTCGACCCGATCGAGGCCTCGCCGGCCACCCGGTCCGGCGGGTCCGGCAAGCCGCTCCACCCCGCCTTCGGGGGCTGAGTCGCGCCGCTCCTGCCGGGGCGGCGTGCCCTGCCCATCGGGTGAGGGGGATGATGTGGGAGGCGTCGACTCCCACGTGGCGAAGGCAGAGGACGATGGCGGGCAACAGCCGACAGGCCGGTACGAGCGTGACCAGCCGAGCGCTGGCGATCCTGAGCGCGTTCGACGAGCAGCACCGGGCGATGTCGCTCAGCGACATCGCGAGCCGCGCGGACCTTCCGCTCGCGACGACCCATCGGCTCCTGGGCGAGCTCTTCCGCTGGGGAGCGCTCGAGCGGCTGCCGTCCGGTGACTACGTCATCGGTCGCAAGATCTGGGACATCGGCCACCTCGCGCCGACCGAGACCGGACTGCGCCAGGTCGCCGAGCCGTTCCTCCACGACCTCTACGGCGCGACGCTGGCCACGGTGCATCTCGCCGTGCGCGAAGGGACCGAGGTGGTCTACCTGGACCGGCTGCGCGGCAACCAGTCGGTCCCGGTCGTGAGCAAGGTCGGCGGCCGCCTGCCGATGCACGCCACCGGCGTCGGCAAGGTCCTCCTCGCTCACGCTCCGGACGAGGTCCGGGACACCGTGCTGGCCACCCTCACCCGGATCACGCCCTACACGATCACCCAGCCCGGCGCCCTCCGCAGGCAGCTGCGACAGGTGCTCGAGAAGGGCTACGCCACCACCCATGAGGAGATGAGCCTCGGCGCCTGCTCGATCGCCGTCCCGATCCACCGACACGACGAGGTGGTCGCCTCCCTGGGCCTGGTCGTCCCAACGCTCAAGGGCAGCGAGCAGCGGTTGTACGGCGCGCTCCGTGTCGCCGCGCAGTCGATCGGTCGCCGGCTCTGAAACTATTTCGGCGGAGTTTCCACTGAACGGAAGCTGTGTCGATGCTCACAGGGGTGACCGCTCTTAGGTTCGTCCCCATGAATGTGTCCGCAACCACATCGAGCACCATCGCCAACGGCAACCGAAGCCTGTGGCCGGTCGTGCTCTGCTGGCTCGCTGTCGCCCTCGACGGCTACGACCTCGTCGTGCTCGGCGCGGTGATCCCCACGCTGGCAGGGACCGGCGACCTCGGGTTCACCAAGGCGTCGTTGACCACGGCGGCCACCGTCGGGCTGGTCGGGGTCGGCATCGGCGCCGTGGCCATCGGTCCTCTTGCCGACCGGTTCGGCCGGCGTACGACCCTGATCAGCAGCATCGCCCTGTTCTCGCTGCTGACCCTGGCGGTCGCGTTCGCGCCGAACGCGACCGTGTTCATCGCGCTGCGTTTCCTGGCGGGTCTGGGTCTGGGCGCCTGCCTGCCGACGGCGCTGGCGTTCATGAGCGAGCACGCCCGCGAAGGCCGCTCCGGCACCGCCATGACACGGATGATGACCGGCTACCACGTGGGCGCCGTGCTCACCGCTCTGCTGGCCCTGTGGGTGATCCCGAACCTGGGCTGGGAGGCGATGTTCGTGATCGGCGGCGTCGCCGGGCTGCTGACGGTCCCGGTGATGTGGGTGAAGCTCCCGGAGTCGCAGGCCTACCTGGAGACCGTCGAGGCCGAGAAGGTCCGCCCCTCAGAGGTCGTACGCGGCCGCCTGCTGTGGGTGAGCCTGGGTCTGTGGGCGGCGTCGTTCTGCGGTCTGCTGCTGGTCTACGGCCTGAACACCTGGTTGCCGACGATCATGGGCGAGGCCGGCTACTCCCTCGACGCCGGCCTCGGCCTGCTCCTC
Source organism: Nocardioides sp. NBC_00368 (assembly GCF_036090055.1). NCBI lineage: Bacteria > Bacillati > Actinomycetota > Actinomycetes > Propionibacteriales > Nocardioidaceae > Nocardioides > Nocardioides sp. NBC_00368. The sequence continues at coordinate 2,798,583 of NZ_CP107970.1, forward strand.
ACTCTCAACGTCGGTGCGGTGATCGGACTCGTGCTGGCAGGCCTGATCTCCGACGCGAGAGGCAACAAGCCGACGGTCGTGACCTGGTTCGGCGTGGCCGCGGTGATGCTGGCGCTGCTGTCGATCAAGATGGAGAACAGCCTCCTGGTGTACGGGGCGGTCCTGGCCGCCGGAGTCTTCGTGTTCAGCGCGCAGGTGCTGGTCTACGCGTTCGTCAGCCACCTCTATCCCGCCCGGATCCGCGGCACGGCGCTCGGCATGTCCGCCGGCGTCGGCCGGGTCGGCGCCATCGTCGGACCCTTCCTCGGCGGCGCCCTCCTCACCGCCGGCATCGCCTACCCGTGGGGCTTCTACGCCTTCGCAGGCGCAGCCGTCATCGCTCTGCTGGCCCTGCTGACCGTGCCGGCGCATCCCGACAACTAGCCACCCGACTTCCAGGAGCACACCATGTCCGTTCTCGACTCCGTCGACTGGTCCGGAAACATCCTCAAGGCCGGCGCCTGGCAACCCGGGCAAGGAGGCGACTACGCAGTCGTCGAACCGGCCACCGGCGCCGAGCTGGGCAGGATGGGTCTGGCCACCGCGGCCGACGTGGCGGATGCCGCCGCAGCGGCCGCCGAGGCCCAGCTCGCGTGGGCCGCACTTCCGCACCCGGAGCGCGCCGCCGTCCTGCGTCGCGCCGGCGACCTGTGGCAGCAGCATGCCGAGGAGATCACCGGGTGGAACGTCCGTGAGGTCGGCGCCGTGCCCGGCATGGCCGGGTTCGCACTCCACGTCGCGGCCGAGGAGTGCTACGAGGCTGCCAGCCTCCCGAGCCGTCCGATCGGCGAGGTCATCCCGTCCGAACAGCCCCGCCTGTCGATGGCCCGCCGCATGCCCGCCGGTGTGGTCACGGTCATCGCCCCGTTCAACGTGCCGATCATCCTCGGCATCCGCTCGGTCGCCCCGGCCCTCGCCCTCGGCAACGCCGTGATCCTCAAGCCGGACCCGCGCACCGCCGTGACCGGTGGCACCTTGATGGCCCGCATCTTCGAAGAGGCGGGCCTGCCCCCGGGAGTGCTCCAGATGCTGCCCGGTGGCGCCGACGTGGGCGAAGCGCTGGTCACGGATCCCCACATCCGGGTCATCTCGTTCACCGGATCCACCGGGGTCGGCCGCCGCATCGGTGAGCTGGCCGGCAGGCACCTCAAGCGGGCCCACCTCGAGCTCGGCGGCAACTCCGCGCTGCTGGTCCTCGATGACGCCGACGTCGAGGCCGCCGTCAACCTGGCAGCGTGGGGGTCGTTCTTCCACCAGGGCCAGATCTGCATGACGACCGGCCGGCACCTGGTCGCTGCCGGCATCTACGACGACTTCGTCGAGGCCCTCGCCGAGAAGGCAGGCCACCTGCCGGTCGGCAATCCGGCCACCGACCAGGTCGCCCTCGGCCCCGTCATCGACGCCGGCCAGCGTGACAAGATCCACGGCCTGGTCACGGCGTCGGCGGATGCCGGCGCCAAGATCGCGGCCGGCGGCACCTACGAGGACCTCTTCTACCGGCCCACCGTCCTGGCGAACGTCCCGATCACCGCGCCGGCGTTCGCGGAGGAGGTCTTCGGCCCCGTCGCACCGGTGACCAAGGTCGAGTCCGTCGAGGACGCGATCAAGCTCGCGGGGGCCAGCGAGTACGGCCTGTCCCTGGGCATCGTCACCAAGGACGTCATGCACGGCCTCGCGGTCGCGGAGCAGATCCCGACCGGCATCGTCCACATCAACGACCAGACCGTCAACGACGAGGCCAACGCACCGTTCGGTGGTGTACGCGCGTCCGGCACCGGGTCCCGGTTCGGCGGCGCCGAGGCCAACATCGAGGCGTTCACCGAGACCCGGTGGATCACCATGCGAGGTGAGCCGGCGCGCTACCCGTTCTGAGCCAGGCTGCTTCTCACCCAGGGTGCCGGCCCGTCCGGCGCGATCAGCCGAGGGCCGGGTGGAGGTGCTCGGTCTCGATCGCGACCCGGGCCTGGTCGGCGGCGGCACGAAGCGCGACGTCCACCGGCTCCGTACGCAGCCGCGCGGCCAGGAAGCCGGCCATGAAGGCGTCGCCGGCCCCGTTGGTGTCGACGACGGTGGCCGGTGTCGCGGCGACCTCGTGCCGGGTCCCGTCGGCCTCGAGCGCGATCGCTCCCTTCGCGCCGAGGGTGCAGACGGCGAGGCCGGGGCCGCGGTCGAGGCACGAGGCCATCAGTCCCCACGGGTCCTCGGTGCCGTCGTCGTTCATGAACACTCCCGCCGCCGCGCGCAGGAAGGGCTCGTGGAAGGCGGTGGCGCCGTCGTAGTCGTGCAGATCCATCCAGAGCGGGGTGCGCGGCGAGGGCATGGCCTCGAGCACCAGCCGGCCCAGCTCGCTCAGGTCGATCACCGCGAGATCCGCCGCCTCGACCGCACGCACGGCGGCCTCGACCGCCGCCGCGGACGGGGTCGAGGGGGTCGTGACGTACAAGGAGACCCGGCCGCCGTCGGCCATCAGGTTGACGTGCCGCTCGGTCGCGTCGCTGGCGATCGCCTCCACGACGACCCCCGCCTTCTCGAGCCGCTCCCGCAGCCGCTCACCGTCCTCGTCGGCGCCGACAGGAGCCCACAGACGTACGTCGATGCCGAGCCCGGCCAGGTGCAGCGCCTTGCCCGCCGAGGTGCCGCCGATCGTGTGCCACGACCGCCGCGCGAACTGCATGTGGGGCACCGGTTCGGGCAGATGGTCGAGGTCGATCAGGTGGTTCCAGGAAGCAGGGCCGCAGACGACGACGCGGGGCGAGGAGAGCATGCGCCTATTCAGCACCATCAGCTCCCCGCGCGCACGGCTAATAGGTGGCGAAGTCCACCGCGACGGAGGATGCCTCCCGGAGCGGGGCGATACGCTCCGCCTCTGCCTCGAGTGCTTCCTTCCGGTCTCGGCTCAACGCCTCGAAGGTCGTCAGGTCGATACGCAGCTCACGCCCGCGCTTGCGTGGGCGCCAGGTTCCGAGGATCTCGCCGTCGACGAGGACGGTTCCGGGATCTCCTGCCGTCCTCCAGATGTCCCGGTGATGCGCCCTGTCGACGATGGTCTGCCGGTCACGCAGCTGCGTGTAGGGATCTCGCGGCGGGAGCAGCCGCACCCCGAAGGGCATGGTCGAGGATCGGAGGGTGTCGAGGTCGGTGGCCAGGACCCATGCCGACCGGCCGATGTCGACCTCCACCAGCTCGTCCTCGAGGCAACCCCACCAGGGATCGACGTCACCCGCCTGCACGCCGAGCCAGGCCGCGAAGTCGCCCCGGGTGGACGGCCCGTAGCAGCGCAGGTAGCGCCGGAGCAGCTCGGCGCGCGACACCGCGGGGTCCGTCTCCGCGACCGGGTGGCCGAGCCACTCCTCGGTCAGGACGAACGGCGCCTTGTCCCCTGCCCGCGGTGCGAGACAGACGATCCGTCGCAGCGCGAGCACACGGACACAGAAGTGCACGACCGCCTCCCCGATGGGCTGGCCCTCGGCGTAGGGGCCCTCCTCGACCCAGACCTCTCGCTGCGCTGCCGTCAGTCGGGGCGTGATCAGCTCGGCCACCTCGGCGCCGAGCTCGTTGATCGCCAGCTGTCGCCCCGGCAGGACCTCACGTGTCGCCGCGGCGACGATGTCGGCCGCCTCGGTGAGGCTCAGCCCGAGTCGGTCGACGGCTTGCTCGACACCTCGCACGAAGTGCCGTAACGCCGTCTCCGCCGGAGGAAGGACCCCGGTCGTGAAGACACCGGCCTCGGAGGTCGGGAAGAGGTACGGAGCACCGCGCATGCTCCAGGTCAGCAGCATGCTCCTGTCCTCGATCGCTCGGGGGACCGTCCCGGCGACGACTCCATCCACGCGCGCATGCAGGGCCAGCAACGCCGATCCAGGTGGCGAGTCCTGGATGCCGCACCGCCCCGCAGCCGAGAGGAGGTCGTTCTCACCCAGCCGGACGTCGAGATGGTGCGACGCCAGCCGGAACGCGACCACGCTCTCCCGCTCGAACCGCTCGGCCATCAGCCCAGCGTACGGCCAAGGCTCACGCCGCGAAGATCGCCGGCGTCACGCCGAGGATGCGGCGGAAATGACGGGTGAGATGGGCCTGGTCATGGAACCCGGCCAGCGCCGCCGCCTCGGCAGGACGATGGCCGTCCACGAGCAGACGGCGGGCGAGATCGACACGGCGGCCGACGAGGTACTTGTGCGGAGCGATGCCGTAGGTCTGCGAGAACACCCGGACCAGATGGCTGGGATGGGTGCCGAGCTCGGCGGCGGCCGCGGCGATCGTGAACGACTCCGTCAGTCGGTCGTCGAGGAGCGCCCGCAGACGACGGGCCAGCGGTGCGTCGCGAAGCGTCGGCGCGGGACTTCCGAGATGCGTGAGCACCTCGTCGCGGACGGTCAGCAGCCAGTGTTCGGCCGCCATCAGGTCACCGGGGTCCTGCAGCGCCGCGTGCACGTGCCGGGCAGCAGCGATCGGGGTCGCGGCGGCAAGTGTCGGTCGACGCACGGCAAGGCCCTGTGCGGTCACCGGCAGCCAGTCCGGATCGAGATAGAGCACCCGTTTGCGATAGCCCTTCCCCTCGATCGCCGAGTGACCGTCGTGCGGCACCCCGGGCGGCAACAAGGTCAGCGCTCCGGGAACCGCATGGTGGTCGTCGCGATCGAGACCGTAGGCCACCGCACCGTCGTCGACCAGCATCACCGCCCAGTCGTCGTGGGTGTGCATCGGGTAGGAGTGGTCGAACTTCGCGTGGTAGACCTCGCGTAGCGACGGCACCTCGGGATGCCAGGCGCGCACGTGATCGACCATGCAAGAAACGTACAAGACCTTGCTGCGGGCGACGACGGAGACTTCGAGCATGACGGCACAGCTGACTTCCGACGACCCGGCGACCTCACCACGTTTCGACACGAAGGTCGTGGTCGTGCTCAACCAGGATCTGGAGCCCTGGCAGGAGCTCAACGTGACCGCGTTCCTGATGTCGGGGATCGCGACCAGCTCCCCCGGCCTCGTGGGCGAGGCCTACCGCGACGGCGACGACACCGAGTACCTGCCCATGCTCCGCCAGCCGGTGATGGTGATGAGCGCCGACTCGGGCCTGCTGGCCAAGGCCCGTGGGAAGGCCGCCGCCCGGGACGACGTCTCCCTCGCCGTCTACACCCGGGAGCTGTTCGGCACCGGGAACGACGAGGCCAACCGAGCGGCCGTGGCCGCGGTCCGCGCGGACGACCTCGACCTCGTCGGCATCGCCCTCCGTGGTCCCCGCAACGCCGTCGACCGCATCGTCAAGGGCGCCCGGTTCCACGACTGACCGAGCGGTCCAGCCCGGCGATCAGCGCCAGCGCCGCGAAGCCGTCCTCGGTGCCCGGCCACTGCGCCCGGACGGCGTCGATCCCGGCCCGGCGGACGACGCTGCGCAGCACGGCGGCGACGATGATCGCGTCGTCGGCGTAGCCCAGCACCGGGATGAAGTCGGGCACCAGATCGATCGGCAGGGCCAGATAGACCATCAGCAGCCCGAGCCGGATCCGTACGCCACGGGGCATCGTCTTGTCCGCCGCGAGCCGCCGGAGCAGCCGCACGACGTCGGGCAGGATCCGCAACGCCTCGCGCAGCAGGTCGCCGCGTGGGCGGACGACGAGCAACGCCACCACGAGGCACAACCACGTGAGCAGCAGGGCCGCGACGATGCCGATCGCCAGGTCCCACCAGAACGAACCGGTCATCCTCACCCTTCCCGCATCAGGCGTCCGCTGTGGCGCCGATCCCCTGATTCCACCATTTCACGGCTGAGGAGCGGACGCCCCGGCCGCTGGGCGAAACGGGCCGTCGAGAGCGGCCCACTGCAGCAGCATGATGGTCTTGCCGTCCGTGATCCGGCCGTCGCGGGTCATCGCGAGCGCATCGGCGAAGTCGAGCTCGAGCACCTCGATGTCCTCGCCCTCCTCGGCAACCCCGCCTCCGTCACCGGTGCGACTCTGTGGCGAGTAGGAAGCCGCGAAGAAGTGGAGCCGCTCGGTCACCGACCCCGGGCTCATGTACGCATCGAAGACATGGTCGACCACGGCGAGGCTGATGCCGAGCTCCTCGGCGCTCTCCCGCCGGATGGCGGTGACCGGGTCATCGGCGTCCAGAAGTCCCGCCGCCGCCTCGACGAGGAGCCCGTCCGGATGGTCGTTGACGTAGACCGGATACCTGAACTGCCGCGTCAGCAGGACCGTTCCGCGCTCGAGGTCGTAGGGAAGGAGCACAGCGCCGTTCCCACGGTCGTACGTCTCGCGCTGCTGCGTCTCCCAGCGCCCGTCCCGCCGGCGGTAGTCGAAGGTGGTGCGCCTGAGCACGTGCCACCCCTGCGAGGTCAGCTCGACGTCTCGAACCACGACGCCGGGGTTGCGGGTCAGGTCCCGTCCGGCGCGGTCGAGGCCGGTGCGGCCGCGATGGTCCGGGACATCGACACCAGGTCGCGGGTCGGCTTTCGTTGTCGTCACGGCGGCAGCGTACATGCAATACTGTGCAAGAACAGAAAGGAACGTGCATGCTGGTTGGGCAACGCCGCGCTCATCTCCTGCGTCTTCTGGAAGAAACAGGCAAGATCGTGGCCAAGGACGCGGCAACCGAGCTGGGCATCTCGGAGGACAGCATCCGCCGTGACCTGCGCGACCTGGCCGCCGAAGGGTTGTGCCAGCGCGTCTACGGTGGCGCGCTGCCCGTCTCCCCGGCGGTCGTCGACTACACCGCGCGCCACACCGTCGAGCCCGACGCCAAACGGACGGTCGCCGCCACGGCCGCCGGCCTCGTACGCCCCGGCAGCACGCTCATCCTCGACGGTGGCACCACCGCGCTCGCCGTCGCCCAGGCGCTCCCCGCGGATCTGGAGTGCACCGTCATCACCAACAGCCCCACGGTCGCCTCCGCCCTCCTCCAGCACCCGAGCGCCGACCTCTTCCTCCTCGGCGGCCGGGTCTTCAAGCACTCCGCCGTCGCCTGCGGCGCCGCGGCCGTCGAGGCCGCCCAGAACGTCTCCGCCGACCTCTGTCTCATCGGCGTCACCGGCGTCCACCCCGACGCCGGCCTCACCACCGGCGACGCCGAGGACGCCGCCATGAAGCGCGCCCTGGCCGGGCGTGCTGCCGAGACGTACGTCCTCGCCTCCTCCGAGAAGATCGGCACCGCCTCCCCCTACCGCGTGCTCCCCTGGGGCCAGGTCGCGGGCGTCGTCACCGACGCCGACCCGACCGACGAGGTCGTCGAGCAGATCTCGGCACTCGGCGTCGAGATCCTGCACGCCACCTGATCGAACATCGACGCACAACCCACCGGAGTCGGTAGCCTGCGGACATGACTGAGCCGCTGGACGAGGGGCCGTTCTACCACGGCACGAGGGCCGACCTGCGGGTCGGAGACCACCTCACCGCCGGGTTCCGGTCGAACTACCGGCCCGAGATCGTGATGAACCACATCTACTTCACCGCACTGCCCGACGGTGCGGGCCTCGCCGCGGAGCTCGCCGCGGGCGACGGGGCACCGCGGGTGTATCTCGTCGAGCCGACCGGGGAGTTCGAGAACGATCCCAACGTCACCGACAAGAAGTTCCCGGGCAACCCGACCCGCTCCTACCGCAGCCGCGAGCCGGTCCGGATCGTCGCCGAGGTCGCCGACTGGACGCGACAGACGCCCGAGGCCCTCCAGCTGTGGCGCGACCGCCTCGCCGCCATGGGCGACGACGCGGAGATCATCAACTAGCGGTCAGTGCCGCTCCTCGAGGCCCACGGCCTCGCGCAGGATGCGTACCGACTCGGTGAGGTCCTCGTCGTCACGAGCCCGCGACTCCATGAGGTCGGAGAGGGCCGAGGCGATGACGTTCAGCTTCTCGTGTGACGCCTCTTCCGAGCGTCGCCCGGCGTTCTGGAGCAGCACCAGCAACAGCAGCGAGAGGACCGATGAGCCCGTGTGCACGGCGAGCTCCCACTTGGTGCTCGAGGACCAGAAGGGGAAGCTCACCGCCCACACCAGCAGGACGACCACGATCACGTAGAAGAACGGCGCATGGCTGACCACGGAGGTCACCACCTCCACGAAGCGCTCGAACCCGTTGCGCCCGTCGCCTCGCTGGCGCGATTTCCTGGCCTCGTTCTCTACGGTCATGCGGTCACCGTAGCCCCGATCCGCCGCATGGATGACTGGAAACGGCCGGACTCAGGCCGCGATGACCGAGGTGACCAGGACGTACGCAGCGGTCCCGGCGAAGATGCTCAGCGTCATGCTGCCGCGCCACAGGTGCAGGCCGATGGTGAGCGCCAGGGCCAGGGCGGCGGGGCCGGCCGATGCGAGGACGACCGGGTCGGTGTCGCGAACGGTGTAGACGGCGAGGATGACCATCATCCCGACGGGCATCCGTTCACCGATGTGGGCCATCAGCGCGCTGTGCCGCAGCGGCGCCAGCATGGCGAACGGGACCGCACGAAGCGCCCAGGTGACGGCCGCGGAGACGGCGATGCCGGACAGGACGTACCAAGGATCAGGCACGACGACTCCTCCGCGCCGCGAGGGCGTACGACCCGACGAGCGCCGCGACGAACATGCCCATCGCGATCAGCAGCATGTTCTCCCTCGAGATCAGGGCAGCGACGAGCGCGCAGCCGAGCGCGAGCGCCGGGACCGGCAGCGACCGACGGACCTTGTACGCCTCGAGCCCGAGCACCACGAACAGCGCGGTGACGGCGAACTCGAGCCCGACGACCTGAGGTGGGATCAACGAGCCGAGCCCGGCGCCGACGGCCACGCAGATCACCCAGGCGACGTGGAAGAACGCCTGGATGCCGATGATCCGCGGCCGCGACCACCCGGCGGACTCCGGCGTGACGGTGAGCGCGTAGGCCTCGTCGGTGAGCGCGAAGGTGCTGTAGGCCTTCCATCCCGCGCCGTGCACCCGGTGCAGCGGGAACGAGATCGCGTAGAAGACATGGCGGAAGTTCACCAGCAGGGTGCTCACGGCGATCTGCGCCAGGGGCGCCGTGGCGGCCAGCAGGCCGACCAGCAGGAACTCCATGGTGCCCGCGAACACGATCGCCCCGAGGACCGGCGCCCACCACCAGGCGAGGCCGGAGTGAACCACGAGGACGCCGAGCGCGAGCCCCAGCGGCACCACGGCAACACAGGCGGGCAGCACGCTCCGCCAGCCGGCAGCGAGCTCCTCACGGGTGCTCGCGGGCTCCCGGAACGCTGTCTCCATCTCCATGACCTGCATGCCGCAAGCGTAGGAAAGTTCGGACGTTCATGGGTTGCCCATTCACGATGCTAAAGTGCCGGCATGCGCAATGATCATGCGATCGACGACCTGGATCGAGCAATCATTGCCGAACTCCAGGATGACGCCCGACTCAGCAACGCCGAGCTGGCGCGACGGGTCGGCCTCACCCCGGCTCCGTGCCTGCGACGAGTGCAGCGCCTGGAGAGCGAAGGGGTGATCAAGGGCTACCACGCCCGCATCGACCCGAAGAGCGGCGGACGCGGGTTCGAGGTCATCGTGGCGATCGACATCGCGGTCAACGACGGCAAGACCATCGAGGACTTCGAGACGGCCGCCGTCGCCATCCCCGAGGTCACCGAGATGCGCCGCATGCTCGGCCAGCCCGACTACTACCTGCGCGTGCAGGTCGCCGACCCCGAGGCGTACGAAGCGCTCATCCTCGGGACCATCTCCCGGCTGCCCGCGGTGAGCCGGGTGCTGTCGCACCAGACGATGCGACTGGTCAAGGGCTGAGCGCCTGCCGCGTGCGGGCGTCGGCGGGGACGAAGGTCTCCAGGTGGAGACCGTGGAGCGTCACGTCGGAGGCGCTCTCGATCTGGCTGGCGACGCTGAAGAAGCGGAGGATGTCGCCGCCCATCTCGATCTCCAGCGGTACGACGGGATCGGCCAAGGGCCGGGCGGGCGGCTCGCCGTCGGAGGGATAGGCGGTGACCTCGTCCCGGAGCGCGACCAGCGCCGGATCGCCACCGGTGTGCGTGATGCGCCGGCCGAGCTGATGGAGCAGGTGCGCACGCCAGACGAGGAGGTTGCGGATGCGCGGCGCGATCCCCCGCGGATGCAGGCAGAGCCGGATCACGTTCAGCGGAGGCTCGAGCAGGCAGGGATCGCAGCCGACGAGCAGCGCGTCGACGGACCGGTTCGCGTCGACTACGTCCCAGCGGTCGTCGAGGAGCAGAGCCGGGTACGGCGCGTGGGCGTCCAGCAGGCCACGAAGTCCGGCCATCACCGGAGCGAGCGCGTCGTCGTCGGTCGCACGGTGCGGGTAGCGAGGAGCGAACCCACCGGCGAGCAGCAGGCGGTTCTGCTCGGCCATCGGCACCCGCAGCACCTCGGCCAGCCGCACGATCATCTCCGGCGTCGGCCGGGAGCGGCCGTTCTCGACGTAGCTCACGTGCCGGGTGCTCACCTCGGCCTGGGTGGCGAGCGCGAGCTGGCTCAGCGACCGCAGCTCGCGCCAGCGGCGAAGCTCGCTGCCGACCGACGAAGACGGTGAGGTCACGGTTGAGATCACGGCCACGAGGCTAGCCAAGCCGACGCCGGGACGGCCATGACCTCAGAGGTTATCGACCGGCGCACCGGGTGGCGGCGAACCTTCTCCTGGCAACCCGATCCGAGAGAAGGAAGACACCATGAACGACATCGTGACGCGCTACCTCGACACCTGGAACGCCACCGGCGAGGAGCTCACCGAGCTGCTGGCCAAGCACTGGTCCGACGACTGCGTCTACGTCGACCCGCTCGCCGAGGTCCAGGGCCGCGACGCCGTCGGAGCGACCATCCAGGCCGTACGCGCACAGTTCCCCGGCTTCGTGTTCACCCCCGTGGGGACCGCCGACACCCACCACCAGCAGGCCCGTTTCCAGTGGGGGCTCGGTCCGGCCGGTGAGGAGCCGGTCATCATCGGCTTCGACGTGGTCGTCATCGACGCCGACCAGCGGATCCGGGACGTACGCGGCTTCCTGGACAAGATGCCCGCCTGACCTCAGGCCGGGCCCGGGGTCAGCGGCGAGAGCGGGCGCTCGAAGAAGGTCTCCAGGACCACGGTCGCCTGGGTCCCGCTGACCCCGTCGATGGCGTAGATCCGGCGCAGCACGTCCTGCAGCTGCTCGGTGGTCGCAGTCCTGACCTTCACCAGCACCGACGCGCTGCCCGCGATGACATGAGCCTCCACGATCTCCGGGAGCGCGGCGAACGCCTCCGCGGAGTCGCCCATCCAGGAGGTCGAGTCGACCATGACGTACGCCAGGACTCCGCTGCCCACCGCGGCCGGGTCCACCTCGGCGCTCGTGCGCCGGATGACGCCCGCCTCACGCAGCTTGCGCACACGCTCGTGGGCGGCGCCGGCGGAGAGGCCGACGGCCCGGCCGAGCGCGGCGTAGGACTGGGTGGCGTCGCGCTGGAGCTCGGCCAGCAGCTCGCGATCGATCTGATCCACAGCATCTCCGTTCGGAAAGATCTTGCCAGGACCGTACCTCATCTTGCAGGGTTCCACTTACGCCGATTCTGGTTCGACCGCGTCACGATGAGGAGTGGATTCCATGAGCGATGAACGCCCTGGCCTGTACGAGATGCTCGACGAGCGGTTCCGCACCGGACGGTGCATGAACGGCGACGACGCGCTGGAGGTCCTTTTCACCGGCTGCCGCTGGGCCGAGGGACCGATCTACGTGCCCGCCTGGCGTCAGGTCGTCTGGAGCGACATCCCGAACGACCGGATGCTGCGCTGGGACGAGGAGACCGGCGACGTGGCGGTCTTCCGTCGTGCCGCCGGACACACCAACGGCAACACCCTCGACCGCGAGGGCCGGCTGATCACCTGCGAGCAGGGCAACCGCCGGGTGACCCGGACCGAGCACGACGGCACGATCACCGTGCTGGCCGACCGCTGGCAGGGCAAGCGGCTGAACAGCCCCAACGACGCGACCGTCAGGTCGGACGGCTCGATCTGGTTCTCCGACCCCGACTTCGGCATCACCAGCGACTACGAGGGATACCGCGCCGAGAGCGAGATCGGCGCCAACAACGTCTATCGGATCGACCCGACCACCGGCGAGGTGAGTCTGGCGGCGGACTGCTTCGGGGCGCCGAACGGCCTGGTGTTCTCCCCCGACGAGCGGCAGCTCTTCGTCTCCGACACCCGTGCCGGCAGGATCTGGGTCTTCGACGTACGCGAGGACGGCACCCTCTCCGAGGAGCGGGTCTTCGCCGAGGCCGGAGCCCGCGAGGGTGCCCGCTTCGACAACATCCGCTTCGACGACGGCGGCCGCCTCTGGGTCGCCGCGATGGACGACGGGGTGCACTGCTACGACCCCGACGGCACCCTCATCGGCCGCCTGAACGTCCCCGAGGCGGTTGCCAACATCTCCTGGGGTGGCGCCAAGCGCAACCGCCTCTTCATCACCGCGGAGACGAGCTTGTACTCCGTCGTCTTGGGCGTCACCGGGCTCCATCCGACCGGACCGGGACGGCGGCCCTGGCTGTAGCCGGCGGGCGCTACCGGGGTGGGGCGGACCGATGCGTCTCCGGCATCCGCAGCATGACCACGAGACCGGACGCGGCCGTGATGGCAGCGACGGCCCAGACCGCGCCCCGGACACCCCATAGGTCCGCGAGGACCCCGGCCAGCAACGCTCCGACCGCGAACCCGAGATCCCGCCAGAGCCGGTAGACCCCGACGGCCCGTGCCCGCCACGACGGATGCGCGACATCGCCGATCACCGCCAGGAGCGTCGGATAGACCATGGCGGTGCCCAAGCCGAGCAGGACCGCGGCGACGAGCCACCACGCCGCTGAGCCGACCGCAGCGACCAGACCCAGGGCTGCGGCCTGGAGCAGCATGCCCGCGACGATGAGCGGCTTCCGGCCCCAGTGGTCCGAGAGCGCACCGGTGGCGAGCTGACCGAGGCCCCACACCGCCGGGTAGGCCGCCACGAGCAGGCCGACGTGACCGATGCCGAGCCCCGCCGAGGCGAACAGGACCGCGAACAGGCCCCAGGCCAGACCGTCGTTGAGGTTGTTGACCAGCCCCGCCTGGCTGGCCGAGGACAGGGCCGGGTCACGCAGCGACGTACGGACGAGCACCTCGCGGTCGCTCATCGGACCGTCGGCCTGCTCCGCCCGCCCCGCCTCGTGGTCGGCGTGGCCCCGGGTCTCGCGGACGACCAAGGTCGAGATCCCCAGCCCGAGCGCGGCGTACGCGACGCCGACCAGGAACGGCTCGGGCCTGAGCCCGGCGTCGGCGGCGATCCGGCCGGTCAGCAGCGCGGTGGCGGCGACGGCGAGATATCCGGCGGACTCGTTGATGCCCAGGGCGAGACCCCGTCGACGGGGGCCGACGAGGTCGATCTTCATGATGACGGTGGTCGACCAGGTGAGGCCCTGGCTGATGCCGAGCAACACGTTGGCACCGACGACGATCCACCAGCTCGGCGCCCAGATGAGCAGGAGCGGCACCGGCAGCGCGACCAGCCATCCCGCGACGAGGACCGGCTTGCGACCGTGGCGCTCGGACCAGATGCCGGCGAGGTAGTTGGTCGCGGCCTTCGCGAGACCGAAGGCGAGGATGTAGGTCAGGGCCGCGGTGTAGGACGCGACCCCGAACACGTCCTCGGCCAGCAGCGGGAGGACCGTACGCTCCTGACCGAGCATCCCGCCGACAAGCGCGTTGACGACGACCAGCAGCGAGAACTGCGCCATGTTGGCGCGCAGCCCGAGCCGTGGCGCCGTGCCGAGGTCGTGGCTCACTCGGCGGCCTCCAGCACGATCGACTCGGGGCCGCCGTTCAAGACGGTCAGCCGGGTGAACCCGTGCCGCTGGAGAATGCTTGCAGCGCTCATCGCACGCTCACCGTGGCCGCACATGACGAGCGTGGGCACGTCGGCGAGACCGGGCACGGCGCTCTCGAGGGACCCGAGCTCGAGGTGCAGAGCCCCGGGAACATGGCCGGCCTCGTACTCGCGTCTCTGCCGGACGTCGAGCACGCGCTTCTCGTCCGCCGTGGCCACGCCGGTCATCGGGAGCGACGCGATCGGAAGACCCGCTTCCGCCCAGGCCGCGAGTCCGCCGGAGACCTCGCCGACGACGTTCTCGTAGCCGATCTTCAGCGCCTGCCAGAGGATCTCCTCGGGATCCTGACGCTCGTCCCGCAGGACGATGATCGGCCGGTCGTGCGGTGCCAGCCACCCCAGCCAGCTCGCGAAGGCGCTCCGCAGCGGGATCGACAGCGCATCCTGGGGATGCGCAGCGGCGAACGCCGCGATCGGGCGTACGTCGACGACGACGGCACCGCCCCGCTGCCCGTCCGCCACGACCTGCGGAGGAAGCCCCTCGAGCACGGGCCGCCCACCGACGACGGCCGGCCCCTGACGGTTGCGCTCGCCCAGGCGCTGGAAGTACGTCGGGTAGGTCCCGTGCGAGTCGAGCAGCGCCTGCACGAATCCTTCCTCGTCGAGTGCCAGCAGGGGGTTGGTGAGCCGCTCCTTACCGATGGTGCTGGTCGAGCTGCCGGTGGCCACTGCCGAGCAGAACGAGCCCCCGCCATGGGTGGGCCACAGCGCCGCGTCGTCGCCGAGCTCGGCAACGCGACGTACGGAGCGGAACTGCGCCCGCGCCAGACTCTCGGTGCGCGCGGGGTCGACCAGGTCGACGCGGGCGGCCGACCCCACGATGAGGGAGCCGCCGGTGAACACCCCGAGAGTCCGGTCACCGTCGATCAGGGCGAAGGACAGGTGCTCATCGGTGTGTCCGGGGGTGGCCAGCGCCCGGAGGAGCAGCCCGCCGTTCAGAGCGATCTCCTGCTCGTCCTCGAGCGTGGTGTGCGCGAACGTACGTCCGCCGCTCCTCGACGCGAGCACCTGGGCGCCCTCGTCGGCGGCGAGCTGTACGGCGCCGGAGAGGAAGTCGGCGTGCAGATGGGTGTCGGCGGCGTGGGTGATCCGCAGGCCGCGGCGGCCGGCCTCCGTGCGCAGCGCCCGCAGGTCGCGGCAGGCGTCGACGGCGAGCGCCGCACCGTCGCCGAGATCGACCAGGTAGGCGTTGTTGCCGAGCCCGGAGTCGGGAACGGCGGTCACCAGGTCGTTGATCACTACCGGCCTCCCGGGTGGACGCTTCGCTGTCGATCATCCCTCTGCAGCGCTGCGAGCGCCACGAGTGATGCCGGGACCTCGTATCGCCTCAGCTGGATCTCCCTCACCCGAGCGAAGAGCACGCGTCGCCAGAACGTGCGCGGGTTGACCCTCCACGTCACCTCGACCTCGCAGCCGCCAGGCGCGGCGGTCACCGTCCACGTCCACGTGGCGTAGGACGGGTTGCCGTCGTCGGTTCCCGATCGGTAGGCGAACCGTCGCGCCTGCGGATCGAGCTCCTCCAGCCGCGACCGGCTCGGCCAGCGCTGACCGAGCGCTCGCACCTCGACCACCCACTCGCTTCCTGCAGCCAGCTCGTCCGACACCTCGAGCACCCGCGTGATCGCGTGGTTCCAGTTCGAGAGGCCACTCACGTCGGTCAC
This sequence comes from Nocardioides sp. NBC_00368, assembly GCF_036090055.1. Classification (NCBI taxonomy): domain Bacteria; kingdom Bacillati; phylum Actinomycetota; class Actinomycetes; order Propionibacteriales; family Nocardioidaceae; genus Nocardioides; species Nocardioides sp. NBC_00368. The sequence goes on from NZ_CP107970.1 coordinate 2,814,134, forward strand.
GGTCCGGAACACCGCGTCGGGGTCGGCCGTGATCCGCCTCGTCAGCGTGGTCAGCGATACGCCGTGCTGGACCTTCGCTCCCAGCTCTTGGGTGTCGACGGCCATGTCGACCACCTCCTATTCAATCTATCTCTTGAATAGATGGAACGCCTGTGCCCTTGTCTTGTCAAGAAAAATCTTGAATACTTGATACGCACGCCGCCGGCGCACGTCGTACGAGGAGGCGATCATGGGTGACCGCAAGGCCAAGGACGCGCTCTACGACACGCTCGCCGAGGCGGCCAAAGCCCTCGCCAACGGGCGCCGCGCCGAGCTCGTCGACGTCCTGGCCCAGGGAGAGCGCCCCGTCGAGGACCTGGCCGGCGAGATCGGGCAGTCCATCGCCAACACCTCCCAGCACCTGCAGCGACTGTTGCGCGCCGGACTCGTGAGCTCGCGACGCGACGGCAACCGGATCTTCTACTCCCTCGCCAGCCCCACCGTGCTCGCACTGTGGCAGACCCTGCGCGAGACCGCCGCCCAGCACGTCGCCGAGCTCGACCGCGTGGCCGGCGCCTATCTCGGCAACCGCGACGAGCTCAGCACGATCACCCGGGACGAGCTGCGCAAGCGCCTTCGCGCTGGCGACGTGGTCGTCCTCGACGTCCGTCCCCGCCCCGAGTACGACGCCGGCCACATCCGCGGCGCCCTCTCGATCCCGAACACCGAGCTGCGCAGCCGCCTGGCCGAGCTGCCCGACGGCACCACCGTCGTCGCCTACTGCCGCGGGCCCTACTGCGTCTATGCCGACGACGCCGTCCGCACTCTTCAGGCGGCCGGGCGCGACGCCGTCAGACTCGAGGACGGCTATCCCGAGTGGGCCGCAGCCCGCCTCCCGGTCGCAGCGCTCCGGAACTGATCAGGAGCGCGGCAGCACGCCCACGAGGGCGACATTGCAGGAGGTCCGCAGGGCATCCCGTAGGTCCAGTTTCAGCGCGCCGAGGTCGGGCTCGTCCGCATAGGCAGCAAGCAGGCTGGGCGGCGGCGGGTCGTACGCCGCGAGCGCACCGGCCGAGATCATGCTCATCATGCAGAACGCCTGAGCACCGTCGCCCACCTCGGGCAGGTGGCGGCGTACGAGCTCGACCATGGCCTCGAGCTTTGCATGCGACGAGCGTTTGTGGCGTTTGACGACCTCGACCGACACGTTGTGCTCGAGCACCCCACCCTGGGCACCGAAGAGGTCGCACAGAACCGGCCGCTCCGCCAGCGATCCACTGAGGACCTCGGCCAGCTGGCCGGCGCGTACCTCCGGTGAGGCGTCGGCCTCGACGCCGGTCTCCAGCTCCTTCGCCAGCTCGTCGAGCCACGTGCCCAGGAAGTCGTCCAGCAGCTCGAGCAGCACGGCCTCGCGCGACTCGAAGTAGCGCAGGACGTTCGACTTGGCCAGCCCGACCCGGCGGCTGAGCTCGTTGAGGCTCAGGTCGGCCACCGGCATCTCGTCGAGCATCGCCGCCGCGGTGTCGAGGATCGCCCGGCGGCGGATCTCCCGCTGCTCATCGCTTCGCGCCCGTTGGAACGTCATCGCCCCAGACTAACTTAAAGACCGCCGGTCCCTTGACATTAGACCGGCGGTCTCTTAAGTTCGTCGGTATAACAGACCGATGGTTCCTTAGGAGTGGACGATGAGCGAGACCTGGACCGAGCAGAACATCCCCGACCAGCACGGCCGCGTGGCCGTCGTGACCGGGGCCAACACCGGCCTCGGCTTCGAGACCGCCCGGATGCTCGCCGAGCGCGGGGCGCAGGTGGTCATAGCCGTACGCGACGTCGAGAAGGGCAAGCAGGCAGCTGCTCGCATCGGCGGCGACGTCACCGTCCAGGTCCTCGACCTGGCCTCCCTGGAGTCGATCCGATCCGCGGCGGCCGACCTGCGCGCCAGCCACCCGCGGATCGACCTGCTGATCAACAACGCCGGTGTGATGTACACGCCGAAGCAGGCCACCGCCGATGGCTTCGAGATGCAGTTCGGCACCAATCATCTCGGCCACTTCGCCCTGACCGGCCTGCTGCTCGACCAGCTCCTCCCCGTCCCCGGCTCGCGGATCGTCACCGTCAGCAGCATCGGCCACCGCATCCGGGCCGACATCCATTTCGACGACCTGCAGTGGGAGCGGTCCTACAGCCGCGTCGCCGCGTACGGTCAGGCCAAGCTCGCCAACCTGATGTTCACCTACGAGCTCCAGCGCCGGCTCGCCTCGCACGGCACCACGGTCGCGCTCGCCGCTCACCCCGGCGGCTCCAACACCGAGCTCGCCCGCAACTCCCCCGCCGCGCTGCGCGTGCCCTTCGCCCTCATCGGGCCGCTGCTCGCCCAGTCGGCCGCGATGGGCGCCCTGCCCACGCTGCGCGCCGCCACCGACCCCGCTGCCATCGGCGGTCAGTACTACGGACCCAGCGGCCTCGGCGAGACCCGCGGCTACCCGAAGCTGGTCACCTCCAGCCCGGCTTCCTACGACCTGCAGACCCAGCAACGGCTGTGGGCCGTTTCCGAGCAGCTCACTGACGTACGCTTCCCGCTCGACGACTGAGTGGGCAGGCCCCATGGCTCCAGGTCACTCGGGGCCGATGGAGTCGGCCGCCTCGATCCGGTGTGCGTGCCGCACCGACACCGAGCCGGCGTACCCGTCGACGAAGCCGACGACCACGTCGTACTCATCCCCCGCGGTGGAGCGCAGAGTGATCGTCCAGGAGTCGTCTGCCGGATGGTGCTCCTCCGCGCGGAGCGACAGGGAGTCCGCATCCACGGCGTACGCCGTGGCAGCCGCACTTCGGGAGCGCTGGACCGCCGACTCCCGCGAGGTCGGCGTCCGCTCCGGCTGGCCGACCACCTCCATCACGTCACGGAAGGCGCGGGCAACACCGTCGTACGAAGCCTCCGAGAGGGCCGTGGTCCGGGGCCCGGTGTCCACCAGCAGTCCGAGCTCCAGGGCGCCCGGACTCGCGCCCCAGCTGGTGTGCCATCGGTGCTGGTGCAGGGAGTAATGGCGACGTGCGTCGGCCCCCGCGTACAGGACCGGCTCCAGTGCGGCGAGGATCGCCCTCTCCTCGAGCACCTCATCGCCCTCCGGCTCCGGGACCGACAGATCGAGCAGGTAGTGCCGATCCACCCGATCGTCCGGGCTCGCCCGATAACCGACCTGGACCCGCACCGAGTCCACCCGGCCGAGCGTGAGCAGCGAACGCGAGTCATCGACGGCACGGCTGGTCATCCCTCCAGGGTTCTCCTGGTTCCCGCCCGGGTCAAGCACCTCAGCGCTCTACGCGCCGGCACGCCCGGACCGAGAGCCGAGCGCTTCGCGAAGCTGCCTCGAGGCGGACCGCGGTGTCGCGCCCGCCCGCCAGATGGCGAACAGCAGGTCCGCCCGCGGCCGGCCCGGCTCGGTCCAGCTCGGCCCGAGCTTCGCCTGGTGGAGCGCGTCGATGAGGTCATCGTCGGCCGCGGTACGCGCTTCGGCCCAGGCCCGCGCGTACGCCTCGTCGACCCGCTGCAAGGTCGTCTCGCTCTCCACGATCGCCGGCGACCCGGCGACCACGGGTCCAGACTCCCGGCGATGACGCAGGAACGCGATGAGGAAGTAGACCAGGGCACCGGCCCAGCTGAAGACCAGCACCATCACGATGTCGAGGACGTCCAGCCCACTCATGCGTCCCCGGGCACCGATACTTCGGCCGATCAGGACCAGCGCCACGATCGTCGGCACCCACCACAGTGCCGCGAAGGCGATCAGCGTGACTGTCCACGTCGCCTCAACCTGACCACCCATGACAGCTCCACTCCACCAGCCGAGACCTCGGCCGAGAGTAGCCGCGGTTCGTCAGCCGTCGATGTCGAAAGCGGAAACACGTCGCGGCACGCCGGAGCCGTCACGCCTCAGGACTGGAGAGGGCATCCCTCAGCCACGCGTTCCGTCGCTCCAACAGCTTCGTCATGTAGCGAGTGAGCACGAGACCATTCGCCAACCGCCCGACCACCCCAGCGGGCGCTTCGAACTCCACGACATCCGTCATCAGGGTGCCGCCGACGGTCGGCTCGAATCGGTGCTCGTGCCACCACCGCCGGAACGGGCCGGACTGCTGATCGTCCACGAACCGGCGCGGAGCGGCGTACTCGCTGATCACCGAGGTCATCGTGATCGGCAGCCCGAAGTGGCGGGCCTTCCAGGTCACCGTGTCTCCCAGACGCATCACCCCGGAGGTGACGCCGGCGACGGCGCGCTCGCCCGAGTCGGACATCGACGACCGGCGCGCGTCCACGGACAGGCTCAGCTCGAAGCACTGTTCCGGCCTCGCCGGGATCTCCGTCGTGAGCTCGATGCACGGCACCCGAAGAGACTAGGCCCGGCGCAGAGAGATCCAGGACAGACAGTGACACCCCGCACTCAGGCGTAAGCTGGACCAGCGGCGCAACGAGCCTCGCCAACTGCTCAGGACAGGGGCTGACGGTCGGCGATCTGGTCGGCCCAGGCTCGTTCGAGAACTTCGGAGAACGTGGCGGTGGCTTGCGCGCCAGAGAGCCCGTACTTCCTGTCGATCACGAAGAAAGGCACCCCCGTGATGCCCAGCCTGGTCGCCTCCTCCTCATCCGCGCGGACGTCGTCGGCGTAGGCGTTCGCGTCCGCCAAGACGGCTCGGACCTCCGCATCGTCGAGCCCGGCGCGGACGGCGAGCTCCACCTGGTGCTCCGGATCGTAGATGCTTCGTTCAGCGGAAAAGTTGCCCTCGTAGAAGAGCGCGAGAAGCGTGTCGCCAGCGTCCCGTGATGCTGCCAGGTGTAGGAGCCGGTGCAGGTTGAAGGTGTTTCCGTGATCACGGAAGTCTACGAGGTAGTCGAGCCCCTCGGCTCGTGCGATTCTGGCGAGGTTCTCTTCGGCGGCGCGTGCCTGCCGAGGCGTCATGCCGTACTTCTTCGCGTGCTCCGGCCCGGTCGTCGAGCGCGTTTCGGCCAGCTGGCGGTCGAGCTCGAAGGATCGGTGGACCACCTCGACCTCATCGCGGTGCGGGAAGGTGGCCAGGGCTTTCTTGAAACGTGTCTTGCCGATGAAGCACCAGGGGCAGGACACGTCGGACCAGATCTCAACGCGCATTGCGCTTACTCCTTGGATTTCCGCGGGACGCCCACCTCTGTCGAATCAGACGAGAGCACGCCCTAGCGGACGGATATCGTCCACTTCTCCGGAAGAGTAAACGGACGGTCATCGTCCGCCTAATCTCAGAGTCGGGACTGTTACCCAGATCACATCCGGGTCAGGAATTCGGACGATGACCGTCCGGTTAGTCTAGGTGCACAAGCGGACGAGAGTCGTCCGGATGATCGGTGCCCATCGGCGGCGCCAAGACACACCTAGGAGACAAGACATGAGTGACCTGGCTGAGCTCACCCGGCGCCTGGACGCGTTGGAGGCGATCGAGGAGATCAAGAAGCTGAAGGCTCGGTACTTCCGCTTCGTGGACGAGAAGAAGCACGACGAGCTCGCAGCGCTGTTCACGCCGGACGCCACACTGGTGACGGACGGGATCACGTGGGGATCCCCCCGCGAGTTCGCCGACACGATCCGCGACCTGACGGGTGCTGCACCCTCGGTCCACCACGGCCACATGCCGGAGATCGAGATCCTCGGCGAGGACTCGGCGTCCGGAATCTGGGCGATGGAAGACCTGCTGACTTTCCCTGCCGGCCCTGAGGCCCCGGAAGGTCACAACGGGTACGGCCAGTACCGTGAGACGTATCGAAAGATCGATGGGCAGTGGCTGATCGACTCGGTGCTGCTGACGCGGCTTCGGATGGACGCTTTGGAGAACTGGGACCCGGATGCCTGACCTGGATACGACCGCAGATGTCCGCGCTGATGCGCGGCGTAACCGACGCCAGCTGATCGTCGCGGCCCGGGAGGCCATCGCCTCCCGCGGCCTCGACGTCTCAGCACTGGACATCGCCACGGCAGCGGGGGTTGGGGTGGGCACTCTCTACCGCCGCTTCGGCACCAAGGACTCGCTTCTCGACGCGGTCGTCGTCGGCCTCTATGACGAGATGCTCGACAGCGCCCAGGAGTGCCTCCGCATCGAGGATCCATGGGAGGGGCTGACCCGGTTCGTCATGGAACTGGCCGGCGCACACCGCGACAGCCGCGGCGTGGCCGAGGTGACCGCGGCGTGCGACCTGCCGCCAATCCCCGAGATCTCGGAGCGGACCAAGGCCCTGCAAGACGCCGTCATCCAGCTCACCGACCGCGCCCACACGGCTGGCGCGTTGCGCGCGGACGTGACCTGGCAGGACGTCATGATCGGCTCGCGCGCCGGCCTGGACACCGACCACTGCCTCGGCGTCGACGCAGGCCCCGACGGATGGCGCCGCGTCATCACGCTCCTGATCGACGGGATGCGTTCCCCCGGGTACACGCCGCTGAGCGGCGCATCACCCCATCTGCACGACAACAACTCCTAGCACCGGATCTACCACGCCACGAGCTCGCAGGGACCGTGGCTGGTTCCCGTGCGCCTAGAACTGAGTGAGGAAGATCTGGCATGAGAGCCATCGGCATGAAAACGTTCGGCGGACCCGATGTCCTGCGCGAGCTCGACCACCCTGAGCCCGCCGTGGGTGACGACGAGGTACGGATCCACGTGGCGGCCGCGACGGTCAACAACGGGGACCTCATGATGCGGCGCGGCGAGGTGCACCAGCTGCGCCACGACGCCCCGTGGGTGCCGGGGATGGAGGCCGCCGGGGTCGTCGATGCCGTCGGAGCACGGGCCGCAGACCGGTTCCGCGTCGGCGAGGCCGTCACGGCACACGTGTGGCCCATCGACCCTCGGGGCGGCGCCTACGGGGAACTCACAGTCGCCGACATGAACCGCGTAGTGCATGTACCCCGTGGCACCTCGATCGCTCAGGCGGCGACCTTGCCGATGAACGGGCTGACCGCTTATCAGACCCTGGAGGCGATGGGATTGGAACGGCCCGGCACCGTCGCCGTGATCGGCGCTGCCGGTGCGGTAGGCGGCTACATCGTGCAGCTCGCCGTCGCCGCCGGACACCGAGTGGTCGCGGATGCCGCGGAGGCTGACCGCCCACTGGTCGAGAGCCTCGGCGCGCACGTAGTTGTCCCACGCGGGCATGGAGTGGTTGACGCTATCCGTGCAGCGGTCGGCGAGGTGGACGCCATCGCCCTGGCGGCTATGCCAACGCTCGATGCGGCGGAGGTCGTTCGGCCCGCTGGTGCGGTGGCGTCCGTCTTCGGGTTCGGCGACTCGGTACAGGTCATGGCTGCGCGCAGCCGCCATGTCCGGCTCGCTCCCGTGTGGGTCGACGCCATTGCCGAGCCCGCACCGATGCTGCGGCACCTCGGCGAGCTCGCCGAGCGCGGCGAGCTCACGCTGCGGGTCGCGGACGAGCTTCCGGCCGAGGATGCGCCGGAGGCTCACCGTCGCCTGGAGTCGGGCGGTGTCCGCGGAAGGATTGTCCTCAGGTTCTGAGACGAGGCCGCGATCCAGGACAGTCAGCACTCCGCCAGAGTCGCTCGGGCAGCACGTCGAGGTGGAGCCGATCAAGACTTGCGGACAGTGGTCTCACACCGCCACGTCTCCGTCGATCATGACGTAGTCCAACGAAGATCCGGCTGGACCTCGGTCAGTCGAGGCCTTCGACGATGCGGAAGTCGCGCTCGACGCCGCCGGCGAGGGCGGCCAGGGCCTCCTGGTAGGCGGCACTCTCGTGCGTAGCGACGGCCTGCTCGAAGCTGTCGAACTCGATGAGGACGGTGCGCTCGGCGATCCCGGCTTCATGCGCCACGACCCGGCTGCCACGGGTGAGGACCCGGCCGCCGCCGGCCTCGACGGCCGCCGGGGCGAGCTTGCCGTAGGCAGCCAGCTTCTCGGGGTCCGAGATGTTGCGGTAGACGCTGACCCAGTAGCCCTTGGGCATGGAACCTCCAGTGTTGGCGTGAGTGCTCGGACGGCCGATCACGGCGGTCGCTCAGACGTTGAAGCGGAACTCCACGACGTCGCCGTCCGCCATGACGTAGTCCTTGCCCTCCATGCGGACCTTGCCGAGGTCGCGGGCCTTGGCGACGGAGCCGGCGGCGATGAGGTCGTCGTAGGAGACGATCTCAGCCTTGATGAAGCCCTTCTGGAAGTCGGTGTGGATGACACCGGCAGCCTCGGGAGCGGTGGCGCCCTTGGGGATCTCCCACGCGCGGACCTCCTTGGGCCCGGCGGTGAGGTAGGTCTGCAGGCCGAGGGTGTCGAAGCCGACGCGGGCGAGGATGTCCAGGCCGGGCTCCTCGACCCCGGCGTCGGCCAGGAACTCGCGGGCCTCGTCCTCGTCGAGCTCGACGAGCTCGGACTCGAACTTGGCATCCAGGAAGATCGCCTCGGCGGGGGCGACCAGCTCGCGCATCGAGTCCTTGAGAGCCTCGTCGGCAAGCTCGTCGGAGTCGCAGTTGAAGACGAAGATGTAGGGCTTCGCGGTGAGCAGCATCAGGTCGCGGATCAGGGCGCGGTCGATCTTGGTGGCGATGATCGGGGTGCCGGCCTCGAGGGCCTCCTTGGCCTCGACCACGGCGGTGAGGTTGGCCTTCAGCTCAGGCTGCTTGCGCGACTCCTTCTCCAGCCGCGGGATCGCCTTCTCGACCGTCTCCAGGTCGGCGAGGATCAGCTCGGTCTGGATGGTGGAGATGTCGTTGGCGGGCTCGACCTTGCCGTCGACGTGGGTGACGTCGTCGTCGCGGAATACCCGGGTGACCTGGCAGATCGCGTCGGACTCACGGATGTGGGAGAGGAACTTGTTGCCCAGACCCTCACCCTGCGAGGCGCCGCGCACGATGCCGGCGATGTCGACGAACTGCACCGTGGCCGGCAGCAGCTTCTGCGACCCGTAGATCTTCGCCAGCTCGGCCAGCCTCTCGTCGGGCACCCCGACGACGCCGACGTTGGGCTCGATGGTGGCGAAGGGGTAGTTCGCCGCGAGTACGTCGTTCTTGGTCAGAGCGTTGAAGAGGGTCGACTTGCCCGCGTTGGGAAGTCCCACGATGCCGATGGTGAGTGCCACGATCGACAATCCTAGAGTCGTACGCCGCCTTCCCCCGAAACCACGGACGGCACCCGGGCACAGCGGGCACACTGTGGTTGCGTGAGCGAGCTTCCCGGCACCAGCCTCCCGACCGGCTTCCGCTTCGGCGCCAGCACCGCCGCCTACCAGATCGAGGGGGCGGCCGACGCGGACGGCCGAGGTCCCTCGGTATGGGACACCTTCTGCGCCGAGCCAGGACGGATCCTCGACAACAGCAGCGGCGAGGTGGCCTGCGACCACTATCACCGGCTCGATGAGGACCTGGACCTGATGGCGCGGCTCGGGCTGGATGCGTACCGCTTCTCGATCTCCTGGTCCCGCGTGCTGCCGACCGGCTCGGGGCACATCAACCAGAAGGGCCTCGACTTCTACGACCGCCTCGTCGACGGGCTGCTCGAGCGTGGCATCGCGCCGATGGCGACCCTGTTCCACTGGGACACCCCGCAGGTGCTGCAGGACGCCCACGGGGGCTGGCTGAGCCGGAAGACGGCGCAGCGGTTCGGAGAGTACGCAGCCGTGGTGGGCGATCGCCTGGCCGACCGCGTCGCCCACTGGTGCCCGGTGAACGAGCCGAACGTGGTGACCGTCCTCGGTCACGCCCTCGGCATCCACGCCCCGGGTCAGGCGCTGGTCTTCGACGCGCTGCCGGCCGGTCACCACCTGCTGCTCGGGCACGGGCTGGCGGTCCAGGCGCTGCGCGCCGCAGGCGTGGCCAGCATCGGCACCGCGACCAACCACATGCCGGTGTGGCCGGCGACCGAGTCCGAGGCGGACGTGGCCACCGCCGGGCTGCTGGACACGCTGTGGAACCACTCCTTCGCCGACCCGGTGCTGCTCGGTCGTTATCCGGAGGATCTCGCCGCGCTGTTCCCGGTGCAGGACGGCGACCTGGAGGTGATCAGCACGCCGCTGGACTTCTACGGCCTCAACTACTACAACCCGACCGCGGCGGCGGCCGCTCCCGAGGGCGCCGCGAACCCGATCGAGCAGCCGCCGATCACCGGCTACCCGACCACCGACTTCGGCTGGCCGGTCATCCCCGACGGGCTCCACGAGCTGCTGAGCGCGCTGCACCAGCGCTATCCGGAGCACCCGCCGTTCGTGATCACCGAGAACGGGGCGTCCTACAACACCGCTCCCGGCGACGGCGACGCCGATCGCATCGCCTACCTCGACCTCCACCTGCGTCAGGTCGAGCGCGCCGTCGCCGACGGCATCGACGTCGCCGGCTACTACTGCTGGTCGCTGATGGACAACTTCGAGTGGGCCGAGGGCTACACCCAGCGGTTCGGGCTGGTGCATATCGACTACGACACCCTGGTGCGCACACCGCGGGACTCGTTCGAGTGGTACGCGTCCGTAATCGCCGACCACAAATCCAGACGGTGAAGCGACACGACGCAATAGGCTCGCGCCCGTGAATGCCGACGCACCACAGCGACTGCGCGAACCCGCCCATCAGGTCTCCGAGCGAGCACCGGCCTACTGGCGTACGGCAGAGGCGATCGGTGCCGTGATCTGGCTGGCCCTCGCCGTCGGTGCGGTGGTGGCGGCGGTCCTGGTGCCGGACGGCTTCTGGACCTGGATCCTCTGGCTCGCCGCGGTGGTCTTCGTGCTCGCACCCGTGCCGGGGCTGACCTTCGTGCCGTCGATCCGGTTCCGGATCCACCGGTGGGAGGTGACCGACATCGCCGTCCACGTACGCCACGGGTGGCTCACCGTCGTCGACGAGATCGTGCCGCTCTCCCGGGTGCAGACGGTCGACTCGACCCAGGGGCCGCTGATGCGGCAGTTCGGGCTGCGTACGGTCAAGGTCTCCACCGCCTCCTCGGCCGGCAACGTCTCGATCGCCTGCCTCGACGACGCGCTCGCGCTCGAGGTGGTCGCGAAGCTGGTGGCGATCACCGCCGCGACCCCCGAGGACGCGACGTGAGCATGCCCGAGGTCCCGGACCCGCCTACCGTCCCGGACGCGGAGTGGCAGCGACTGGCCGGCTGGACCGCGATCGTCAGCCCGCTCTCGACGCTGCGCCAGGCGATCATCCCGGCCGCGGTCGGTGCCTTCGGCGCCGGTCAGGCGAACGTCTTCATCGGTCTCCTCGTCGCGGTCGGCATCGCAGTCGTCGCGGCGCTGGCGGGCCTGGTCCCGTGGCTGACCACGACCTACCGGGTGACGCCGACCCATCTGGAGGTACGCAAGGGGCTGCTCAACCGCACCACCCTGACCGCCCGGCTCGACCGGGTGCGCAGCGTCGACCTCAGCTCGACCCTCATCCACCGGGCCCTCGGGGTCACCAAGGTCAACGTCGGCACCGGGGTCGACGAGGGCCAGATCACGCTCGACTCGCTGACCAAGGACGCGGCGGCCCGCCTCCGGCGTGAGCTGCTCCACGCGGCGCCCTCGTCACCGACGGACGCCGCACCCGCGGATGCTTCCGGCAGCGACGCCTCGAGGGAGGTCGCGACCAGCCCGGGGCCACTTCGTCCAGACCCCGGCGGTGAGGTCATCGCCAAGCTCGACTGGTCCTGGATCAAGTACGCCCCGCTCAACCTCAAGAACCTCGCGATCGCGCTCGGTGGTCTGGCCGCGTTCTTCGGCGCGTTCTCCGACGTCATCCCGTGGGAGCGGACGATCGGGATCCGGGTCGACGACGGCCAGATCAACGGCCGGCCGATCGACTCCTTCCTGCAGATGCTGATCATCGCCATCCCGATCGCCCTGGTCGCCGCGGTCGTGGTGTGGGCGGTCGGCTCGTGCGTGGGCTACGCGGTGCGCTGGTGGGACCTCCAGGTCGTGCGTGAGCAGGGTCGCGAGGGCACCACGCTGCGGCGCAGCTTCGGCCTGACCAGCACCCGAGCGACGACGGTGGAGGAGGCGAAGGTGCGCGGCGCCACCTCCACCGTCGGCCCGCTGATCGGCCTGGCGGGGGGCGCCGACCTCAACCTGCTGACGACCGGGCTCGACGACAACTCCCCCGCGGTCCTGCCGACGGCCCCGGAAGCGGTCGTGTCGACCGTCGGCACGGACATCCTCGGCGAGGACGCGTTCTCGGCGGAGCTCACCGGTCACGGTCCCAGGCCGCGCCGCCGCTACTGGTTCCGGGCGGCCGTCGCCACCGTGATCTGGACGCTGGTCGCCCTCGTCCCGACCGTGCTGATCGGCGTCTTCGGGGACACCTGGATCTGGTGGATCCCGGTCGTCGTCATGGTGATCGCCCTCGTCCTCTGCGTGTTCGGCGCCGAACTGCGTCACCGCCACCTCGGCCACGCCCTCACCGACCGCTACCTGGTAGTCCGCTCCGGCTCCTACACCGCCGTACGCACCGCCCTGCAGACCGACGGCATCATCGGCTGGCGGGTCAGGCAGACCTTCTTCGACCGCCGCATCGGTCTCGCCCAGGTCACCGCGATGACCGCGGCCGGCCAGGAGCACGTCTCGGTCCCGGACGTGCCGCTCGAGACGGCCGTCGCCCTCGCGGCGGCGGCCACGCCGCGTACGGTCTCGGGGTTCGTCGAATAACCCGTTTCCCTCGGGCTGGCTTCGGAGGATGATCCGGCCATGACGATCCAGATCCGCCACCTCACCTTCGACTGTGCCGACCCTCGCAAGCTCGCCGAGTTCTGGTCGGCGGTCGCCGGTTGGCACCTCTTCTACGACGAGGACCCCGAGGTGATCGTCGCCAGGAGCTTCCCGTCGAAGGAGCTGATGTTCCTCTTCGTCCCCGTCCCCGAGGCGAAGACGGCGAAGAACCGGGTCCACATCGACATCAAGCCGGAGGACACCACCCGCGACGAGCTGGTCGAGCGGGCGCTCTCGCTCGGCGCCACCGTCTTCGGCGACCACCGCAAGGAGGACGGGTCCGGCTTCGTCGCGCTCCGGGACCCCGAGGGCAACGAGTTCTGCATCGAGCGCGGCGAGCACGAGATGGCTCCGAGCGGCCCGATGACGATCGGGCTCACGATCTGACCGTCAGCGGCTGAGCACCCCGACCCGTCCACCCGCGCCGGCGGCCCAGCAGGTGTCGCCGACGCAGTCGACGGTGTGGAAGCGGGTCTGGGTCGCGCCGAACGGCTTCCACGAGCGGCCGTTGTCGTGGCTGACGTCGCTGCCGTTGGGGCCGACCGCGATCGCGGTGCGACCGCCGATCCAGTCCACCGCCTCGCGGTAGCCGCCCAGGTCGGAGGAGGAGTTCTTCCAGGTGCGGCCGCCGTCGGTGGAGTAGGCGGCGCGGTCGACGCCGTCGTCCTCGAGGCCGAAGTCGCCACCGACCGCGATCCCCTGACGAGGGTTGCGGAAGCCGAGACCGAAGACGCCGGCGGCCTCGCCGGTCGCGATCGTGGAGTCGGCCGCCGACCAGGAGCGGCCGCCGTCGTGGGTGGCGTAGATCTTCGCTGCGGCACCGCCACCGCCGATCCAGGCGTCGTGCGCGCCCGCGGTGACCAGGCAGGTCCCGCTGGCCGAGTAGCCGAACTCGCCCGGCGCCTCGAGGCCGTCGGTGTCCGCGATCTCCCAGGTGTCGCCGCCGTCGGAGGTGGTGATGATCCGCCACTCGCCGCCGACCGGGTCGCTCATCGCGATCCCGCGCTCGCCGCCGGGCCAGAAGTCGACGCAGTTGTAGAACGCCGTCGGCTCCGCGGAGCGGAACGTCTCGGTCCAGGTCGCACCGCCGTCGACGGTCTTGTAGATCCGGCTCGCCTCGCCCTCGCCGATCGAGAGCACCACAGCCTCGCTCGCCGAGCGCGCCTCGACGTCACGGAAGAGCAGCCCGTCGGATCCCGGCGGCGAGACCTCGTCCCAGGTGTCACCGCCGTCCGTCGTACGGAACACTCCCCCGCGGTCCCCGCCGACCCACGCGGTGTCCGCGTCGACGGCGTCGAGCGCCCGGAAGCCCTGCGTCGTATCGACGTTCACAGCCGTCCATTCGTACGCACCCCCTGACTGCGCCGCCTGCGCCACCGGCGCCAGGGTGAGGGTGGTGAGGGCGAGAGTGGCCGCCGCTGCGGCTCCGACAACGATGCGCACGAAGGTTCACCCTGGCCCTGCCGGGCCGTCCTGTCCACCGATCCAGCAAAATTCGTCCGCCGAATCGGTGGTTGTGGCAGGCGAATCTGTAGATGTGGGCGACGAAAGTCGAGTTTCGTCCGCCATTGCGACAGTTTCGGTCGCCACAACGACCGATTCGGCGTGTCCGCTTGCGCGGAGTCGGCAATTTTCTTCCGTGACCGGTTGGTAGCGCCTAAAGTGAGTCGCCGTGCCGCACCGCAGCGGCGCAGATGGCGAGGTTGTCATGAGCAGAACGACACTGACCAGAGGTGGAAGACTGGCGGCTGCGGGACTGGCCGCCGCGGTGGCCGTTGCGATGCCGTACGCAGCAACCCACGCCGTCGAGCCGGACCCGCCCAGGACGACCGCCGGGCAGCTCGCCACGGACATGGCGTCGCCGCAGCACCGCAAGATCGTCTCGCTGATGCACCACATGTCGCTGCAGCAGAAGGTCGGCCAGCTCTTCGTGATCGAGGTCTACGGGCGCGACGCCAACAACGTCAGCGACGCGGCCAAGGCCGGCAACCAGAAGCTCTATGGCGTCGACACCCCGGCGCAGGCGATCGCGAAGTACCAGCCCGGCGGGGTCATCTACTTCACCACCCGCGGCCCCGACAACATCGGTGACGCCGCCCAGGTGGCGAAGCTCTCCAACGGCCTCCAGAGCGCCGCACTGCAGCAGCGGCCCAAGATCCCGCTCAACATCGCGGTCGACCAGGAGGGCGGCGCGCTCGTGGCCCGCTTCGGACCGGCCAGCGGTGCGACCCAGATGCCCGGCCAGATGGCGCTCGGCGCCGACGGCTCGACCGCGGACGCGGCCCGGTCGGCCGAGGTGATCGGCACCGAGCTGGCTGCCGTGGGCGTCACCCAGGACTACGCGCCCGTCGCCGACGTCAACCTCAACCCCAACAACCCGGTCATCGGCATCCGCAGCGCCGGGGCCGACTCCGCCGCGGTCTCCGACATCGTGGCCGCCGAGGTCGGCGGTTTCGACCGGGGCGGCCTCTCCTCGATCGCCAAGCACTTCCCGGGACACGGCGACACCGGCACCGACAGCCACTACGGCCTGCCCGAGGTGACCCACACCCGCGAGCAGCTCGAGGCGATCGACCTGCCGCCCTTCGAGGCCGCGATCGACGCCGGGATCGACGCGATCATGACGGCCCACGTGACCGTGCCCGCGATCGACCCGAGCGGCGAGCCGGCCACCATGTCGGAGCCGATCCTCACCGGCCTGCTCCGTGAGGAGATGGGCTTCGACGGCCTCATCGTGACCGATGCCCTCGACATGCAGGGCGCGAGCGCGACCTACCCGCCCGACGTCGCCCCGGTCGAGGCCTTCCTCGCCGGCGCCGACCAGCTCCTCATCCCGCCGCAGATGGACACGGCATACGCAGCGGTCCTCGGCGCCGTCAAGGACGGCACCATCTCGCGCCAGCGGCTCGACGAGTCGGTCTACCGGATCCTGAAGCACAAGCTCGACAACAAGATCTTCGAGAGCCCGTACGTCGACCCGGCTGCCGCTCCGGCGGTCTTCGCCAACCCGGCGCACAAGGCCGACGCCCAGGCGATCTCGGACCGCACCACCACCCTGGTGAAGAACGACGACGGTCTGCTGCCGCTGGCGGCCGGCCCGAGGGACGTCCTGGTCGCAGGCTGGGGGGTGGACACGACCGCGGGCATCGCGGCCGGGTTCCAGAAGCGCGGGGCGACGACCCAGGTGCTGCAGTCCGGCACCACCCCGACCGACGCGCAGATCGACGCCGCTGTCGCAGCGGCCGAGGGCAAGGATCTGGTGGTCGTGCCGACGAACAACGCCTGGCAGATCAACCCGGCGACCGGCCAGCCGACCCCGGCGTCCGTGGCTCAGACCAAGCTGGTCAAGGCGCTGCTCGCCACCGAGACCCCGGTGGTCGTGACCGCGATGCGCAACCCCTACGACGTCACGTCCTTCCCGGAGGCGGCCACGGTGATCGACACCTACGGCTACACCGCCCACCAGCTCGAGTCGCTGGTGCGGGTGCTTCACGGCGAGGTGAACCCGAGCGGCAAGCTCCCGGTCGAGATCCCGGGACTCTTCCCGCTCGGTCACGGGCTGTCCTACTAGGCAACACACGAAGGTGGCCCTCCCGAGACCGGGAGGGCCGCCTCTGTGCTGCTAGGTGGCTACTAGGTGGCTGCTAGACCTGAGTTGGCTCAAGTGGTTAGTGCGTGAGGTTAGGCGTGCTCGAGCGCGTCGAGGATGGCTTGCTGTGGTTCGGGGATGATGGGGGCGAAGGTCTGCTGGGTGCCGTTGATCGCGATGGTCGCGGACCGCAGTGGCCGTAGTTGGCGAACGACGTTGCGGATGGCGAGCCCGGTCCGGGCTTGGACCTCGCGGCTGACCGCGAGCGCGGTGAACACGATGGTGAGGTGGGCCTCGATCGCGTCGCGGGTGTGGTGGAACATCGGCCGGGCGCGGAGGTCGGTCTTGGACATCCGGAAGGACTGCTCGACCTGCCATAGGGCGTGGTAGCTGGCGATGACCTCGCCGGCGGGCATCACCGTGGCGGGGATGTTGGTGACGTAGCCCTTCAGCCCGACCAGTCGCCGGGCTCGGGCCAGCGATGCCTCGTCAAGCTCGGCAGCGCCGTTGCGGGTCTTGACGAACCGGGGCGTGCGGGCGGCCTTCTCGCCCGCGACGACGGCTTTGGCCTTGTTCTCCTGCAGGGTCAGCGTCCGGTTGTCGCGCACTGCGCGCTTGGTCGAGTAGGCCCACACCGCTCGCCACGAGCCGGGATGGTGCTCGGGGTCCCAGACCGGTTCGGCCTTCTGCTTCGGGTCGTTCTCGATCTTGTGCCCGGTGCGTGGGGTGATGGTGTCGATGACTTGGGCGTCGGTGAAGGCGTCGCCGTGCCAGCGGAAGTGGGACTCCAGATCGTTGGGTGCCTTGGTCACTCGCGATCCCACGATGAACCGCAGGTCAGCCTCGTCCAGGTCGCGCAGATTCGTGGCTGCCAGCATCCCGGCGTCGGCGACGATCACGATGTCAGCCAGCCCGTGCCGGGTCTGGAACTGCTTCACGATCGGGATCAGCGTGAGCGTCTCGGCCTTGTTGCCCTCGAAGCAGCCGATCTCGAGCGGGAACCCGCGTCGGTCGACCAGCAGGCCCACGACGATCTGGGGGTCGACGCGGCGTTCCTTGGAGTAGCCGACCTTGCGCAGTTCGTCTTCCTTCTCTGCCTCGAAGTAAAGAGTGGTGACGTCGTAGAGGATCAGGCTGATGTCGCCGCGGGTGGCGGCGTGAGCGAAGCAGGCGGTCGCGATCTGGTCGCGGTAGCTGCTGCCCTTCTTCGCGCCGCCCGTCGTCGCGGGCTTGGTCTTGGCGTGTGCGCGGCTCAGGGTGCGCTTCATCGTCGCGTAGCTGGCTGGGGTTCGGCCCAGGTCCTTCAACACGCGCCCGGTGTCAAGCAGTGAGGTCGGCTCTACGATCCGGGCGATCACCAGGTCGCGGAAGACCGGATCGTCGAGGATGTTGAACCCCAAACTGTCGAAGACCGTCGCGAGGGTCTCGTGCAGGAGTCGGGAGTCAGTGCTCACGACCCGACCGGGTTCATCACGCCGCGCCCTCACCGGCCGTGGAACCGGGTCGAGGACGCCCTGTGCAACCGGTTCGGACACGAGTTCCGCGACCCGCGGCGTGGGCGCGACATCCAGGTCGAGAGCGTCCTGTCCGGGATCGGCCAGCAGGCTGCGTGCCTGTTCAAGCAGGAGCCCGAGCTCGGCATCAGTGTGCGCCGAACCAAGGTGCTTCACGATCCGCTGACGCCCGCCGGCGTATTCAGCGATCTGGACCGCGGTGGCACCCGACCCGGTCCTCACCCGCCGAATGAACGCCACCCCGCGACCCTAGACCGCGCCCGCTTAGTGCGTGAAAACGTACTAAGCGTCATCCATACCCGCAGGTCAGCGACATCTCGTCCCGCCCATCCCCGACCGGTGAGCCAAGTCAGGAGATCCCGGGACTCTTCCCGCTCGGTCACGGGCTGTCCTACTAGGCAACACACGAAGGTGGCCCTCCCGAGACCGGGAGGGCCGCCTCTGTGCTGCTAGGTGGCTACTAGGTGGCTGCTAGATGATCAGGAGCCGTACAGCGCCCGGACCCCGGCCGCGTCGGAGGCCTGGAACTCCAGGTCCTCGGAGCCACCGTTGCACTGCGGGTAGTGCATGATCGAGGACGAGTCGTACGGGGTCAGCGCACGCCAGTTGTTGTCCTCGAAGCAGGTCGCCGCCTCCGGGCGGGTGTGCTCGTGGCGGAACCCGAGGGTGTGCCCGAGCTCGTGGGCGAGGATGTCACCCGGCTCCCAGTTGCCCGCCGAGAAGATCGAGTCGTCGATGAGCACGTTGCGCGAGCGCTTCGACGTCGACGGGAAGAACGCCCGCGCGATGTACTGCGTGGTGCTCACCGGCTCGACCGAGAACAGCACGTCGGAGTTGCGGGTGTTGCACGACGCGTCCTGGCTCGGGACGTAGATGAACTCGACCGCCGAGCTCGCGGCCTCCCACAGTCCCTCGCCCTGCGCCATCGCGGTGACGATGGCGGCCTTGTTGCTGCCGAACTTGTCCGAGACACAGTAGGTCAGGTTGAGCGCCTGGGAGGCCGACCACTTGTCGTCCTTGCCGCTGATGGTGTTGACGATGAGGCCGTCCTCCGGGACGTGCTTCGGCGTCGAGACCATCGACTCGTAGAACTTGTGCAGGTCACCCTGGTTGGACACGACCTCGTCGCCGTTGACGATGTACTGACCGTCGACGTCGACGTACGTTGACGCCTCGAACTCCTGGTAGCTCGGGGCCTCCTCGGCGAATGCGGGAACCATCGACGCAGTCAGCGCTGCGGCACCCGCAGCCGCGGCGATCATCATGGGAATACGAACTCGCATAGCTCTTCCTCCTGGATTTGTGAACGGCCGCCGGCGATTGACGCCGACGGCCACAGGAGATTCAAGCGTTACGTCCCCGAATACGGCATAGAAACTTCGGTGAAATTCCCGTTGGACGGGCAAAAGTTTCGACCGAAACTCGTACGTTTGCCGTCGCTCACATCACGGAGCGGGCCAGATCACCTGGTCGGTGTCATCGACCACGGCCTCGGCGAAGGAGGTGTCGAACCAGGAGGCGGCCTGCTCGGGCGTGACCTTCTGCCCTGCGTACGTCGTCACGACCTCGGCCAGGGCGGCGACGTTGGCGGGGTCGACCGAGCCGAACTTGCCAGGGAGCGGGTTGTCGGCAGCGACCTCGACCTCGGTGCGCCAGATGGCCGTCTCGTGCTTCTCGTCGGACTCGGCGCCGGCCAGGTCGTGCTGGTAACCGATGCACTCCTCGACGTGCTCGTCGGCGGCGCAGTAGGTGTAGGCCTTGAAGACGGCGCGCAGGACGTCCTCGACCGCGGTGGGGTGCTTCTCCGCCCACGCGGGGTTGACGGAGTAGGCACCGAGGGAGCCCGGCACGTCGAAGTCGGTCGGCTCCCAGACCGTGACCTTCTCGCCGGCCTCCTTCAGCTGGTTGGGCTCGTTGGAGACGAAGCCGACCAGCGCGTCGACCTGGCCACGGGGCAGCACGCCGGGGTCGTAGCCGACCTTGACCTGCTTCACCTTGGACATGTCGACGCCCGCCTCGGCGAGCATCGCCTGCACCCCGACCGGCACCCAGCCCTTGTGGCCGAGGGTCTTGCCCTCGAGCTGCTTGAGATCCGTGATCGAGGTGCCGGTCATCAGCACGTCGAGGCCGGCGTTGGAGTAGGAGGAGACGCCGAGCACCTTCAGGCCGCTCGCGTTGGAGGTCATGATGTCCTGCTCGGAGAGCGGGCCGACCTGCACCTTCCCGGCGGCGATCAGCTTGGCGTTCTGGGAGACGTCGCCCGAGCCCGGCTGGAGCTCGACGTCGAGGCAGAGATCGTCGAAGTAGCCCAGCTGATCTGCGGCGATGGCCTCCATGATCGAGGCCGACGCCTGCCAGTAGTAGCCCGACATGTAGGTGATCGTCCCGGCCTCCCGGTTCTGCTCGCAGCGCTCGGCCGAGACCGCGCTCCCCTGCTCGCCGGCGGAGCTCTGCGCGGAGCCGCAGGCGGTGAGCGCACCCAGCAGGACGACCGCCGACGTGAGGGCAGCGGCGATCGGACGTACGCGAGACATGAAGGGCTCCTTCAACGCAAGAATCAGGACTGGTGCCAGTGGAGCACTCGCCGCTCGGCGAGCGTCACGAGCCAGAACAGCAGCGAGCCGAGCGCCGCGAGGACGAAGATCGCTGCCCACACCGTAGCCAGTCTGTTCTGCGAGCTGGCCACCTGTATCACGCTGCCGAGCCCGTCGGCCGAGCCCGCGGCGGAGAGCTCCGCCACGACGGCACCGATCATCGACAGCGGGAAGACGATCCGCAGCGACGCGAAGACGTAGGGCAGCGAGGCCGGCACCCGCAGGTGCCGCAGCACCTCCAGCCGGCTCGCGGCCACGGTGCGGTAGACCTGCAGCACGGGACCAGGCACCGCACGCAGGCCGGTCGCCACGTTGATCAGGATCGGGAAGAAGCAGACCAGCGCGGTCAGGACGACCTTCGGCCCCATCCCGAAGCCGAGCGCCACCACGAGCAACGGCGCGATCGCCACCAGCGGCGTCACCGAGAGCACCACGGCCAGCGGCATCACCGCGCGCCGCACCACGCCGATCTCGCTCACCACCACGGCGAGCGCGAAGGCGGCCACGAACCCGATCCCGAGCCCCACCAGCGCCTCGCCGAGCGTGACCAGCGTGTTGGACAGGAAGTAGCCCGGGTCGCCGGTCAGCACGCTCGCGATGTCGCCCAGCGGCGCGAACAGGTAGGGCATCCGTCGCGCCCCCACCTCCCAGCCGAACCCGAGCACCACGAGGAGGAGGACGAACGGAAGCCAGTACGCCGGCCGGAGCATCCTGGCGCGCTGACGGAGCCGTCGCGTGGCGGCTGTCCCGGTGACCGTATCGGTGGCCGGAGCGACCACCTCGTCCATCGCCCGACTCACCGGGTGACCCCGCTGTGGCTGAACGCGTCCCGCAGGCTCTCCCGAAGCGCGAGCTCGTAGGCGTGGAACTCCGGCGAGGTGATGATCTCCTGGTGGCGCGGGCGGGGCAGTTCGATGTCGATGACGTCGGTGATCCGGCCCGGGCGTGGGGCCATCACCACGACCTTGTCCGAGAGCCTGACCGCCTCGGAGATCGAGTGGGTGACGAAGACGACCGTCGCGCGGGTCTGCTCCCACAGCTCCAGCAGCTGCTCCTGCAGCGCCTCCCGGGTGAACTCGTCGAGCGCACCGAACGGCTCGTCGAGCAGGAGTACGTCGGGGCGCAGCCCGAAGGCGCGTACGATCGCGGTCCTCTGCTTCATGCCCCCGGAGAGCTCGGCGGGGAGCTTGTGGAGCGACTCCCCCAGGCCGACCTCGCGCAGCATCGCCTCCAGGTCGGGGCGGACGCGGTCGCTACGTCGCTTGACCCCGCGCCGATTGACCTTGTGAGGCAGTGTCACGTTGCCGAGCACGCTCAGCCAGGGCAGCAGCGCGGGTGACTGCGGCACGAACCCGAAGGCCTTCGCCTCGGCGGCCTCCTTCGGGGTGAGGCCGCACACGGTGATCCTGCCCGCGTCCGGCTTCTCCTGCCCGCTGATCAGCCGCAACAGGGTCGACTTGCCGCATCCCGAGGGCCCGATGATGCTCACGAACGTGCCGGGCTCGATGGTCAGCTCGATGTCGTCGAGGGCGACCAGCTCGGAGAGGTCGGCCTGCTCATAGAGACGACGGACCCCGTGCATCTCGATCGTCGCTCTGCCCACGCCTCAAACGGTAGTCCACGACGCCTTCTGGATAGTCTGACAGGCGTGCGTATCGCCACCTGGAACATCAACTCCATCCGCTCCCGCATCGACCGCGTCGAGGCTTTCGTCGAACGACACTCGATCGACGTGCTGGCGCTGCAGGAGACCAAGGCCAAGCCCGACCAGATCCCGACGATGGGCCTGGAGGCCCGCGGCTACGAGGTCGCCTCGGTGGGCTACGACCAGTGGAACGGCGTCGCGCTGATCTCTCGCGTCGGGCTGTCCGACATCCAGATCGGGTTCGAGGGGATGCCGTCGTTCAAGGACGTCGCGGAGGCGCGGGCGCTCACCGCGACCTGCGGCGGCATACGCGTCACCTCGGTCTACGTCCCCAACGGCCGCAAGCCCGACGACCCGCACTACGCCTACAAGCTGGAGTGGCTCGCCGCCCTGCAGAAGGCCGCGACCGCCTGGCACGACGGCCCCTCGGCCATGGTCGGCGACTGGAACGTCTGCCCCTTCGACGAGGACTGCTTCGACCCCAAGCAGTTCGTCGGCAAGACCCACCTCACCCCCGCCGAGCGCGACGCCTTCTTCGCCATCGAGAAGGACTTCAAGGACGTCGTGCGCCCCTTCGTGCCCGGCCCGGAGGCCTACACCTACTTCGACTACTACCGGCAGCGCTTCGAGCGCAACCGCGGCCTGCGCATCGACTTCGTCCTCGGCTCGCCGTCGTTCGCGTCGCGCGTCACCGGCGCCTTCGTGGACCTCGACGAGCGCAATCCCGCCATCGGCACCGGATCCCCCTCCGACCACGCTCCGGTGATCGTCGACCTCGCCGGCTGAGACGTGATCCCGCGCCGTAGGATCGGTCTCAATCGGGGTCTCCAATCGCAAGAGACTCGAGCGGACAACGCAGCCTCGACGTACGCCGCGTACCGTTACGTTCAGACCCCGAAGCGCATCGGTCACAGGTGACCAGCACGTGCCTCATCCGCCGTGCAGACTTTCGCGCTGTCCCCGAGGGCACAGAGGGTCAGTCCGAGTGGGTAGCGAAACGACTCGGTCTTCCCATCGGTCTCGGACTCGACCTCCAGGTACGGCGTGTACGCCGACCGACCATTCGGTAGGTAGAGCTCGACAAGCAACTGCGGCCCGGCGCCCTCCTCGTCACACCCGCTCGCCACGTCATGTTCGACCTCGATGCCGAGTTCCTCGAAAGACCGTCTGGTGCCACCGATATCCGTCTCGTCCAGCACCGTGAACTCGCGGACTGCAACACCCGAGTCCGGCGCAGCCTCGACCGAGGTCACGGTCCCCTCATCTCCGCCCTCGACGCAGAGGCCGGTGATGTTCATCGAGTTGATCTCGCCCGGAGCGACATTCTCGACCTTGAAGCCCGCAGAGAAGTCCACCCCGCCTTTCGCGACGACTTGTCCCGATTCTATGGACGGGCCTATCCCGCACGCCCCCAAGATCGTCGTCAAGAACAAGGCTCCAGCAAAGGCAGGGGCGGGCTTCATTCACGCAACCTTCGCGACAACACGAGCCGATTGCTCCCGCCCGCCAGACCTGTTGCTCCAGCACAGTTTTGCTCCACCGGTGAAGTCCCAGTGGAGGCTGGTATCGGTGTTGTAGCCCGACTGTGCGGAAACGTTAATCTGAGCCAGATCGACCCCAGAACCGTATGTCGTGTTCCGGCCTCTGTTCTTGGTGTATGTGTAACCAGCGTCGTGGCGTCTGCACGCCGAATAGTTCAGGCGCGAGACAAGCACGTAACCCGAGACGAGTTCCTGAATGCTGTGCGGACGCCAGCGGACACCGTGGCTAGCGCCGCAAGTGTTCGTGTAGTAGCGGTACTTGACTCTGTTGTAATAGCGCCGCGCAGTGGCGATCCCACCTTGGGACGCGCTCGAACTGGTCGTCTTCGTCGTCGAGCCGCTGCCCTTCCAGCCGTTTCCGAAGCTCACCGCGACCCCGAGTGAATGCGATGTGCCGCTGCCTTGGGTGACCTTGGCCTTGGCGTTGGTGACACCCTGGGCGATGGCGAAGGATTCCTTTCGCTGCGACTGATACTTGTTTGTTGCAATCGCATAGCACTCTTCCATCGGAGTGATCCCAGAGTCAGTGCCCCTCTCCTGAAGGATCGTGTCGATACGTCCCCGCTCCGTTAACGGCGTCGTGTCGAACCCGGGCGCATCAGCAGCGGACAGCGCCAGACCCTCCTCATCCGAGAGCAACTCCGGGTCCGTGGCCAGGTCATCGGCACTGACAGCAGAACTCTGGAAGGCACCGGTGCCCAAGTCGAAACCAAGGTCAACCGGACTGGCAGCATCCGTCGCCGAAGCGACCACCTCCGCCGATGTCCAACCCTCAGGGCGCACCAGTAGCGACAACGACCTCTCCGCCTCACGTTCCTTGTCCGCCACGATCACGTCCACATCGACCTGTCCCGTCTCTGAAACGAGTTCCTTCGGCAGTCTCTCCGGATCAAGTGTGACACTGAATGCGCCGCTGCTGTCGCTCTTGGAAGTTGCAACGACCTGGGTTTCGACCCGCTGATCGTCACCTAGAGATTCCAGGATCGTCTGGTTCGGCCACGCGATGACGACAATGTCAGCCCCGTCTACGGGCTCACTGTGGTTGTGTACCGTGCCGGTGAGGGCGACGTCGGCGAGCACCAGCGAGGACATGTCCGAGCGAGGCGCCGCAGCCGTCGCACTTGGGACTGTAGCTCCTGTGCCCGCGGTAGCCGTCACGGCCATCGCGACAATGAGTCGCCTGGCGTTGCCTCGCCATGTGCGAACTGACGGAGGGCGGGCCGACTCCCGCGGCCGTCCCCATCTGTTGAACCTCATACCCAACCGCCCCTTCATGCGTCTCGCGCGCGTCCGATTTCATCCCGGCTTTTCGCACTGTTCGGTAGGCCTCGCCGCACAGAACAGATTTAACCTAGGGACACGCTGTTCCGCGGTACACCGTTCGATCCAAACCGGAACGTTGCGCGGAACCGAGGACTCTCGGGCCGTTCCGGACTATCATCCGTACACGCCGGTATTCGGGCGATCTCGGAGGTCATCGTGCACATCGGCCATATCCAGGCATTACTCACGGCTGTCGAAGTCGGCTCGTACGTCCGCGCCGCTCCGCTCCTCTTCCTCTCGACCGGCAGCGCCGTGAGCAAGCAGGTCCGGAAACTGGAAGTAAACGTGGGTGTCGAGTTGGTGGCACGGAAGGATGGCCGAGTCCAACTGACCCAAGCGGGCGAAGAAGCTCTCCCCCACCTGATGTCTATTGCGGCTGGCATTCATGCGATCCAGGCGATTCGCACGCGGCGCACCGAATCGGTGACATCGAGCGTTCCGATTTGACCTGGTGAAACCCAACGACCTATCTGCCGCTCTATGCTCGAGCGCAACGAACTCGGCCCTCGACCCTCTCCGACCACGCCCCGGTGATCGTCGACCTCGCCGACTGAGGCTCGACTTACTTCGCGCGTTTCGGCGGCAGCGACTCGGCCGTGGCCACGCCGCGCGTGACCCAGTCGGCGAGCGCGTCGCCGCGCAGCAGGTCGGCGGCGACGTTGACGTAGCCGGACATCGTCCGGGCGCCCATGACCATCGGCTCGGCGCCGGCCTCGATCGCGGCCTCGTAGGCCGACTTGCCAGTGCGTACGAGCAGGTCGTCGGCGCCCACCGCGCACGCCATGTTTCCGTTCACCATGAACGCCAGCCCACCGAACATCTTCACCTCGGTGGCGTCGGCGGGCATCAGGTCGCGGACACGTTCAGCAAGCTCGGCGTTGTAGGCCATGTCCCCATGCAACCACGATCCGCCGCAAAACTGTCGGTGGTGCCTGCGAGGATCTGAGGTATGGAGATCTGGATCCTCTGTCTCGGGCTGATGATCGGTCTTGCTCTGGGCGCTGTGCTCGGGGTGTTGTGGGTGCGCGCGCGGAGCGTGGAGACGGTCGCCGCGGGGATGGTAGACCAGGCGGAGGTGATGCAGGGGCTCGACCGGCTCAGCGACCAGATGCAGCATCTCGACCGGGAGCGGGCGCGCTGGCAGGGGCAGTTCGAGACGGAGGTCGGGCGGCTGCAGAGCGAGACCCGGTCGCTGTCGACGGCGCTGCGCAAACCCCAGGTCAGGGGCCGCTGGGGCGAGATGCACCTGCGCCGCGCGGTGGAGCTGGCCGGTCTGGTCGACAAGTGCGACTTCTCCGAGCAGGTCCAGCTGGAGGACGGCCGGCTCCGTCCCGACCTGGTGGTGCACCTCTCCGGCGGCAAGGAATTGGTCGTCGACTCGAAGGTTCCCCTCGACGCCTACCTCGACGCCGCGGCCGCGGACAACGAGGACGACTACCGCACTCACCTGCGCAGGCACACCGCTCAACTGCGTACGCATGTGGACCAGCTGGCCTCGAAGGCCTACTGGCGCTTCCTGGAGGAGTCGCCCGAGTTCGTGGTGCTCTTCGTGCCGGCGGAGTCGTTCCTCTCGGCCGCGCTGGAGACCGAGCCGGGCCTGATCGAGTACGCCGGGGAGCGCCGGGTCGTGCTGGCCTCTCCGACCACGCTGATCGCACTGCTGCGCACCGTCGCGCACGGCTGGTCGCACGAGGCCCTCGCCGAGCAGGCTCGGGAAATCCACCGGCTCGGCCGTGACCTGCACCAACGTCTCGCCACGATGTCCACCCATCTGGACGGCATCGGGCGCTCGCTCAACACGGCGGTGACCCGCTACAACCAGGCGATCGGATCCCTCGACAACCGGGTCCTCGTGGCCGCCCGTCGTTTCAATGAATTATCGGTAACTGACGATGAACTCGAGACGCCGCGTCCGGTCGAGATCCGCGCTGTGGAGCGGCTCAGCAGCGTAAGGGAGGATGATCGGCGCGCCGCCGAAAATGACGGTGTGCCGGGCCCTACCGTGGGTTCGGATACACAGGCTGCATACGAGAGATCGTGACCCCCGACATGAGTCAGCGCACCATCTGGGAGGAAGGACGCGAGTCCGGCCGCCATGTCGTCGCGCTCGGATCCGCCACCTCGCTGACCGTGACCTTCGTCGATCTGCTCATCGACGACCAGATCGGCCTCCTCTTCGACTTCACCTTCGTGGCGATCGCGCTGACGCTCGCACTCATCGTCAGGCCCAGCGACTTCTTCGTGGTCGGCGTGCTGCCACCGCTGATCATGCTCGGCATCTTCATCCTGCTGGCCGCGACCCAGCCCGGATCGATCGCCGATGCCCAGGACGGCTTCGTCCAAGCCGTGGTCAGCGGCCTCGGACACCACGCGATCAGCCTCTTCGTCGGCTACGCCCTGTGCCTGGGCTGCCTGGTGATGCGCCGCCGGGTCCTACGCCAGCGCAGCGAGACCCGCGACGAGGTCGAGCGCGAGCGCGCCCTGGCCTCCTGAGCCCGGTCCTCAGTCCAGAGCCAGGAAGCCGGACACGTCTCCAGCGCCTTCGCGGATGACCTCGGGCTGACCGTCGGACCAGTCGATCACCGTGGTCGGCTCGGCCGGGGTCTCGCCGGCCTCGATCACGATGTCGACCTGGTGGTCGAGCGCCTCCTTGACGTTCCAGCCGAAGACCTCCGGCTCGCTCTCGCCGGGCAGGATCAGCGTCGAGGACAGCAGCGGCTCACCGAGCTCCTCGAGCAGCGCCTGCACGACGGCATGGTCGGGGATGCGTACGCCGACGGTCTTCTTCTTCGGGTGCATCAGCCGGCGCGGCACCTCCGGGGTGGCCGGGAGGATGAAGGTGTAGGGCCCCGGCGTCGCGTGCTTGATCGCCCGGAAGGCGCTGTTGTCGACGTGGACCATCGTGCCGAGCTGCGCGAAGTCCTTGCAGATCAGCGTGAAGTGGTGCCGGTCGTCGAGGCCGCGGATCCGCAGGATCCGGTCGCGGCCGTCCTTGTTGCCGATCCGGGATCCGAGCGCGTAGCCGGAATCGGTCGGGTACGCGATCAGCTGGTCCTCCCGCAGGGCGTCGACGACCTGGCTGATCAGACGGGGCTGCGGGTTGTCAGGGTGTACGTCGAGAAATCGGGCCACCCCTCGACCCTAACGCCCTTGGGCGGGGCTGGTTCAACCCCTTGCGGCAGCCGCCTTGAGATCCTTGCGGAGCTCGGTGGGCAGCGCGAAGATCAACGACTCCTCGGCGCTCTTGTGCGCCGTGGCGTCGGGGAAGCCCCGGTCCTTGAGGAATCCGACGACGCCCTCGACCAGCTTCTCCGGGACGCTGGCCCCGGAAGTGACCGAGACGCTGCGTACGCCCTCGAGCCAGGACTCGTCGATCTCAGTGGCGTCGTCGACGCGGTAGGCCGCCTTGGCGCCCGCCTCGAGGGCGACCTCGACCAGGCGCACCGAGTTGGAGGAGTTGCCGGAGCCCACGACGATGACCAGGTCGCTGGCGGCGCCGATCTCCTTGACCGCCTGCTGGCGGTTCTGGGTGGCGTAGCAGATGTCGTCGCTGGGCGGGTCGAGCAGCTCGGGGAACTTCGCTCGGAGCGCGGCGACGGTCTCCATGGTCTCGTCGACCGAGAGCGTGGTCTGGGAGAGCCAGACGACCTTGGAGGGATCCGGAACCTCGATGCCGGGTACGTCGCCGGGGCCCTCGACGAGCGTGGTCGCCTCCGGCGCCTCGCCCATGGTGCCCTCGACCTCCTCGTGACCGGCGTGACCGATCAGCAGGATGCTGTAGCCCTCGCGCGCGAACCGCTTGGCCTCGAGGTGGACCTTGGTGACCAGGGGGCAGGTCGCGTCGATCGTCTTCAGCTCACGCACGGCGGCATCGGCGTGGACCGCCGGCGAGACACCGTGGGCTGAGAAGACGACGGTCGCACCGGAGGGCACCTCGTCGAGCTCGTTGACGAACACGGCACCGCGGTTGCGGAGGTCGTCGACGACGTGCTTGTTGTGGACGATCTCCTTGCGCACGTAGACCGGCGCGCCGTAGAGGTCCAGGGCCTCTTCCACGGTGATCACGGCCCGATCCACCCCGGCGCAGTAGCCGCGCGGCTCGGCGAGAAGGACGGCCTTCTCGTCGTCGGTGATCAGGCGTGGGGTGCCGAGGTCGATGCTCATGCGGACCAGTCTAGAGACCCGGTGCACGCATGCCGACTCGGCGCGTCAGTCCCACACCACGACACCGACCCGGCGCTCTGAGGCGGGACAGACGCGCCGAGTGGGCATGCGTGTGTGGGACAAACGGGCCGAGTGGGCGGGCACTAGGGTGGCGGCATGGCTCTCGAGACCTCGCCCGAGTCGCCCGCTCCGGTGCGGCAGATCGCGAACGCGATCGGTGGCTGGATCGACAAGCTCGGTGCGGTGTGGGTGGAGGGGCAGGTGGCGCAGCTGAGCCGGCGGCCGGGGATGCAGACGGTGTTCCTGACCCTGCGCGACTCGGTGGCCGACATCTCGGTGCCGGTGACGTGCACCCGGTTCCTGCTCGACAGCCTCAACCCGCCGCTGGTCGAGGGCGCGTCGGTGATCATCCACGCCAAGCCGTCCTACTACGCCAACCGCGGCACGCTGTCGCTGCAGGCCCGCGACATCCGTCCGGTCGGGCTCGGCGAGCTGCTCGCCCGGCTCGAGCAGCGTCGGCAGCTCCTGGCCGCCGAGGGGCTCTTCGCGGCCGAGCTCAAGCGACCGCTCCCCTTCCTGCCGACCAAGGTCGGGCTGGTCACCGCGGCCAACTCCGCGGCCGAGCGGGACGTGCTCGAGAACGCGCGGCGACGGTGGCCGCAGGTGCGGTTCGAGGTGGCGTACGCCGCGATGCAGGGTTCGCGCAGCGCCGCCGACGTCGTCGAGAAGCTGCAGCGGCTCGACCGCGACCCCGAGGTCGACGTCATCGTCGTCGCCCGCGGTGGCGGCTCCGTCGAGGACCTGCTGCCGTTCTCCGACGAGCACCTGATCCGTGCCGTGCACGCCGCTCGCACGCCCATCGTCTCCGCGATCGGCCACGAGCCCGACTCGCCGCTGCTGGACCTGGCCGCCGACGTACGCGCCTCGACGCCGACCGATGCCGCCAAGCTCGTCGTGCCCGACGTGGGCGAGGAGCAGCGGATCGTCGCGACCGGACGCGACCGGCTCCGCGGCGGCATCGCCGCGCTCATCAACCGCGAGCAGACGCTGCTCGACGCGCTGCGCTCGCGGCCGGTGCTGGCCGACCCACGCTCGCTGTTCGACGCCCGGCGCGACGAGGTCACCTCGCTGCGCGACCGTGCCCGCCGCACCGTCGGGCACGCCCTCGACCGGGCCGCCGACGACATCGGTCACCATCGTGCCCGCGCCCGGGCGCTCTCTCCCCTGGAGACGCTCAGACGCGGTTACGCCGTCGCCCAGGACGCCGACGGACACGTGCTGACCAGCGTCACCGACACCACCGAGGGCGCCGCCGTCAGCATCCGCCTCGCCGACGGCCGCCTGACCACCACCATCACCTCGATCGAGAAAGACCCAGCCGATGACTGACTCCGACGACACCGACAAGAACCTGTCCTACGAGCAGGCCCGCGAGGAGCTCGTCGAGGTCGTCCGCAAGCTCGAGGCCGGCGGCATCACCCTCGAGGAGTCCCTGGCCCTGTGGGAGCGCGGCGAGAAGCTGGCCACGCTCTGCCAGGAGTGGCTCGACGGCGCCCGGAAGAAGATCGACGCCGCGATCGCCGACGACTGACGAGACGTCCGCCGCGTCGGCCGAAGCGTCACCCCCGCCGGCCGAGAGGTCACCGCGCTGCCATCTCGGCCGACGCGGGTGACGTCTCGCTACTTCAGGGGCTCAGTGGTGAGGAGCGCGAGGTAGTCGCGTACGTCGCCGTCCTTGGGACCCCAGAGCATCAGGGTCTGACCGTCGACCTCGGCCGAGTAGGCACTGTCGCCGTCGGAGTCGGACCACTTGGTCCAGGTGGTGGCGACCTCGGTCTCGATGGTCACCTCGTCGCCCTTCTTGGCCTGGGTGTCGACGTTCTTCTGGGCGAGCGCCTGAGCCGACCGGGCCGAGAGCTCGAGGCCGACGTAGGAGGTCTCGCCCTTGACGAACGACATGGTCCAGGCCGGCTCCTCGCCGCCCTTGTAGGACGGGTCGGTGTTGGCGTACCAGCCCGAGGGCAGCTCACGCGGGTAGACGACGTCGAGATCGGCGGCCTGGGCACTGCGTACGGCCTCGGCCCAGTCGGCCTTGTAGGTCTCGTTGGCGCCGCTCACCTCGCGCTCGAGGTTGCCCCGCCACTGCACGATCAGCACGATCGGGACCACGAGGACGAGCAGGAAGATCATCGACCCGATGAGCGCACCGAACGTACGCGGGTAGCTGCGCGCCGGGGTCTCCGGCTGCTCGCTCGTCGGCTGATTCGACGGCTGGGCGGGCTGCTGCTGATCGGTGTCGCTCACGTCCTCCATGGTCCCACCCGACCGATGTTCCCTCGAATCGTGGTCTCGACAGGCTCGACCACCGAGTCCCCGTGTTCCGCAGATGAGGACAATGGAGGCGGAATCGC
This sequence comes from Nocardioides sp. NBC_00368, assembly GCF_036090055.1. Lineage (NCBI taxonomy): Bacteria > Bacillati > Actinomycetota > Actinomycetes > Propionibacteriales > Nocardioidaceae > Nocardioides > Nocardioides sp. NBC_00368. The sequence continues at coordinate 2,845,603 of NZ_CP107970.1, forward strand.
TCCGCAGATGCGATACTCCTCCGGTGACCTCGTACCGCATCGCCGAAGCCGCCGATCTTCTCGGCGTCAGCGACGACACCGTTCGCCGCTGGGTGGATGCGGGACGGATCGCGGCGAGCACCGAGAACGGCCGTGCGGTCATCGACGGGATCGTCCTGGCCGAGCTGGCCTCGGAGCTGGCCGACGCACCCAACCCGGACAGGGCGAAGGCGGTCAGCGCCCGCAACCGGATGCTCGGGATCGTCACCAAGACGACCTTGGACACCGTGATGGCCCAGGTGGAGATGGTGTGCGGGCCCTACCGGATCGTCTCGCTGATGAGCGCCGAGGCCGCCGTCGAGCTCGGCCTCGAACCCGGAGTCAGCGCCGTCGCGTCCATCAAGTCGACCAACGTCGTCGTGGAGCGCCCATGATCAAGCAGCCTGCCATCGCCGTCGGCATCGCCGTCGCAGCCATCCTCGCGCTCGCCGGCTGCGGCAGTGCGAGCGGACAGGCCGACGAGCAGGAGCTGACGGTGTTCGCGGCGGCCTCGCTGACCGACACGTTCACCCAGCTGGCGGAGGAGTTCGAGAAGGAGCACCCCGAGGTGAAGGTGACCACGAGCTTCGGCGGCTCCTCGGACCTCGTCGCCCAGATCGAGGACGGCGCCCCGGCCGATGTCTTCGCCTCGGCCGATGTCAAGAACATGGACAAGCTCGGCGACCTGGCCACCGCCCCGGAGGACTTCGCCTCCAACACCCTGGAGATCGCCACGCCGTCGGGCAACCCGGCGAAGATCACCGGCTTCCAGGACCTCGCCGAGCCCGGCACCAAGGTCGTCGTCTGCGCGGCCGAGGTCCCGTGCGGCAGCGCGACGGCTGAGATGGAGAAGAAGACGGGCGTCGACATCGAACCGGTCAGCGAGGAGCAGTCGGTCAGCGACGTACTCGCCAAGGTCACCTCCGGGGACGCCGACGCCGGGCTGGTCTACGTCACCGACGTGGCCGCCGCCGGCGACACGGTCACGGGCGTCGAGTTCGAGGAGGCCGACCAGGTCGTGAACACCTACCCGATCAGCGCCCTCGACGGCGCCGACGACGCCGACCTGGCCCAGGAGTTCGTCGACCTGGTGCTGAGCGAGACCGGGCAGAAGGTGCTGAGCGATGCCGGCTTCGGCCAGCCCTGATCTTCTCGGGAGGTCCGGACGGACGGACCGGCAGCGGGGGGCCGGTCCGTCCGTCGGGATGCCAGGCTGGCTGTGGCTGCCGGCGGCCCTCGCGGCGGCGTTCATCATCGTCCCGCTGGCCGCGATCGTGCTCCGCGTCGACCTCGCGAGCTTCCCGGCACTGATCACCTCGCCCTCCGCGCTGGAGGCGCTCTGGCTCAGCCTGCGCACCGCGGTGGCCAGCACCGTGCTGTGCATCCTCCTCGGCGTACCTCTCTCCACGGTCCTGGCCCGCACCCGGTTCCGGGGCCAGGGGCTGGTGCGCTCGCTGGTGCTCCTTCCCCTCGTGCTGCCGCCGGTCGTCAGCGGACTGGCGCTGCTCTACACCTTCGGCCGCCGCGGGCTGCTGGGTCAGTCGCTGGACGTGGTCGGCCTCCAGATCCCGTTCACCACGCTCGCCGTGGTGATGGCGCAGACGTTCGTCGCCCTGCCGTTCCTGGTGATCAGCCTCGAGGGTGCGCTGCGCACCAGCGGCACCCGCTACGAGGCGGTCGCGGCCACGCTCGGCGCCCGCCCGACCACCGTCTTCCGGCGCGTCACCCTCCCTCTGGTCGCGCCTGGCCTGCTCTCCGGCTCGGTCCTCGCCTTCGCCCGCTGCCTGGGCGAGTTCGGCGCGACGATCACCTTCGCCGGCAACCTCCCCGGGGTCACCAGCACGATGCCGCTGCAGGTCTACCTGCTCCGCGTCGACGACCCCGACGCGGCCGTCGCGCTCTCGCTGGTGCTGGTCGTCGTCGCGGTCGCCGTGATCGGCTTCGCCCGCCACGGGAGGGCCCTATGAGCTCGCTTCATCTGCGGGCCGTGATCGCCCAGCGCGGCATCGACGTCACCCTCGACGTGGCCGCCGGCGAGACGGTGGCGCTCACCGGCCCCAACGGCGCCGGCAAGTCGAGCCTGCTCGGGGTGATCTCCGGTCTCCTCCGTCCCGACGAGGGAGAGGTACGCCTCGGCGACCGCATCCTCGACACCACTCCCCCGCACGCCCGCGGGATCGCGCTCCTCGCCCAGGACCCGCTGCTCTTCCCGCACCTGTCCGTGCTGGCCAACGTCGCCTTCGCCCCCCGGGCCCGCGGCGTACACCGCCGCCAGGCCAACGAGCTCGCCACCCGCCACCTCACCGAGGTCGGCGCCGAGACGCTCGCCGGGCGGCGGCCCACGGAGATCTCCGGCGGCCAGGCCCAGCGGGTGGCGGTGGCCAGGGCCCTGGCCGCGGACCCCGAGCTGCTGCTGCTCGACGAGCCGATGGCCTCGCTCGACGTCGATGTACGCCCCGCGCTGCGGCAGACGCTGCGTACCGCTCTCGAAGGCAGGACCGCCATCATCGTCACCCACGACGCCGCCGACGCCCGAGCGCTCGCCGACCGGGTGGTGGTGATCGAGCACGGTCGCATCGTCGAGGACGGCCCGACCGAGCAGGTCCTGAACGACCCGCAGACACCCTTCGCTGTGAGACTTGTCTCTGGATCGATCAAGTGACGCGGCAGCCACGCCACCGCACGCGGCGGATAGATTGATCCCCATGAACGACACCCAGCCGCTCGGCGTCGCCCCCACCGCCCCTGACCGCAACCTGGCCCTGGAGCTGGTGCGCGTGACCGAGGCAGCGGCGATGGCCGCCGCCCGCTGGGTGGGTCGTGGCGACAAGAACGGCGCCGACGGTGTCGCGGTCAACGCGATGCGCACGATGATCTCCACGGTCGCCATGAACGGCACCGTCGTGATCGGCGAGGGCGAGAAGGACAACGCCCCGATGCTCTTCAACGGCGAGCAGGTCGGCGACGGCACCGGACCCGAGTGCGACGTCGCGGTCGACCCGATCGACGGCACCACCCTGACCGCCAAGGGCATGAGCAACGCCGTCGCGGTGATGGCGGTCGCCCCGCGCGGCAGCATGTACGACCCCAGCGCTGTCTTCTACATGGAGAAGCTGGTCACCGGACCGGAGGCCGCCGACGTCGTCGACATCCGCCTGCCGGTCGCCGAGAACATCGCCGCGGTGGCCAAGGCCAAGGACACCACGACCTCCGACATCACCGTGATCGTGCTCGACCGGCCTCGTCACGACAAGCTGGTCGAGGAGATCCGCGAGACCGGCGCCCGGATCAAGTTCATCGTCGACGGTGACGTGGCCGGCGCGATCTCGGCGGCCCGCGCCGGCTCCGGCGCCGACCTGCTGATGGGCATCGGCGGCACTCCCGAGGGGATCGTCGCCGCCTGCGCGATGAAGGCGCTGGGCGGCACCATCCAGGGCCGGCTGTGGCCGAAGGACGACGAGGAGCGCCAGCGCGCCCTCGACGCCGGCCACAACCTCGACCCCGACTTCGTGCTCCACACCGACGACCTGGTCACCGGCGACGACTGCTTCTTCGTCGCCACCGGCATCACCGACGGCGACCTGATGCGGGGCGTGCAGTACCTCCCCCACGGCGCCGTCGTGACCGACTCGCTGGTGATGCGCAGCCGCTCCGGCACCATCCGCAAGGTCACCTCCGAGCACCAGCTCGCCAAGCTCAAGGCCTACAGCGCGATCGAGTTCTAGTTCGCCCTGGCCCGGTAAAGTTGGTGTATGACCACCGCCGAGCCGACAGAGTCCACCGCCTTCCTCCCCGGAGGAGTCGAGCTTGCGTACGACACGTTCGGTGATCCCGGCGCCGACCCGCTGCTGCTGATCATGGGCCTCGGCGGCCCGATGACCTGGTGGGACGTACGGCTGTGCCAGCAGCTGTCCGAGGCCGGGTTCTACGTGATCCGCTACGACAACCGCGACGTCGGCCACTCCTCGCCGCATCCGAGCGACGAGCGGATCACGCTCGCCAGGCTGGCCCGGGCGTTCGTGGGGCTGCCGACCCAGTCGCCGTACGCCCTGACCGACCTCGCCGACGACGCGGCCGCGCTGCTGACCCACCTCGACATCGACTCCGCCCACGTGTGGGGCGTGTCGATGGGCGGGATGATCGCCCAGACCCTCGCCATCCGCCACCCCGAAAGGGTGCGCTCGGTCTGCTCGACGATGTCCACGACCGGCCGTCGTGGTGTCGGCTTCCAGCACCCGACCCTGCTGCCCGCGCTGGTCATCAAGAAGCCCGGCCTGGAGGGCTACATCGAGCGCCAGATCAAGGGTGGCGTCCAGATCGGCTCGCCTGCCTACCCCGAGCCCGAGGACGAGGTGCGCCGGCGCGCGATCGACACCTGGAACCGCGGCGTGAACGCCGCGGCCGTCGCCCGGCAGATGCTCGCCATCCTCACCCAGCCCGACCGCACCGAGGACCTCGGCCGGATCAAGGTCCCGTTCAGCGTGATCCACGGCCTGACCGACAAGATGGTCCATGTCTCCGGCGGCCGGGCGACCGCCGCGGCCGTCCCCGGCGCCGAGATCACCCTGATCAAGGGCATGGGCCACGACCTCCCTCAAGGCCTGTGGCCGACGTTCATCAAGATCGTCCGCCGCACCGCCGACCGGGCCGCCGACCGCACGCTCACCGCCTAGACGGCCGCCTGGAATAACCTCCGGTCGCGACCCGGAGTTACCGTGAGACCATGCACGACCACGGCTCCCTGCCCGCGCTCGGCTGGTCCGAGTTCCTCACCACCTGGAGTCTCCAGCCCGGCTGGCTGCTCGCCGTGGTCATCCTCGGCGCGGGCTACCTCACGCTCCGCAACGCCGCCGGAGCGGCGTCGACGGTCAAGGGCTGGCGGGTGGCGTCGTTCCTGACCGGCCTCGGCCTGATGTACGTCGTGGTCGCCTCGGCCATCAACGGCTATGCGATGGCGCTGGCCTGGATGCACATGGTGCTCCACCTGACGCTGATCATGGTCGTACCCACGCTCCTCGTCCTCGGGCACCCGCTCACCGTCATCGCCGAGACCGGGCCGCGCGCCGAGCGGGCGATGCGCTCGCTCCCGGTCACCATCCTGGTCCACCCGGCCACCGGCATGCTGCTCTACTCGCTGGTCATCATCGGCACCCACCTGTCCGGCTTCATGGACTCGATGGCGCAGAGCACACCGCTGATGGTCGGCGAGCAGATCGCCTACGTCGTCGCCGGCTTCCTCTTCCTCACCGGCGCGATCGGCGAGGAGAAGGTACGCCCCGACCTGCCCTACCTGGGCCGGATCTCGCTGCTCGTGCTCGGGATGGTGCCCGACACCATCGTCGGCATCGTGATGCTGCAGACCGAGCGCAACCTCTACCCGGTCTACTCCGCGGCCCGCCCCGACTGGGCGCTGGACGCGGTCCGCGACATCCAGACCGCCGGCGGCCTGATGTGGGCCGCGGGCGACGCCGGGATGATGTTCCTCGCCATCGGCCTGGTCATCGCCGTCGTCTCCTCACCCGAGCGCCGCACCAAGATGACCGGCCGCTTCCTCGACGGCGTACGCAGCGCCCGGCTCGCCGAGGAGAGCGCCCGGGGCACGACCGAGGGCCCCGCCGAGCCGGGATCCGTGGATCCCGACAGCGACGAGGCCCTCGATGCCTACAACGCGATGCTGGCCAGAATGAACCAACAGTGATTTTGCGATTGCTTCGCAATTCGCGCAGCGCTGGGTTGTTGGCGATTGCTTCGCACATGACTCAGCGCTGGAGCGCTGGGTGCATCAATTGACGCGCAGGCCCGACTCGGTGTCGAAGACGTGGACGTCCTCGGGGTCGGTGGTGACGTAGATCGTGTCGCCCTTGCTGACGTGGTCCTTGGAGGAGACCCGGACGATCAGGGTGGACGGGACACCCTCGACGTCGCTGGTGCCGTAGACGTAGGAGTCGGAGCCGAGCTCCTCGACGACGGTCACCTGGACCGGCAGCCCGCCCTCGCCCTCGCCGATGACCCGGAAGCTCTCCGGACGCACGCCGACGGTGATCTGCGTGGGCATGTCGGTGGTGCCTACGGGGACGACGTACTCCCCGATCTTGGCGCCGCCGCCGTCGGCAGCGGTGGCCTTGATGAGGTTCATCTGCGGCGAACCGATGAAGCCGGCGACGAAGAGGTTGACCGGCTTGCGGTAGAGGTTGAGCGGGGTGTCGACCTGCTGCAGCTCACCGTTGCTCATCACCGCGACGCGGTCGCCCATCGTCATCGCCTCGACCTGGTCGTGGGTGACGTAGACGGTGGTGATGCCGAGCTCGGCCTGGAGCTTGGCGATGTCGGTGCGGGTCTGGACGCGCATCTTGGCGTCGAGGTTCGACAGCGGCTCGTCCATGCAGAAGACCTGCGGCTGGCGGACGATCGCACGGCCCATGGCCACACGCTGGCGCTGACCGCCGGAGAGCGCCTTCGGCTTGCGGTCGAGGTAGTCGGTCAGACCCAGGGTCTTGGCCGCCTCGGCGACGAGCTTGTCACGCTCGGCCTTCGGAACCTTGGCCATCTTCAGCGAGAACGCCATGTTCTCGGCGACGCTCATGTGCGGGTAGAGCGCGTAGTTCTGGAAGACCATCGCGATGTCGCGGTCCTTGGGGGCGACGTTGGTGACGTCGCGGTCGCCGATCTTGATGGCGCCCGAGTTGACCTCCTCCAGCCCGGCGAGCATGCGCAGGGTGGTGGTCTTACCGCATCCGGACGGGCCGACGAGCACCATGAACTCGCCGTCCTTGATCTCCAGGTCGATGCCCTTGACCGCGGGCTCGGCGGCGCCGGCGTACCAACGCTGCGCCTTCTCAAAACTGACTGTTGCCATGATTCCGTTGTCTCCTTCACCGGCAGGTACGTGCCGGACGATCCGTTGTGAAGTGACCGGGGCCACATTTGCCCCGGCTGGGACACCATAGCCGATCGATCCCGAACGTGCAGCAGGTGTAACCCTGCGAGCAGCACGGGAAACCACGCAGAAACAGTTCGTTCATAGCCTCACCGTTGACCGATCTCGAGGCTGTGTGCCGCCTCCGGATCCACCCCCAGCGCACGTGGTAGGAGTCAGCAATGTCAGCAAGCGACCCGTCAGGAGCGCACGCACGAGGCGTCGACGAGCATCTGGAGTCAGCGGCGTACCTGCAGCGGCGCCAGCTGCGATCGGGCAGCGCCGGGTGGCTGCTCCTGGCCGGCCTCGGGGTCGGCTACGTGATATCCGGTGACTACTCCGGGTGGAACTTCGGCCTGGCGCAGGGCGGCTTCGGCGGCCTGGCGATCGCGTCCGTCGTGATCGCCGGCATGTACCTGGCGCTGGTGCTCGGCATGGCCGAGCTGTCCTCGGCGCTCCCGGCCGCGGGCGGCGGCTACACCTTCGCCCGCCGTGCGCTGGGCGCCTGGGGCGGTTTCGCCACCGGGACGGCGATCCTCATCGAGTACTCGATCGCGCCTGCCGCCATCGCGACCTTCATCGGCGCCTACGTCGAGTCCCTCGGCCTGTTCGGCATCACCAACGGCTGGTGGATCTACCTCGCGGCGTACGCGCTGTTCATCGGGATCCACCTGGCGGGCGTGGGTGAGGCGCTGAAGGTGATGTTCGTGATCACCGCCGTCGCGCTCGTCGGCCTGGTGGTGTTCGCGGCCGCTGCGGTCGCCCACTTCGACCTGGCCAACCTGACCGACATCGCGCCGACCGACGCCGTCGGCGCCTCGGCGTTCCTGCCTCACGGATACCTCGGCATCTGGGCGGCCATCCCGTTCGCGATCTGGTTCTTCCTCGCGGTCGAGGGCGTGCCGCTGGCCGCCGAGGAGACCGCTGACCCGGAGCGCAACGTGCCGCGGGGCATCATCGCGGCGATCGGGGTGCTGCTGGTGACCTGCGTGGTGGTGCTGGTGCTGACGACCGGTGCCGGCGGCGCCGCGCAGATGTCGGACTCCGGCAACCCCCTGGTCGAGGCGCTCGGGGACGGCTTCTCGGCCAAGCTCGTCAACTACATCGGTCTGGCGGGCCTGATCGCGAGCTTCTTCTCGATCATCTACGCCTACTCGCGCCAGCTGTTCGCGCTGTCTCGGGCCGGTTACCTGCCCACCGTCCTCTCCGTGACCAACTCCCGCAAGGCTCCGATGCTGGCGCTCGTCATCCCCGGCATCATCGGGTTCGTCCTGTCGCTGACCGGACAAGGAGCGCTGCTGCTCAACATGGCCGTCTTCGGAGCCGCGCTGAGCTACGTTCTGATGATGGTCAGCCACATCGTCCTACGGGTGCGCGAACCGAAGATGCCGCGACCGTACCGCACTCCTGGCGGCGCGGTCACCACCGGCTTCGCGCTGGTCATCGCCGTGATGGCCGTGATCGCCACGTTCCTGGTGGACCCTGTCGCCGCGGGTTGGTGCATGGTCGTGTTCGCTGGGTTCATGCTCTACTTCGCCGTCTACAGCCGGCACCACCTGGTGGCGAACTCACCCGACGAGGAGTTCGCGGTGCTCGCCCAGGCCGAGAGCGACCTGAAGTGATCTACCGGCAGCAGGTCTCCGGCGTGACCTACACCTTCGACGGGCTCGTCGAGGTGATGGCCAAGGCGACGCCGCTTCGCTCGGGCGACCAGCTGGCCGGCTGTGCCGCCGAGAGCGACGGCGAACGTGCGGCCGCCAGCTGGGTGCTCGCCGACCTGCCGCTGGAGATCTTCCTCAACGAGGAGATCGTCCCGTACGACACCGACGAGGTCACGCGGTTGATCATCGACGGCCATGACCGCGGCGCGTTCTCGGCGATCTCCCACCTGACGGTCGGCGGGCTGCGGGACTGGCTGATGGAGATGGCCGCGCACGATCACGGTGCCGAGCACCTGGCCGCCGTCGCCCCGGGACTGACCCCGGAGATGGTGGCGGCGGTCAGCAAGATCATGCGCAACCAGGATCTGATCGCCGTCTCCGCCGCCGTGCAGGTGACGTCGGCGTTCCGGACCACCATCGGCGGCCACGGAACCCTGGCCACGCGGCTGCAGCCCAACCATCCCACCGACGACCCTCGCGGCATCGCCGCGGCGGTGCTCGACGGGCTGCTGCTGGGGTGCGGAGACGCGGTGATCGGGATCAACCCGGCCACCGACTCACCACAGGCCACCGCCGACCTGCTCCACCTGCTCGACTCGATCCGCACCCGCTACGACATCCCGGCCCAGTCCTGCGTGCTGTCGCACATCACCACCACGCTCGGGCTGGTGGAGGCGGGAGCACCGGTGGATCTGGTGTTCCAGTCCATCGCAGGCACCGAAGGCGCCAACGCCGCGTTCGGGGTGAACCTCCAGCTGTTGCGCGAGGGCAACGAAGCCGTACGCAGCCTCGACCGCGGCACCGTCGGCGACAACGTCATGTACCTGGAGACCGGGCAGGGTTCCGCACTCAGCTCGGGAGCCCACCTCGGTGTCGGCGGCGCACCGGTGGACCAGCAGACCCTCGAGACCCGCGCCTATGCCGTGGCCCGCGACCTGCGGCCGCTGCTGATCAACACCGTCGTCGGGTTCATCGGCCCGGAATACCTCTACGACGGCAAGCAGATCATCCGGGCCGGCCTGGAGGACCACTTCTGCGGCAAGCTGCTCGGCCTGCCGATGGGCGTGGACGTCTGCTACACCAACCACGCCGAGGCCGACCAGAACGACATGGACAGCCTGCTGACGCTGCTGGCCGCGGCGCGGGTCCCGTTCGTCATCGCCGTCCCCGGAGCCGACGACGTGATGCTCGGCTACCAGAGCCTCTCGTTCCACGACGTGCTGACCACCCGCCGCACGCTCGGCGTACGACCTGCCCCCGAGTTCGATGCCTGGCTTCGCAGGGTCGGCATCGTCGACGACGCCGGCAGGCTCGCCCCCTTCGACCCGGAGAGCTCGCCACTACGGTCGCTGGCCTCGGCGGTGGCGCCATGAACTCGAAGAACCCCGTGGGCCAGGACTTCTGGGACGAGCTACGCAGGACCACCCAGGCCCGGATCGGACTGGGCAGGGCCGGCACCGCGCTGCCCACCGAGCGGGTGCTCGAGCTGGCGGGCGCGCACGCCGCGGCGCGCGATGCCGTCCACATCCCGCTGGGCGTCGAGCGCCTGGCCGCGCAGGTCCGCGAGATCGGGATCGGCGAGCCGGTGCTGGCCACGAGCCGCGCCACCTCGCGCGAGGAGTACCTGCGCCGACCGGACCTCGGACGGCAACCGGCGCCCGACACCGACATCCCCGAGTCCGGCGCCGACATCGGCCTCGTCCTCGCCGACGGGCTCTCGCCGACCGCGCTCGACCGCCATGGAGCAGCCCTGCTCGCCGAGCTGGTGACCCGGCTGCGCGACCGCTACACGCTGGCGCCGCCCGTCATCGCGACGCAGGCGAGGGTGGGGCTGGGCGACCATCTCGGCGTGGCGGCCCGGGTACGCACGTTGCTCGTGATCATCGGAGAACGGCCCGGCCTGAGCGTCTCCGACAGCCTCGGCATCTACCTCACGCACCTGCCCCGGCCCGGTCGCACGGACGCCGACCGCAACTGCATCTCCAACATCCACCCGCCCGACGGGCTCGGGTACGCCAGGGCCGCTCAGGTGGCAGCGAGCCTCGTCGACGGCGCCCGCGCGCTGGGACGCTCGGGGGTCGACCTGAAGGACACCTCCCGAACCGAGACGCTCGGGCCGCCTACCGGGTCAGCGCCCGGCACACCGCCGGCGCACAGCCCTCGTATGAGTTGAGCCGGCGCATCAGGTCGCGGGCGTAGGGCTTGGCGTGGTCCTCGGCGAAGACGTTGCGGTCCTCCCACGGCCGGTCGTAGCGGTAGAGCTCATAGGCGTAGTCGGTGCCCTTCCAGGACTTGTCCAGGTCGAACCGGACCAGCAGCCCCCGCGAGCCGCGCACCGCGATGTAGGACGGGATGATGTCGATGGTGCCGCCCGAGCCGCTGTCGAGGTCGACCTCGCCGGGGTGGGACCTGGCGTAGGTGTGCTCGAAAAAGGCGTATCGCCCGCCCGGCAGCCGCGGCCGGCTCAGCGTCTCCGCGAACGAGCTGCCGGAGACGTACGCCGGGGTCGGGGCGCCGGCGATGTCGAGGAAGGTCGGCGCCAGGTCGATGTTGTTGACGAACTGGCTGCGCTTGCCGGGCACCACGCCCGGGCCGACGACGACCAGCGGGACACGGGTGTCGGAGTCGTACGGAGCGCCCTTGCCGCCGTTGAGCTGGTGCTGGCCGAGGTGGAAGCCGTTGTCCGAGGTCAGCACGATGTAGGTGTCGTCGCCGGCGGCCTTACGGACCTGGGTGATCATCCGGTCGATCGACTGCACCATGCGGGCGCGGTCGCGGTACTGGCTCAGCGCCGTCTCGTCGCTCAGCGAGATCTTGTTGGTGCGCCAGGCGGGAGCCTGCGACGTACGTCCGGCGCGGCCGAGGTAGGTGGGCGCGTTGTCCGAGCGGTCGTCGCCGTAGCCGGCGAGGTCCTCGAGCGTCAGGTCGGCACAGGCGACCCGGCCGCAGTTGCCGCCCGCGGGGTCGCCGGCGGGCGCCTGGTCGGCGAACGCGGGCGGGAACCAGGTGTCCAGGCCCGGGTAGTGGTGACCGAGCCGGGAGTGCGGCCCGTAGGCGGCGATCTCGAGGAAGTAGGGGTTCTCGTCGTCGCGGTGCTTCTCGATGAAGTCAAGGGCGTAGTCGCGGGTGACGTTGGCGGCGTACGCAGCGTCCTTGCGCTCCACGGAGGCGTTCTGCGCGGGCTGCGGGTGGTTGCGCAGCCGCACCGCGCCGTCCTCGTCGAGGCGATGTATCGAGCTTGTCGAGATGAAGGTGCTCTGGTAGCCCCAGCCGCCGTACGCACCGCCGAGGAGCGCGTTCCAGGAGTCCCAGCCCGGCACCTTGGGCGGCGGGACCAGCTTGCCGTCGGAGCCGCGGGTGGCCTCGTAGGCGTTGATGTACTTCCCCACGAACCCGGTCGTGTAGCCGGCCTCCTGCAGCCCGATGCTGAACTGCTTCTCCAGGTTGCCGTAGCGCTGGAACGCCGACCAGCCGCCGACCGGGTGCTCCGGATCGTTCTGGGTGTTGGTGAGGACCTTGGTGTGGTGAGGCGTCTGCCCGGTCAGCAGCGCGGCACGCGAGGGGCAGCACAGCGAGTCGATGACGAAGGAGTTCTGGTAGGTCGCTCCCTCCGCGGCCATCCGGGTCGCCTCCGGCATCGTGCGGAGCAGCTCCAGGGAGAAGTCGTCCATCAGGATGAGGACGATGTTGGGGCGCTCGTCGGTCGTGGCGGCGAGCTCCGCCGCTTCCTCGACCGGCGCGACCGGAGCGGCCGACGGGTCGGCAGCGGCGGAGCCGGCGGCGAGCGTCCTCGGACCGATGACGAGGAGCCCCCCGACGAGCGCCACGGCCGCCACGATCGCGGCACCCAGCAGTAGGCTCCACTTCGGCTTCATCCCGAGTCTCCTTTGTCTACTATGTAACTACACAATAGCGTGTTCAGGCGAGGTTAGTGCCTGAACTCCAGGCACGACAAAATCGGTCCGCGGAGCGGACCATCCCGAGGGGTGTTGCTCAGTGCATCCCGTGGGGCGGGAGCTCGTGCGGCGGCGGCAGCCGCAGCTGCTTGGAGCCCTTGGGCTCCTTCAGCGGCTTCCGGATGACGGTGACGCCACCCATCAGCGCCAGCCCCTTCACCCGCAGCACCGGACCGCCGGTCGGCTCGATCCCGCGAGGACCGACGTAGCCGCCCATGATCCCGACGCCCTGCATGACGACCTGGACGTCGGGGCCGACGGTGATGTTGACCCCGCCCATGATGGCGTTGGCGTAGATCACGGTCTCCTGCGCGGAGAACTGCGCCTGACGCATGTCGAGGTCGGCGCCGCCCATCAGCGCGATCACGTTGCCGGTCGCCGGCACCGTCCAGACTCCGCGCCGGTCGACGCCGCTCATGATCGCGACGTAGAGCTGGCTCTCGATCGGGTTGTCGGCGAAGACCGCCGGGCTGCTCCCGGTCGCGGGCAACGTCTGCGGAACCGGCGGAGCGGGGGTGCCCGCTGCCGGCAGGTCGACCGTGATCGGGATCAGGTCGGCGTACGTCTTGGCCTTGAAGGTCGCCTCGAGGCGGTCGTCGAGCTCGTCGATCTCCAGGCGTCCCTCGCCCGCGGCCTCGCGCAGGATGTCGGCCACCTTGTGGCGGTCGGCATCGCTGATCCGGAGATTCGGATCAGGATTCTGGCCGCGAAATGGCTCGGGGGTCGTTCCCATGGGGCGAATCGTAGTGGGGGCATCGAGCCTGTGCCTCAACAATCCCCCTACCGCATTTACTCAAGGCCGAGATGCTGCTTCAGCGTGCGCTTCGGACCCCGGGGACCCCGGCGCTTGACGGTCACGTCGCCCAGCACCGCCAGGCCCCGCACCCGCACCACCGGCGAGTCCGCGGAGAGCACCTCGGGCACCTTCGCGGACGGCTCCTTGAAGTCACCGAGCACGCCGTTGCCCTCGACGATCACGTGCACGTGCGGCGGCACGGTGACCTTCACGCTGCCCAGGACCGAGGTGGCGTTGATGACGACCTCGCGGGCCGAGTAGTGCGCCTCGCGCAGGTCGATGTCGGCGTCGCCCAGGACCGCGTTGACCGAGAGGTGCTGCGGGACCACCCACACCCCCTTGCGCTCGACGTTGCTCAGGAACGCGCTGGCGCTGTCGGACGCCTCGCCCTGGCCGTAGACAACAGGCACCGCGGATGCGGTGGGCGCGGCGGGTGGCGGCACGGGCGGCTGCCCCGCGACCGGGAGGTCCTGCGTGATCGGCTCCAGATCGGCGTACGTCTTGGCCTTGTAGGTCTCCTCGAGCCGCTCCTCGAGCTCGTCGATGTCGAGCCGGCCCTCCCCCGCCGCCTCGCGCAGGATGTCGGCGACCGCGTGACGGTCGGCGTCGCTGACCCGGAGGTCGGCGCGGCGAGGCTGGCCGGGGTGCGGTTCGGGGAGTCCCATGACCCGTGATGCTATCGGCGTACGCCGCATCCGTCTCTCAGGTTGAACCCTGATCCTTTACCCGGGCGCCACACTGACCAGAAGGTGCGTACCCCAGTAATTAGTGGGTACTCCCGCGAGGCGACGACCTCCTCCAGCATGGAGGACGTGTCAGAAACCATTCGAAACTCCACCCACACGAGCGACATCACCGTGCTCGGCCTCGGCGCGATGGGCAGCGCCCTGGCAGCCGCGCTGCTTAGCTCCGGCCGCTCCGTGACCGTCTGGAACCGCACCCCTGCCCGCGCCACGGATCTGGTGGACCGCGGCACCGACGCCGCCGGCTCGGTCCGCGAGGCGGTCCTGGCGAGCCCCGTCGTGATCGCCTGCCTGCTCAAGCACGCCTCGGTCGAGGAGACGCTCGCTCCGGTCGCCGACGAGCTCCGCGGCCGCACCCTGGTCAACGTCACGACCACGTCGCCGAACGAGGCCCGTGCGCTCGCCGCCTGGGCGGCCGAGCACGGTGTCGGCTACCTCGACGGCGCCATCATGGCCGTGCCCGCGATGATCGGGTCCCGCGCGGGCCAGATCTTCTACAGCGGCTCGCGGGCGGCGTACGACACCCTCCTGCCGACGCTCGACGTCTGGGCCACCAGCGAGTACCACGGCGAGGACGCCGGCCGGGCCTCGCTGGTGGACCTGGCGATGCTGTCGGGGATGTACCAGATGTTCACGGGCTTCTTCCACGGTGCCGCGATGGTCGCGTCCATGGGGATGAGCGCGGCCGACTTCGCCGCTCGGCAGGCGCCCTTCCTGGCCGCGATGACCGAGGGGCTCGACGGCTACGCGAAGGTCATCGACGGTGGCGACTACACCGTCGCGGGCCAGCAGAGCCTGGAGTTCTCCGACCTCGCCCACATCGTGCGGGCCAGCGAGGAGGAGGGGGTCGACCCCTCCCCCATCGCCGCCGTCCAGGCACTGATCAGCGGACAGATCGCTGCAGGGCACGGATCGGAGGCACTCGCGAGGGTCTACGAGAGCCTGCGGTCGGGCTCGTAGCCGACCGCTCAGTCGGCGAGCGGGAGGTACACCCGGCTTCCCGCCGCCGCGAACTCCTTCGACTTCTCCATCATCCCGGCCTCGACCTCCTCGGGAGAGGCGCCGTCGCCGCCGCCGAAGCGGTCGCGTACGTCCTGGCTGATCTTCATCGAGCAGAACTTCGGGCCGCACATGGAGCAGAAGTGGGCCGTCTTGGCACCCTCCGCCGGCAGCGTCTCGTCGTGGAAGCTCTCCGCGGTGACCGGGTCCAGGGAGAGGGCGAACTGGTCGCGCCAGCGGAACTCGAAGCGGGCCCGGGACAGGGCGTCGTCGTGGTCGCGGGCGCCCGGGTGGCCCTTGGCGATGTCGGCGGCGTGGGCGGCGAGCTTGTAGGTGATCACACCGGTCTTCACGTCGTCCTTGTCCGGCAGGCCGAGGTGCTCCTTCGGGGTGACGTAGCAGAGCATCGCGGTGCCGTGCATCGCGATCGTGGCCGCGCCGATGGCCGAGGTGATGTGGTCGTAGCCCGGCGCGATGTCCGTCGCGAGCGGGCCCAGCGTGTAGAACGGCGCGCCGTGGCACCACTCCTGCTGGAGGTCGACGTTCTCCTTCACCAGGTTGAGCGGTACGTGGCCGGGGCCCTCGACCATGACCTGGACGTCGTGTTCCCAGGCCCGCGTGGTGAGCTCGGCGAGCGTACGCAGCTCGGAGAGCTGGGCCTCGTCGTTGGCGTCGGCGGTGCTCCCCGGGCGGAGGCCGTCACCGAGGGAGAAGGCGACGTCGTACTGCTTGAAGATCTCGCAGAGCTCGTCGTAGTGGGTGTAGAGGAAGTTCTCCTGGTGGTGGGCCAGGCACCAGCCGGCCATGATCGAGCCGCCCCGGCTGACGATGCCGGTGACCCGGTTGGCGGTGAGCGGGACGTAGCGGAGCAGGACGCCGGCGTGGATCGTCATGTAGTCGACGCCCTGCTCTGCCTGCTCGATGACGGTGTCGCGGAAGACCTCCCAGGTCAGCTTGTCGGCCTCGCCGTTGACCTTCTCCAGGGCCTGGTAGATCGGGACGGTGCCGATCGGGACGGGCGAGTTGCGCAGGATCCACTCGCGGGTGGTGTGGATGTCGTCGCCGGTGCTGAGGTCCATCACCGTGTCCGCGCCCCACGTGATCGCGTGGGTGAGCTTGTCGACCTCCTCGGCGATGGAGGACGTGACTGCGGAGTTGCCGATGTTGGCGTTGATCTTCACCAGGAACCGCTTGCCGATGATCATCGGCTCGGACTCGGGGTGGTTGACGTTGTTGGGGATGATCGCGCGGCCCGCCGCGACCTCCTCGCGGACCAGCTCGGGGTCGCAGCTCTCGCGGACCGCGACGTAGGCCATCTCCTTGGTGATGATGCCCTTGCGTGCGTAGTGCATCTGGGTGATGTTGGTGCCCTTGCGCGGCCGGCGGCGCTCGCCCTGCCACTCCTGGCGGGCCGCGCCGCGGCGTACGGCTGCCTTGCCGTTGTCCAGCAGCTCGGTCCGGCGGCCCTCGTAGGCCTCGGTGTCGCCTCGCTCGTCGATCCACTCGTCGCGGCGCGGCGGGAGACCCTGCTCGGGTTCCGATCCGGGACCCTCGGTGCAGTAGCGGTCGAAGGTCTCGCCGTTGGTGAGCGCGACCCGGGTCACCGGGACCTTCAGGTCACCGAGCTCGACGCGGGTGTGGGCGGGGTGGACGGTCATGCTGTCTCCTTGGTGCTTGTCGGGCTGGGCTGGTTCGTGGAGAGATGGGCGATCGGGCCTCGACCGCGACCGAGGGTCCAGTGCCTGCTGGTGGCGAGCTGCCGGGTGACGTACGCCGCGGCCCGCTCGGCCGCGTCCCGCAGCGGAGCACCGTGGGCGAGATGGGCGGCCAGGGCCGCGCTGTAGGTGCAGCCGGTGCCGTGGTCGTTGCTGGTGGGGACGGCGGGGTGGCTGATCGGGATGGCTGGCTTTCCCGGCTCGGCGAGCCAGTCGGTGCACTCGCCGGTGGCGGCCGGGTCACCTCCGGTGACGATCACCGCCGGCTTCAGCCCGGCCAGCTCCTCGGCCAGATCCTCGGGTGCCCCGTCGTGTCCCGCCAGGGCTCGGGCCTCGTCGAGGTTGGGGGTGACGACGGTGGCGACGGGGAGCAGGTGGTCGAGGTAGGCGCGGCGTACGTCCTCGCCGCCCAGCACCGCTCCCGAGGTGGCGACGAGGACGGGGTCGACGACGAGGGGGCGGCCGGCGCAGAGGCGCGCGACGAGCACGACCGCCTCGGCGCTGCCGAGCATGCCGGTCTTCACCGCTGCGACCGGAAGATCGTCGAAGACGGCGTGGAGCTGCGCCTCGACGGTCGCGAACGGGATGGCGTGGATGTCGCTGACGCCGGTCGTGTCCTGGGCGGTGACGGCGGTGATCACGCAGGCCCCGTGGACCCCGAGCGCGGCGAAGGTGGCCAGGTCGGCCGCCGTGCCCGCCGCTCCCCCGGAGTCGGTGCCGGCGATGGTGAGTGCGACCGGCGGGTTCATCGGGTCACCCCTGCGGCGAGGGCGGCGAGAAGGTCGCGCACGACCTGTCCCGGCTCGTCGGCCCGCATTACCGCGCCCATCACGGCGACCCCGTAGGCTCCCCCGGCGACCGCCTCGGCGGCGTTGTCCGGGGTGATCCCGCCGAGCGCGTAGGTCGGCAGCGGCAGGTCGGCGAACGTGGCCGGCCCCAGTGGCGGCCCGTAGCCGGGCTTGGACTCGGTCAGCGCGTAGGGGCTGAGCATCGCGTAGTCGAACCCGTCGATGGCCGCTCGGGCGACCTCGGTGGGGCTGTGGCAGCTCCGGCCGAGGTGTAACACGCTGTTACACCGACTATCCGGTCGTTCCGATGGGGCGCGTAGTCCTACGAACGACGTGTTACAGCTCGCGGAGGCGGAAAGATGCACCCCCACTGCAGCAGGCAGAGGTGTGCGGGCGGCGATGACGTTCAGACCGAGCGCGGCGAGCAGCTCGGCCAGCCTGGCTCGCTGCTCGATGGGCTCGTCGAGCTCACGGAGTACGACGTGGGTCAGTCCCGCCTCGGCGCACTCGGCCAGGGTGGGGAGCAGTCCACGGCCGAGGCGCAGCTGGGAGCGGTCGGTGAGGACGAGCAGTCGCGGTAGGGCGGTCATGCGATCCGGCCCTCCATCGGCGAGGATGCCCTGGCGACCGCCTGTCGCGGGATCCGGCCTGCAGCGCGGGCGGTGTGCCCGGCCTCGACGGCCAACCGCAGGGCACGGGCCATCGCGACCGGCTCGTCGGCGCGGGTGACGCCGGTGGCGGCGAGGACGGCGGAGCAGCCGAGCTCCATCGCCAGCGCCGCGTCCGAGGCGGTCCCGACCCCGGCGTCGAGCACCACCGGCACCTCGACCGCGGCCACGACGGCCTCGATGGCGTACGGGTTGAGGATGCCGAGCCCCGACCCGATCGGCGAGCCGAGCGGCATCACCGCCGCGCAGCCGGCATCGGCGAGCCGGCGGGCGAGGACGGGGTCGTCGGTGGCGTACGGCAGGACCGTGAAGCCCTTGCGCACCAGCTGCTCGGCAGCCTCGACGAGCTCGACGGCGTCGGGCATCAGCGAGGTCTCGTCGCCGATCACCTCCAGCTTGACCCAGTCGGTCTCCAGCGCCTCACGGGCCAGCTCAGCGGTCAGGACGGCCTCGCGGGCCGAGAGACAGCCGGCGGTGTTCGGCAGGATCGGGACGGCCGCGGCGCGCAGCGTCTCGAGCAGCCCGCCGGCCGCCGTCGAGGACGTACGCCGCATCGACACCGTCACCAGACCCGGCTCGGCCGCGGCGATGACGTCCGGGAGCAGCGCCAGGTTGGGCAGGCCGCCGGTGCCGAGGAAGAGGCGCGAGGACAGCTCACGGCCGGCGATCTTGAACACGCTCATCCGCCCTGCACCGCCGTCACGATCTCGACGACGTCGCCGTCCTGGAGGTGGGTGGTCGGGTGCTCCGCACGCGGCACGACCTCACCGTTGACCGCGATCGCGCTCCCGGCGCGCTCGTTCAGCAGGTCGACGATGCCGGCACCGTCGGCCACCTCGGTCGGTTCGCCGTTGATCATCAGTCTCATCTGTCGGACTCCTCGGTGTTACTTGACGGGCACTTCGTGGACTTGTCGGGTGTTTCAGTGCCCGTCAAGCCCAGGGATACCCGGTCGACCGGGTATCCCAGCGACCGGCGCGGATCCACCACGGCCTCCACCACGCCGGTCTCGATGTGGTCGGCGACCAGCCGCGCGATGAGCGGCGCGAGCAGGACCCCGTTGCGGTAGGCGCCGGCGGCCAGCACGACGCCCGGCTCGTGGGTCGGCCCGACGAGCGGGAGGTTGTCGGCGGTGCCGGGCCGGTCCCGCGAGGTCACCTCCACCACGTTCGCCCGGTCGAGCGCGGGCACCACCCGGCGCGCGGAGTCGAGCAGCCGCCACACGCCCTCGACGGTCGGCAGCAGCGGACCGTCACGCTCTTCCGAGGTGGCCCCGACGACCACCTCGTCGCTGTCGGTCCGCGGCACCACATAGACCTGCTCGCCGTGCGCCCAGGCCCGCACCGTCCGCTCGACCGGCTCCTGCGTCCGCACCCGCACCACGTCGCCGCGTACCGGCCGGATGAGGGAGGAGTACGGAGCGGGGAGGTTCGTTCCCGTGGCGATGACGGTGACGTCAGCAGCCGTGTCGAGACCGACGCGCTCACCGACGCGCGCGAGCAGCGCCGCGACGACGGCCCGCGGGTCGACAGAGTGGTCCTCGGCGAGGAAGGCGCCACCGGCGACCCGGCCGAGCCCGGGTTCACGGCCCAGCAGATCGCGCCGCCCCAGCCGTTCGTAGGAGACCCCGGCGAGGTCGAGCACGGCGAGCTGTCGCTCGACCTGCTGGACATCCCCGGCGTCGACCCCGACGAGCAGCGTCCCGCGGGTGTGCACAGGCACGCCGAGCCGCGAGGCGAAGTCGGGCCACAGCGCGAGCGACGACAGGCAGAGTCGGGTCAGCGACTCTTCTCCGTACCAGGCCTCACCGGCCGGGCTGAGCATGCCGGCGGCAGCGTACGAGGCCCCCGAGCCCGGCGACGGATCGACCACCGAGACGTCATGTCCGCGACGGATCAGCTCGTCGGCGACGGACAGCCCGACGATCCCGGCCCCCAGCACCCGGACGCGCATCACGCCACCGCCGTCACGAGCTCCTTCGCGGCCTGGAGCGGATCGGGTTGTCGCCAGAGGCCGCCGATCACGGCGATCCCGTGGGCGCCGGCGGCGCGCACCGACGCAGCGGTCGCCGCCGAGATCCCGCCGATCGCGATCAGCGGCAGCACACCGACCGCGGCGCCGACCGCCTCGACGCCCAACGGGTCGGGGAGGCCGGCCTTGGACGAGGTGGCGAACACGGGCCCGAACCCCGCGTAGTCCGCCCCCGAGTCCGCGGCCGCCTCGACCGCGGCGCGGTTCCGGCAGGTGGCACCGATGATCAGGCCCGGCGTGACGGCGTCGGCGATCCGCCGGGCCTCGTCCAGCGGCAGATCGGCCGCACCGAGGTGGACGCCGTCCGCACCGGCGGCGAGCGCCACGTCGAGCCGGTCGTCGACAACGACACAGGCCTGGTACGCCGCGACGAGCTCGAGCACGCTCGCGGTGAGAACGAGCAGCTCACGTGTGGTCGCGGCCTTGTCACGTACTTGAAAGCCGTCGACTCCTGCTGCCGCGAGCGCAGGCAGCAGGGTCAGGTCGTCGGTCGTGGAGACGAGGCAGAAGATCCTCGGGAGGGCAGGCAACACGTCAGGTCACTTCCTTCGCCGGCATTATCCGGATCAGGTACGACGGTCGGAGCGGCTCCAGCTCCCTCTCAGCCCGCTGCCGCGGACTCCCGTGTGGGTTGGGTCCCGATCACTGTAACGGAGTCACGGGCACCTGGCGCAAGGGGTTCACCCCATCATGGACGGCCGACCTCCGCGCGGTGCGAGCGGCTTGACCTCACAGGCCTCCGCGAATCCGTCGGACTCGATGCCCAGCGCGACGTTGGTGCGGGTCGAGAGGTTGGCGAACCCGATGACCGCGGTCAGTTCGATCACGGCCGCCTCGCCGAGCTGCGCGACCAGGCCCGACACCATCTCGTCGGTGACGGTCGGCTCGGTCTGGCTCATCGCCTCGGCGTACGCCATCACGTCCCGCTCCAGCGGCGTGAACACGTCCGACTCACGCCAGCGCGGCACCTGCCGAGCCTTCTCCATGTCGAGGCCGCGGTTGTGGGCCTCGAAGTAGTTGAAGTCCAGGCACCAGCTGCACCCCACGGACGAGGCGACGGCCATGTGGGCGAAGGACTTCAGCTGCTCGTCGCAGGCATCCCACTTCTTCACCTTGGAGCCGAGGCCGGACATGCCCATCAGCACCTTCTGGTTGTGCCAGTAGACGCCGACCGAGGACGGCACCTGACCGAGCAACTTCATGGCGAACCGCTTGATCATCATCCCCTTGAAGCCGGTGATCTCTGCGGGCGCGATGCGGGTGGCAGTCATTTCTCCTCCTGGGTCCAGGCCCCGTTCTTCGGGGCTCTCGACACCTAGACGGCGGACGCGCGCGATCTGTGACATCCCCGGCGGCGTACGATTCGGTTCCGTGGCTGACGTTGAGTTCCGGTACTCCGACCTCCTCCCGACCGGCAAGGACGACACTCCTTATCGGCTGATCACCAGCGAGGGGGTGGAAGAGATCGAGGTCGACGGGCGCAAGTTCCTCAAGGTCGACCCCGAGGCGATCCGCCTGCTGACCGCCGAGGCGATGAAGGACATCAACCAGTACCTCCGCCCGGCCCACCTCAAGCAGCTCCGCAAGATCATCGACGACCCCGAGGCCTCCGGCAACGACCGCTTCGTCGCGCTCGACCTCCTCAAGAACGTCAACATCTCCGCCGGCGGGATCCTGCCGATGTGCCAGGACACCGGCACCGCGATCGTGATGGGCAAGAAGTCCGAGGGCGTGCTGACCGGCTCCGACGACGCCGAGACCGTCAGCCGCGGCGTCTTCGACGCCTACACCAAGCTCAACCTCCGCTACTCCCAGCTGGCCCCGCTGACGACGTACGAGGAGAAGAACACCGGCTCCAACCTGCCCGCGCAGGTCGAGATCTACTCGACCACCGAGGGCGAGAACGGCCCGGAGTACAAGTTCCTCTTCATGGCCAAGGGCGGCGGCAGCGCCAACAAGTCGTTCCTGTTCCAGGAGACCAAGGCGATCCTCAACCCCGACCGGATCCTGACCTTCCTCGACGAGAAGATCCGCTCGCTCGGCACGGCCGCCTGCCCGCCGTACCACCTCGCCGTCGTCATCGGCGGGACGTCCGCGGAGTTCGCGCTGAAGACCGCGAAGTACGCGAGCGCCCACTACCTCGACAACCTTCCGACCGAGGGCTCGATGAGCGCCCACGGCTTCCGCGACACCGAGCTCGAGGAGAAGGTCTTCGAGCTGACCCAGTCCTTCGGGATCGGCGCCCAGTTCGGCGGCAAGTACTTCTGCCATGACGTACGCGTCGTCCGGCTCCCCCGCCACGGCGCCTCGTGTCCCGTCGCGATCGCCGTCTCCTGCTCCGCCGACCGCCAGGCGCTCGGCAAGATCACCCGCGACGGCGTCTTCCTCGAGCAGCTCGAGACCGACCCGGCGCAGTACATGCCGGACGCCGGCATGGCCGAGGAGATCTCGGCCGGCGAGGTGGTCTCGATCGATCTGAACCAGCCCATGGACAAGATCCTGGAGACGCTGTCCCAGCACCCGGTCAAGACCCGGCTCTCGCTGAGCGGCCCGATGGTCGTCGCCCGCGACATCGCGCACGCCAAGATCAAGGAGCGTCTCGACGCCGGCGAGGAGATGCCGGAGTACATGAAGAACCACCCGGTCTACTACGCCGGCCCGGCCAAGACGCCCGAGGGCATGGCGAGCGGGTCCTTCGGGCCGACGACCGCGGGCCGGATGGACTCCTACGTCGAGCAGTTCCAGGCCGCCGGCGGCTCCATGGTCATGCTGGCCAAGGGCAACCGCTCCAAGGTCGTCGCCGACGCGTGCGGCACCTACGGCGGCTTCTACCTCGGCTCGATCGGCGGCCCCGCCGCCCGTCTCGCCCAGGACTGCATCAAGTCGGTCGAGGTGCTCGAGTACCCCGAGCTCGGCATGGAGGCGGTCTGGAAGATCGAGGTCGAGGGCTTCCCCGCCTTCATCGTCGTCGACGGCGAGGGCAACGACTTCTTCACCGACCCCTCCGGCACCACCACCGTCCCCCTCACCGGGATCAGGGTGCGGTCGAAGGAGCGCTGAGCGCCGGCCGGCCGGCCCGCCGGCGCTGAGCGGCGATGCGGGACGACCGGATAGGTTGATGGGCACCGATCCCCGACGACGAGGAGACCCCCATGCAGTGCCCCATCGACGGTGCCACCCTGGTGATGAGCGAGCGCCAAGGCATCGAGATCGACTACTGCCCGCAGTGCCGTGGTGTGTGGCTGGACCGCGGCGAGATCGACAAGATCGTCGAGCGGTCCGTCGGCGCCCCGCAACCCGGCAGCTACCAGCAGCCCCGCCAGGAGCAGCGCGACGACCGGCGCTATGAGAAGCGGGAGTACGAGCGGCGCGACTACGACGACGACCACCGCTACGACAAGCGCCGCAGCCACCGTGAGTCCTGGTTGGGTGACCTCTTCGGCTGAGCCTGACCCAGCCCGGCCCGCCCGCAGAATCCCTAGACGTCGTTGTCGCGGCGGTTCTCGGGCGGCGCCTCGCTCGGTCCGGACCCCTTCGTGTCCGGGCTTCCGGACTCGGACTCGGGGTAGCCCGCCGTCGAGTCCGCGGGCGCGATCGGAGTGTCGCCCTCGTCCTCGTCGAGGCGCTGGGTCTCGGAGACCTGCCCGGACTCGTCGGTGTATTCGGGGTCGTCGGGCCCCTCTGCTGGTAGCTGCTCGTGGCTCATGTCCGTGCGGTACCCCGTTGCCGGGCGAACCACTCCCGCCGGAGCAGCCCGAACACCCACGAGTCCGAGACGTCGCCGTTCACGACGCAGTCCTCCCTCAGCGTCCCCTCGAGCTTGAACCCGAGCTTCTCCAGCACCCGGGCCGAGGCGGCGTTGCGAGTGTCGGCCTCCGCCTGGACCCGGTTGAGGTCGAGCGCGTCGAAGGCCCAGGTCAGCACGGCACCGGCCGCCTCGGTCGCATAGCCCTGACCCCAGGCCGCCTCGCCGAGGCAGTAGCCGAGCGAGGCGCTGCGGAACTCCGGGTTCCACGAGTTGAAGGTGCACCAGCCGAGGAACACGGAGTCCCGTTCGATGACCACCCGCACGCCGGCCCCCTCCTCCGCCACCTCCTGTGACCTGGCGATGAACCGCCCGGCGCGGGCCGGATCGGTCCACGGCGGTGAGTCCCAGTAACGCAGTACGTGGGCGTCGCTCTGCAACGCGAAGAGGTCATCCGCATCGGCGTCGGTGAACGGCCGCAGCCGCAACCGTGTCGTGACGAGCGTCGGAGTGGGCAGCGGCATGACCCGATGCTGTCAACCCGTGACCGCCCGCCGCATCAGGTTTTTCGAATCACCGATCCCCGACAGCCCACCAGTCGGCGTGCCCGTTGCCCGAGGGCACCAGCCGCCTTCGCCGCGAGGTGCCTCGAGGGTCGCGGTCATCGGCCAGGAGCGCCTGGGGCGCCGAGGTCGGTGACCGCGACGCGCTTGACGACGATGCCCCAGTCCTCGCGCGAGCGGCGGGTGGCGTCATAGGCGACATCCGTCAGGCGCTGGGTGGAGTCGAGGAACTCGTCCTGGTCGACGATTCCGGCGAACTCTCGCAGCGCCTCGCGTACAGCGCGTTCGAGCCGCTGCTGGGTGTTGTCGACGCGGTAGGCGATCGATGGGTCCTCGAACTCGAAGTAGACGTTCAGAACCGCCTCGCAGACGTAGTGATCGCGGCAGACGAGCGGTTCCCGCATCGACAGCACCTGCTCGCGCATGTCGAACCGAGCGACGACCCGGTCCAGCAGCGGCACGATGGCGTTGAGGCCGGGCCTCAGCATCGTCCGGTACCGGCCGCGGCGCTCGATCACGAAGCAGGTCGCCGCAGGGACGATCTTGACGCTCATCAGCAGCCCGACGACCACCACGATGACGAGCAGCACGACCACGAGACCCGGCGACATGCCGGTCAGGCTACCGGCGTACGTCAGCCGACGATGCGATCCGCGCGGGCCGCCTCCTCCTTGGCCTCCTCGACGGCCTTGGCGGCCTCCTCGTGCGCCTCACGCTGGGCCTGCTCGATGGCGTTGCGCGGACCCGGCAGCGGCGGCGTACGTCGCTCGTCGCCGTGGCCGTTGCTGTTGCCGTTGTCCACTGACTTCGAGGCGGTGTCGGCGAAGGCCCCGGTGACCGTACGCATCGCCTCGGTGAGCTCACCCGGGATGACCCAGAACGAGTTGCCGTGCGCCGCCAGTGAGGGCAGCATCTCGAGGTACTTGTAGGCCAGGACCTTGGCGTCGGCGTCGTTGGCGTGGACCGCCTGGAAGACCCGCTCGAGCGCCTTGGCCTCACCGTCGGCCTCGAGCACCCGGGCCTGCTGGTGACCCTCGGCCTCCAGGATCGAGCGCTGCCGGGTGCCCTCGGCCTCCAGGATCAGGGAGGCCCGCTTGCCTTCGGCGTGCAGGATGGCGGCACGCTTGTCCCGCTCGGCGCGCATCTGCTTCTCCATCGCCTCCTTGATCGAGGCCGGCGGGTCGATCGCCTTGATCTCGACCCGGTTGACCCGGATCCCCCACTTCCCGGTGGCGTCGTCGAGCACCTCGCGCAGGCGGGTGTTGATGGTCTCGCGCGAGGTCAGCGTCGTCTCCAGGTCCATCGACCCGATCAGGTTGCGCAGCGTGGTGACGGTGAGCTGGTCGATCGCCTGCAGGTAGTTGGCCACCTCGTAGGCGGCCGCCCGCGGGTCGGTGATCTGGTAGTAGAGCACCGTGTCGATGGCGACCACCAGGTTGTCCTCGGTGATCACCGGCCGCGGGTTGGAGGAGTAGACCGTCTCGCGTACGTCCAGCTTGGTGTTGACCCGGTCCACCAGCGGGATCACGAAGTTGAGCCCCGGCTGCAGCGTGACCCGGTAGCGCCCGAAGCGCTCGATGTTGTAGCGCCGGGCCTGCGGCACGATCCGCACCGTCGAGGCGACTCCCCCGACCACCAGCCCGATCAGGACCAGCACAATCAGCAGAAGTTCCATGTCGTACGTCCTCCTCTAGGGCGACAGCGACAACGGGTCCCGCGGATGCACGAGCGCCGTCGCGCCTTCGATCTCGAGCACATCGACCCGGCATCCGACCGGGATGACCAGGTCCTCGTCGTAGGGCCGGGCGGTCCAGTCCTCGCCGGCGAGCCGCACCAGGCCGTGGTCGAAGCTGACCTCGGCGAGGACGACCGCCTGACGGCCGACCAACGCGTCGGTGCCGTCACGCACCGGGGGCGGCAGCGCCATGTGACGGCGTGCGACGGGCCGTACCAGCAGCACGCTGCCGCCCCCGGCGAGCGCGAAGACGAGCATCTGCACCAGCACCGGCGCCCCCAAGGCCGCGCTCGTGGCGGCAAGCAGCGCCCCGCCGGCGACGAAAGCGAACGCCAGCGTCATCGTGAACGCCTCGGCGACTCCCAACAGCACCGCGACGATGATCCAGAAGATCGACCACATAAGCCCACCAGACTCGGTTCCCGTCCAGCGTACTCCCGCTGTGGCGGTGATCACACCGGGTCAGTGAGAGTTGTTTCGTCCGTTCAGCAGCGGCAGGCCCGCCCAGAGGGAGACGAACAGGACCAGCACGGCGATGGCAGCGACCACCGCGGCGGTGAGCGAGACGACGACGTCGAAGACGAGAAGCACGACCAGCGCCGAGACGATCGCGAAGCCCACGAGTCCGGCCCGCGCGCAGAAGTGCGAGGCCGTCACCAGCCACGGCCGCTGCCGGCGCCGGAACAGCATCCGGTGGAAGGAGACCGGGGCGATGATGAGACTCGTGGTGATGACCGATCCGACCAGCACGATGAGGTAGATCGTCTGCTGGTGGTCGTTCAGGTCCGGGAAGCGTGGCGAGAAGGGCACCGTCAGCAGGAATCCGGTCAGGATCTGCACCCCGGTCTGCAGCACCCGCAGCTCCTGGAGGAGCTCGTTCCAGTTGCGGGTGATCCGCTGCTCCGGTCCTTCGTCCGGACCACCCCCGTCGATCTCACCGCCGTCCCAGCTGCTCGTGCCCATCAGAACACCGGCCGTCCCCCAGTCACCCCGAGGACGGTTCCGGACACGTAGGACGCTTCGGCCGGCGAGGCCAGGAAGACGAACGCCGGGGCGACCTCGGCCGGCTGGCCGGCGCGGCCCAGCGGCGTGTTGGCCCCGAACTTCTCCACCTTCTCCGGCGCCTGCGTCGCGGGCTGCAGCGGCGTCCAGATCGGTCCGGGCGCCACCGCGTTCACCCGCACCCCGTCGGGGCCGAGCTCGGCGGCGAGATTGACGGTGAAGTTGTTGATGGCCGCCTTCGTCGCGGCGTAGTCGAGCAGGCTGGTCGAGGGTTCGTACGCCTGGATGGAGGCGTTGTTGATGACGCAGCCGTTGCTCTTCTTCAGGTGCGGGACGGCGGCGCGGGTCAGCCAGAGCAGCGCGTAGAGGTTGGTCTTGAAGGTCCGGTCGATCCGCTCGTCGTCCATGTCTGTCAGGCCCTTGTCGCGGGCGAACTGGTAGCCGGCGTTGTTGACCAGGATGTCCAGGCCACCGAGCTCCTGCACGGTGCGCTCGACGACCTCGTCGCACGCCTCGCGCTCACGCAGGTCGATCGGGATCGCCAGGACCGTCCGGCCGGCATCCTCGACCAGCTTCGTGGTCGTCTGCGCGTCCGGCTCCTCCTCGGGGAGGTAGGTGAAGGCCACGTCGGCCCCTTCCCGGGCGTACGCGATGGCGACCGCACGGCCGATGCCGGAATCACCTCCGGTGATCAGGGCGACCTTGCCCTCGAGGCGGCCGTGGCCCTGGTAGCTCGACTCGCCGTGGTCGGGCACCGGCTCCATCTCGCCGGTGAGCCCGGGAGGCTCCTGCTGCTGGGCGGGGAACTGGGTGTTGTCATCGCTCATGGCAGGGCCGGTACCCACATCGGACACAATGGAGCCGTGAGCGGGATGGAATCGGTGATCGCAGACGGGGGCCTGGTCCTGAAGCACCGGGCGGACGGCCACCTGGAGCTGCGGGCCAACGGGATCTTCGTGATGGACACCCGGGAGACCTCGACCGAGAAGGCGCTCGCGACGCGGGCGCTCGAGCTGCATGCACAACCGAGGCACGTGCTCATCGGCGGCCTGGGGCTCGGGTTCACCCTCGAGGCGGTGCTGACCGACCCCCGGGTCGAGGCGGTCACGGTCGTCGAGATCGAGCCGCGCCTGGTCGAGTGGATGCGGGCCGGCCGGATCCCCCACGGCCCCGGGCTGCTGGCCGACGGGCGCGTCCACGTCGAGGTCGCCGACGTGGCGGTGGTCCTGCGGGCGAGCCGCCCCGAGGCGTACGACGTCGTGCTGCTGGACGTCGACAACGGCCCCGGCTACCTGGTGCATGACGCCAACGGGGCGCTCTACGAGGCGCCTGCGCTCGCCGATGCGCGGCGGGCCACCGCCCCGGGTGGCACGGTGGTGGTGTGGTCGGCAGCAGAGGCTCCGGCGCTGCTGGAGGTCATGGCGCAGGTCTTCGACGACGCCGAGGCGCTCTCCTATCCCGTCGATCTGCAGGGCCACTCGGAGACGTACTGGCTCTATGTGGGCACTGTCTCGCAAGGGAATGGCACCAACTAGTCAAAGGTTGAACCAGACATGGACGACATGAGCTTCCGCATCGAGCACGACTCCATGGGTGAGGTCCGGGTCCCGAAGGACGCGCTGTGGCGCGCCCAGACCCAGCGGGCCGTGGAGAACTTCCCCATCTCGGGGACTCCGATCGAGCCGGCGCTGATCCATGCGATCGGCCATGTGAAGGCCGCGGCCGCCAAGGCCAACCTCGACCTCGGTGTGCTCGCCGGCGACAAGGCCGAAGCGATCATCGCGGCCGCGGGCGAGGTCTCCGAGGGCAGGCACGACGACGCCTTCCCGATCGACGTCTTCCAGACCGGCTCCGGCACGTCCTCCAACATGAACGCCAACGAGGTGATCGCGTCGCTGGTCGCCAGGGCCGGCGGGGACGTACATCCCAACGACCACGTCAACGCGTCGCAGTCCTCCAACGACACCTTCCCGACGGCGATCCACGTCGCCGCCGCCGTCGCCGTGACCGAGCAGCTGCTGCCCGCGATCGACACCCTCGCCACCTCGCTCGAGACGAAGGCCACCGAGTTCGCCGGCCTGGTGAAGTCGGGACGTACGCACCTGATGGACGCGACGCCGGTCACCCTCGGCCAGGAGTTCGGCGGGTACGCAGCCACGATCCGCTACGCGGCCGAGCGGCTGGAGTCGGTGCTGCCGAGGGTGCGTGAGCTGGCGCTCGGCGGCACCGCGGTCGGGACGGGCATCAACACGCCCGCCGGGTTCCCGCAGGCTGTGATCGCGGACCTCTCCGAACGCACCGGCCAGCCGTTCACCGAGGCTCGCAACCACTTCGAGGCCCAGGGCACCCGCGACTCGCTGGTCGAGCTCTCCGGCGTCCTGAAGACGCTCGCGGTCGGCCTGATCAAGATCAACAACGACCTGCGCTGGATGTCGTCGGGCCCGACCACCGGCCTGGCCGAGATCCACCTCCCCGACCTCCAGCCGGGCTCCTCGATCATGCCCGGCAAGGTCAACCCGGTCGTACCCGAGGCCACCTTGATGGTCGCCTTCCAGGTGATCGGCAACGACGCCGCGGTGACCGCCGCCGGCGCCTCGGGTGCCTTCGAGCTCAACGTCGCGATGCCGGTGATGGCCCGCAACATCCTGGAGTCGATCCGCCTGCTCTCGACCTCGATGACCGTCCTGGCCCAGCGCACCGTCGACGGGATCGTGCCGATCCCCGAGCGCCTCCGCGCCTACGCCGAGTCCTCCCCCTCCATCGTCACGCCGCTCAACAAGTACATCGGCTACGAGGCCGCCGCCAAGGTCGCCAAACAGGCCCTCGCCGAGGGCGCCACGATCAAGGACACCGTCATCAAGCTCGGCTACGTCGCCGACGGCACGATCACCGAGGAAGACCTCGACAAGGCCCTCGACGTGGAGTCCATGACCCACCCCTGATCAAGCACCGCCCGCATCGGTCGGCCACAGCCAGCGCCGAAGCGCCCCTCGTCTGGACGCAGCGGAGCGAGGAGCGCTAGCGACGAGCGCAGCGGAGGAAGGCGAGGGTCAAGCGGAGGTGCTGCGCGAATTGCGAAGCAATCGCAAATGACTCAGTACCAGCCGACGGACTGGGAGTGGCTCCAGGCGCCGCACGGGGAGCCGTAGCGGTCGTTGATGTAGCCGAGGCCCCACTCGATCTGGGTGGCGGGGTTGGTCTCCCAGTCGTCTCCGGCCGAGGCCATCTTGGAGCCCGGGAGGGCCTGCGGGATGCCGTAGGCGCTGGAGGAGGGGTTGGCGGCGGTCGGGTTCCAGCCCGACTCCTTCTCCCACAGCGGCTCGAGGCAGGAGAACTGGTCCATGCCCCAGCCGAAGTCGCCGAGCATCGACTTGGCGATGTCCTTGGGGTTGCGGAGATCGATCTCGATCTCCTCGACGCCGGCGATGGCCCGGACCTCGTTGCCGGCCGACAGCGCGGCCTGCTTGCCCGGGTCGGCGACCTCGCGGCGGTCACCGGCCGAACGCGAAAGGGAGGTCTCGCCGCTACGGGCGGCGGACTCGGCCTCGATCGCGGCGCGCTGGGCGTCGGTCAACTCGGGGACGCCGGCCGCCTCACCCGCGCTGAGCGTCGGGTCGTCGGTGGTGGGCCCGGTGTAGGCCACCCCACCTGCGACGGCGGCGCCGGTCCCGCCGAGGGCGAGAACGGAGAGGAGGAGGGTTGTCTTGGCGGTCGTACGCGCAGCCTTGTGCGGAACGTCGACAAGCGGATTCGCTGGCGCACCGCGATGTCGCGGGGCACGATGAACAGGCTTGGTCACGGGCTCTCATTCGGGGGCTGAGGCATTACAGACCCGCAAACAATGCATGAGCACCGAGCCCGTATCAAACCGGACGCACCGTTTGTAGGTCAGAAATGACCGTCCTGAGCATCACTTTCGTAACATGAGTCACAGGAATCACAACGGCCCCAGACCTCACGGGTCTGGGGCCGTTGACGTGACAATGATTACGGCGATTACGGCGTCACGGGACGACGTTCTCCAGCATCTCGGTGACGAGGGCCGCGATCGGCGACCGCTCGGAGCGGGTGAGGGTCACGTGCGAGAAGAGCGGGTGGCCCTTCAGCTTCTCGATCACCGCGACGACACCGTCGTGGCGTCCCACCCGGAGGTTGTCGCGCTGGGCGACGTCGTGGGTGAGCACGACCTTCGAGTTGGCACCGATCCGGGAGAGCACCGTGAGGAGCACGTTGCGCTCCAGCGACTGCGCCTCGTCGACGATGACGAAGGAGTCGTGGAGCGACCGGCCGCGGATGTGGGTCAGCGGCAGTACCTCCAGCATGCCGCGGTCGATGATCTCGTCGATCACGTCCTGCGTGGTCACCGCGGAGAGGGTGTCGAAGACCGCCTGGCCCCACGGCGACATCTTCTCGTTCTCGGTGCCGGGCAGGTAGCCCAGCTCCTGGCCGCCGACGGCGAACAGCGGACGGAAGATGACCACCTTCTTGTGCTGGTTGCGCTCCATCACCGCCTCGAGACCCGCGCAGAGGGCGAGAGCGGACTTCCCGGTGCCGGCCCGGCCACCGAGGGAGACGATGCCGACCTCAGGGTCGAGCAGCATCTCGAGGGCGATCCGCTGCTCCGCGGAGCGGCCGTGGATCCCGAAGACCTCTCGGTCACCGCGGACGAGGTGGACCTGCTTGTCCGAGCCGACCCTGCCCAGCGCGGTGCCCCGGTCCGACATCAGCACCAGGCCGGTGTGGCAGGGCAGGTCGCGGGCCGCGTCGAGGTCGAGGACCCCGTCGTCGTAGAGCTCGTCGAGGTCAGCGGCGGTGACGTCCAGCTCGGCCATCCCCGAGTAGCCGGGGTCGGAGTCGTTGATCCGCTCGCCGCGGTAGTCCTCGGCCTTGAGCCCGACCGCGGACGCCTTGATCCGCATCGGCAGGTCCTTGGAGACCAGGGTGACGTCGAGCCCGTCGCCCTGGAGATTGCGCGCGACCGCGAGGATCCGGGTGTCGTTGTCCCCGAGCCGGAATCCGCTCGGCAGCGAGGACGGGTCGGTGTGGTTGAGCTCGACACGGATCGTGCCGCCCTCCTCGCCGACCGGGACCGCCGTGTCGAGGCGTCCGTGGGTGACCCGCAGCCCGTCCAGCTGCCGGAGCGCGGAGCGGGCGAAGTAGCCCAGCTCCGGGTGGTGCCGCTTCCCCTCCAGCTCGGTGATCACCACCACCGGGAGCACGACCTGGTGCTCGGCGAAGCGCGTCATGGCCTTCGGGTCCGAGAGCAGGACGCTGGTGTCGAGAACGAACGTCCGCGGGTGCGGTGACTCGCTCTCCGGAGAGGACTCCGACGCCGGTGTCGGAGCGGCCGACGTGTCGGCCTCGGTGACATGCTCGTTCGTGGTTCGGTTGGCCACGCGGATCACCTCTCGCGACCGGCTCATACACCCATGAGTCCGGTCATTTCATCGCTAATCAGATGGACCGGACGGTGGACCGTCAGTCGGGGTGCCGACCGCCTCACACCCGTCGGGATCGATGTGATCCTGACGCAGGTTCGGTTCGTGACTACTCACGTAACGGGCCTCCAGGTGCGACGGGAATTTGTTCCCCGCCGTTGGTACAACGCTACGACGCCGCACCAACGGTCCGTGGCAACACGAACGATTTTTCTTTGTGAACACCTGGTGACACGACCGGTTTGTTCCACCCAGCGGTCAGCGCTGAGCGTCCCCGTCTGGACGCAGCGGAGGAGGAGCGAAGCGACGACGGAGCGGAGGAAGACGAGGGTGAGAGCGAAGCGCTCGCGAACTGCGAAGCAATCGCAAACGATTCAGGTCACCTGCCCAGGCGACGCTCCCGGTGGGCGTAGGCGCGCAGGGCCCGCAGGAAGTCCGTACGCCGGAAGTCGGGCCAGTAGGCCTCGCAGAAGTAGAACTCCGACTTCGCGCTCTGCCAGAGCAGGAACCCGCCCAGGCGCTGCTCCCCCGACGTACGGATCACCAGGTCGGGATCGGGCTGG
This sequence comes from Nocardioides sp. NBC_00368, assembly GCF_036090055.1. Taxonomy (NCBI): domain Bacteria; kingdom Bacillati; phylum Actinomycetota; class Actinomycetes; order Propionibacteriales; family Nocardioidaceae; genus Nocardioides; species Nocardioides sp. NBC_00368. The sequence goes on from NZ_CP107970.1 coordinate 2,878,940, forward strand.
CCCTTGGTGTAGAGGTGATCGGCGATGTGCTCGACGTCGATGATCTGGGCGAGCTCCTCCAGCGAGGTGCCGCGGCTGGCGTGCTCGTTGAGCAGGGCGCGTACGGCATCGGCGATCTCGCGGCGGCCGCCGTAGCCGACCGCGACGTTGACCAGCATCCCGTCGACGTCGCGCGTCGCCTCCTCGGCGGCCTTGAGCCGGTGGGCCAGCCAGTCGGGCAGCAGATCCAGCGCACCGACCGGGTGCAGCCGCCAGCGGCGGTCGTCGGCCAGCGAGTCGACCGCGTCGGCGATGATCTCGAGCAGCGGCGCGAGCTCCTCCGCCGGCCGGTTGAGGTTGTCGGTGGAGAGCAGCCACAGCGTGACCACCTCGATGCCGATCTCGTCGCACCAGGTCAGCAGCGGCTCGATGTTGGCCGCGCCGGCACGGTGGCCGTGGGCGGTCGACTGGCCGACCTCCTTGGCCCAGCGGCGGTTGCCGTCGAGCATCACCCCGACATGCTTGGGAAGCTTGGAGACGTCGAGCTTGCGCAGCATCCGCGCCTCGTAGGCGGGATACAGAATTCGACGTACGCCGTCCTTCCAGTCTGCCACGGGAGAAGGGTATCGGCGCCGACTCCACATCACCCAGCGGGACGGGATTCACCTGATCTTCAGGGTGGGCGGATACGCTTGCGCCTCATGAGCGAGATGACGGACGCGATGCGCCTCAAGGTCGGCACCATCACCGACTCGGTCTCCTCGACCGTTCACGAGGCCCTCCCGAAGCTCCGCGGCTGGATCCACCTGGCCAGCGCCCCGCTGACGCTCGCGGCCGGGATCGTGCTGATCGTGCTGGCGCCCTCGGGCGCGCCCCGGCTCGGCGCGGCGGTGTTCACGATGGCGGCGCTGCTGCTCTTCACCGTCTCCGCCGTCTACCACCGCGGCAACGCGATGGGCAGGTGGAACGCCCGCGCCCACACCATCCTGAAGCGCTGGGACCACGCCAACATCATGCTGATGATCGCGGGCTCCTACACGCCGTTCTCGCTGCTGCTGCTCGAGGGGACCACCCAGATCGTGCTGCTCTCGGTGGTCTGGACCGGAGCCATCCTGGGCGTCTTCTTCCGGGTGTTCTGGCCCGAGGCCCCGCGCTGGCTGTACGTCCCGAACTACATCGCGCTCGGCTGGGCCGCGATCTTCTTCATCCCGTCCTTCTTCACCGGCGCCGTCGCCCTCGGTGTCGGCATCGGCATCGCCACCTTCACGCTGATCTGCGTCGGCGGCGCGCTCTACACCGCGGGCGGCGTGATCTACGGCTTCAAGCGGCCCAACCCGTGGCCGCAGTGGTTCGGCTTCCACGAGGTCTTCCACACCTTCACGATCCTGGCGTTCATCGTCCACTACACGGGCGTCTCGCTGGCGACGTACTCGCTGCGCTGAGGCTCGACCCGGGCCCGTGCCGCGGCCGCCTGCCGAGCCAGCACCGCGGTGAGGATCCCGGTGATCGCGAAGATCGCACCGAGCACCATCCACCCACCGGTGCCGTGGTCGATCGCCGTGGCGGTCACGACCAGCGGCGCGAGCATGTGGGCGAGCGCGTAGCCCATCTGGCTCACGCCCTGGTAGGCGCCGGCCCTTTCCTGGTCGGCGAGCTCGAAGGCCAGCCCCCAACTGCCCGCCTCGCCACGGGTCTCGGCGGCCGAGGAGGCGATCGCGGCCGCGAGCAGAAGCGCGGTGGCGACCACGGGGCCGGCGTAGGCCGCCGCGGCGAAGAGGCCGCACGCGCCCAGCAGCAGGAAGCCGGCACCCCGCACCGCCCGTCCCGCCGTGGCGATGTCGTGGGTGCCGCGCGAGGCCCGCACCTGGAAGAGCGCGACGTAGACGGTGTTCACCACGAGGAGCACGGAGACCAGGACGGTCGGTGCGTCGGTGTGGTCGGCCACCCACAGCGGCACCCCGATCGAGGTCACCCCGAAGTGGATCGCCATCACCCCGCTGAGCACGGTCACGGTCACATAGGTGCGATCGCGCAGCGGCGAGGGACCCTTGGCCGCCGTGGGTCCGGAGCCGGCATCCATCGTCTCGCCCAGCCCGGCGACCCGGCGCCTGAGCCCGACGAGCGGCACCGCGGCGACCGTCGTGAGCACGCCGACGAGCACCATCGTGGCGCGATAGGCCGCCCCGGTGTCCACGGCCAGCGCCACCGCTGCGAGCAGCGTCCCGACCCCGATCATCACGTTCATCACCACGCGCAGCCGGGCGCGTACGGCCACCCGCTCGGGACCGTCGAACCAGCGCGCGACCAGCGTCGACTGCGCGCTCGACTGGAAGCCACGCGAGGCCGAGACCCAGGTCGCGACCAGCACGAACGCAACCACGTCCCGGGCCAGGGCGTAGGCCAGCAGAGCGATGCCGTAGCTCGTCATCGACACCAGCTGCACCCGGTCGGCACCCCATCGGTCGCTGAGCCGCCCACCTGCGTACGTGGCCACGACGCCGACCGCGCCGGCAACGGTCAGGCCGATACCGACGGTGACCGCCGAGAGCCCGATCGTGCGGGTGAAGTAGAGCGCGCTGACCGCGAAGAACATGCCGCGGGCGAGCGAGAGAGCGGCGACGGCTCCGACGAGCGGACGCTCGACCGGATCGCTGGGAGGTCGGATCATGGCCCAGTTCTCGCACCCGGCGTCCGTGGAACGTTAACGATGTAGCGTATTGCTTCATGATCAGGTACGAGCTGGCCGGTCCCGACCTGAGCGAGGTCAGGTTCGCCATCTCGCCGCTCAACGAGCTGACCCTCTCGCTGCGCGCGCTGCGTGACGCCGGCCGGTTCCCGCTCCACCTGCCCTGGCTCCGCTCCGTCGGCACCGCCGACCTGGACCGCGAGACCCTCCTCGCGCTGACCAACGACAGGCTCTGGACCCCGGACTTCCTCAACCCCCGGCCGCGCACCCCGCTGGCCCGGCTCGAGGACGAGCTCGAGGTGGTCGCGGCGACCCCACCGGAGCGGGTACGCGCCGACCTCGCCGCGGTCCACTTCGACGGCGGCCCGCCCGCGATCCTCGCCGGGCGCCCGCAGGAGGTGCTGCACCGCGTCCTCACCGCTCTCCGCGGCTACTGGGACGCCTGCTTCGAGCCGCACTGGCAGCGGATGCGCGCGGTGCTGGAGGCCGACATCGTCTACCGCGGGCGCACGATCGTCCACTCCGGCATGGCCGCGATGTTCGCCGACATCTCACCCCGGGTCTCCCTGGCCGACGACATCCTCTCGATCCGGCTCACCACCTCGAAGGTCGACTACCGGCGTACGACCGCGGGCGTCGGCCTCACCGTGGTCCCCACCCTGTTCACCCGCAACCCGTCCACGCCGATCTCGCCGGAGGAGCCGCCGGTCATGTTCTACCCGGCGCGCGGCCTCGGCAACCTCTGGACGACCGACCGGCCGCAGGCGCCGGGGGCGCTGCGCGACCTCATCGGCGAGACTCGCTCCGGGCTCCTCACCCTGCTGGAGGCGCCGGCGTCCTCGACCGAGCTGGCCGTACGCCTCGGGGTCACCACCACGGCCGTCAACCAGCACCTCCGTGCGATGCGCGCGGCCGGGCTCCTGACCTCGGCCCGCCATGGCCGCTCGGTCCTCTACCTCCGCTCGGACCTCGGCGATCGTTTCGTCCACGCAGCGACATGAAAGGGGGCGCGCGGCCACCGGCCGCGCGCCCCTTCTCGCTCCCGGGAGCCTCACATGTGCAGAGGCTCGACGACGGTGTCGTCGCCGCCCTTGCCCACCCGCGAGTTGCGGTAGCTGTAGAGGAAGTAGATCGCGAAGCCGATCGCCATCCACACCAGGAACCGCAGCCAGGTCTCGATGCTCAGGTTGAGGGTCAGGTAGATGCAGATCAGCGCCGCCACGATCGGCAGCACCGGGTTGAACGGCACCTGGAACGAGCGCGGCAGGTCGGGGCGACGCTTGCGCAGGACCGGCACCGCGATCGAGACCAGGGCGAAGGCGGTCAGGGTGCCGATGTTGACCATCTCCTCCAGCCGGCCGACCGGGGTGAAGGTCGCGACGAGCGCGACGACGGCACCGACGATGAACGTGAGCCGGAGCGGCGTACCGGTCTTCGGGTTCACGTGCGCGAGCCTCACCGGGAGGAGCCCGTCGCGGCTCATCGCGAAGAGCACCCGGACGGCGCCGATGATCAGCGTCATCACGACCGTGGTCAGACCTGCGACCGCGCCCGCCGAGATCAGGGTGGCGAAGCCGCCCTGCCCGACATCACGGAACGCCGTGGCCAGCGCAGCGCTGGTGTCGATCTCGTCGTACTTCACCATGCCGGTGATGACCAGCGCGACGGCGACGTAGAGGATCGTGCAGATCACCAACGACCCGATGATGCCGCGCGGCAGGTCACGCTGCGGGTTCTTGGCCTCCTCGGCGGTGGTGGCGACGACGTCGAAGCCGATGTAGGCGAAGAAGACCACGGAGGCGGCCGAGACGATACCGAGGACGCCGAAGGTCTGCGGCTCGAGACCGAACGCCCACTGGATCAGGGGCTGGTGGATGCCCTCGGACTCGACGCCGCCGGCACGCTCGGGGATGAACGGGTCGTAGTTGGCACCGGAGACGTAGAACAGCCCGGCGATGATGACGAAGAAGACGACGAAGAGCTTGATCGCGACGAGCACGAGGTTGACGCGCAACGACTCCTTGATGCCGATGGCGATCAGGCCGACGAGTGCGACGACCAGCAGCAGCGCAGCCAGGTTGAAGTCGCCGAAAGCCGGCTCGGCCTGCGGACCGAGGTGGGCCGGCCAGGTGATGCCGATCTCGGCCAGGAAGGTGACGAAGTAGGCGCTCCAGCCCTGGGCGACCACGGACGCCGCCAGGACCATCTCCAGGATCAGGTCCCAGCCGACGATCCACGCGAGCATCTCTCCGAGGGTGGCGTAGGAGAAGGTGTACGCCGACCCGGACACCGGCACCGCCGAGGCGAACTCCGCGTAGCAGAGCGCCGCCAGGCCACAACAGATCGCGGCGATGACGAAGGAGAAGACCACACCCGGGCCGGCGTACTGGGCCGCGGCCCGGCCGGTCAGGGTGAAGATCCCCGCTCCGATGATCACGCCGATCCCGAAGACCGTCAGGTCAACCGCGGTGAGCCGCTTTTTGAGCTGGAACTCCGGGGTTTCGGCATCGGCAAGGGACTGCTCGATGGACTTGGTGCGCCAAACAGACATGAGGGATAGCAAACCATCTCGTCAGGTGGACTCGACGGGGTGGGGTGCGGGCCGTCACATCTGGCATCGGAAGCTGCTCGCTTCAGAGGCGGGCCCGCCGACGTACGTCGGCCAGGTGGGCCACTCGCACAGCGGCCGCGTGCGGTTCGCCCCGGCGTTGCCGTCGGCGACCACCTGCTTCCCACCGGGCGCGACGCCCTTCTCGGCCCACTTCTCCAGCGCCGTGAGGGAGTCGTACGAGGCGGAGTAGGCGACCGGGGCGAAGTTGGCGTGGTTGGCGCCGGGCACCAGGTAGAAGCGCGAGAACCCCTCGGTGGCCCGCTTGCCCATCACGCGCTGCACCCGCTGGTAGTAGTCGATCGTGGAGCGGTGGCTGACCAACTCGTCGGCGGCACCGTGGACCAGGATCAGCCTGCCGCCGGAGCGGGCGAAGGGGCGTAGGTCGGCATCGTTGACGTCCTGGAGCGCGGTCAGCTCGCTGATCCGGCGCTGCCACGCCCCAGGAGCGGCCGGGTCGATCGCGAAGGGGCTGATCTGCGGGTCGCGGGCGACGAAGTACTTGGCCCACTGGTTCCAGAACTGCATGCCGTAGCCGGCGGTGACGGGCATCGGGTCGGCCGGCGCGGTGGTGCCGAAGCCGAGGATCGGGGTGGACATCCGCGCCCCGGACAACACCGGGAAACCGGGGTAGCCCCACTCCCCGCTCGCGACCCGGTAGGGCAGCCGCCAGCTGCTGTCGGCGGCCACGACCGCATCGACCTGCTCGCGCGAGAGGCAGGTGGCGCCGGGCGCTTCACCCTCGCCGCACAGCAGCGTCTCCGGGTCGAAGTCACAGCCGGCCTCGTCGGAGACGACGCCGTCCTCGAGCCCGTCGCCGCCGTCGCAGGCGGCGAGGACCTGCTGCGCGACCAGGTCCTGCTGAGCCTTCGAAGGGAACGCGCCGGGCTTGCCGAACTCGTGGGTGATCCGGCCGAAGAAGAGGTCGAGGGTGGCGGCGTTCCAGGCGGGATAGGCCGAGATCACGCCGTCGAAGTCGCGCGGCCAGCGCTGCGCGACGGCGAGCGCCTCGCGCCCACCGGTCGAGCCACCGGCGAAGTAGGTCGTGCCGGGTCCGCGGCCGAAGGCCTTGGCTATGACGAACCCGGCGGTGTCGTGCACCTTCTTGAGCGCGTCCCCGGAGAAGTTGCGCAGCGCCTCGTCGTTCTGGCCGAACCAGCCGTCGAGGCTGGCGATCGGGTGACGGGTGGTGTCGGCCTGGTGGCCGGAGTCGCTGGCGTAGGTCGCGTAGCCGCGTCCGAGCGGGGTGCGCTGGTCGACCGGGCCGAAGGGCACGTTCTGGGCGAGGTTGGGGACGGTGCCGTTGTAGCCGCCACCGCCGAACATCATCGACCTGCCGTTCCAGCCCTCGGGCAGCGCCAGACCCATCCGGATGTCGGGCGCGGCGGGGTCGACCGCGTGGATCTCGATGTCCGCTCGGCAGTAGGCCGGGATCGCGGTCGGGCCGGTCCCGGAGGCCGGCATCGAGGTCGCCGCGGTGACCTCGGCCCCGGTGGTCGGCAGGCCGATGCGGTGCTCTGGGATCCTCAGGCCGACCAGTGACTGGCAGTCGGTGGTGCTCGTCGACGGCACGGCGCTGGCGGGCACCTGGCCGACGACCAGGGCCGCCGCGGCGAGAGCCAGCGACGAGCCGACGGTCAGGAATCTGCGTACGAGGGTGCGGGGCATGGCTCAAGGATCGCGACGCGGTGTGACCCGCGCCATGTGGACCGCGCACACAACTCTGCGGCCGAAGATGTGGCCGATCACGGGCCGCGCCTCGACGAGCCGTCATGGCTGTGAGCCACACACCTGGCGGGTCCAGTGTGTCCCGAACCCCTATGGCGTACGTCTCACCACTTCCCTAGCGTCGCCCCTGTGACGAGCACCACACCCACCCAGGACTGGGCTCTGCGGACCGAGGGCCTCACCAAGGACTTCCGCGGCTTCCGTGCGGTCAGCTCTGTCGACCTCGAGGTCGCCGAGGGCACCGTACACGCGCTCGTCGGCCCCAACGGCGCCGGCAAGACCACCCTGTTCAACCTGCTGACCGGGTTCCTCAAGCCGACCAGCGGGCGGATCACGGTCTTCGGTGACGACGTCACCGGGATGGCACCGGAGCGGATCACCCGTCACGGGGTGGCCCGCTCCTTCCAGATCACCAGCCTCTTCGAGAACCTCACTCCGCGCGAGCACGTCGAGATCGCGCTCCAGGGGCTCACCAACCAGGGCCTGAAGTTCTGGCGCTCTGAGAAGCTGCTGGCGCGGCGCCGTGAGGAGGTCGACCGGCTCCTGGCCGAGGTCGGGCTGACCGAGCTGGCCGACCGGCCGACGGGGCTGATGGCCTACGGCCAGAAGCGGGCGCTGGAGCTCGCACTCGTGCTCGCCGTCGAGCCGAAGCTGCTCCTGCTCGACGAGCCGACGGCCGGGATGGGCATCGAGGACGTCGACCGCACCATCGAGCTCGTCCGGCGCATCGCCGCCGGCCGCACGGTCGTCTTCGTCGACCACAACATGCACGTCGTCGGCCAGCTGGCCGACCGGGTCACCGTCCTGCAGCAGGGCTCGGTGCTCGCCGAGGGGCCTTACGACGAGGTCCGCGCGGATGCCCGCGTCATCACCGCCTACCTCGGGGAGGCCCACAGTGCTTGATGGAGGTCCCTGTGCTTGAGATCGAGAACCTGAGTGCCTGGTACGGCGAGGCGCAGGCGCTGCGCGAGGCCACCCTGAGCGTGGAGGCGGGCGAGGTCGTCACCCTGGTCGGCCGCAACGGCGCCGGCAAGACCACGCTGGTCCGCTGTCTGATGGGCCTGCACAGGCACCTGACCGGATCGGTCCGGCTCGACGGTCGCGACATCACCTCGCGGCCCGCGCACAAGCGGGCCCGCGCCGGGCTCGGCTGGGTGCAGGACGACCGCGGCATCTTCGCCAACCTGAGCGTGGAGGAGAACCTCCTGCTGCCGCCGCGCGTCTCCGGCTCGGCGTGGACGCTGGAGCAGGTCTACGACGCCTTCCCGGCTCTCGGCAGCCGCCGGCGAGCGGGCGGCACCATCCTCTCGGGCGGTGAGCAGCAGATGCTCGCCGTCGCCAGGGTGCTCCGCACCGGCGCCCGGGTGCTCCTGCTCGACGAGCCCTCCGAGGGGCTCGCCCCCGTCATCGTCGCCCAGATCGGCGACATCGTGCGGACCGCGAAGCAGTCCGGGATCGGCGTGCTCCTGATCGAGCAGAACGTACGTTTCGCCGCCACCGTCGCCGACCGCCACTACCTGCTCGCCCAGGGCCGCCTGGTCGAGAGCCTCGACAACGACGAGTTCGTCGAACGTCAGGACGAACTGCTCGAACACCTCGGGATCTGACGTACCGCCCACAGCACAGCGCAGTCCCAACCCCCCACGAGGAGAGACACGATGAACAAGCGACGCACAGTTGCCACCGCCTCGATGGTGATGGCAGGTGTCCTGGTCACCGCAGGCTGCGGCGCCGGCGGTCCTGCTGCTGCCGGAGGCGACTTCACCGACGACAAGGTGGTCCTCGCCCTGCTCAACGACGCCTCCGGCGTCTACAAGGACGTCTCCGGTCCCAACTCGAAGATCGCGATCCGGATGGCGATCGACGACTACCAGGAGAAGTACGGCGAGGAGGCCGTCGTCGACGACATCGAGGTGACCTCGGCCGACCACCAGAACGAGCCGGACATCGCCAACACCAAGGCCCAGGAGCTCTACGACCGCGAGGGCGCCGACGTGATCCTCGACGTGCCGACATCGTCGGCCGCGCTGGCCGTCGCCACGCAGGCCAAGAACAAGAAGAAGCTCTACATGAACATCGGCGCCGGGACGACCGAGCTCACCGGCGGGCAGTGCAACAAGTACACCTTCCACTACGCGTACGACACCTGGATGCTGGCCAACGGCACCGGCACCGTCGTCACCGAGGAGGGCGACAAGAACTGGCAGCTCATCTACCCCGACTACGCCTTCGGCCAGGACATGGTGAAGTCGTTCACCGGCGCCATCGAGGCCGGTGGCGGCAAGGTCGCCGGCACGATCGCGACACCCTTCCCGAACGACAACTTCGCGACGTACATCACCAAAGCAGGGGCCGCGAAACCGCAGGTCATCGGCACCATGCACGCCGGTGGTGACCTGATCAACCTGGTCAAGCAGTACAACGAGTCCGGGCTGAAGGACCAGGGTATCGACCTGGCCGTCGGGCTGATGTTCATCTCCGACATCCACTCGCTCGGCGTCGAGGCGTTCGAGGGCACGATCTTCACCGACGCCTGGTACTGGAACCTCGATGAGAAGTCGCGCGAGTGGGCCGACCGGTTCATGGAGGAGACCGGCGACCGGCCGACGTACGCCCACGCCGGCAACTACTCCGCGGCTCTGCAGTATCTCGAGGCGGTCCAGGCGGCCGGCACCGACGACGCCGACAAGGTCGTCGCGGAGCTCGAGGGCAAGAAGGTCGAGGACATGTTCCTGCGCAACGGTGAGATCCGCGCCGAGGACCACCGGGTCATCCACGACGTCTACCTGGCTCGCGTCAAGGGCCCGGCCGACGTCAAGGAGGACTGGGACTACGAGGAGATCATCAAGACGATCCCGGCCGAGGAGGCGTTCCGCCCGGCGGCGGAGTCCGGCTGCTCGATGTAGCTGCGTCCGACGTCTAGAGGGATTGGTATGAACGCGGTTCTGCAATACACCGTCCAGGGCCTCGCGGCCGGCAGCTTCTACGCGCTGGCCGCGCTCGGCCTGGCCGTCATCTTCGGGGTCCTGGGCGTGGTCAACTTCGCCCACGGTGCCTTCTACATGCTGGGAGCGGTCGCGGCCGCGGTGCTCCTGGACACCGTCGGGATGAGCCTGTGGTTGGCGCTGATCGTGGTGCCGCTGCTGATGCTGGTCTTCGGGATGCTGGTCGAGCGGCTGCTGGTGCAGTGGCTGCTGCCGCTCGACCCGCTCTACAACCTGCTGCTCACCTTCGGGCTGACCCTGCTGCTGGTCGACCTGGTCAAGCGCCGCTACGGGGTCTCGGGCCTGCCCTATGAACGCCCCTCCGCACTGGACGGGCGGGTGCAGGTGGGAGGCGTCGGGCTGCCCATCTACCAGCTCTTCGTGATCGGCGTCGCGCTGCTCGTCTGCCTCGGTGTGTGGCTGCTGATGACGCGTACGCGGGTGGGCATGATCGTGCGGGCCGCGACCGAGCGGCCCGAGCTCGCCGGTGCGCTCGGCATCAATGTCGGCCGCTGGGTGACCCCGGTCTTCGGCTTCGGGGTCGCGCTCGCCGGGCTGGCCGGGGTCTTGGCCGCGCCGTTCCGGGCGATCACCGCCGAGATGGGCAGCGACTTCATCATCATCCTGTTCGCCGTCGTGGTGATCGGCGGGCTCGGCTCGATCGTGGGCGCCGTCGTCGGCGGGTTCCTGGTCGGGCTCGTGGAGGCGTTCGGGCAGGCGTACGCACCGACGTTCGCGCAGGTGCTGATCTTCGTGCTCATGGCGGTGGTCGTCCTGGCCCGGCCGGCCGGGCTCTTCGGCCGAGAGGAGGCGACGGCATGACGAGCATCGCAACGGCTGGCGCGAGTGTCAGCGAGCAGCACGCGGCGATCGCCGGGGCGCGGCCGTGGCAGCGGCTGGTGCTTTTGGGGATCGGTCTCGTCGTCGCGCTCGGGCTGCCGTGGTTCGTCTACCCGCCGGTGGCGATGGACATCGCCGCGTGGGCGCTCTTCGCGGTGGCCCTCGACCTGCTGCTGGGCTACTGCGGGCTGCTCTCGTTCGGTCATGCCGCGTTCTGGGGCGGATCGGCGTACGCCACCGGGCTGGTCGCCATCCATCTCGGCGTCCCGTTCCCGGTGGCGGTGCTCGGCGGAGCGCTCTTCGCGATGGTCCTGGCGGTGCCGATCGGCTACCTGTCGGTGAAGCGGTCCGGGATCTACTTCGCGATGGTCACCCTCGCCTTCGCGCAGATGCTCTTCTTCATCGCCAACCAGGCCTCCTCGCTCACCGGCGGGGAGAACGGGCTGCAGGGCGTGCCGCGGTCGTTCTTCGGGATCGAGGCGGTCGAGACCGACTCGTTCTTTTTCTACTACGCAGCGCTGCCGATCATCCTGCTCGGGATGTGGGCCGCCTGGCGGATCGTCCATTCCCCCTTCGGACGGGTGCTGGTCGCGATCCGCGACAACGCGCCGCGGGCCCGGGCGCTGGGCTACGACGTGGAGCGCTACAAGCTGATCGTCTTCGTGCTCTCGGCCGGGCTGTCCGGGCTGGCCGGCGGCGTCTTCGCCGTCTCGCACGGGTTCGTGGCGCTCCCGGAGCTGCACTGGGCCACCTCCGGCGAGGTCGTGCTGATGACGGTGCTGGGTGGCATCGGGACGCTGTGGGGCGGTGTCATCGGCGCCGGGCTGATCGTGATGCTCGCCGACTACCTGGCCTCGTCCGGGTTCGACGGGATCGGGATCGTCACCGGTGGAGTGTTCGTGACCGTGGTGCTGCTGTTCCGTCGGGGCATCTGGGGCACTGCCCGCCACCTGTACCTGATGCGACGCTCCGCGTCGCGAGCGCGACGCTGATAACCCTCGTCGTCTTTCCTGAGACCTAGGCGACCAGCTGATGGAGCCGGAGCGCCAGCTGCACCTCGAGCTGGCGCTCCGGCTCCTGCCAGCCCTTGCCCAGCAGACGGGTGACCCGCTCCAGGCGCTGGGTGACGGTGTTGACGTGCACGTGCAGCACCGCGGCGGTGCGGGTGAGATTGCGGTCGGCGGAGAAGTAGGCCCGCAGGGTCTCGACCAGCTTCGACCCCTTCGCGGTGTCGTAGTCGATCACCGGACCCAGCCGCGAGGTGACGTACGCCGCCGGGTGGCCGTCGGAGCCGAGCAGCAGCCCCACGAACCCCAGGTCGTCGGCGGTGACCACCTCACCCTCGCGACCCAGGGTCATCGCCGCCGCCAGGCAGCGACGGGCCTCGTCGTAGCCCTTCACCACGGCGTCGGGACTGCTCAGCGGCCCCGGCACCGGACCGGCCGCGCCGACCGTCACCGGCGCACCCGCCGAGAGCCGTAGTCCCTCGACGACCAGCTCGCCCGCCGCGCGGGCGTCGCAGTCGGGGAAGATCAGCACGACCTGCCCCTGTCGCACCGCCGCGAACCCGTCGTGGGTGGCCGCGACGAACGTCGCCGCCTGCCCCACACGCGCCCGGTCGCCGGGGACGTTCGCCACCACCACGGCGTAGGGCCGGGACAGGTCGGCCTGCAGCAGGCGTCCGCGCTCGCGCAGCGTCTCCGGGTCGGGGGTGGTGCCGGAGAGGAGCTCGTCGAGGAGCTCTCCCCGCACCCGCCCCTCGGCCTCGGCGACGCTGCGGCGGAAGAGCAGCAGCAGCGCCGTGACCAGGGCCGCCCGCTCCAGGATCCGCTGGTCGCCGTCGTCCAGATCGCCGTCCTCGCGGTCGACCTCGCGCGGGCCCAGGAGCATCGAGCCGAGCTGCTCGGCGCCGGCGAGCACCGGGGTGGCGTAGACGTCGCCGCTGCCGGCGGTGCGGCTCAGGTCGAGGCTGCGCCGAGTCACGGCCGCCTCGTAGTCGGAGACCGGCTGGTCCGGGGCGCTGCTCGCGATGACCTCCCCGTCGAGGTCGAGCACGACGACCCGGGCGCCGAGGACCTCGGCGACGCTGCGTACGACATCGTCGACGCCGCCACCCTCGACGACGATCCGAGTGAGCCGGTCGTGGGCGTCGGCAGCGCGCTCGACCACCTCGTTGCGCGCCTGCAGCTGACGGGTGGTGACCTCGAGCTCGGCGACCGCGGCGCGGGTCTCCTCCAGCAGCCGGGCCTTGTCCACGGCGATCGCGGCATGGGCGGCCAGCGAGACGAGCAGTGCGCTCGCCTCGGCGCCGAAGGGGCGTACGGCGCGGTTGGCGGCGAAGAGGACGCCGATGACCTGGCTGCCGAGCAGGAGGGGCACGCCGATGATCGCGCGGATGCCCTCGCCGCTGACCGCGCCGTCGATGTCGGGAGCGTGCCGGAACCGCTCGTCGGGGATGTAGTCGGCGGTCGAGTAGGGCTTCATGGTCTGCGCGACTAGGCCGCCGAGCCCGATGCCGAAGGGGATCCGGGTCGAGCGGAAGGCCGCGGTCAGGATCCCCTCGGTCACCCGCATGTACTCACCGCGACGCTCGTCGTTGAGGGTCAGATAGGCGACGTCGCTGTTCAGCAGCTGCTTCGCCCGGGTCACGATCGCCTGCAGCACCGCTTCCAGGTTGGTCAGCATCGCCAGGTCGTTGGCGGACTCGAACAGCGCGCCCAGCTCGCCCTCGCGCCGCCGGCGCGCCTCGAGGGTGGCCCTGACCTGGAGCGCGAGGCTCCTGACGTGGTCGATCCGCGCCAGCTCGTCGGCCGTCGCGCCCGCCGCTCGCGCGGCTCGCGACGGTCCCTCGAAGTCGGCCTCCGCGGCATCCCCGGCCAGCAGCTCCAGGAACGCAATCACATCGACCGTCATGTGACCGAAGTTACACTTCTATGCTCGGGCCAACATAGGGGATCACCACATAGTTCCCCCTGATCAGGTATGGGTGTTCGCCAGGTGCTCCGGCGACGTGACCGGCCGCTCGCAGACGAAACCCCGGCAGACGTACGCCGCCGCCCTGCCCTCCACGGGAGACCGGCTGCTCAGCAGCGGGATGTCGTCGCGGGCCTCGTCGGCGACGACCACGACCGCGCCCGGCTTGCGCCGGGCAGCCGCCTCGAGAGCGTCGCGGTCAGGTCCCGGCGGTCCGACGACCGCGATCTCGAGCGGACCCTCGGCCATCGTCACCGCGGCCGCCAGCGACCAGCCGGCGAACCGGGGCGCCTTGGCCATCAGCGTGCTCGTGGCCGCGAGCGCCTCCTCGGCGGCCGTGCGGTAGCGGCCCTCTCCGGTGAGCGCGTGGGCGGTGACGAGCGCGTGAACCATCGCGCTGGTGCCGCCCGGGCTGGCGTTGTCGGAGGCGTCCCGGGGCCGGGTGACCAGCGCCTCGGCGTCGTCCGCGGTGTCATAGAAGCCGCCGTCCTCGGCTCGGAAGTGGGTCAGCGCGGTGTCGAGCAGGCTCGTCGCCCGGTCGAGCCAGGTGGAGTCGCCGGTCGCCTGGGTCAGGCTCAGGAACCCCGATGCGACACAGCCGTAGTCCTCCAGCACCCCCGCGTGCGCGCCGGTCACGCCGTCGCGGCTGACGCGGAGGAGGCGGGCGGGGTGGCGGTTCATCAAGGTATGCAGGCCAACCGTCGCTTCCCTCGTGGAGTTCCGCACGGGATGTGACGGTTCGGCTGCATACCTTGATGAACCGACATGCACCCGCCACAGCAGTTCCGCCGCCGCGACAGCGGCCTCGACGTACCTCGGCTCGTCGAGCAGCAGCCCGGCGTCGACCAGCCCGCTGATCGCGAGCCCGTTCCAGGCCGCGACGACCTTGTCGTCGCGCGCCGGGCGTACCCGCTCCGCACGCGCGGCCAGGAGCCGTGCCTTGACCGACTCGAGCCGCTCGACGTCGTCGGGCCGGTGGCGCAGCTGCAGCGTCGAGGCGCCTTCCTCGAAGGTGCCCGCCTCGGTCACCTCGAAGACCTCGGCGGCCCAGGCACCGTCCTCGGCACCGAGCACCTCGACGAGCTCGGCCGGGGTCCAGACGTAGAACTTGCCCTCGACCCCCTCGCTGTCGGCGTCGAGCGCGGAGGCGAACCCGCCTTCGGCGGTGCCGAGCTCGCGGATCATCCAGTCGGCACTCTCGCGGGCGACCCGATCGCCGAGCTCGGTGCCGAGCCGGGCGTAGAGGCCGATCAGCTGGGCGTTGTCGTAGAGCATCTTCTCGAAGTGGGGCACCACCCAGCCGCGGTCGACGGCGTAGCGCGCGAACCCGCCGCCGATCTGGTCGTAGATCCCGCCGCCGGCCATCGCGGCCACGCTCCGCGAAAGCATGTGCGAGACCCGCGAGTCCGCCCCGAGCACCCCGGCCGCCCGCCGCAGGAACTCCAGCACCATCGACGGCGGGAACTTCGGCGCGCCCCCGAACCCGCCCGCCATCGGGTCGAACTCCCCCGCCAGCGTCTCGACCGCGGCGTCGACATCGACCCGCCAGTCGCCCGCGGCCCCGGCCGCGCCGGAGATGGCGGCCAGATGCTGACGTACGTTGTCCGCGACCGCCCCGATCTCCGAGCGCCGCTGCGTCCACGCCTCCGAGAGGGCCTGCAGCACCTGCGTGAACGCCGGCTGCCCATGCCGCGGCATGTCCGGGAAGTAGGTGCCCGCGAAGAACGGGTTGCCGTCGTGGTCGAGCACGACCGTCATCGGCCACCCGCCCGACCCGGTCATCGCCGTCGTCGCCGCCATGTAGACCGCATCCACATCCGGCCGCTCCTCCCGGTCGACCTTGATGTTGACGAAGTGCTCGTTCATGTACGCCGCCGTCGTCTCGTCCTCGAACGACTCGTGCGCCATCACGTGGCACCAGTGACACGCGGCGTAACCGACCGACAGCAGCACAGGTACGTCCCGCCGCCGCGCCTCCTCGAACGCGTCGGGCGACCACTCCCACCAATCGACGGGATTGTCCTTGTGCTGCTGGAGATACGGGCTCGTCGCGGCGCCAAGTCGGTTCATGGGTCCATGATCCCGCAGGCCCAAGCGGGGACTCAGTCCTCGAGCGGCCCCAGGGACGGTCC
This sequence comes from Nocardioides sp. NBC_00368, assembly GCF_036090055.1. NCBI lineage: Bacteria > Bacillati > Actinomycetota > Actinomycetes > Propionibacteriales > Nocardioidaceae > Nocardioides > Nocardioides sp. NBC_00368. Next base: position 2,894,870 of record NZ_CP107970.1, read on the forward strand.
CGCGACGAACCGGGCCGTCGGATCGGCGAGCACGTCCAGCTCCAGCACGACGAGCTCGTTGCCGTCAGGCCGCAGCACCGGGCCGGGAACGAACAGGGTGCGCTGCGGCCCGCGCCGCCAGTAGCGGCCCAGGCAGAAGCCGTTCACCCAGGCGATGCCCTTGCCCCAGGCGGCGGCGTCGAGGAAGAGGTCGACGCCGGGCTCGGCCGAGAAGTGTGCCCGCCAGGCGGTGGGCCCGACCCCGGAGCCTCGGCCGTCAGACGGGCCTTCCCACAGGCGCGGCACCCGGTCGAGGTCGACCGCCAGGATCTCCCAGTCCGTGAGCGGCACCCCGTCGAGCAGAGCAGGCCCGACCAGACCCTTGTGCTCACCGATGCGGGCGCCGTAGTTGACCCGGCCCTGGTCCTCGACGACCAGCTCCAGCCGGCCGCGAACGTGCGGCAGCTCGATCGCGCGCTCGTGGTGCTCCCGCTCGAGGATGCCGATCGGGGCGCCGTCGAGGAAGACGGCCGCCCGGTCACGGACCTCGCCGAGGGTGAGGACGGCCGGGCCGTCGCCCGGCAGCTCGGTCCGGTAGACGGCCAGACGAGTGTCCGTGTCCAGCTCGTCCAGCACCGGGAGCGACTCCCACGTGCTCCAGGAGCCCCAAACCTCCGGGTCGTCGAGCAGCCGGACCGGCTCGCCCAACGCCACCGTCTGTTCGGGGGCGGGCCCAGTCGCAACCGGGACCCCGGTCGGCACCGGGGCGTAGCGGGAGATGACGTCGCGGAACGCGAAGTACTTCGCGGTCGGGTTACCGGCCTCGTCCAGGGGCGCGTCGTAGTCGTACGACGTCACCGTCGGCCGGTAGATGCCCTTGTCGTTGGCCCCGCTGGTCAGGCCGAAGTTCGTGCCACCGTGGAACATGTAGACGTTGACCGAGGCGCCGGCCGCGAGCAAGGCGTCGAGCTCCGCGGCGGCCTGCTCGACGGCGGTGGTGTGGTGGATGCCTCCCCAGTGGTCGAACCAGCCGTCCCAGAACTCCATGCACATCAGCGGCCCGGTCGGCTGGTGGTCGCGGAGGGTGCGGAGGCGGTTCACGCTGTCCGACCCGAAGGAGCTCGTACGCAGCACCCCGTCGAGACCACCGGCGGCGAGCATGGCATCGACGGGCTGGTCCACGGTGACCAGCGGCACGCCGATGCCGGCACCGCGGATCATGTCCGCGACGGCCTGCAGGTAGTCCCGGTCGTCACCGTAGGCGCCGTACTCGTTCTCCACCTGGATTAGCAGCACGGGTCCGCCCAGGTCGACCTGGTGCGGTCGCACGAGTTCCAGGACCTGCTGGAGGTACTTCTCGACCTGGTCGAGGAAGCGCGGCTCGTGGCGACGGATGCCGACGCCCGGCTCCCGGAACAGCCAGGGCGGCAGGCCGCCGTTGTCCCACTCCGCGCAGATGAACGGCCCCGGACGCACGATCGCGTGCAGGCCGGCCTCTCCCACCAGGCGCAGGAACCGCGGCAGGTCGAGGAGGCCGTCGGTGTCGAAGACGCCCGGGCGGGGGCTGTGGGCGTTCCACGGCACGTACGTCTCGATGGTGTTGAGGCCCATCAGCCTGGCCTTCTCGATCCGGTCCGCCCAGTGGTCGGGGTGGACCCGGAAGTAGTGCAGCGCACCGGAGAGGATCCGGAACGGCTCACCGTCGAGAAGGAAATCGGACTCGCCGATCGTGAACTCGGGCATGCCTACCTCTCGCAAGGGACCGACAGCCGCCGCTCCGCGAGGTGCGGCGGCTGTCGGTCCTTATCGGTCGTGGTCGTGGGTCAGTCGTGGGTCAGTTGACGCTGAAGCCCTGCTCGTTGCCGTACTTCACGAGCGCTTCCTGCCAGGCCGTCAGGCCGCCCTCGAGGGCGGTGTGGGTCTGGTAGGACTTGCCGACGGTGTCGCCGTAGATCGTGTCGGCGTAGAGCTGGTAGGGCAGGTACTGCCAGCCCTCGACCACCTGGGTGGCCGCGTCGGTGAGCACCTGGTTGACCTGCTGGCCACCGAAGTAGTCGAGCTTCTTGTCGACGAACGCCGGGTCCTCCAGGTCCGCGACCGTGGCCGGGAAGCCACCGCTCTCCAGGAACGGCTCGACGCCCTCCTCGTGGTTGAGCCAGCGTACGAACGCCGCCGCCAGCGCCGGGTTCTTGCTCTGCTCCAGCACCGACTGGGTGCTGCCGCCGTTCTCGGCGGTCGCCGGCTGGCCGTCGTACGTGGGCATCGGTGCGGCCCGCCACTTGCCCGCGCCGTCGGGCACGGACTGCTCGAACACGCCGGGCGCCCAGGCACCGAGGCCGATGGACGCGATGGTCCCGTCGCCCAGCGCCTTGTACCACTCCTCGGTCCAGCCGGGGATGGTGCAGACCAGCTCGTCCTCGATGAGCTGGTTCCACACGCCCGTCCACTTCTGCGTGCCCTCGTCCTGCAGGTCGATCGTGACCTTCTCGCCGTCGGCCTGGAACGGCGTGCCACCGGCCTGCCAGATCATGCTGGTGGTGAAGCCGGGGTCACCGCTGTCGTTGGTGATGCACTGCGACGGGTTCTCCTTCTTGATGGTCCGGGCAGCCTCGACGTACCCGTCCCAGGTCTTCGGCACCTCGAGCTTGTGCTCGTCGAAGACCTCCTGGTTGTAGAAGAGCGCCATCGGGCCGGAGTCCTGCGGCAGCCCGTAGAGGCCCTCGCCGGCCTGCACGGAGGCCCAGGTCGAGGGCGTGTAGTCCGCCTCGAACTCGTCGAAGCCGTACTGGCGGAGGTCGATCAGGTCGCCGGGCAGCGCGAACTGCGGGAGCGCCTTGTACTCGACCTGCGCCACGTCGGGGCCGCCCGAGCCGGCCTTGATCGCGTTCTGCAGCTTCGTGTAGTGGTCGTTGCCGGTGCCGGCGTTGACGAGCTTCACCTCGACGTTCGGGTACTGGTCCTCGAACGCCGCCACCTGCGCCTCGGCGGACGGGGTCCACGTCCAGTACGTGATGGTGCCCCCTTCCTCGAGGGCGGCGTCGAGGTCCGCGGCCGTGCCTGCGCCTCCGCTGCCGCCCGCGTCGTCCGAGCCGCAGCCGGCGAGCACGGAGGCGGCCGTGAGGGCTGCCGCGACAAGGGCGATCCGGCGGCGGGCTCTGCGCCCACTGATGATCAACATGTCGTTCCTTTCATTTCACTGTTTGACGCTTCCCGCGCTCAGGCCGGACTGCCAGAACCGCTGGAGGAGGATGAAGGCGATGACGAGCGGGACGATGGTCAGCAGGGATCCCGTGACCACCAGGTTGTAGACGGGCTGCGCGTTGGCGCCCGTCGCCTGGGCGCTCCACTGGGTGAGACCCACGGTGAGCGGGTAGAGCTTCGGCTCGCTCAGCATGATCAGAGGCAGGAAGTAGTTGTTCCAGGTCGAGACCACGGTGAACAGCAGCACCGTGACGATGCCAGGAGCGAGCAGGCGCAGCGTGACCGTGAAGAAGATCCGGATCTCGCCGGCGCCGTCGATGCGCGCCGCCTCGAGCAGCTCGTCCGGCACGGCGTCCGCGGCGTAGACCCACATCAGGTACAGGCCGAACGGGCTGATCAGCGAGGGGATGATGATCGCCCAGACCGTGTTGGTGAGTCCCATGTTCGAGAACATCAGGAACGTCGGCACGGCCAGCGCGGTGCCGGGCACGGCCACCGCGCCGATGATGACGGCGAAGACGGTCCGGCGTCCGGGGAAGCGGTACTTGGCCAGGCCGTAGCCGGCCGCGGTGGCCAGCAGGGTCGCGCCGCCGGCACCCACCACGACGTAGAGAAGGGTGTTCGCCAGCCAGCGCAGGAAGATGCCGTCGCGGTAGGTCAGCGTGTCGCGGATGTTGCTGAAGAACGCGAACTCGTCGCCGACCCACAGCCCGGGGCTCGAGAACAGATCGTCCTGTGTCTTGGTGGCGCTCAGGACCAGCCACGCCAGCGGCACCAGCGTGTAGAGGAGGAACAGCGCCATCAGCACCGTCAGCATCGGCGATCGTCGCGGCGCCAGCGGCGACGTGCTCACCCGGCCCGTCATTTCATCGCCTCTCGTGAGCCGCGGAGCTGGACGGCGTACGCGATGACCGCGGTCAGCAGGCCCATCACGATCGCGACCGTCGCCGAGTAGTTGTACTGCTGCCCGCCGAAGGACAGGTTGTAGGCGTAGAGGTTCGGTGTGTAGAAGGTCGTGATGACGTTGGGTTCCAGCGTGCGCAGGATGTTCGGCTCGTTGAAGAGCTGGAACGTCCCGATGATCGAGAAGATCGTGGCGATCAGGATGGCCCCGCGCAGGGCCGGGATCTTGATCGAGAGCACGGTCCGCAGCGCTCCGGCGCCGTCGAGCGCGGCGGCCTCGTAGATCTCGCCGGGCACGGTGCGCAGCGCGGAGTAGAAGATCAGCATGTTGTAGCCCACGAACTCCCAGGTCACGATGTTGGCGATCGAGGCGAGCATCCAGTTGCTGCTCAGCGGCACGATCGAGGTGCCGAACAGGTCGTTGAGGTCGGCGGCCAGCCCGAAGTTGGTGCCGTACATGAAGCCCCACATCAGGACCGCGACGACGCCGGGAACGGCGTAGGGCAGGAAGATCACGAGCCGGAAGAAGCTCGCGGCGTAGAGCCGGGCGCTGTCGATGGCCAGCGCGGCCACCAGGGCGAGCCCGAGCATGATCGGCACCTGTACGACGAAGAACAGCAGGACTCGCAACGAGCCGTCCCAGAACTTGTCGTCGGTGAACACCTGGACGTAGTTGTCCAGACCGACGAACTCCGTGGTGCCGAAGAACGCCTGCGCGCGGAACAGGCTGAGGTAGGCCGCGTAGCCGATCGGCGCCAAGAAGGTCAGCGCGAAGACCGCCAGGAACGGGCCGACGAAGATCCACCCCTTCGTGTCGGTGCGCGACCACCGGCGACCGGGCACCGGTTGTCGCGCGCCGCCGCGGGTCTCCCCGCGGCTCTCCAGCTGGGTCACGCCCTGGGACACGGTCCCGCCTCCTTTCACCGCCATTCGGTGGCGGCCTGTTAACGTCAACATGTACAGTGACGTACGACACATGTTGACGTCAACAGGTTGGCGGAAGGATTATTCGGCCCATGGCGACAGACAGCACGGCCGCGGGACCAGTGACACGGCGAGGGGCCTCCCAGGCCGACGTCGCTCGGATCGCCGGGGTCTCGGGACAGACGGTCTCACGGGTCGCCAACGGCGCCCGTTATGTCGACCCCGCCACCCGGGAGCGGGTGCTGTCCGCGATGCGCGAGGTCGGCTACCGGCCCAACCGGGCTGCGCGGGCGCTGCGCAGCGGACGCTTCCAGAGCATCGGCGTGATCGCGTTCGAGCTCTCCAGCGTCGGCACCACCCACACCCTCGACGCGATCGCGGCCGCCGCCACCGAGACCGGCTACGCCATCAACCTGCTGCCGGTGCTGGATGCCACCCAGGACGCCGTCCGAGCGGCGTTCGACCAGCTCGGCGAGCAGGCGGTGGACGGCATCATCATCCAGGTCGAGACGCACCGGCTCGACGGCGTCGCCGTGCCGGAGGGACTGCCGGTGGTCGTGGTCGACTCGAGCGCTCAGTACGACTACCCGATCGTCGACAACGACCAGGCCCACGGCGCACGGTTGGCCACCGAGCATCTGCTCGACCTCGGGCACGAGACCGTCTGGCACGTCGGCGGGCCCGAGCTGTCCTACTCCGCACGGCGCCGCCGGGCATCGTGGCAGGGGACGCTCGAGGCCCACGGCCGAACGGTGCCACCGGTGCTGCCGGGCGACTGGTCGACCGCAAGCGGCTACGAGGCCGGCCTCCGGCTGGCCGACAACGAGGAGGTGACCGCGGTGTTCACCGCGAACGACCAGATGGCCCTGGGACTGCTGAGAGCCCTGCACGAGCGCGGTCGCCGGGTCCCCGACGACGTCAGTGTCGTCGGCTTCGACGACATGGAGGAGGCGGCGTACTTCTGGCCGCCGTTGACCACCGTTCACCAGTCGTTCGACGAGGTCGGCCGGGGCGCGGTCGATGCCCTGATCCGGCAGATCCAGTCCGGTGAGCACGAGCACCAGGAGGTCCTGGTGCCGCCCCGGCTGGTCGTCCGCGCCAGCACCGCCGCGCCCCGCGGGACGACCGCATGAGCCGGCGATCGCACCGGTGGGTGCGCTGGCCCGAGCCGCTCGCGACCGAGAACGCTCGCGGACCGCTCGGCTTCGGGGCCGACTACAACCCCGACCAGTGGAGCCGGGAGGTGTGGGACGAGGACGTCCGGCTGATGCGTCAGGCGGGGGTCAACATCGTCTCCCTCGGGATCTTCTCCTGGGCCCGCCTACAACCGACCGCGGACACCTGGGACTTCGCCTGGCTCGACGAGGTGATGAACCTCCTGCACGCCCACGGCATCGCCGTCGACCTCGCCACCGCGACCGCCTCGCCGCCACCCTGGTTGAGCGCCGCACACCCGGAGATCCTGCCGGTCACGCGCACCGGCGAGACCCTGTGGCCGGGCGCTCGGCAGCACTGGCGGCCGACGTCACCGGTGTTCCGGCAGCACGCGCTGGCGGTCGTCGAGACGGTCGCGAGCCGGTACGCCCACCACCCGGCGCTCGCCGCCTGGCACGTCTCCAACGAGCTCGGGTGCCACAACCTCTACGACTACTCCGACGACGCCGCGGCGGCCTTCCGCACCTGGCTGTCGCAGCGGTACGGCGACCTCGACGGGCTCAACCACGCCTGGGGCACCGCCTTCTGGTCGCAGCGCTACAGCGACTGGAGCCAGGTGCTGCCGCCGCGGCTGACGCCCACCATCCCGAACCCGACGCACCAGCTCGACTTCAAGAGGTTCTGCTCCGACGCGCTCAAGGACTACCTGCGCGCCGAGCGGGAGATCCTCGACCGGCTGACCCCCGACGTACCGGTGACCACGAACTTCATGGTGATGGACAACTTCACCGGCATCGACTACGCCGACTGGGCGGCCGAGGTCGACTTCGTCTCCAACGACCACTACGTGCTGGTCGACGACCGCGCCCGCGACGAGCTGTCGTTCTCGGCCAACCTGACCGGCGGCATCGCCGGCGGTGAGCCGTGGTTCCTGATGGAGCACTCGACCAGTGCGGTCAACTGGCGTGGGATCAACCCGCCCAAGGCGGACGGTGCGCTGGTGCGGGACTCGCTCACGCACGTGGCGCACGGTGCGGACGCCGTCTGCTTCTTCCAGTGGCGGCAGTCCGTGGCCGGCGCGGAGAAGTACCACTCGGCGATGGTGCCCCATGCCGGCGAGGACAGCGACGTCTTCCGGACGGTGGTCCGACTGGGCGAGCACCTCGAGCGGCTCGCCCCCGTCGTCGGGTCGCGGCGGCAGCAGGCCCGGGCCGCGATCCTCTTCGACATCGAGTCGTCGTGGACCCTCGACCTGGAAGCCAACCCGAGCTCCTCGGTGAGCCATCGGGCGGAGGCGCTCGACTGGTACGCCGCGTTCCTCGCGCTCGGCGTCCGGGCCGACGTCCTGCCCGTCGGCGCGCTGCTCGACGGGTACGACGTGGTGGTGGCGCCGGTGGTGCACGTGATGCCGGCCGCGACCGCCGACCGGCTGAGGGAGTTCGTCGCCCGAGGTGGCCACCTGATCACGACCTACTTCTCCGGCGTCGTGGACGAGAACAACCACGTGTTGGCGGGCGGCCACCCCGGTGCGCTGCGCGACCTGCTCGGCATTCGCATCGAGGAGTTCGGGCCGCTCTTGGACGGCGCCGAGGTCGTTCTCGACGACGGCGGTGTCGGGACGCTGTGGACCGACAGGATCACCGCGACGGCACCCGACACACAGATCCTCGCCACGTACAAGACCGGTCTGCAGGCGGGCCGTCCGGCAGTGACCCGACGAGCGGTCGGCGCCGGCTCGGCGACGTACGTCTCCACCCGGCTGGGTGCCGATGGTCTCGAGCCGCTCCTGGCCCGACTGCTGGAGGCCGCCGGGGTGGACAGCGAGCTGCCCGAGGCGCTTCGCGGCCGGGTGGAGCTCGCCATCCGTACGGACGGCGAGAGGGAGTTCTGGTTCCTGGTCAACCGGACCGACGACGTGGTCGACCTCGGAGAGCCGGGCGACCTCGGCGAGCCGGTGTTCTCCTCGGATGCCGATCGCGGCGACGCCGAGCTGGCGGGCTTCGGGGTGGCCGTGTTCACCCGGGCCGCCCGATGACCGGCACGACCCGGCCCGCACGCGTCCGGCTGGATCAGCAGCGTGACCGAGGCCCGCTCGACCCCCGCCTGTTCGGCAGCTTCGTCGAGCACATGGGGCGGTGCGTCTACACCGGGATCTACGAACCGGGGCACCCGTCGGCCGACGAGCACGGCTTTCGGCGCGACGTCGCTGAGCTGGTCGGCGAGCTCGGCCCGACGCTGGTCCGCTACCCGGGTGGCAACTTCGTCTCCGGCTACCACTGGGAGGACGGCATCGGCCCGCGCGAGGAGCGGCCGCGACGGCTCGACCTCGCCTGGCGCTCGATCGAGAGCAACCAGGTCGGCACCGACGACTTCCTCGCCTGGGCGGAGCGCAACCGGCTGACCCCGATGATGGCGGTCAACCTGGGCACCCGCGGGATCCAGGCCGCCGCCGATCTCGTCGAGTACTGCAACCTGCCCTCCGGCACGCACTGGTCGGACCTGCGCCGGCACCACGGCCGCGAGCAGCCGTACGGCGTCGGCCTGTGGTGCCTCGGCAACGAGATGGACGGCCCCTGGCAGATCGGCCACCGGTCCGCCGCGGAGTACGGACAGCTGGCCGCCGAGGCCGGCAAGGCGATGAAGCTGGTCGATCCCACCATCGAGCTGGTCGCCTGCGGCAGCTCCAACCACACCATGCCGACCTTCGGCTACTGGGAGTCGGAGGTGCTCGAGCACGCGTGGGACGTCGTCGATCACATCTCCATGCACGCCTACTACGAGGAGCGGGACGGCGACCGGCGCAGCTTCCTGGCCTCCGGTGCGGACATGGACGCGTTCATCGACGGTGTCGTCGCGACCATCGACGCGGTCGCCGCGCGCAAGCACAGCAGCAAGCGGATCGGCATCGCGTTCGACGAGTGGAACGTCTGGTACCAGTCGCGGTTCAACGACGAGGGGCTGCCGCAGATCACCGAGGCGGGTCGGCTGCTCGAGGACGACTACAGCGCCCTCGACGCCGTGGTGGTCGGCGACCTGCTGATCTCTCTGCTCAACCACGCCGACCGGGTGCGGATCGCCTGCCAGGCCCAGCTCGTCAACGTGATCGCCCCGATCCGCACCGAGCCGGGCGGCGCCGCCTGGCGGCAGCCGACCTTCCACCCGTTCGCCGCTGTCGCGGCCGCCGCGCGTGGTGTCGTCCTGGCCGCCGAGGTGGACTGCGCGACGCTCCCGACCGACCGGTACGGCGAGGTCCCGACCGTCACCGCCGCCGCCACCCACGACCCGGACACGGGCGCGTGGTCCGTCTTTCTGACCAACCGCTCCCCCGCCCCGACCGAAACCTGTCTCGATCTCCGCGGGCTCACGGCAGAGGTCGCGCCTTCCGCGCGCTCCCTCACGGCCGGTGACCCCGCGGGGTCGAACGCCGTGCTCACCGCGACCGACCTCTCCTACGGCTCGGGCGACACACTCTCGCTGGTCCTGCCCCCGGAGTCCTGGACGGTCGTCGAAGCACGTCCGGGCGCCCGGCTCGGCTGACCCGACGTACCACCGAATGACGAGGAGTCCGATGACCCACGCGTCCCACGCGACCCGCGGCGTGCACCTCCGCCGCGGCGACACCAGCCTGGTGGTGCGGCTGGACAGCACCGAGCTCCCCTGCATCCTCCACTGGGGACCGGACCTCGGCGAGACGGCGGCCGAGCACGTACCGGATCTCCTGCGCTCGCTGGAGATGCCGAGCCTCGACGGGCCGATCTACCAGCACTCATGGGCCTCCGTGCTGCCGCAGCAGACCAGTGGCTGGGTGGGTCGTCCGGGTCTGCTGGGCAGCCGAGACGGCCAGGCCTGGGCGCTCACCTTCGACCTGGTCGACCACATGGTCACCGAGTCGACCGACTGCACCCGGCTCACCAGCGTCGCGCTGGACAGGCCGGCCGGCGTGGAGGTGACCACCGAGATCGAGCTGTTCGGGAACGGTCTGCTGCGCCTGCGGGCCTGCGTACGGAACCTGGCGGAGACGCCGTACGAGGTGACGCTGCTCGAGCCGGCCCTGCCGGTGCCGGCCGAGGCCGACGAGCTCCTGGGCATGGCCGGACGGCACGCCCACGAGCGCACCCCGCAGCGCCACGCGTTCACCCAGGGACAGCACGTACGCGAGGCCTGGGGCGGTCGTCCCGGCCATGACTCCGCCACCGTGCTGTGTGCCGGCCGGTCCGGGTTCGGCTTCCGCGCCGGTCGGGTGTGGGGCGTCCACCTCGGCTGGAGCGGCAACCAGGTGCTCTGCGCCGAGAACTCCTTCACCGGCTGGAGACTGCTGCGCGGAGGCGAGCTGCTCATGCCCGGCGAGATCGTGCTGGGCCACGACGAGACCTATGCCTCGCCCTGGCTCTACGCCTCCTGGGGCGAGGGGCTCGATGCCTTCTCCGGCCGCTTCCACGAGCACCTGCGGGCACGCGACGTGCACCCGCGGCGCGAGCGACCCGTGCTCCTCAACACCTGGGAGGCGGTCTACTTCGACATGGACATGGAGAAGCTGATCGAGCTCGCCGAGCGTGCTGCCGAGCTGGGCGTCGAGCGGTACGTCCTCGACGACGGCTGGTTCAAGGGGCGGCGCGACGCGACGAGCTCGCTGGGCGACTGGGTGGTGGACGAGGACGTGTTCCCGGACGGCCTCACTCCGCTGGTGAAGACCGTGCAGGGCCTGGGCATGGAGTTCGGGATGTGGTTCGAGCCCGAGATGGTCAGCCTCGACTCCGACGTGGCCCGGGAGCATCCCGAGTGGATCCTCGGCACCCACGCCGGTCCCGGCATCAGCTCGCGCAACCAGCACGTCCTCGACCTCTCGAACCCGGACGCCTGGGACCACGTGTTCGGCCAGATCTCGGCGCTGGTGGCCCGCTACGACATCGCCTACATCAAGTGGGACCACAACCGCGCGCTTACCGGCGCGGGCCGCGGCCGCGACCACCGGCCCGCCGTCCACCGGCAGACACTCGCGGCCTATCGGCTGATGGACGCACTCCGTGCCGAGCATCCGGGGCTCGAGATCGAGTCCTGCTGCGGCGGCGGCGGCCGCCTCGACCTGGGAGTCCTCGAGCGGACCGACCGGGCCTGGGTCTCCGACTGCATCGACGCGCACGAAGGGCACCGTCTGGTCCGGTGGACCGGGCTGACCCTCCCGCCCGAGCTGATGGGCACCCACGTCGGATCGGGCACCGACCACACCACCGGACGTCAGCACACCCTGCGTTTCCGTGCCGGCACCGCCATCTGGGGGCATCTCGGGGTCGAGTGGGACCTCACCACGATGTCGGACGCGGGCCGCGAGGAGCTCCGGGCCTGGATCGCGCTGCACAAGCGGTTCCGTGGGCTGCTCCACTCCGGCCGGGTCGTGCGGGCGGACACCTGGCACGACGGCCTCCAGCTGGATGGCGTGGTCGCCCCCGACGGGCGCGAGGCACTGTTCCGGGTGTCGGCGCTCGACCACACCCTGGGCCAGCCGGCGGGCCGCATCCGGTTCCCCGGGCTGATCCCGGAGGCTGCGTACCGGGTGACGCCGGTGCCTCTTTCGGTGTCGCCCAAGGACCGCCCCCGACCCGCCTGGTACGACGGCGGTGCGGTGATGAGCGGCCGGCTGCTCGACGAGGTCGGCATCATCGCTCCTCTGCTGGAGGCCGACGACCTGGTCATCGTGCACCTGGTCGCGACGCGGTGACCCCGGGGCGGCTGTAGCGGTCGGTTGCCGCGGCCCCCGGGATTCACCGACCGTTTGCACCGTGTTGGTCGAGCCACGTTCCACGTGACGTAAGCGTCCGGTTGTCTGGTTCACGCCTCACCGCTCGGGCCTGCATGCCAGCCATCGGCAGGTGCCTCCGCCCCCAGCCACAGGATCCCCCACATGAACCAGATCAAGTTGGTCGTCGCCGGCGCAGTGGTCCTCCTAGGCGCGATCGCCTTCAGCGGATACTTCTCGCAGTCCACGCCGACCGCCACCGACAAGGCCAGCGCCGCGGTCGGCAGCAGCAACACCCTCCGGATCGGTGTCGACAGCACCGAACCGGTCTACTTCAAGAGCGAGGACGGCTCGGCCAAGGGCTTCGACTACGAGATGGCGCGCAGCGTCGCCGAAGGCATGGGCCTCGAGCCCGAGTTCGTGGCGATGGACTTCAACGAACTCTTCCCGGCCCTGCGAGCGGGAAAGATCGACATGATCGGGGCCCAGGTCACGAACACCTCGGTGCTCGAGCGCGAGTTCGACTTCAGCGCGCCGTACTTCTCGACGTACGTCGCCTTCCTCACCCCCGAGGGATCGACCATCCGGAGACGCCGCGACGTCGACGGGAAGAGGATCGCCGTCGTCGACGGTGCCATCCAGGAGTCCTACCTGCGGGACAAGTACCACGACGTCCAGATCGTCAAGGCCCCGAACGTGGGCGCCGCCGTCGACCTGATCGAGCGAGGCGAAGCGGACGCGCTGTTCCACGGAGCTCCTTACGCGCAGTCGATCATCAAGGGCGCACCCATCGTCCTGGAGGAGCCGATCGTCTACCCGGTCGACAACGCCCCGATCGGCTTCGTCATCCGCTCCGGCGACCAGCGCAAGGCGCAGATCGACGAGGTCCTGAAGGACATGGTCCTCAGCGGCGAGTGGCTGAAGATCAAGACCGCCTACTTCGAGGCCGACCCGCTCTCCGACGTGTTCCGCGACAAGGGAGCCTGATCCTCTAGCCCGACGGCATCAGGGTGGGTGTGCAGCACCGCCAATACGCCCGGCATCGGCGGTGGTTGAAACACCATCACCCGAAACGTGCTCGCCTCGACCAACACTCATCGCCCCTGACCTCAGCCAGCCTTTGGATTCGTCAGTTCGGCCGGATTGACGCGCGTCGGTGCGAGGCTCGGCTGCCGCGCTCGCGGGGCCCTTGGCGTCCTCGAAGACATTGGCTCCCCGTTCCGGAAGCTGGGCCGCGCAGTAGTCGCAGGATCTCGGTCCGAAGACTTCGGATTCGGGCACCGATTCCGACGAATGCCAACGATATCGGCCCGGGGTAGAGCGCCCTCTTGACCCGATTCGTTCCGATCACGACCGGGGGCATGGCTCCCGTATGAGTTCCAGCCGTAGGCGAGAGCCTTAAGGTTGAAGCTAAAAAGCCGGTCGAGCAATTGGCCGCCCAAGCACACCCGATACGCGGAGCATTTGCGACGAGACATTAAGCACTATCCCGACGACGGGTATGGGGGTACTAGCGCCCCAACAGAGGCCAGGACATAGGGAGAATCAGGGCTCGAACTGCGACACTGAACATCTTGCGATTCCACGCCGGCGCCGAATCCCAATGGATGATTCGTGCGCGGGCCGTGTACGACAAGAAGGAAGAGCATGACGCACCCGAGCACGGTGCTTCTGGCTCGTCCGAGGAAGCCGTGAGGATGGCGGCTTGTCCATGCATCTACAAAGCCGGCGTGGGCGAGCCGCGGTCCAACCGAATTCGAGGTCAGAGTCGAATTGAAAGGTCATTAAGGGTCAGGATTTCAACATGCTGACCGAGGGCAGATCGGCGCACCGCCTCAACGGCGCGATTGACGTCAGCAGCGAACAGAACCACCGCAAGAGACTCACGAGCCCGCGACACGCAGACGTATAGGAGCCTCCGTGTGCGTTCGATGGCCGAGTCCTCACCCTTTGACTGGTTCGCGATGTCGGCTGCCGACAAGTCTTTGAGCCCGAGAAGCTTGTCGTACGAATAGAGGGAGTAGCGACCCTCCTCATCGTCGAGAACGACAATCACCCGCTCGAACTCGGAGCCCTTCGTACCGTGTTGGGTCGAGTATGGCGACTCCTGCTTCACGTACGTGTAGTAGCCCTCTAGTTCAGACAGGACGCACTCGGACATAGCGTCCAGCGCGCTAATTACCCGTTCGTCGAGAACCACATCGCCGTGTTCCCCCTCTGGATTCAGATAGGCGTCCATGCGCGGGTCAAGCTCAATGAGCTCACGCCTCGCCGCTAGTCGAAGAAGATCGCCCAGCTTCGCTTCTCTTGGGTTCCGTGCGATCTGTCGCAACTCCTCGACAGCTTCTTTGCTGGACGTCAACGCAACCTTGACTTTCCGGGCTGCTTGCGCAGATCGGACCAACGGACTGCTCTTACGCAGGACAGCCAGTACCGCCGATGAGCTCGGCTCCTTGGCCAGGCAGAGCGGCAAGATCACGTCTCTGAAAGGCGTTAGGGGCCAAGCGTTACCCTCTTCAAATGCCTGCTTGAGGCTACTGGATCTAGAGTCGTTGAACGCCGCGTACAAGGCCTCAAATCCGAGTCTCTTGGCGGCCATCCGATGCACGATCATCAGGATTTTCGACCCGCCCTGGTGTGCGCTGCGTGTCCAGTTTCCCGAGGTGCTGTGCTTGTCGAGCCAGGAGCGGACGATCTCGAGTCGGTCGTTACGCTGGTCATCTGATGGCAGAACGAAACAAAATGCCTCGCCGCGGGATTGCTCCTTGAGACCGGTCACCTGTTGGAGGGAGTCACCTTCGGAACGTACGGCATTGACACAAGCCAGGACCCGACGGGAGGACCGAAAGTTCTGCGGCTTATCTACGTTGACCCACCCGGGCTCCAGGGGCACCGCCACGACGCCCTGCTGATAGATCTGCTGCATCGGGTCACCGAAGAATGCGAGACACAACTTGCCGTCCGCGAGCGACCAGATGTGCTTTAGGGCCTGCACTACCTCGGGGAACGTGTCCTGGCTCTCATCGACAAAGATGAACGGAAACTGACGCCCCACCAGTTGCGCCAAGAGCTTCCGTTCGAGGATCATCTCCGGCACCATCTTGATGACGTCCGCATGACCAACGACACCGCGGGCGTAATCGGCGCCCACGCCATATCTCCAGTGCTTCACATGCTTGACCGCAGCCTGTTGATGCCGACGCTTTTCGAGATCAGCCGCATCGTTGTTTTTTGTCGTTTGGCGAGTCCCGGGCCCATAGTTCGCCTGCTTTTCGAGCAGGTCTTCGATCTGTTCGTCAATGCGAGCCGTGACCCACGCGCCGACATCCTTTTGGAAGGGCTTCGCCAATGACCAGAGGAAGCTATGGATCGTGGATACGGAAGCGAGCGGATCGTTGCCGATCTCCTCATGGATCTCCTTGGCGGCAATCTCGGTATAGGTAATGCACGCGACGCGTTGGGTCTTTGCGAGCAGTGACGACCCACGCGTGCTCGTCACGTGAGCAAGTGCTTTAACTAGGGACGTGGTCTTGCCTGATCCCGCACCAGCCACAACGGTGAACCCGATCAGCTGATCCAGGTCGAGGATCTCTCTGATCTGGCGGTCCGCGTCAGTGTCCGGTGTGTTGACCCTCGATGTCATTCGACGACCGATTCTTCAGCCGCCTGAATGGCAGGTTCGTCGGGGACGACAAGCTCGAGTTGCTGACGCAGCCACGTCAGCCCATCCACGAGGTAGGCGGGGGAGTTCCAGCTCCGCTCAGCCGCTGCGATGACGCTCAAGGCGAACGCGGTTTTGTCGAACTGCGAGCCCTTGACGCGCTTGAAGAGTTCCTTGTGCAACTCCTCGATTGAGAGTTGCGATGCCTTGTCGATGCGCAGACCCAGCCCGTCGCCGTCGACACTCTGGGTCCAATCGAGATTCTGGAGGGCGAACGCTTCCTCAAGGGTTCTGCCCGCTCGATCCTCGGCGGCATCCTGCCATGAAACGGTCTCCTTGGTCTGGTAAGCAACGCAAACCAGTCCAGGGCTGCCGTCGGCACCCGCCGGCGCCTTCAGCTCAATACCGGCAGCCAGCAACTCGTCAATCACATCAATCTTCGGAAGCCATTGCTTAAGCGTTTGGTTCGACGTTACAGCTCCCGGGGTGTCAGTAGAGCAGGAGGATAGGCGGCGCTTGGCATCCTTTTCCTCGTCGCCAGTTGGGGCGGGAAGGGCGACGCTGTCCAAGTCCGTGATAACCAGGGCCGGCAAACTGAGGAAATTGAGGAGCTTCGCAAACTTATGGGCGAACGCACCTCCAACCTCGAGGATCGTCAGGTGGCACGATCGGAGATCGGGCACAAAGCGTTCGATAACGAGCGGCAACAACAGTCGCTCCACGTTTCCTTCGACGAGCACGGCCGCGTCAGCAAAGAACAGATCGCAGTGAGTCAGTTTGATGTACTGCTGCAGAAACTCACGCGTCGGAACTTCCTCGTCATCATAGAACATCGACAGGTTCTTGACTTCGCTGTAGTGAAGACCGTTTGTCGCTACGGAGCGACAGAAGTAGCGAATCGGCCTGAAGTTGCTCTCGTAGATTATGTGCGGTGAATGAGTGGTCACCACCAACTGCGTCTGGAAGTCGGACTCAGGGTTCGGCAGAATTTCGAGGATCTTCCGAATGAAAACTTGCTGCAACTGGGCGTGCAGGTGGGCTTCGGGCTCCTCGATCACGACGAGATGGACCGGCGGACGATCTTGCTCAGCGTCAGCCCAAGCCTGATGGAAGTCGAGCACCTCGACGACCATATAGATAAGGTTCTTGAAGCCGAGACCATTATACTGATCGGGCAGCATCTGCTCGATCCCAGACCCCGCGCCAATACTGCCCGGTAAAGCGTAATGGACCTTGGCGGTTGTGCTGAGGATGCCGTGCGCGTTAAACGACGCCTTTACCACTAATCCAGGGTCGGCTACGCCCGGGTACCCCACCTCGCCCAGACGCTCTAGGGTCGGCCCGAAAACGTCGGCGAAATGCTGGTTAAGCCGTTCTTCCGAGTCGGCGATAGCACCAAGTGCGTCGATGTCACTGTCTAGCTTCTGCAGGTTGCGCTCGTAGAATCGACTCAAGCGCTTAGATAGATCCTCACTCCTGCCGTGGGAGTCTCCATCGGACAGGTGCCGCTGCGCGTTTAGGAAGTCGATTCGGATAATCGAATCAACGATCCTTGATGCCCCGGTCGCATGGGTACCGAGGAAGAAGGGTT
The DNA here is from genome assembly GCF_036090055.1 of Nocardioides sp. NBC_00368. Lineage (NCBI taxonomy): Bacteria > Bacillati > Actinomycetota > Actinomycetes > Propionibacteriales > Nocardioidaceae > Nocardioides > Nocardioides sp. NBC_00368. The sequence goes on from NZ_CP107970.1 coordinate 2,912,018, forward strand.
CGTATCCGGCATTCGGTACGAGCCCGTCGCTACACTCGCTGGCGTCGAGTGCGTAATACCTGATCTCGTACTCTTGCTGGAGCCGCTTGGTCAGGTACTCAACCATGGTCTGAGGCCACGGCTTGTAGGAGGTATTTACGTCGCCAGTGGTCGCCTCGGCCTTGGCGCGCGCCTCCTTGTAGTTCGCAACCAACGTTGCACCGTCCCTCGGCGCGTACACCATGCGGAGCCCGACTGGCTCCCCCTCCCAGTCCAGACTCGGTAACAGGTCGAGCACGCGATGCAAGTTTTCGTCATCGACTTCAAACCAAAGATCGAACGTGATCCTGGGGAGATCCGCATCTGGATCTCCACTGTCGATGTCGAATGATTCAAACATCTCCCAGCAGTCTGCCGTGAAGTCGTAAATTTGAAACGGTGCGCGCGGTTGCTGCGAAAGGAACATCTGAAATAGATGAGTGGCTGAGGTCTTACCGCTGTTGTTTGCACCGACGAATATGGTGCGTTCCAACTCAAGGTCAACACGCGCAGACTTCAGACGTCTGAAGTTCTCGACGCGAAAGCACTTGACGTGCACGAAGGGTCCTCCTGGACTACAAGCGAATCTCACGATTCCGTTTCGCGCACCTACGCTCGCGAAGCTCCTACAACACTCACTACAAGGAGAGAAGGCTACCTTCGCGCGGCGGCGACCACCCGATTTTTACCCAAATTACCCAGGTTGTGGCATCTGTCCTTACCCGACGCGATCCTACGGCAGGCAGTGCACTCCCACACTTCAGTTGGAACTGCGCACGGGTGATGGCCTCAGGTGCTGGCGAATCTGCGAACACGCGTCCAACTATCGCGGTGGAGAAGGTGCCCCGGTGCCGCGCCGCGCGCGCCACTGGCACGGTCAACCACAAGCATCTGGAAGGCATGGCGCTGAGCACGGGCCTAATGGGGCGCTGCCCACATCGGTGACCAGAACCCTGCCCGCAATGAGCTGCTCGAACCATACGTCGCCGAGCCTGTGCTCGCCACCTCGGCCAGGTGCCCGGCCCTGTACCAAACTATCGGGGCAAGGCCATGCTTGCACGACCCCAGAGCCAGCCAGGGAGCCAAGGTACCGCGCGTTCCGGACCATAAACCCTGCGTCATTCCAACGGATTTGCAGTGATGGTTCCGTAGTACCCCGATGGAAGTACTTGGTCAGCCAGCCGTCACGCTCCCTCGCGATGGCGCTGGACGTGGTTCTTCCTCATGACGAAGCCTTCCGAGGCCAACCAGACGACTGCCAGCTGGCCTTGAGACCAGAGCCAAAGGCGCGACACAAGGATCGAGCCATGTTCGTGGCCTTCGATTAAGGCCGCGAACATGGCTCTGATCAGGATGTTTTGAAGGACACGAAGAGACTCGAACCCTCGCCCACTCTACGTCACTCCTTGCCCCACGCCCGTTCGATGACGTCGATCACCTTGGGCCGCAGGTCGCTGGCCGCGATGACCTCGTCGACCGAGCCGACCTCGACGGCGCGGTGGATGTTGTGCACGTCGTCGAACTCGGCGGCGACCTCGGCGATCTTGTCCGCCCGCAGCTGGGCGCGGAGCTCGGCGAGCTCGACGACGAGCTCGCCGCGTTCACCGTCCTCGGCGTGGTCGATGCGCTCCTCGAGCACGGCGACGCGCGGGTCGGCCGCGGCCCGCTTGGCGACCTCCGCGGCGAACACGACGGCCGCTGCGGGGGCGCCACCGAGGACCGAGGCGTACGAGCCCTCGATGGCGAGCACGGTCATCGACGGGTTCAGGTGCTTGGAGAACACCACGAACGCGCCGCCGTGGTAGCGGGAGATGACGCAGAAGACGATCGGGCCCTGGAAGTTGACGACCGCGCGGCCGATCTCGGCGCCGTACTCGAGCTGCAGGTTGCGCATCGACTCCGGGGAGCCGTCGAAGCCGGACAGGTTGGCGAGCACCACCAGGGGTCGGTTGCCCGAGGCCGCGTTGATCGCGCGCGCGACCTTCTTCGACGACCGCGGGAACAGGGTGCCCGCGGTGTAGGTGTCCGGACCGTCGGTCGGAGGGAAGCCGGCGCGCGGCACCGGCTTGGACTCGATGCCGACCAGGCTGACCGGGTAGCCGCCGATACGGGTGTCGACGACCACGGCGGTGTCGGCGTCGGCCATGCCGGCCCACCGCTCGAGCATCTCGTGGTCGGCGTCGGCCAGCGCCCGCATCACGGTGCGGATGTCGAACGGGCGCTTGCGGTCGGGGTTGTGCTCGGCCGAGAAGATCTCGCCGACGCAGGTGAAGTCACCCGCGTGCGGGAAGGACGACACGTCGCGGTCGATCGGGTCGGCCGTCGGGGCACGGCGCGGCCCGGTCTCGCCGGGGGCAACGTACGTGTGCTCGTAGTGGGCCATGAGCACCCGGAAGGCGCCGGCCAGGTCGGGGACCCAGTACTGGGCCTGCCCGTTCGGGCCCATGACCCGGTCGTAGCCGCCGATGCCGTGGTTGTCCTCGGCGGACACACCACCGGAGAAGTCGAGCGACTGCTTGCCGGTGAGCACCATCGCGCTGTCCGGGGTCATCACCAGGATGCCCTTGGTGTGCATCAGCATCGTCGCTTCGGCGTTCCAGTAGGGCTGGGCGCCGACGTTGATCCCGGCGACGACGATGTTGATCTCGCCGCCGTCTTGGGTGAACTGGACGATCCGGCGCAGCGCGGCGGCGACCCAGTCCATGTTCTCGGTGCCGCTCTCCATCGAGATCCGGGCACCGGCCGAGACCGCGAACCACTCGAGCGGGACCCTCATCCGCTCGGCGAGGTCGATGGCCGCGATCACCCGGGCACACTCGGGCTCCGAGAGCGCGCCGAGCGACTTGAGCGGGTCGCCGCAGAGTACGACGCGGGTGATGCCCTCGGGGTAGAGCGTGCTCGGGGTGGTCACGACGGCGACGATGATGCCGGCCTTGTTGAGCCCGGGGGCACGGTCGACCGGCACGAGCACGCCGGAGTCGTCGAGGTCGTGCTCGACGACGGTGCCGCCCGCGGCCAGGGCGCGCTGGAGCTCATAGGGGTAGACGAGGCCGCGGCGTCGGGCGCGGAGCACCTTGGCGGCGTACTCGTCCAGCGGAGCGAGGGGCTCGGTCGGTGGCTCGATGACGTCGGCGACGACGCCCGCGCCCGGCTGGGCATGGAAGCGGATCGCCAGCCGGGTCGGCTCGCCGCCGTCCGGAGACGCCACGCGGCCCTCGGCGAGGACCTCCTCGATCCCCGCCCCTTCGCTGAGCGGGGTGATCTTGTTCTGCAGCGCGGTGATCTGGTCGAGGTCCGCCTCGACCACCGGCCACACCGTCACCCATACGTGGTTGACGTCGAGCTTGGTGCCCTCGCGGCCTCGGGCGGTGCGTACGCGGCGGATCGCCTCGAGGCAGTTCTCCACGGCACGCTCCACGTGCGGCAGCGCGATCACGCGGCCCTCGTCGTCGCGTACGACGGCGAGCTGGCGGGCCTGGGCAGCCGCGACGAGCCGGCGGTCGGCGGGGTTCGCCCGGGCGACGCACTCGTAGAGCAGGACGTCGTCGGGCGCCGCAAGCCTGGTGACCTCGAACTCGCTGAGGCGCCACAGGTTGAGCCGGCGACCGACCATCGGGTGCATGCCCCGGACCAGCGAGTCCTCGACCAGCTCGGCGGTCGGGATGTGCGGGGCGCCGTCCGCGTGGTGGCGGTAGGTGAAGTAGTCGATCGGCTGCGGCGCGGGATGGCAGACCGCGATCGTGACGCGGCGGGCCCGGCGGGCGAACTCCTGCCCGGCCAGCATCGTGGCGAGCTCGGCCGAGGCCTGGTCCGGATCAGCAGGCGCGCCCGTCCAGCGCAGGTAGATCTCGACGACGTCGTCGTGGTCGGAGGTCATCGCCGAGGTGATGGCGGTGGCGAGCGGGCCGTCGGGGTCGCCGAGCTCGGTCACGTCGCCGATGGTGGAGACCACCCGGGTCGCGCCCTTGTCGTCGGTGGCGTACTCGGCATGCGCCACCGGGCGTCCGTCGCCCTCCCCAGTACCGGTGACTGTCAGGTCGTGCAGGTGGTAGTCGCGATAGTGTCGCCGGATCAGCACCTCCAACAGCGGCTCCCGCTCGGGAATCCCGTCGACCAGCCGGTCGCGGAGGAAGCCGACCAGCGGCTCGGGCACGGCCGCGAGCGCGTCGATACGGGCGGCCCGGTCGGGAGCGTCCTGGTCGGTGAGCGCGGCGACCTCGGCCGGTACGCCCTCCAGCACCGCGCGACGCTCGTCATCGACCGCCGGCTGGTCGAACCAGCCGAACCGGACCGAGCGGGCCAGGTCGCCGACGACGGCGAACCGGAGCTGAGTGGCGCGCACCATCCGCTCGAGCAGCGCGCGGACCGCGGCGGCGTCCTCGGTGGCCGGCGGCGGGTCGCCGAGCCAGCGCTGCAGCACCCCGATCGCGACGTCGACGTCAGCAGGATGCTGCTGGGCGAGGAAGATGCGGAACACCGCGCGCTCGAGCTCCGGCGTACGTTCCAGGTCGGTCACCCCGTAGTGCGCGAGCACCCGCTGCAGCTTGTCCCGGAAGTGGTCCGGGAGCGCGCCCCGGTCGGGGTCCAGGCTGCGCAGATAGGTGTGGAAGAACTCCCGCGAGCTGTGCACACGCAGCTCGGTGGAGGGCTCGTCCCCGGCCGGGCGATTGCGGCTGAGCTCGGCGAAGTCGGTGAACAGCGCCAGCAGGTCCATCTCGGCGCGGAGGGTGTCGGCGGGCTCACCGGCGGAGCGGGAGGCCAGGTGGGCGGCGAGCAGCACCGGGCGCTGGTCCTCCTCGACGTCGTAGCCGAGCAGCAGGCTGCTCAGGTCGGCCAGCGCGCCGTTGGTGCGGCCGGGCTCGGTGGTCGGCGCAGGCAGATCGAGGTCGGCCAGGCTGACACTGCTCGCCTGCTCTCCCTCGGCCCCGTCGGTCGGCTCGAGGCGCAGCAGCGGCGCCGCGGTCTCGACCTGGCTCCCGACCCGGACCAGGAGCTCCTTGACCCGGCCGGTGAACGGCGCGGTCAGCGCGGTCTCCATCTTCATCGACTCGAGCACCAGCACCGGATGACCGGCTTCCACCTCGTCGCCGACGGCGAGCGGGGTGGAGACGACGAGCGCCGGCGCGGGCGAGCGCAACATGCCCCCCTCGTCGCGGCTGACCCGGTGCATCACGTCGTCGACCTCGACCAGGTGGACCGGGCCGTGGGTGGCGGTCACCAGCCGGTAGCGGTGGCCGTCGACGGTGAGCCGGCCGTGGACCTCGTCGATCCGCTCGAGGGTGGCGGTGAGGGTGCGCCGCTCTCCCCCGGCGGTGATGGTGACCTGGTAGCGGGCGGGTCCGGACTGCCGCACGGTCAGGGCGTACGTCGCCCCGCGCAGCTTGAGCTCGATGGTGCGGGCAGGGTCGTGCTGGATCTGCGGCCGGCCGCCCTGGGCGGTCTGGAGCATGCGGGCGATCTCGCTGCGCTCGGCCTCGTCGTAACCCTCGATCGCGGCGGCGACGAGTGCGACGCCGGCGTGCCGGGCGGCCTGCAGCCGCCCCTCCCCGCGCACCCGGTCGATCCACCCGGTGTCGGCCCAGGTCGGGCTGCCGGTGGTGACCTCGGGCTGGTCGAGGAGGTCGAGGATGAAGCTCTTGTTGGTCGCACCGCCGTCGATGATGACGGTGGTCTCCCCCATCGCCCGGCGCAGCCGCGCCAGGGCCTGCTCGCGGTCGGCACCCCAGGCGATCACCTTGGCGATCATCGAGTCGAAGTCGGCGGGGATCGTGTCGCCCTCCGCCACCCCGGTGTCGACCCGGATGCCCGGTCCGGCAGGGAACTCGAGCCGGCTGATCCGGCCCGGGGCGGGTGCGAAGTCGCGGTCCGGGTCCTCGGCGTTGAGCCGGGCCTCGACCGCGTGGCCCCGCTCGGACGGCCGGTCGCCGGTGAGAGGTGCGCCGGAGGCCACCTGGATCTGCAGCGCGACCAGATCGGTGCCGGTCACGACCTCGGTGATCGGGTGCTCGACCTGGAGGCGGGTGTTGACCTCGAGGAACGCGAACGTCTTCTCACCCGGGTGGTAGAGGAACTCGACGGTGCCGGCGCCGGCGTAGCCGACGGCGTTGGCGAGTCGCTCGGCCGATGCCTTGAGGTCGGCCGCCTGGTCATCGGTCAGCAGCGGGGAGGACGACTCCTCGATGACCTTCTGGTTGCGCCGCTGCACCGAGCAGTCACGTACGCCGATCGCCCAGGCGGTGCCCTGGCCGTCGGCGATCACCTGGACCTCGACGTGGCGGGCGTCGGTGACCAGCTTCTCGAGGAACACGACGCCGCTGCCGAACGCCCGCTCCGCCTCGTCCCTGGTGCGCTGGTAGGCGTCGGCGAGCTCGGCGCCGGAGGTGACCTTCCGGATGCCGCGACCGCCACCACCGGCGGTGGCCTTGAGCATGAGCGGGTAGCCGATCTCCTCGGCGCTGGCGAGCGCCTCCTCGAGCGTGTCGACACCGCCGCGGCTCCAGGGAGCCACCGGGACGCCGACCTCCTCGGCGATCAGCTTCGAGCCGATCTTGTCGCCCAGCTTGCGCATCGCCTCGGCGCTGGGACCGATGAAGGTGACGCCCAGCCGGTCGCAGAGCTCGGCGAAAGCGGGGTCCTCGGCGACGAAGCCCCAGCCGACCCAGGCGGCGTCCGCCCGGGAGGCGACCAGTGCCTGCTCGAGGACGGCGAGATCGAGGTACGGGCGGTCCGCCGCCGCGCCCAGCAGGTGGGTTTCGTCGGCCTCGCGTACGAACGCCGCTCCGGCGTCGACGTCTGTGTGCAGCGCGATGGTGCGGATCGTCCCTTCGGACGATCCCCGCGCGTTGAGGTCGCGGACGGCATGGATCAGACGCATCGCGGCTTCACCGCGGTTGACGATGGCAATTCGAGAGACCTGTGGCACGGTGCAGACCTTGTCATCTGGCGCCGCTCCTGTGACCGCTCGACTCCGACAGGCTTCGCCGGGATTCCTTGTGAACACCGGCCAGCGACACGGCCGAAACGGCGTCCTGCCGGGCATCGTTGCTGCCGCGATGTCATGGGTGCCGCGGTGTCGTCCTGGTCACACCACCTGCCTGACGTACGCGTCCCGGCAGGCCTGCGCACAGAAGCCGACGGTGACGCCGTGGTCCTCGACGGTGATCGCCCCCTTGCCGAGCTTGACCGTCATCCCACAGATCGGGTCGACGACCACTCCCTCCGGCAGGTCGGCCTCGCTGGCATCCGCCCGGGCTCGGAACTCGGCGGTCATCGTCGCCAGCACGTCGTCGGCCGTGGCCGGCCTGCCGTCGAGGCCGATGCTGCCGTCGGGGACACCGGCCACGTCGATCCACAGATCTCCGACCGACCTCTCCCAGCCGTGCCGGGCGTCGAGGCGGCGTACGGCACGACGGAACCAGCCGATCGCGTGCCGTGCCGTCTCGTCCCGCCAGCGGTCGGGCACCGTCATGGTGATCCACAACGGAGGCGTCGCGCCCGGCTGCCAGGGGCCGTCACCGGTCGTCCAGCCGTTGAGCGCCAGGAATCCGACATGGGTCATCGCCCGCGCCCGCCTCATCGTCTCCTCGGGGACCTCCACAGGGAGCTCGTCGCCGACCAGTCCGGCGGTGATGTCACCGGCGAGCTGGGCGCGGTCCTCGCCGTCCAGCGCGCCGACAGGGCAACGGATCTCGATCAGGTTCACGCCGCACCACCGTGGTGCTCGGCCGCGACGACCGGCGCACGGTCGACGAAGGTCGTCACGCCGGTGATCCGTCCGTCCGCGTCGGTGACGAGCACGTCGGTGCCCTCGGCGAAAGAGGCCCCGCCGACGCGGATCTCCCACGCCAGACGGGCCCGGTCGTGGTGGGTCTCCGGCTCGGCGCGGGCGAGGAACTCGTAGGCGCCGACGTTCTCGACGAACGTCCGGGTGAACCCGACGAGCGCCTCGACGCCGACGAGGTCCGCGTTCGGGGCGACGTAGCTGACGTCCGGGGTGAACAGCTGGGCACCGACCCGGCGCTGCGGCTCGCCGGGCTCGGTGTTCCAGAACCTCACGTACGTCTCGATGGTCTCGGTCATGGTGCTCTCCTCGGTCTCGGGAACTGACCGCACCACGGTGGCTCCGGCGCGGGCGGCCTGTCGATTACCTGCCAGGTAGTTGTGATCCGCACCTGCCGACGGCAACCTGAGCGACATGACGGTGGCTGCGGAGGTGCCTGTGGGTGAGCTGGTACGACGCTGGCGCGAGCGGCGGCGCCGCTCCCAGCTGGACGTGTCGATCGCCGCCGAGCTGTCGGCGCGGCACCTCAGCTTCATCGAGACCGGACGGGCCAGACCGAGCCGCGACATGATCGAGCGGCTCTGCGTCGAGCTCGACATCCCCTTGCGGGACCGCAACGCCCTGCACCTGGCGGCGGGATTCGCCCCGGCGTACCGGGAACGGCCGCTGCCCGACCTGGGTGTCGCGAGGACCGCGGTGGAGACGGTGCTGTCCGGTCACGAGCCCAATCCCGCGCTGGCCGTCAACGTCCGCTGGGAGCTGCTGGCGGCCAACCGGTCCATGCAGCGCTTCCTCGGCGACGTCGACGAGTCGCTGCTCGAGCCGCCGGTGAACGTGCTGCGCGCGACGCTGCATCCCGACGGTCTGGCACCGAGGATCCGCAACTTCGTCCAGTGGCGGGCGCACGCCGTCCGTCGGGTCCGGCGTCAGCTGGAGCGCACCGCCGCCGAGGGCCTGGCCGACCTGCTGGCCGAGATCGAGTCCTACCCGGTGCCCTCCGGTGCCGACCTCACTGCCTCGGCGGACGACAACGACCTGGTGGTGCCCATGCGCCTCGCCTCCGACGGCGGCGACCTGGCGTTCCACTATGCACTGACCGTCTTCGGCGCCGCGCGCGACGTGACCCTGGACGAGATCGCGATCGAGACCTTCTTCCCCGCCGACCGGGCGACCGCCGATTTCGTCCGATCTCAAACTGAGACGCTCCGGCCTCGCGGGTGAGCTGTGATGGGTTGGGGTACCCGAGAGACCAGGAGAGGAGGCACGGCCATGTGGGACGTCGTCCGGATCAACTCGCTCCATCTGTCACACGACCTGCCGTGCCCGCGATGCGGCCACCCGGCACACATCTACCTGGCGTGCGGTGAGGAATGCGACTGCGAGCCGACCCTGATGCCCGGCTCCACGCTGCCCGCCGATCACGTCACACCACGAGAAGAGGCCGCCTGATGAGGCCCGCTCTCCGGGCGTGGATGGCCGTGGATCGGTTCACCCGGTAGTCACCACCGCCCGCGCGAAGCGGGTGGTGCCCGCGACCACTGCACCCGCCAACCAGTCGAAGACGACGTAGCCCGAGGCGACGCCGCTGGGCGGGTTCCCCGCCGGCAGACCCAGCCCGGGTACGACCGGCGACCACGTCCAGGTTCCGATGGCGGTGCCGTAGAGCTCGAGGTAGGCGACGAACCACCAGACGCCGGCGAACAGACCGGCCTGACGGCCTCGGGCGAGCATGACCACGACGAGCGCAGAGCCCACCACGCCGGAGAGGTCGCGTGTCCCGAGCAGCCCGGTGGCCCCGAGCGCGGCCCAGGCCGATGCCGCCACCGCCGTCGCCCGGATGAACGCACCTCGGTGCCGGAGCAGGAACGGCACCTGACTGAGGCGCAGCCCGGTCAGGAACACCAGCCCGTGCCCGGCGGGCACGAAGAGCGGCAGGTTGCCGAGCCGGTAGTCGTAGAGTCCCCAGAGCTGGGCACCGACCACTTCGAAGAACGTCGCGACCGCCACCACGCCGAGCGCCTGACGCCGTTCGTGGACCTCGGCCCGGTAGGCCACCACGACGAACAGCGCCGTGCATCCCAGCCCGAGCCATGCCTGGCTGCGGACGTCGACGACCCGGTCTGCGGCCAGGCCGACCGTGGTGACGGCCGCGATCGCCACCACGAAGAGCAGCCTCACGCCGTGACGGCGAGCTCACCCAGCTCCGACCAGTCCGACTGGGGGATCTGGAAGTGGACGATGTCGGGGGTCCGCGAGAGGTATCGCGGCAGCGACCGCTGGGCCTCGCGGAAGTGCTCCGAACCGACGTGTACGCCACCGGCGGCCTCATCGACGAACGCCTCGACCAGGACGTAGAGGTTCGGATCGTCGACGGAGCGGCTCCAGTCGTACCAGAGGCAGCCCTCCTCGGCGCGGGTAGCCTCGGAGAACGCGCGCGAGATCTCGATCCAGTCGTCGGCGTGCTCGGGCTTCACGGCGAACCGTGCGGTGATGAAGATCATCGCTCTTCCTCTCGGGTGTCGTCGCCGGTGTCCCGGCCTGGTCGCAACGTAGGAGGCTTCGCGCCGTGCTCGACAGGTGTGACCCTTCGAACCGGCCCGAACTTCCACGCCATGCGGGAAACCGAGATCACGACGCCTACGGGCGGCCCAGCGGCCGCCCGTGTGGTCCTACCGTCGGCGCATGCGACCTGACGGCGATGACACGACGACCATCGACACCCTGCGCAGGCTGCTCCCGGCGGACATCCTGGTGACGGATCCGAACATCATGGCCGGCTACCGCACCGATCGGGCTCCGTGGGCCGCCGCCGGCCGTCCCGCAGCGGTGGTGCGACCGCGCCACACCAGCCAGGTCCAGGCGACGGTACGGGCCTGTCATGACCTGTTGGTGCCCGTGGTGACCCGGGGCGCCGGCACCGGGCTCACCGGTGCCGCGAACGCTGTCGACGGGGGCATCGTCCTGAGCACCGAGCACCTGGACGGCATCGTCGAGATCAACGCCACCGAGCGCTACGCCGTGGTCGGCCCCGGGCTCACCAGCGATGCCCTCCGTGACGAGGCGGCCCGGCACCGGCTCTGGTACCCGCCGGACCCGGCGAGCGCCGAGTGGTCGACGATCGGCGGCAACGTCGCCACCAACGCCGGTGGGCTCTGTTGCGCGAAGTACGGCGTCACTCGTGACTACGTCATGGCCCTCGAGTTCGTCGACGGGCGGGGCCGTCTCCACCGGGCCGGACGCCGCACGGCGAAGGGGGTCGTCGGGCTCGACATCGCCGGGCTCCTGGTCGGCTCCGAAGGCGCGCTCGGTGTCATCACGGAGGCCACGTTGCGGTTGCGTCCGCTCTCGACGCAGGCCCGCACCGTGGTCGCCGGCTTTCCCTCCCTGCGTTCCGCCGGATGCGCCGTCGCAGCGGTACGAGCCGCCGGGCTGACCCCGGCCGCGCTGGAGCTCCTGGACCATGCCACCCTGCGCGCGATCGACACCTGGCACAGGACGGGCGACCTGGATGCCGCCGTACTGATCGCCAGGATCGATACGTCAGCCGCAGCCGGCGAGGCCGAGGCCGCGGCGGTCCTCGCCCGGTTCGACGCCGCAGGCGCGACCTGGTCGACCCGGTCGAGCGATCCGCGCGAGGCCGAGGAGCTGTTCGGGATCCGTCGTCTCGCCTATCCCTCCGTCGAACGGCTGGGCGACGTGCTGACGGAGGACATCTGCGTCCCTGTCTCCACGCTCGCCGACGTCCTGGAGGCCGTTCGCCTCGTCGCCGAACGACGCGAGGTGACGATCGCGACGATCGCTCACGCGGGCGACGGCAACCTGCACCCGCTGATCGTGACGGAGCGCGGCGATCACGCGGCCGCGGACCGGGCTCGGGCCGCCTTCGACGAGTTGATCGACCTCGCGCTCGCACACGGCGGGACGATCTCCGGCGAGCACGGCGTGGGGCGGCTCAAGCGTGGGGGCATGCGCCGTGAGCTCACTCCCGAGGTGGTTGCGCTCCAGGAGCAGATCAAGTCCGTGTTCGACCCACGCGGCATCCTGAATCCGGGCGCGATGCTCTGAGCCACCGGTGATCAGCCGAAGGCGGTCCGCTCGAACAGCGCGTGCACCGGCTGGCCCGCGACCGTGAGGTCCACCTTGAGACGGAACCGTCCTGGCGAGGACGGCGTGCCGCTGAACGTCCCGTCCGGCCCCGTCTCGAACCGAACGAAGGCGCCGCTGGCGATGCTGACGGCGGCGACCTCCGCCTCGTCGTACTCGACCTGCGTTCCGGCCGAGGTCACCGACAGCATGAGCGTCGAGGGCTGGGCGAGCAGCAGATCACCCGACAGCGCCACGTCGTACGTGCCGACCTTCTGCACGTCCCCGTCGGCGACAGGAACCTCCGTCGGCCGGCGTTGCGCGGCTGGTGCGACCAGGTCGGTGCCGAGGACGAGGTCACCGACCTCGTCCTCACCGGTGTCGAAGGCCACCACGAGATGGCCCGGGCCGCCAAGGCCCTCCGGGAACACCGCCTCCCAGCCACCGTCCCGGGTCGGCCGTGCGGCGGCCCGCTCGAAGTAGCGCAGGTCGGCCGACCAGTACCACGAGGTGAGCTCGCCGACCTGTGCCTGCCCGCTCTCGAGCTCGAACCGGATCCGGTCGGCCCGTGCGCCCTCGGCCCGGACCTCGGAGAGCCGGTAACCCGCCTGATGGTCGACGAGACCATCACCCCATCCGGCGACCCCGACCTCTGTCTCGCCGGTGTCGGGCGCGGTGTCTGAGGCACCACACGAGGTCGCTGCCCACAGTGACAGGGCCGCCAGCGCGGCAACCGGCAGCCGGTACGTCATGCCCTGGCTCGCTCGTACACCATGGCCGTGAGCGGGTCGAGCTCGACGTACATCCGGGTCGCGTCGCGGGCTGCCCGCCTGACCGCCAGCTCCAGCTGCTCACGCTCGTCCAGGAAACGACGCGACGAGACGGAAACGCCCAGACCCGCGATCACCCGTCCGGCGCTGTCACGCACCGGGGCCGCCACGCAGGAGACGCCCAGCTCGTACTCGTCCACATCGGTCGCGAACCCCGCCTCTCGCATCCGCAGCACCTCGCGACGCAGCCGGTCGGGGGTGTCGAGGGTGTGATCGGTGAACCGCCGCAGTCGCGGCTCCCGCAGGTAGTCGGGCCAGCGATCGAAGCCGATCGAGGCCAGCATGACCTTGCCGAGGGCGAGGGCGTGCGCACCACCGCGGTAACCCGCCGAGATGTCACGCAGCTCCGCCGCGCCCCGGCGTCCTCGGGTGTCCGCGATCTCCAGATCGCCCTGCTTCCACCAGCCGAGGTAGGCCCGCGCGCGGGTCTCGTCGCGCAGATCCTGCAGCACCGCCGCGAGTCGCTCCGGCTGCGTCCGGTTGGCGACGTAGCCGCGGTACAGAGCGGCGATCTGCGGACCGAGGGTGTACAGACCCGACGTCGTCGGCGAATGCTCGATCATCCCCACGTCCGTCAGCGTCTGCAGCGCGTAGTAGGTGGTCGACAGGCTCTGCTCGAGGCGACGGGCCAACACCTTGGCCGACACCCCCATCGGATTCTCGGAGATGATCGCGAGCGTATTGGCGATGTGGATCGCGGAGTTGAGGACTCTCTTCTGCGCCGGAATCTGTCCCGGGATCTGGGTGGTGCTCTGTGCAGGAATGCCTTCGACTGCGTCCAGGCTGGTTGTTTCCATCATGGTTTCCTCCGGTGTAGAAGTAACCCGCCGATTACCTGTCCTTGATCAAAGCAAACCGGACTAGTGTGATGGGTCTCACATTGAGACAGGCTTAGGCAGAATCGAGAAAGCCCATGCCCAGTGCCATGCCGAGCTGGTCCGACGTGCTGACGCACTCCCTCGAACGGCTCAAGGAACGAGCATCGACCGACCCCGATGCCGGGGTCCGCGACGGGATCCTCGCCTCCTGGCGTCGCTCCTACGACAGCCAGGCGCTCGGCGACCGTCTCGACCTGCCCTACGACGACAACCTCAACCTCTCGACCAGGCTGGTCCGCGCCGCCCGCCCCGTCATCGAGAAGGTCCAGAACGATATCGACGGCAGCCCGCTGACGCTCATCCTCGGCGACAGCACCGGCAAGGTGCTGCTGCGCCACTCCGGCGAGCCCTGCCTCGAGGGACAGCTCGACCGCGCGCTGCTCGCTCCGGGGTTCAGCTACGCCGAGAAGTACGCCGGCACCAACGGCATCGGCACCGCTCTCGAGGACAGGTCGACCGCCCTCGTGCGAGGTGCCGAGCACTTCAACGAGCAGCTCCAGGTGTTCGCCTGCGTCGGCGTTCCCGTGCGCGACCCCATCACCCGCCGCCAGCTCGGCGTCCTGGACATCACCACCTGGGCGGACCGTGCGCATCCCGCGCTCACGGCGTTGGTCCGACAGGCCGGCGCCTCGATCGAGGACAGTCTGCTCACCATGTCGAGCCGAGGTGCTCGGTCGCTGCTGGAGGAGTATCTGCGCAGCAGCCGGGCCGCCGAGGACCGCATCATCGCCGTCAGCGACGAGGCGTTCATCGGATCCGCCACCGCGGCCACCCGCATCGGCGGACTGGGGCGACCCGAGCTGTGGGCGCTGACTGTGGACGCGCTCGGCAGCTCCGACCGCGCCGAGATCTCCCTCATGTCCGGCACCGAGTACGCCACCACCCTGACCGTGCGTGCCCTCCGCTCGCCCTACGGCCGACTCGACGGCGCGATCGTCGAGATCCCTTCCTCCGCTCCGGCGCCGCCGATCCAGCAGTCGAGCCCGGCCCAGCCCCGCGGAGCCCACCAGCTCAGCCCGCTGGTCCTCGGCCCGATGGCCATGGTCGGCCGCATGGCGGCCGCCCGCCTGCCGGTGTGTCTCGTCGGCGAGCCCGGCACCGGCAAGCGCACCCTCATCCAGGACATCGCGACGCGCGAGTTCCCGGGGCGTACGGTCGTCGTCATCGACTGCGGTGACGACGACATCGAGGCCAAGCTCGGCTCGGTCGGCGAGCATCTCGCCGATGGTCGTCCCGTCATCGTCCGCGACGCCGACGGACTGGCGTCGGGACGTCTCGCGGAGCTGGTCAGCAGCATGGATCTACCCTCGGCCAGCGGCTGGCTCACCTTCACCACGCGCAGGCATCACAAGAGCGCCGAGGGATCCGAGGAGGCCGAGGGCGACCTGGCCGCCGCCGGCATCCCGATGATCGCCCTTCCCCCGCTGAGGGCACGCGTCCAGGACCTACGCGTCCTGCTGCCCGACATGGTTCGCCGGCTGAGCCGCGGACGTGTCACCTCGGTCTCCCCCGAGCTGCTCACCCGCCTGATCCGCGAACCGTGGCCGGGGAACCTCGCCGAGGTCGTCGAGCTGGTCACCACCATGATCCCCTCGGCGACCGATTCCGTCCTGCGCGAGCAGCACCTGCCGGCAGACTTCGGCAGCGGGCTGCGGTATCGGCTCACCCCGCTGGAATGGATGACCCGGGACGCCATCGTGGAGTCGCTGCGCGCCTGCGACTGGGACAAGGCGCGCGCCGCCGAGGCGCTCGGCATGTCCCGGGCCTCGATCTACCGCAAGATCAAGGCCTACAACATCGAGCCCGGCGCCTGACCTCAGTTCGCCCCGTCCCCGTCGGTGCGCTTCTCACGCTCGCCGGGCGACGGCGCCTTGAGCCAGGCGTAGAGGCCGGCGACGAGCGCGATGGCCACCATCGGGAACACCCACAGGTAGTCGACGATGTGCAACGGCGTGATCATCATTTCTCACAGTCCCATCAGGAGAACGAGACCTGTCGAGGTCAGACCGACCATCAACAGGAGGTACGGCAGCTGCCCCACGGCAACCGATCGCGGACGGAGCTCCTCGAGCGAGCGGTCGTGAGCCGCCACGACGCCGACGACGTGTCCACAGACGACCGCGGCGAGCTGAACGACGGCGATCGTCCGGGGTGAGACGACCAGGTAGTCGATCGACGACTGCGCCGAGCCGAAGAGGTCCCATCCCCGCCCGAACGGATCGGAGGCCAGGATCGCGCCGACCTGACCCTGGAAGACCGCGAACGAGAAGTAGTGGGCCACGGTGTAACCGACGATGATGGGCACCAAGGTGTGCGCGAAGGCCCGTGACGTCCCGTCGGCATACCTCGAGAAGGCATCGGTGGCCCGCATCGCGAGCTGGTAGGCCCCGGCGACGAGCAGGACGGCGGCGACCAGGCCGAGGGTGCCGGTGATCAGATAGCCGGGTCCGACGAGGTCGCGGGTCAGGTCGCCCCAGAACGAGGTCCGGGTCACCCCGTCGAAGGCCGTCGACCCGAGCAGCGTGCAGAGCACGGCGAGCTGCCCCGGCGGGACCGGCATGGCGGCGAGACCGGCCAGCGGGTGGCGAAGCACCGCCTCGCCCTCCGCCGAGCGCCCCCACGGCGCCAGCCGTCCGATGGTCGCCGAATAGACCTCCAGGCCGTCGGCGGCGTCGAACCACCGCGGACCGGCCACCGCACCGCCGATCCCGTGCACGAGGACGTACGCGGTCACGAACCCGGCCACCACCCGCGGCTCGTCGGAGTGGTCGAAGACGAGCTCCAGCCACAGGAACACGCCCAGCGAGACGACGGCCGGCCATCGCCCCGCACCCGCCGGAAGCCCGGCCTGTCGTAGGCGGGACGGCACGAACCGGCTCAGCAACCGTGCCAGTGCCCGCACCGGGTTGAGGAACCGCCAGATCGGCCCCAGGAGAAGCGAGCACGGCACCAGACCGACCCACACCCACACGTAGAGCCAGGTGGGAGCCGGGTTCGTCGCCACGCTGGCCGGACCGAACCAGGCGACCGCGAGGAACACCACGGTCCCGGCCAGCGCGACCGCCTGTGCGAGCCGTGAGGCCCGCTCCCCCACCGCGACCTGTACCCACCGCGGGAGCGCGACCCCGTCCTCGGTCGCGAACCTGCTCGAGCGCCACAGCAGGCCGAGCGCGAGAAAGGAGAACAGCAGGACCCCCACCGCGACGTACAGGGCGACCCAGACCGGGATCGGAAGATCCGAGCGGCCACCCAGCCCGTGTGTCAGGATCATCACTTCACCTCGAGCTCGACGAGCAGCGCACCCGCTCCCTCCAGCTCCACCTCGAAACGGCCCGGGATGTCGGCGGTGAAGGTGAGCGCGCCCTCCTGACCGGCCACGAGATCGACGTGCGCGTCGTAGCCGTGCACATGCACCTCGTCCGCGACGTCGCTGGTGACGGCGAGCGTCACCGACTCGCCGAGAGCGACGCGCTCGACGTGGGCCGGCGGGGAGAGCTTCCCGGCCACGATCTCGATCCGGATGACATCACCCGTCGGCCGCGAGCTCGCCGTCGGGGCATCCGGCGGCGAGGGCGTGGTAGTCCCCGAGGGCTCCGCGGTCTGAGTCGAACCGTGTCCGGCGTGGTCCGCCTCCGCCGCGGTGGAGGTCTCCGCTCCGCATCCGCTGAGAGCCGAGGCGGCGAGGAGCGTCGCGACGGCAAGGGTGAGGCGTGCGCTGATCATGAGTGGTGGTTCCTTCCGAGACGGCGTTCATTGGCCACCAGACGGCTGCTGATGACGAGGGCGAGGACGAGACCGTGCACGAGGTGGATCCCGACCATCCACGGCCAGCCGATCAGGTTGCTCAGGCTCGAGGCCTCCGGTAGCGCGCCCACCACCGTCCCGACGACCTGGAGGCAGACCAGATAGAAGAAGCACATGAGGATGACGCCGTGCAGCGCGGCGACGACGTACAGGGCACGTCCGGTGACCCGGTGGTTGCGCGTGCCGAGCGAGAAGATCGCTCCGCTCACGCCACCGAGGACCACACAGATCCCCAGTCCGCCGACGAACTCCTGCTGGAAGAAGGGTGCTGCCTCGCCGGCCGCCGTCGCGGCTTGCGACACCTCGAGGGCACCCGGCGACAGGATCGAGACGATCGCGTAGAAGGGAGTCGCCGCACCGACTCCCTGGACCGCGCCGGCCAGGGCGAGCAGCGCGATGATGACCAGGGCCGACAAACTGCCGGCGACCGCTCCGCGCTCGATCGCGGCATCGAACGCTCGCCAGCCCGTCGGCGACTCATCCACCGCAGGGTGGCTTCTCATGCCGGTCACTTCCCGTCCGCCTGGTCTGCGGGCACGGTCTCCCGGGTCCGGGTGGGCTCCTCGGCATCTCGCTTGAGGAGCTCTTCGAGCTCGAAGTACTTACCGCTGAAGAGCAGTCGCGCACCCGTCGGCCGCTCATCGCGGTAGCCGGACTGGTAGCGCCGCTTCGACGTGCCCGACATGTCGATCGAGAGCATCAGCACGAAGATGCCGATCAACAGCCCTCCGAGGATGACCGGGCCGAGCCCGATCAGCATGTCCATGGAGCTCGTGCCGCCCCCGTGCATCGGCAGAATTTTCGGGATGGTCATGGTGTGCACTCCTGGTTCAAGGGTGGAAACCCGGTGGTGCCGAGGGAGAACGGCACCACCGGGTGAACGTGTTCCGTCAGGCCATGGCCGACGGAGTGACGAAGCTCTGGATGGTCACGAAGTTCTCGTGGCCGGCCTCGTCCTGGAGGCGCAGCACGCCGGTGAGCTGCATGCGCGACTCGCCGACCGGCATGAGCCGCTCCTTGGCCCACACCTCGTCCGTGATGCTCATCGTCAGCTCGCGCGTCTCGCCGGGGGCGATCGGCGTGGCCGGCGAGATCTGGACGGACCGCCCCTCACTCCCCGCCTCGGCCACCGGGAAGGTGAGCGTGCTCGTCATGAACGACTCCACCGACGCCGGCGAGGTTCCCGTGTTCGTCACCTTCACCTTGGCCGTCACGGTGTCCGTCGCCGGGTCGAACGCCCCATCGGACGCATCCGCGGTGACGAACTTGGCATCGACCACCGCATCCTCCGGGGCGAAGTGGAGCACCTGCTGCGGCATCTTGTCCGGGTAGGCCTGCGCCTGCCACACCATGCCTCCCACCACCAGGGCGATGGTCGCGCCCATCATGATGTTCATGACGCGGTGGTCCTTCTTGGTGATCAGCCCGTACGCCCCACCGTCGGTGTTGAGCGGGATCTGGCTCGTCACCGGCAGACGTGTGACGGTCGGCTTCGGGACGATCCAGTAGAGGAGCCAGGCGAACCCGATCACCAGCCAGATGACGTTCCAGAAGGTGACGCCACCCATGCCGATGTTCTCGAGGTCGGCCGTCTTCCCGCTCAGCAGCTTGACCTCGTTGGTGAAGCCGCCGGCGGACTCCGTCACGTCGACGTACTGCCCCGGGCCGATGAGCGAGCCCGCTCCATGGATGCCGAAGATGGGATGCACGTGCCAGTGACCGACCCGGCGCCCCTGGAGCACCATCTTGAACTGGTAGACGCCGCCCTTCTCGATCTCGATCGCCATCGGCGCGGGCGCGCCGTTGACGGTGCGCTCCTTGATGACGACGGTCGGGCCCGGGGCGATCACACCGATGAAGCCGAGCTTCGGCTCCGCGAGCTGCTCAGGGTAGGTCTCGAGGATCTTCGCGGTGCCCGTGATGGTGAGCTCCTCACCCTGGGCGACCTTCTCGGCCGAGTACTTCACGTCCCAGAAGGCGACCGTGCCCATCCGGAGGAAGGCCTCCTGGGCCGTCTCTCCGTGAGCCGACGCCGGTGCCGGCGGCAGCGCGAGCACGACGGCGACGGCAGCGGCCAACACCGCTCCGATGTACTTCAGTTTGCTACGCATGTCGTACTCCTCTCAGAACCGCTTGATGAAGCGGCCGATGGGCCAGATGGCAAGTCCGCGACCGATGGCCTGTCCGACCCAGTAGCCGGCGACGGCGAGAGTGGCCCCGAACGCCAGCGAGACGTACTGGGTCTCACCGAGGAAGGTGCGGAGCGACCCGTGCTCGATCATGCGGAGGTACTCGGGTGTCTGACCACGGACGTACTCGATGCCCTGGACGTCGGCGACGGTGACGTGCAGGCCCATCCAGTCGATCGGCTGCAGGTACGGCGCGAGCACCGTGTAGTTCGTGAACCAGAGGATCAGCGCGAAGCCGAACGCTCCGATCAGCGAGGTGAGCACGAAGCTCTTCGTCTTCAGCAGGACCCAGTCCAGCCAGATGGCGGCAGCCAGGATCATCACCGGCCAGACGAACGCCAGCGGGAACCCGCCGAACATGTCCCAGTTGAAGATGCGGCCGATCCAGGACGCGATCGTCATGCTGATGGCGGTGTAGACGGCACCCGTGGGCATGCGCCAGGCGAGCCACTGGATGTACTGCAGGGCCGAGGGGATGATGATGACGGCGAACGGGGTCACCATCGGCCACCACTGACGGTCCTTCCAGTCCGTCCAGAAGTCCCAGTCTCCTGCGAACAGGAGCTTGGTGATGTCGGCTGCGGCGGCGACCACGAAGGCGGCCGTGACCCAGAAGACGATGTCCCACTTACGGTCGATGAAGGTGTAACGGCGGTTGAGCAGCTTCCGCAGTGCTTGCGTACGCTCCTCGGACTCCGGCGCCAAAGCTGTGGCACTCATGAGGGCTCCTTGGTTTGGGGATGTGGACGGTCCACTGGTCAGGCGATCGCGGGATCCGAGGTCGCTACGGTTTGTCGTTCCTCTTCGATCTCGTCCTCGATCTGGAGCAGCCGACCCAGGGACTCTGCCCAGAGGGCGAAGATGCCGGACGCCAGCCAGCCGTAGGTGACGAAGGGCCAGTGGAACGGAGCGGCGAAGATCTCTTCGGTGATCCAGAGGCTGTGGCCCCACTCGTTCATCGCGACCTGCATCATCTCGGTGACGGAGGCGGAGATGAGGAGGAAGAAGGACCAGGGGAAGCCCTTGTCAGGCGAGTAGACCTTCGGCAGGCGGGTACGCCCGTAGAGGTAGGTGCCCACCGTCATCGTGATGCCGAGCGGGAAGGCCCAGAAGAACATGACGATGTGGCTGGGGGTGAGGGCGGTGTCGCGAACAGCGGTCTGGTGCCAGACACCGTCCTGGTTCGGGAAGAAGCTCGCCATGAAGTAGAGCGTCAGCGAGGTGGCGCCGATCAGGCCCCAGAAGACCGCGATGCGACGTACTTCCTCGGCCTTGCTGATCGGCCGGGCCTCTGCCTTGGCGGCGAGGTTCTGGCCCGACTTGATCAGCCATCCCCACCAGACGAGCGTCACGATCGTGACGACGACCAGCTCGCCGAGGAACAGGTTGAACCAGTACGTCCGGAAGCCATCGCTGGCCGCATCCAGGCCGTACTCCTTGTACCAGGCGAACTTCTGCTGGTAGATCCGCAGCCCGATGAACGATCCGGCGAGCAGGAAGCTCCCGATGAACATCCAGCGCCAGCCGCCGTTCCAGTCGATCGGGCCGCGGCCCTTGGGGAACTCGCCGGACGAGTCCCCGCGAGTGTCCTCCCGGGATTCCGGGGTGATGGTTGTGGACATGGTTTTTCCTTCCGTTTGTCGTGCGGAGGTCCGGGGTCAGGGGATGAGGACGGCCCGACCGCGCACCCGTCCGTGGTGCAGGTCGTCGAGCGCGACGTTGGCGTCGTCGAGGGGGTAGATCTGGGAGTGGAGGGTGACCTTCTTGGCCGCGGCCAGCTCCATCAGCTCGGAGAGCTCGGTGTAGTTGCCGACGAGGCTGCCGACGACGCTGATCTCGCTGAAGATGACCTGCAGGGCCGGCACGTTGACGTTGCCGCCGTATCCGACGACGTAGTAGGTCCCGCCCTGGCGCAGCATGTTCGGGCCCTGGTCGGTGGTGCCGTGCTCGGCGACGAAGTCGATGACGGCCTCGACCCCGTCTCCTCCGGCGAGGTCCTTGACCGCCTCGACGACGTCGCCCTCGCCTGCATCGACGGTGATGTCCGCACCGATCTGCTTCGCGAGCTCGAGGGCGTCGGGGTTTGTGTCGACGACCACGATCTCGGTGGGGCTGAGCGCCTTGAGCGACTGGATCGCGATGTGGCCCAGGCCGCCGGCTCCGATCACCACCGTCTTGGTGCCGGCCTGGAGCCGGGGTACGGCCTTCTTGACGGCCCGGTACGCGGTGATGCCGGCATCCGCGAGCGGCGCGACGTCGACCGGCTGGAGGCTCGGATCGAGCTTGATGCAGGCGCGCTCGTTCGTGAGCATGTACTCGGCGTACCCGCCGTCCATCGCGAGCCCCGGGAATCCGGCCGTCTCGCAGTACATGTCCTCTCCGCGGCGGCACCCCGCGCAGACGCCACAGGTGATGTGCGGGTGGAGGATCACCGTGTCGCCGGGCGCCACCGTGGTGACCGCCGAGCCGACCTCGTCGACCCAGCCCGCGTTCTCGTGGCCGAGGATGAACGGCAGGAGCGTGCCCTCGGTGTCGAGCGTGTCCTTCCAGACCTTCTCGATCACATGGAGGTCCGTTCGGCACACGCCCGCGGCGCCCACCTTGATCACCACGTCGTGCGGCCCGGTGATCCGGGGCTTGGGCACGTCCTCGAGGACCAGCTTCGAGTCATAGGTGTAGAGCCGGGCGGCCTTCATGCCACTTCTCCTTCGGTGACGACGGTGAGTTCTGAGGGGTAGCGCTCCGCGAGCAGCGCCTTGCAGAGATGACCGTTGCCCTCGAAGGACACGGCCATCACCCGAGCAGACCGCCGGTGGGCCCGGACCTGCTCCGGGCCCACCGGACGGCCATCGGCGGCGATGAGGAAGGGGTCGTCGTGGCGGCAACCGACCCCGAGCTCCTCTCGCGTGGTCAGGTACTTCCCGAGACCGGGAAGCTCGAGGCGGGCGACGTCTCCCAGCACGAGGTCGACCAGACTCTCGGCGTCGACACCGATCTCCTCCAGCTGGCGACAGACCTGCTCCTGGCGGATCAGCAGGGTCTTGCGCCGGAAGTGGTCGCGCAGGTCCTCGAGGTCGCCCTCCGCCTCGCTGGGGAACGCGGTCATGAACCCGCCCCTGCTCTGCACGCCGGACTGGATCCGCTCCGACTCGAAGTGGTCCTCGACGGAGACGGTGACCGCACCCTTTCCGACGACGCGCTCCGCCGCCTGACGTACGTCGTCCACCATCAGCCAGGTGAAGTTCGGCGCACAGAAGTACGTCGGCAGCTGCATGACGATGCGCACCCGACCGCCTTCCTCGGTGACGGAGCGGATGAACCCCATGTCAGTCACCGAGCGGTCGACCTCGGGGTCGTGCACCTCATCCAGCGCCGCGAGGACGTCGGACGCGGTCGACATCAGGCCACGACCTCGGCGAGGACGTCCACCTCTGCGACTCCGACGACGTCCTCCGGGACCTCGATGTCGTACAGGCGCGCGGCGTTGAGGCCGAGGACCTTGGCCTTCTGGACGTCGGTGATGGCGTCGTACTCGCTGCCCTCGGAGAACTGGAAGTCGAGGAACTTCTCGACCAGCCAGCGCGGGGTCCAGATCGCGTAGTCGCTGCCGAAGCAGATCTTGTCCTCGCCGAGCCAGTAGAGGAGCTCGCCCATGATCTGCTCGAAGTAGCGGGGCTTGGCATGGACGAACGGCATCGCGACCGCCATGCCGGCGTAGACGTTGTGCTCCTGGGTGCCGATCCAGCAGAAGTCCTCGAGCCTGGGCAGGCCGATGTGCTCGACGATGAAGTTGAGGTCCTGGAAATCGGTGGCCACGTGGTCGACGTCGTGGACATCGAAGGCATCCCGGTCGAGCGGCCAGACCGTGGGGCCCTTGTGGATGTGGATGTTCTTGATGCCGAGCTCCTGGGACTTCTCCAGGTAGCGGTAGGCCATCGGATCGGTGAGCGAGTAGCCACGGGAGTCGCCCTGCCACTCCGCGGTGTAGAGCTTGACGCCCTGGATCTTCCGCTCGGAAGCCTCCTTCTCGAGCAGCTCGAGACCTTCCTCACCGAAGCGTGGGTCCCACGAGGTGTTGAGGATGAACCTGCCCGGGTTCTCCTCGACCAGCTCGAGCGCCTCCTTCTCGCGGCGGAAGCCGGTCCTATAGAACGCGCCGAGGACCGTCGGGTTGAAGATCGCGACGTCGACGCCGCCGTTGTCGAGGACGTCCTTGACGACGTCCTCCTTCTCGATCTTCGCGAAGCGCTCCTTCGACCACTTCTCCTCCTCGGGGGAGAGCCCGTTGTGGTAGTCGAAGAAGCACTGGGTCCAGCCCTTGCCGTAGTCGTTCAGGCAGTTCTCGTCCGAGCCGTCCCAGATGTGGATGTGGCCGTCGACGATGAAGTAGTTCTTGCCGTCCCTGGTGATCATGCGTGTCCTCCTGATGCGAGTTCGGCGTGATGGCGATGCCGACCGTGTCGGCAGCGGTCTGCCGACTCGGGATCGCTTCAGTGAAGGGCCCGTCCGCACCTGTGTCGAGCGTCACATCAGCATCGATGGCCGCTGTTCCACACCCGTCGGAAACCCGGTGGAATACCGGCCATGAGCAGGGCCGGCGCGGTTTCCTGGCCGCGATGCGGACGCCGACTCCGCAGGTATCAGCCGTTGGATGGGCGAAATACTCGACGCTTTCCGCAGGGGGTGATGGCGGCTCGGGATTCCGACGCCGAACGCTGTCCAGGCGGTGTGACGGGAGTCACCATTCCGAGACAACGGGCGGCACGAGCCGCACGTTCACCGGAAGAAATCGAGGTCGCACGATGACGTTTGAGACCTTGCTGGTCATGGCGGTCGGTATCGCGGCGCTGACCGGTCTGCGGATCGTTCTGGCCCTCATCGGAAAGGGGCATGCCGCCGACCACTCCGCGGTTCCGCGCCCCCGGGAGGGCACAGCGGCCGGCTCGAGGTGCCGCGCGGTACGCGGGACGGGACGCAACCGGAACCTGCTCTACTTCGTGCCGAGAACGGAACCACAGCTGCCGGACGTGCAGACCCGGCAGGCGGCCGAGCCAAGGGCCGCGACCTCTACAGCGTCCGGCGGGCGCCGTTGACCTTCTGCCGGAGCCAGGCGGGCACGCGCTCCTCGTCACGCGGGAACGTCTCGAGGTCGAGCGCGTACAGCCCCGGGTGGGCCGGCCAGCGCCAGACCGGCTCGTCGTCGTAGTTGAAGACGACCTTGGTCGAGTTCTTCTCCCCCTCGCCCTCCCCGCTGGCGATGGTCCAGCGGGCGGAGAACCAGGCGCCCCGGCCCGGCTCGTACATCACCCGCCGCAGCTCGTCGGTCAGCGCGAGGATGGTCTCAGGCGGCCGGGCGTAGGCGAAGCTGCCGTCCGGTCGGTGCACGTCGATGCGTCCGGTGAAGAACATGGACAGGTTGCGATGGTTGAAGACCAACGTGGACCAGTCGCCCTCGACCTCGTCGGCGAGGTGGAGGGCGATCTCATCGATGAGCTGTTCCTGTCTGACCACAGGAGGAACGGTCATGACCGCCAACCTACTACCGCTGTCGACCTCAATCCGGGACCATCGTCCCGGGGTCCGGCACACTGAGGTTTTTCCCACCCGCGGAGCACGGACATATCGAGCAGCGTCCGCGGGTACCACCTCAGCATGCAGCCGACGTCCACCTCCGATGCGCCGACCGGGCCCGCGGTCGCCCAGGGCGTGTTCAACATCGTCGGAGGCCTGTGGCCGCTGCTGAGCCTGCGCAGCTTCGAGTGGGTGTTCGGGCCGAAACGGGAGCGCTGGCTCGAGTACACCGTGGCCGGTCTGCTCTGCGTCAACGGCGCCACGCAGATCGCCGCCGCCCGAGCCGGGGAGCCCCTCGCCGCCCGCCGGATCGGACAGGGCACCGCGCTCACCCTGCTCGCGATCGACCTCGTGTACGTCCCGAAGGGGCGGATCCGCTGGACCTACCTGATCGACGCCGCGATGGAGGCCGGCTGGCTGGCGGCCTGGCGAGGAGCCCGCTGATGGTGACGAACGGAGTCGTCCTCGTCTGGCTCTTCACGATGGCCGCCGGAGCCTTCATGTTCGGCACCGCGAGCCGCTTCGGCGCTCCGCCCGCAGCCATCCGCAACTCGCGACTGCCGATCCCGGCGCTGCTCTCCCACCCCACCCTGACGGGAGGCGCCTTCGCGGCCTGGCTGGGTTTCATCATCACCGAGGAGCGCGCCTGGGCCTGGGTCGCCGTCGGCATGCTCGCCGCCGGTATCTGCCTCGGCGCCCTTCTGTTCGTACGCACCATGAAGCCCGAGCACGTCGTCCTGGCCGAGGAGACCGACGAGGTCGTCGGCGATCCCGTCCGCGTGCCGTACGACGTCGCCGAGCACGAGATCCCGCGCCCGGTGATCTACGGCCACGGGATCTTCGCCGCCGTCACCTTCACTCTCGTCCTGCTGGTCGCGCTCGGCGTCGTCAGCTGACGTTCGTCCACGACTCTCTAGAGGTTGAACCCGCCGGAGGCCTCGATGTCCTGGCCCGTGACCCAGCGAGCGCCGTCGGACAGGAGGAACGCGATCACCCCGGCGATGTCCTCGCCCTCGCCGATCCGGCCCAGGGCCGTCTGGGCCGCGAGCGGGGCGATGAGCTCCGGGTGCTTGGCGAACCCGTCGTCGCCCAGTCGGGTCCGTGTGGGTCCCGGCGCGACCGAGTTGACCCGGATCCCCCGCGGGCTGAGCTCCTTGGCCAGGTAACGGGTCCACACCACGACGGCTCCCTTCAGCGCGCCGTAGGCCGAGTATCCGGGGGTGAGACCGGTCAGCCCGGCGGCGTTGCTGGAGGTGTTCACGATGGCGCCGCCGTCAGCCAGGAGGGGCAGCAACTGCTGCGTGAGAAAGTAGGGCCCCTTGAGCAGCGCGTCGGAGAGCTCGTCGAACGTCCCGACGTCCATCTGATCGAAGGGCAGGGCACGCGAGAGTCCGGCGTTGTTGACGAGGCTGGTGAGACGGTCGCTCTGCCAGACGTCTTTCAGACAGCGTCGTACGTCCTCCACGAAACCGTCGAAGGTCTCGACGCTCCCGACATCGAGCGCGAGCGCCGCCGCGGTCCCACCCGACCTCGTGATCTGCTCGACGGTCGCCTCGGCCCCGTCGGGGTTGTTGCGGTAGGTCACGATCACGCCGGTCCCCTGACGTGAGAGCTGGAGCGCCGTGCTCTGGCCGATGCCTGAGCTACCACCGGTGATGAGAGAGATGTTCATGCCTTCG
This sequence comes from Nocardioides sp. NBC_00368, assembly GCF_036090055.1. NCBI lineage: Bacteria > Bacillati > Actinomycetota > Actinomycetes > Propionibacteriales > Nocardioidaceae > Nocardioides > Nocardioides sp. NBC_00368. The sequence goes on from NZ_CP107970.1 coordinate 2,938,850, forward strand.
AGCCTGGGGCATGGCGACCCGATGCCCTAGACCGTTCCTGGTGATCTCTTGCCTGATCCTGCTCGGTTGGCTCCTTGTGCGCAACAGGGACACGTCCTCTCGCCACCGGCCATCCGGTCAAGCACGGGCGACGGATGATCAAGGCGGTCGGTCGGATCGCGGCGACGATCGAAGGGTGACAACAACTTCGCCGGCTTCGACCGCCACCTCGACCACCCCACCGACCACGACCTCCGGCCGCGCCGCGCCGGTGGTCGCGCTCGCCGCCGGAATCGCGCTCCTGGTCTCGAGCGAATTCCTACCGGCGGGCGTACTGCCCACCATGGCGCGTGACCTCGGGATCAGCGAGGGGACCGCCGGGCTCGCGGTGGCGGCGACGGCGATCGCCGGGGCGGCCACCGCGCCCAGCATCGCCATGGTCTTCCCGCGGATGGACCGGCGTACGCTGCTGGTCGGCCTGCTCGTCGCCGCCGCGGTCGCCAACCTGGCGGTCGCGGTGGCACCGGGCTTCGTCGTCCTGCTGCTCGGCAGACTGGTGCTCGGCGCGGCGATCGCCGGCTACTGGTCCTTCGCCTTCGCCGTCGGGACGTACGCCTCACCCGGCCGTGACCACGTCATCTCGACCTCGATCGCGCTGGGTGTCACGGTAGCCACGATCGTCGGCCTGCCGCTGGGCTCGCTGCTCGCCGACGGACCCGGCTGGCGCTGGGGGTTCGCGGCGGCCACGGTGCTGAGCCTGGTCTCCGCCGCGGCGCTGGCGCGGGCGCTGCCGCCGGTCCCCGCCCACCCGGGGGCGGGGCTGACCATGATGCGTCAGGCCCTCCGCAACCCGCTCCTGGTGGCCGGCGTGGTGGTGCTGGTCGTGGTGGTGCTCGGGAACTTCCTCGCGTACCCGTTCATCCGGATCGCCATCGCCGAGACCTCTCCGGGCGCAGGCATGTGGATGCTGGCGCTGTGGGGCGTCGGCGGGCTCTTCGGCAACCTGGCGGCCGGCCGGTTCTCCCACCGCCTGCGCGCGGTCGTGACCGTCGCGCCGCTCCTTCTCGCCGGCGGGCTGTTGCTGACCGTCCTCGCCGAGAGCACACCGGTGATGGCGTTGGCGATGCTCGTGTGGGGATTCGGGTTCAACATGGTGCCGGTCGGCACGCAGCTGTGGGTGACGCGCGTCGAGCCGGAGCGCACCGAGTCGGCGCTGGCGCTCCAGGTCACCGCGTTCCAGGTGGCGATCACCCTCGGGGCGGCCCTAGGAGGCGCGGTCCTGGACGAGTACGGCGTCGGGCGCGTGCTCCTCATCGGCGCGATCGGCGCGGCCGTCGCCGCGGCGGGCTTCGCCGCGCTCCGCGTGCCGCGCTCCTGAGGCGTCCTCGCGCCACGCCTGTGGACCGATCCCGTGGGTGGCGGTGAAGGCGCGGCTGAACGCCGCGCCCGATCCGTAGCCCACGGCGTACGCCACCTGCTCGACCGGACGGTCACCGCCGGCCAGCAGGTGGCGGGCCGCACGCATCCGGACGTCGCGCAGCGCCTCGCTCGGGCTCTGTCCCAGGCTGCGCCGGAACCGCTCCCCCAGCGCCGACCTGGACAGATGCACCGACTCCGCCATGGCCTCGACCGACCAGGCCCGGCCCGGATCCTCGACCAGCGCGGACAGCACCTGTGCGACCGACGGGTCCAGGGCGGGCGCGGGACCATCCGTCCCGCGCCCGGTGTCCTCGAGCCAGGAGGCCGTCATCGCCGCGCCCAGCAGCGACGCGTAGCCCGACGCGAACAGCGCCGACGGACGGCACGGCCCCGCCAGCGGGCACCGGCGGAGCAGCTCGGCCACGCCGCCGTGCCTGCCGACGAAGTCGCGCACGACCAGCGGGTTGGCGAGCGGGTAGCCCACCGCGACCGCCCGCAGGTCGGCCCGGATCAGGGCCGCCCCGTCGTGGGTCGCCACCCGGTGGCTGACCTGTCCCCCGACCAGAGCCGCGTCGCCCGCGCGGAGGAGGTGCGACTGCCCGGCGGCGGTCAGCACCACCGTGCCGTCGTCGACGAGCAACCAGGCGGCGGAGCGTACGTCCTCACCGGCGGAGCCGGCGGACAGCACGTCCTGATAGGCGAACGTCATCTCCCACGCCGGACTGTCCTGGTTCACACCTGACCCAGCGCGCGGGCGCCGCCGGGCTATTCCCGAGCCTCAGTCGGCGATGAACTCGAGGATGTCGGCGATCAGGGCGTCCTGGTAGTCGCCGGCGATGCCGTGCGGAGCACCCTCGTAGACCTTCAGGGTGCCGTCGGAGACGAGCTTGATCGCCTTCTCGGCGGCGGCCGCGATCGGCACGATCTGGTCGTCGCCGCCGTGCGCGATCAGGATCGGCACGTCGAGGGCCTTCAGGTCCTCGGTGAAGTCGGTCTCGGAGAAGACCTTGACGCAGTTGTACGCAGCGACCAGACCGGCCAGCATCCCCTGGCGCTGGAAGTCGTCGATGAGGCCCTGCGAGACCTTGGCGCCGTCGCGGTTGAAGCCGTAGAACGACACCGCCAGGTCCTTGTAGAACTGCGAGCGGTCGGCGAGCACACCGGCGCGGATGCCGTCGAAGACCTCGATCGGCGTCCCTTCGGGGTTGGTCTCCGACTGGAGCATGACCGGCGGCACCGCGCCGGCGGTGACGACCTTGCGGACGCGGCCCTTGCCGTGCTGAGCCGCGTAGCGGACGGCCTCGCCACCACCGGTCGAGTGCCCGATCACGACGAGCTCGGTGAGGTCGAGGTGCTCGATGAGCTCGGCCAGGTCGCGGGCGTAGGTGTCCATGTCGTGACCGCGGTCGGTGTTGGTCGAGCGGCCGTGACCCCGACGGTCGTGGGAGATGACGCGGTAGCCGGCGTCGGAGAGCAGCTTGGCCGCGGCCGCCCAGGCGTCCGAGCTCAGCGGCCAGCCGTGGCTCAGCACGACCGGCCTCCCGGTACCCCAGTCGGTGTAGTAGATCTCGGTGCCGTCAGAGGTGGTGAAGGTAGGCATGGTGGAAGTCCTCGAGGTTCTGCGCCGGTCTGCCGCCCCCATCGCCGGAGCGGTCGCGGACCCGACGCGATATCCATCCTCCGCCTCGGGAACCCCTTTCGGCCCCGCCGTATCTGCCCGATACCCCACGAATCCGGACACCTTCGACCGCACCTCGACCACAACGGCCGAGCCTCGTCAGGTCCAGGGGTTGTCCCAGCGCCCATCGGCCTGCGCCGCCCGGACCTCGGCGATCCCCGCCGGCCGCATCCGGCCCTCGGCGGTGAGGCGCTCGACCTTGGAGATGTTGAGCCGGGACCACTTCGAGCCCGGACGCCGGCGGGTGTAGCGCTGCAGGTAGGTCTCCTCATCGCCTCGGCGGCGTACGGCCGAGATCCAGCCGAAGCAGAGGCCGACGTCCACGAGCTCGTCGGAGGTCAGCGAGGCCGGCTCGACGCCCTTCCGGGTCAGCCTCAGCCACACGGCCCGGGTGTCGGGGTCGGCGGTCTCGAACCAGGCCTCCACCTCGGCCACCGAGGGCCGGTCCAGCACGGGCTCGCCGTCAATGATCTCCACCCGGCCAATCTAGTGGTCGGCCGAGCAGTGGTAGTCGCGCATCGGGCGCGCACCCGTGGTCAGATAGGTGGTCACCGCGTGGTTCGCGCAGCGGTTCCTGCCGCCCGGGTAGACGCCGTGGCCGCTCTGATCGGCGGTCACCATGGTGGCTCGCTCGCCCAAGGCCGTCCGCATCTTCCGCGCACCGGCGAGCGGTGTCGCCGGGTCGCGAAGGTTCTGCACCATCAGTACGTTGGACGGACCCCGATCGGTGATCCGGACCTGCGGTTCGACGGGATCCGGCCAGTACGCGCAGGGGGTGATGTTGGCTCCCGCGGCACCGAACAGCGGATACCTGACCCTGTCGACGGCGACGTTGCGCTGGTAGGTCGCAACCGACGACGGCCAACGCGCGTCGTTGCAGATCATGTAGTAGCGGCCGGAGATGAGGTTGTCCACGTCGGTCACGGCGTCGCCTCCGGGCAGCGGGGGCGGCGGCTGGTTCGCGTCGACCGCCTGCCAGATGCCGGCCAGCAGCGGGAGCTGGGTCGGGCCGTACAGCAGGCCGAAGTTGATCAGGCGGAACGAGACGTGGTCGAAGGGGCCGTCCGGTGTCTGGATCGGCTTCTTCTCCAGCTGCGCGGCGAGCTCGAAGTACTTCGCTCGTACCTGCGCGGGGGTCGTGCCCAGGCCGTACTCGCGGTGATTCGCGGCAGCGAACTTCGCGAAGGCCGGGAAGGTGTCCTCGACACCCTGGGACCACAGCCGGTCGCTCGCGTAGTCCCAGCCACCCGGCCCCAGGTTGCTGTCGAGCACGATCCGGTCGCTGCGCTGCGGGAACAGGGTGGTGTAGACGGCGCCCAGGTGGGTTCCCCAGGAGGCGCCGGCGTACGACAGCTTCGACTCGCCCAGCGCCGCCCGGATCCGATCCATGTCGCGTGCGGTGTTGGCCGGGCTGATGTGCGGCAGCATCCAGGACGTCTTCGACGTCCTGCACTGCTGCGCGATCTGCTTGCTCGCGGTTGCGTGCGCGGTCACGTCGGCGGCGTCGAGCGGGTACGGCGGGATGCTCCCGGTCAGCAGCTGCTCCGCGGTGAGGTCGCACGTCACCGGCGTGCTGCGGCCGATCCCGCGCGGGTCGAAGCCGATCACGTCGTAGCTGTCCTGGACGCTCTGCGGGAGGCCCATCGCGACAAGCATGGCCGGGTAGTTCTCGCCCGCGGAGGGGCCACCGGGGTTGGTCACCAGGATGCCGCGCCGCTTGGCGGGCTTCGTGCTCGCCAGCCGCGAGACCGCGATGTCGATCGTCTTGCCGTCCGGGATGCTGTAGTCCAAGGGGACCTTCAGGGTCCCGCACTGCATCCTCTCCGGGATCGGCACCGGAGAGATCTCGGCGGGGCACGTGCCCCACGTGATGCTGTCCGGTGCGGCGGCGTGTGCCTTGTCTGGACCGGCCAGCGAGACCACTGGGGCCAGTGTGGCCGCCAGCGAGACGACGGCGACGGTGAGCGGTACCGAGATGCGTTTCATCTCTTCCTCCGAGGATGGGGCTGGGACGGTGTCAGTCTTCGCTGATCGGAGGACGGGAACATCCGGCCGAAGACCATTCCCGGGGCGGTCGAAAGGACTATTGACGGGTGGGGAAAGTCGTAGCGGCGCGGGTCGCTGCCCCTGCTGAAGACGCTTGCCGTACGAGTCGGCGACGACGGTTGGCGGTTGGGCCACGATCGGCAAGGATGTCCCCGTGATCGACGAGCGCCCCATCAAGACCTGGCTGACCGACATGGACGGTGTCCTGGTGCGTGAGGAGGAGCCCATCCCGGGAGCCGCCGAGTTCCTGAAGAAGCTCACCGAGGCGTCGGTGCCGTTCATGGTGCTGACCAACAACTCCATCTACACCCCGAGAGACCTGCGGGTCCGGCTGCTCCGCTCCGGCCTGGACGTGCCCGAGAAGTCGATCTGGACCTCGGCGATGGCCACCGCGCAGTTCCTCGCCGACCAGCGGCCGGACGGCTCGGCGTACGTCGTGGGTGAGGCCGGACTGACGACCGCGCTGCACGCGGTCGGCTACGTGATGACGGAGAACGACCCCGACTACGTCGTGCTGGGCGAGACCCGCACCTACTCGTTCGAGTCGATCACCCGGGCGATCCGGCTGATCGAGGGCGGCGCCCGGTTCATCGCGACCAACCCGGACCCGAGCGGGCCGAGCCCGCAGGGCACCCTCCCCGCGACCGGCTCGGTGGCCGCGCTGATCAGTGCCGCGACCAACCGGGCGCCCTACTACATCGGGAAGCCCAACCCGCTGATGATGCGCAGCGCCCTCAACCAGCTCGAGGCCCACTCCGAGACCACGGTGATGATCGGCGACCGGATGGACACCGACATCATCAGCGGGCTCGAGGCCGGCATGCGCACGATCCTCGTCGAGACCGGGTCGACCAAGCCCGAGCAGGTCGAGACCTTCCCGTTCCGGCCGACGCGCGTGGTCGCCTCGATCGCCGACGTACTGCCGCTGCTCGACTGAGGATCGGCCCGGCGAGGACTCAGTCGGCGAGCTCGAACTCGGCTCGTCCCCGGGCGCGACCGCGCTCGGCGGAGAGAGCGGACCGGAACCGGCGCTGATACTGCGACGGCGAGATGCCGAGGCGCGTGACGAACGTACGCCGCAGCGCCTCCGGGCTGCCGTATCCCGACTGCACCGCCGCCTCGGTCACGCTCGCGCCGACCTCGAGGTGCATCCGGGCGAGGTCGAAACGCACCGCTGTGACGTACTCCGAGGGCGTCTGGCCGAGCTCGTCGCGGAAGCGCCGGGCCAGATGGCGCGGGCTGGTCGAGACGAGCCGGGCGAGGTCGGTCACGGTCCACGCACGAGTGGGATCGGCGTCGACCAGATCGGTCGCACGGCGCACGATCGACGCCGGTTGCGCCCGGGCCCGCAGCGGGACCGAGTACTGCGACTGGCCGCCGGAGCGCTGCAGGTAGACGAGGAGGAGCTGGGCGACCTGTCGCGCGATGTCGGCCCCGTGGTCGTCCTCGACCAGGGCGAGCGCCAGGTCGATGCCCGCAGCGACACCGGCCGAGGTCAGGATGTCGCCGTCACGTACGAAGATCGCGTCGGGGTCCACGCGCACGCGCGGGTACAGCCGCTGGAGCTCCGGCGCGAACTTCCAGTGGGTCGTCGCGCGCCGGCCGTCGAGCATGCCGATCTCGGCGAGCACGAAGGCACCGCTGCAGATCGAGACCACCCGCCGGGCGCGCGAGACCAGCGAGATCGCCGCCTCGGTCACCGTGCTGCGTACGAACTCGTGGGGTGGCAGCTCGCTCCCCGGCACGATCACCGTGTCGAAGTCGCCCGCATCGTGGGCCGCACCGTGCACGGAGACCCGGTTGCCGAGAGAGGTCACCACGTCCTTCCCGTCCGGCGAGAGCAGCAGGATCTCGTAGGCGTCCACCGCCTGGTTGGCCTCGACGAACACCTCGGCGGGACCGACGTAGTCGAGCGTCTTCACGCCGTCGAAGAGCAGGAATGCGATGCGGCGGCGGGCACGGGACGGGGGCTTGGATATGTCGTTCACTCCTCGGGGCGAATTACCTTGCGTACAAGGAATCTACGCGGCACTTACCTTGCACGCAAGGCTTCTCCGCCAAAAGGCTTGCGCGCAAGGGTTGTAAGGTGGGCCCATGACAGAGACTCGCCACAGCCTGGAGCTGAGCGAGCAGCTGTGCTTCTCGCTCTACACGGCGCAGCGGCTCGTGACCGCGGCCTACCGACCGATCCTCGACGCCCTGGGCCTGACCTATCCCCAGTACGTCGCCATGCTCGTGCTCTGGGAGAGCTCCCCCGTCACCATGGGCGAGCTCGGCGAGCGGCTGGGCCTCGACTACGGCACCGTCACGCCGCTGGTCAGGCGCCTGGAGGCGGCCGGGCTGATCACCCGCGAGAAGCGCCCCGAGGACCAGCGCAGCGTCCGACTGCGCCTGACCGACGCCGGCACCGAGCTCCGCAGCCGGGCCGAGGGCGTGCCCGACACCATCGCCGAGGTCATGGCGCTGCAGCCAGAGGAGTTCACCATCCTCAAGGAGTCCCTCGACCACCTCAGCGACAACGTCGCCCAGCGCCTGCGCTGAGCTCACCGCATCCCGAACAGGAACCGGGTCACCGGCGTACGTCTGACGAGGAGGTCGTAGAGGCCGACCGTGAGCAGCAGCGAGACGGCGACGATGACCACGTACTGAAGGAGCGCCGGAAGAGGCCAGCCGATCACGACGTACGCGACGCCGACCACGACCGGCTGATGCAGGATGTAGATCGGCAGGATCGCCGGGCCGAGATAGCCGGCCAGCCGAGCGCGCAGCGACGAGCCACCCTCTCGCGACGAGGCCCGCGGGCGGTCCAGCAGCCCGAGGATCGCCACGACCGCGCACCAGCCGACGGCTCCGTAGAACGCGCGGCCGACCATCGCGAGCGGGCTCGACTCGACGAACGGCTCGTCGGTGAGGAAGAACCCCGGGGCGCCAGCGCAGAAGAGGAGCACGGCCGCCACGAGCGCGATCCGGCCGACCCGCTGCATCGCGTCGAGGAGGCGCTCGTCGGCGGCGATGAGCAGGCCGAAGGAGAAGAAGAGCAGGTACGCCAGGCGGTGCCAGCCGCCGTAGTCGACCTCCAGCCCCCACACCGCGCACACCAGCGCCAGCGGGAGGCCGGCGAGCAGGATCGTCCACGGCCGCCGCTCGACCGTCCGCGCTCCCACCGACAGCGCACGCGCGCGCCACGCGCCGGGCAGCAGCGCCACCGGCACCGCCACCACCAACGAGAACGCGAGCAGCAGCACCACGAACCACAGGTGCCCCGACTCGAACTGCTCACCACGGACCAGGAAGGGCAGCCGCCCGAGCGAGAGGTGGACGTCGAAGAAGATCGGGAGGTACTCGACGTACGACTCGTCGTGGCCGTCCGCACGCCACCGCAGCCACTGCGGGAACGGCAACAGGGCGAAGACGGAGAAGACCAGAGGTACGCCGAGGCGGCGCAGCCGCTCCAGGACGAACCCGCCCCCGCCGCGGCGGCGCAGCGACTGCGCCGCCCCGAACCCCGCGATCACGAAGAGCAGCGGCATCGCCCAGACCACCACCGGCCCGGCTGCCATCGCGAGCGGCGCCGTGGTGTCGCTGTGGACGTAGAAGTCGGTCTCGGAGTCGAAGACCAGCGCGGAGTGGAAGAAGACCAGCCCCACGACCACCAGCGCCCGCAGCGCATCCATCTCCGAACGCCGCTCGGGCCGGGCGGCGCCCTCCGCCTCCCCCGCCGGCACGGTCGTCATGACGCCTCAACGTAGCCTCGCCCGACTGCCCTGTCGCCCTCAATTGCCGGCGGCTGGGAGGACCGGCGCCGGCCACCTCAGTCGGTCAGACGCAGGTCGTCCCCGGCACGGGGCGGCAGGTTGGAGAGGGCGGTCTGGACCAGCGCGACGCGGGCCTTGACCGTGACCGCCCGGCGGAGCCGGCCGACGTCGTCACCGATGTGGCGCTCGACGGACTCGCGGATCTGCTCCTCCGGGAAGGACGGGCGACCACCGACCGGGACGTCGACGTCGGGGAGGTCGGTGAGCACCGGGAAGATCTGGGTGCCGATGCTGTCCAGGAGCTTGAAGCGCTGGAACCGGTCGGTCTCGTCCCAGACCTTGTCGATGTCTGCACCGCCCTTGCGGAACTTCCGGCCGGAGGCCAGGAAGGTCTTGGCCGTCCCGGTCAGGGCCACGGTGAGCTCGTGCTCGGTCAATCGCATGAGCCAAGCATGCCTCCAACCAGGACGGACACCACCCCTGGGCCGATCACCGATCGATAACACCTGCCCCGGACGACCAGGACGTCAGGCGGCGTTGAACGTCGCCGGGTCCGGGCCGGTGCGGCCGTCGCTCTCCAGGGCGTCGATCGCGGCGAGGTCGGCGTCGGTGAGATCGAAGCCGAACACGTCGATGTTCTGCGCGATCCGCGACGGGGTCACCGACTTGGGGATCACGATCCGGCCCTGCTGGAGGTGCCAGCGCAGGATCACCTGGGCGGTGGTGCGGCCGAGGCGGTCGGCGATCGCGGTGATGACCGGGTTCTCGAGCATGGCGCCCTGGGCGAGCGGACTCCAGGCCTCGGTCGCGATCCCGAGCCGGTCGTCGGCGGCCGCCGTCGCGCGCTGCTGCAGGGCCGGGTGCAGCTCGATCTGGTTGACCGCCGGCACCGTGCCGCCGAGCCCGACGATCCGGTCCAGGTGCTCGGGCAGGAAGTTCGAGACGCCGATCGCGCGGGTCCGGCCCGCGGCGTACAGCTCCTCGAGGCCCTGCCAGGCACCGGCGTACAGGTCTCTGGCCGGGGTGGGCCAGTGGATCAGGTAGAGGTCGACGTGGTCGAGGCCGAGGAGCTCGAGGCTCTTCTCGTACGCCTCGGCCGGCCGCTCGTGGTCGGCGTTCCAGAGCTTCGTGGCGATGAAGAGCTCCTCGCGGGCGATGCCGGACTTCGCGAGCGCACGGCCGACGCCGGCCTCGTTGCCGTAGACCGCCGCGGTGTCGATGCTGCGGTAGCCGGCCTCGAGCGCCGCGGTCACGGCCGCCTCGGTCTCGTCGTTCGGCACCTGGAAGACGCCGTAGCCGAGCTGCGGCATCTCGACGCCGTTGTTCAGGGTGATGGTCGGGATGGTCATGACTTCCTTCACTTCGAGGTAGGTGAGGTTCAGGCAGGAACAGGAACGGACGTACGCCGCTCGCCCCCGGGCGCACGGACGGCGACCAGCAGCACCAGCAGACCGAGCGCCGTGACCCCGGCTCCCGCCCACAGCGGCGAGGTGTAGCCGAGTCCGGCGGCGAGGGTGAGGCCGCCGATCCACGCGCCGAGCGCGTTGCCGACGTTGAAGGCGGCGATGTTGGCGCCGGAGGCGAGGGTGGGCGCCCGGTCGGCATACCCCATCACCCGCATCTGCAGGGCCGGCACCGTACCGAAGCCGACCGCGCCCATCAGGACCAGCGCGACGACGGTCAGCACCTGGCTGGTCGCAACGAGGGCGAACACGGCGAGGACGACGGTCAGCGCGGCGAGGAGAACGCCGAGGGTGCGGACCAGGTCGCGGTCGGCGGCGCGGCCACCGACGATGTTGCCGAAGAACAGCCCGACGCCGAAGAGGACGAGCAGCAGCGGCACCGCACCGGCGGAGAAGCCGCTGACCTCGGTCAGGGTGAAGGCGATGTAGGTGAACCCGCCGAACATGCCGCCGTAGCCGAGCACGGTCAGGGCGATCGAGAACCAGACCTGCGGGCTGGCGAAGGCGGCCAGCTCGGTGCGTACGGCCGGGGTGGCCTCCTCGTTGCGGCCGGTGTGGGCCGGGACCAGGAGGGCGATGCCGACGAAGGCGATGACGCCGATCACGGTGATGGCCCAGAAGGTCGAGCGCCAGCCGGCGGCCTGGCCGAGCAGGGTGCCGAGCGGTACGCCGAGGACGTTGGCGAGGGTGAGGCCACCGAACATGAAGGCGATGGCACTCGCCTTGCGCTCCGGGGCGACCAGCTGCGCGGCGACGACGGCACCGATGCCGAAGAAGGCACCGTGGCACAGGGCAGCGATGATCCGGCCGACCATCATCGTGGCGTAGTCGGGCGAGATCGCCGAGATCAGGTTGCCGATGATGAAGAGCACCATCAGGCCCAGCAGGGCGAACTTACGGGGCACGCGGGTGAGCGCGAGGGTCAGGGCGATGGCGCCGATCGCGACGCTGAGGGCGTAGCCGGAGATGAGGTAGCCGGCGGTGGTCTCGCTGACCGCGAAGTCGGCGGAGACCTCGGGCAGCAGGCCCATGATGACGAACTCGGTGAGGCCGATGCCGAACCCTCCGATCGCGAGGGCTAGCAGTGCGACGGGCATGGATGACTCCTGAACGTGGACGGTTGCGTCTGTCGATAGTCCGCGTGCGCAGTAGTTGCACACGCTTTATATTTATAGTTGCACGCGCGCACTATCCGCGCAACTCGGGTATGCTGGAGGTGTCCACGAAGGAGGACCCATGGGAATCGCCGATGACGCCGTCGAGATCCGCGCTCAGGGCTGGCGCACGCTGGCCGCGGTGCACGGCCTGATCGAGGCCGCGCTCGAGAAGGCGCTGCAGCGCGAGCACGGGCTGTCCGTCGTCGAGTTCACCGTCCTCGACGCGCTCAGTCGCCAGGACGGCTGGCACATGCGCATGCAGCAGCTGGCCCGCGCGGCGGCCCTCTCCTCCTCGGCGACGACCCGACTGGTGACCCGCTTGGAAAACCGCAACCTCCTCACCCGGATCCTGTGCGCCGACGACCGGCGCGGGATCTACACCGAGCTCACGCCCGCGGGGCGGGCGCTGCTGAAGAAGGCGCGTCCGTTGCACGACGAGGTGCTGCGTACGGCTCTGGACGAGGCGGCCGAGATCCCCGAGCTTGCGCCGCTCGTGCGCGCGCTCGGGTCGTTGTCGCCCGCCTGATGATGCCGGCGCACAAGCCCACGGGTTTCGCTGGTTGCTAGCTGGCGCCGCTCCGGGCGAGGTCGGGGTGCGGGGTGAATGAAAATTCGTTCGCCATCGTTGGGTGAACGAACTTTCATTCACCCACGCCGAGTGGTCGAATTTTCATTCGACCCTCGCGGGTGAAGGAATTTTCGTTCACCATCGCCGAGTGAACGAGCTTTCATTCACCCCTCGCGGCTGAAGGAATTTTCGTTCACCCGGTCTGGGCACCCCTGCTCGAGGACCGGCGAAAGAGATCAGCCCGGCCAGGAGATCAGCCCAGCCAGGAGATCAGCCCAGCCAGGAGATCAGCCCAGCCAGCCGTTGCGGCGGGCGGTGAGAGCAGCCTCGGTCTTGTTGCGGGTGCCGGTCTTGCCGATCGCGGCGGAGAGGTAATTGCGGACGGTGCTCGGGGAGAGGAACAGGCGCGAGGCGATGTCGGCGATGCTCGACCCGTCCTCGGAGGCCGCGAGCACGTCACGTTCGCGCGAGGTCAGCGGGTTCGGGGCGGCACGCAGCGTGGCGGCGGCCAGGTCGGGGTCGAGAACGGTCTCGCCGCGCAGCACCCGGCGGATCGCGTCGGCCAGCTCCTCGACCGGTCCGTCCTTGACGAGGAAGCCGACCGCGCCCGCGGCCATAGCCTCACGCACGTAGCCGGGCCTCGAGAACGTCGTCAGGATCATCACCCGGCACTCCGGGAGCCGCTCGCTCAGCTCGCGCGCCGCCTGGAGACCACTGATGCCGGGCAGCTCGATGTCGAGCAGGGCCACGTCGGGACGCACCTCGAGCGCCGTCGGCACGATCTCGGTGCCGGCGCCGACCTGGGCGACCACCTCGAGGTCGTCCTCCAGCCCGAGCAGCACGGCCAGCGCGCCACGCATCATCGCCTGGTCCTCTGCCAGCAGGATGCGGATCACGACGCCGGCACCCGTGCCTCGAGGCGGAACCCGTCAGACCCGGGCCGTACGTCGAGGCGACCGTCGACGGCACGCAGCCGCTGCCGCAGGCCCTCGAGCCCGCCGGACCTCTCCGCTTCCGGTGGTCCGCCCACCCCGTCGTCGACCACCGCGAGCCGATACTCGCCGCTGTCCTCGGTGAGCTCGAAGCGGCAGCTGGCCGCCCCGGAGTGACGCAGCACGTTGGTGGCGCCCTCACGCACGACCCAGGCCAGTGCCTGGCCGGCGATGTCGGGCACCTCGGGCGGAGCAGCAGTGACCGACGTACGGATCCCGGCGGCGTCGAGAGCGCGGCGCGCGCCGTCGAGCTCCTCGGCCAGGGAGAGCGTCTTCATCTGGTCGACGGCGACCCGGACGTCGGCCAGCGCGGCCCGCCCGACCTCCTCGATGTCGGCGGCATGCGCGGCGGCTGCCTCGGGGTCACGAGCCGCCAGGCGGCGTACGGCCTCGGCCTTGACGACCATCACGCTCAGCGTGTGGCCGAGCAGGTCGTGAAGGTCTCGGGACATCCGGGCACGCTCGTCGGCGACGGCCGCACGGGCCAGCTCCTCGCGAGTGCGGCGGAGCTGCTCGACCGCCTCGATCAGCCGCAGGAAGGACGTCGTGGTGATGCCGCTGAGCAGCGTGCCGCCGACGCTGAGCAGGTAGGCGTCGCCGACGCCCTCGATCACCGCGATGGAGACGGCGACACCGGCCGTGGCCGCGGCGATGGCGACCAGCAGGCGCCAGCCGCGCAGCACCGCCGGGGAGACGATGGCCAGCACGCCCCACACCGTCTGCCAGCCCTCGCCCTGCATCGCGGCCAGCACGATCAGCGCGGCGAGGACCGGCAGCAGGACACGGACCCTGCCGGTGACGACCAGCGCGACCGCGGCCGCGGCGACGGCCAGCACCAGGACGACCTGGCCGACGGCAGGCATTGCGTCGGCGGAGAGGTTGAGCAGCGGAAACAGCAGCAGGACCGGTAGCCAGACCAGCACCACGCCGTGGCGCTGAAGGTGACACCTCAGGCCGGACACGCTCGTCACTTTACCGTCGCCGCAGGCCGGCGATGACCACAACGGCCACGACGACGTGCAGGCTCACGAGCCCCAGCCCCGCGGCCACGGTGAGCGCGCTGGTCGGCGTGATCAGCGAGACCAACGCGATCGCGACGGCGAGCATCGTCCAGCGCCTGGTCCCGCGCTCGGAGCGGCCTTCCCACCACCGCAGCAGCGCGCCACCGGCGAGCCCGATCAGCAGGCTGCTGAGGATGACCGAGCCGATTCCGATCTGCTGCGCCCCCGACCCCGACTTCACCTCGAGGTCCACTCCCCCGGCCGCGGTCCACAGCAGCCAGACGACCGTCGCCGCGACGGCCGCAACGGCCGCCGTTCCCACGATCCGCGGCCACCCGATCCGGGTGCGCTGCGGAACCTCGTTCGTCACCGTTGTCATGCGAGTCCTCCGTCTCCACCACCCACCGTGGGTGCTGTCTCCAGACTCGCGCCGGACGAACCTCGGGCGGCAGATGTGAATGTCCGGACCCGACGATGACAATTGTCAGTGGCCTCGTATGCCTAGGGTGAGTGCATGCGCATCGCCATCGTCGGCGGCCACGGCAAGGTCGCCCTGCACCTCCATCCGATCCTCGCCGCCGCGGGGCACACCCCGGTCGCGCTCGTACGCAGCGAGAGCTACCGAGCCGAGCTCGAGGCGCTCGGGGCCGAGTTCGGCCTGCTCGACATCGAGAACCAGGACGCCGACGGGTTCGCTGCTGCCTTCGCGGGCTGCGACGCGGTGGTCTTCGCCGCCGGAGGCGGCCCCGACGGCAACAAGGAGCGCAAGCGCACCGTCGACCTGGAGGGCTCGACGAAGTCGATCGCGGCCGCGAAGGCCGCAGGCATCAAGCGCTTCGTGCAGGTCTCGGCGATCAACGTCGACGAGCCGGTCCCGGCCGACGCCGGCGAGGTGTGGAAGGCCTACGTCGAGGCCAAGCGCGACGCCGACATCGCCCTGCGCGACAGCGATCTGGAGTGGACCATCCTGCGTCCCGGCGGCCTCACCGACGAGCCCGCGACCGGGCGGGTGAAGCTAGCCCCGAAGCTCGACCGCGACACCATCCCGCGCGCCGACGTGGCCGCGGTCATCGCCGCCGTGATCGACGACGCCGCCACCGTCGGCAAGCAGTGGGAGCTGGTCTCGGGCGACGCCACGGTCGACGAGGCCATCGCCGCCGTGCTCTGAGGCTCGCTCTCAGCGGAGAGCGAGCAGCCCCTTGACGTACGCCGCCTGGCCGATGTGCTGGGCGGCGTCGTCGACGACGCTGACCAGCCGCACCGCAGCAGTGACCGGCGGGTCCCAGCGCTCGTCGATGACCCGCGCGAGATCCTCGTCGCTCAGCGAGTCGACCAGCTCGAGGGTCGCCGCGTGGACGGCCTGGTAGTAGCCGGTCAGCAGCGTCGGATCCTCCAGCCGGAAGGCCGCGACCTCCGCGGCGGACTGCCCATACCCCATCGCACGCGGCCGATAGGGCAGCCCGAACCGCTCCACCCAGCCGTCCCGCGCCCACACCTCGTCGGTGCCGGCGAGCGGTGCGATCTGGGCATCCTCCATCCGGCCGATGTGCCACAGGGTCCAGGCGATCGAGTTGGCCCCGTCGTACGGCCGCCACAGCAGGTCGTCGACCGAGAGGCCGTCGACGATCGCGGGGAGGTTCTCCGCGATCCGGCCGAAGCCGTCCGCGAGCAGGCGCTGGGAACAGGTTTGGCTCATGCCCTCCGTTCTACACCGCCGTCCTACTCCTCGTCGGGAAGGAGTCTGCGGGCCTCGCTCCACATCCGGGTGACGATGTCGGCCGCGGGCTCGGCGACGGCGCGGCCGGCGGCCTGCCCGGCCCAGTGGTTGGCACGGTCGAGAGCCACCGCCGCGGTCGCGTCGGGCGTGCCCTTGCGCCACCTGCCGACCAGTCGGCGCTGGTGCGGGTAGGGCGCGGGCGAGGGCGAGTCCGGGGCCTGCCAGGAACTCACGTAGGGCGTCGGGGCGGCACGGCCGAGGCGGCCGGAGTAGGCCCGGGTGGCGACCGTGTCCTCCGGCTCGAGCCCGTCCAGCGAAGCGGCCCAGGCCTCGGCGATCCCGGTCTCGGGCGACCTCAGCAGCGCGCTGCCGACCTGCACGGCGCTCGCGCCGAGGGTCAGCGCCGCGGCGACACCACGGCCGTCCGCGATGCCGCCGGTCGCGACGACCGGCAGGTCCACGCCGTCGACGATGTGCGGGAGCAGGGCGAACAGCCCCACGGCCGTACGCTCCGCCGTCTCCGCGTCGAAGACGCCACGGTGCCCGCCGGCCTCGAGTCCCTGCGCGACGATGGCATCCGCACCGGCCTCCTGGGCGGCCCGCGCCTCGGCCAGGGTCGTGGCGCACGCGAACCAGGCGATCCCGGCCTCGTGCAGACGGTCCACGTAGTCGGGCGAGAAGAGACCCATGATCGAGGAGACGACCGTCGGCCGGGCGGCGAGCATCGCCTCGCACTGCTCCTCGAACGAGGGCGCGGGAGGCTGCTCGGGGCCCGGCGTACCGAACCTCCCGAGGAACTCCTCGGCGGCCGAGATCCTGGCCGGGTCGTCGTCGATCGGGTCGGGGATCCAGATGTTCAGCTGCAGCGGCCCCGTCGACATCGACCGGAACTCGGCGGTCCACTCCGCGATCCGCTGCGGCGAGTCGAGCACCACCCCCGCCGCGCCCATCCCGCCGGCATCGGCCACCGCGGCGGCCGCCGCGGGCGGACAGGCGCCCGCCATCGGCGCCTGAAGGATCGGCATCGAGAGGCCGTACGCCTCGCAGAACTCCTGAGCACGTCGTCGGGCCGTCATGCCTTCACGGTAGCGCCCGGAAACCTCTGGCGCTGTCCGAGTCCGTCACGGCAGGATCGGGCGCATGCGCACCCTCATCTACTCAGCGTTCGTATCCCTCGACGGCGTCGTCGACTCCCCAGGAGGCGGGTCGCCGTCCGAGCAGCACCGCAGCGGTGGCTGGACGTATCAGGACATCGAGTTCCTCCCGGAGGCCTACGCCATCAAGGGCAGCGAGATGGAGGAGGCCGGCGCGCTGATGTTCGGCCGCCGCAGCTACGAGGCCTTCGCCCCGATCTGGCCCGACATCGAGGACTTCGCGGTCGTGAAGGAGATCCCGAAGTACGTCGTGTCGACCACCCTCGGCGACGACGCCCTGGTCGAGGGCTGGGGCCCGCAGAACATCGTGAGGTCGCTGGACGAGGTCGAGCAGCTCAAGCAGGGCGACGGCGGCCCGATCCTGATCGCCGGCAGCGCCGAGCTCGCCCGCAACCTCTCCGACGCCGGCCTGATCGACCGCTACCACCTGCTCGTCTTCCCGGTCGTGCTCGGCGCCGGAAAGACGATGTGGAGCGAGACCGACAAGGACAAGCAGATGCTGAAGCTGGTCGAGTCGGAGACCTACGCCAACGGCATCCTCAAGCTCGTCTACGACGTCGTCCGCTGACGGCGGCCAGGACGTTCGCTCAGGGGCAGCGCGCGTAGAGGCGGCGTGACCCGGTCCCGTACGCAGTGGGATCGGTGAACGCGCAGCCGTAGTCGGGTGCGGCGACCGCGACCCGGTCGAGCACGTCGTCGCCGGCCGGGCGGTCGCCGTGCTCGACCCAGTCGACGAGGTCACCCCAGGCGGCCGAGGCCTCGGCGGGGCTGAACTCGCAGTGCCCGGCCGACCGGATCGCTCGCTGAACCACCAGACCGTCGCGATGGTGACGCTTCACCTCACGCAGATAGATCTGCTCCAGCGAGAACGGCACGAACATGTCGCCGAGGTTGTGCAGGCTCACCACCGGCGCGCTCGGCCGGCCGGAGATACGCGAGGGGGCGTTGAGCCGGTGGCTGTAGCGCCCGGCCGGGTCTGCGGGGTCGATCCGCTCGATCTGGCTGTTGAGATCGACCGGCGAGCTCGGGGTGTAGACCGTGTCCTGGTTGGTCGCGACCCGGGCGATGTTGAAGGCCAGGGTGCCGCCGTCGTCGACCGAGGGCAGCGAGAACAGGAAGTCCTTCCACTGCCCGAAGGCCGCCACCGCGCCCGGCCGCGGGCCACCGCTGCGCTCGATCGTCATCGCCCGCAGCTGCTCGCCCTCCGGGGTCAGCGTGCCGTCGAGCCCCAGCCGCTCCTTGATCACCGGGACGTCGACGCTCTGGTAGTCCTCGTCGTAGGGGTAGGCGTCATACCCGGCGAGCGCCTGGGCGCCGAGGTTGTAGTCGACGAAGAAGTCGAAGAGCTCCACGTCCCCGAGCTGCCCGCACATCGGCATCGCGCCGTCGTAGAAGCCCGGATACTGCTCCAGCGAGCGCCCGATCACGTGCCCACCCATCGACACCCCGGTCACGTACGTGCGGCTGGCGCCGCGGGGCAGCAGCTCGGAGGCGTACGTCGCCAGGTCCCGTGTCGAGCGCACCCCGGCGCCCACGTCGTAGCCGTTGGTCGAGTAGCTCGACGCCGCCCAGGCATAGCCCTGCTCGAGGAACGTACGCCGCAGCCCGAACCCCGGGGTCTCGGGCGTCAGCGTGTAGCTGAGCCCGCGGTAGCCGTGGGCCCACATCACCAGCTCGCCGTTCCAGTCCGCCGGCACCTCGAGGATGTACGCAGCGTGCTCGTGCACGCCCTGACGCACCGTGGTCTCCTCGCCGCCGACGACGATCGGGGCCACCGCCGGGTTGCTGATCGTGTAGCCCGGCAGCGGCTGGTCACCGGGTGGCTCGGGGTCGGCGATGGCCGGGCCGGTCGAGGCGACCAGAGCGGAAGCGGTCAGGAGCAGGGCGAGGAGAGCGGCTGACGCACGAGGCATGCTCCGAGCGTAGGGCTCGCTGTGACTCGCGTCACAAGAACAGCGCACGAGGTGCCTCGTACGCTGCGCACAACGCCGCTCGGCGGGCAGCGGCGTCAGCGGATCAGCGCCCGACGGCCTTCCGGATCGCGCCGAACGCAGCCTGGCCGACGCCCTTGATGCCCGCCGCGATGAACGTCGTCCAGTCGAAGTAGTCGCGCCAGAGCACGATCTTGCCGTCGCGCACCTCGAAGGTGCCGCACACCCAGAACTCGGCGGAGACCGAGCCGCGGCTGAGTACGTCGATGCGCTCGGTGAGCACGACCGGGCCGTTGGCCGCGATGTTGATCATCCGGACCTCGAAGCCGGTGGCGTACCTCCCCATGACCCGCAGCTGGCGCCCGACCTCGGACAGGCCGCGGGCCGGCGGCAGAGGCACGTTCTGGTAGGTGACGTCGTCGGCGCACAGCGCCAGCGCCGCGTCGACCTCACCGGTCTCGAGCGCGGCCAGGAACTGCTCGACGATCTGGATCTCGGTCATGCCGTCACGCTATCGCCGATCCGGCGGCAAGGGCAGGGCTCAGCACCACGCAGTCCTGGCGGTGCAGCGTGGGGTCGTCGAGAAGCTCCTCGACGGCGATGCGCTCGCCGGGCACCCGCCGCAGCCCGGTCGAGTCCTTCTCCTTGACGAACACGTCGCGGGTCCGGGCCAGCTCGGCCAGATAGCCACGGTCCATGTGCTCGATCTCGAGCATCAGCGCCCAGTGTGTGTTGCGCTCCAGCGACCTGGCCGCGCCGTCGACGACCTCCCGCTCGAAGCCCTCGACGTCCACCTTCACGCAGAACGACCGCCCGGAGCCACCGAGCACCTCGTCGAGCGTGGTGACGTCGACGTCGCGGAGCTGCCAGCGGGCCGAGCCGTCGTGGCGCTCGTCGTAGAGCGACGACGTCCCCGACCAGGTGCGGTCGACCGCGAACCGCGCCTGACCCGGCTTGTCCGCCACGGCCTGCGAGCGCAGGTCGATCGCGACGCCCCTGGCCTCGAGGGTCTTGCGCAGGACCTTGTGCAGCGAGGTGTTCGGTTCGAACCCGATCAGCTCCGCACCCGCCGGGATCTCCACGCCGACGAGCATCTCGCCGTAGTTCACGCCGATGTCGATCACGGTCTGCCAGGCGTGCAGTCCGAGCGCCACCCGCCACAGCTCCAGCGAGCCACTGATGATCCGCCCCTTGTTGGCGATCAGGCCGAGAGCCCGCGGATCGGTCGGCTTCACATAGATCCGATGGCCTTCTTCGGTCGTCGCGTACGCCATCTCGAGCACCTTCGCCTAGGGGTCTTCGGCCCAGCCGCCATTGGCTGTCGCCGAACCCTAGGACGCCTACCGAAACGGCAGCCGAACCCTGGGCAACGTGGATCGGACCAGGAACGTCAGGTACGTCCCCGACCGGCGCTTCGGCCATCAGGATTGAAGGATCGCCCCCACGACGGCCCACAGTCCGACCAGAGCGAAGTAGGCCACCAGGAGGATCCCGACCGCGCTGAGGAAGATCTGGGTCTGCCGAGTCATGTGGCCGACTCTATGCCCTCGGCCGGCGGTTCGGCCGCCGCTCGGTCAGGTCAGGAGATCTGCTCGACCAAGTTCGCGGCGTACTCCTCGATGGTGTTGCCGTCCTGGAACTGCTCGCCGTCGAGCAGGATGGTCGGAGTCCCCTGGACGCCGTCGTCAGCGGCGGCCTTGGTGGCGGCGTCGGCCCAGGCCTTGCCGTCGAGGTTCTCGATGCGGTCCTTGACCGCGGACTCCTCGGCGCCCGCCTCGACGGCGAGGTCGACGAGGTCGGCGGCCTCGGGGAACGGGCCGGACTCGCTCGGCTGGTTCTCGAAGAGCAGGTCGTGGAACTTCTTGGCGACCTCGTCGCCGGCCTCCTCCTGGACGACCGCGAAGGCCGAGGTGGCGAGCATGGAGTAGGGGCCGATCTGGTCGAGCAGCACGAACGGGCGGTAGTCGACCTGCACCTTGCCGTCGGCGGCGAGCTCGGCGAGATCCTCACGGGAGGCGGCCTCGAAGTCGCCGCAGTAGGGGCAGAGGAAGTCCTCGTAGATGACGACCTTGTGGGGCGCGTCGTCGGGGCCGATCACCAGACCGTGCTCGCTGCTGCCGGCTTCGGGCGCTGCGATCTCGCTGTCCCCGGAGCGGTTCAGGCTGAACCAGACGAGGCCGCCGACGATCACGGCGATGGCGGCGCAGACCGCCACGACGGTGAGGATAGACTTGCGGGCCTGCTTCTTGCGCAGAGCCTCCAGCTCCGCGGCGGCCTTGGCAGCGCGGGCCTCACGCTTCTCCTTGCGCGAGGGGCTGCTGGCTGAATCCGTGCTCATGGAGCCAACATAGGTCGGTCTCCTGAGTGCATGCTGAAACCACGCCATGGGAACCGTTATCACATCGTCGCCTATCCCTCCGCGAAGCCGTTGACCAGCGGCGTTATGGTGCTCTGCGTGGCTTCACTGAACGAACGTCTGGTCTGGATCGACTGCGAGATGACCGGGTTGTCCCTCGAGAACGATGCGCTCATCGAGGTGGCGGCCCTCGTCACCGACTTCGATCTCAACGTGCTCGGCGACGGGGTCGACATCATCATCAAACCCCCGGCCGAGGCGCTGGAGCAGATGGACGACTTCGTTCGCGACATGCACACCAAGTCCGGTCTGCTGGTCGAGCTCGAGAACGGCGTGACGATGCGCGAGGCGGAGGAGCAGGTCCTGGCGTACGTCTGGGAGCACTGCGGCAAGGACTCCCGGCCGCCGCTGGGCGGCAACACCGTGGCCACCGACCGCAACTTCCTCGCCCGCGACATGCCCGAGCTGGAGGGGTTCCTGCACTACCGCAACGTCGACGTCTCCTCGATCAAGGAGCTCTCGCGCCGCTGGTTCCCGCGGGCCTACTTCTCGGCTCCCCCCAAGCGCGGCAACCACCGCGCACTGGCCGACATCCAGGAGTCGATCGAGGAGCTTCGCTACTACCGCGAGGCCGTCTTCGTGTCGATGCCCGGGCCGGACTCGGACACGGCCAAGGAGATCGCCGCCAGGCACGGCGCCTCGATCACCGGCCTGATCGAGCCGGCCGAGGTCGCCGATTCCACAGATCCGGCCTGATTCCCCTATGCTTTCTGCTGGCTCGGACATGCGCTGTCCGGGTCGATGGTGGGCGTAGCTCAGCTGGTAGAGCATCGCGTTGTGGTCGCGAGGGTCGCGGGTTCAAGCCCCGTCGCTCACCCCATGAGAGCGAGGTTCAGACACCGACCGAGGTCGGGTTTGAGCCTCGCTCTTTCTCATTCGCCCGCCACCACGACGCGTGCCAGCGCACCGTGCTCGAGGGCGACCCACAGCGCGCCGTCCGGGCCGAGGGTGAGTCCGTGCGGCTCGGAGTTCGGAGTCGGCAGTGCGACTGAATCGATCACGCCGTCGACGGTGATCGACCCGACACGGTTGGCGCCCCACTCCGAGAACCACAGCACGTCGCTGGTGCCGGCGGTGATGGCGTGCGGGCGCGCTCCCCGGTCGGGCAGCGGATGCTCGCTGATCTTCCCGTCGACGGTGATGCGGCCGATCTGACCCGCGGCGATCTCGACGAACCACAGCGCGCCGTCAGGACCGAGCGTGATGCCGACCGGGGCCGCATCGGGCGTGGGAAGCTCGTAGAGGGTCACCGCGCCGCTCAGATCGATCCTGCCGATCGCGCTGGCCCGGTTCATCGTGAACCACAGCGCCTCGTCCGGCCCGGCAACGATCGCGGACGGGAACGCCTCGGCAATCGGGAGCGGAAACTCGGTGACCGTGCCGTCGGTGGCGATGCGTCCGATGGAGTCGGTGGTCGTCTCGGTGAACCAGACCGCTCCGTCGGGCCCTGCGGTGATGCCGTAGGGCCCGCACTCCCGCAGCCCGAACTCGGTCACCGTGCCATCGACGGAGATCCGGCCGATCCTGTTCGCGCGGGATTCGGTGAACCACAGCGCTCCGTCCGGCCCAGGCGCGATGATCGTCGGGCCGCAGTCGGCCGCCAGATGGAACGCCTTCGGCGACCCTCCAGGGGCGAGACGGCCGATCTCGCCGCTGCCCTCGAGGGTGTACCACAGCGCCTGGTCTGGGCCTGCAGCGATGGCGTACGGGCCACGGCCCGGCACCGGATGCTCGGTGATGCGGCCGGTCGATGGGGACGTCATGGATGCCTTTCGCTGTCGACTCCTGCACTCCCACTCTCGGCCCGCGGGCGCGGCCGGAACAACTGGTTATCGGAGACACTTGGAATCCCCGAATTACCTGACTAAAGTCAGGTATATGACAGTGGATACCTCGGTGATGCGCAAGTTCAACATGAGCTACGTCCGCCGCGTGGGAGCGCTCGAAGAGTCCTTCCTCGGCAGCGGTCTCCCCTACGGCACGGCGCGGATCCTCTACGAGATCGGCCTCGGCGCCGAATCGGTCCAGGATCTGCGCATCCGCCTCGGCGGCCTGGACTCCGGCTACGTCAGCCGGATGCTGCGGACCCTGGAGAGCAAGGGATATGTCGCGACGAAGCGTGACCCGGCCGACGGCCGGCGCCGGCTCGTGGTGCTCACCGAGGACGGCCTCAAGCAGTGGGACGACCTCGAGCGGCGCTCCGAGGAGCGCGCCCACCTGCTGCTCGACCCGCTGACGCAGCGGCAGCGCGACCGCCTCAACGAGGCATTGGCGACGGCCGACCTGCTGGTACGAGCGGCCACGATCACCATCGAGCCGGTCGACCCGCGCGACCCGATGGCCCAGGAGGCGATGGGCCACTACTTCGCCGAGATCGGCGAACGGTTCGGGTTCACCGTCGGCGACGAGGGCTTCGGCGACGACCCCTCGCTGCGGCCGCCCCACGGCACCTTCTTCGTCGCCGCCAGCGACGGCGCCCCGGTCGCGTCCGGTGCGGTGCGCGAGTTCGACGGCACAGGCGAGATCAAGCGGATGTGGGTCGACCCGGCCTGGCGTGGCGCCGGCCTCGGCTCACGCCTGCTGCGCCACCTCGAGGCCGAGGCGGTTCGGCTGGGCCATCGGGTCGTACGCCTCGACACCCGCGACGTCCTCAGCGAGGCGATCGGGATGTACGAGCGGGCCGGCTACAAGCGCATCGACCGCTACAACGACAACCCCCACGCCACCCACTTCTTCCGCAAGGAGCTCTGACCGCCTCGGGTACGACGGGGAGTTCTGCATTGGTTACTCGTCGGTAATACCTGCAGAACTCCCCGTCGTACCCGTCAGAGACGGCCGTACGTCTCCAGCCGGTCCAGCGGCGGCTGGGCGCTGGGGTGGGCGACGGCGGCCGCACCGACCGCGCAGGCCGTACGCAGCGCCTGCTCGTCCGGCGCACCCGAGAGGATCGCGAGGGTGAGCGCCGCGGAGAAGGCGTCGCCGGCACCGACGGTGTTGACCACATCCGCAACCGCGGCGGCGGGCACCCGCGCGACCTCGGCGGCGTCGACGAACATGGCCGCACCCGAGGCCCCGTAGGTCACCGCGACCCGCTGGGCGCCGCGCAGCTCGGGCATCGCGGCGTACTCGGTCTCGTTGACGATGAACAGGTCGACGCGCTCGACGAGGTCCGCGGGGAGCGGCTGCGCCGGAGCCGCGTTGACCACGACGAACCCGTTGGCCTGAGCGGCCACGGCCCGGACCACGTCCATGGACAGCTCGAGCTGCATCAGCACGGCCTCGCCCGGCCCGACCGCGATCCCGTCGACGTCGACCAGCGCGTTGGCGCCGCCGCACACCACGATCTGGTTCTCCCCCGCCGCGTCGACCGCGATCAACGCGGTGCCGGTGGGCGCGTCGACCGCGCGTACGGCGGTGACGTCGACGCCGGCGGTCCGGATGGTCTCGAGCGCCGCGGCGCCGTCCGCGTCGGAGCCGACGGCGCCGACCATCCGCACCCGCGCGCCGAGCCGGCTCGCCGCGACCGCCTGGTTGGCGCCCTTCCCGCCGATGTCACGGCGCAGCTGTCCTCCTCCGACGGTCTCACCGGCGCCGGGCAGCCGGTCGACGAGCGCCGTCAGGTCGACGTTGACGCTCCCGACGACGACCAGGTCCTGAGGCGCGCGCACCGGCATCAGGGACGCAGCAGGCCGATGCAGGAGTAGGGCAGGTCGGAGACCCGCTCCAGCGGCACCTCACGCGCCTCGGCGAGCTTCCTGACCTGGCCCAGCTCGGCATCACGCGCCGGGTCGACCAGGATCTTGGCGGGCTCGCCGTGCAGCAGCAGCCGGACGGTCTCGTCGACACCGGCTGCCTCGACCAGGCCGACGTCACCGTCCGCGAACCGCTCGGCGACGCCCTCGACCGCCTCCCAGCCCACCCAGGTGGGCGTGTGGTCACCACCGAGGTGAGCCTCGAGGTCGAGCATCACCTTGGTGCGTACGATCGGGAACCTGGCCGCAACGGTGTCGATGAACTTCTTGGACACGTCGGCCGAAGCCAGCTCGGCGTGGAACACCGCCCCGTGGAAGTCGTTGGGACCGACCCGGTCGTCGTCGACGACGGGGCGCGAGACGAGGCCCGAGACGGTGGCGTCGAGGCACGCCGACGGGATCAGGTAGTCCTCCCGGGTGCCGTAGACCGACACGCTCCGGCCCGGGTCGGCGAGAGCCGCGAGCTCCGGGGAGAACGGCGAGGAGAGATGGGCATCGAGCGTGGAGTTGGCCTTCTCCACCGACGCCGCCAGCTCACGGGTGATCGCGCCGGTGCCGGTCCAGCCGTCCACGAACATCACCCGAGCGGGGTCGTGATGCGCGGCCAGATAGGCGAGCGCGGTCTGGTCGATGCCGCGCCCGCGCGTCAGCGAGATCGCGTAGTGGGGCAGGTCGAGGCCGTGCACACGCTGCGCCCAGCGTCGCATCAGCACACCGATCGGGGTGCCGGACGGGGCCAGCGAGACCAGCACGGCATCCTGCCCGCGCCGCGCCAGGACGTGCTCGGTGACCAGGCCGACGGCGTACGCCACGCGCTGCGCCGACGCGCTCAGCGCCTCCTCGAAGAGCTCGAGATGGGCCTCCGCGCTCTTCTCGGCCGGCGGCTCCGCCTCCTCCGGGGAGAGGTCCTTGAGCAGCCAGGCGACGTCGTCTCGCTCGTAGGAGCCGAACGCGGGTCCGTGGAGCGGAACGGGCAGCTGCCGGGCCGGCTGGTCGTGGCGCGGCTCCGGGGTGAACGCCGGGATGGTGACGACCACGACTCGGGGCGCTATCCGGGCGAGCTGGTCGACCAGGCCGCCCTCCGCGTGCAACTCGGGGGTGTCGGCGGGCTCGTCGACGACGAGGACGATCGCCTCGAACGCCCCCTCCCACAGGTTGTAGGCGAACCGCGGACCGTCACCGTCGGCGGGATCGTCGTGGGAGGGAAAGGTGATCGCGGTGCGGATCGCATAGCCCGGGTCGTCGACGTCGAGCACCGGCGAACGTGTGGTGGTCGAGTAGGTGATCTCGTGGCGCCGGCCCTCGGCCGCTCGCCGGTCGGCCAGCGCGGAGGCGATCCGCAGAGGTGCGTACATCAGCTCCTCGGTGCCCAGGACGTGCACCGGCCCGTCCGGGATACGGCCGGCGATGGCGGCGGCGGTCACCGTGACCGCCGACTCGTAGGAGCCGGAGGCGTTGGTCGTGAAGCCGTGGCGGCCGCCCTCCGGGACGGCCCGCGGCCAGGTCGCGACGACCTGGACGACCTCGCCGCGCGGCCGCTGGGTCGGCTCGACGCCGGCCAGCTGGCGGAGGTTCTCGACGGTGTCGATGAGCCGGTTGCCGTTGTCGGCGAGCTCCTCGGGCAGCTCGATCTCGCCGCTGGCGAGCGAGACGACGTCCACGGTGGCGCGCAGTCGCTTGATCGAGCGCTCCATCCGGCCACGGTCGGCCTCCGAGCGCAGGTCGACGAGCACGGCCACGACGTAGTGCTTGCGCGGGAACTGCTTGTGCAGCGCCCGGATGGTGCTGACGACGGTCTTGCCGGTGATGATCTCGTCGTCGACCAGCACCAGCGTCTCGGCGCGAGCTAGGAAGGTCGGGTCGGCGGGGAGCAGCCGGTGGGCGGTCGCGTGCGAGTGCTCCTCGAAGAAGTCGGCGACGGACTCGATGCCGTCGACGACCCGTCGGGTGGAGTGCAGGTAGGGCGCCCCGAGCGCATCGGCGACGAGGTGGCCGAGCGCGGTCGCGGTCTCGGCGTAGCCGAGCACCACCGCGTCACCCGTGACGGCGGCGCGAGCCTTGGCCCCCAGGCGCAGCCCGGCATCGGTCACCAGCCGCGGGTCGGTCGGGACGTGCTTGCCGAGGACGGAGGAGACGAGAAGCTGCGCCCGGCGGGGGTTGCGTCGCACCGCCAGGCCGACCAGATCGGTGATCATCATCCCGCTCGGCGCGTCGGTCGTCCGAAGACGCACACTCAGACGTTCGGCCACCCAGGTCCCCGACCAGCCGCTGGTTTCGTCTCTCACAGGTGACATTCTCCCCCAATGTTTCGCACCTGACTCAACCGCAGAGAGGGCGCCCCTGTCCACTGCGGATCTTGTCCGAGCGGCCCTCGTTCTCGGCCCGCCGTCCAGAATGAGAACGTGTTCTTGCCGGATGTGATGAAGAGCACTAGGTTCCGCCCATGTCACCTCGCTCGGGAAGCTTCGGAATCGTTGCCGCCGCGGCGGCTGTGCTCGCGTTCGGGACCTCGCTGCTGAGCCCGGTAGGGCCCGCCGCCGCCGATCCCGGGAAGGAGACCCCGCAGCTCTCCCGCGAGGGACGCTGGCTGGTCGACCAGCACGGCCGGATCGTGCTCGTGCACGGGCAGAACCTGGTCTGGAAGCACGACCCCTACGTCCCGCCCGACTCGCCCGAGGGCTTCACCGCGGCCGACGCGGAATGGCTGGCCGAGCACGGGTTCAACGGCGCTCGGATCGGCACCCTGTGGGCGGGCGTGACCCCGGACGCTGCCGGGAAGGTCGACGAGGACTACCTCGACGACTGGCAGCGGGTGATCGACCTGCTCGCCGACGAGGGCATCTGGATGCAGTACGACTTCCACCAGGACATGTGGCACGAGACCTACGGCGGCGAGGGCGTGCCCGACTGGGCCGCGAAGCGGCCGGCGCCCTACAACCTGCACCCGCCGATCAAGCTCTCCTTCCCGGCGACCTACATCACCCCCGAGCTGGCCACCGTCTACGACAACTTCTGGGCCAACAAGGACGGCGTCCAGGACGGCTGGGCAGCCGCCTGGGGCGCGGTCGCGCAGCGGTGGGGCGACCAGCCCTACTCGATGGGCTACGACCTCATCAACGAGCCGTGGGCGGGCCGGGAGTGGCTCTCCTGCCCGATCACCGGGTGCGCGAGCTCCTACCGGGACGAGTTCCAGCCTGCGTACGAGAAGGCGACGGCGGCGATCCGGAAGTCCGATCCCGACGGGATCGTCTGGTACGAGTCGCAGCTGCTCGCCAACCAGGTCCCCAACTCCAGCTTCGGGCCGGCGAACGACGACCAGGTCGGCTACTCCTGGCACAGCTACTGCCCCTACGGCTACCTCGACTCCCAGGGCATCCCGATCGGGGTCAGCGGGTGCAAGGACTACGACGAGACCCACAACCTCAAGGCGCTCGAGCAGGCCGAGACGATGGGCGCGACCAACCTGATGTCGGAGTTCGGCGCGACCGACAACACCGAGCTCCTGGCCATCGACACCGCCTCGGCCGACGACCACTTCACCTCCTGGATGCACTGGGCCTACAAGCACTGGGACGACCCGACCACCGCCGACGGCCGCCAGGGCATGTTCACCGACGACGCCGATCTGTCGACGGTGAAACAGGACAAGCTGCGTACGCTGGTCCGGACCTACCCGCAGGCCACGGCCGGCACCCCGGTCGACCTCTCCTTCGACCCCGGGACCGGCGAGTTCAGCTACACCTACGAGCCGTCCGCGGAGATCGATGAGCCCACCGAGATCTTCGTCAGCCCGCTCCACTACCCCGACGGGCCCGACATCGCCGTCGAGGGCGGCCGGGTCGTCGGCCAGGCCGAGCACCACCGGATCCTGGTCGAGCCGGCCGGAACGGGGCCGGTGACCGTCACCATTGACTAGGCTGGTGGTGTCCCGCCCGCTCCGGCCCGCGTCGGCCCAGCCATCGGAGGATCAGTTTGTCCGTCTCGCTCGCTCGGGGACAGTCGGTCTCGCTCACCACAGGTGACGGCAGCAGCATGACGCACGTGCGGATCGCGCTCGGTTGGGACGCGGTCCGGCAGGGCCTCTTCGGTGGGTTCCGCGGTGCCGACGTCGACCTGGACGCCTCCGCGATCCTCTACGACGCGGCCGGTGGCCACCTCGACCAGGCCTGGTTCCGACAGCTGAAGTCCAGGAACGGCGCTGTGGTCCACTCCGGCGACAACCGCACCGGCGCCGGGGACGGGGACAACGAGTCGATCATCGTCCACCTCGACCGGTTGCCCGCCGAGGTCGCGCAGATCGTGTTCACGATCAACTCGTTCACCGGTCAGAGCTTCGCCCAGATCCAGAACGCCTTCTGCCGCCTCGTCGACGAGAAGACCCACACCGAGATCGCCCGCTTCGACCTGAGCCAGACCGGCCCGCACACCGCGGAGATCATGGCCAAGGTCAGTCGCTACGACGGCGGCTGGATGATGACCGCGCTCGGCGAGATCGGCAACGGTCGTACGTTCCAGGATCTGCTGCCGTCGATCGCGCCGACGCTCTGACGTCCGGCCGACGTCCGGCCGACGTCAGCCGAGGGAGCCGACCCCGACGACGGTGAGCCCGGCGCCGAGGACCGTGACGCCGAGCGCGGCCAGGATCGGGGTGACCTTGGCCGCGACCTGCAGATACGCCTGGGACTCCGCGACCCGGACGACGAGGTTGTTGCCGGCCAGCGCCAGCAGGCCGACACCGAACAGGATCGTCGCCATGCCCAGGCCGAAGGTGATCACCAGCAGCAGCGCGAACGCCGAGCGGCCGGCGAACAGGCCGGTCACCAGCACCAGGAACGCGCCCGGGGACGGGGTCAGGCCGCCGGAGATGCCGAGCAGGACGATGCCGGGGCGGCGCGGTGTCCTGAGCTTGTCGAAGGGTACGCCTCCGCGGTGACCGTGCTCGCCGGCATACCCGTGCGAGTGCCCGTGTGAATGCCCGTGCGAGTGCCCGTGGCCGGCTCCCGAGCGGGCGGCGCGCCAGTGCCGGCGCAGCAACCACAGCCCGGTGCCGACGACCAGCACCCCGGCGACGATCTGCAGCCCGGCGGTGAGGTTCTCCAGGCGTACGAGATCGGAGAGCGAGAAGAACGCCCAGGCCACCGCTATGACCAGCACCGAGAAGGTGTGCATCACCGCCACCGAGCCGCCGAGCCAGGCCGCGTCACGCACGCGGCCCTCGGCGCCGATCAGGTACGCAGCAGCCAAGGTCTTGCCGTGACCGGGGGCGATCGCGTGCGCGGCGCCGGCCGCGAAGGCGAGCACGAACGCGGCGGCGGCGATGCCGGGCTCGTCCAGGTAGCCCTGCACCCGCTCGACCAGCGCCGCCGCGCCGAGCCAGTCGCCCGTGAAGAAGTCGTTCATGTCAGGCGCAAACGATGGCACAGGGATTCGCCGGTGGATACGGCTGCGGCAACCGTTTACCAAGTCGACAGCCGGGCGTCGACAGCGCCGCTCGGCCACGTTCACCCGATCTCAGGAGGCTGACCGACTGGCCGGGCACGGGTGTCCGGCTGTTCGGCACCTCGGGCGATGCCGCACCCCCACCTGGCAACAGCAGCATGCCGCACGACCCGAAGGAGCATCGTGTTCTCCGTAACGAGTGCCAGCTTCGCCAGACCCGGACGGACGCGGCTCCTCGCCGTGGCCGCGGGCCTGGCCCTCGCCGGGGGCATCTTCGCCGCCCTCCCCGGCGATGCCGTCACACCAGCCAGTGCCGCGACCTACACGGCGGTCGGCGCACCGCTGACCGGGCCACCGCCGGCCGCGCTGGCAACCGTGGACGCCCCGACGGCCGACGTGCTCGACATCGACTTCGAGGGTGGCGCCCCGCACGAGCGCGCCCGCTCCCTGGAGCCGCGCACCTGGGGCGCGCCGACGTACGGCACCGACGACTCCCTGGCCGAGACACCGACCGACATCATGACGGTCGACGGCACCGACGACGCGGTCTCCGTCGAGCACGACCCGTGGGCCGACCTGCAGCAGGGCTTCACCATCGAGTGCGTCTTCCGGGTCGAGACCACGTTACCGACCAGCAACGAGAAGGACCTCTGCTCCAACAAGGAGGCGGGCGGCTACTCGGTCTACGTGACCGGCTCCAACCTGGGCACGATGGCCCACATCGGCGGCGGCTACAAGTCGGTGCTGACCCCGATCACGGCCGACCGGTGGTATCACGTGCTCTCGGTCTGGGACGGCCAGACGCTGAGCCTCTACGTCAACGGCACCAAGGCCGGCTCGACCGCTGCCACCGGCGCCCTGCAGGCCCCGGCCGCCACCTCGCGCCGCTTCGTCGTCGGCGCCGACTCGGCGCCGACCGGCATCGGCCAGCCCGCTCCGCCGGCGTCCTTCGCCGGCGCCTCGCTCTTCGCCCGCGCGGTGACCGACGCCGAGGCCGCGGCTCTGGCCGGCGTCTACGACACCGCTCCCCCGGTGCCGGCGGCGGACGTCCTCGACGTCGACTTCGACGACGGCACGCCGACCGACGACACCGGCCGCGCCGTGACGACGGTCGGCGAGCCGGTGATCTCCGACGACACCGCGCTGAAGGCCAAGGTCGCCTCGTTCGACGGCTCCAACGACGCGTACGCCTATGCGATGGGGTCCTCGGCATGGGACCTGATCGACGACCAGGTCTCCATCGAGTGCACCTTCAAGGACAACGGCACCTACCCCAACGGGACCGAGCACTCGATCTGCTCCGAGAAGGAGGGCGGCGGCTACTCGATCGTCGTCTACAGCGGGAAGCTGACCTTCGCGGTCCACGCGGGCGGCGCCTACCGCAACGCGCAGGTCGAGATCGAGGCCGGCCGCTGGTACCACGCCGTCGGCACCTGGGACGGCGCGACCGCCCGGCTGTACGTCGACGGCAGGCTCGCCGCCTCGATCGCGGCGCCCGCCCCGCTGACCCGTCCCGGCGGCAACGCCCTCAACTCCTTCTACGTCGGCGCCGACTCGGTCAACCAGTTCTGGTCGCCCGTCACCGTACGCAACGCCCGGATCTTCACCGACGTGCTCACCGCGGACCAGGCCTATGCCCTCAACGTCGCCGCGCTCGGTGACGTCCGCGACGCCGGGGTGGTCGTCAACGGCACCACTCCCGCTGCCGGTGCGCACCTCACCACCCCGACGGAGTTCGCCGTCGACGTCACGAACCAGGGCAACGCCTCGGGCTGGACCTACACGCTCGACGGCGACCCGATCCAGCCGGGTCAGGAGATCGGTGCCGGCCTCGCCGCAGGCGAGCACACCCTCGAGATCACCGCGAAGGACGTCTTCGGGCGACCGGTCGCGCACACCTCGACCTTCACCTCCGACGCGATCCCGACCGGCGGCGGGACGGACACCGGTCAGGGCAAGGGGAAGGTGACGCTCTCCGCGATCGCCAACAGCCCCGACGGTTCCGACGTGACCACGACCTTCAAGGCGGCCTCCGCCTCGGTCGCGGACGGGGGCTTCCAGGGCGTCGTGCCGGTGCTCCCGAGCGCGCTCGAGTTCGACTACTCCTCGCCCGAGACGATCGCCGGAAAGCAGGCGCCCGACGGCAGGACCACCGACAGCGCCTCGAGCAAGCTGATCCCGTTCCAGCGCTACGACGTCACCGTCCCGGCCTCCGACTCGCGTCGCCACGTGGTCTGGACGGGCACGGCCGACCCGGCCCGATCGGTCTCGCTGCGGGTGTGGAACACGGTCGAGAACCGCTGGGACGAGCTCGCCTCCGCCCGCGGAATCGCCGACGGCGACACCACGCTACGGGGCCGTACGCTGGCCGCGCACGTCGACGACGGCACCGTGCACGTCCTGGTGACCGGCATCGACCCGTTCGCCGACGACCTCTCGCCGCGTGACGAGTCGGCCGCCGACGACAAGGACCACTTCGAGAACCCGGACGACTACGACTTCTCCTTCGCCCACTTCACCGACACCCAGTACATCGCCGAGGGTGCGGCCGGAGGGACGTACGAGAACTTCAACGGGATCGAGGAGCCCTCCGACGTGCAGCTGGTCGAGGAGCAGGCGGTGTGGCAGCGCGCCTACCGCGCCGAGACCGAGTGGATCCGCGACAACGCCGACCAGCGCAAGATCGCCTTCACCTCGCACACCGGTGACGTGACCGAGAACGACACCAAGGACCCGCTGGCCACCGGTGCCGACGGCAAGCTGCTCTACCCGGGGCTCGACGAGCAGATCACCCGCGAGTTCGAGTTCACCTCGGACGCGCAGGCGACCCTCGACGAGGCCGGCGTGGTCAACCAGGTCGTCGCCGGCAACCACGACAACCAGGGCGGCAAGGAGATCGGGCCGCAGTCGCGCTTTAGCCGCTACTTCAGCCCGTCGCGCTACTACGAGGCTGCGCAGGCGTGGCCCGAGGGTGCCTCCTACCACGCCTGGGACGAGGTCACCGACGCCTCGGGCAACGTGGTCACGCCGGGCACGGACAACCAGAACAACTACGTGCTCTTCTCCGCGGGCGGGCTCGACTTCGTCGCGGTCGGTCTCTCCTACGGGGTCACCGAGGAGGAGGCGGCCTGGGCGAGCGAGATCTTCTCCCGCTTCCCCGACCGCAACGGCATCCTGAGCACCCACGCCTACCTGGCGCCGTCCACGGCTCCCGACGGGCGCGGGGCGAAGTTCTCCACCGACGGCTCCCGGCTCTACGACCAGGTCGTGGAGGCCAACCCCAACGTGTTCCTGGTCCTCGCCGGCCATGAGCACGGCGTCGGCACCAACCTCAAGCGCGGCATCGGCGCCACCGTCTCGCACAACGTGGTGGAGCTGCTGGCCGACTACCAGTTCTACAAGGTGACCGCCGGGGAGCTCTTCCCCGACTCGGTCGACGCCTCCGGCAACATCGACCTCAACGGTGACGGCACGGTGGACCACAAGGCGACCGACCTGCTGCAGTTCGGCGCCTCCTACCTCCGTCTGTTGCAGTTCGACACCGAGCGCTCGGAGATGTCGATCGACACCTACTCCCCGCACCTGGACGACTTCGGGGCGACGGAGTACGACGACCGCCACCGCTACAACGGCGCCGAGGACAACCTGACGCTCCCGGTGGACCTCTCCACCCGGCGTACGTCGTTCGCGACCGACGCGCTGACGGTGGTCACCCCCACCGACACCGTGATCGGCACGGACACGGCGCGTTCGGGCTGGCCGGCGACGGTGGAGTGGAGCGGGCTGACCGAGGGTGAGGTGTACGCGTGGACCTCGACCTCGCGCACCGGCCAGGCCGGTGAGACCCAGACCCTCGGCTCGATCGACCAGTTCGGCGGCGTCTTCCTGGCCACCGCGGCCGGCACCGACACCACACCGCCGGAGCTGAAGGTCCCGGCCTCGACGACGCTGCAGGTGGGCGCCGAGTTCGACCCGCTGGACGGGGTCAGCGCCACCGACAACACCGACGGTGACCTCACCTCGTCGATCCAGGTCACCGGGAGCGTCGACACGAACACGCCGGGCGCCTACCCGCTGACCTACACGGTCACCGACACCAACGGCAACCAGGCCGTCGCCTCGCGCGCGGTCGTCGTGGAGGAGCCCGAGACGCCCGATCTGAAGCCGGTCACGCTCACTGCCAAGGACGTCACGGTCCGGTTCGGGCGGGACCTGACGCTGCGTACGTCGATCGCGCCGCGCAGCGCCACCGGCACGGTGCAGTTCCTCATCGGCGAGGACGTGCTGTGCGAGGCGCCGGCGCGTCGCGGGGCGGCCGAGTGCGAGGTGGACGTGCTCCCGCCGCCGGGACGCCACCAGGTGCAGGTGGTCTACCCAGGCGACGACAAGCACGAGCCTGCCACCACGAGCCTCACGCTCACGGTGAAGCAGCGCTAGTGGCTCGTCGCCCTCGGGTTCTCGCGGTGGTCGCCGGCTTCGTGCTGGCGGCCACCGCGGGGCTGCCCGCCGACGCTCATCCGTTCGGTGCCCCGCAGACCGCGACGATCGCCGGGACCGCAGGCGTTCCCGAGGTGACCTGGCGGTTCGGGGCCACCGACGACATCGCCTACCTCGCCGTGCAGGTCGGGGCGCTGCCGCCGGACCGGATGACGCTCGACGGCGTCGTCCTCTACGAGTCCGGCGACGAGAAGGCGCTGGCGCGGTCGGAGGCCTATGCCGACTACGTCCTCGACCACATCCGGATCGAGGGCTGCGACGGGTCGGTCGAGCCGGGCGAGGATCTCGTCGCCGACGGCACCACCGTCACCTTCGACTGCCCCTCACCGACCTCGTCCACGAAGGTCGAGATCGACATGCTGACCGACCTGCACCCTGCGTACCAGACCCTGGCGTCGGGCCCGAACGGCCAGAAGGCGGCGTACGCAGGTAACGCCCGCTCCCATGGCTGGACCCTCGACGAGTCCCGGGCCGCGGCGACCGGGCTCAGCGCGCTGCTCCAGCTCGGCGGCACGCTCGGCGTGATCGGGCTGGCCGGGGCCGGCGGGTGGTGGCTCCTGCGGCGTCGCCGACAGGCGGAAGCTAGCGCTTCAGCTTCTTGATCTCGTCCTTGGCGGCCTGCTTGGCGATCGCCTCGGCCTGGGCCTCCTCGCCGAAGACACCCTCGACCTTGGCCTTCTCGACCTTCTTGAACTGACGCAGCATGCTCCAGGCGATCACCGCGACCGCGACGCAGAGCGCGATGAAGATGCCGAAGGCGGTCCAGCCTGCGACGACATCCTCGTCCTGGGGCGGGGTGGGCTCAGGAGCGGGCTGGGAGGTGTGGAACGACTGCGTCGTCGCAAGGGTCGTCATCGGAAGGCCGGACATGGGGACATTGTCTCACCTTCGCCTGAGAACGACCCAGCCTGGGCTCAGGCGGTGATGACCTTGCCGAAGCTGATCTCGCGGCCGACCGCGGCCTTGCCCTCGTCGTCGGCGGTGGACAGGTCGAGGCCGGCGAACAGGTCGGTCTCCTCGCGCTTCTCGGCCTCGGGGACCGGCACGTAGGAGGTCACCAGCTCGTAGTCCTCGGTCGGCCACGCCTCCTTCTCGATCTCCCGGGGCACCGCGAACCAGGGGCCGTCGGGGTCGATCTGGGTGGCGTGCGCGAGCAGCGCCTGGTCGCGTACGCCGAAGAAGTCGGCGCACTCCACCTTCGTGGTGACCCGCTCGTCCCAGCCCGGGTCCGGCTTCCACTCCTCGAGGCGCTCCTCGTAGGGCGAGCTGAGCCCGTGGCTCTTCATCGCCTCGTGCAGGGCGACCATGCGCGGGTAGTTGAAGGTGTGGCTGTAATAGAGCTTCAGCGGCTGCCACGGCTCGCCCGCGTCCGGGAACAGGTCGGGGTCGCCAGCCGCCCGGAACGCCTCGACCGAGACCCGGTGGCACATGATGTGGTCCGGGTGCGGGTAGCCCCCGTTCTCGTCGTACGTCGTGACCACGTGCGGCCGGAACGAGCGAATGATCTCGACGAGCCGGCGCGTGCTCACCTCGAGCGGCGTCCGGCCGAAGCAGCCGTCGGGGAGCAGCGACCAGTCCTTGTCCGCCATGTCCTTGACCAGCATGAACTCCTCGACCCACCCGGAGTCGACGAAGCCGAGCCAGTCCTGCTTGATGCCGAGGATGTCGCGGGCGCGGTGCATCTCCTCGCGGCGGATCTCGTGGATGTTCTCCAGGATCCCCGGGCGCTCCATCTTCGGGTTGAGGATGTCGCCCCGCTCGCCACCCGTACACGTCGCGACATGGACGTCGACGCCTTCGGCGACATACTTCGCGGTGATCCCGGCGCCCTTGCTCGACTCGTCGTCGGGGTGCGCGTGCACGTGCATCAGGCGGAAGGCCTGCTGGAGCTGCTCTGGCATGGGTTCAATCCTAACCACGCCCCGTCTCACGTTTCGGTTACCCGCTCCCAGTCCGCGGACAACATTCGTGGTACGCCGCAGGGACGGATGTGCGGTCTGCTTCCGCGGGATGGGACCATGTCCTGGTGAGCACGCCCTCAGCCGAAGAGTCCCGCATCGCGACCCGCTACGGCCGCGGCCCGCGCCGTCGCCCGGGCGTACTCATGATCGCGCTGGTCCTCGCCCTGGTCGCCGTCATCGGCTGGTTCGGCTGGGCGTTGTGGCTCGCTCTGCACCCCGAGGTCTCCTCCGGGCTGGAGAAGTGGGAGGCGGTCAGCGAGAACGAGGTCGAGGTGACCTTCGTCGTGCGCCTCCACGACAAGGACGCGAAGCCGGTCTGCACCGTCGAGGCCGAGGACGACCGGGAGGAGAAGGTCGGGCACCTCGAGTTCACCGCCGGCGAGGGGCGTCAGACGATCACCATCCCGACCGAGCGCCGTGCGCTGCGGGTCGAGTGGGGTGACTGCACGGTCGAGTGACCGTACTTCTCAGGTGATTCCTGCACTTCTCGGGCAGTGCAACGCCAGAGAAGTGCAGGAATCACCGGTTAACCGGGTATTCCTACCCGGTGTAGACCTCGGTCTTGAGGATCTCGACCTTGAGCGGCCCGCGAGGACCCTCGTAGGTCACCGTGTCACCGATGCGCGCGCCGATGAGGGCAGCACCGATCGGCGAGGCGGCGGAGGAGATCTCGACCCCGCCGGCGTACTCCTTCATCTCGATGGAGGCGATCAGACGGGTCTCGGCCTCGTCGTCGTCATCGCCCTCGAACTTGAACGTGACCAGCTTGCCGACCGAGACGACGTCGTCGTCCTCCGGGACGGTGGTGTCCGCCTTGCGGAGCAACGCCTCGAGCTGCTGGATCTGACCCTCGAGCTTGCCCTGCTCCTCACGAGCGGCGTGGTAGCCGCCGTTCTCCTTGAGGTCACCTTCGTCACGGGCGGAGCTGATCTCGGCGAGGATCTCCTGGCGCCGGGGGCCCTTCAGGTATTCCAACTCCGCGGTGAGCTTGTCGAATGCACCCTTGCTGAGCCAGATCGTGGCAGCCGTGGTCTCGGTCGACTGAGTCATAGCGAGTTACTCCTGATGGGTAGTGAATAGGTAAGGGGCGCCGGTCAACCCCCATCAACCGGCGCCTTTTCTCCCTGCTGTGCGGGCGTAGTTCACCCAGCGGAACGTTCTGCGGGAGATTGTCAGAACGTTCAGTTTAACAAGGCAACCACACCCGGAGACAGTTCGCGACCGAAACGTTGCCCAATCTGCCGTCGAGACCGTTCCCCGGCACGGGTCACGGGCTGACGGCTGGATAGCCCTTGCTGCGCAGCTGTTCGAGAACACGCTCGGCATGGTTCTGGCCGCGGGTCTCCAGCTGGAGCTGCACACCGACCTCGGCGAGCCGCAGCCCGGGATTGGTGCGCGAGTGCACGACCTCCATGACATTGGCTCCGGTGTCGCCGATCACCGAGAGCAGGGTTGCCAGCGCGCCCGGCTGATCGGGGATCGTGACCGCGACCGGCAGGTAGCGTCCGGCCAGCGTCATGCCGTGCTGGATCACCTTGCCGAGCAGGAGCGGGTCGATGTTGCCCCCGGAGAGCACGACCACGACCGGCCCCTCGAAGGCCTCGGGCGCGTCCATCAGGGCGGCGACGCCGACGGCTCCGGCGGGCTCGACGACCAGCTTGGCCCGCTCGACGAGCGCGAGCAGCGCGCTCGAGATCGACTCCTCCGAGACCGTACGGATCTCGTCGACGTAGGACTGGATCATCGGGAAGTTGGTCTCCCCCGGCAGCCCGACCGCGATGCCGTCGGCCATCGTCGGCATCTTGTCGAGCCGGATCGGGCGGCCCTCGCGCAGCGAGACCGGGTAGGCGGCGGCGGTCTCCGCCTGCACGCCGATCACCTTCACGTCGGGGTGCTTCGCCTTGATCGCGAGCGCCGCCCCGGCCAGGAGGCCACCACCGCCCAGCGGGATGACGACGGTCTTGACGTCGGGGGCCTGGTCGAGGATCTCGAGCCCGATCGTGCCCTGGCCCGCGACCACGTCGGGATGGTCGAAGGGATGGATCATCACGGCGCCGGTGCGCGCGGCGAA
Source organism: Nocardioides sp. NBC_00368 (assembly GCF_036090055.1). Taxonomy (NCBI): domain Bacteria; kingdom Bacillati; phylum Actinomycetota; class Actinomycetes; order Propionibacteriales; family Nocardioidaceae; genus Nocardioides; species Nocardioides sp. NBC_00368. The sequence continues at coordinate 2,977,846 of NZ_CP107970.1, forward strand.
GGCCATCGCGGCATCGAGGCACTGGTCGACGTACTGGCCCTCGAAGATCACCTCCGCGCCGTAGGCGCGGGTGGCCTTCTCCTTCGGGATCGGCGCGCCCTCGGGCATGAACACGGTGGACGGGATGCCGAGGGTGGTCGCCGCCAGCGCGACCCCCTGGGCATGGTTGCCCGCACTCGCCGCCACCACCCCGTTCTTCCGCTGCTCCTCGGGCAGCCGGGCGATGCGTACGAACGCTCCGCGAGCCTTGAAGGAGCCCGTACGCTGCAGGTTCTCGCACTTGAGGACGACCTTGTCGCCGACGATGTCGGTGAGCCAGCGAGATCCCTGGACCGGGGTCTCGGTGATGTGGTCGCGCAGCAGCTCACGGGCCTCGAGGATGTCGTCGTACGTCGGCTGAGCGTGCATCTCAGGCACTGCCTGCTCCTGGGCTCGGTGGGGGTGGGGACGTCGGGCCGCTGGCCGGTATCGGAGGCGGTGGCGACGTCGGCGGAGCGGGGGTGGCCGGCGTGGTGGCCGGGACCGCGGTCAGGTGGTTGGCCACCGCGTTGAGAGCGGCCACGAGCGGCACCGCCACCAGCGCACCGGCCACGCCACCGAGCACGATGCCGGTGGCGACCGCGAGGATCACGCCGAGCGGGTGGACCCGGACCCAGCGACCGAGCAGGAACGGCTGCAGACCGTGGGCCTCGAGCTGCTGGACGAGGATCACGCCACCGAGCATCAGCAGCGCGGTCACCGGCCCCTGCGACACCAGCGCGACGAGCACGGCGACCGCGCCGGCGACGGTGGCGCCGATCAGCGGCACGAAGGAGCTCAGGAAGACGAGCACGCCGATCGCCACCACGAACGGCACCTGCAGGGCAGCGGCGATGATCATGATGCCGACCGCGTCCACCGCGGCGACGATGACCGTGGCGCGGGTGAACTGGGTCAGCGAGACCCACGCGACCCGTCCCGAGCTGTCCATCCGGCTGCGGGCCGCGCGCGGCGCGAGCCGGACCAGCCAGCCCCAGATCCGATCGCCCTCGGCGCAGAAGAAGTAGGTGGAGAAGAGCACGATGAACAGGCCGGCGAAGACGTCGAGAGCGACCCCGCCGACCTCGCTGACGCGGGAGAACGGGTTGGAGGCGTACGCCGCCGCCCAGTCCTCCACGGTGTTCTGCACCGTGTTGAGCCAGGTGTCGATCTGGGTCTCGCTCGCGTGGAACGGACCGTTGATCAGCCAGTCGCGGATCTCGTCGAGCGCCTTGACGGTCTGCCCGGCCAGGTCGGTGAAGCCGTTGGCGACCTGGGTGCCGGCGAAGCTCAGCATGGCGATGACCGCCGCGAGCACGCCGATCACCACGAAGAGCGCCGAGATGCTGCGCTTCAGGCCGACCCGGGCGAGGCCGTTGACCACCGGGGAGACGAGCGCGGCGATCAGCAGGGCGATGACCACCGGGACGACGACGATGCTGAGGAAGCCGAGGGCACGGACGATCAGGTAGCCGGCGGCGACGATGACCAGGAACCGCCAGCCCCACTGGGCGGCCAGCTCGACGCCGTAGGGAACGTGCGACCGGCTCGCGGACGTCGGGACGTTCACCGGCTCGGGAGCCGCCAGCTGCTCCTGGCGCTCCTCGCGCAGACGCTCGAACTGGTTGACGAGGCGCAGCGCGAAGTTCTCGGCCGACTCACGAGCCTCGGCGGCGGCCTCCTTGGCCACCTCCGCGGACTCCCGCGCATCGGCCTCCTCCTGCGCGTGGCGCTGGGCCACGCGCGCCTCCCGGTTGCGTCTGAACGCACCCGTCATCCGCTCGAAACTCTCCTTCGCGGTCGACTTCTCGCCGCCGGGTGCATCCCCCTGATCTGTCACCTGACAGAGGCTACCGGGAGGGTGTGAGGTGGGTCGCAAGGTGGCGTGCGGTGGCTGGGTGCGACCGCGCCAGCAGGCCCACCGCGGCGAGCACGTAGTCGCTGTCGACCGTCCGCAGCGGCGCCTCGGGAAGCTGCCACCCGCCGCGCGACGACCAGCGCATGACGCGGTCCTCGATGTGCTTCCGACCGTGTCGGAGTACGCCGCCGGAGCCGATCACCACGCCGACCCGGCGCAGGTCGGTGCCGGTGCGCTCGATGACCTTGCCGCTCGGCGACAGCACGACCCGGGACCGTCCGGCGTGCCGCTGCAGTGCCGTGCAGATCGCGATCCTCGCCAGGAGCTCGTCGATGTCCTTGTCCTGCTCCGTGCGCGGCAGCCAACCGGGGTGGTTGCGCCGGTAGTCGACCTCGCCGGACAGATCGGACTCGGCCAGGGAGGGGTCTCCGTGGTCGGCGGCGTCGAGCGTGGTCGGGGCCGACCAGCGCATCCCCAGATCGCCCTCGACCGTCCGGGTCACCGGGGTGACCGCGACGACCTCCTCGCGGACGTGCTCGGCCTCCGGATCGGGGCGGACCACGCTGTGCACGTCGGTCGTGGCGCCGCCGACGTCGACGACGACCACGTCCTCGCCGAGCACCTCGGCCAGTGTCTCCACACCTTGGAGGACCACATCGGGGGTCGCACCCTGGACGATCCGCCGGAAGTCGGCCCGGCTGCTGAGGTTCTTGCCGCCGATCACGTGCTCGAGGAACATCTCCCGCACAGCTGCGCGGGCGCTCTCGGGCGCCAGCACGCCGATCTTGGGAACCACGTTCTCGCAGGTCACGTGGGGCACGTCGGCCAGGATCTCGTCGATCTCGGGGTTCGCGTCGCGGTTGCCCGCCACGACCACCGGCCCACGCCAGCCGGACGCGGCCAGCTCGCGCGCGGCGGAGACGATGGCGTCCCGGTTGCCCCCGTCGGTGCCACCGGTGAGCAGCACCAGGTCAGGGGTGGTGGAGCTGAGGGTGGCCCCCAGGTCACTCTCGGCTTCACGACCCGCGGTCGCGATCACCGCGACGACCTTGCCGCCGCTGGACAGCGCCACGCGTCGGCCGGCCTCGGCGGTCACCAGCTCCTCGTTGCCGACCACGGCGATCCGGAGACCACCGCCGGCCGAGGAGCAGGCCAGGATCTCGGCCGCCGTCGCCCGTGGATCGGTCTCGGCCAGGGTCGCCAGGCAGGCGTCGTACGCCTCCATCACCTCGTGCAGCGACGTCGGCGCGCTCGCGGACCCGAGGACCTCGCCCGAGACGAGGTCGACGTGGAGAGCCTTGGTCCAGGTGGAGCCGAAGTCGACGCAGACGGCGGTCTGTGGTGCCTCAGCTCTGGTCAAGGGCCTGCTCGAGATCGGCGACCAGGTCCTCGGCGTACTCGATCCCGACGGAGAGCCGCACCAGGTCGGCCGGCACCTCGAGGTCGGTGCCCGCGACCGACGCGTGGGTCATCCGTCCGGGGTGCTCGATCAGGCTCTCGACGCCGCCGAGCGACTCGCCCAGCGTGAAGATCTTGGTGCGCTCGCACACCGCGAGCGCCTGGGTCTCGCCGCCGGTCACCCGGAAGGAGACCATGCCGCCGAAGCGCTTCATCTGCTTCTGCGCGACGGTGTGGCCGGGGTGGGTCTCCAGGCCCGGGTAGATGACCTCGCCGACCTTGGGGTGCGAGGTCAGGAAGTCGGCGACACGCTCGGCGTTGTCGCAGTGGCGGTCCATGCGTACGGCCAGGGTCTTGAGGCCGCGCAGGGTCAGCCAGGCGCCGAACGGGTCGGCGATGGCGCCGGCAGCGTTCTGGAGGTAGCCGATCTTGTCGGCGAGCTCGAGGTCGCGGACGACCACGGCGCCGCCGACGACGTCGGAGTGGCCACCGACGTACTTGGTCGTTGAGTGCACCACGACGTCGGCGCCCAGGGTGAGCGGCTGCTGGAGGTAGGGGCTGGCGAAGGTGTTGTCGACCACCAGCCGGGCGCCGGCCTCGTGGGCGACGGTGGCCAGGGCCGAGATGTCGGCGATGTTGAGCAGCGGGTTGGTCGGCGTCTCGACCCAGACGATCTTGGTCTTGCCCGGCTGGATCGCGGCCGCGACCGCGTCGACGTCGGCGACCTGCGCCGACGTGTGCGCGATGCCCCACTGGCTCTCGACCTTGTCGATGAGGCGGTGGGTGCCGCCGTAGGCGTCGTCGGGGATGACCATGTGGTCACCGGGCCGCATCAGGCTGCGGATCAGGGTGTCCTCGGCCGCCAGGCCGGAGGCGAAGGCGAACCCCTTCTCGCCCTCCTCGACCGCCGCCAGCGCGCCCTCGAGCGCGGTGCGGGTCGGGTTGGCGGAGCGGCTGTACTCATAGCCGTTGCGCAGGCCACCGACGCCGTCCTGCTTGTAGGTCGTGGTGGCGTAGATCGGCGGGATCACCGCACCCGTCGTCGGGTCGGGCTCGTAGCCCGCATGGATCGCCTTGGTCTCGAAACCGGCCTTGCCGAGGTGCTGCTGCTCGCTCACACACCGAGCCTACGTCCGATTCGCCTCCCGGCCCATCCGGGAACGTTCGCGCGTCGAACTGTGTTGGAGACTGGTAGAGATTCCGACCACTGGAGGTTCCGCATGTTCGGCCGACCGACTCAGCTCTTCCCCGAGGACCGCACGCTCGCCGGGCGCGACCAGGCGCTCTTCGAGCTGCCTGCGAAGCACCGGGTCCTCGGCACTCCCCTGCTCGCCTCCCCGTCGGACGGGACCGCTCCGGAAGGGTCCGAGGTGGCGTACTTCGGCCTCGGTTGTTTCTGGGGCGCCGAGGAGATCTTCTGGCAGACGCCGGGGGTCTACTCGACCGCTGTCGGGTATCAGGGCGGCACGACCGCCAACCCGACCTATGAGGAGGTCTGCAGCGGTCAGACCAACCACACCGAGGCGGTGCGTGTGGTCTTCGACCCGACCGTGGTGTCCTACGCCGACCTGGTCAAGAAGTTCTTCGAGGTCCACGACCCGACGCAGGGGATGCGGCAGGGCAACGACGTCGGTACGCAGTACCGCTCGGCGCTCTACTACGTCTCCGACGCGCAGCGGGAGACCGCCGAGGAGCTGACCAAGATCTACGGCGAGGAGATCGCTCGTCGTGGGTACGGCGAGATCACCACCGAGATCCGCGAGGTGCCGACCTTCTACGCCGCCGAGCCCGCGCATCAGCAGTACCTCGACCGCGTTCCCAACGGCTACCGCTGCCACGCGAACACGGGCATCCCCTTCCCCGCGACGGCCTGAGGTCAGGTCAGCGGCAGATACATCACGTGGAGGCCGACCCGGCCGTGCGACGTCGAGTCGAACGCGTCCGGGACGGTCCCGATGATCTGGAAGCCGAGCGACTGCCACAGGCGTACGGCGGTGGTGTTGGTCTCCACGACGGCGTTGAACTGGATGCCGTGGAAGCCGTTGTCCTTGTGCCAGGTCACGCAGTAGTCGCCGAGGGCCCGACCGACGCCCTTGCCGCGGGCGTCCGGGGAGACCATGAACGAGGCGGTGCCGATGTGGCTGCCGCGGCCCGGGCGGTTGGGGCCCATCTTCGCGCTGCCCAGGATGCGCTCGTTCTCGGCCTCGCCCTCGACTGCGACGACGACGTGGTCGTACATCCACATCTCCCTGGCCTCCTCCGAGGTGAGGCCTTCGGGGTAGGCGTACGTCTCCCCTGCCGCCACGATCTCGGACCAGAACGGGTAGATGTGCGGCCAGTCGTCGGCCGTCGCTTCACGGATCTGCATCACAGGTCTGTCTTTCCGTCGATGGCCTCGCGCATGAGGTCGGCGTGGCCGCAGTGGCGGGCGTACTCCTCGATCATGTGGACCAGGATCCAGCGCAGGCTGATCTCCTGGCCGTCGCGGGTCCTGCCGACCGCGATGCGGTCGAGGGAGCCGGCGGCGTCGGTGAGCTCGTTGGAACGAGCGATCGCGTCGCGGAGCAGGGTGCGCAGCTGGTCGGGGTCGTCTTCGGAGGCGCTGGTGAAGTCCCAGTCCTGGTCGTCGTCCCAGGGAGCGGTGTCGAACGGCGGGACCGGGGCGTTGCCGGCCAGGCGTACGCCGAACCAGATGTCCTCGACGTACGCCATGTGCTTGAGGAGTCCCGCCAGCGTCATGGTCGTGGGCGGGAAGGGGCGGTTGAGCTGTTCGTGGTCGAGGTCCGCGACCTGCCTGAGCAGGGTGGCCCGATGGAAGTCGAGGAACGTACGCAGGGTCGTGGACTCGTCCGCGACGTAGGGAGCGCCGGTCGGATGGCGGACGTCCTCGAAGAGTGCCTCGGTCATGGGCGCCAACGTAGCGACGGAGAGTTTCCTCGGCGAATCACTTTCGCGAAACTGAAACGCGTTCTAGATTTGGCTCATGCCTCAGCCTCTCAGAGTCGTCGTCTGGTCCACCGGGACGGTGGGACGCCATGCCATCGCGGGAGTGGATGCCCATCCCGACCTGGAGCTGATCGGGGTCTGGACCTCGACGCCGGCGAAGGCCGGGGTCGACGCCGGAGAGCTGGCGGGGCTGGGACGTACGCTCGGGGTGGCCGCGACCACCTCTCGCGACGAGCTGGTCGCGCTGGCGCCGGACTGTGTCGTCCACGCCGCGATGACCGACGACCGGGTCTTCGAGGCGATCGATGACCTGACCGGGCTGATCCGGGACGGGGTCAACGTCGTCTCGTCCGGGCCGGTGATCCTGGTCCACCCGCAGGGGACGCTCCCGGACGAGATGATCGCCGGGATCGACGAGGCCGGGCGGGAGGGTGGCGCGTCCCTGCACGTCAACGGCATCGACCCCGGCTTCGCCAACGACGTCCTACCTTTGGTGCTGACCTCGCTCTCGCAGCGGATCGACCACCTCAGAGTCTCGGAGATCGCCGACTACTCGACGTACTACCAGCCCGTCGTCATGAAGGATCTCTTCGGCTTCGGGGGCTCCCTGGACGACAAGCCGTTCCTGTGGGAGCCGGGCGTGCTGAGCACCGCCTGGGGCCCCGTCGTCCGGGTGCTCGCCGCCGGGCTCGGAGTGACCCTCGACGAGCCGCTCGTCGAGCACGTCGAGCGCCGCCCGGCGGTCAAGGACACCAAGACCGTGTCGGTCGACATCGCCGAGGGCACCCAGGGCTCCGTACGTTTCACCGTCACCGGCACCGTCGACGGGATCCCCCGCATCACCGTCGAGCACGTCACCCGCACCGACGCCGGCTCCGACCCCGACTGGCCGGTCCCGGCGACCGGCGACGGCTGCTACCGCATCGAGATCACCGGCGAGCCGTCGATGACCGTCGAGTTCAGCCACCACGGCGAGCACGGCGACCACAACGTCTCCGGCATGATCGTCACCGCCCAACGCCTGGTCAACGCCATCCCAGCCGTCGTAGCCGCCTCCCCCGGCCTCGTCTCTCCCCTCGACCTCCCGCTGATCACCGGCCGCGGCCTCGTCTCAGCCGAGTAGGTGGTTGTGGACGCCGAAACCGCACTTGTGGTGGCCGAGACTGCAGAAATGGCGAGCGAGCCTGCAGTTCTGGCGATCGCCGGAAGTATCGATTCGGTCCCCACAACTGCAGTCTCGGCCGCCACTTCTACCGATTCGCCCACCACAACTACAGATTCGGCCGCCGCTTCTACAAATTCGGCGCGACTGAGGAGACAGCATGAGCATTCTCGAACGATTCGAGCTGACCGACCACGTGGCGATTGTGACGGGGGCGGGGCGCGGGATCGGGGCGGCAACGGCGGTGGCGCTGGCGGAGTCCGGGGCGGACGTGGTGATCGCCTCGCGGACCGAGCGCCAACTCCAGGAGGTCGCCGAGAGGATCGAGGCGGCGGGGCGGCGGGCGCTGGTGGTACCGGCGGATCTTGCTGACACGGCCGTGACGGCGGGGCTGGCAGAGCGGGCGTACGAGGCGTTCGGGCGTCTCGACATCGTGGTCAACAACGTCGGCGGGACGATCCCGAACACGTTCCTCGACACCGACGAGAGCTACCTGGAGGAGGCGTTCCACTTCAACGTGACCACGGCGCACGCGCTGACGCGGGCGGCGGTGCCGTACATGGTGAAGAGCCCGGACGGGCAGCAGTCCGTGGTGTCGATCAGCTCGATGATGGGACGTACGGCAGGGCGCGGCTATCTCGCCTACGGGACCGCGAAGGCGGCGCTGGCGCACTGGACCAGGCTGGCCGCGACCGACCTGGCGCCGAGGATCCGGGTGAACGGGATCTTCGTCGGGTCGGTGCTGACCAGCGCGCTCGAGTTCGTGGCGGGCGACGAGACGATGCGTGGCGAGATCGAGACGAAGACCCCGCTCGGACGGATCGGGGAGGCCGAGGACATCGCCGCCGCGGTGGTGTACCTGACCTCGCGGGCCGGGCAGTTCGTCACCGGGAAGCTGCTCGAGGTCGACGGCGGCACCGAGGCGCCGACGCTCGACCTCAAGCTCCCCGACGTCGGCGCCTGATCGTCGGACAGTCAGACCCTCAGACGGTGACGTCCTTGTGCCAGGACTCGGTGACGTAGTCGGTCACCCAGCCCATCGACTTGTAGAGCCCGTCGGCCCCGGTGGGGCTGTCGGCGTCCACCTCGAGCGAGACCCGGTCGCGGCCGCGCTCGATCGCGTCGCCGATGACGGCGTGGAGCAGCCCCTTGGCGACGCCGCGGCCGCGGGCGTTGCGGTTGACACCGATGTACTCGACGTACGTCCCCTCGACCCCGGCAGCGTTGGCGGGCAGCACCGAGGCGACCAATGAACCGGCGGGCAAGGTGTCGTCGACGTAGGCGAGCCACCAGTGGTCCCAGCGGTGGCCGGGATCCTCACGTAGACGCTGTACGAACTCCGGGAAGCTCTCCCGATAGGAGTTGAAGTGGTCCTGGAAGGACTCCTCCAACGTCTGGTGGACGGTCTGCAGATCGGCGGCGACGGGCATGCCGTTCTCGTGGGTCTCGACGGGTCGGATGGTCACGCCCTCGCGGAGCGGGGGCACGGTCTCGTCGGGCAGCACCGGGCGGCTCATGTGCAGCCAGGTGCGCTTGTTGGTGAACTCCGCCGCCGCCAGCCACTCGCGCTGCACGGTGTCGTCGGCGAACGGGCTGGCGTCGAGGTGGGACTCGGTGATGCCGCGCAGCTCGGCCATCGCCCGGGCCTGCTCCTCGAGCCAGGCGTAGAGCCCGGCGGCGACCTCGGCCGCCTGGGCGATGGTGCGGTCGACGTAGAGGTAGACGAGGGTGCGTCCGGCGGCGCGGTCGTGGGCGATCGCCCAGGCGCGGACATCACCGGCCGGGTCGACCGCGACCAGCTGCTGACGGGTCCAGGAGGCGGGCCCGGCGATCTCGCCGGTGATGGCGTCGGCGTCGACCTTTCCGGACCCTTCGAACGGGGTCTTGTCGGCTGCTCGGAGCCTCAGAAGTGCGGGCAGATCATCGAGGTCAGGGACCTTCGTCGTCCATCCGGTAGGGAGTTCCACGGGCGTCTCGCTATGGTCGCTCACCCGTCCATTGTCCCAAACGTCAGCAGACGTCGACCCACTGGTCCGCGCCCGGGACCAGCGCAGACGCACCCGCGGTGAGCTCCGCGACCAGCGCCTGGAGGCGTTTCTCCTCGGCCGGCGGGGCCCCGATCCGCAGGGTCACCGCGGCCCCGTAGGCGGTGTCGAGGACAGCCACGCCGGAGGATCGGAGGTCGGTCTCGAGGCGGCCCGAGGCGTCGTACGGGACTTCGATCGAATACTCTCGAACGAGCTCGCGCCGCAGCGTCCCGACCTCGTCCAACGCGGCGCGGACGGCGTCGGAGTAGGCCCGGACGAGACCACCCGCACCGAGCAGCGTCCCGCCGAACCAGCGGGTCACCACGGCGACCGTGTCGGACACCCCGGCACCCCGGAGCACCTCGAGCATCGGGGCGCCCGCGGTGCCGGCCGGCTCACCGTCGTCGTTGGAGCGCTCGACCGGCTGAGGTGGCGGACCGATACGGAATGCCGAGCAGGTGTGCCGGGCGTCCCAGTGCTGCTTGCGCAGCCGTTCGACCACCGCCCGCGCCTCGGCCTCGTCCTCGACCCGGGCGAGCGTGCACAGGAACCGCGACCGCTTCTCCTCGATCTCAGCTGCGCCGTCGCGGGCGATGGTCAGGTAGTGCATCTCACCTGCAGAGCCCATGTCACCACAGTCCCAGCACGCTGCCGCCGATGCGGATGATGAACCCGGCGACCACGACGATGAAGAAGACGCGGACGAATCCGGCGCCCTTCGCCACCGCGGTCCGGGCCCCGAGGTAGCCGCCGATCAGGTTGCACACGCCCATCACCAGTCCGGTCTTCCACAGCACCGCACCCTGCGGGACGAAGACGACCAGGGCGGCGAGGTTGGTGGCGACGTTGGCCATCTTGGCCTTCGCGCTGGCCTCCAGGAAGGAGTAGCCGAGCAGGCCGACCAGCCCGATCACCAGGAAGCTGCCCGTCCCGGGACCCAGCGCGCCGTCGTAGAAACCGACCGCGAAACCAACCACCATGGCCCCGATCACGTGCCGGTGGTCGTCGAACTTCAGCTCGGTCACCTCCCCGAGCGACGGCTTGAAGAGCACCCACGCCCCCACCAGGATCAGCGCGACCAGCACGATGGGCTCGAAGACCTTCTCGGGCAGGTACGACGCCACCCCCGCCCCCAGCGCAGAGCCGGCGAACGCCAGGATCATGAGCGGGATGAAGGTCTTCGGGTCCGGCCCCACCCGCCGGTAGTAGGTCGCGGCGCTGATCGAGGTGCCGAAGACCGAGGCCAGCTTGTTGGTCGCCAGGATCTGCACCGGTGCGGCGCCCGGCAGGAACAGCAGCAGCGCCGGGAGCTGGATCAGTCCACCTCCGCCGACCACCGCGTCCACGTACCCGGCGGCCAGGGCCGCGAGAGCGAGAAGGGCAAGTACGTTCAGCGTCTCCTCGGGCACGAGCGCAGGCTACGCGGCCGGATGCTCACCGAGTTAACTCGGTCGAGGTGCGGTTGCTTCGTGGAATTCCGCGAAGGCAGTGCGCGCTCGCCGAGTTACCCTTCGACAGGCTCAGGACACCGCCTCGGTGAACATTCAGCCGGCCCACCAGCCGCGCCCGCCGAACGCGTCCGGATAGCCGCCGTAGCTGTTCGACGTACGCCGCGCCGTCCTGTCCCCCAGATAGGACCCGACCACGGCGGCGCCGAGGTCGTCCAGCTCCGGCGCGACGACGCGACCCTCGACGCGGCGGGCCATCGAGTCGATGAAACGGGCCAGGCCGGGATCCTCGCCGAGGCGGAAGAAGGTCGTCTGCGCGCCCAGGCGGCGGGAGTTCTCCAGCTCCTCGACGGACCGCGCGATCGTCACCGGGTGCGGTGGGTAGGAGAACCAGACGTCGCCGCCGGGCTCCAGGTGGGCGGTGGGCTCGCCGTCGGTCACGATCAGGAGCACCGGCTGGGCAC